>JADJTK010000008.1 GCA_016711225.1 Opitutaceae bacterium
CCGTGCCCAATGAAGCCGTCTGGCCGCTGGCTTCCAGTTGGGACACCAAGGCCGCCAATGGACTCTCCTCATCCGCCGCCCGCACCCGGGTGCGTCACTGCCTCATCCGCCCACACCAACTTCGCCCTCGGCATGGACAGCCGCAGTTCCCAGGTCGGAATACAACACGATCGACGGCTTCTCCGGCGACGGCCTGCAGCGGCCTCGGCGACGACGAATCCTTCGGCTACAACCTCGTCAAGAACCGGCGCAACGTGAACACCAACCACCCCGACGGCTTCAATCCTGGTCGGTCGGTGCCGGCGGCGTCGGCACCGGGGTGGTGCGCAACATCGTCCTTCGCGGCAACATCTTCATCGCCTATGAATCGCCCGCCGTCCCGTTCGCCGGCTCGATCAGGGCATCGGCTGCTTCGTGGCACCTTACTGAAGGCTGGATCGTGGAGAACAACCTCGTCGTCACGAACCACTGGCACGGCATCTCCCTCTACGGCGCCCGCCTTTCCGCATCGTGAACAACACGGTGGTCGACCTCGATCCGACCGACGCGCAAACCCCGTGGATCCTGGTGACCGCCCACAAGACCGGTACCGCGAGCACCGATTGTGTGGTGCGCAACAACCTCACCACGCGCCTCAACACCGCGGCCAGCACCGCCGACCGCATCGTGGTCGACTCCAATCTCGTGCTTCCGAAGCCACCCACAGGATACTTTGTTGCCCCGACCGCCTGCGAGCTATCGTCTCGCCGCCGGTTCCCCCGCCATCGACCAGGGTAGCGCCGACCTTGCCCCCGCCCTCGACGCCGACGAGTCGCCCCGCCCCGCCGGCTCGGCCATCGACGTCGGCGCCTACGAGTACGCACCCTAACCCCGCCTCCCCGTAGCGGCGTGGCTTCCACGCCGTTCCCCACTCCGCGTAGCGGCGTGGCTTCCACGCCTTCCTCACTCCCCGTAGCGGCGTGGCTTCCACGCCTTCCTCACTCCCCGTAGCGGCGCGGCTTCCGCGCCGTCCTCGCCCTCCGAAACCGCCAGCAATTCCGCTAGGTGAAGGAAGAAGTGGAAGCGAAGGCACCTCTACCGATTATGGCCGGCCCGCGCTTGCCGGCCGCCGTGCAAAGCCGCCCTCAGTACGGAGACCATCTCCTCGTCGCCGGTCCCACGCATCGCGCCCCCCACACCACGCCCTGATCCCCCGGTCCGATCAGGAACCCAGACCGGGACCCATGCCTGTTTCGTCATGATCTACCCTTGCGGGTAACCACGCTTCGGCTAGTACCAGAGTCACCACCACAAACTCCGTACCCGCCCTGCAGTCCCGTCCGCCCCCTTTGATCAAACCCAACCGCCGGCCTACTCCGATGCCGGGAAGGTGACCGTATCGCCGGATCATGAGTCGACCCTACGCCTATGATACGAACGGACCCCTTTCGGTGATCCTCCCCGCTGACCGCGCTCCGCTACGATTCAACGATGGCCGCCCCACTCCCCTCACGACTACGATTCCGCACGGCCACCGCCGCCTCAGCGCAGAGGCCGGTTCAAGCGACAACGACCATAGCACCACGAGTATCCCTGAGACCGCGAGGCCGGGAATCTGCACCTACGCCACCTCCCCCCGAACGTTCGCCCCGCCGCGTTGCGCTGCGACCGCTCCCCTTCCCTTCACGGCCCGAAACGCCAGAGCACTCGCCCCAAGGCATGACCATGGCGCCACGACCATAAGCCTTTGGCTATCCAGAGATCCCATGAAGGAGGAGGGCGGGAAGAATTTGTACGGAATGGTTGGGAATAATGTGATTGATCGGTTCGATCTATTTGGACTGATCCGCTATGATGATAGCGGACCTAAGTTCGGTATATATTGGAATAATCGCGAAAATCATTCACAGCCGAATGATGGTCCCTTTCTGACCGATCGGGTGCTTGAGTTCGCGATAACCAAGCCATTCGTGCGCTGCTATTTCTTGGACCTAACCGACAAAGCTATTGTTGAAATTATTCGTGTATTAGAGGGGGAGATTATGCTTCTTGATAGTGAAGTTGTTCGCGAATACTTCAGAGGGCTGCCGCAAAGCGGCGCGCTGAAATTCTTAGCGATCAACGCAGCTGCGAGGAAATTTGCTGCATCCATTCCCCAAGGCCGGCCTGGCCCGTTTGGTATACCAACCGCTCAAAGCGCCGCCGCGCGCTATTTGAATCGAAAGGAACTCCTCAAGCCGCTTCGCAATCAAACTGCCAGGCTATCTCTCAAAGCAGTCGGGCGCGGCGGAGTGAAAATCTGGGGCCGAGTTGGCTCTAAGGTGCTGCCTTTTGTTGGCTGGTTTAGCGCAGGGTATGACACTGCAAAAGCCTGCCATTGTGCAGACGTTACCAGAGACGGAGATTCTAACAATAATGAAAAATTCGTCGGCCAGTGAGTGAAAGACGGCGTGGCGGTTTCTGCTGTATATCTTATTGGTTTTAGTCGCTGCAGCAGTCCCGGGTTTGCCTGTTGTTTCTTTCACAAGCAATTCTCCTTTGGCGTTTCGCTGACCTGCGGAATCACTATTGGCATATTTGCGTGGTATTGCTTTGATTTCGTTTTTGCCGTTGCAGCCTATGCTTATCGAAAGCTTTTAGAAAAACGGGGCCGGAATGACCCATAGGGCCGGACTGAACGGGACAGGTCGCGACTCTTGACAGAGTAACCACGGATCGAGCTCAAGCGGCACGGCTCGCGCCAGCGCCGCGCAGCCTCTTTACTCCCGCTTGATCAGAACGGGTTCACCAGAAGGTCGGGCCCCTCGCCGGTCACATCGGCCCACCATTGCCGGCAGCTCCCTACGTTAGCCTGACACACAGCCGTCCAGTGGCTGGCGCCCTGCGGTCCTGGCTGCGTCGCCTTTACGGATTTTCGCCGCCGCGCGCCTTGCCAATGGCGGCTCGAAGCCTCCCCCTAAACTCAGCTCCGCCGCGCGAGTCTCCTGCACGCCGAGCCCCCAATCGCCATGCCTTTCCCGAGCATCACCCTCCGCACCTACCTCCGCGCCGGCCTCTTTGTCCTCCTTGCCGGCCCTGCCCCCGCCCAGACGCCTCCGCTCTTCAGCGCCTCGCTCCAGCGTGATGGCGACGGCGCTCTCTCGCTGCACTGGCCCAGCCAGACCGGGCAAAGCTATCACATCGAATCGTCGCCGGACTTGGTCGCTTGGACCGCCGATCCCGGCCACTTCGCCGGCGATGGCAGCGAGTTGGCTTCCGTCGTGCGCCCCGCTGGCACCGTCGACCCAACCCGTCAGTTCTGGCGCGTGGTCGGCGGCGCGTCCGCCAGCGCACTAACTCCGATCGCGCGCTGGGACATCGTCCCAAATCAGCGGATAGCCCAAGGCCAGGTCCTCAATATCGGCGTCGTCGCCTTCTCGAAGGCTGGAATCGATCGCGTCGTCTTCACTGTTTCTGGTCAGGGATACTCCGGAACAACCCCACCCTCGGCCTCGTCGATGACCCATAATGAGCAGACCAACGTGTATGAGTACTGGGTCCCTTTGCACGCGAACGATTTCTCCTCGAGCGGAGGTTTCACCATCACCGCCACCGTCCACGGCAAGGATGGCGGCACCAAAGTCCTGGAGCCGCTCTCGTTCGTCGTGGATGCGACCGGGGAACTGCCGGAGCCAGCGGCGTGGGTGAGCACCACCGGCAGCGACACCACGGGCCGAGCCAACAATCGAGCATTGCCGTTTTTGACGCCCGGGGCCGCGGTCGCCGCGATGCAAGCCCTCAACGGCGGCTCCGCGGACGGAGCAACGCTCTACTTCTACGAGGGAAGCTACGCCCTGAAGAACGGACCGGTTTCCACGAACCATGAATGGATCACCCTCACCCGAGATCCGGAGGCTCGCAGAGAATACACCGCCATCACCAGCTCCTGGGCATTTACCACGACGAGCTACATGCGCTTCAAAGGCCTGACGCTGCCATCGACCGGGGCCTCGAATTGGCTGGCCGGACACCCGGCCGTATTGTGGATCGACGACTGCATCATTCAGGGACCCGGACGCTGGGTGGCGAATTCCAACCCCACCGTCCGGAGTGGCAATGACGAAACCGCCTACCCCTCCTATTTCACCGACTCACAGATCTACGATGTCGATTACGGCGTCACGCGCGCAAAGCTGGCCCGTAATATAACGATCCGACGGACTGGCAACGATCCGTTCGTGAACACCATGTGCATCATCAACGCCGTGGTCGAAGACGTGGACCCCGGCACCACCTACTGGCACGCGGACGGGTACCAGTCCTGGGGGCCGGGCCCTCAGAACCGGATCATCTACGGCTATTATGGAACCAACCTGCACTACCAGGGCCTGTTCATGCGCGAGGAGATCGGTTCCACCGCCGACAACAATGCGTTCATCAACCTGTTCCTCGAAATGCGCGCGCCGGGACGCCCGGGATACGCCGGCAGCCCGCCTGTCCTCAACGCCGGCACGTTGAACGGGGCCTGGAATCATTTGCTCATCTGGAACTGCTCCTTTCTTGGTTCCAATTTCACCGTCTACGATGATCCCACCGGTACGCCGCTGTCGTTCGCGAACGCCTCCTTCATCGGGAACGTCTTCTACCAGTACATCGATTATGAAGGGACGATCGGAGCGAACCCGGTCTACTCGCTGCCAGGAAATCCGGGGAAGAACGAGTTCCTGAACAATCACTTTGTCCGCAGCGCGGTGGATGAAGGTGGCGGCAACGCCGGACTTCCGTTCTGGTATTCTATGTCGCCTGACAGCGGGCTCACGGCCACCCATTCTTTGGGCGACCCGCTCATCGACCTATCCCTGAGCTCCCCGGTCGGGAGTTTCGGAGTCCCCGCCGCCAATTCGCCGCTCCTAAACAGGATCATCGGCGCAACCACTCCCGTCGATGCGCTGGGCCGCCCCAGGGGCGAACACTCCGATATCGGCGCGCTGGAGCGTTAGCGCGAGGCGCAAACACCAGGAACTGCCCGCGCCTCGCGCTCCGCTCGGGCCGAGGGGGCCCATCCGAGCCGCGGCCCACCCGAACAGCGCGCAACCGACGATCCCAAGGGCAAGGCGACTCCATTGGCTTCCTCGCGCCAAGCCCCCTGCACCGCGGCCAGCGCCTGCAGTTCCACCTTTACCATTTTTCAGCAGGTCCGCTCTTGCCGGCCTTCAGGCAAACTCGCCCTCTGTTCGGCGCGCTTTTCCGCGCAGCAGCCCGCGCGGTGCGAACCCATAACGCCATGACCTTCCCGCGCTCCCTATGCCGCGCCGTCCTCGTCGCCGGCCTCTGTGCCCTATCCTACAACCTCGCCTCGGCCCAGCCCGCGGCGCCCTTCGCGGCCACTCTCCAGACCGACACCGGAGGCGCCCTCGTCCTCCACTGGCCGAGCGAGTCGGGCCAACACTACCACGTCGAGTCCTCGCCCGATCTGACCACCTGGACCGCCGAGCCCGGCGACTTCACTGGAACCGGCGTCGAGCTCACCTCCACGGTGCGCCCCTCAGGCGCGGTTGATCCGGCACGGCAGTTCTGGCGCGTCGTCACCGACGATATGCCGCCAATCAGCCTCGCGCTCGTCGCCCACCGCACCGCCGGTGTCGCGCCGTTGTCGGTCTTCTTCGACGCCGTCGGCACGACCGCGGAGGCCACCACCCGCCCTTTTCATGATCTCGAATACCGCTGGGACTTCGGTGATCCGCGCAGCGGCCCGTGGACCGAGGGCGTCAACGCCGCCACCAGCAGCAAAAACCGCGCGACCGGCGCCGTCACCGCTCACGTCTTCGAACGCCCCGGCACCTACACCGTCCGGCTGACCGCCACCGACGGCACGCACACCGCCACCCGCACGATCGACGTGACCGTCCACGATCCGGACACGACCTTCGCCACCACGACAACCTGTGTCTCGACCGGCACCGACTTCGCCGGCGCTCCAGCCGGCGCCACGCTTGTCACGGCCACCAAGTTCGATACCGCCGTCTCCAGCGCGCTCGCCGCCGGCGCCCGCCGGATCCTCTTCAAGCGCGGGGACACGTTCACGTTCTCAACCACCAACTTCATCAACGCCACCGGCGAGGTACTCATCGGCGCCTTCGGCGCAGGCGCGCGCCCTGTCCTTCGCGCCACGGCCGCAGGCGCGGTTGCGGTCCGTGTCCCGGCCGCCACCTCCGACGTGCGCTTCGTCGACTTCGAAGTCGACGGCCAATCCCTCGTGAACCCGTGCCGTGCCATCACCTCGAATGGCAGCAGCTTCCTCGCGCTGCGCATCTACGCGCACGATCTGGGCTACCTCGCCAGCATCGCCGGGGACCACGCATCCGTGGTCGACTGCGAAGCGTTCAACATCGTCGGCGGCTCCGGCAACATGCCCATCTTCGCTGGCGATGCGTTCCACTTCTTCGTGGCTGGTTGCCGCTTCGACAACAACGACGGCGGCGAGTACAGCCTCCGGTATCAGGGTGGCACTCACGGTACGATCGCCCACAACACCCTGCGGCGCTGCGGCATCAGCAAGTCCATCTTCACGCTCCGCGGCGATCCGAACCAGACCACCTACGTTGCCCGCTATCACGAGATCGCCGACAATCTCTTCGACGGTGCCTCGGCCACGAACCTCTCCGTAGTGGCGACGATCGTTCCCACCAACAAGGAGCGCAACGAGCAGATCGCCGATGTCGTCTTCGAGCGCAACGTCATCACCGTCAGTCCGGGTTCCGGCAGCGGCCTGATGCTCAACGCCTGCGACGTCACGGTGCGCAACAACCTCGTCCATCTCAACGGCGGCGGCTATGGCTGGGGCATCTTCATCGCCTGGCAGCACAACACCGCCGGCCTGCCCATTCCGGCGCGCAATCGGATCCTACACAACACCATCTCCTCGGAATCCACGACCGGCGGGCTCATGGCCGTCGCGGTGCTCAACACCGGCGCCCTACCCATCGATACCGTCGTGATGAACAACTTCATGTACGCGCCCAATATCCCGCGCGCCGGCTCCAACTTCGGCACCGGCCCGATGGTCGTCTACGACCAGGGCACCGGCACGGTGCTCGAGGGAAACTCCACCGATGCCCAGGCGAAATTGGCCACACCGAACTTTGTCGGTTTCCCAACCGTCTCGCTTACCGACTGGGCACTCGCGCCCGGTTGCTACGGCCTCGGCGCCGGCGTTCCGGTCCCGGTCTGGTCGGACTTCTTTGAGACGCCCCTCGACGCCACCACCCCGCGCTCGATCGGCGCAGTGACTCCCTGAACTTTGCCTTCCCGCTCCGATCCGCTCATGGACTTTCCACGTTTCTTCCTCCGTACCGCAGCCCTCGCCTGCCTCCTCGCTTCGCTCTGCGGCGCCGCCTCGGCCCAGACCGCGACACCTTTCAGCGCCACTCTGCAGAGCGAAAGCGGCGCCCTCGTGCTCCGCTGGCCGAGCGACTCGGGCCAACACTACCACGTCGAGTCCTCGCCCGATCTGACCACTTGGACCGCCGAGCCCGGCGACTTCACTGGCACCGGCGTCGAGCTCACCTCCGTCGTGCGTCCGGCGGGCGCGGTCGATCCGACACGGCAGTTCTGGCGCGTCGTCGCCGAAGATGTGCCGCCGATCAGCCTCGCGCTCGTCGCCCACCGCACCGCCGGTGTCGCACCGTTGTCGGTCTTTTTCGACGCCACCAGTACGACCGCCACGGCCACCGCACGGCCATTTCACGATCTCGAATACCGCTGGGATTTCGGCGATCCGCTCAGCGGCCCTTGGACCGAGGGCGTGAACGCCGCCACCAGCAGCAAGAACCGCGCGACCGGCGCCGTCACCGCCCACGTCTTCGAACGCCCCGGCACCTACACCGTCCGGCTAACCGCCACCGACGGTACGCACACCGCCACCCGCACGATCGACGTGCTCGTCCACGATCCGGACTCAACCTTCGCCTCCACCACAACCTGTGTCTCGGCCGGCACCGACTTTTCCGGTGCCCCGGTCGGCGCCACGCTCGTCACCGCCACCAAGTTCGACGCCGCCGTCTCCAGTGCGCTCGCCGCCGGGGCCCGGCGGATCCTGTTCAAGCGCGGGGACACGTTCACCTTCTCAACCACCAACTTCATCAACGCCTCCGGCGAGGTGTTGATCGGCGCCTTCGGCGCCGGCGCACGCCCCGTCCTTCGCGCCACGGCTGCGGGCGCAGTCGCCGTCCGCGTCCCCGCCGCCACGCCCGACGTGCGCTTCGTCGATTTCGAGGTCGACGGCCAATCCCTGGTGACCCCATGCCGCGCCATCACCTCGAACGGCAACAACTTCCTCGCGCTCCGCATCTTCGCGCACGATCTGGGCTACCTTGCCAGCATCGGGGGGAACCATGCCTCCGTGGTGGACTGCGAAACGTTCAACGTCGTCGGCGGCTCCGGTAACATGCCCATCTTTGCCGCCGACGCGTTCCACTTCTTCGTGGCCGGCTGCCGCTTCGACAACAACGACGGCGGCGAGTACAACCTTCGGTACCAAGGCGGCACCTACGGCACCATCGCCCACAACACCCTGCGGCGGTGCGGCATCGGCAAATCCATCTTCACGCTCCGGGGCGACTCGACCCAGGTCACGTACCTCACCCGCTACCACGAGATCGCCGACAATCTCTTCGACGGTGCTTCCGCCAAAAATCTCAACCTCGCAGCCGCCATCGTCCCGCAGAACAAGGAGCGCAACGAGCGGATTTGCGATGTCGTCTTCGAGCGCAACGTCATCACCACCAGCCCGGGCTCCGGCAGCGGTCTGATGGTCAACGCCTGCGACGTCACGGTGCGCAACAACCTCGTCCATCTCAACGGCGGCGGCTCCGGTTGGGGCATCTATATCGCCTGGTCGAACAACACCGGCGGGCTGCCCATCCCCGCGCGCAACCGGATTCTGCACAACACCATCCTCTCGGAATCCACGACCGGCGGCGTGACCGGTGTCGCTTTGCTCAACTCCGGTGCCCTTCCTCTCGATACCGTGGTGATGAATAATTTCGTGTATGCGCCGTATGTCCCGCGCAACGGCTCCAACTTCGGCTACGGCCCGATGGCCGTCTACGATCAGGGCACCGGCACCGTGATCTCCGGAAACTCCACCGACGCCCAGGCAAAGTCGGCCACGCCCAACGTGGTCGGATTCCCGCCGGCCGCACTCACCGACTGGGCCTTGGCGCCCGGCTGCTACGGGCTCGGCGCCGGTGCTCCGGTCCCGGTCTGGTCGGACTTCTTCGAGACGCCCCTCGACGCCACCAGCCCGCGCTCGATCGGCGCGGTGTCGAACTGAGGCATACCGAGTGGTGAAAGCGCGTGCCTCGACGCGCGCTTTCCCGTGCCACCTTTACCATTTTTCGCCGCCTCCGCCCTTGCCGGTCGCCGCGCAAAGCCGCCCTCTATTCACCGTCCATTTCCCGCGCAGCGGCCCCACGCATCGCGAACCCATAACGCTATGAACTTCTCGCGCTCCCTCTTCCGCGCCGGCCTCTTCGCCGGCCTTCTTGCCCTATTCTGCGGCCTCGCCTCGGCCCAGCCCGCCGCTCCCTTCGCCGCCACTCTCCAAACCGATACCGGTGGCGCCCTCGTGCTCCACTGGCCCAGCCAGACCGGCCAGCACTACTCCATTGAGGCGTCCCCGATCTGATCACCTGGACCGCCATTCCAGGCACCATCGCCGGCACCGGCGCCGAGCTGACCTCCCTCGTGCGCCCCGCCGGCGTGATCGACCCGGCTCGGCAGTTCTGGCGCGTCGTCGCCGCCCCGGACGCAGGCATCGCGGTGTCGTCCACCACGCCCGTCTTCCAGAACACCGGCGCCTCGGTGGGCCCACAGGTCAACGTATCTTATCACTGGACGATAACCGGCGGCGACTTCACCGAGTCCGATGGAGCGGCCAACATCCACTTCGCCGCTAGCGCCCCCGGCACCGCCACGCTCACCTGCACGATCACCGACAACGAGACCAGGGCCGTCGTCGCGACCTACACGGCACAAGTCGCCGTCACCGACGCTCCGCTCCCGCCCACTATCGTCGCGCCCGGCTTCGTGACCACCGGCCAGACCGGCCTCACCGCGACGGTCGACCCGCAAGCCGGCGCCGCTTTCAGCTGGGCCATCACCGGGGGCACCATCACCGCCGGCTCGGGCACCCGCTCGATCACGTTCACCGCCGGCGCGCCCGGCACGCTCACGCTGGGTTGCACCGCCACGCGCAGCAGCCGCACGGCGGCCGCACTCCCGGCCACGGTCGTTGTTCAGCCGTCCAATACGCCGGGCTGGGAGACGCCGCTCTCCGCCTCCAGCCTGCCACCCCTGCAGGTGAACCTCGCCTCCGGCGGTGATCGCCAATGGGCCTTCGCCAACATGCTGCGCGCCGGCGAGGCGTGGATCTACGCGCCCGGAGCTTCCGCCGCCGAAGCCCAGACCTTGGCCAACACCATCCAAGTCGACGCCGCCGGCTGGCCGCTCTCGCTGCCCGCAGGCACGGGGATGCAGCTCCTCACCGGCTATCGCACCGGCGACAACAGTTTCCTCCATGGCGTATTCGTCCTCACGTGGCAGGGCTCCGGCACGGTCGAACTCCAATCGAGCCAAAACGACGGGCTCAATGAGGTCGTTCTCCTCAACGACCAGCAGAACGGCCGTTTCATCCGCGTCATCAAGGACCCGGCCAAGGCCGCACCGATCGTCTTTATCCGATCCTCCGATCCGGCCGATCCGGTCCGCAACATGCGCCTGTGGGCACCGGCCGTCGATGGCGCCGGTCTCGACCTCACCGCGTCCTCCGACCTCGCGCCCGGCCACATCGCCGGCAGCCTCGAACCGTTACCCGGCCAGCCCGAGCCGATGTGGCACCCGCGTTTCCTGCAACACCTCACCGAGGCGCAGCACTACGGCGTGCTGCGCTTTATGGGCTGGCAGCAGATCAACCTCGGCAACTGGGACCGCGACATCCTCGAATGGAGCGATCGCGGCGACCCGAGTTACTGCTTCGGTTCACTCAGCACCATCGACCGCACCTACAACCGCTACTCCATCGCCGCCTACCGCCAGCGCCTCGGCCAGCCGTTCGAGTGGATGATCGACCTGTGCAACCTCACCGGCAAAGACCTCTGGATCCAGGTGCCACATATCGCCTCGCCCGATCTCATCCGCCGCCTCGCCGACCTCTGCGCCGACCGGCTCGACCCGAATCTGCGCGTGTGGTTTGAGTACTCCAACGAGATCTGGAACGGCTTCGGCCCCTACATCCCGCAGCTCAACGCCGCCCGCCTCGCTGCCGCCATCCACTTCGGCGTGCCCTTCGCCACCGTCTCCGGCGACCAGCAGGCTTGGGGCTCCGGCCACCTGCAAGGCCTCGCGCTCAAAACCTTCGAGGACCAGTGGCGCGTCCGCGGCATGGCGGACAACCGCCTCATCAACGTCGTGGCCAGCTTCGTCGGCAGCTCCGGCTACAGCCAGACCGCCCTCGACGCCGCTCAGGAACTCGACCCGCACCTACCCGAGGCCCTCGCGGTTACCAACTACTTTGGCTACGGCACGCAGGGCGACATCTTTGCCGCCCACTCCTTCGGCACCACCCCCGGCGTCTGGCCCGAGTCGCTCTACGCCAAGACCGCCGAGATCGTCCGGCGCAACCTCTACAGCACCACTGGTTCGTGGAGCGGCAGCGCCGCGGTGGCGCGCGCCGAGGGCGTACCGCTCATCTCCTACGAGGGCGGCCAGCACATGCTGCCGATGGGCTACGGCGACTGGAACAACCCCGTGCATGTCGACTTCATGCAGTTCATGTACGACTTCCAGCGCAGCCACTGGATCAAGGACCTCTACCTCGAGCACTACGCGCTCTGGAGCGCGATGGGCGGGCTTACCCCCAGCCTCTTCGTCGACACCAGCGGCATGAGTTTCTGGGGCTATTGGGGCGCGAAGGAAATCCTCACACAAACCCGCGCCGAGGCGCCCAAATGGGACGCCTTCGTCGAGTGGGGTGATCTCCAGGCCGGCGTGCGCGCCCCCTCCGAGCCCATCGGAACCCGCCCGGTGTTGCCCACACTCAACCTCCGCGGCGAGGCGCAGACCGCCTACACCCAGGATCTCACCCCCACCGGCGGAGAGGGCGCCGTCCACGTGCTCCTCGTCGGCGGCTCGCTTCCTCCCGGACTCACGCTCACCCAGACCGCCTCCGGCACCGCGCGTCTCACCGGTACGCCGACCACCGACGGCGTCTACCGTTTCATTCTGCGCGCCCTCGACGTCGACAAGGACCCCGACTTCAAGGCGTACACGATGACGATCGACCCCGCCGGCTCGATCTCCAACGCCCTTGTCACCTTCCGCGGTCAGGACATTCCGGCCACGATTCCCAACAACCAGTGGATCGCCCGCTACAACTGCGCCCGCGCCGAGACGGTCGTGCAAAACGCCACTACCGGAACCACGCGTCGCTACATCCCCTTCTCGATCGCCGACGGTTCCGCGTTGTTCCGCGAGGAAGGTCTCGAGGTTTCCGGCACGCCCCTCGTCATCCCGGCCACCAGCCCGCTCACGATGTACGGCGGCTGGTCGATCTCCGCCGGCACCTACGACAACGGCACCACTTCGGCCACGCACGACGTCGGCACCTTCACCGGTCTGCGCGACCACCAATGGTGCAGCTGGTCGGGCGACGCCACTCCGGGCCCGACCGACTTCGACGCCCTCCTGCTCTGGCGCGCCATCCAGTTCAACACTATGAGCGGCAGCGGTTCCTACTCGTTCGGCGGCGATGCGGCGACCGCGCTCCTGCGCGTCGATCTCACCTCGCTTATCGAATACGGGGACAACGAACTGCGCTTCGTCGTGCTCGACGGCGGCACCTACTACCTTTCCGAGGCAGCCTACACGTCGCCTTACCTCGGCGACGGCTACTTCCAGCTCGCCAGTTTCAACGGCTCGAGCGAGCCGGGCCGCCGCTGGGCGGTCTTCACGCCCACCGCCGACGCCTTCTCCATCCCCGCGGCCGCCACGCTCACGTTCGCTCCGCACTCGTTCACCAACGTGCAGGCCGTCGGCCTTGCTTACCACGGCCGCCGTGATGGCTGGCACTACTCCTTCAACTTCTCGCGCTTCCTGGCCCTGGGCCGGCGCGAGTGATGAACCTCGAAATGGACTGAGAAGGTGGCCCGCGTTGCCCCGGAACACGGCACCGGCCCGGAGACGGTCGCCGTCTTGCCGCGAATCGTTCGCTACTCCGCCCGCCCCCTCCTCCGCCCGCCCTGTCGCAACAGATTCGTCAACTGCCTCGCTTTCCGGCTTGGGAGTTGCACCGCCGCCTCCGTCCCCCAATCTCGCGCACATGCCGGACCGACTCGCGGACCTCCGCCGCCAGCGCGCACTCATCGCCGAACACCTTGCCTGGCTCGACCGGGAAATCGCCACCACGGCCCCCGCCCAGCCGGCCGCGGTCCTCCCTGCCCCCTACCCAGCCTCGATCGCCCCCCCCGCGCCCGCCGTTTCGGCTGCGCCCCTCTCTTCCGCGCCCGCGTTCGCCGGGACCTCGGCGACTCCCCCAACCTCTGCCCCGACGATCGTTGGGGGCTTTCGTGTCGCCGCTCACTCGCCGCTCCCCAGCCCGCAGCCCGAAACGTTGCCCGAGACGCTGCCCGAGACCGACCCGGCCAACATCCGCGACAATGTGCGCCGCGGCTGCTTCCTCTATGTCGCCCTCGCCGCTCTGCTCGTCGTCCTGGGCGGTGCACTGCTCGTTTGGGCCGGCAGGGCGCAGAAGGCTAAAAACCCGCCCGTCCCTCGCGTCCAGTCGCCGGAGTCGCAGTAGTGTCGGAGCGAGGAGGCTCGACCGGCGCCGAGTTCCTCCTCTAGCGACTTCGCATCCGATTGCACCCGGCTGCGACCGATCCCAACCCTACGGCCCGACCACCATCACCGGGGTCACATCGGTGCCGGCATCGTCGAGCAGCGTCGCTTGGATGTCCCGCGCTGGCGCAGCCCGCCTACAGGAATCCTCCCCGCCTCCCATCATGACTCCGCCCAGACCGCCGACGGCGATGCTGTCGCCATTGGGCTGAACCAAGGCGCTCCCGGCGATCGTAACGTGCACGTCGCTCTCGGCCCCGAAGTAGAGATACGGCCGGGCCGCACCGCTGGCTGCGATGCTGTGGACCACCGAGCTTCCGCCCACCGAGATCACATCAGGCGCGTAAATGCCCGTCAGGCCAATCGAGGAACTATACGCGACGTTGCCGTGATGAATGCCGCCGAGTTTGCCGTCGGTGCTGACGATGCCAGCCACAGCGACGTCAGCCCAGCCGGGATAGGTCAACTCCGGCCGGACCACTCCGGGGTTGTTGGCCTTGCCCACGGAGTAGATCGTGAAGTGGGTGGAGGCGTCGGCCCCAGCGAGGATGATCGTCGCTTTGCCCTTCATATAGCGGATGCCGGGCTGTTCGTAGAGCAGCGGGGCTGACGGACCGGAGGAATTGTCGAGGGCGACCGTGACCGACCCTGCGCCGGACAACTCCACCTGGACGATGCTGTCGTTGTTATCAAGGTACGACATACGGGCGATCTCGCCGGGATCGGCCGAGAAGGCGCCGGCCGCGCCGGTGAGCAGAAACTGGTCGTACACCGTGCCGTTGGGATGGCGGATGTTCTGCCATTCGTCGCGGGTAGTGACGGTCCCCGCGCTACGTAGACCCGCGGGAAGAACGACACCGATCACAGCGGGCCGTGACAGAGCACCCTCCGACCCCGAGACGACAACGTCGTAGATGCCCGCGTTGACCACATCGAAGTAGAAGAAGTCCAGGGACGGCCGGGTCGCCCCTTGCAGGGGACGCCCATTGCGGAACCACTGATAGGTCAACGGGGCGGTTCCAGTGGCGGCAACCGAGAGCCTGGCGCTCGTACCGCGCACCACGGACTGGTCGGCCGGTTGGGTGGTGAGGGTCGGGGCCTCCACCAAGGCGCGTGCCCCAACCGGTACCGCCGCGCTGTCGCGAGCACCGGCCGCTTGGTACAGACGCACCCAGTATGTGGTCTCGGTGCCCACGATAACCTTCAACGTGGCGCCGCCGCCGGCCACCGGGCGCGAGGTGTCGCCCCGCTCGCCCTCGAACCACTGGTACCCGAGCGCCTCCGCCGGGGCGCTCAGTTCCACGCTCGCTCCCAAAGTCGCCTTGACCTCCGCCGGGGAGATCGCGGGGATCGCCGTGTCGCTCGGGGCGGCGAGCAGCAACGCCGCAGCCGTCTCCATTTCGACATCTCGCCCTTCGGCAAACAGCGCGTGCATCGTCGCCGGCGTGCGCGGCACCCGCACCTGCGGAATCACTCCGCCACGGCCGGCGGAGTCGGCATCAAGCAGGATCCGCCCGCGCTCGTCCACACAGCGCTCGATCGGATAGCTCAGAAGCAGGCCAGCGCCCAGCCCCAGCAAGCCGCCATCCGCGTCGGCCATGTTGCCGAACGAACCGTTGCTGCCGAAGAACCCAACCACCGTCGCGCCCGGCACCTCGCTTAGGCGTAACGCGCAGCCTTCGCCCGCGCTGACGGTTTCGGGATTCACGAGAATCGCGATGCGCCCACCGAAAACCGTTTCCGCCGGCTGCACGTACAGGGGATTGCCCCACAGGCGCATCACCGAGTCGTAGTTCTTGACCGCGTTCCACCGCCGCGCCGCAGCGTCGTAGGCAACCGACGTCAGGTAATGCCGGGGCCGCGAATCAAAGAGGCCGGCGACCATCGCCCCGAGGGCATCGAGCCCGCCCTCGTTGTTGCGCAGATCCACCACGAGCCCCTTGGCCCCTTGCGCCTCGAGTTGCTTCACTCCGTCGTGCACTTCCGCCACCATCTGCTCCACCGCAGCGATCACGACCTCTGGGGTGAGCGTCGCCGGATCGACCCCGGGCGGGATCGCCGGTTGCATCGCCCGGAGGGTCAGCACGCCTACGCCGTCCTCGCGCAGAGCGATGGCGTAGCCGTTCTCCGGGAGCGAGACCCGTCGGCCGAACGCACTACGCGCATATCTCGGCGCCTGCGAGGCATCGACCGGGCCCGCGATGAGCACGGCCTCCCGAAGCGCGGATTGCTCCGAGCCGACGAACCGGACCGTGACCGTCGTCCCGACGGCCCCGCGCACAAACAACTCCTCCCGCAGCACCGGCACACTCTCCCTGCTCCCGAAGGTCGGCGCCCAGACGAGATCTGTCTGTGCCAGAGCTTCAGCCACCGGGCGGCCGTTCCATTCGAACAGGCGCGCCCCAAATACCAAGCCTTGGGCCGCGGCGGCTTCGTCAACACCGACCACCAGCACCGTCCCATCGTCGCAGCGCACGACCTCGATTCCATAGGAGCCGCCCGTGATTGTGGCGAGGACCGCATCCTCGGCCTCCGCTGCAGGTGTTCCGGGCAACGCCCAGAACGTCACATGCCCGTCGTGTAGCGTGCCGTGCACGAACCGGCGCCACGCGACATAGGCACCGGCGGGGTCGCCCGCCTTCTCCGCCTCGAGCAGTGCAGGCCGGAACTCGGTTCGCACCTGGGCCCAATCGATGCCTTTGTGCTCGGTGAACGGATAGCGTTCCGCGAGTGCATCGACTGCTTTGTCGAAGACTTCCCCTGGAACCAGCAGCCCAGTCGGATGAAGTCCCTCGGCCGCCCCATCGGCCCCGGGGTCGGCCATAGCCGTGGTGGCGAAAAGCACCGCCGCTGCACACGGCCCCCCGAGGCCCAGTGCATTGAAGGCGAAGCCGGAGTAGGCATGGCCGAGCGGAGTGTTGCAGCAGCGACTCGGAACTAGCGCCCGGGCGAAGCGTTCGAAAATCGAGTTCAAGAGCGATTTCATCGCATCGAGCTATGCCCGCCCGGGCTCGGTCCGTCAGCCGGGACGGTGTCAACGGTCGTACGGCCACACAAATGGCGGGTTCGGCCCGCTGAGCGGGAAAGATCGAGTACGAGGAACAACCCGCCCAGCCCTGGCTCAGAGCGCGAGGCGCGCTCCGCCCTCGCTCCACGAACGCCATACCGCCTCCGTCAGCCGCATGTAGCGCACGCCCGTAGCGAAATCGGTGAGTCGCACCGGAGCGCCCTCGCGGATACTGGCGACGAAATCTTCCTCCACACGCCAGCCGCGGCGTTGCTCCGGCGGCACCCCCACCAGCGTCTCCGCCCGACCCAGCTGCGACTGCCACAACTGCTGCGCCGCCAGATCGAACCGCAGGGCCCCTCGCTCACCATTGAGGCGGATTTCATGCCGCGGCAGGCCCGGCTCCACCCCGCTGAAATGCATGATCAGCCGCGCACCGGTGGCATAGCGGCCCATCACCGACAAACTCTCCGGAATCTCCACCGCACCCTCCCCGCCCTCGTCGCGGGTGCGGCGGGCGGTGAATACCGCCGCATCAGCCTGTACCCACGCCGGATCCTCGCCCAGCCAGCGCAACACCATCTCGTAGTTGATGCCCAGCATCAGCGTGTTCACCCCGCTCAGGGCGAACTCCTGGCTCCAGCCCAGCGGCACGGCGGCATCGGCATACGCCCCGCCGGTCTGAGTCACGCACACTTCGCGCAACGCCCCCAGCGCCGGCAACCGGTCGGCAATTGCCGCATCGAAGTCCAACGACATCGGTGCCGGCACGATCTGGGCCACCAACTGCGGCCGCGCCTGGGCGGCGGCGAGCATGGTCTCCGCCTGGGCGAGCTGGGCGGCCATACGCGCCTCGGTGAGCACGTGTTTGCCAGCAGCCAGCGCGGCGCACGTCACCTCGGCATGGAGATACGGCCAGGTGCCAATGACGACGGCTTCGACATTCGGCGCCGTCACCACTTCGCGCCAATGCCGTGCCGCCCCGGGAATGCCATACTCCCCGGCCACAGCCTGCGTCGAGGCCATCGACCGGTTGGCCACCATCACCACCTCCACTCCGGGGATGCGCTGCAGTAGCGGCAGGTGTTTTGCGCGGGTATTCGCCCCGGCGCCGACAATCCCGATCCGCAAAGTGGAGTTGGCCATGGTGGCGCCGAGTTAATCACCTACGCCGCCCGCCACAAGGCAGCTCTGCACTAGGGAAAATGCCGCAACCGCCCACCGCGTTGGGTCAACGCGGCCCACCGCCTCCGGCCAGATGCGGACGCCCCCTCCGCCGGGCAGGTAATCAGGAAAGCAGAGCGAGCGGGCTCACCCGGTCGCTCTGCTTTCCTCAGCGGTCGCGCCGCAGATGTTGCCGCGAGAGGAACGCCGCCTCGGTCGTACGCGCGGCGTGGACCATGTTGTGCGTCACCACCACTAGACTCGCTTGCTGCTCGGCACACACCTCCAGCAGCACCGTCATAACACCCTCGCCGGTGGCCTCGTCGAGATTGCCCGTCGGTTCATCAGCCAGGACCACGCGCGGCCGGTTCATGAGTGCCCGAGCCACCGCTACGCGCTGGCGTTCGCCACCGGAAAGGTGCGCCGGCACATGATGGGCGCGGTCGGCCAACCCCACCCGTGCGAGCAGTTCCGTGGCGCGTTGCCGCTCCACCGGACCGATCTTGCCGAGGAGACGCGCTGCCATGAGGACATTGTCGGCCGCGTTGAGCTCAGGGATGAGATAGAACGACTGGAAGACCAGCCCGATGAATCGACCGCGCCGGCGCGCGAGTTCGCTGCGCCCCAGGCCGGCGATCGGAGTGCCCTCCCAGGCCACGGTGCCGGAGTCGGCGGTCTCCAGCCCGGCGAGCAGATTGAGCAGCGTCGTTTTCCCGCAGCCCGACTCTCCGCGTATGCTCAAGCTGGTGCCGGCGCGCACGGAGCAGTCGACCCCCTCAAGCACGGCGATACGCCGGTCGCCGCTCGGGTAGCTCATGCGCAGGCCGGAGGCCGAAAGAATCGACTCCCTGAGGGCTGGGGGCTGACGGCTAAAGGTTGAACGACCGAGGCCGGCAGCGGCGCACGCTCCGGCGGATCGTTCGGTAGAGGCAAAGAGTTCATCCGTGGTTACAGGTTGCGGGTTCAGCCTTCGGCTTCTCAGCCTCCAGCCTTTCCGTCGGCTCACTCGCTGCGCAGCGCCTCCGAGGGTTTGAGACGAGCGGCACGCCAGGCAGGCAAGACGGCGGCCACCAGGGCGATCGCAATCGAACTCACCACGATCATCACCAGATCCGTCGCCGCCAGATGCGCCGGGATTTCCGTGAACATATAGAAACGTTCCAGCGCCGCCTTGCTCTGAGTCATCCGGGCGAAGGCCTGTACCGCGTCGTTGCGGAAATAGACGGCGATGAAGCCGAAGAGTGTGCCCCGCGCCGTCCCCGCGATGCCGATGAAAAGCCCCTGATAACAGTAGCACGCGGCCACCCCGCGGGCATCGCCGCCAAGTGCGCCGATCAGGCCGATCTCGCGGGTCTTGCGCACCACGGAGATGAGCAACGAACTCGCCACCGAGAACCCGGCGACGATCACGATGAAGAGCAGCAGGAAGAACAGCATGTTCTTCTCGAGTCGGAGGATGAACAGAAAGTCCTGGTTGGTATCCATCCACGAGAGGGCGTGCTGCCCGGACGGCAGGCGGAGATTGAGCAGCTCGGCCACCGTCTCGGAATCGGCGTCGGGGGCCAGTCGCAGGCTCACGCCGTGCACCGCCGAACCCAGGCCGTAGAGGTCCTGCATCGTGCGCAGGGTGCAGATCACCAGACTGCTATCGAGCTGCGTATGCCCGATCTCGAACAAGCCGACGACGCGAAACTCCCGCGGGAGCAGCACCTCATCGTGGCGCATCTTCTCGAGCATGAGCGGGGTATAGAGCTCGACCTTGCCACCGACGCCGAGCCCGAGCGTTTGCGCCAACGCCGCACTAAGGATCACCGAGTCGTCGTCGAGATCCTCGACACTTCCGCGCTGGGTGTAGCGGCTGAGGGGCACCACCTCCTCGACGTGGACCAGATCCACTCCCTGGATCGCCGGGAAGGCCGGCTTGTTGCCGCTGAGCAACATCACCACGCCCTCGGCGTGCGCCGTGGCCCCGACTACTCCGGGGATCTGCCGGGCCTGCGCCACGATCTCGGCGGAGTTGGTCATCGGACCACGGGAGCGGACCTGCACATCGCCGCCGGTATCGACGATCATCCGCCGAATCTGTTGCCCGAAACCGCCCATCACGCTGAGCGTGACGATCAGCACCGTCACCCCCAGGGCCACGCCGGCCAGCGAGATGAACGTGAAAAACGGCACCCTCCGCCCGGTCGGGAAGAGCTGCTTCAGCGCCAAGTAAAACGGCCAACTCATGGCGGCGTCAGCTGCTCTGGCGCCTAAGTGAGAAGGCAGAATGGGAAACGCAGAACGATACCGCGCGTCGACGGTCGAGGCCTGCTCTGGTACTTCTGCCTTCTGCCTTCATCATTCTGCCTTAGGTACGCCCTGCGGCCGCAGCTGCGGGAATAGGATCACGTCGCGGATGCTTTCGGCCCCGGTGAGAAGGATGCACAGACGGTCGATGCCGATGCCCATGCCACCGGCCGGGGGCATGCCATGCTCGAGCGCGGTGAGGAAGTCAGAATCCATCTTCTGAATGTCCTCGCCCACCTGTTTCTCGAACATCTCGCGCTGCACCAGCGGATCGTTCTGCTCGGAGTAGGCCGGGGCCACCTCCATGCCACCGATCACCAATTCGAACACGTCGATCGTCGTCGGATCCTCGACGGTGATCTTGGCCAACGGGCAGAGCTCCTTGGGCAGGTGCGTGACGAAGGTGGGCTGGATCAGCTTGGGCTCGATACGCTTGCCGTACACTTCGTTGGTCACCTCGAAATCCTCCCAGCCCGGGTGGATCTCCAGCCCCATCGCGCGGGCCTTGGCGACCCGCTCCTCCTTGGTGTGATTGAACCAGTTGGCGTCGCCCGTCTCGGCGATGACCAGATCCTTGTACCGCGCTTCGCGCCACTCGCCGTCGAAATTGATCGCCTCGCCGCTGGCCGCGTGCGCGATCTCCATCTTGCCGAGCACGTCGCGGCAGAGGGTCTGAATGAGGTCGCGCACCAGCTGCATCATCCCACGGTAGTCGCTGTAGGCCTGGTAGATCTCGAGCATGGTAAACTCGGGATTGTGGCGACGAGAAATGCCTTCGTTGCGAAAATTGCGGCCGATCTCGAACACCCGGTCAAACCCACCCACGAGCAGGCGCTTCAGATAGAGCTCGAGCGCGATGCGCAGGAAGAAATCGGTGCCTAGGGCGTTGTGATGGGTGACAAACGGCCGTGCCGCGGCGCCACCGGCGACGTTTTGCAGGATCGGAGTCTCCACCTCCAGGAAACCGCGCCCCTCGAAGAAGCGGCGCACGGCCGAGACCAACCGGGCGCGCAGCATCAACCGTTCGCGGGAATCCTTGTTTACGATCAGGTCGAGATAGCGCTGACGATACACTTGCTCGGGGTCGGCCAGGCCATGCCACTTTTCGGGCAACGGGCGCAGCGCCTTGGCGACGAGCGTGTAGGTGTCGGCCCGCACGGTGATCTCCCCGCTCTTGGTGCGGAAGAGCGTGCCGGTCACCCCGATGATGTCGCCCAGGTCGAGCTTCTTGAACGCTACATACGCCGCTTCGCCCACCTGATCCTTCTTGACGAAGAGCTGGATATGGCCGGCGCGGTCGAGAATCTTCACGAAGCAGCTCTTGCCCCCGTCGCGAAAGACGGTGAGCCGGCCCGCCACAGCCACGGGCACCGCGTAGTCCTGCCCATCGACATAGGCGGCCAGCGCCTCGGCGGAGGTGTGGGTGGGGCTCACGCTGGCCCGGAACGGATCGAAGCCGGCGGCGCGCATGTCCTGAAGCTTGGCCAGGCGGACGGCGAAGAGATCGTGGGTGTTGTCGGCGGGAATCTCGGTCATGGAGACGCGCACGGTACGGGGCGCCGCCGCCCTCAAGCAAGCCGGAGATGCACCCGCCGCCACCGCCGCGCACATTTCCGCGTAGGGCGGTCCCCCTAGAATCACGCGTAAGCCCCCTGTTAATCGGTAGGGTTCACCAGCGAAACATCGCGCCCGGCTCAAGTTCCTGGCACCCTAACCGATGCAAAGCCTCCGATGGGAGGGTATTTCGCCCATCCACGTTCGCGGCGGGGTCAAGACCCGCCGCTCCGCTCCTGCCGCCGCCCCCGTATTCGACAAAACCATGAACGTTGCCACTGGTCACCTCCGCCTGCTGCTGGTCGCGCCCGAGTCCGAAACCGTCCAGGGGTTAGCCAGGGATCTGTTCCTGCTCGACGAACACATCGAGACGACGATCCGCCACCAGGCCAGCGCCGCCATGGAACTTGTCTGCGTCCAGAATTTTGACGCCGTGGCCATCGACCTGCGCCTGCCCGGGGACTCGGCGGCCACCCTGCTCACCGGCCTGCAGAACCGTTTTCCGCGCATCATCCGGCTGGTCATCGCCGACAACCCGGGCGATGCCATCTTCGCCCACGCCGCCCATCTCGCCCATTGCCTGTTGCCTCGCCCCTGCGATTCCGGGACGCTGTTTGAGGCCCTGCTCGACACCGCCGCCACCACGCATCGGATGCGCGACCCGGCCCTCAGTGCAGCCGTCGCCGGCATCCTCTCCCTGCCGGAGTCGCCGGCCATGCGCCGGGAACTGCTCGGTCTGCTCGCCGACGACGAGATTTCACTCGAACAGCTCGAGGATGCGGTGGAACGCAATCCGGCCATCGTCGCCAAGCTGATGCAGATCGCCAACTCCGCCTACTACGGCGCCCGCGGCACCGTCGCCACCGTGGGGAAGCCGTCTCGATGCTGGGGTTGGACACCGTGCGCGGCATCGTGACCTCCGCCCATCTCTTCGAGGCGCTCCCGAGCCGCAGCACCAAGGAGCTACCCGTAGCCGAACTCTGGAATCATTGCGTATCGACCGCCGTCATGGTGCGCCGCATCGCCTGGCATGTGCGTGCCAGTGCGAGCGTCAATCGCGCCGCCTTCACCGCCGCCCTGCTCCATGACGTCGGCAAGGTCGTGATGAATCTGGCCCACGGCGAGGCCTACGCCGCCCTGCGCCGGCGCGCAGAAACGCCGCAGCGCCCGCTCTGGCAGGAGGAGGAGCGCCTGTTTGGCCACCACCACGGCACTGCCGGCGCCCTGCTGCTGGAGCTCTGGGGTCTGCCTGGCATAGTGGTCGAGGCCGTGGCCCTGCACCATACCCCGCATCGCACCCGCGAGGGCAGCACCACCCCCCTCACCCTCGTGCACATCGCCAACGCCCTCGTGCACCTCGACAACCCCGGGGGGGCCGCCGAAACCCAACTTGATTTCAACTACCTGCAACGGCTCCTGTTGCCCGGCAAGCTCGACCTCTGGCAGACCGCCCTCACCGCCGAGGATTGATCCGGCCGCTCTTGGCTGGGGCCGAGCCAGCAGTTCTGCCGGCCCTGTAGGCCACCGCGGTGGGATGGCGCGGGCGTCTCTGCCTGCTTTCTGCCTTAGGCCGCCGCCTCTCGTCCGTACTCCGTGCCCGGCTTATTGAGTTCAGGGTCCGATTGGTGAGGCTGGTCGCCGGGCGCATAGTCTACCTGATTCTCGACAGCCTGAGCGTGCACCAAGGCAAGACGGTCAAGCCATGGCTGGCCACCCGCGGTGGGCAGATCGCCGTGCATCATCTGCCCAGTTACAGCCCTGACTACAACTCCGACGAGCGGCTCAATCGTTCGTTCCAAAGCAAGCTCTCCCACCAGCCTGCGCCCTGCAACTTCGAGCAACTGCATCGGCAGACCATCAGTCAGCTGGGGTCCTGCCGCGGTCAACCCGCCCTGATCAAATCACACTTTCCAGTACCCAGTAACATACTCTCCCCAGCTCCTGTAGACCGGAGGTCCGCGCTAGCGTTTCTCCGCGCGCTCCTCCCCCTCCGCGGCCTCTGCGGCCGGATCGAATTCGGAAGGCCAGGGCGACGACCCGGCCTCCACAAAGCGCGCCATTGTTACGCGAATGCAACAGGCCGCCGGTTGACACTCCCTCGCCGGCTCCAAAAACTGGAGCCACCATGCTCATCGAACGCACTTTCGACGGCTGGGAAGCCCGGCTGAGAGCCCGCGGTCTCGCGCGCTATTTCGGAGCCGCCTTCCTCTCCTTCTGGCTCTGCGGCTGGGCGGCGGGCGAAGTCTTCGCCCTCGCAGGGCTGGTCGGCATCACCTGGCAGGCGGCCACCGGCCAGCCGATACATTCGAGCATGCCCTCCATCGGAAACCCCGCGACGGCCCTGCCCATCGCCGGCTTTCTCCTGCTTTGGCTCGCGCTCTGGACCTTCGGCGGCATCACGGCATGTTGGGCGTTCCTGCGGATGCTGCTGGCCGAAGACCAGTTGCTCGTGCGCGCCGACTCCCTGACCGTGATCCGCCGCGCCGGCCCGGTGCACCGCACCCAGCAATTGCCGCGCGACTCCATTCGCCGCTTCTACCGCATACCCGGCACCGGCTTGCGGCGGAAGCTGATGGCCGAAGCCACCATCGGCGCGGTCCAGATCACCGAGCTTGCTACCGTCGAGGAACTCGACCGGCTGGAGCCGGAACTAATCCGCGAGCTCGGTCTTAAACCAGTCACCACAACCGCTCTGCCGCCGGGCTGGGAGCAAATCCCCGTGCCCGAGGGCGGCACCGCCTTGGTGGAGTCGCCCGCCAAGCGTCGCCGCAATGCCATAGCGGTGGCAGTCCTTGCCTCCTTGGGCTTGCTGCTCGCGCTCTGGAGCGCCGGGGCCGGCCACCTCCCCGCCGCGCTCTTCCTGGGCGGGCTCACGGTATTCGCCGGTTGGGCCGCCTGGCGAATGTTGCTTGGCCGCTACGAATGGCGCTGGAGCGGCGGCGGCTTCCGCCTCGACTGGCGCAGCGGCGGCACAGTCCGGACCGTCTTCAAAGGCGTCTCGCTGGAGCTGGGCGTGACCTCGGACAGCGACAGCGACGACTGGTACGAATTGGCGGTATTTGAAACACCCCCGCCCAAATCCGGCCTCCCGACCAAATGCCGCAAGCACAAGTACATCGCGCGCACCATGCGCGACCCGCTCGTACCGCGCGCCCTCGGCGAATGGCTGGCCCGCGAGGCCGGCCAACCGCTCCTCGACAATGCCACCTCCGCCGCCCTGTCCGAGAGAACCGAGGAACTGCGCAAGCATCTCGAGGCGTCCGGGAAACTAGGCAGCTGGATAGCGAAGATGATCCCGCCCGCGAGTGGCCGGAAGTAAGCGTCGGCGCCCTTGAAGGTGCGGAAGGAAGCCGCCCGCAGTACCGGCGGTACCGCCGCCGGCCGTGCCGCAATCATCCCATCGTTGTCTAGGAGAGGGCCCCGATAGGCCCCTGATAGGGACCGGGCAAAGATTGAGCGCCGGAGTTCCTTTGTATCCTTCGCTATCCTCCGTCGTCTGCAGCATTTGGAGGATTGGCTCCAGGCCCTCATCCCCCTCCTGCCCCCTGTGACGGGATCGAACTCCGTCATACGGCAACCGGTTGCATCCTGATTCTACGTCCGGTTGCCATCCGTGTCCATCCGCGGAATCCGTAGTTCATGCTCGTTCGTCGATTGCCGGAGTCCTCAACCGCTAGGCCCATCGAGGGAGGAAGAGATACGCCTCTCTGGGCTCTGTATCCTCAGGCGAGTATTTGCACCTCCATCGGCTCCAACTCCACGTAGAGCGCGGCGACTTCGCCCGACCAGACAGGTTGGCCGTCGTGGTGAATCCGCGCACCCGCGAGCCACTGCACCTGGCCGGTGCCGGTCTTGCCAGCATTGCTGTATTGCACTGAAAAGGGCAGGGACTGCCGGCTCAGGTCCGGGTCGACAAGGATGAACCCCCGAAAGGCACGGGCGACGTCGGTGTTGGCGGCGACGACCACTTCCGTATCCCCGAGCACTCGGCTGAATGCGACCACGCCGCCAAGGCCGGAGGAATGGCCGAAGTCCTGTCCGTTGCCCGACACCTCACGGAAATAGAGCCGGCCAAAACGCAGCGCGGGCAGGCTCCGGCGACACTGGCTGATCTTCTGGAGGGCCTGGTAGAACGGCGCGGACTGGTCGAAGGCGACGGGCGGCTTTCCCCAGAGCGCCTCGCGCGAGGACTCGTTGCCGGTGAGATCCGCCTTCCCCTGGGCGTCCTGGGTGCCATGCAGGCCTTGTTCATCGCCGTAGTAGACGGACGGAATGCCCTGCAGGCCGAACATGAGGGCGTATCCAAGCGTGATCTGCGAGGGATGGGATTGGGGATGGTTGAAGCGCTCCTTCTGATCGTGGTTGCCAAGGAAACTCACGAAGAACTGGCCGGCGTCGCCATGCGTGCTGAGCAGATCCTTCTCGGCCGCTTTGCGCGCTTCGAAGACCTGCCGCAGGCTTTCCACCGGGGTGAACCCCTTGGCCACGGACGGCAGCTTGTAGAACAGCGGGAAATCCAGCGCGGCATCAACGCCGAAGCTGCCGGCATCCTTGCCATTGCGACCGACAAAGGCGGCGATCGTCTTCTCGTCGTCGTACACCTCGGCAAAGGTGAAAAAGTTCTTCTTGCCGATGCCGAGGGCGAACTCACGGATGGCGTTGCCGAAGTACTCGATCATCTGCGGATGGACGTACTTCACGGTGTCGATCCGGAAGCCGTCGAACCCATAACGAGCAATCAGGTACGCATGGGCCCGAACCAGCACCGAAAGCACCGGATTTCGGCCGAGCGCCCGACGGAGCTCCTCCTGGCCCGGGACGGTGGCATCGTACTCGACGACCAGTTGCCTCATCGTGTCGAAATCGCCCGGTACGAACGCCCCCGCGACGACGTTGCCGGATCCATCCTTCGGCACGGCGTCGGTCAGCTTGCTGCCGCGGCGGCGGAAGAACAGATGGTTGCGCAACTCCTCCGGGAAGACGGCATCGTCGGCCGAGAGCGTCGTGCCGGCGGGGAAACCGTTCTCCCAGTCGGATCGAGGGAGCCCGTAGCCGTTGAGCCAGCGCACCGGCAACTCCTGGCCGAGCGGTCGGTCCATGCAGGCCTTGTCAGCGACACTGTGGTGGGTGACTCCGTCGACCACGTAGTCGAACACGCGGCCGGAGTGGTTGAGCACAATGTCTAGGATTACGTAGATACCGCGGGCGTGGGCCTGGTCGACCAGCTCGGTCAGCTCGCGTTCGGCGGTGGCGGGGGTGCCGTCGGAAGCGAAGCGTTCGTCGATGTTGAGGAAATCCTGGGCCGCGTAGCCGTGGTAGTTGTAGTCCCAATCGGGCCGCGGGTTCTTGAGCACGGGCGTCATCCAGATCGCACCGCAGCCCAGGTTTTGCAGGTAGTCGAGTTGCGCCGTCACACCGGCGAACGTGCCGCCCTGGCGCTTCGCGTAGCGCCGGTTCCACTCGCCGGCAGGTGCGGCGGCCGCGTTGTTGAAGCGGTCGAGGAACAGGAAGTAGATCCAGTGGTCCCTCCAGTCCGTCGGCGAGGGGAAGGCCACGGGAACGGCGCGGGGTTGGCCGTGGACGACAACTGTCCTGGTGGTGCCGGAAAGAGCGGCCGCCTTGGCGTCCGCGAGGAACTGCTTAACCGAGGGATCATTCAACCGGGTGGGCATAAGGGCCTCCGTGTTCGGGTTTGGTTTACGCAAAAGGCAACGCCTGCGGATTTATAGCGTAATTGGCGATCCAGGCAAGTGGCCCGCCAGCCGTCACCTGATCTTGGAGTCACCAATCGCCACCCGCCAGGCTGAACGGCTCCGCCGTCCCGCTACACGGAAATTCTCTCCGTGTTCTCCTCCCCTCCGGGACCTCTGTGCCGGGTCGATGCAGGAAGCGGCGCTATCGGACACCGAGTAGCCAGCCTGCCGGACGACCGCGCCTCGCGCAGCGTCCCCCGGGGCATCGCCGGCAAGCGGTCGCAGACCGGTCCCACCAAGCCTGTTTCGGCCCTCCACGGATCGCCTCCGTTTTAAACAAGGCGATCCACCACGGCTTTCGGCCAACTGAGACGCGGGAGGCAAAATCGATTCATTTGCGCACTTTCCGGTTTCTGCTTGCGGGGCCGAGGACTGGCCACCTAGTAACCACCGCTCCAATTTCTGGGTCGATAGCTCAACGGTAGAGCAGCATCCTTTTAAGTTGTTGGTTCCGGGTTCGAATCCCGGTCGACCCACCATTTTCGACGCGGGGCCCTCGTGGCCGGAACAATTCAAGGGCTCCCGCAGTCGCACGACAAACGCCAGAAACGAGCGCATTCAGGGAGCGCCCCCCAAGATTTCGCGAAATTTTTCGCGGAAAGGCCGATAGATCCTCTGGCCAACTCTGGAAAACTCACCCTGATGTCACCTCAAGAAATACCCACTTCCGTCCTCGGACAGCAATTGTCAGAAAGCCGGCAAGCGATTACCAGCCATAGCAAGATGAAGCGAGTCGTCATCATTGAGGATCAAACCGCCATCCGCGAAATGCTCGCGGAGATGCTTCGCAACGATCCGGCCTACAAGATTGTGGGCGAGTGCGGCGACGGACAGCAGGCCTACACCCTCTGCCTCGAGACCAAGCCCGATCTGGCGATCCTCGATGCCAAGCTCCCCGGTCTCAACGGTGTGGATCTGCTGCGCCGCCTGGCCAAGCAGCTTAAGAACACCCGCTACCTCGTCTTCTCCGGCTACGAGAACCCCGTGCTCGTGCGCGAGATGCTCGAGGCCGGCGCCCACGGCTTCGTCGAAAAAACCGCCGGCTTGAGCGAGTTCCGCAAGGGCATCCAGACCGTCTCCAACGGCGGCACCTACTTTGGACCCGCCGTCGCGGCATTGCTGCTCAACGTCGTCACCAATCCTTCCGCGGCCTCCAGCCACGACCTGCTCACCGACCGTGAGCGCGAAATCCTCCAGCTCGTAGCCGAGAGCTACAGCACCAAGGAGATCGCCTCCAAGCTCGGCATCAGTGTGAAGACGGTGGACAACCACCGCACCAATCTGATGCGCAAGCTCAATCTGCACGACGTCGCCAGCCTCACGCGCTACGCGATCGAGATCGGGCTGGTCAACAACCGCAGCTCGCTTCCGCCCAACGGGCGCTGAGGCGGGCATCGTCCGCAACGTAGGCAGCGTGCTCGCACCCGCCTCACGGGTATCTGCACGCCCGAAGACCCGCTTTGGCTGTCCCGGGACGGTTTCCATTCCGTTCCGCCGGAAGCGAAGCGCTTCCGCTACGATGGCGCCTCGTCCAGCGACTCCAGAAGGGCGTTCACCCCGAACTCGCCGACAATGTTCTTGCGCCGGCTAACCGCTTTACGGATAAAGAGAACCCTCTCGACCAAGCCCTATTTTTCCATGAACAAGCTCTCGAAATTCGTTTGTTTCATCCTCATCGGTGCGTCTGTGCTCCTTGCCGGCTGCCCGAAGAAGCCAAAGCGCCCCGACCCGGGCCAGACCCTCGGCATGGGTCCTGGCGACAACATCAATCTGCAGACTTCGGATGTCCCGACCGACGGCCAGAGTGGACTTGAGAACAAACCCGAGGGTCCGGACCGCTACAAGGAAGAGAACCTCGAGCGCGGCGTGCTCCCGACCGTGTATTTTGATTTCGACCGCTCCGGTATCAAAGCCAGCGAGCGCGTGAAGCTCGAGCAGGCCGCCAAGTGGTGCACCGAGAACAAGGGCCGTCAGCTCCTGCTCGAAGGCCACTGCGACTGGCGTGGCACCGCCGAATACAACCTCGGCTTGGGTGACCGCCGCTCCAACGCCGTGAAGGAATACCTCGCCAAGCTCGGCGTGGAAGTCGTGCGCCTCGAAGTGCTCTCCAAGGGCGACCTCGATGCGAAGGAGAACGCCTCCGGCGCCGAGATGACCAATGATCGCCGCGTCGAGATCGTGCTGATCAAGCAGTAATCTCCTGCCTCTTTCAAAACCAAGCCCCGGTCTCACGACCGGGGCTTTTTCGTGTCGGTAGCCGGAGCGGGTTCAGCCGCGATTCCCTTCTTCCCGTCCGCCGTAGGAGCGTGCTCGCACGCGATTTGTGCCCAAAATCGCGTGCCGGCACGCTCCTACAACGAATACGCTTCCCTCGTGGCGCAGGCCTCCGTGCCTGCGAAACCGGACACCGCAGGCACGGAGGCCTGCACCACACCGCTCCCCTACCCTCGCGCGATGGCGCGCAGGATCTTCTCCGAGGCGCGAATCCCCTTCTCCATCACACCGAGATGGAAGCTCTCGTTGGGCGCATGGAGATTGTCCTCGGGCAGGAAAAGCCCGAGCAGCAACGAGTCCAGGCCGAGCACGCGCTTGATGTCGCCGATGATCGGCACACTGCCACCTTCGCGCAGATACAGCGGCGGCTTGCCGAAGACCTCCGTGACCGCGGCGTCGGTGGCGCGGAAGGCCCGCGCGAGAACCGGCGACTGGTTCGCGGGAGTGTTCGACTTGCCCGGCGGCACCGCGACGTAGGGCACGCCGTTGTGGCCGTCGATGATCTTCATGGTGACGGCGCTCGGGCAACGCTCCCGCAGCGCACGGAATACCCGCGCCTTCACCGTCTCCGGATCCTGGTCAGGCACCAGCCGGCAGCTGATCTTGGCCATCGCCTTGCTCGGGATGACGGTCTTGCTGCCCGCGCCTTGGTAGCCGCCCCCGAGCCCGTTGAACTCCAGCGTGGGCAGGAAGCGCACGGCTTCGAACGGCGAATAGCCCGGCGGTGCATGGAAGGCCGGGATACCCAAAAACTTCTGATACTCGGCTTCGCTCGTGCCGAGTTTGCGCAGCTCTTCTCGCTCCCACTCCTGCACCGGGCGCACTTCGTCGTAGAAGCCGGGGATGTTCACACGCCCGTCGGGCAGGTGCAGCGAGGCACAGATCTCCGCCAGGGCCTGCAACGGATTGAGCAGCGCCCCACCGTGGAGGCCGGAGTGCAGATCGCCCTTGGATCCGGTGAGCTCGATCTCGAAAGTGAAGAGTCCACGCAGGCCACACGTCACCGCGATCTGGTCCTCGCGCGGGCTACCGGTGTCGGAGAGGAAGACGAAGTCGGCCTTCAGCCGTTCGCGATGGCTCTCGAGGAACGGCAGGAAGCTCGGGCTGCCAATCTCCTCCTCGCCCTCGATGAGGAAGGTGATGCGCAGCGGCAGATCCGGCTCCGCCGCCAGCAGCTTGGCCACGGCAGCGACATGCACCAGGAACGGGCCCTTATTGTCCGCCGTGCCACGGCCGTAGATACGGTTGTCGCGGATCTGCGGCTCGAAGGCCGGCGACTGCCAAAGCTCCAGCGGATCGGCCGGTTGCACGTCGTAATGGCCGTAGATGATGATGTGCGGCCAGCTCGGGTCGCCGCCACGGGTGGCCAGCACCAGCGGGTGTTTGGGCGTGGGCACAACTTCGACGGCGAAGCCGATCTCGCGCAACAGACCGGCGATGAACTCGCGCGCCTGGTGCATGCCGGTGGCAAATTGGGGGTCCGCCGACACGCTAGCGCAGCGGACGTATTCCTTGAGCTTCTCGACGGGGTCAAACATGGGCGCCACGCTGCCGGAAAAACCGTCCCTCTGCTAGCCGGAAGAAAGGGCAAAATCCAACTGCCGTGAAAGTCCACTCATCGGAAAACCGGCAGCCCTTGATGAAGGCCAAGGGGGACCGGGGCCGCTAGGCAATGAAGGCAGGCCTCCGACGAAGCCTGCCCCTGTCACCACCACTGCGCCTGTTCAGGGCGCAGTCACCACCACCTTCAGCCGCGCAAAGCGGCGTACTACGCCGGCGGGAGGCACCGTCTCGCGCAGGCGGACCAACTCGGTTCCGTCCGGGTTCGCGCCGAGCGAATCAGTGGTGCTGTCCACCTCATCCCAGGTCGCGAGATCTGTGGATACCTCGAGCGCGTAGCGGATGCCCTGCCCCTTCACGTTTTTGGCGAACACGAGTGCCAGCATCGGTGGTTGTCCGACCTCGATGTAGGTCGAGGGCGTCGGCAGATTCGCCAAGGCGCTGTCCTTCGGCGGCACGCCCAGGGCGAACTTCATCAGGTTGGTCACGCCGTCGCCAGCGGGGGCATCCATTGCTCCACGTTGATTCACCGGCACACGGTCTGTGCCCGGCGCGCCCATCTGCTCCGTCCATTCGGCCAGTGTCATCGTGCCACCGGTCACCTCGATGAGGGAGGTCCAGCTATCGACAAACCCACCGGGATTCGAAACCCGAACCCAGAGTCGCACCCAAGCCGTAAGCGGCGGGGTTGTATACTTCGATGTCGTTGCGCCATCGATCGGATTCGTGGTGTCTCCACTTTCTCCGTGGTACCACTGATACGAAAACGGCCCGGGGCCCTCGGCGATAATCGCGGTCATGATCCAGCTTCCGTAGCTCGTCCTCGCCCCGGCGCCTCCGCCCACAATCGTCGGAGGAGCGACCGGCGACTTGAACTTGATCAGCCCGCTGCGCATCACCCCGTTGCGCGCCGCGGCACCGCAGATCAGCAGCCCACCATCATCGGAGAAGAACAACGGCGTGGGGAAGGCCACGCGGCAGGGGTCCTCCATCGAGAACCCGGTATCCAACGTGTCGTCAGTTTTTAGGCGAGCCAAGGGACCACAGGGCTGGCTGTTGTACGAAGTGAAAGAGCCCGCGACCAACACCTGACCGTCTGTTTGCGCCGCAAAACTCATGGGCCACGTCGATCGGGAGAACCCGGTGGAACCAGTCAAACCGTCGGCTAGCGAACCGTCCTCGTTAAGACGGGCGAACCCAGGTCGGTCCTGATCGCCCACCCTATAGAAATCGCCGCCCAATAGCAGCCGTCCCAATGCATCCGTGCCGAGCGCCCGGGGCCAGCTGTCGAGGCCTTGATTGACATCTACTGGATAGAGAAACGTTCCATCTCCAGCCAGCCGGACGAAATTGAGCGCTCCAGTAAAGGAGTGCCGCGAGAGCGCCCCAGCCACCGCGATCCCTCCGTTCGCCTCGACCTCAAGCGCGGTAACGAAGCCCGAGGGGCGCAGTTCGAGACTGAAAGACGGATCGCGTTGGCCGTTGGGCAGCAGGGCGACCACCGCTGTATCGATGGACTCCCCGTTGTAGTCGGCCAAATATCCGGCCGCCACAATCCGGCCGTCCGGCAATCCGCGCACGAACGACGGCCCCGAGCCGAAACCGGTGCCGGCATCAAACGACAAATCGCGCGCGCCATCGGGCAACAATTTGGTGATGGCTCCGGGCACGCCGCCATATACCACAATCGGGCCGCCACCCTGCACCACCAGACCGGTAACCTTGGTGGTGAGCGTCGCACTGGCGTCGAAGCTCGTATCGGTCGTTCCGTCGGCGTTGAGCCGGGCCAGAAAGGGGCGCGACGAACCGTTGACACGATTGAAGGCGCCGCCAACCAACCACTTGCCGCCCGCCACGGGGGCAAACACCGAGGGATTGCTTGCGGAGCAGAGGCTCGGCGCCGCCACCGCGCCCTGCGCGCCGTTCGACTCGTACCGCACCACACCGTTCTGCAGGACCGATCCGACCTTCGCGGAGTATCCGCCGACGTACACCTGATTGGATGGCGTCGCCGCAATAGCGCATCCGCTCTCGGCTGGGCCGCGAGGGATGACGAAGGAACTGTCTTTTGTCCCGTTCGCTGAAAGCACGGCATACTCGCCGAATCCATCCATCCAAGCCACGGCCACCCGACCGTCAGGAAGGGGAGCAATCGCCTTGGGTACATCGCCCAATCCAGGCCGATAGCTCACATCGCGGGTTCCGTCGCCCGCCAATCGCACAATATCGGCGTGCGACGAGAGGTCATCGGCAGTGTAAGACGCCCCAACGTAGACCCTGCCATCCGCCCCGGTAGCCACCGCATAAGCATAGTCACATGAGATATCTGGCACGAACGCGAGGTCGAGTGCGCCATCGGAATGCACCCGGGCGAGGCCTTTGCGCGCAACCCCCGCGACCGTCTGGAATGAGCCAAGAATCAGCACCTTTTCGCCGGCGAGCGCCAACCGGCTTACAAACGAACTCGGCCCAACCGCCACAGAAAAGGCGACATCGCACGACCCGTCAGCATTGAGCCGGGCCACATTCTGCCGCGGCAATCCGCCGACCGAGTCGAAACGGCCGCCGATCAGGATCTTGCCGTCGGACTGCACCGCTAGCGTCACAACAGTCGGCCAAGACCCCGTCAAAGCGATGACCGGCGAGAAACCCGCATCCAACGATCCATCGCGGTTCAACCTTGCGACTAGGCTACGGACCTCGCCATTCACCTTTGAGAAATCGCCACCGATGATGAGCTTGCCGTCCGGCTGCACCGCCAGCAGCGCCCCGTAACCGCCCGTCACGGTTGGCGCGAAACTCGGGTCAAGGGTCAGGTCCGCGGTGAAACGGGCCAGGTTCGTGCGCGCCTGCCCACCGATGCCATTGAAAGATCCGGACACGTACACCGCACCGTCGGCCGCAACAGCCAGGCCCGCGATCGACCCTCCGTCCGCCTCGAACAGCGGCGCAAAGCTCGTGTCCAGCTGCAGCGTATTCGCATAGCCGCCAACCGGCGCGACGAGCAGCCGGCACGGGCGCGAGGTCGTCGTGCCCGTGTCGTCGGTTAGCACCACGTCGTAGAATCCGGCGTCGGCCATCGCCGGCATGGAAAGCGTCAATACGGGACCCGTCGCCCCAATAATGGGCGTCCCCAATGATCGCCATTGCCAGCGCAGCGTCCCCGTGCCGCTGGCCTGCACCGAGAAAGTCGCGGGGTGGCCGCTGGTCGCGATGACAGTCGCCTGCGGCTGCTGCGTGATCACAGGCGCGGCATTCAGCCAGCCGGACCAGCCGGCGACCAAAGACAGAACAAGGACGCGCAGGCGCGAAGGAAGTGGGGGCATGGGGAAGGATCGGTTTGGACACACGCCGCCGGTGAGGACAACCGGTCCCCGCCCACGCCGCACGTTCTGCTCAGGGTTGCTGACGCAATCCAGCCGCCTCCGATCGGGTGTTACAAGCACGAACCTTCGCGTCGGCAGCTTGCCCGCCGGTAAAGGATGCCGCGGCCGTGACTGAGCGGGGCGGTAGTACAGCCCAACTCCCGGACCTGTCGGCCACACTCCGCGGCTCGAGGCACCGCTGGGGTCGCGCTTCGGCCTGTTAGTCGGGCCACGCCGCCGCGGTGGCCTGCGGCCGATGGGCCACGGCAACGCCGTGGCCCGCGGAATCCCGCCGCGCCGCCTCAGTGTTTAAAGTGGCGGATACCGGTGAAGACCATCGTCATCCCGCGCTCATCGGCGGCCTTGATGACCTCCTCGTCGCGCACCGAGCCGCCGGGCTGGATGGCGGCAGTGGCGCCGGCGTCGGCGGCGGCGATCAGGCCGTCGGCAAACGGGAACAGCGCCTCGGAGGCGACCACACTGCCCTTGAGGCTCAGGCCCGCCTCGCCGGCCTTCCAGACGGCGATGCGCGAGCTGTCCACGCGCGCCATCTGGCCGGCGCCCACGCCCAGGGTCTGCTCGCCGCGGGCATAGATGATGGAATTGGACTTCACGTGCTTGCCCACCTTCCAGCCGAAGAGCAGGGCGGCCCATTCCTCGGCGGTGGGCTGGCGCTTGGTCACGACCTTGAACTCCTTGAGGTTGCCCAGGGTCATGTCGCGATCCTGTACCAGGACTCCACCGACAACCGAGCGGATCTCCTGGAGGTTCTCGGCGCCGGGCGCCTGCTTGGCGATCATGAGGCGCAGGTTCTTCTTCTTGGCGAAGATGGCTCGCGCCTCCTCCGTGAACGCCGGGGCGATGATCACCTCGGTGAAGATCTCTTTGATTTGTTCGGCCAGATCCGCCCCGAGCGTCTGGTTGACCACAATGATGCCGCCAAAGGGCGCCTGCTTGTCGGTGGCGTAGGCCTTGTCCCAGGCGGCGAGCAGCGTATCCGCGCTTCCGACGCCGCAGGGGTTGGTGTGCTTGAGGATGGCCACCGTGGGGCGCTCGAACTCGCCGATCAGGTAGGTGGCCGAGGTGATGTCTAGAATGTTGTTATAGCTGAGCTCCTTGCCCTGAAGCTGCTCGAAGTGCTCGAAGAACCGGCCGTAGAGGGCGGCCTTCTGGTGGGGATTCTCGCCGTAGCGCAGACCGGAGGCCTTGGGCAGGCTGAGCTCGTAGCGTTTCGGGAAACCGGCGACGGTGTCGAGATCGGGCTCCTCGGCCTGCTGGGCGAGGTAGGCGGCGATGGCGCGGTCGTAGGAGGAGGTGCGCTCGAAGACCTTCAGGGCGAGGCGGCGGCGCAGGGCGTGCAGCTTGGGCTCGTCGCCGAGGCTGGCGAGCACGGCGGCAAAATCGTCGGGGTCGCACACGACGGTGACCGAGTCGTGGTTTTTGGCCGCGCTGCGCAGCATCGAGGGGCCGCCGATGTCGATGTTCTCGATGGCGTCCTCGAAGGTCACGTCGGGCTTGGCGACGGTCGCCTCGAAGGGGTAGAGGTTGACCACGATCAGGTCGATGAGGGCGATGCCGTGCTCCTGGGCCTGGGCGAGGTGGTCGGCCTTGTCGCGGCGGCAGAGCAAGCCGCCATGGACTTTCGGATGCAGGGTCTTCACGCGGCCCTCCATGATCTCGGGGAAGCCGGTGTGGGCCCCCACCTCGGTGACGGGCAGGCCGGCCTGCTGCAGCAGCTTGGCGGTGCCACCCGTCGAGAGGATACGATAGCCGTGCCGGTGCACGAGGGCCGTGGCGAAATCGACCAGGCCGCGTTTGTCGCTGACGGAAATGAGGGCGAGCTTCTCCATGCCGTGGTTCTCGGGAGACGGCAAAACAACGGCAATCCCAAAGGCGGGGGAATGGCCTTTCTGCCGGGCCGTCCCGCCCCCCGACCCATTGTTTAGGGTCGTTCCCTCATTCGACTTTGTTCATCTCAAGTCGAACTCCAGCGATCCGATTGACTCGAACGAGAAACAATGACCACCACTCTTCCAGTCCAAAGCGCAGCGAGCTACGCACCCGTGCTCGCCTACGCCGCGCCCGGAACCGAAACGGTGACACGCGACCAGAAGGTCAATCCGACCCCTCGCCTGCCCAGTAGGCCGAACCTCACTCGGAGCTACGGGGACAAGCCGGAGCCGGAAGATTACACTGTCTACCTTCCCTCCCGGAAGGCCGACAAGTCGGTGGGGCCGACCTATTCGGACCTCAATCCGGCCAAGCCCCGCAAGGCGGGCTGATCGCGCCACTCCGAGTCGGTTTACCGAGCGACCTATCAGGCCGCATTGAGCGGGCCGCGCCTAAAGCGCACTCCCGCCAACTGCGGACTAGACTCGCCGCTCCGGGTCGGCAGGATCGCCGCACATGCCTGCGACGACCTTTACCATCGCCAACCAAAAGGGCGGTGTCGGAAAGACCACCACGGCGATCAACTTGGCGGCCGCCTTGGCTGCCAAGAAGATTCCCACCCTGCTGATCGACCTCGACCCGCAAGGCAACGCCACCAGCGGCCTGGGGGTGGAGCGCACCGAGGGGCGCAGCATCTACCGGCCCTTGCACGGCGAGGGTTCGGCGGCGGACATGGTCGTGGAGACCTCCCTGCCCTTTCTTTCCGTCCTGCCCTCCGAGGAGGATCTCGCCGCGGCGGAGATGGAGCTGGCGCAGACCGAAAACTACCTCCTGCGCCTGCGCACCTGCCTGCAGCCGTTGCACGACTCGGAGCGTTTCCGCGCCATCATCATCGATTGCCCGCCCGCCTTGGGCATGCTCTCGATGAACAGCCTCGCGGCGGCCGACTACCTCCTGATCGCCCTGCAGTGCGAGTACTTGGCCCTTGAGGGGCTGGGGCAGATTCTCAAGGTCGTCCAGCGGCTTAAGGACGCCGGGGTGAACCCCAAGCTGGAGATCGGCGGCGTGGTCATGACGATGTTCGACATCCGCACCAAGCTCGCCCGGCAGGTGGTCGACGAGGTGAAACGGCACCTCGGCGAGAAAGTATTCGAGAGTGTGATCCCGCGCACCGTGCGCCTGAGCGAAGCGCCCAGCTTCGGCCAGACGATCTTCGACTACGATCCGCTCAGCCCCGGGGCCTCGGCCTACAAGAACCTGGCCAAGGAAGTGATCGCGCGCTTCGCGCTCAAGTGAGCCGGCCCGGGCGCCGCCTCCCCCAACCGGTCTCCCCGCCATGAGGCTGCTGCGCAAATACGGCTACGTGTTCACCGTCGGGTTGCAGAGTGCGCTCGTCTACCGGTGGAATTTCTTCATCCGCGGCTCGTTCTCGCTCATCCACCTCGCGCTGGTCTTCATCCTCTGGGGCGCGGCCTTCAGCGGCGTGGCCCAGATGGGGGGCTTCGATCTGCCCCAGACGCTCACCTACTTCATCGTGGTGCTGGTGATGCAATTCATGATCGGCGCCTTCAACGAAGACTTCCAGATCAGCGAAGAGATCCGCAACGGTCTGATCAACCAGTTCCTCCTCAAGCCGGTGAACTACTTCGGCTACCGGTTGAGTCTCTTCACCTCGGCGCGGCTGGTCTCCGGGGCCTTGATCTTCGTGCCGCTGGCGGCGGCCTCGCCCTGGCTGCTCGAACACCTGACCTTTCCCCATGATCCGTGGCGCCTGCCAGCTGCGCTGGTGGCGATGGCGATGGCTGCGGTGCTGCAGTTCACCATCGCCTTCTGCTTCGGGCTGCTGGCCTTCTGGTTCCTCGAGATCCAAGGCTTCGTGATCCTCTCCTACGCGATGGAAACCTTCCTCAGCGGCGCAATGTTTCCGCTGGATCTGCTGCCCAAGGCGGCGTTCGGGCTCACCCAGTACCTGCCGTTCACCTACCAGATGTATTTCCCGGCCGCGATCCTCACCGGCCGCATCGCCACCGGGGCCGAGGTCGGGCGCGGCCTCGTGATCCAGTTGCTGTGGGTGGTGGTCGCCGCCGGCTTCGCCCGGCTGCTCTGGGCGCGCGGCCTGCGCCGGCACACCGCGGTGGGTGGCTGACCATGACACACTACTTCAGACTCTGGCTGGCCTCGGTGCGCTATTCGCTGGTGCGGATGATGATGTTCCGCTTCGACTTCCTGCTTTGGTCAGCGGTGGAGCTTGCCTGGATGTCGGTGAACCTGCTGCTCATCGAGATCCTCTATCGGCATACCGACTCGATCGCCGGCTGGAACAAATACGAGATGCTGCTCCTCGTCGGCACCGCCCTGTTGATCCAACGCCTGCTGATGGGATTCTTCTGGACCAACCTCTTCGAGATCGGGCGCAACGTGCGCAGCGGCCAGTTTGATTTCTACCTCACCCAGCCCGGACAACCGCTCTTCATGGTGTCCACCCGCAAGCTCGATCCCGACGGGCTGGCCAACTCCCTTGTGGCCCTCGGCGTGGTGTATTACGCGGCCCATCATCTCGGACTGGCGATCACCTGGGAGGGCCTGGCCCTCTACGGGGCGCTCATCGCCCTCGGGCTAGTGGTGCACTACAGCCTGCTGCTGTTGATGGCCTCGCTGACGTTTTGGATCGTCAAGACCGAGGGCATCGAGGGCAGCTATTTCACGATCGCCGAATTCGGGCGGCTGCCCCGGGCCGCCTTCAAGAGCCTAGTTTCGAACGTCGTCTTCGTCTACGCGCTGCCGACGGTGATCGTCTCCAACGTCCCGGCCTCCGCCGTGCTCGGGCGCCTGGAGTGGACGCAGGTTGCCTGGCTTTTCGCTCTGGCGGCGGTCTGGTTTGCCTTCGCGGTGACGCTCTTCCACCGGGGCATCCGCCGCTATACCAGCGCGAGTTCCTAGGCCTCCCGCCGGGCCCCTCCTCCGCCTGGTTTCGGCACCGGACACAATTTTCACGTTTTGCGGCTTCCGCGTCCGGGTTTTTCACACTACACCTCTCCTCGCTCGATGGGGTCCGAACACTCAGAACCCGAACGATTCCAACAGCGGATCGGCCACACTTTCCGGGACATGGCGCTCCTCCAGGATGCCCTGCGCCATCCCTCGGCGGCGGCGGTGCGCCCGGGTGTCGCCAGCAACCAGCGACTCGAGTTCCTCGGCGATTCCGTGCTGCAGCTCATCGTCTCCGAGGCGCTCTACCGGGAGTATCCCGAGGCACGCGAAGGGGAGCTCAGCCGTCGCCGCGCCTCGTTAACCAAGGGGGTGTTTCTGGCCGAACTCGCCCGGGAGCTCGGGCTCGACCGCATGCTCGAGCTCAGCCCGGCGGAGGAACTGAGCGGTGGCCGAGACCGCCTTTCCTCCCTCGAGGACTCCTGCGAGGCGCTGGCGGGCGCGATCTACCTCGATGCCGGCATCGACGCCGCCCGCAGCGCCGTTCTGGCGTGGTACGGCCCGCTCGCTCGCCGCCTCCACGGCTCCGAACACGGCGACAATCCCAAGGGCCGTCTCCAGGAACTCGTGCAGCCGGCGCACGGCAACGACGCCCTGCACTACGAGGTCACCCAGATCAAGGGACAGCCCCACGACCGCCATTTCGACGTCCATCTCCACCTGCTCGGCAAGCTCATCGGGTCTGGCACCGGCCGGTCCAAGAAGGAAGCCGAGGAAAACGCCGCTCACGAAGCCCTCCGCCAATGGAAGACATCCGCACCAAACTGAAGTCCGAGCATCCCCTGCCCCCGCTGCCGGCGGTGGCCACCCGGTTACTGGATCTGATCAATCAGGACGCCGCCTTCGAGGAACTGGCCGCGGTGCTCGCCTCCGATTCGGCCATGGCCGCCCGGGTGTTGCGCGTGGCCAACTCCGCCGCCCTGCGCGGGGCCTCGCCGATCGCCTCGCTTACGGAGGCTTTCATGCGCCTGGGCACCATGCAGCTGCGCCAGCTCATCTTGGGCTTGGTATTCGTACACCACTTCCCCCGCCGCGGGGCCTTCGACTACGTGGCGTTCTGGCGCCACAGCCTGCATGTGGCGCTAGCGGCCCAACAACTGGCACGCCACTCAATCGGCCTGAACGTGAGCGGCTTTGACGTCTACACCGCCGGCCTGCTCCACGACATCGGCATCGCCTACCTCAACCTCAGCGCCACCACCCGCTACAAGGAGGTCATCGTCGAGACGCGGTCGGGCACCGAGTCGCTTGCGGCCGTCGAGCAGCGCCTGCTCGGGGTCAACCACGCCGAAGCCGCCGGGTATCTGCTCGGCGAATGGAAGTTTCCTGCTGGGATCATCGCCACCTGTCGGTATCACGACCGCCCGGATGAAGCGCGCGAAAGCCTGCGCGACCTCGTGCGCTTGGTCCATGTGGGCGACTGTCTCGTCTGGGGCATGGGGCTCGACAACGGCGCGCGGCGCGTGGGCCCCGACTTCGATCCGCTGATGCTCGCCGAGGTCCGGGTCGAACCCAGTCTCTACGAGATGATTCTGGCCGAAATCAAGGCGATGGCCGCGCAGGTGGAGTCCTCGCTCGCCTGAGGTCGCGCCACCGCGACCCACCGCCCCAGCCATGCCCGTCTCGCCTTCGCGCAGCCGGCTTGTCGGCGTCTGTCCGGCGGCGGTGCCCTTTGTCACCGAGGCGCTGCTGCGGCGCCGCCCGGCCCCGGTCTGGCTGGTGATCGTGGAGAACGCCCGCGCCGGCGAGCAACTGGCGGAGGCACTGGCCCTCGCGCATTCGCTTTCCGGCGACTCGCGCCGGCTCGAGCTCGCCCAACTGCCCGCCCAACCCGACGCCCAGACGGGCATGCGCGAGGCCTTCGCCCTCGCCAGCGACCGGCTCTGCGCCCTCGGCCACCTGCGCGCCCGCCGCGCCTTCAGCGGTGAGAACTGGGACGAGACCCTCGTGGTGCTCGCCACGCCGGCAGCGCTCTTCCAGAGCGTGCCCGCCCTCGATGCGCTGGCCGTGCGCGAGATCGCCCTCGCCCCCGGGCAGCAGATTCCCTTCGCCGACCTCGTCGCCAAACTCACCGCACTGGACTACGATCACGAGCCGCTCTGCGAGCAGCCCGGCCAATACGCAGTGCGCGGCGGGATCATCGACGTCTATCCGGTGACGGCCGCCGCTCCGGTGCGCGTGGACTTTTTTGGCGATGTGATCGAGGAGCTGCGCCAGTTCGATCCGGTGACCCAGCGCTCCGGCGAGAAGCTGCCCAGTGTCGTGCTTTCCGCCAGCCCAAGCCTGGAGCTGCCCACCGCGCACACCGGCCTGGCCGCCTACCTCGGTCCCCGCACCCATCTGCTGGCGATCGACCCACCGGAATTGGAACTCGCCTACGCCGCCGAGCTGCGCACCGCAACCGACGACCACGGCCTGCCCGCCACCCTCGCCCAAGGCGTGGAGGCCTTGCTGGGCGGCCGCGCGGACCGGGGCGACTGGCTGGGCGGGCTCTTCGATCTGGATGTGGCCAGCGAATTCTTTCCCGCCGACGAGTCCGCACAGGAGACGTGGCCGACGGTGAGCCTCGCGCTGCACCGCACCCACCCCGAACCGCACCTCATCGCAGAGGACCGACTCAACGCCGAGCAGGAGGCCCGCCGGCGTTTCCTGCTGGAGGTGGCGGGCTGGGCGCGCGAGGGCTGGCGCATCCATTTCGTGCTGCCGCGCGAGGCCGAGGAGCAGCGAGTACGGGAAATCCTCGCCGAGGAGAAGATCAAGATCCGCCAGCCCGTCTGGGCGCGCGGCTCGCTCGACGAGGGCTGCAAACTCGGCACCGAGCGCGGCGTCGGGCCCGGCTGGGCAGTGCTGCCGGAAGGCTGCCCCGGGGCGATTCTAGTCTCGGAGACCGAGATCTTCGGCCGTCACCGGCCACGCCGCGCCGGCGCGCGCCGCCAGGTCACGGCCCAGGTGGCGCAGGTGGACCAACTGCTCGACTTCGCCGACTTGGTCGAGGGCGACCACGTGGTGCATCTGCAACGCGGCATCGGCATCTTCCGCGGGCTCACCCACATCGAGTCCGGTGGGCAGACCCGCGAGGTGTTGTCGGTGGAATTTGCCGACCAGATCACGCTGCACGTGCCGTTGCAGGAGTCGCACCTGCTCAGCCGCTACGTGGGCCTGAGCAAGTCCAAGCCCACGCTGGCCAAGATCGGCTCCAATCGCTGGGAGAAGACGCGCCAGGCCGCCGAGCTCGCCACCATCGACCTCGCCGCCGAGCTGCTCGAGGTCCAGGCCAAGCGCGACAGCCAGCCCGGACATCCCTTCGGCCCGGATACCGTCTGGCAACAGGAGTTCGAGGCCTCGTTCCCCTTCACCGAGACGCCCGACCAGCTCAAGGCCATCGTCGACACCAAGGCCGACCTCGAGAAGTCGCGCCCCACCGACCGGCTGATCTGCGGCGACGTGGGCTTCGGCAAGACCGAAGTGGCCATCCGTGCGGCGTTCAAGGCGGTGATGGGCGGCAAGCAGGTCGCCCTGCTGGTGCCCACCACGGTACTGGCGCAGCAGCACCTCAACACGTTCGAGGAGCGCATGGCCGGCTATCCGGTGGTGGTTGAGATGCTCAGCCGTTTCCGCACCCGGGCCGAGCAGACCAAGATCGTGGCCGGGCTGGCTGCGGGCGCCATCGACATCGTAATCGGCACCCATCGACTGCTGCAGCACGACCTCGTGTTCAAAGACCTGGGGCTGGTGGTGATCGACGAGGAGCAGCGCTTCGGGGTGAAGCACAAGGAGGCCTTCAAGCGGTGGAGGGCCAACGTGGATATGCTCTCGATGAGCGCCACCCCGATCCCGCGCACCCTCTATCTGGCGCTCGTGGGCGCGCGCGACCTCAGCGTGATCGAGACCCCACCGGTCAACCGCCTGCCCATCCAGACCATCGTCAAAAGCTACGACGACAAACTGGTGGTCGAGGCCGTGCGCCACGAGGTGCGCCGAGGCGGCCAGGTCTTCTACCTGCACAACCGCGTACAGACCATCGAGGCAGTGGCGCAGCACTTGCGCGAGCTGCTGCCGGATCTGGCCATCGGGGTGGGCCACGGGCAGATGGACGAGGTCGAGCTCGAGAGGGTGATGACGGAGTTTGTGGCCGGCCGCTACCAGGTGTTGGTCTGCACCACCATCATCGAGAGCGGCCTGGATATCCCCAACTGCAACACGATCATCATCGAGGGCGCCGACCGTTTCGGGCTTTCGCAGCTCTACCAGCTGCGCGGCCGGGTGGGCCGTTTCAAGCACCAGGCCTACGCCTACCTTCTGCTCCACCGCCATGCGCGCCTGCTCGACCACGCGCGCAACCGTCTCAACGCCATCCGCCAATACAACCAGCTCGGCGCCGGTTTCCGCATCGCCATGCGCGACCTCGAATTGCGCGGCGCCGGCAATCTCCTGGGCTCCGAGCAGAGCGGCCACGTGGCCGGCGTCGGCTTCGAGCTCTATTGCCAGCTCCTGCGGCAGAGCATCGCCCGACTCAAGGGCGAGAAAACCGCCACCCTCATCCGCGCCAACGTGAAACTCGACTTCGTCTTCATCGGCGAGGGCGCCCCCGACCCTGCGGTGCGCGGACGCAAGCAAGACGGCTACACCGCGTTGCGCGATGCCGAGCTGGCCGGCAGCGAATGCCCCCCGATCCAGGCCCGCGTGCCCTCGGGTTACATCGGCGAGGTGCGGCTGCGCATCGACATCTACCGGCGGCTGGCCATCGCCTCCACCCTGGCCGAGGTGCGCCAAGTCGAGACCGACCTCAAGGACCGCTTCGGAGCCTTCGGCGAGGAGGTGCGGGCCCTGCTCCTCATCACCGAAATTCGCGTACGCGCGGAACAGAAGCGGATTCTCTCGGTCGAGACGGAGGGCAACCGGCTCAAATGCCTGAGCGACAGCGGCCGCCGCGACGACTATTGCATGCTCTCGGGCCGGTTTCCCCGCTTGACCGCACCTACTGCGCAAAAAAGACTCCGCGAAATCTGCACGTTCTTGAACAATCTTCCTACTCCATGACTGTCCGCCCCTATCTTCTGAGTGCCGCCGCCGCGTTCATCGTGCTGACCCACTCCGTGGCCGCCGAAGAGGAGAAGCCCAAGGACCGGCTCGACCTGCGCTTCGAGAACGGCATCGTCGCCGTCGTCGAGGACCGCGCCATCACGGTCGAGGAGGTGCGCCGCGAACTCGGGCCGCTCATCCCCGAACTCCAGCGCCAGAATAGTTCCGAGGCCGAATACAACAAGGCCTTGGAGGCGCTCCAGAGCGACATCATCCAGAACCTCATCGATCGGGTGCTGATCGTGAAGGAATTCCGCAAGGACGAGAAGAAGAAGATCCCCCCGCAGTACGTCGACAACGAGATTGCCGATACGCAGAACAACCAGTTCGAGGGCGATCGTTCCAAGTTTCTGGCCTACCTGCGCGCGAAGGGCAAAACCCAGCGCGAATACCGCAAGGAAGTCGAGGAGGACATCATTTACAGCTACATGCGCCAGCAGCTGCGCAAGAGCACCAGCCTCATCAGCCCGGTCAAGATCGAGACCTACTACAACGAGAACAAGGACAAGTTCTACCAGGACGACGCCGTCGACCTGCGCCTCATCCAGCTCAACCGCGAGAAGCTTACCGACGAGCAGTTCAAGGCGCGTACCGACGACGTGATCGCCCGCCTCAATGCCGGCGAGAAGTTCGAGGACGTCGCCAAGGACGTGAGCGCCGATGCCCGTAAGGCTCGCGGCGGCGACTGGGGTTGGCAGAAGCGCGGCGACCTGCGCAAGGAGTTTGTCGATCAGCTCTTCACCCTGGAGAAGGGCCGTTTCACCCAGCCAATCATCGTGGGCGACAGCGCCTACGTGCTCTACGTCAATGAGCGCAAATTCGCAGGCATTGAACCGGTTGATGCGGTGCGCGACCAGATCGAGAAGATCCTGGTGTCGCAAATGGCCCGTGAAGCACAGGAAAAGTGGCTGGAGCGCCTGCGCCGCAACGGCTACGTGAAATACTACTGAGCCGCCGGGACCGCCCCGCTTCCACACTTTCGCAGGCCGCATCCACCCTGGGTGCGGCCTGTTTGTTTTGAGGGGCCCGGCCGGCCGCCTCCGCGTTTCCGCTTGCCGCGCCCACCGGCGGGTCGCACGTTCGCCCGCTTATTCCGCTTTAGCGCCATGAACCAATCCATCCGCAACATCGCAATCATCGCCCACGTTGACCACGGCAAGACCACGCTCGTGGACAAATTGCTCAAAGAGGGCGGAGTTTTCCGCGCCAACCAGCAAGTCGAGGAGCGCGCCATGGATTCCATGGATCTTGAGCGCGAGAAGGGCATCACGATTAAGGCCAAGAACACGTCTGTCCATTACCAGGACAAGATCATCAACATCGTCGACACTCCCGGACACGCCGACTTCGGCGGCGAGGTTGAGCGCGCCCTGCGCATGGTCGACGGCGTGCTGCTGCTCGTCGACGCCTACGACGGCCCCCAGGCCCAGACCCGCTTCGTGCTGCGCAAGGCCCTGCAACACGGCCTCAAGGTCATCATCGTGGTCAACAAGATCGACCGCGAAAACGCCAACCCCAAGGGCGCCTACGACAAGGTCCTGGAACTCCTCCTCGAGCTCAACGCCACCGAGGAGCAGTTCGACGCCCCCGTCGTTTACGGTTCGGGCCGCGACGGCTTCATGATGAAGGAGCTCGGTGACGAGCGCACGAACATGACTCCGCTCTTCGACACCATCCTCGAGCACGTTCCGCCGCCGTTCGCCAAGCCCAACGACCCCTTCCACATGCTCGTCTCCAACATTGATTGGAGCGACTACGTCGGCCGTATCGCCATCGGCAAGATTCTCGGCGGCAAGGTCGCCGTGGGCGACACCGTCTGGGTCATCCGCCATTCCGACGGCAAGCGCATCCGCGCCAAGACCACCAAGGTCTTCGAGTACTCCGGCCTGGGCACCAACGAGTCCCTCAACGCGGTCGCCGGCAACATCGTCGGAATCGCCGGCTTCGAGGACATCGACATCGGCGACACCATCGCTTGCGCCGAGGATGCCCATCCCCTGCCCTTCACCCAAGTCGATCCCCCGACCCTCGAAATGCAGCTCGCCGTCAACGACGGCCCGCTCGTGGGCAAGGACGGCAAATACGTGACCTCCCGCCAGGTACGCGACCGCATCTTCAAGGAAGCGAAGATCAACATTTCCATCAACGTCGAGGACACCGCCTCGGCCGGCGTCACCAACATCAAGGCCCGTGGCGCGATGCAGATCGCTGTGCTCGTCGAAACGATGCGCCGCGAAGGCTACGAGGTGCTCGTCTCCCGCCCGACCGTCATCACCAAGATCGTCGATGGCGCCACCCATGAGCCGTACGAAACCCTCTGGGTCGAAATCCCCGAGGAGTGCATCGGCTCCGTGATGCAGAATTTGGCCAACCGCAAAGGTCTCATCACGAGCATGGAGAAGCACCACTCCACGACCATGATGGAGGCCACGGTCACCACGCGCGGCCTCATCGGTTTCGAAATCGATCTGGTCAATCTGACCAACGGCCGCGGCGTGATGAGCCATCTCTTCAAGGAGTACGGCCCGCACGTGGGTGAGTTGAAGACCCGCATCACCGGCACCCTCATCGCGACCGATCCGGGCATCGCCACCGCCTACGCCCTCGATGCGCTGGGCGAGCGCGGCAAGTTCTTTGTCGGCGCCGGCGACGAAGTGTACGAAGGCATGATCGTGGGTGAAAATCCGCGCGCCGAGGACATGCCGATCAACCCGACAAAGGAGAAGCACCTCTCCAACGTGCGTTCCCAGGGTGAAGGCAAAGGCATTCAGCTCGCCCCGCCCACCCGTTTCTCGCTCGAGCGCGCGATCGAATACATCGCCGCCGACGAGTACGTCGAGGTCACGCCCAAGGTCATTCGGATGCGCAAGCGCATCCTCGATGGCAACAAGCGCAAGCGCGCGGGCAACCAGCCGGCCTGAGCCGATTCGTTTTCCCGGACCCGTAACCCGCAGGTTGGAGTGCCTCACGGCGCTCCGGCCTGCGGGTTTCTTTTTGCCCGATTCAATATCGCCGCATGCGAGGCACTCGGCGCCGGGGTTTCCCGTTTGCCGCCCCAGTCCTTGGGCCGCATCCGAGAGGTATGCTTTCGCGCCTCACCCCCGCCATAGTCGTCCTTGCCGCGTGCCCCCTTTTCGCGACCACCGCTGCACAACCTCCACGCAGCCCCGGGGCACCGGGCCCCGCAGCCACGAGCAGCGAAACATCCCTGCCTGTTTCCGCTACCCTGCCCTTCCAGAATCCGGACCTCCCCACCGAGCAGCGTATCACCGACCTGATCGCTCGCCTCACCCTGGAGGAAAAGATCGATTGCCTGGCCTTGAAGGCGGCGGTTCCCCGCCTGGGCGTGAAGGGCTCGCCCCACATTGAGGGCTACCACGGCGTGGCGCAGGGAGGCCCCAGCAATTGGGGACGGCGCAACCCCACCGCCACCACCCAGTTCCCGCAAGCCTACGGTCTTGGCGAGACGTGGGATCCGGAACTTGTCCACGCAGTTGCCGCCCAGGAGGCACTCGAGGCCCGCTACCTCTACCAGAGCGAGAAGTACGCCCGCTCGGGCCTCATCGTGCGCGCGCCCAATGCCGACCTCGCCCGCGACCCGCGCTGGGGCCGCACCGAGGAGGTCTTCGGTGAGGACGCCTTCCACGTTGGCACCCTGGCCACCGCCTTCACCCATGGACTGCAGGGCGACGACCCGCGCTACTGGAAGACCGCCGCCCTGGTGAAACACTTCCTCGCCAATTCCAACGAGGACGGTCGCGAGTTCTCCTCCTCCAACTTCGACGAGAGGCTCTGGCGCGAGTACTACGCCAAACCCTTCGAGATGGCGGTCCGTCAGGGTGGCGCGCGCGCAATCATGGCCGCCTACAACGCGGTCAACGGCACGCCCGCCCACGTGCATCCCATGCTTCGCGACATCGTCGTGCGCGAGTGGGGCCTGGACGGCATTGTCTGCACCGACGGCGGTGGCCTGCGCCTGCTCGTCGAGAAACACAAGGCCTTCCCGGACCTTCCCACCGCGGCCGCCGCGTGCATGAAAGCCGGCATCAATCATTTCCTGGACCGCCATAAGGACGCGGTGACCGAGGCCCTCGCCCGCAAGCTCCTCACCGAGACCGACCTCGACGCCGCGCTGCGCGGCCTCTTCCGCGTCTCCATCCACCTCGGCCTCCTCGATCCGGCCGAACGTGTACCGTACTCGACAATCGGTACCGCCGGCACCCCCGAGCCGTGGGCTCAGCCCGAGACCCGAGCCTTCGTGCGCCGTGTCACCCAGCGCTCGATCGTCCTGCTGAAAAACTCCGCCGCTCTCCTCCCACTCGACAAGGACAAGCTCAAGTCCATCGCCGTGGTCGGCCCCCTTGGCAATACCGTCCTTGCCGACTGGTACAGCGGCACAGCGCCCTACACCGTCTCGCCCCGCGAAGGCATTGAAAGATTCCTCGCGCCCACAACCCCGGGCGCCGCCGGCGGGGCCTCCGTCAACTGGGTGGGCGACTTCGGGGCCACCGCCCTGGAGGCCGTGCGCAAAGCCGACGTCGCGGTCGTCTGCGTGGGCAATCACCCGCTAGGCAACGCCGGCTGGGAGACCGTCACCGATCCCAGCGACGGCAAGGAGGCCGTTGATCGCAAGTCCATCAACCTCCCGCCCGAACAGGAGGATTTCGTGCGCCGCGCCTACGCCGCCAACCCGCGCACCATCGTGGTGCTCGTCTCCAACTTTCCAATCGCCCTCCCCTGGGCTGCCGAGCACGCCAGCACCATTGTCCACCTCACCCACGCCAGTCAGGAGCAGGGTAATGCCCTCGCCGATGTTCTCTTTGGCGCCGTCAACCCGGGCGGCAAGCTCACGCAGACCTGGCCCAAGTCGCTCGACCAGCTCCCGCCGATGATGGGCTACGATCTTCGCCAGGGCCGTACCTACCAGTACTTCACGGGCGCACCCCAGTATCCGTTCGGCTATGGCCTAAGCTACACTACCTTCGCCTTCTCCGGCCTGCGCGCCGGCGCCGCCATGGTTTCCGCCGCCGGCACCCTCACCGTTGGCGTCGACCTCAAGAACACGGGTTCCCGGGACGGCGACGAGGTGATACAGCTCTACGTGCGCTATCCCGCGTCGAAGGTCTCGCGCCCGCTCAAGCAGCTGCGCGCCTTCAAGCGAGTGACCGTCGCTGCCGGCGCCACCTCGACCGTCGAGCTCTCGCTCCCGGCCGCGGACCTCGCCTATTGGGATACCACCACGCACGCCTGGGTCGTGGAGCCCGGCCCGGTCGAGCTGCTCGTCGGTTCCTCCTCCGCCGACTGCGATCTCCCGCAACGGACGATGATCACCATCTCTCCCTAACCGCGGCCAGCAGCCCTGCCTCGATGCGGTCGGGGGCTCGCCGTCGCGGCGCAATACTCTCGCCGGCACACCCGTGGGCCGCCCCGCAGTCGCAACGGGCCAAGGCGAGCCACCGCGGACGCCCATTCCGTTACGCGGTCCCCCATTGCGATCGGCGTCCTGCGACCTGTTGATTCAAGAAGTTCAGGACAGGATCGCTACCGCCGCCCGGCTCACTGCCCGGCCGGAACTGATCCACGCCCGTGCACAGTTTGGTTCGTCGCCGTGCAAAACACCCTTGCCAAAGCGGCCTCGGCGTCGCGGAATCCGCACCTAGCAAACGGGATCGTATTTCAACGGATAGAATGGTGGCCTCCGAAGCCGCAGATGTGGGTTCGATTCCCGCCGATCCCGCCACCTCTGAGAAGCCTCGGAAAGTGACCGCAGTGCTAACGCTCCTGCTAAAGGCAGCCCCCTGAATCCTAGTGGCGACGCCCTCACTTCCCCTCGTTTAGGGAGCGGCGTACCGCCAACGCCAGCTCACCGGCCTTGTAGGGCTTGGGCAGGAAATTGGGACTCGCCCCCTCGGCGCCATCGTATTGGGCCACCTCACGGGTGTACCCACTGCAGAAAAGCACCTTCAGATCCGAGCGCTGCAGTTGCAGGCGTGCGGCCAGCTCGTGGCCGGACATGCCTCCGGGCATCACGATGTCGGTGAACAGCAGATCCACCCGGCCGCCCAGTTCGCCCCAAAGTCGCAGCGCCGCCGGCGCGTTGTCGGCCTCCAGCACGGTGTAACCGAGCCGGCGCAACGCCATACGCGCCACCGCCCGCACGGCCACCTCATCCTCCACCACGAGGATCGTCTCGCAACCGCCAGGCAATTGCTCCGTCGCGGCCGGGGAATTGGTCGCCACCGCCTTGGCACGGGTCAGCGCCGGCAGATACACCCGAAACTTCGTGCCCACCCCCTGCTGGCTCTCCACCTCAACCCAGCCGTCGTGCTGGCGCACCACCGCATAGACGATAGACAAGCCCAGCCCCGTCCCCTTGCCCACCTCCTTGGTGGTAAAGAACGGTTCGAAGATGCGCGCGAGAATCTCCGGGGCGATGCCCCCTCCTGTGTCCGACACGCTCAGGCATACAAAAGCCCCCGGCCGCGCCTGGGCATGGCGCTCGGCATGGGCCTCGTCGACGATGGCCGCGTCGAGCTCGATCAGTAGCCGCCCTCCCCGGGGCATGGCATCGCGCGCATTGACCGCCAAGTTCATGAGCACCTGCTCAAGCATGCCCGGATCGGCATGGATGGTGGGCAGTTCCGGGCCGAACCGACTCTCCAAGACCACGTCCTCACCGAGCACGCGTCGCAGCAGTTTGGTCATGCCCCCCACCAGCTCGCTGGGGTCAAGGTTCTTGGCAGCCTTCACCTGCCGGCGGCTGAAGGTCAACAGCTGTCGGGTGAGGTTGCTGGCCCGCTCGGCCGCCGTAGCGATCTCCTCGATGCCCGCCAGGGTCTCCCGTGGCAGGGCCCCGCGCATCTTCAGCATCGAGATCTGCATTTGGATGATCGTGAGCAGATTGTTGAAATCGTGCGCCACTCCGCCCGCCAGTTGGCCCACCGCCTCCATTTTCTGGGACTGGCGGAACTGCTCCTCCAACTGCAGCTTCTCGGTGATGTCGCCCACATAGCAATGCACGACGTTGAGTGAGACGATCGGGTAGAAGGACCAGGAAAGCGTTCGCACCCCGCAGCGCGTCTCGTGACGCAAGCGCTGCCGCTGCGTGCTCAGGCAGTCCGCCACGATCACCGCGTGGTCCGCCGGAAGAAGGCCCACCAGCGACTCCACGCCCACCGACTGCGCCAGCGACACCGCTGCGCGGTTGAAATAGGACAGCCGGCCGGCCAGGTCGAATTCGAGCACCGGATTCGGGTTAAGCTCGGGAAACGCGGCCAGCTTGCGGATCTCCGCCGCCGCCCGGTCGCGTTCGCTTTCGTCGACGATCATCCCCAACAGATAATCGACCCCCTCCAGTTCGAGCCGCTCGAAGAACCCGGTCGAGAGTCGCCGCTCCCCAGCCTTCGTCTTCAGCGAGATTTCAACGTACCGCAACGACACCCCCTCGCGCAACCGGTCGAGCAGCTGCTCGCCCTGGTGACGGTCCACGAAGAAGTCGAACTCCTCCACCCTACGCCCCAGCACCTCCGCGGCGGCGTAGCCGGCAAACTCCACGAAGGCCGCATTGACGTCGATCACCGCGAGGTCGCTCCAGCGCATCAGAACGGTGGCGACCGGATTGCTCTGAAACAACCGCTGGAAGAGGTCTTCCTGCACCGTCGCCTGCTCGATGGTGTCGACCGCTGTAGCCACCTCCGGGTGGGCGGGCGCAGCGGCGATCTGTGCGCGCAGCATCGCCCGCTCCGGCGCCGTACCGCCGGTGATGAAAACGCGCAAAGGCTGTGGGACCGGCTCGTTCATGCGTGCGCCTGACTTTCTCGCTCCACGCCCTAGCGGCGTCGATGGAAAACTCGCCGCGCATTCAGGGATATTCCCCTATCCTTCACTTCGGTCGTCTTCGCCGAGCGCGCGGCGCCGGGCATCAATCTCCGGGTCGAGCATCGCGCGGAGCATCCCCACCAACTCCGGATCCATACATTCATAGTCATCCGGGATGTCCAGCACGTCGATCGGGGGCAATTGCAGCGCCACAAAGCGCTCCGCGATACGCTGTCGCTGTTCCCGCTCCATCGCGAAAACCACATCTGCCCAGCACAGGTCCCTTTCACTCACCCGTCGCGGCGACTCGCTGCGCACGCCGGCCGAGCGCACCTCCACGCGCGGATCTTCGCGATACATCCGCTCCGCGGTAACGCTGCGACGCTTGTTCAGCGCACAGACAAAGAGCACCCGCAGTCGTCGCGTCATCGGGTCAATCGGCGCAGCAACGCCAGTCCGGCCGGCCACGCGCCCAGGCCGCTCCCAGCGTTGATATGCCCGGCCGCGCCCGCGGAGATGAATTCACTCCCCCACTCCGCCGCGCACGCCGGCCCAAAAGCCGGGGCGGCGTAGGGATCGTCGGTACTGCCTACGACAATGCTGGGAAAGGGCAACGGCGTCCGCGGCGGTAGGCCGAACGAGGCGAGCACCGAGGGAAACCCGGCCTGCGCCGGATCCGGCGGGGCGACCAGCAAGGCTGCGGCAACCACCCGCTGCATACGCGTCGCCCAGTGCGCGACCAACAGACAGGCGAGACTATGAGCCACGAGCACGGGAGGCGCCACGGCCGCCGCCACCGCCTCCTCCAACCTCGCGCTCCATTCGGCGAGGTCCGGATGCTCCCAATCGCTTTGCTCGACACGGTGAAACTCGGGATACAGGCACTCCCACTCCGACTGCCAGTGGGCCGGCCCGGAGCCGCCGTAGCCGGGGAGAATCAGTACGGGAGATTTCGTCCTTGGCTCCATGCGATGGCTGCGCTCAGACCACAAATGGCTTCCGCCCGGTTTCGCCGCGCAGAAGCTTCAACGACGCTCCGGTAATAGAGCAGCAGGAACAGCTTCAGATATGGATCGCCTGCCCATGCGTTGCCGCTGCAGCCTCGGCGAGCGCTTCGCTGAGCGTCGGGTGCGCGTGGATCGTGTGATGGATCTCGTCGATGGTTGCCTCCACGTTCATCGCCAACCCGAATTCGGTGATCAGCTCGGTGGCTTCGCCTCCGATGATGTGCGCGCCAAGGATCTCGCCGGTCTTGGCGTCGCTGATGATCTTCACGAAACCCTCGGAATCGCCCGCGGCCACCGCACGGCCCGAGGCGGTGAAGGGGAACTTGCCAACCTTGTAGGCGAGCGCCTTTTCCTTGGTCGCCTTCTCGGTGAGGCCGATGCTGGCCACCTGCGGGTGGCAATAGGTGCATCCGGGGAACAGTTTCACCCGCTCCGGCTTGGCCGCCCCGAAGATACCGTTGACGGCGTTGATCGCCTCAAACGTCGCCACATGGGCGAGCCAGGGAGGCCCGATGATATCACCAGCCGCATAGAGCCCAGGCACGGTCGTCTGGTAGTCGTCGCCGACTTTCAGGTACCCGCGGTCGAGCTCCGGCTTCACCCGCGGCCCAAGCAACCCTTCCGTATAGGCGCCCACGCCGACTGCCTGCAGCAGCGCATCGGCCTCGATCTCTTCGGTCTTGTCGCCCTTCACCAGCTTCAGCTTCACGGACTTCTCGCCCAGGCGGATGTCCTCGCACTTGGTGCCGGTGTGGATGGCGATGCCCTGCTTGGTCAGGCTGCGTTCCAGCAACTTCGCGACCTCTTCGTCCTCGACGGGCAGAATCTGCGGCAGCATCTCGACCAGCGTCACTTTCGTGCCGAAGGCATTGTAGAAATAGCTGAACTCGACACCGATGGCTCCCGCGCCCACGACCACCACCGAGGCCGGCCGGTCCGTGCGCGCCAGCGCCTCTCGCGAGGTCATCACGCGACGGCCGTCGACCTCCAGGCCAGGAATACGCTTCGGCTTCGCCCCGGTGCAGATGAGAATCTTGGCCGCCTTCAGGATGGTGCCCTTTTTCTCGCCATCGACGAGCTCGACCATGCCGGCCACCGGCACCGTCGCCTTGCCCACGTAGTAGTCGACCTTGTTCTTTCTGAAGAGAAACTCGATCCCCTTGGCCATCTGATCGGAAACGCCGCGGGAGCGTTGCACCACCTTGGCAAAATCGAAGCCCACTCCTTGGGTCGAAAGACCGTAGGCTTCCGCCTTCTGGAAGGTCTTGAAGAGCTCGGCGCTTTTCAGGAGGGCCTTGGTGGGGATGCAGCCCCAATTGAGGCACGTGCCCCCGGCACGCTCCATTTCGACGCAGGCAACGCGCTTGCCGAGCTGGCCGGCACGAATGGCTCCGGCATAGCCCGCCGGGCCGCCGCCGATAACGATGAGATCGTAAGAGGTGTTTTCGGACATGGTGGTAGCAGTTCCGTGGTAGTAGGACCGGACGCTCGCCCCCGCCCCCCCCCCGGTCAACCGGGAAAACCGGGCCTGGTTCGCGGGCGCAGGGCCGGCCTTGGCAGGAGAAGCTCCCAGGTGACCGCGCAGCCCCCAACCGGGGTCCGGCCGCCGGACCCAGCAACACCGCACGGCGGAGCGCGGCCCGATGCGTACCAAGCGCGCCGGATTGCGTTTGCGGCTCCCCTACGCCGGGCCTAGCCTGCGTCCGCCATGATCGACCTCATCAAAAAAACCGTCCTCGCCGGCATCGGCGCCACCGTCGTCACCAAGGAAAAGATCGAGGCCGCCCTGCAGGACCTCGTCAAACAGGGCAAGGTCTCCACCGACGAGGCCAAGACCCTCGCCGCCAAGCTCGCCGAAGACGGCCGCAAGGAGTGGGAAACCACCAGTCACGACCTGGGCGAGCGCATTCGCGACCTGCTCGCCAAGGCCGACTACGCCCGCAAATCCGAGGTGGCCCAGCTCGAGCGCCGGGTGCAACTGCTCGAGGAGAAGGTCGAGGCCATGTTCAAGCTCCCCTCGAGCTGAGTCCACGCGTCACCAGTCCCGCCCGTCGGCCACTCGCCGGCGGTCTGTTCGTCGTTGCCTCCAGGCGACTCCAAGCGGCGGCGACAGGCGCTCTCTGCGGGCCTCGCTGGTGCGCCCTTGGGACTTGGCCCTTGCTACTTGTCACTTCCGCGCTCCGCCCCAGCCGCTGCCCTCAGTGTTTCCGCAATCCGCATTCTACAATCCGCAATTCCTCGGATGAACCCCTTCGACTTCGTCACCAACGCCGTCCGCGCCAAGGAGATCGCCACGGTCTTCGCCAAGCACGGCTTTGCCGAGGTCATTCACCAGCTCAACCCGCCGCCGGGCTTCCTGCACCGGTTCATCCCCCAACCCAAGCCACGGCGCAGCGTGTGGGAGCGCTTCCGCCTCGCCGCCGAGGAGCTCGGTCCGACCTTCATCAAGTCCGGGCAGCTGCTGAGCATGCGGCCCGATGTCATCCCCGAGCCGCTGGTCTCCGAACTGCGCAAGCTCCAGGACTCGGTGAAGCCGCTCCCGTTCGCCGAGATGCGTCCCGTACTCGTCGAGGAGCTCGGCGAGGAGCTCGATGCGATCTTTTCCGAATTCGACGAGACCCCGGTCGCTTCGGCCTCGTTGGCCCAGGTGTACCGGGCCCGACTGCGGGCCAATGGCCAGGTCGTCGCCGTGAAGCTCCAGCGTCCCGGGCTGCGCAAGATGGTCGACTCGGACCTCGACCTGATCTCGTTTTTCGTCACCCAGCTGCACCACCGTGTCGCCGCCTTCGCCCCCTACAACCTGCCGGCGGTGGTCGCCGAGATGCGCGTGGCCTTCGGACGCGAACTCGATTTCCGCCACGAGTCGAAGAACCTGCGCTATTTCAACGCCACCAATCCTTTCACACAGACGGTCTACGCCCCCGCTGTGCACGAGGAGCACACCCGCGAGCGGGTGCTGGTGATGGACTTCATCGAGGGCGTCCGACTGGAGAAGACCACCCTTCCGCCCGACCGGGCCCGCACCCTCGCCCTGGACGGCGCCCGCTCGCTCTTCCACCAGATTCTCGTGGCGGGTTTCTTCCACGCCGACCCCCACTCCGGCAACCTGTTGGTCACGCCCGACGGCCGGCTCTGCGCACTTGATTGGGGCCAGGTCGGCCAGCTCACGCGCCGCATGCGCCACTTCCTCGCCGAGCTCTTCGAAGCCGCCGCCGCCCTCGACGCCGAGCGCATCGTCGCGGCGGCGTCCGTACTCGCCGCGCCCCACCGCCGGCCCGACTTCCGGGCGATGGAGAAGGAGGTCACGTTCGCGCTACGGGAAAACCTCAACTACGCGATCGGGCACCAGGAGATCGGGCGCGTCATCCTCTCGTTGCTGAACATCTTCGGACGTCACGGGATCAACATCACACAGGACTACTGCTTGATGGCCAAGGCCGTGCTCTCGATCGAGGAGGCCGCCAGCGCCCTCGATCCGCAGTTCGACCTGCGCTTGGCCGCCGAGCCCATCCTGCGCGATCTGCACCGCGAGCGCTACAGCCCGAGGGTCCTGCTCGGCCAGGTTCGGCAGGGCCTGGCCGGTGCGATCTCACGACTGGGCGACCTGCCCGTGGACCTGCATCGCCTCGCCCAACGCATCAGCCAGGACGATCTCACGATCAATTTCCAGCACCGCGGGCTGGAGGAGCTCGACGATGCAATCACCAAGGCCAGCAGCCGGCTCACGCTGGCGATCATCGTCGGCTCGTTGATCGTCGGCTCGTCGTTAATCATTCATGCCGGAGTCACGCCCAAGGTACTCGGATTCTCCGTGCTGGGCATCGTCGGCTACCTGCTCTCGATGGTGATCGGACTCTGGATCGTCTGGGATCTCTTCCGACACGGCCGCCACAAGTGACCGCGAGCCGTGAGGCTCGCCAACCAGTCGCCCGCCGGCTCCCCAACCCATGAGAACCTCCGGGCAATCGGAGGTCACGGGCGTTAACGTTTCTGTCCGAACGTCCAATCGCACCGCACGGCCGGCCCCCCAGCCCGCGCAGCGGGCCACCGGCAACCCAAAGGCCACTACGAGGCGCCGGCGCCGCCAACGCCCAATTGGCCTCCGGCCGCCTCGGTCTGCAACCGCTCGCGTACTCGCTGCAACAATTCCACCGCCGTAAACGGCTTCACCAGCAGATCGCGCTCGGGGTCCAGGGCCCGGTCGTACTTCCCCACCTCAAAATGGCCACTCATGAACAACACCGGCACCTCGCCGTGCAGCTCCACAAGCCTCGCCGCCAACTCGAGCCCTGAAACCCCCGGCATCACGATATCCGTCAGCACCAGGTCGATCGGCGGCTGCGCGGTGGCAAAGATCGCGAATGCAGCCGTGGATTCATTCGCATTGGTCACCCGGTATCCGCCGTCCACCAGCGCGCGCTCGACGAAACGGCGGACCGACACCTCGTCCTCCACCAGCAGGATGTGCTCCGCCCCGCCCGGAGGCAGCGCATAGCGCAGCGGCTCCGGCTGGCCGCCCTCGGCCGCGACGGTGCTCGCCGGCAAAAACACCCGCACTACGGTCCCATGCCCGAGTACGCTGCGCACGTGCACCGCCCCCTCACTCTGTAGCACAATGCCATGGACCATCGCCAATCCCAGCCCGGTTCCCCTCCCCCTCGGTTTGGTGGTAAAAAACGGTTCGAATAGCCGTTTCTGCACTTCCGGCGTCATGCCCGTACCCGTGTCGGCCACCTCGAGCAGCGTTTGGCGCGCCGCGCCCAGCGCCGAGCCCAACACCACGGCCGCGGCGCGGTCGAGTCCGGTGCAGCGCACCTTCACCGTGCCGCCGCCCGCCATCGCGTCGCGCGCGTTGCCGGTGAGGTTGAGGACCACCTGCTCGATTTGTCCGCGATCGATCAGCACAGGCGGGGCCGGATCGAGCTGCAACTCCAGCCGATGCTGTTCGCCCAGAAGGCGCCCGATCAGGCGGGCCATGCCGGCGACGGCTGTGCCCAGTTCAATCACCTCCGGACGGCGCACATCGCGACGGGCGAAAGCCAACAGTTGCCGGGTAAGGGCCACGCCCCGCCGCTGCGCCTCCGCAATCTCGGCGACCATCTCCCGCACCTCCGGATCGGGGTGCTGGCCCAGCAGCCCCGCGTTGCCTCCTACGACAGTGAGCAGGTTGTTGAAATCGTGTGCCACGCCGCCCGCCAACCGCCCAACCGTTTCCATCCGTTGGGTGTGGGCGAGGCGCTCATCCAGCTGTCGGCGAGCCGTCACGTCACGCACGATCAACAGCGTTCGCGCCTCAGACCCAAGGCGGTGCCTCACGGAAATCTCCAGACTACGCGGGGCATCGGAGCTGGCGCGAATCACGATCTCCACCGGGGTACCGGGCTGTACTGCGGCGAGATCCACTACCTGCGTTGCATCCGCCCGACGGAGCAGCCAGTCGAGTTTCTCCCCGACCACGGCCAGACGGTCGGCCCCAAGCAGGCGCAGAGCCACAGCGTTGACATCCTGCACCACGCCCTGCCCGTCCAGCTCCAGCAGCCCGTCGGGAGCCAGAGCAAAGAGCTCGCCGTAGCGGTGCCGGTCGCGTTCCGCACGCTCCAGTGCTCGGTGATGCGAGAGGATGATCGCCCGCACCAATACCGCTGTGACGATGAAGGCCAGTTCGGAGACGATCACTAGGCTGCCGTGCGACTTGAAATCGAGGCGCTGCCCCCCCCGCAACAAGGCTCCAGGAAGCACGTAGGCGATCGGCAGCGCCACGCAGGAGACCGCCGCCATGACCATCGCACCGCGAGTGCCAAGCAACATGCCCGCGGCCACCACCAGCGCGGGCAAGGCCACCAACGCACCGGCTCCGAAATAGCCCCAGTGCACGATCGAGAGGATCAACTGGCTCCAAATCGCCCCAAGCACCAGAAACACCGCCACCTTGGGTCGCCGCCGCACGAGCACCAGCCCCAGCACTCCCACCGACCAGGTGACCAATTGCTCAGCCCGGGCGAGGTGATTGTCGAAGTCGGCCCACAGATCGTAGGCAAAAAGCAGGGAATAGCCCGCGACCCCCAGCCAGATCGCCAGGCGGACCCAGACCGGATCACAGCTCTCGGCCTGGCTCGTCGAATCTGCCGCCAAATGGACTTCAGGGGATGCCGACATTGAAGGGTGGCTACGACAGGGACTGGGGGGAGCGTAACCGCTTTCCTGCCGCACGCGAGTTCGAAGCCTAGCTGGCCCGCCCCGGCCAAAGAGGATCTGCCGCAACCAGGCCAGGCGCGGCGACTGCCCGCAGACACCCGGGCTCGCGCAGCATCGCCCAAACATTCACCGGCGGGCGGCCCGCATCCTTGTCGGAGGCGAGCGCCGCGGCGACCCGGGCGAGGAAGAGCCGCGGCGGGCGTACTCCGCCGTACCGCCGGTCCAAATGCGCTCCCGAGAAAGGCAGGGGCCGAAGCGGACGCTCCTTACGGCACGGCATAGCGATAGCCCCCGACTTCCAGCCCGCCGCGTTTCTCCTCGCCTGTGCCCACACTGCGCAGGGCCGCAATCTGCGCCAGCGCTTCCCGCATATCCACAGTCAGTCGACCCTCGACATTCGCGGGATCGAGCAGGCGCGACGCGCGATTGAGCAGTTCGGCGCGACGCATCGCCTCAGGGGGTACTGCTGGATCGAGCAGCCCGGCGACGACTATCTGTAGTTCGGCCAGCCGCTTGTACCGATACCAGCTGTCACGCGCCCGCGGGAACTCTCCCTCACGAAGAACGAGAAACTGCTCAGCCCAGTTGCGCGCGGATCGCACTGAGCCGGTCTGGCGCAAGGACTCCCCGATCCCGATTTGCACCGGATGGATGAGCAGAAGACGATCCCAAGCTCCATCGTCCGCCGGGCAAGTGTACAACAGCCTGCGGGCCTCGCGCAGCAACGGCAAGGCCTCCGCGTGCCGGCCTTCCCCCTGAAGCGCGAGCGCAGCGAAAGCTCGGCCACACGCCAGTCTCACCTGCAGTTCAGGGTCCTCCGAACTCGCTGACTGGCCTGCCTCGATTTCAGCAAGCAACTCGTGCGCAACCCGACCAAGTTGGCGCCAATCGCGCTGCCACCACTCACACCACGCCGCTTCCTGCAGGAAGCGGGCGCGCAACCATCGACGCTCCGGTGCGTCCGACGCCAGCCGCGCGAGACAAGCCGCGTACCGTTGCCGCGCTTCCGCCAATTCTCCCTCCATCGCCGCAACGTCGCCGATCGACGCCGCGAGTTGCGCGAGTTGCAGCCGGTTGGTCATCCGGACCTCCCCGACGGGTTCATACCCCGGAACACCGTCGAAGGGCTCGAGCTGTGCGTCATACGCCCGGAAGGCCTCTCGCGCCGGCTCGAGCCGGCCGTCCACGGCAAGATGTACGAAACACTCCATTCGGTACGTGCGAGCGAGCAGGAAACGGGCTCCAATACTCTCCGGCTGAAGCGCGACGAGAGCGCGGCAACGCTCGCGAATAGCGCCCTGCACCTCCCGCGCTCTCGGCGAACCCGTCGCAGAGGCGTTCCAATCGACGTTCCAAGCCGCGACATCGGACGCGATCATGCGCGCAACGAAGGTCCGATCGGTCCCCGCCGCCGCGTCAAGATGCGCCACCAACTGCTCAAGTCGGTCCGGCTCTACGCCCGCCAGTGCCTCGGTTCGTAATGGCGCGACCCTCTCCCGCGCCTTGCGGCCGAAAACCGTCGGATGACCGTCGGCTTCGGCTTGAGCCAATGTTGCCTCCGCACGATCAAGCAACGCGATCCGCATGGGCGTATCGGCCGCGTCCATCGAGCCGGCCAAGCTCACCCGCACGCAGGCAACCATCTGGTCACGTGCCCAGGACCATGACTCGACCCACCCAGTTCCGCTGACCAATAGAACTGCCTGGCTCAAGCGGCGCACCTCGGCGGACCCGCCGCTCTCCGCCAACCGTTCGATCAACGCCAGCGTACCGCACATCTGCACGAAATGCTTATCGATCATCCAGAAGCGCTGGTCCATGCCCCGCAATTGAGGCAAAGCCTCCCGGAGCAGACCCACGCCGTGCGCCGTCCGGTCCATACCCAACCATGCAATACCGGTCCAGCAACGGGCCATCCCTCCGCGGATGCGAAACTCCCAGTTCTCCGGTTCCTGCTGCATCCCCGCTTCGATCGTAAGGGTCGTCTCTTGGGCAAGCCGTTCCAGTTCCGGCCAGTCGCGCAGCCACCACTCCACCAAACACGCCAGTTGCAGATATCGCACGCGGGCAAGGGAGTGCTCAACGGTCCCCATTGCCATCCACTTGTGCCAGGGTTCGAAGCGCCGGGCCGCCTCGTCCAGCTTGGCCCGGGCATCAGCCGCGTCGCCCGCCATCGCCGCCAGGAGGGCCAGGGCCAAGCTGTCGTTCACTCGTGCCTCGCAGACGCCGTGGTAATCTCTCCGGTCTGCGAACGGCTCGAGCATCGCATCGCGTGCGCGGAATGCCTTCCGCGCCTCCTCGATTCGCGGTTCGAACGCCAGCAACTGGCGGCACTCGATCGTGTGTGCCAGAGCATAGAGACGGCGGACTTCCTGGTCACCGGGATTGCGCTCAAGGAGCACGCCGTAGTGCTCGCGCGCGATCCTCTCGGCCTCCCGCGCGCGATTGGTGGCGCGTGGCCATACCTGAAGACTGAGAATGCGCGCGGCGTCCGCAATCTGGCGCCGCAGGCGGATATTGTCCGGATCAACGGTCAGGGCCGCGCTGCGATCCGCCAGCACTTGCTCCAAGACCTCGACACTACCCCCGAGATTGCCGGCGCCCCATTCTCCGGTCGCGAGAGCATCCTGACATCTCACCATCAATTCGCCAAGCGATTGGTCGGCGGGCTGGGCAGCTACCAAGGACTCCACCAGCGACCAGCACTGTCGGGCCGCGGCGCCGGCTTCGGCTTTCAGGCCGTGGACCGACGCCACGTGGGCGTAAGTCGCCAATACTTCAGCGAGACAACATTTGATACGCCCATCGGCGGGAAAACGCACCTTCAATTCCAGCCACCGCCGCAGGAACTCCGTGTGCCGAGGGAGCGACCATTCGGCATCGTAGTCGCCGGTAATGCGTGGCAGTTCCCACTCGTTCCACAGCAACGCAGCGGCGGCGGCAGGATCGTCGGGATGTTCGCGCGCGACCTTTGCGCCCAGCGCAAGCGCCACCTCCATCGCCGCGGCGCCCCCTGTGAAATCGCCGCCAGCAAGTCCGCGAAACCGCGCCACCGCCGCCAACGCCGCCGCGTGTTGTCCATCGATCGCGGTATTGCGTCGCTCCGGCGGCAGCGATTCGAAATACCGCACCGCCGCCTCCCGCCATCTGCCCGAGCTCCAGCCCCCCGCCTCGCTGCTCGAGTACGGGTTTCAGATCCTTCGTCATCACTCCGACGAGTTGCTCGGCCTGGTCGCGAGCGGTGTCGGCGGCGCGCCGTTGCACCAAGGCTCGGCGGAAGCCAGCCAGCGCGAAGCCCAGACCGGCGGTCAAAGCCACGATCACCGCGGTCGTCGCCGCCACGCCAGCCCGATGCCGCCGAGTGAATTTGCGCATCCGGTAGGGCACACTCGGCGGCTGCGCGTGAATTGGTCGCTCGTTGAGGAACCGCTCCACGTCCTCGGCCACCTCCGCAGCCGTGGCGTAGCGGCGGGCCGGTTCCTTAGCCAGGCACTTGAGGCAGATCGTCTCCAGATCGCGAGGCAGCGGCGGATTCAACAGACTCGGGGCCAAAGGCTCGGTGTCGAGAACCAGCCGCAGCGTCTCAATAGGAGTGGCGGCGCTGAATGGCGCCCGCCCTGTCACCAGATGATAAAACAAGGCTCCCAACCCGTAAACGTCGCTGAGCACGCCGATCTCCGCGACGCGGCCCGCCGCCTGTTCCGGAGCGGCGTAGCCGGGCGAACCGAGCATCTGGCCGGTGATCGTCGCGCCGGCGGTGTCCCCAAGCAGCTTCGCCAGACCAAAATCGGTGATGCGCGGCCGCTCGGCTTCGTCGACAAGAACATTGGAAGGCTTGAGGTCGCGATGGAGTACCCCACAACGATGCGCGTAGTGCACCGCTCCCGCCAGCAGCCGCAGCCACTCCGCCGCCTGCCGGGGTGGCAGCGGCCGGCCCGCGCACAGATCGGCCAGGTTGGGTCCAGCCACCCAATCCATCGCATAGTAGGGCTGCCCCTCGATCTCACCGTAGTCGTGAATCTCGACGATGTTGGGATGCTGCAGGCCCGCTGCGGCCGCCGCCTCAAGCTGGAAACGCCGCAGCGCCGCCTCGCTCGCATGGGCCCCGGCCAGCAAGAGCTTCACCGCCACAGTACGCCCGAGTGCCGGATGCCGAGCGCGATACACCACCCCCATTCCGCCCCGCCCCAACTCCGAGATCAGCTCGTATTGCCCAAACGGGCGAGGCAACGCCCTTTCGGCCGGAACTGCCCCCCCCGCGAGGCCTCCCTCCCCCGCCGGCTCCAACGCCGTGCGCAGCAAGCACGCGGGACAGCTCTGGTCGACATCGGCTGTCGCCAGGGCGGCTCCACAGTTCTGACATCGTTGAATGATCATCGAGGGGAATCCACCGGCCCATCACAGCCTACCCTGACCAAGCTAGTTGCTCACCGCGGCGAGCAGATGCCGGATCTCCTCCTCGACGTGTTCGGGCGACAACAGCGTCTTCGCCACCTCGACCCGCACCTGCTCGCCGAATCGGTGGCGTAAACGATGGACGGCAACCTTGATCGCACCCTCTGTCGAATTGAGCCGCCTGGCGATCTCTGCATATCCGACCTGCCCTCGCCCTCCCCACACTACCGTTCTCAGCTCCTCAAACACCGCAGCCCGACCGATCGCTGCATACTCCCGCCGCACCGCCGCAAGCGCCGTGGCCAGCAGGCACAGCGCCCACTTGCGGTCATAAAGCCGATCCGGCGACTGGGTCGTGGCCGGTTCCTCCTGATACTGTGCCTCGGCCTCCCGCAGGGCGTCGAGCGACACGATGGTCTGGTCGCCGCCCCGGCGCTGGGTGCCGGCCCGGGCCCGTTGATGGGCCTGATAATTCCGAAACGAGGTGAGCAGGAAAGTGCGGAAATGCCCCCGAGAGGCATCGGCGCAAGCCAGCGCCCCACGCACGAGAAGATCCTCGAAAAACCCTTGAGTGAGGTCTTCGGCATCCGCGGGGGGGATCCCGTAGCGCCGGGCGAATCCATAGAGAGGGGGCCAGTAGGTTCGGCAGAGTTCCTCCAATGCCGCCTGACCTTCCGAAGTCCCTGCATCGGCTGCCCGCACCACCATGGTCCAGTGAGTAGTCGCAAACGCGTGCCGTCCTTGAGCAGCCAGTGCCGCGCCCTCTCCCTCATGCTCTTCGGTCGTCATAGTAATGACGTGGGGGCGGCAAAATAGCTCGCCCGAAGCCGAACGCGAATTCGATCCCTCCTCGGCGCCGCCGCGCCATCGAACTCCTCGCCCAAGGCGCCGTCCAGAAGTCCAAGCCGCGGCTCGTTTCCTCCCCGTAACTTCCAGCTCCTAACCGGGTAAAACAGGAGAGCCGGACTCGCCGCCAACCCGACTGCCCTCGGACCACCGGCCTCGATCCCAGATCCGTCACCTCCACTTCCATCATGAACACGCGAATCCGCTTCCTCATCCTGATGCTCGCCGCGGTCGGCGGCATCGCCGCTACTTCGCTCCAAGGCGCCACCCGCCCTCACGCTGTGGCGTACCCTGTCTCAAAGATCGTCGAAGGGAACACTCCTCTCGTCACAGTCGGCGTCACACAAAACAAGGTGCGTCACCATCTCGGTCAGCCAGATCGCCAAATCTGGCCCAATGTGTGGATCTATGGCGGCTTCACCGCGGACCTGGTGCGCGCCCGCGCCGACGGCTGCAATACCTTGGTGGTCACCTTCGAGCAGGACCGCGTGGCCGACCTCAAACTGATCAACCCGCGGGGCACGCGCGTGCTCCTCGCGAGTTCGCATCGGGGAGACATCGGCAGGAAAAAGGTCTTCATCGCGGCCCGTTGAGCTCGGACCCCATCGACAGCCGCGGTCGCCGGCAAGCCAAGCCCTCTGTCCCGCTCCCGGCGTAACCTTTCTTTTGTGACCGTGTAAAGCACCAAGGGGAGAATACCCAGAAAACCCGATCGGCGGCCACGACCGCCCACGATTGATCACACAAACCGCCGCCAACACTATCGTATGAATAGCTCAATTTCATTGCTGGGGTTGCTGCTTGCCGGTTGCTGCATGGGGCCCGCGCTGCAGGCAGGCGCCCTGAAGGTCGGGCCGATAGCCTTCCCGGTAGACAAGGTGGTCCGCTCCGGCGAGACCATCGTCACGATCGGAACCCATGAATCCTCGGTACGCTACAATCTCGGATCGCCGGACCGAACGCTCGAGGACAATGTTTGGGTCTACTCCGGCTTCAAAGCGAACCTCGACCAAGCCAATGATCAACATTGCGATACCCTGCTGGTCGAGTTTCAGGGTCGCCGCGTTGCCGACATCAAACTGATCAATCCCCGCTGTGTCCGAGTTCTGGTTGCGCAGGCCAAGCGTGGTCCTCTCGCGGAAAAGAAGTTCTACGTGGCGCAACGATGACGATTCACCCGGCCCGCGACGGACGGGCCGAAATGAAAAGAGGCGCAGGCCCGATCCCGGCAGCGGGGTCGGGCCTGTTCTTTACCCCCCCGGCCGCAGCTCCTTCCACGCCCTCAGGCCCGACGATGGCGCCCGGGGGCAGTTCTGCCCGGCGCCCGGCCTCTGTCCGCGGCCGACCTCACCCCGAGGTGCCCCAACGGCGATGCAGGAAGTTCTCCCACGGGGAGAAGAAGATTTTGTCGGCGGCCACGCCGATGGTCACGATCACCAGCATCACGCCAATCACCTGCTCCATCGCATTGAGCTCGCGCCCATAGTGCAGCAAATGCCCGAGGCCAAAGCCGGTGAGAATCGTCACGTAGATCTCCGCCGCCATGAGCGAGCGCCAGGCAAAGGCCCAGCCTTGCTTCATCCCGCTGACGATGAAGGGTAGCGAGGCCGGCAGAATCACCCGGGTAAGGGTGTGCAACCGCTTCGAGCCCATCGTCACAGCCGCACGAACATAGATTGGGTTCACGTTCCGCACGCCTGTCTCCGTGGCCAGAATCACCGACCAAAGCGTGCCCATGATCACAACGAAGAGCATCGCGCCCTCCGTCTGCCCAAACCACAACAGCGCCAGCGGCACCCAGCACACGCTCGGCAACCCCTGCAACCCGAGAGCGAGCACCCCCACCGTGTCGCGCAAGACGCGCAGTCGCGCCGTCGCCATGCCGATGGGAACCCCGGCGATCAGCCCGATGATGTAACCGATGAGCAGGCGCTTCATCGTCACCGCGATGCTCGTCCACAATGAGCCATCGAGGGCCGCTTCGGAGAGGTAGATAGACACATCGGCCGGGGCGGGCAGCAGCACCGGCGACCAGAGTTTGAGCGAATACAACACCTGCCAGAGCACCAGCAGTCCGACAAAGAAGCTAACCGCAGTCAGGAAACGTTTCATTCGGCGGTCTCCTCCGTGGCCGGCAGGTGGCCCTTGAGCGCACGCATGATCTTGGTGGAGTGGCTGGCAAGCTCGGCAGAGTTGATATCGCGGGGGCGCGGCAGATCCACGCGGAACTGCTCCTGCACCCGACCCGGATTGGGGGAAAACAGCACGACACGATCACCCAGGCAGGCGGCCTCGCGCACGTTGTGGGTAACGAAGACAATCGTCTTCTTGCGCTCCTGCCAGATGTGCTGGATGTCGCCGTAGAGCTGTTCACGGGTGAGCGCGTCGAGCGCGGCGAAAGGCTCGTCCATCAGCAATACTTTCGGATTCGGGGCCAGTGCACGGGCCAGCGCGATGCGCTGCTTCATACCACCGGACAGTTCATGGATGTTGGCATTTTTGAAGCGTTCCAATCCGACTAGCCGCAGGTAGTACATCGCCACCTCGCGCCGCTCAGAGTCCTTCAGGCCGGGCTTGAGCTTCAAGCCGAACATCAAATTATCCATCACATCGAGCCAGGGAAATAGGGCGTGCTCCTGAAACATCACCATCCGGTCGCGGCCCGGCCCGGCCACCGGCGCACCGTCGGCCAAGATACGCCCGCTGTCGGGCCGCTCGAGTCCGGCCACAATGTTGAGCAAGGTCGATTTGCCGCAGCCCGAAGGTCCCACTAGGCAGACGAACTCCCCTTCAGCCACTTGTAGCGAGATGCGATCAAGTGCATGCACGACCCGTCGGCCGGTGCGGAAGGTCTTGCTGACGTCTTCGACCACCAGCTTCGCGGGCGCGGTCGGAGCGAGCTCTTGCTGGAGGGTCATGGTTTGCCGGAGAACAACCGGTCCAGCGGCATCGTCTGCTTGAGCAGACCGGCGGCCTGGGCGTCGCTCATGAATCTTTCCAACACCGCTGCCTCCACTTTGTCGGTGAAGGTCAACCGCGCCCACGCTGCGGCGACGAGCGAGCCGGAGATCTCACGTCTCGTCTCGGCCGAGAGGCCCGCGCGCACCTTCTCCTTGGCTTCCTCGGGATGGGCATTGATCCACTCGGTGAGCTCGACATGCGCGGCGCGCAACTGCTCCGCAAGTTCAGGGCGCTCCTTCAAGAGTTTCACGCTGGCGACAAGAATAGTGGTCACGGCATCCTTCTCCTCGACGAGCACGCGCCCCTTGCCCTCAAGCACCAAGCGCGAGACCCACGGCTCGACTGTCCACACCGCATCCAGCTGCCCGGTCTGGAAGAGGCCGAGTTGGTCGGGGTTCGGCGTCGGCACCACCATCACATCGCCGCCAGTGAGCGTCACCTTCAGGCCTTGGCCACGGAACCAAGCCCGGGCAGCGACATCCTGAGTATTGCCCAGCTGCGGCGTGCCGACCTTCTTGCCACGAAAATCATCGGCTTTCGCCAGCTTGCTCTCGCCGGGAACAACGAGCGCCGCCCCGCCCTGGGCGGAGCCGGCAAGGATGCGGATCTCTTCGCCCTTCGACTTGATGTAGGCGTTGAGCGCCGGATTGGGTCCGACGTAGGTGGCGTCGATCGACCCGGCGAAGATCGATTCCATCGCGCTCGGTCCGGCGTTGAAGGGGAACCACTGCACCGCCATCTCTGGCCCGAGCCGCTGCTCGAACCAGCCCGCCTTCGCACGTGTCCCGGCCGCCCCGATCACGCCCTGAGCATGGGTGACATTCGGAAAGTAGCCGATCCGCAGCACCACGGGCGCAGCGGCGCAGAGCGTCGCGCCCGAAAGGAGCGCGACCAGCCCAATCCAGAGAACATGGAAACGAGGGGTGAACCGTTGCATGGCACCGCCGAGGATAGGGGCGTGGGTGCCATTGGAAACCTGAAATGGTGCAGGTCCCGAGAAAACTTCTCACAGGAGCTACCCGACAGCCGGGAGCGCCAAAGACGGGCGGATACCGGCCGGAGCGGCAAGCGAAGGAAGGAATGCCGGCGTAGCGCCATTGTCCGGGCGCGACGATAGTCACGGTTCCCGGACAGCTAGAGCGTGGCTCCGGGCGCTCACATCGAAGGAAGCGTCGATCACCACCAATTGATGTCTGTAGTCGGTGTTCGGGGCACAGGCGGTGTCGATCCATTCCAACATCGTGCCATCGACCAACCCCACGGCCGAGGCCTGATCGTCGCAGTAGATCGCGTAACGCGTGACCGGCCTATTGCTCATGACCGCCGCCCACACCAGTCGGATGCTGGCCGCTTTCGGAGAATCGTGACGAAAGGAGCTCGCGAGCACCGGCGCCTCGGCATGGGCCTGCACCAACCGGATGAATTCACCGCCGGTGCCCGGTCGTCGACCACCAGGTGATCGGTGCCGGCGGCAAATCCACGAGCGAGCATCGCCTCGTCGTCGGCCAGACAATCCGCCGGATTGCCTCATTGGTCGAAGAGATGGAGCCGGACCGCCGCAGTTCCCTTGTCGAGGGCGAGTCTACCCAGTTTCTTGTCGGCGATCTTCGCGATCGTGGCAGCAGTCCAGGCGAGGTGGCTGGTATCCGCCGCGCGGCAGGGGCACGGCGTGTCGGACGGGAATCAAGCCGTGTCCCCGGAGGAACAAGTCTGGAAGCGTCGCCGCCTGCTAATCACACGGCTTCGACCGGGGCGGGCTTCGCCGCAGTAACTTCGGCACGAACATCAACGTCTGTACGCCCGCCATGCCTCCGCGCCGCCTCCTGTCCTCCGCGTTCTTGAGCCTTTCCTTAATTGTCTTCTCCGCGGCCGCAGAGCCGCCATCGCTCGAGCTGGTCACCAATGCCAGTACCGTCACTCTTGCCTTTGGGACCGCCAGCACCGGGAGTTACCGCATTGAGCGCTCGCCCGACCTCGCCGAATGGCTGTTCGATGGCCAGAGCATCATGACACATGAGCAACGCATCACCCTCACCTACCCGCTCGCAGAAGCCCGCGGGTTCTGGAGAGTGAAGGCCTACGACGCGGATAGCTCCTTCGATCCCGGACGCTCGCCGCTGGCGGTCGCCTCCTTCGAGGATCAGGTATGGACCGATCCCAGCCGAAGCTACGACATGGCGGTGCGCATCTATGCGCCTGCGCCACGGGAGGGCGATGGTCCCTTCCCGCTGGTGCTTCTGTCCCACGGAGCTGGAGGCAACCGCTCCGCCTTCGACAGTCTCAGCGCCTATCTCGCCTCCCTCGGCTATCTCTGCGTGACGCTCACTCACGACGACACTCGTCCCTCCTCTCGCCTGGAGCGGCCGGCCGATGTGAGCTTCGCCATCGACGTCATTCTGGGCGCCGCACCACCAAGCCCACTGCTCGCCGGCCGGGTGGACGCCGCCCGAGTGGGCATGGTTGGCCATTCCTTCGGAGCGTTCACCACCCTAGCGATCATGGGCAGCAGGTTCCGCGAAGCCACGCTGCCGGGCGCCCCCTGCGTGAACCTCGCCGACCCGCGCGTGCGAGCGGGCGCGCCGCTCTCCCCGCAGGGCCCGGGTATCCTCGGGCTCAATGAACACTCATGGGAAAGCATCGCGCGTCCGGTCTTCACCCTGCGCGGAACCCTCGATACGAGCGTGGAGACACCCGACCCCGCAACCCGGGACCTCCCCTACCAGCTGATGCCCCCGGGAGGCAAATACCACGCGATCCTCGAAGGTGCCGACCACAGCGACTTCAGCGACAACGGGATCGGCAAGCACGGCACCACGTTCTCGCAATGGTACTTCCCGGCCCTCGCCGCGTTCTTCGACGCCACCCTATGCAACCGCCCCGGCGCTCGCGATTGGCTCGACTCCCAGGCACTCAACCGCTTGAGCACCGGCGTGCTCGCGCTTCAGGGAAAATGATCGAGTCCCACGTATCCTGAACCAGCAGCTGCAGGCGTTGACGCGAGCGCCACCTGCTCTGTGGGTCGCCGCATCACCGAGTGCCCACATCGGATGACCTCCACTAAGCCTGCAATAGACACCAGGGCCCTGTTCCTGCTCGAAGGCGGCGCGGCGAGCAGTGCGCTGCAGGGCCGATTTGTGACCGGCACCCCGAACCTGTTGGCCGACGGAACCGGCTCGTTCGGCCAAGCCAATCCATCGGGCAAGCCGCCGATTGTGGCCCTGGGGAATTGACCAGTCCCCCAAGGATGGCTTGGTGACCGGCCGCGGACTTGCAGGCGTCGGTTGGCCGGGCGGTCACCGACCTGCGGCACCAACCTCGGAGCTCCAAATGCAAACGCCCGCCGGGCGCGAGGCCGGGCGGGCGGAAAGGCTGGGGAGCCTCAGGGCTCGGTCGAGGCGGGGCGCCTTCGCAACCGGGGCCGCTCACTTGGCGCCGAGGAGATCGTCGATGCTATCGGTGTCGGTGTTCACGTCGGCGAACAGCCAAGTCGACAGATACCGTTCTGTGCTCGACGGAACGATGACGACGATCTGCTTGCCGGCGTTCTCCGGGCGCTGGGCGAGCTGGATGGCAGCCCAGATGGCGGCGCCGGAAGAGATACCTACCGGGATACCATCGAGGGTCGTAACCTGTTTGGAGATTGGGCCGGAGTCGGATTCCTTCACCCGGATGATCTCGTCGTAGACCTTGGTGTTGAGCACACCCGGCACGAAGCCGGCCCCGATGCCCTGCAGCTTGTGCGGGCCGGGGTTGCCGCCGGAAAGCACGGACGAGGCATCGGGCTCGACCGCCACGATCTTGACGCCGGGCTTGCGCTCCTTGAGCACCTCGCCCACGCCGGTGATCGTGCCACCAGTTCCGATACCGGAAACAACGATGTCGACCTGGCCGTCGGTGTCGCGCCAGATCTCCTCGGCGGTGGTACGGCGGTGAACGGCGGGGTTGGAGGGGTTGGAGAACTGCTGGAGCACGGCGCTGTTGGGGATCTGCTTCTGCAGCTCCTCGGCGCGGGCGATGGCGCCCTTCATGCCCTTCGCTCCCTCGGTGAGGATGAGCCGTGCACCGAGAATCTTGAGCAGCTTACGGCGCTCGAGGCTCATCGTCTCGGGCATGGTCAGGATGAGCTTCAAGCCCTTGGCCGCAGCGACGAAGGCCAGCGCAATGCCGGTATTGCCGCTGGTAGGCTCAATGAGAACGGTGTCCTGATTGATCTTCCCGGAGGCCAGGGCGTCCTCGATCATCGCGGCGCCGATGCGGTCCTTCACACTGGAGAGCGGGTTGAAGAACTCGAGTTTGAGGAGGATCTCAGCCTTGGCGCCGTGCTTGGCGGCGGTGCGGTTGAGGCGAACGAGCGGGGTGTTGCCGATGGTCTGAGTGATGTCTGCGTAGATGCGTGCCATGGTAGTATTCTGGTTTCAGGTTCTGGTTTCGAGTTTCGGGAAAAGTGGGAGTTTTTCGAGCCCGGTATTTCGGGCGCAGAACGAATCGTGCTCAGATCGCATACTCCTCACGCAAGGCGCGGCTGTGGCGGATGCGCAGAAGCACGGCGTCGTCGGGGCGCACCTGGAGCTGGTCGTACTCGGCACGGGAAAGTTCAACCTCGATGCGTTCTCCATCGGAGCGGCGCTCGCACGTAAGGCAGGCGCGGGCGCCTGCGGCATGAATCGAGAGCACAAGTCCGGCCTCCCCATCGATCCCCGACTGGTAACGCACGAGCTCCAGATCATGCGGGCGCACGAAAACCGCCTCCGCACCGTCGGGAGCGGCGAGCGCCGTCTCCGGCAGGTAGCCGTGCCAGGGCAGGCGCAGGCGATTCACGTTCCCGAGAAACTGGTACACGAAGGGCGTGGAGGGGCGGTCGTAGACCGTCTGCGGCGTGCCGACCTGCTCGACGCGGGCGTTGTTCATGACCACGACTTCGTCGGCAATTTCGAGCGCCTCCTCCTGGTCGTGGGTGACAAAGACGGTGGTGAGCCCGATCTCGTCGTGGAAACGCCGTAGCCAGCGGCGCAGGTCCTTGCGCACGCGAGCATCGAGGGCGCCAAACGGCTCATCGAGCAGCAACACCTTCGGCTCGACCGCGAGGGCGCGGGCGAGCGCCACGCGCTGGCGCTGCCCACCGGAAAGCTGGGTGGGGAAACGCTCTCCGAGATCATCAAGTTGCACCAGCTTGAGCAGCGCGTTGACCCGATCGGCGATCTCGGACTTCGCCGGACGTTGGGCGCGAGGGCGAACATCGAGGCCGAAGGCGATGTTCTCGCTCACGGTCATATGGCGAAAAAGCGCGTAATGCTGGAACACGAAGCCGACCCGGCGCTTGCCGGCGGCCACATGAGTGACGTCCTCGCCATGGAAGGCCACTCGACCCACTCCCGGATCGGCGTGCTCGAGACCGGCGATGATACGCAACAGCGTGGTCTTGCCGGAGCCAGAGGGACCAAGCAAGGCCACAAGCTTTCCGGCGCCGACGGAGAGGCTCACCTCGTCGAGGGCGCGAAAAGAACCGAAGTGCTTAGTGATAGAGGAAGCGAGAATGGACATCGGATAAGGACCAGAAAGTGGAGCGCGGAAGGCGGATAGTACGGAGAGCCGGTTATGCGCCGACCTTGGAGGATTCGAGCACGCGGCTGTAGCGCCATTCGACGAGGCTCTTCAGTATCAGTGTGGCCAGAGCGAGCAGCGCCAGCAGTGAGGCGACGGCGAAGGCGGCGACAAAGTTGTACTCATTGTAGAGAATCTCGACGTGCAGCGGCAGGGTGTTGGTTTCGCCGCGAATGTGTCCGCTCACGACAGAGACCGCGCCGAATTCGCCCATCGCGCGGGCATTGCAGAGGATGACGCCGTAGAAGAGTCCCCACTTGATATTGGGCAAGGTGACCCGCCGGAAGGTCTGCCACCCGCTGGCTCCCAGGGTGATCGCGGCGTACTCTTCGTCGGTGCCCTGGGCCTGCATCAACGGGATGAGTTCGCGGGCGACAAACGGAAACGTGACGAAGACCGTGGCCAGCACAATGCCCGGCACCGCGAAGATGATCTGAATGTCGTGGGCATTGAGCCAGGAGCCCAGCCACGGATGCGCGCCAGAAACAAGATACGGGCCGCACCAGCCCTGCAGGCCAAAGATCAGCACGTAGATCAGACCGGAGATGACCGGCGACACGGCGAAGGGCAGGTCAATCAACGTCAACAGCAGGCTCTTCCCGAAGAAGTTAAACTTCGCGATGGCCCAGGCGGCGGCCACCCCGAAGACCAGATTGGCCGGCACGGCGATCAACGCCGTCAGCAGCGTGAGCCGCAGGGCCGAAAGCGCATCAGCTTCAGTGAAAGCGGCCAGGTACGCCCCCACCCCGCGGCGCAAGGCCTCGGTGAACACCGCCACCAGCGGCAGCACCAAAAAGAGCACCACGAAGAGTAGCGCCACGCCGGTGAGCAGCCAACGCGCCCAGGCGGGGTCCTGGGTGGCTCGGGGCGCGGCGGAGGCGGAACGAGGCGTGAGGGAACGGGATGGAGCGGCAGACATGGAGACCAAGTCAGAATAAAGGATGGAGAATGCAGAACTCAGCTATACATCAGCCGTCAGATCCGGTGGTGACGGCGGCTCCATTTCTGGAGCAGGTTGATAACGAGCAGCAGTACGAAGGAGGCGACGAGCATGACCACCGCCAATGCCGTGGCGCCGTGGTAGTCGTACTGCTCGAGCTTGGTGATGATGAGCAGCGGCACGATTTCGGTGCGGTACGGCATGTTGCCCGAGATGAAGACCACCGAGCCGTACTCGCCCAGCGCGCGGGCGAACGACAGCGCGAAGCCGGTGAGCAGCGCCGGCGCGAGCTCGGGCAGCAGCACCCGCGTGATCGTCTGCCAACGCGACGCCCCGAGGGTGGCCGAGGCCTCCTCCAACTCGGGTTCGAGTTCCTCCAATACCGGCTGGAGGGTGCGCACCACAAACGGCAGACCGATGAAGGTGAGGGCCAGGAAGACGCCCGGGCGGTCGTAGGCGATCTTGGTGCCTACCCAGGAGAGCCAGGGGGCCGCCCCCACCGCCTTCGCCCAAAGCGGCTCGAACCAGGAGCCTATCCAGCCGTGCACCCCGTAAAGCTGGGTGAGTGCGATACCAGCAACTGCGGTGGGCAGGGCGAAGGGCAGGTCCACCAACGCATCGACCACGCGGCGCCCAGGGAACGGATACCGCACCAGCACCCAAGCCAGCACCAGGCCGAAAACCGCATTGGCACCAGCGGCCGCGAGCGAGGCCCCGAAGCTCATCCGATAGGCCGCCACCACCCGCGGCGAAAACACAGCCGCCGAGAACTCCGCCCACGACATGCCGGCGGTCTTCAGGAAGGCGGCCGAAAGCGGCACCAGCACAATCAGGCTCAGGTAGAAAATCGTGTAGCCGAGGGAGAGCCCGAAGCCAGGCAGGACCGAGCGGCCAGAGCCGCGCGGCACGGGCTTGTCGCGGATCTCAAGATCGGTGCGGGGGTCGATGGACTCAGAAGCCGGATGCATGGGAAACAATGCGAGAAGAGGGCGAGCACCGCGGCGGATTACTTGGCGTAGATCTGGTCGAACACCCCACCGTCGGCGAAGTGGATTTGCTGCACGGCCGCCCAGCCGCCGAACTCACTGGCGATGGTGACGAGCTCGACCTGCGGAAACTGCCGGCCGTACTTGGCGATCGCGGCTGGCTCGCTGGGGCGGTAGAAGTGGCGCCCGATGATGTCCTGCCCCTTTTCGGAATAGAGGAACTCAAGGTACGCTTGGGCAACGGTGCGGGTCCCCCGGCGGTCCACCACCCTATCCACCAAGGCCACCGGCGGCTCGGCCAAGATGCTGAGCGACGGCACCACAATCTCGAATGCATCGGCGCCGAACTCCTTGAGGGCCAGGAAGGCCTCGTTCTCCCAAGCGAGCAGCACGTCGCCGATGCCGCGCTGCACGAAGGTGGTGGTGGAACCTCGGGCACCGGAGTCGAGAACCGGCACGTTTTTGAAGAGAGCGGCCACAAATCGTTGCGCGGCTTCGTCGCCGCCCTGGTGCCGCTTGGCGTAGGCCCAAGCCGCCAGGTAGTTCCAACGAGCCCCACCGGAGGTTTTCGGGTTCGGGGTGATCACCGAGACGCCGGACCGCACCAGATCGTCCCAGTCATTGATGTGCCGAGGGTTCCCTTTGCGCACAAGGAACACGATGGTGCTGGTGTATGGGGAGGAATTGTGGGGCAGGCGCGTCTGCCAGTCGGTGGGCAAGAGCTTGGCGAGAGAGGCGATCGGATCGATGTCGCCACCGAGCGCGAGGGTCACGACGTCGGCCGGGAGCCCGTCGATGACGCCGCGAGCCTGCTTGCCGGAGCCGCCATGCGATTGTTTCACCGTGACCGTATCCCCAGTCTGGGCGAGCCAATGGGCGGCGAAGGCCTTGTTGAACTCGACGTAGAGCTCGCGCGTCGGGTCGTAGGAGACATTGAGCAGCTGGACGTCCTTGGCGGACGCCCCAAGGGCGGCGGTAATGCCGAAGAGGAGGAAAAGGATCGATTTGACGTTCACGAGGAAAGAGGCCCGGGGCCGGCTGCACGAAGGCGCAGGCGGATCAGATAGTGTATTCGGGAATCAAGCTGGAAAGGATGCCTTCGGTGGGCGTACGGTTGACCGTGGCCGGCGGCCGCGGGCGATAGTGGCGCGAAGCGCCGGGTAGCGGCGTGGGCGACTCGGCGAAGGGATGAACAACGCCACTGGCGCGCATCTTGCGCAGCGTAACCGAGACGAGGTCGGCCACGGAGTAGCGGTCGAGAATGCCGGCGATGGCGTTGCGCACATCGAGCATGATCATCCGCAGGCCGCAGTGCGCCTCATCGGGGCAGGAGCACTTCTGGTAGGCGCTCTGGCTGACGCAGCCGATGGGGGCGAGCGGTCCATCCAGCAGCCGGACCACCTCGCCGATGGGAATTCTGGCGCCCGGGAGGGCCAGGCGGTAGCCGCCAAACTTGCCACGCTCGCTGGCCACGTAGCCCGCCGCCTTGAGGTCCTTCATGATCTGCTCGAGGAATTTCACGGGCATGCGCTCGTGGTCGGCCAACTCAGAAATCTGCACGAGAGAACGCCCCACCTCGGCGGCGATGCCGAGGTTGATGAGTGCGCGCAGAGCGTATTCGCCACGTTTCGAGAGTTTCATTGTCCTTTTTCTAATCTAGATGTTTTTGATCTACTTTCTACAAGGCTAAAGTTCAGCGTCTTAGCTTTTGTTGTTTCCCTAACTCAACTTACGACAAGTTTAGGGCCAACTCAGCCGCAAACCGTCGTAGGCGAGCTGGATTCCGGGGGGCAACTGGGCCTCTTGCTCCGCGTGGGAAATGGCATGGGTGAGATGGGTCAAAAACGACCGTCGCGCTCCGATATCCAGCGCCACCTCAATTGCCTCCGGAAAACACATATGCGTGGGATGCGGATCCGGCCGCAGGCCGTCGAGCACGACCACCTGCGAGCCACGCGCCAGATCGCGCTGGGCAGGGCCCACGGTCTTGCAGTCCGTGAAATAGGTGAACTTCGCCCCCGTGCTTCGCTCCTCGAAGACTAGTCCGAGCACCTCAACGTTACCATGAGGCAGACGGGTGGTGCGGATCGTCCCCTGCGGCAACTCCACCAACGCGGGCATCAACTGGGGTTGAAAGGCCGGATACCCGGCATGTCGGGGCCGCTCGGCCAGTGCGTAGGGGAACATCGCGCGCACCCGATCTCTCCCCTCCTCCGTCGTCCACACCGGCAGCGCCGTGCCGCCACGCAGATCGCAGAAACGCCGCAGGTCGTCCATCCCGGCGATATGGTCGGCATGGCCGTGGGTAAGGATGAACAGATCGATCTGCGCGATGCCGTGGGCCAGACACTGCAGACGAAACTCCTGCGCGGCGTCCACCTGCACGTGCAGCCCGTCCATCACCACGTGGATGCTGGGGCGCGTGCGCCGGTCGCGCGGATCGGGCGAACGACAGACGGCACAGTCACAGGCGATCATGGGGACACCGTGCGAGGTGCCGGTTCCGAGAAAGGTCACCTCCATGGCGGGGCCCTCACTTGCCGGAGCGCACGTACAGGGGCACCGAGGCCAGGCTGATGCGATCCACCGCCACCTTGATCGCGTATTCACCATGCTCCGGCAATACGAACTGGGAGAACTGGAGGGCGAAGACCTTGCAGACGGTCGGCAGGTCGGGAGCCACCTGCACGGCGAGGTCCTCAACGATCTCCGGCACCACCGGGCGTCCGTCGGCGTCGATGATCAGGATCCGGATCTGGTGCGGGCCCTCTTCGATGCGCTCGAAACGCACCCGGCCGGCCAACCAGCAGATCGGCACGACCAAGGGCACGCGCGGTGTCACGAATACATCGAACGCACCGGAGATGTCCAGCGCCTGCCCGTTGTAGCGGGCTTCACGGCAAAGGGTGAGGATCTCGAGTTGCATACGGAAGGGAGTCGGAGGCGGAAGGAGCGTGGCTGCACGAAGAACGCTCAGCGTGCCGGCGCAGGTCCGGCCTTGGCGCTGGGCGAGCGGGGCCTCAGCCGCGCAGATGGCCGGCGGCCTGCTCCTCAAGGAACGCGCGATAGGTCCGCTCCACGCCCTCACACAAACCGATCTTCGCCGACCAGCCAAGGGCGCTGAGCCGGGAGACATCCATAAGCTTGCGCGGGGTGCCATCGGGTTTGCTGGCATCCCAAGTGATGCGCCCCGCGAAACCGACGGCGGCGGCGACGGTCTCGGTGAGCTCCTTGATGGTCACGTCGGTGCCGGAACCGATATTGATCAGGTCGGGCGGGCTGGGCTGCTGGAGCAGGAAGAGACAGGCATCGGCCAAGTCGTCGACGTGGAGGAACTCGCGCTTGGGCGTGCCCGTGCCCCAGGCCACAACCTCGGCCAACCCGGCGACCTTCGCCTCGTGGAAGCGGCGGATGAGGGCCGGCAGGACGTGGGAGTTCTGCGGGTGATAGTTGTCGTTGGGCCCGTAGAGATTGGTGGGCATGCCCGAGTGGAAGAGCACCCCGTGCTGCTTGCGATAATACTGACAGAGCTTGAGACCGGCGATCTTGGCGATGGCGTAGGCCTCGTTGGTGGGCTCCAGCGCGCTGGTGAGAAGGCACTCCTCGGTCATCGGCTGCGGGGCGAGCTTGGGGTAGATGCAGGAACTGCCCAGGAAGAGCAGGCGCTGCGCCCCGTGGCGGCGGGCCGCCTCGATGAGGTTGGCGGCGATGATCAAGTTGTCGTAAATGAAGTCGCCCGGATACGTATTGTTGGCGTGGATCCCACCGACCTTGGCCGCACCCACCAGCACGACCTCCGGCTTCTCGGAGGCAAAGAAGGCGTCCACCGCCGCCTGGTTGGCGAGGTCGAGCTCCTGCCTGGTGCGCACCAGCAACCGGGTGCAACCCTCGGCGGCCAACCGGCGCTGCAGCGCCGAGCCGACCATGCCCCGATGCCCACTGATGAAGATTCGTTTGCCCTGGAGATCATTCATGCTGGGACCACCCAAGGGAAAACCCCCACTGCAGGCAAGTCTCCCGCGCCCCCGACCGGTTCCGGTCCTGCGAAATTTTCGCGACAATTCCACGGCTGGCGCGACAACGAGAAAAATGCGATTATGCTTCGCCCGGTTTTCCGCGACGCGGGCTGCGGCAAACCCCACCGAAAAAATCCGGGGGAAACCGCGTTTTCTCCGAAACTTATCAACGTTTGTGACGATCTGAAAGACTATGACGGGGATCATCCATACCTTCTGGGACGACCTCACCGACGACCAAGCCGACGAACTCCTTGCACGCGCGGCCGCCGGAGAGGCCATCTTCTGCGAACACCTTGCGCTGCTCATGGCAGCGTAGGGAGAGTAGAGCTACCGCACCACGGCGCTTCCGACACGCGCAGCCCGGCCGGCCTCAGCAATTCCGACGAGGCCCACCCCAAGCAGCGCGAGTCCGAGTCGCCTGAGCAGTAACTCTGCTGCCGACGTCGCTCCGCTTCCGATCGAACGAAAACGAAACGACCGCCGACTCAAAGCAACGGGCCCGCACCTTGATCGGTGCGGGCCCGTTTTTTGCCGGCGCTTGAACTCCGAACCGCGGAAAGTATCCGGACTTTCGATGCAATGGTGTTTATTCGGCTGGGCTCCACCCTCGGCCGAGGCGCCCCAAACACCGCAAGTACCGCCCCCCCCTCGATCAATCGCCCCGGTTCAGTCGCCGCTCATCTCGTCGATCGAGGCGACCTTGCCTTCCTTGAACGTCACCCGGTAACGCTCGAGCACCTCGCGGTCGTTGTAGTCGAGCCAATAGGCATACTGCCCGGGATGACGCCGATGGTAGAAACCGCGGTAGTACATCATCGAGCCGCCCCGCGAACTGTAGCTGGTGTACACCCAAGCTTCGTTTGTCCCGCTGGCCTCCGTACGGGTGTAGACCCGGTCCGGCTCGCCCACGGCTAACTTGACCATCTCGGGGGTGAACCCGACGGCCACTTTGCCTTGCTGGATGAGCGCCTGCTCGGCCGGCGGCAGGCTGTTGAACAGCTCGGGGTTGCTGCGGATCCGGGTCTGCGGGGTGCTGCAACCAGCGAAGAAGGCGAGCCCGAGGGAACAACCAAACAAAAGCAGGAAACGTTTCATGGTGGGTACGGTGTCGGATGATTCAGGTCGCTGTGACCTTTTCAACTCGCTTCCGGTTCCCTCGTCCTTCATCCGGCCGCCATGAAGATTCTGCTTTGGGACATCGACGGCACCCTGATCCGCTCCGGCCGCGCCGGCCACCGGGCGATGAACGCAGCCGCACAGGCCGTTTTCGGGCTAGAGGAAGCGTTCGCCAATTTTGATTTTGGCGGCCGCACCGACCCTTGGGTGCTCGATCTTCTGTGTCAGCGGTATGGACTGGAGGCGCCGCCCGCGCGCCTCGACGCCTTCTACGCGGTGTATCTCGAGCACCTGCGCCGGGAACTGCACAATCCCCTCGCCCACACCTGCCCAGGGATCCGCGAACTGCTCTCCGCTTTCCACACAACCCCCGAGGTCACCCAGGGCCTGCTGACCGGCAACATCGTGGCCGGCGCTCGTGTGAAGCTCGAACACTTCGACCTCTGGCACTACTTCGCCTTCGGCGCCTTCGCCGACGACGCCGGCGAGCGCAATCGCCTTGGCCCGATCGCACTCGAACGCGCCCGTGCCCATCTCCGCCTCTTCGGTCTGCAGCCGAGTGACCTGATCATCATCGGCGATACCCCGCACGACATTGCCTGCGCGCGCGCCGCCGGAGCGCATGCCGTGGCCACCGCCACCGGCGGCTTCACCCACGACGAACTCGCGATGCACCGGCCCGATCTACTCGTGCGCGATTTCACCGACCCGGAGCCGCTGCGAGAGTACATCCAAGGACTGAATTGACCCGCCCCCGCCCCGGGCTACGCCTCAAAGCGTCCTCGGCCTTTCTACAGCACCATCACGGTGAGATTGGCGTGTCGCCGAGAACGCGCGGCCGCGAGCTCCGAAAGCGAATCCAATACCTCCCGATAAGCGGCAAGCCGGCGGCTCGTCCAGCGGCAGCCCGGCGGACAAAAAGCGGCGCGCAGGTTAGTGATGAGCAGGGTGGCCTCGCCATAGGGCGCGATGCGCTTGAGCAGGTCGATAATCTGCTGCCTCGACCAGAGCGAATCGGGCGCGCCCGGGCTCTGCGCTGCGTCCCAGTGCGCAAAGCCATGCGCATCGTCTTCCTCTTCACCGGCGCCGAGACGGCGTTGCAGTTCCTGCACCGCTCCGGCAAACCCGGCAGCCCCGAGCGCCGGGCCCGTATCGGCCAAGGCCTGTTCAATGCCGGCCTTCAACTGCTCGGCGAAGTAAAGGTCGTGGCCAGTCACCCCCGCAAAGACGGTGTTGAGCAAATGCAATGAGGGGAGATCGGGGGCCGTGCTCATGGCTTCTGCTTCACGAGCAGGTGGAGTTCATCCATGAACTCGTTCACATCTCGAAACTCCTTGTACACACTGGCGAACCGCACGTAAGCGACCTTGTCGATCGTGCGTAGGCGCTGCATGCAGGCCTCCCCCACCGCGCTGCTGGGGATCTCGGTGCCGTACTTGGCCTCCAGCTGATCAATGATGTCCTCGACAGTCATGTTGATCTGCTCGAGGTCGACCGGGCGTTTGTGGCAGGCAGCGCGGATGGCGCGCACGAGCTTCTCGCGGTCGAAGGGTTCGTTGCTGCCGTCGCGCTTAAGGACCACCAGATCCTCCCGCACCACGATCTCGGTGGTGGTGTAACGATGACCACACTCCAGACACTCGCGTCGCCGGCGGATGGTCGTTCCCTCGCGGCTGATGCGCGAGTCGATCACCTTGTCGTCGATGGAAGTGCACTTGGGGCAGCGCATGGGAAAAGGGAAGTCGGAACCAAAAATGAAGAATGCGGGAGTGGGTGACCTGGAGCGGCGGGGCAAGTGGCGGCTTTTGTCGTTCTGCACTCTGCCTTCTCACTTCTGCATTCGCGCGGAGCGCGGGTTCAGTTCAGCGTGAGGAAGTTCTTCAGGATCGCCATTCCACCCTCGGTGGCGATCGACTCGGGATGAAACTGCACGCCCCACACCGGCAGTTCGCGATGGCGCAGGCCCATGATCTCGCCCTCGGCGGTCTCGGCGGTGATCTCCAGACAAGCCGGCAGCGTCTCGCGCTCCACCAGCAAGGAGTGATAGCGGGTGGCCGCGAAGGGGCTGGGCATGCCGCGGAAAACATCGGTTCCCTGATGGAGGATGGGCGAAGTTTTGCCGTGCATCAGCCGCCCGGCCCGCACGACGTGGCCGCCGAAATAGTGCCCTATGGACTGATGTCCGAGGCAAACCCCGAGAATCGGCTTCACTCCGGCGAAAGCCTTGATGATCGCCAACGTCACCCCTGCCTCAGCCGGCGAACACGGGCCTGGCGACAGCAGCACGCGGTCGGGATTGAGCGCGAGCGCCTGCTCGGGCGTGATCTCGTCGTTGCGGAACACGCGCTGTTCCACACCCAGCTGACCGAAGTACTGGACGAGGTTGAAAGTGAACGAATCGTAATTGTCGATAACGAGCAACACGGATGGAAGGGTCGAGTGGGTAGCAGGATTGGTCAAGCGCCCGGCCGGGCGAGTTATTGACAATGATTGCGGGGCAAAGCCGCCCGGCATGAATACCTAACGGCTCCGCCATACCCGATCTCAATGCCCCGCGCGCCTTCCGTGAGTAGCGTTCTCCCTTAGCCCACGACGCGGCGAAGTTCGTTTGCCTCCCGCGCGATCGACCGGAATTCTCCCCAAACATGGCCGGCCATTTTCAACTCCTCAGCACTGACACCGCCAGCGCGGCGCGCCGCGGGCGCCTGCAAACCCGCCACGGCATGATCGAGACCCCGATCTTTATGCCAGTGGGCACACAGGCGACGGTGAAGGCGATCACTCCGGTGCAGCTGCACGAGGTCGGCGCACAGATCATCCTGGGCAACACCTACCACCTCAACCTGCGCCCGGGCTCCGAACTCGTCGCCAAACTCGGTGGACTCCACCGATTCATGGGCTGGGACGGCCCCATCCTGACCGACAGCGGCGGTTTCCAGGTTTTCAGCCTCGCGAAGCTGCGCGACGTACGCGAGGACGGCATCGCCTTCCAGTCCCATCTGGATGGGACAAACCTCTTCCTTGGCCCGCGCGAGGTCATGCGCATCCAGCAGAACCTCGGCTCGGACATCGCGATGGTGATCGACGAGTGCCCGCCTTGGCCCTGCACCCGCGACGAAGCGGCCGACGCAGTGTCGCGCAGTCGCCGCTGGGCCGGCCAATGCCTCGGCATCGCCCGCGACAGCGGCTGGCTCGACGCCGGCCACCACCTCTTCGGCATCGTGCAGGGCTCGACCTTCGCCGACCTGCGCGCCGAGGCCGCCGCCGGTCTCCGTGAGTTGGATTTCCCCGGCTACGCTGTGGGCGGCGTAAGCGTGGGTGAACCCGAGCCGGAGATGCTCCACCAAGTCGGAGCCACCACCCCGCACCTGCCCGCCGACCGCCCACGCTACGCCATGGGCCTCGGCACCCCGCCGCAGTTGCTCAAGATGATCGCGCTGGGCATCGACATGTTCGACTGCGTCATGCCCACCCGGGTGGCCCGCAACGGCTTGGTCTTCACCCCTGACGGCCCGATAAACCTACGCAACGAGCGCTTCCGGGAGGACCCGCGCCCCATCGTCGACGGCCTCGACAACTACACCTGCCGCCACTTCAGCCGCGCTTACCTGCGGCACCTGCAGGTGGCCGGCGAGATGCTCGCCGGCACGTTGCTCACCATCCACAACCTGCATTTCTATCTCGATCTGATGGCCCAGGCCCGCGCGCATTTGGAATGCGGTGACTTCGCCCCGTGGTCCTCCGCGTGGATCGCCCGCTACGAAGCCGGCGCGGCGGAGCGAGGCTGAGCCGGCACGACCGTTTGGAGACTTGCCTGCGGGCCACCCCAAGGGCAGGATCGCGCCGTGGAATCCGGCGTTGAGGTCGTTCGTCCGACCCGACCCGCGGGCGGGAGCTCCCGGCGCGGACCGCCGACGGCAGCAACACGGCAACCTTCCACTGCCTTCCGACCATGAAACGACTCCCGCCCGCCTTCCTCCTCGGTGCGTTAGCCGCAGCCGCCCTGCTCCACTCCACGGCCTCCGGCCAGGCGATCGTAGTGGATCACCACTGCACGAATCTCTCGTCAATCCCGGCTGCGGCGATCAGTCAGGCGAAGTCCCAGCTGCACATTGCCTACGGACACACCTCGCACGGCAGCCAACTGGTCTCGGGCATGGACGGGTTGGTGGCGTTCATGAACCGCTTCCCAAACGACGCCTTCCCGGACAATCTCTTCGCGTTCACCTCCGGCGGCTCGGGTGGTGCCCTCGACCTGCGCGACTCCCCTTTTCCGGAGCCAGCGATCTCGGGGCGCCCGACCGCACCGCCTGGGCCTCGACGACTCGAGACTACCTCGCCGGGCATCCGACCATCAACGTAATCATCTGGTCCTGGTGCGGGCAGGTCGACGGGTCTTCCGCCCAGATCCAGCAATACTTGGATCTGATGAGCGCCCTTGAACACGACTATCCCTCGGTGCGCTTCGTCTACATGACCGGACATCTGAACGGCACGGGCACCACTGGAAACGTCAACCTTCGCAACGAGCAGATCCGCGCGTACTGCCGTGCCAATGGGAAGGTCCTCTACGACTTCGCCGATATCGAAAGCTTCGGCCCCGACGGGCTCACCAATTTCATGGCCCTCTCGGCCGACGACGGATGCAGCTACGATAGCGATGCCAACGGGACTCGCGATCGCAACTGGGCCCTCGATTGGCAGAGCACCCACATCCTCAACGTCGACTACTACACTTGCTCACCGGCCCATACCGAGGACCTCAACGGCAACCGCAAGGCCTACGCCGCCTGGTGGCTGTGGGCCCGCCTCGCCGGCTGGGCCGGACCGAGTACCGACACCACCCCGCCGACACCGCCCGCGAACTTGCACACCACCGCTGTGGCGTGCAACCGCGTCGACCTGGCCTGGAACGCCGCCGCCGACCCTGAGTCCGGTATTTCCGGTTACCGAGTGTACCGCGGTGGAACCCTGGTCGGCTCGCCTACCCTTCCTGCCCACAGCGACCTCGGGATCGCCCCATCCTCCGCCTACAGTTACACAGTCGTCGCTGTCAACGGGGCCGCCCAACCCTCGTCCCCCTCTGCCACCCTCGCCGTCACCACCCCGGCGGACACCGCCGCCCCCTCCGTGCCGGGCCTCGTGCAGGCGGCCGCGCTCTCCGCCGATTCCGTACAGGTCTTCTGGCAGGCCGCCACCGACAACGTCGGCGTGGTCGGCTACCGGGTTTACCGCGACGGTCTTCTTGTCGGCCAGCCCTCGGGTTTGAGTTTCGACGACACAGGCCTGAACCCGGCGACTACCTACGCCTACCGCGTCGCCGCGACCGACGCCGTGGGCCATCTCTCCGCCCTCTCGGAAACCGCCAGTGTGCGCACCCCCAACGCCGGCACTCAGGAACACACCCTTACCCTCACCGGCGCCGCGGCGTCGGAGGACGCCTTTCTCTTCTCTACCAATCCGGCGGCCAACTACGGTGCCACCGACTACGTCAACACCTTCGAGCGTTTCCTTGTTCGCTTCACCATACCCTCCGCCGTGACAAATCGCCGGATCGTCAACGCCCGGTTGTCGTTCTACGTCTGGTCGCAGGAGAACTACCAAACCGACCAGTACCTAAACCTCTACCGCGTCACCCGGCCCTGGGTGGAAGCGCAAACCACCTGGAACCTGGCCACCACCGGCGGCCCGTGGGCCACGGCAGGAGCGGGCCACGTCGCCGACGACCACGGGGAGTTGCTTGGACGCCTCCTGCAGCAGCCAAACGCTGACCACGTCTATCTTCCAGACCTCGACGTGACGACGCTTGTCCAGGAATGGGCCTGCGGCACGGTGCCCAACCATGGTGTCCTGCTGATGAATTCGCCGGTGACCCGGATCGGATTGAAGGCCTCCGAATACGGCACCGGGCCACGACTGGTCATCACCTACACCGACGAACCTGCCCCCTATCTCTACGCAATGTGGTGCCACTCGCGTTTCACCAACGCGCAGCTGGCCGATCCCGCCCTCGAGTCCACCGTGTGGGGACCGCAAGCGGATCCCGACGCCAACGGCTTGACCAATCTCGCCGAATTCGAGCGCGCCTCGGCCCCGGCATTCAGCACCCAGCCGGCTGATCTCACCGCGGTCTGCGGCGCGAATGCGACGACCACCGTCGCGGCCACCGGAGTGGGCGCCATAGCCTATCAGTGGTACCAGGGCGGGCGCCCCGTTGCCGGCGCGACCGGCACCGCGCTGATCTTGTCCGACATCGGCCCCGCCAACGCCGGCATCTACGACGTCGTCGCGATGGGCACCCGGGATACGCTGTCCCAGGCCGCCGTGATCGGTGTCGTCCCCTCGGCCGGCACCCGCACCGCCGGCGCGGTCTCCACCCGTCCGGAATGGCAGGACATCCACCATCCCAGCGGCGCCATCTATGACCAGTTTTTACTGACAGGCCCCGCCGGGACCTTCTCCGCCTCCCCGGGCAAGATCGCCCGCATGTCGTTCCTGGACCTCGATCACAGCATCGTCCAAGTCGAGATGTCCGGTGCGGGGGCCGTGACGGTGGTCCTCGACAACCCCACCGGCCCGGCCGCTCCAGCTCTCTACAACCAAACCGGTATCGAATACATGCAAGGCACCGCGACTGTCATACTCGCCGGGGCCGACGAGACCACCCACATCACGATCTACTCCGTTGGCACGGCCAACAATCCAGGAGTCACGCGCGGCGATGTCGCCTACCCGGGCTGGGCCGGCGTGGCGGCCATGGGCGTTGTGAGCACCAACGGCCGGCTCGGAGGCATCCACCAGGGCAACGCCGGCTACTCCGGCGCCCTCGGACACACCGGCATCTACGCTCCAACCGTGCGCGAAGTCGTCGCCCTGCCTGTGGTGGTCCACAACATCAAGGCGTTCGCCGATGCGATTCCCTGCCTGTACTTCGCTCCGATCGGCGCCACCCAAACGAAGGTGGCCGGCGGCGACCTCGACCAACCCAACAACGACTCGATCACGGTATCGGGATTGGCCCGGGTACTCATGGGTGCGGGACAGGACTCCTGCGGCCACCCCGCTCCGGCGCAATCGATCCAAGCCCGGCTGGTCACCGACGATGGCACCGACGTGACCGCGCAATTGGTGGCCAGTCCGTAGTCGACCCGGCCCCTGGCCATACCTGATCGGCGCATTCCCAGCACGGGCTGGCCGCCGCCCGGCTCGCCGTAAGTGAGAAACACGACACCCGGCTCGGGCCTGGCCATCGCACTTCCCCGACATCGGACATGCCAAAACCCGCAGGCCAGAGCCTGCGGGTCGCAACTGAGAATCTTCAGGCGGTCCGCTTAGAAGCGGTAGGCCAGACCCACGGCGTAGCCGACGGTGCCGTACTCGATGTACGAGATCTCGGCGGTGCCGACCAGCTTCGAGCAGAAGGCATAGGTGCCACCAACGGAGACGTCCCACAGGCCCGCGCGATGTTGGCCGAAATCGTCGACATAGCCAACGCTGAAGGTCGCCGAAACCTTGTCGTTCACGGCGCGCTCGATGCCGACCTCGGTGTTCCACACCCCATGGTCGCTATCGATCCAGTCATGCAGCCAGGCGTAGCCAAGACCCAGGCGGGCATAGGGCTTGTTTTCACCGCGGCTGAGATAACCGGTGACGGCGGCATTCACGGAGTGGCCAATACCTTCGTCACCTTCGAACCAGGCGTAGGAGTAGCCGAGCGAAGCGTCGAAGTTCGCATTCACCGGGAGGTTCACGTTCAGGCCGGACGCGAGGCCGTCGATATAGGTATGGCGATAGTCGTTCCAGCCGAAGCCGGCTTCAACATAACGCTTGCCGATCAATCCGGCGGAGGAGGTCTCGACAGTGGCGCTCTGGGCGAACGCGCCGACGCTGAGAAGGGAAGCTGCAAGAACAGCAACGAGTTTCATGATGTAGTTTGTAGTTTTCTAGTTCAGTTAAGCTCCGATTCGGGGTCGGAGGAGGGCGACGTAAGTAGGCTCGCGGCGACGCGGTTCAACGAAAATAGTTTGCGGTATTCGCGGAACAAAACCTTGACGCGTCGCCCGGGCGGCCAGAGCAAGCATATTCTGGACACTTCACCTGCCGAAGGCCTCGGGACCATCTTGTCTGGGCGCCTCTGAGGGCGCCCCTTCGCTGTGCCGGACCGCACCCGCAATGTGGCCACGCTCGTTCGCCGGCGTACTCCGTCGCGCCAGCCCGGCCCGCAGCGCGCCGGAATGGCCCCTCGATTCCGCAAACCCAGCTTTGCCTTCCCGCCCTCCGCCCCCGATCATGGGGGCCGCATGCGCGTCGCCGTCATCGATATTGGCAGCAACACCATCAAGCTTCTGGTCGCCGCCCGCTCGGCCACCGGCGGCATCGACACGGTGAACTTCGCCGTCGAAGAAGCCCGCATCGGGCGCGGGCTCGGCGCCGAACGCCCCACCCTCACCGATAAAAGCATCGCACGCGGGATCGCCGCGGTGTCGCGCCTGGTCGCGCTCGCGCGCTCCTTCAATCCGGCCCAGATCGCGCTGGTGGCCACCAGCGCCGTTCGCGACGCCGCCAACGGACGCGAATTTGCCGACCACCTTCTTGCCGCGACCGGCCTGCCTGTGCGTATCCTCTCCGGCACCGAGGAAGCGGATGCCATCGGCCGGGGACTAGCGGCCGATCCTGCCCTGGCCGGAGCACGCGACTTCTACCTCTTTGATCTCGGCGGCGGCAGCCTCGAATGCCTGGAGTTCCGCGCCCGCCACGCCACCCAATCGGTCAGTCTTCGACTGGGCTGCGTTCGCCTCACCGAACGTTGCGTGCTCGATCCGACGGCTCCGTTCACCACTGCCGACCATCTTTCCGTGTCGAACTCTGTGCGACAAGAGTTCGCCGCGAGCACGTTCCGCTTCGCCCTGACCGGGCCGGCCGCCGCCGTCGCCACTGGCGGCACCGTCACCACGGTGCGTGCGATGCTCGCGGCCGCAAACGGCGGTGCGCCCGAGGAGAACCTCACCTCAGTGACCATCGCCGAACTCGCCGGGCTCCTGCACCGCTCGGCGGCCCTGCCGCTCGCGGCCCGGCGGGAGTTGCCCGGCCTGCCCGCCGCCCGTGCCGACGTTTTCCCCACAGCATTGGCCACCATCCTGGAGGTCGCCCAACTCGCCGGCGTCGAGTCCTTCACCCACTCCTTCTACAACCTGCGTTACGGGATTGCCGAAGAATTGCTCGTCGGCTGAACGCCGGGTCCATGGCGCTTGGCCCGCCCTGTCCCTCAGCAGCGCGCCGGCCGTAGGCGATAGTTTACCGAGCGCGACCAACAAAGTGGTCTGCCGCACACCGGCCAGCATCGGCCGGATAAAAAACAACCCACCCACGGTGCGAAACTACGAGAAACCAGCCCGACCGCTCGTTCAGGACCAGGCTCGTCCGGTGCTTGCTCAGATCTCCCAATTCGGCGCGTACACTGGGCAGGTCATCCCCGTCGACTCGACGGTGAGCACACAGATGTCGTCGTCGAACTGCTCGCGGCCGCTGAAACCGCGCACCGCCTCGACAACCTTCTCGATCAGCACCTTTCCGGGCAATTCCCCATGGCGCCTGCTCAACGCGATCAACCGCTCCTGGCCAAAAAGCTCTCCGCTGCTATCGGCCGCCTCGAGCACGCCGTCGGTGTAGCCGAGCAGCACATCCCCCACGCCGAATTCGCACTCATGGCGGGTGAAGGCGAAGCCGTCCACCAAGCCCGTCGCCGGTTCCGGATCGGCGTTACTCAACGCGACCACGGTGCCCGTAGCCCGGCGCAACAGCAACGGCGGCGGATGCCCGGCGTTGGCATAGGAAAGGCGATGCAGCTCGGTGTCGATCACCCCGCAGAACACCGTGGCAAACACAGGTTGCCCGGTCTGCTGGAAGATCGGCATGAAGCCGCGGTTGATCTCGGCGAGCACCTGTGCGGGGTTCTCCGTACGCTCGTCGAGCTCGCCCACAAGCCCGCGGATGAGTGCGGTGAGCAGGCCGGCGCGCACCCCGTGCCCCATCACATCGCAGATCAACACCACGCACTGCGTGTCAGAAAGTTGGACTATATCGAAGAAGTCGCCGCCCAGACTTGCCGCCGGCAAGTAGCGATGCGCAAAACGCAGCGCACTCACCTCGACCGGCACCCCTCGCGGGAACACCGGGTAGGTCTGGGTGAGGAATACATTCTGGATCTGGCAGGCCATGCGCAGATCTGTCTCCATCTCGATCGACCGGTCCCGCAGCTCCTCCTCGACCCGCTTACGCGCGGTGATGTCGTGGCTGATCCCGACCAACCCGATGAGCTGCCCACGCAGATCGTGCAACGGCACCTTGGTGGTCATCGCCCAGCGCCGCTGCCCGTCCGGCAACAGCTCCATACTCTCGCGATTGATGATCGGAGGACCTCCCGCCAACACGCGATGATCCTCCACCATCGACTGTTCGCCCCGCGCATTCGCGCGAAAATCGAGGATCGTGTGCCCGAGCGCCTCCTCCTGGGATCCGACCCCGATCATCTTCTGATGAGCGCTGTTATTGAGCAGGTAACGCCCAAGCTTGTCCTTCACGAAGACCCGGCTTGGCAGGTGGTCGATGATTGTGCGCAGCAGCGTGCGCTCCTGTTTGAGTCGCTCCTCCACCTGCTTGGTCTCGGTGTGGTCACGGGTCAGGCCGAAGGTCCCGATAATTCGTCCCGACAAATCGCGCCACGGCAACTTGGTGGCCGAGCCCCAGCCGACATGCCCATCCTTGAGCTCAAGCCGCTCGATCTGCCCGAGCGAGGGCTCCCCGGTGCGCATGATCTCCAGCTCGGTCTGCCGTGCGAGTTGGGCATGTGCCGGAGCGAAGTAGTCGAGATCAGTCTTTCCCACCATCTCCGCCGGAGACGCTGCACCGAGCCAATGCGCCTGAGCGCTGTTCACTCGCACAAAACGACTCTCCACGTCCTTGAAATAGATACGATCCGGGATCGTTTCCATCAACGAATGCAGTATCTCCGGCGCGAGTGCGTCGGTTGTACCATTCACTGGCGTGGTGTCGGGGGCGGGCATGCGGGAGCGCGAACCTATGGCCCCCCACGCCCGGGGCAATCCGATCCTGTCGACAAAGGCGCAACTGTCTCGATGGAGGCCCAAGCAGTCCCGGCCTCGGCCAAATGAGGCGAGTCCGGGCCGAAACTCCACGATTTCTCCGGCCCCGACCGTACAGAAATTGGCGAAACCCCAGTCGAAGACGGTCTACTCCCTGGATTTGGCCTTACCGGTGGGGCGCAGCGCCCTCGCCAACTGCGCCCTGACCTCGGCGAAATCCGCCGGCGGCGGCGCCCGTAGGTCCAGCGGTTGCCCGGTGACCGGGTGGGTGATCACGAGATGCTCGGCGTGGAGCATCACCCGGGGGATCGCCACCGGCACGCTCGCCTCACGGAAACCGTAAACGGCGTCGCCGAGCAACGGATGCCCGAGGTGGGAAAGGTGCACGCGAATCTGGTGGGTACGCCCGGTGTAAATCCGACAGCGGACCAGCGCGGCCCGTGGGGCCCAGGTCTCCACCAGGCTCCAGTCCGTTCGCGCCGCCCGGCCGCCACTAGCCACGGCTTTCATCCGATGGCGCTGGGTGGGATGCCGCGCGATGGCCTTGTCGATGCACCCTGCTCCCTGCTTGGGCACACCGGACACCAAGGCGAGATACTCCTTCACGACGTCGCGCCGGGCGAAGGCAGCGGTGAGCGCCCGATGCGCGGCATCGTGCTTGGCCACCAGGATCACGCCAGAGGTGCCTCGATCCAGGCGGTGCACAATTCCCGGCCGCTCCACCCCGCCGATACCGCTGAGCTGCCCGCGGCAATGGGCCAGCAGCGCATGCACCAGAGTGTCCTCGCCCGTTCCCGCGCCGGGATGCACGACCATGCCGGCGGCTTTGTCGACGGCCAGCAGGTGTTCGTCCTCGAAAAGAATCGCCAACGGAATCTCAACCGCGCGCAGTTCAGCCGGTCGCGTCTCCGGCAGGGCGAACACAAGCATGTCGCCTGAGCTCACCGACTGCTTCCGCAGGACCGGTGTGCCGGCCAGGGTCACCAGGCCAGCATCAAACGCCCGTTGGAGGGCCGCACGGCTGTGTTCGGAAAAATGCGCCGCAAGCACCTTGTCGGCACGCTCGCGGCAGACCCCCGCGGGTACAATGAACTCGGTCGACACGCGGGCAGTGGCTGGGGTTACTTCGCCGCCGGTTTGGCCGTGAGTTGCTGGCGCAGAATCGTGGCGGTGAGTGCATCGCTCATGCCGCTCTCAGTGCCGCCGGAGCCACCCTGCACCAGCACCTCGGGAGTGATGCGGATCTGCCCCTCCTTCACTAGACGCAGGCTTTCGAGCAGTGTGACGCCTTCCTTGCCAATGGCGGAGGCCAGCAGGTCGTAGCTCTGCTTGCGAGCCTCGGCCGTGATTCGAATCTGCTCAGCCTCACCCTTGGCGCTCTCGATCTGCGCCTTGGCGCGCTCAATGGAAGTCTTCACCGCAAACTCGGCCTCGACGAGTTGCTTCTGCTGGTCGGCCTCCTCGCGGGAACGGATGAACTGCTGGCGGGCAACCTCGGCCTGTTGCTGTTGCTGGTAGGTCGCGCGCTGGTTGCTGGCGACCTCCTTGTCGGTTTGTGTGAGCAGGAGCTTCTGGCCGGCATCGGTGGAGTCGAGCCCGATGGCGCCGATGAAGGCGCCATGGACGGTCAGATTGTGGGGACGCAGCCCGCTTTCCACCAGCGTCGAAGTCATCGTCTCCACATGACTACGCCGGGCGACGTACTCCAACGCCCCCAGCGTTTCGGCGACATTGCGCAGCGCAGCGCGGGCGGTGGGCAACACGAGGCGAGCCTCGAGGATCTCGAGCTCTTCGTCCTCCTGCTCATCCTTCATCACCCGGTCCGGGTCGCCCAACAGCGCAACCAGATACGGGGCGTTCTCCGCCGCCACCGAAAGCGAGAGCCGCACATCCACCGGAAAAGTGAATCCGTCCTTTGAGCGCACGCTGATCGAGTAGTCGCTATTGGCTTGGTGCGCCTTGCGGTCGCCCGGGAGTGGCGCGGCGCGGTCGACGCGCTGGTAGGTATAGACGCGTTGCGTCGTCTTCACTTTGACCACCTGAAAGGCGTCCGGATGCAGATTGTAGGCGCCAGGCAACAGCGGTTGGCGCCAGATGCCGCGGAATCCCTGCGGCACCAACTCAACGCCGGCCGTACCCACCGTGACCTTTTCCGGGCCCGTGTAGCTCTCCCCGGCATTGGCTTTCACCACCGCCACCTCACCGGCCGCCACGAGGGTGACCGGTTTCATCTCCACTTTGAACAGCCGCGGATTGATCCGATAATTGCCGGGTGTGAGCACCGAGAGCTGGGGGCCGCGGAAGCCGATACCGCCCGCGAGAAACTTGGTGCCATCGAGCATGTCGTCGGCAGATTTCCAGGCCGGGGCGAAGACGGTACCACCGGGCAGCACTTGGCCGTCGAGCGCCGTGACGACGCCGATCTGGCCGTTGGGCACCATGACCGTGCCGACCTTCTCCACCTCGTAGGACCAGGGCCAGTAACCGAAATGCCAACCCGGCCCAAGCACCTTGGCCTGCGGGCCCTTCTGCCCAGCCACCGCCACGATATGGCCGGCAGGCAACTCGGCCCCCAAGGTTCGCACGACAATACCGGTCTGGTCGGAGGATACATAAACCGCCGAGGCGATGATGAAGGCTGCGGCTCCGAGAAGGATGGCTGCCAGCCCAGCGCTGCCCAGCGTCGCCCGCTGGGCTGGTGAGCCGGAGGCGGCTCGCACGACGAGTGCAATCAAGCCGCCGAAGAGGAGAAAAGAGCCGATGACGAGTGCAGACATGGTGTCGAGGGGTTGAGGTTGGACGAGCGCCGCGAACCCTAAGGACGCTCCCGCCAGGATCCAAGCGAATCGTGGTTACACTCCGGGGGAATCTTTGCGGCCGGGCCGGTCGGCGTGAGCAGGGGCTACTTACCGGCCCCGGTGGAGTCGAGCCGGATGGCGCCAAGCGACGCTCCGAGGTAGGTGATCTTGAAGGGGGCTAATTCGCTCTCCACCAGTGTCGAAGTCCGCGTCTCCACATGACTGCGCTGGGCGACATATTCCAGTGCCCCGAGCGTCTCGGCGACATTGCGCAACGCGGCACGCGCGGTGGGCAACACGAGGCGAGCCTCGAGGATCTCAAGCTCTTCGTCCTCCTGCTCGTCCTTCATCACCCGGTCGGGATCGCCCAGCAGCGCGACAAGGGACGGCGCGTTCTCGGCTGCCACGGTGAGCGAGAGACTCAACTCGACCGCCAACGTGACTCGATCCTTCGAACGAACCATGATCGAGCTGTCGTCGGTGCCGCCTTTTCCGGTGCCGCGAGCGACGCCTCCGTAGGAATACACGCGCGCAGTGGTCTTGACCCGGATGACTTGGCACGCGTCGGGATTCATCCTGTAGGTTCCCGGTGGAAGCGGTTGGCGCCAAATGCCGCAGAATCCCTGCGGCACCAAATCCTCGCCGTTAACGTTGAGCATCTCGCCCCCGGTGTAGCGCTCGACACCGCGGGCCTTCACCACCCCCACCTCTCCTGCCGCCACCTCTTGGGCGGGGTACAACTCCAGCTTGAAGAGCGGGCTGGTGCGATAGGTCCCTGGAAGAAGCACCGTAAGCTGGGCACCACGAAAACCCGCACCGGCCAGAAATCTGTTGGCATCGAGCATCTCAGCCGCGCTTCGCCATATCGGCGCGAACAGCACACCGCGGGGCAACGCTTCACCGTCGAGCGCATGGACCACGCCCATCTGCCCATCCGGGACGACAAAGGTGTCCGGACGCAGCTCCATCTTGAAGAGCCGCGGATGGATGCGGTAGCGACCAGAGGGAAGCGTCGTCAGCTGCACCCCGCAGTAACCGCCCCCATCCGCGACGAAGGCAGGGGCATCAAGCATGCCGGCCACCGACGACCAGGCCGGAGCCAGAAGACGACCACGGGGCAAGGCCTGGCCGTCCAAGGCCGTGACCACGCCGATCTGGCCGTGGGGAACATCGAGCAGGCCAAACCTCTCGACCGCCCGGCTCCAGGGCCAGTATCCGAAATGCCAACCGGGCCCGAGCAGCGCTGCCTGCGGCCCCCGCTCCCCCTCGCGGGCCACAACCCGGCCCGCCGCCGGCTCGGTGCCAAACCGACAAACCACCAAGCCGGATTGATCCGCAGGAATGTGGACCACCCCGGATAGCCCGCAGGCCACAAGGCCCGGCAAGACACCGGCCCAGGCCACCCGGCCGAGGATGGCGCGCCGCGTCGGCGAGCCGGAGGCGGCGCGCACGCCCATGGCAATCAAGCTGCCGAGGAGTAATAGAGAACCGATGACGAGGGCGGGCATGGGGCCGAGCGGGACAAGCGGCACGCGCACCACGGCGCGCCACCGGCAGAGCGGAACAGCGCGGCCCGAAACGGTCAACCTTCAGGCTCCGCCCCCGCCGCGGATCCGCAGGCGCGGGTGCGCCGCCACCGGTCCCTCCCCTGTCCATACCCCTCCAAACGGCGCGCCCAAACAGCGTGAACCAGTGGCCGGCGGCCTCGTCCTTCTGTCTTCCCTGCCTCGCCGCGGGCCCCTTTACGCACGATTCCACGCGATCCGCGGCCGCCCCGGATCCACGGCCCGATGGATCCCCGGCCAACGAGCCGGCCGCCGGACCGGGGCGCCCCTCCTCCCTCCGCCGCCCCCCCGGATCCGCCCCGCCGCAGCGTCACCACTATCAGGAACAAAAATGGGTCTTCCGCTCGTGCCGCGGCCCGGCCACGGCACGAATTTCGGCCCGCTTGCGCGAACCAGCGCTCCGGCCGGCGCGCCCGGCCGCGCCGCCCTCGGCGGCACCGAATCGGGCCCCGCTTCCGGCCTCATGCCGGCCCGGTGCCCACTACTTGGAGTCGAATTTAGGGCACCCCGCGGCGCAGATTTCCGCAAAACGCAACGAGAGGTATTTACTTTCTCCGCCGTTTCGTTCTTTCTGGCGGTGCCCCGGCCACGTTTTCGGCGGGGCAGTTAACCCTCAACCAAAGTATACATACGATCATGGCTAAGAAATCACCCAAGGCTGTTGCAAAGAAACCGGCTGCCAAGAAGGCCGCCCCCGCTGCCAAGAAGCCGGCCGCCAAGAAGAAGAAGTAACCGGTGTGCGCGCAGGTCGCGCACGACTGCTCTTTGAACCTGGCCCGGGGCTAGCGCCGCAGGCCGGGTTTTTTTGTGCCCATTTTTCAGGTCCGCCCGCCCCGCTCACCCATCCCGTTCGAGCAAGGCCAGCTCCGCCAACGCGGCCTGCCGCACCGAGGCGGGCATTGTGCCGGCGAGAAACCCGTTGCGGGCGAACTGCACAAGCTCGCTCCGCGCAAACCCGGCCTCTCTCGCGAGTCCGACATACTCGTCGGTGAGGGTGTTGCCGAAGATCAGCGGATCATCGGTACTCACCGTGCAACGCACCCCGGCCTCGTGCAGGCGCCGGATCGGGTGCTCGCGCAGCGAGCGCGCTACTCCCAGTTTCACGTTGCTGATCGGGGTAATGTCGAGAGTCACCCCCTCGCGCACCAACAGCGCCACCACCGCCGGATCGTCCACCGCACGCACGCCGTGCTGCACTCGCCGTACGCCAAGCCGCTCGACGGCCTCGCGGACATTGCCCGCTCCGCCGAACTCGCCGGCGTGGGCCTTGGTCTCCTTGTCGGCGTTGCGCGCGCGGCGCCAGACTTCGGAGGTCCACTCCTCGAGCGGCAGGCTCTCGTGTCCGTGGAGATCAAATCCGGCGAGCCACTTCCACCGCAGCGCGTCGGCAATCACGGCGGGCATCGGACCGCTGTGGCAATCGCGCACCAGCCCAGCGAACACCCGCACCGTCATCCCGACAGGCACCGCCTCGAGAATTGCCTGCAGGATCTCGTCTCCCCGCGCCGGGATGAATTGCACGACCGGCAGGTGGAAGCTCGTTTCCACATAGCGGACATTCTGCTCGGCCAGCCGCCTGAACATGATGGCGGCGGCCTCGTGGTACCGCGCCGCCGAGGTGAACCACGGCGCGAGCAAACCGAGGATGAGCTGATCGAACTCTCCAAAACTGCCGAAGCGGAACTCCGGCGCCCATGAGGCCGGCGGGCGCGCGAACTTCACCGGATCGAGCCGCTGCAGCAGCTCGTAAGGCAAGGCGCCCTCCAGGTGCAGATGCGTCTCCGTTTTCGGGAGCCGTTGAACGAAGGTCGGCAGTTCGCAGTCGTTGGCGGCAACAGGCATGGAGGGAAGTTGACCGTCCGCCACACACAAGTCCGCACGAATTTTCGCGCCATGGCCGTCGCCGGCCCCGTCGCCAAAACAACCGGCCCGCCCCATCAGGCAATCGAGCCCGTCGCGCGTGGTTTGTCCCGGCGACCCGAGAAGAATCCAGGGCCTCGGCGAGCGGCGCCCCTGCGAGCACCTGCGGGACCCGATCCGACAGTGCGTAACGCGGGCCGCACTCCCAGAAGGCAGCAACACCAAGGGGCTGACTGATTACGGTCGGGGTTCCGACAGCCGTCGGGGTGCCAGGGCCCGCTTCCGGACTTCGCCGCTGATGATCTGGCCCTTCGTTCTGGCCAATGCCGCCGCCATCGAGTAGTCATGAAACGGAGCCGCACTGCTTTCGACTATGAAAACGACCTGCCTGATCCTCGCGGCCGCGCTGACGCTAGCCGCTCGTGCCACCGCCGCTGAGATCCCGTTGGCGGACAGGCGAGTGCTTCACGATGCCACGATCCGATCGCAGACCCCGCGCACAGTCATCATCAAACACGAAGGTCGGCTCAGCTCCGTGGCGAAGAAACTGCTGCCGCCTGAGCTGCAGGCGCAGTACCCGGTCGATGAGGCCTCCGCCCTCACGGACGACGCGCGGGAGGACCAGGCAGCCGAGGCGACGAGGGAAAGAGCTCGCGTGCACGAGGAACAGCGTGTGCTGAAGCAGGCCCTGTTGGCGGAGGCGGATGCAATCGAGCGAGCAGCCAACCAGGGCTCGGCCGAGAAGGCTGAACGGGAAAAGGAGCAGCAAGTGTTCCTCTCCCACCGACGTCAGGCGGAGCGCCTCATCACTCACTATTTCAGGGCTCGCTCCGACAACGGCTTCAACTACTCGGCCTCGATCCGCAGCTTCAACCCCGTCAACGGCACCGCCGGCCCCTTCCTCGTCACGGGAACCGTGACCATCACCAGTCGCCCCGCCAGTCATCGTCATGGATACTCGCGAGACTTCTACCAGTCGGAACCGGAAAGTCCCCATTACGTGCAAGGCAACTTCGACCGCGTGCCCCCCGAGCCCTTCACCACCGAAACGAAGGACTTCGAGTCGACCTATTTTGGCGACGGCCCGGAGCCGACGATCAGCGCGCCGGTGTACTGAAGGGCTGCCTGCAGCGCAACGCCTGCAACCGCTTACGTTACTTGACCGGCGTGAAGTCGGCTCCGGCGAGCAGGGCCAGTTCGCTCGGTCCGAGAAACTTCGGTCCGCGACGGAGGACCACATCAAGCACCGCCTTGCCGCGGGCGAACACCTCGCGCAGCCGCACCCGCATGCGGCAGCCCAACGGCGCGGCGGCGCCGAACGCTCAATCCGCACCGCCCGGGGCGCGCCCGCCCTTATGGCGCCCGCGCCTCGCCCTGTCGCAGACCATGAAAGACGCCTTGATAGCTCGCCACGAAATAGAGTCCCAGCGCCAGGTAGAAACACCCGAGCCCGCCCCAAAACCAGCGCCAGTCCGTATGCCCATCGGCCGTGCACGCCGCTTTCCACCAACCCGACGCGAGGTAGCCGAGAAGATAGCCGAAACCCGACGATATCAGGAAGAACAGCGCCTGGGCTCGGGCACGCATCACCGTGACAATCCGCTCCGCCAGATAGATCTGCGCGGTGACGAAGAACAGCGTGTAGACCAACCCGTGCAACGCCACGCCGACCACCACCGCGGCCAGCCCTCCTTCCGCCATCAGCCCATACCGCAGGGCGGCAAAGCCGATCGCCGCGAGAAAGATCCATTTCACCCGGAACCGCGCGATCACCGCCCCCAACCAGATCAAACTGACGACTTCACTGACCTGCCCGAGAGCCAGCAAGGCCGTGGTCTGGGGCACCCCCAGCTCGCGCAGTTGCAATGGAGCGTAGGGATAAAACGCCGCCAGTGGCATGGTGTAGAGCAGGGTAACGATGAAGAACACCCGATGGTCGTGATGCCGCAGCAACACCAGCGCATCGATGCCGAAGACCTCCCGCCAGGTGCGCCGCACCTTCTCGTCCGGTGGCCGCGACTCGGGCAACCCCCGCATGGCCACCGCCAACGCCGCCAAGCTCGCCGCCGCCACATATCCCGACAGCGGCGACGCATCGGCGCGCAGAACAAAGCTGACGACCACTCCGGCCAACATCCACCCCACTGTTCCCCACACCCGGATGCGTGCGAATTCCCGCGACGGATCCCCCAGTTGCGCGAGCACCAGCGCTGAAAGCACACTGTAGATCGGCGTGTAGAACAGCGACTGCAGCCCGAGAAACGCGAGCATCGCTCCCGCCCCCAGCCAAAGTCGATCGCCGCGAACGCCAAGGCCAGGAAGACGGCGGTCCCCGCAACCAGCCAGCGCAGCAACCGCTCGGAGGGCACGCGTTGGTCGGCAAGACCGCCGGCGATCAGAGGGGCCGCGATCGCCGCCAGGGCCGTGCAAGCAAAGCCGTAAGCCACGTAATCCTCGAGTCCGTGCGCCGACAGCACACTACTGAACGGCACGTTCCACATCCCCGCCGCGAACAGCGGCACCATGAAGAGCAGTGAATGAACCCAATAGCGCTGCTGCGGTTTCAAGGGATTCATCGGGCGCCGGGCGCCTCGTCGGCTTGGGGCTCCCGCTCGGCCAGCGAGACCAATTCCAGCGGCCCGAGGAACTTCGGTCCGCGCCCGAGGGCCACATCGAGCACGGCCTTGCCGCGGGCAAGCACCTCGCGCAACCGCACCCGGATGCGCCAGCCCAGCGGCACCGCGGCAGCCAACATAACCGGTGGCGTCCAATCCGTCGGCCCGAGCTAGAAAGAGAGCGCGCTCCAGATGGAAACGCTGCGAGACCACAACCACCCGCGACTGTCCGAACACCCGACTGATGCGCTGCATCGAGTCATGCGTGGAGAAGCCGGCGTAGTCGCAGGCAATGAATTGCTCCGGCACGCCGCGGGCCACGAGGTCGGCCTTCATGTCGTCGGGCTCGCTGTAGTCCGCTCGTGAATTGTCGCCGCTGACAATGATGCCCCGAACCTTTCCCTGGCAGAAGAGCTCCGTAGCAGCATCAAGTCGCGGCGCATAGAAGCAGTTGGCCTTGCCGTTGCCGAGCGACCGGGCCGTGCCAAGCACGAGCGCCACATCCGCCGGCGGCAATTGGTCGATTGTGGTGTGGATCTTCCCTTCCGCGACGCGGCCCACCGCCCACTCCGCCCCGATAAGGAAAACCGCGCAGGCCAGCACTGCTGCGAATGCAAACTGACACAGCCTCCGGCGACGGTGACGCAGCAGCCCCCTCAGCTCCGCAGTGCGGGCAACGCGCGTGCACACGCTCAAGGTTGGCCCGCATGCCCGCAGAGCGGGCCCAAGTCTGCGGCGCACCGTCGCGGTGAGGCCCGCACGCAGCCGACGAGTGCGCGCATCAATCCATGAATACGATTCATGGATATTCAGAGAATGCTCTCGTCCTTGAGCTTGGCGGCGAGTTCCGGCGCCTCCTGCGCAAGGATCGCCTTCAAGCCACGTCGCCGCCGATTCTCGACGTAGAGCAACAGCGGCGGCCAGACCAAGGCGTAGATCACCAGACCGATCCGACTCAGACCGACCAACCCCTGCCTGTCGGTCGCCGAGTTGAGCGCCTCCAACACGAGGGCCACACTGACCATTCCAAGCGCGACGACCAGCAGCATGAACCAGCGCGCCGGGCCGCACCGACGGTACGCCTCCCAACGCTGGGCCTCGGCCTCGTCCTGAGTGCGCTGCTCGGCGAGTCTGCGGAGTACTTCGTGGGCATCGCTCATACGCAGAGTCCTTGTTTGCGGCAGCTGTAGATGGCGGAGCGGGCCGCCCGCGGGCCGCTCGCTCCAGCAACCGGAAGGAGGGCCTCAAGCCCGACCCACCGTCGCAAGCGCTCCCACACGCGTTGGAATCCGTGACGCATTTCCTGGATAGCGCTGCACAGGTTCAGACCCGCTCACTTGGCGCCGAGCAGGTATTCGGGGTTCAGTTTCTCCAACGATTTGAGGACGAAACGCCCATCCTTGCGGACGAGTTTCCCGTCGAAGTGGATCTCGCCGCCGCCGCACTCGGGCCGCTGGATCGAGACCAGATCCCAGTGCACCTGCGAGCGATTGCCGTTGTCGGCGTCGCCGTAGGCCTGCCCCGGGGTGAAATGGAAGGAACCGGCGATCTTCTCGTCGAAGAGGATGTCGCGCATCGGCTGCAGAATATGGGGATTGAACCCGAGGGCGAACTCGCCCACGTAGCGCGCGCCGGCGTCGGAATCAAAGATTGCATTGAGCCTCTTGTTGTCGCCGTTGCAGGTGGCCTCGACGATGCGCCCCTGTTTGAAGACGAGACGCACACCGGAGAATTCCACGCCCTGGTAGACGGAGGCGGCGTTGTAGGTGATCTCGCCCTCCACGCTGTCCTTCACCGGGCAGGAAAAGACCTCGCCGTCGGGGATGTTGCGCAGACCGCCACAAGGCACCGCGCCGATGCCCTTGATGGAGAACTTCAGATCGGTGCCCGGTCCGGTGAGATGCACGCGATCGGTACGTTGCATGAGCTTGACCAGGGCCGCCATGCCCGGGCGCATGCGGCCGTAGTCGAGCGTGCAGACGCGAAAATAGAAATCCTCGAACTGCTCGGTGCTCATCCGGGCCTGCTGGGCCATCGCTGAGGTTGGCCAGCGCAGCACCACCCACTTGGTCTTCTCCACGCGCCAATTGAGCACCGGGCGCATAAGGCGGTTGACCAGTTGCATCCGATCAGCGGGCACGTCGGAGGATTCGAAGATGTTGTCGGAGCCGCGGACCGCGATGTAGGCGTCCATGCGTTTCATGCGCGCGAGCTCGGTCTGGGCGGCACAGGCGTACTGGTCATCCTCGGCGCCGCGCAGCAGCTCGCGGGTGACGCGGGCGCGGTTGAGTTGCACATAGGGCAAGGCCCCACGAGCGCGGGCGGCGCGCACGAGGGCGATTACCATGTCTTCGGGGGCGTCGAAGGCGTCGATGAGCACCCGCTCGCCACGGGCGAGGGAGGTGGAAAAGCCGGTGAGGACTTGGGCAAGTTGGTCGAAGCGGGAGTCGTTCATGCGGGGAAAGCGGGCGGTTGGATCGAGAGCGTGGCAACCTCCCCGAAGGAGGCAAACGATGAAACACGGAGCCGAGATTCGGGCCCGTCCTCAAACGGCGCCCAGCACTAGGCGACGCCCTCCCGCACACCTGCCGGTGGCGATTCGCGCGCAGAGCACACGCCAGCCCTCCGCCCGCTTAAGTGGACGGTCGTCCACTTAAGCGGTCGGGGCGCTGGTCCACGCACAGCAATTGCACAGGAGAAGACGCCCGGAGCAGCGCGTCCAGATGCGTCGAGGATCTTAGAGGTATCTGCTTTGGCTCAAGAAATCCGGGGCAACAACCGGCCTCCCGCAGCAACTCCAGCGGTCGGGCTCGCCCCTGCCCGCCTGAGGTTGGCTTTGCCTCACCGGCCAAACCCGTTTGACTCCGCTCCACATGATCGAAGTCGAGCACCTCACCCGCGCCTTCCGCACCTACAAGAAACAGCCCGGCTTCTGGGGCGGCGTGAGAGGCCTGGTCCGCCGCGAATTCGAGGAGGTCGTCGCCGCCAACGACATCAGCTTCACCATCGCCGAAGGCGAACTGGTCGGCTTCCTCGGGCCCAACGGTGCCGGCAAAACCACCACCCTCAAGATGCTCGCCGGCCTCATTTTTCCCACCTCCGGCCGCGCCCGCGTGGGCGGCTACGACCCGACCGAGCGCCGCAACGAATACCGGCGCCTCTTCGCCCTCGTGCTCGGCCAAAAGAACCAACTCTGGTGGGACCTGCCCGCCCACGAGTCCTTCCACCTGCTGCGCCACATCTACGCCCTGCCCAAAAACCAGTTCCAGGAGACGCTCGACGAGCTCGTCACCCTGCTCGACGTCGGCAGCAAGCTGGGCGTGATGGTTCGCGAACTCTCGCTGGGCGAGCGTATGAAGATGGAGCTCATCGCCGCCCTGCTCCACCGCCCGCGCGTGCTCTTTCTCGACGAACCCACCATCGGCCTCGACGTCGTGAGCCAGCGCGCCGTGCGCCGCTTCCTCGCCGACTACAACCGACGCCACAAGGTCACCATCCTGCTCACCAGCCACTACATGGCCGATATCAAGGCGCTGTGCGACCGCGTGATTGTCATCCACAAGGGCCGCAAAATCCACGACGGCGCCATCGACACACTTAACGCTGTCGAGAGCCGTCAGCGTATCATTCGTTTCCGCCCCGCCGAGGGCCGCTGGCCGGCGACCTGGCAACCCTCCGTCGGTACCATCGCTCCCGCCGACGACGGTGCGATGCTCATCCATACGCCATCCGCCTCGGTCGTGCCCGTCTTCCAGGAAATCCTCGCCACCGGGGCGGTCGAGGACCTCACCATCCAGGAAGTGCCGCTCGAGGACATCATCGCCGACCTCTTCAGCCGCTCCTGAGCAGCGCGGAGGTCCCGGAGTCCCGATACTGGTTCCCAGCCCGGGGACCCGTAGATAGGGAGATATCCCTACCCTCTTCCCGTGCCGGGCCCGCGCGAGCCGATTCTCCCGAGGGCGGCTCAACGCCCACCAAGATTGTCACACGCCGGTCTTGCACTTCGCCGTCTGGGGACTTTTCCTCATCTCGCTTCTTATGGATCCCCGCCCTCCACGCCCCTGCATGCTCGTCGTCGATGACGAGGACGGCCCGCGGACTTCGTTGCGGATGGTCTTCAAAAATCAGTTTGCCGTCTACGCCTTCGACAACTGCCCCGACGCTCTCGAGTTCGTCCGCGATCACGCCGTGCACGTCGCCGTGCTCGACCTGCGCATCGGCCGGCATTGCGGCATCGAGCTGCTCCGTCGCATCAAAGAACTGGATCCGCGCATCGAGGTGGTTATGCTCACCGCGCAGGAGACCCTCGAGACGGCCAAGCAGGCCATGCGTGCCGGCGCCTGCGACTATCTCAGCAAGCCCTTCGACCTGGCCACGCTCCGCGAAGCCGTCGCCCGCGCCCACCGCCTGCGGGCCATCGCCAACAACGTCGAGTCCAACACCGAGCGGCTGCGCACCATCACTGAACAACTCCACGACGCCTTTTCGCGCGAGGAGATGACCCGCACCGCCAACGAGATCTACGCCGGCGTCATTCACGACCTCAACAACCCGCTGGCCATCATCGCCGGGTACGTCGACCTCCTGCATCAGCGCGTGGCCACCGCCTCCATGCTCTCCGGGGATACCCTCGAGGATTTCCGCCAGCACCTGGGCACCATCGGCAAACAGGTGAACACCTGCTGCGACATCTCCGCTCGCTACCTGCGCTTCATGAGCCGCGTCGGCCGCGATCCGCAACAGGTGCCTGTCAACCAGGTCCTGGCCGACATCGAACAACTCCTGCGCAACCACCCCGCGCTCAAGAGCAGCCTACTCGTCGTTGATCCGCTCGCCGAGGACGCCGTCGCCAACCTCCAAAGCACCGAGTTGCTCCAAGCGCTGCTCAACCTGGCCGTCAACGCCCTGCAGAGCACCGACGCCCCGCAAACCGTCCGCATTTCCGCCGAGTTCTACCCGCGCCCCCTGCCTGTCTCCACTTTCGTGAGTGGCCCCGAGATGCGCTTCGCCGGGTTGGAGTCGTTCAACAACACTCCCCCCTTTGTCGCCATTTCCGTCGCCGACCAGGGCAGCGGCATCCCCGCCCACGTGTTGCCGCGCATTTTCGATACCTATTTCACCACCAAGGAACCCGGCAAGGGCACCGGCCTGGGCCTGTCGATCGTCGCCCGCTTGGTCCGCTCAGCCCACGGCTTCATTCGCGTCAACACCCGGCCCGGTCAGGGCACGGTGATGACGATCATCCTCCCCGCCGGCCCCGTCCCGCTCCCCGCCTTCGGCGAGGACCCGCTCGCGGCCGACGTTCCGCCGGCCGTCCTCTAATCCGCCGTGGACTGGTTGGCGCTCATCGGTACCGCCGTGCTCGGCGCGATCCTCGCTTGGCTGTACCTGCGCGCGCGCGAAATCGTCCTCCGCACCCAGTTGCTCGGGACAACGACACAACTCGCCACCCTCGACACCCAGCTGGTCTCCATTCGCGCCGAGCTGAACCAAGCTCGCCTCGCCCTGGCCGAGCGCGAGGCCTTGGCCGCACGCCTCGGGGCCACGCTCGAATCCGAGCGCCAGTCCGGTGCCGAGAAGCTGGCCGCACTCCAGGACGCCCAAGTCCGCCTCTCCGACGCCTTCAAGGCCCTTTCCTCCGACGCGCTGCGCAGCAACAACGAATCTTTTCTCAAACTCGCCCAAGCCGCCCTCGCCCAATTCCAGGAGGGCGCCCGCGGCGACCTCGATAAACGCCAACAGGCCATCGACTCGTTGGTGAAGCCCATCCGCGAATCGCTGGAGAAAGTGGATGTCCGCATCGGCGAAATCGAAAAGACTCGCACCGGCGCCTACTCCGCCCTCTCCGAACAGCTCAAGTCCCTCGCCCTCGCCCAGGGCACCCTCCAGACCGAAACGACGCGACTATCCACCGCGCTCAGCGGTACCCGTACTGCAGGTACTTGGGGGGAACTGCAACTGCGCCGCGTGGTCGAGCTCGCAGGCATGGTCGAGAACTGCGACTTCTCCCTGCAGGAGGTTTCGGGCAACCAGCGCCCCGACCTCGTTGTGCGCCTGCCCCGCGGCCAGACCATCGCCGTGGACGCCAAGGCGCCCACCGACGCCTTCCGCGAAGCCGCCGCCGCGTCCGATCCGGCCGTACGCAGCACCAAGCTCGCCGAGCACGCCACCAAGGTGCGCGGCCACATCGACGCCCTCGCCGCCCGCTCCTACTGGCAACAATTCACGCCCTCGCCAGAGTTCGTCGTCCTCTTTCTCCCCGGCGATCAGTTTCTCTCCGCCGCCCTCGAGGCGGATCCGTCGATCGTCGACCGTGGTATCCGCAGTCGCGTGCTCCTGGCCACACCCTCCACCCTCGTTGCCCTCCTCAAGGCCGCCGCCTATGGCTGGCGTCAGGAGGCGGTATCGTTGAATGCCGAGGAGATCGCCAAGCTCGGCCGCGAACTCTACGACCGTATCGTCACCTTCGGCGAGCATCTCGAGAAGGCCGGCCGAGGGCTCGACCAAGCCACCCGCAGCTACAACGCCGCGGTCGGCTCTTTCGAGAACGCATTGCTACCCGGAGCCCGCAAGTTCACCGAACTCGGCGCCCGTGGGTCCAAGGACCTCTCGTCCCCGACCGCGCTCGACAACCTGCCGCGCGACCTGGGCAAACGGAGCTGAGCAACTTGAGCGCCCCGCCACCCGGAGATCTCCGCCCGCGCCTCCTCCGTGCCGCCCGTCCGCAACCCGCCCCGCTCGCCCATACCAGATTCCGCACATCCAAGCTCGCTCGCCTTCCGCGAGCGGTCGCCACACACTCCCGGCATGTCGAAGCACAACTGCAGTCGCTGCGCCTGGCGGGCCAAATACGACGCCGCCCCTCGCTCGTTCCTTGGTCGGCTCTGGCGCTGGCACATCGGCTTCTGTCCCGGTTGGAAGGCCTACCTCGCGAGCCAATCAGAGGCGGAGCGCCGTGCCCTAGCGGCCCAGTACTCCCTGCATCCGCCCTGTCCGTAAGCTCCCGGACACCTCGCACATCAGAAAGCGCCCACATTGGGGGCCCTCAATACGTCCCGGTTCGGCCCGATCACCGCTCGAACCGCTCGATCGCCTTCACTCTGCCCCCGTCGAAGATCACGCGCAAGCGGTCACCGCGATCGCCGCCCGTCGCGGTGCCCACCGCGACTCCGCCCCCCGAGTGGCGTCCGCCTCCACCAATCCCGATCCCGAATCCGAACGTCGGAGACTTGTCGACGTAGGCCCAAATCTCGGTTTCACCTTCGGTGTTATGGCGCCGATGGACGCGATCCGCCCGGCCCAAGGCCAACGCGACCATTTCGGGCGTGTAGCCCAGTTCGATCTCACCCGCGCGAATCCTCGCCTGCACCGCTGGCGAATAGCCGGCAAACGCAGCGCGGTTCCTCTCAATACGCGAATCCGGGGTGGAGCAACCCGCCAGCGCCACCGCGCAGGCGAAGACAACAAGAACAAGTCGATTAGGCATCGGGAAATACAGGATTGAGCCGACTGCGACACCCAAACGGGCCCGAGGTTCGCCCACAACGCGGCATTGCCAAGTGTCGCCTGCCCCCCCACCGTCCGCCCTCCTTTTTCACCATGACCAAGCTCTCCGTCGCCATCGGCTCCGACCACGCCGGCTTCCGTTACAAGGAAGAGATCAAAAAGATGCTCCTCGCGCAGGGTTACACCGTGCGCGACTTCGGCGCCTATTCCACCGAGTCCTGCGACTATCCCACCTACATCCGCCCCACCGCCGAGGCGGTCGCCAGCGGCGCGTTCGACCGCGGCATCGTCCTTGGGGGTTCGGGCAACGGCGAAGCCATCGTGGCCAACAAGGTGAAGGGGATCCGCTGCGGCCTGTGCTGGAGCGAGGAGACCGCCCTCGCCAACCGCGACCACAACGACGGCAACGTCCTTGCCCTCGGCGAGCGCATGGTGTCGCTCGAACTGGCCCTGAAGATCGTCCAGCTCTGGCTCGAGACGCCCTTCAGCAACGATCCGCGCCACGTCCGCCGTATCCGCCAAATCGAAGGCTGACGCGTCGCGCGGGGCCTCCGCCCCGCGAGAAGGCGGCCGCCGGCGTTCCAGGCCCGCGGCCGAACAGCGCGGGAGGGCGCCGGCTGGATGGGCGCCACAAAGACGCCCTGCAAGGCGCGCTACTGCGCCGCGGCGAAACGCAGATCCACCATCAGATCGGCCGCGATCGTCTCCAGATCGAGCCGCAGCGCGGCCATGTCGGCCCCGACGGGGATGAGCAACTCGGCCTGCGCCTGGAACAGGACCCCGCCGGACATCGGCGCCTCGACACACTCGGTGGTCAACGCCTCCACATTCACCCGATGCGCGGCCAAGACCCGCGTCACCTGGTGTACGATACCCGGGCGGTCCTGCCCAACCAGTTCAAGGCGGACGGACGCACCCACCTTCGCCGGCGCCACCGCACCCGGATCAGGGGCCACAACCACCTTCAGCCCGGTGCGCTCGAGCGCGCCCAGGGCCGTTCGCAGTTCCATCTCGCGAGCAGCAGGCACCGACACCCGCACAATACCGGCGAACTGTCCCCCCAAGCGCTCCAGGCGACTCTCCAACCAGTTGCCGCCCTGGGTGGCGACGATTTGGGCCACTGCCTCCACGAGACCGGAACGATCAGCACCAACGAGAGTGAGGACGAGCGAGGTATTCACGGCGTACTGGTAACTGGCTCGCACCGCCCAAAGCTGCGGCACGGAGAGGAAAAAAGTGGCCAGGCACCCCACGGCACTAGGAGAACGTCGTCACCGTTGCTACCTTCCGGTCCTGGCGGAGTTCACGCGCCTGCCCATGCATGGGACCTGGCCGCCGGCGACCCTAGGTGCGGCCCTGGGCACAGCAATCAGATTCCGGCAGAAAGATTTGCCCCCCTTTTCTGGCCGCATTCCCGATCACTCATCCTCCGCTCTCGCACCGAGAGCCCCTCGTATTCCCTCTACTGACCAACCGGCCGGGCAAAACTGGCGAGCAGCCGCACGTACATCGCCTGATAGTAGATCGCCGGCTCGGTGATCTCCCAACTGGCCTCGGGCCAGGCGGCATTGAAGTCCGCGTAACACTTCGTGTCGGGTTGCTGCTTGAGCCACTCGATCGTGCCGCCATAGGCGCGATTGGGCCCACCCGTCACGTAACCCGGGGCCGGGTGGGCAGCCAACGGACTGCCGGTCGTATACCACTCATGATACAGCCGCATGACGCTCACCTCCGCCCCCTCGCACCCCATGTTGCTGAGATAGACGAGCCCAAGCGGGTTCACTCCGTGCAGGGCGTGCAGCGAATCAAGTCCACGCTGGCGCAGACGCTTGCGATCGACGCCGCGTGTGAGGTAGCCGGCCGCATCGACCGCACTCTTGCCGTAACCGGCGAGCACGATGTTGCTGCCCCAGTGGTAAGCGGTGGGGACCATCCACGCACGGTAGAGATCGGCCTTCTCATCTTGAGGCATGAATGCCGGCGCCTTGGTCGACGTGCGCAGATGGGCAAGGATACGGCTGGCGATCTGGCGATCGGCTCCGGTCTGGCGGGTATAATCGAGCAGCGCCTCGGCCTGGCCCGACTCATAGGGCGACCAGCTTGGTTCGGCAATCTGGCGAAGCACAGCGTAGCGCTGGCGGAATACATCATGATACTCCGCCTTGCCGGTCAGCGCCCACAAATGAAAACCCGCGATCGCCTCCCAGCGGTCGTGGACGACGGCATCCTTGTCGGCATCGCCGCTCTTGATCTCCCCCGTGTCGACATTGTAGGCACGTGGCTGGGCGAGGTACCACTGCCAAGCCCGCTCGGCTCGCCCGCGCAGCCCGGCGGCATAGTCCCGCCATTCGGGAAACTGCCCATATACCCGGGCGGCATGGGCCAGGATCCCGGCGGTGGCCAAGGTCGAGGCGGAAGCTTTGGGGCCGTAGTAGCGCGGCCTCAGATCCCGGCTCAGCGGCCACACCAGCCCCGCGTAATCGACTTGGCCCATCTTGATGAACACGCCGCCATCGGCGTCCTGCATCTTCACCAGCCAGTCGAGCTCCCATTTCACCTCGTCGAGGATATCGGGCCTCCCGTTGCCAGATTCGGGAATGCCAAAATCGTCACCAAACGCTGCGGGGTTTTCGCGCCAAGCATAGAGCAGCGGATGGAGGACCTCGGGCAAGAACGTCGGGTACTTGTTGCTGTCGCCGGCATCCATCCAACCACCGCTCAGATCGCGCGCGGTGGCGGGGTCATCCTTGGCGCTGACCGACCGCGTTTCCGCATCCTGCAGAAAGGCCGCCGCATCGACCCACGGCGGCTCGGCGTGCGGCGGCTGATGGGCGAAGGCCTCGCGTTGATAGAAGAACACCCGCATGGCGGCGCGCAGTACGCCCTGATAGACATCCGGCGCGATGCGGAACACGTGGGAGCGACGGGCGTTGCGCAGGTCGTACACGTAGTAGTCGCCAGACTCGCGCACCGCAGTGAATTCAAACCACCAGCCGCGGTCCCCAGACGCTCGGTCCGTCTGGCCCTTGTGGAACAGTTTCGGCGCGGCGCGATGAACAACGGCGCCGTCGGTCACACGCCGCAGCTGCAGTTCGGGCCCCGGGGTGAAGCTCTCGGCAGCGTTGTACCCGAGCTGCGGATCGCTGATGACGGCGATCTTCCGCTCGTCGGGCAGATAGCCGAACTGATCGACGTGAAACCGGCCGGTCACCTCGGGGAGCCCAGGCACGGTAAAACCCGAAGCGGTCGGCACCGCCCAGGGGTGCGAAGCGGGATCGGCCGCCTCCGCAGTAAGTGACCACGCTAAGACAAGCCCAAGAAGTACGGTGGTGGAACGGAAGCAGAACGACATAACGGAGAATCGGACGTTGAACCCCAGAATTGAGAAGATCCAGCGGCGGCCGTGCCCTACTTTGTCGCAGCTTTGGAGGGAACCAACGGCACGGACTCGGTGGGGTGAGTCGTCGCGATCACCAAAAATACAGTCCACGCCAACACAAAGGCGGCGAGGCCCACCACGACCAACAACCAAGGGCGTTCAACGAGAGGATTTTTCACGCCAATAGTCCTCCTGTAGCAGCTTGGGATCGGGCCCGAGAAACTCGACTTCGCGGTCGAGCGTGTAGCCGCCGGCCTCGTCGCGCATCGTGACTTTGAAGCGGAACTTCCCAGCGTAGGCGGCGCGGGGCATGCGGACGATGAGTGTGTGCAGCCCTTCCTCCATCAGGGCGACCTCGATCACCTCGCCGGTGCCGGACGATTCGAGTGCAGCGGGGGCGCCTACGAGGGAAAGAGTGAAACGGCGCGGCGCCGTGGTCTTGTTGGTGAGGCGCACCAGGAGTTGGTTGCGCACGGCGTCGGCATCGAGGAAGTACGCCCCTCCAGGCATGCGCATCGTGGCGAAGGCCACCGGCTTCACATTGCTGAAGACCAGCGCCGTCACCACCGAACCTACAGCCAACAACACCGCGTAGAGAATCGTGCGCGGGCGCAGCCAGCGGGTGCGCACACCGGCGAAACCGGAGAGCGAATCGTAACGGATGAGGCCGCGGGGCTTCTTGAGCCGCACCATCACATCGTCGCAGGCGTCGATACAGGCGGTGCACGCCAGGCACTCGAGCTGGAGGCCCTGGCGAATATCGATGCCCGTCGGGCAGACATGGACACAGCGCAGACAGTCGATGCAGTCGCCCTCCTTCGCGACCGCCGAGCCGGTCGCTTCGGAGGGCACGGCCCTACCCTGTCGCCGGGGCTCCCCGCGCTTGGCGTCGTAGCCGACGACCAGCGTATTGTCGTCGACCAGCGCGGACTGGAGCCGGCCGTAGGGGCAGATCACGATGCAGAGCTGCTCACGAAACCAGGCGAAGTTGCCGTACAGCGCCGCGGTCGCGGCCATCATGAAAAGAAACAGGCCCCAATGCGCCGTGGGCGCGCTGGTCACCATCGCATAGACATGCGGCAGCGAGACGAAGTACGAGAGGAAGAGATGCGCGATCGCCGCCGAAAAGAGAACAAAGAGCGTATGCTTGACGATGCGGCGAGCCACCTTGCCGGCATCCCACGGTGCAGCGTCGAGCCGACGGCGCGCGGGGGCGTCGCCGTCGATCAGTCGTTCGATGGCGCGGTAAACGAACTCGAGAAACACCGTCTGCGGGCAGGCCCAGCCGCACCAGACGCGGCCCAGCAGCGCGGTGACAAAGAAGAGAGTGAAGCCCAGCCCGGTGATGAGGAAGAACAGCAGCCACATCTCCTGGGAAGCGATGGTCCAGCCGAAGAGGTGGAAACGGCGCTCCGCCACATCGAGAAACACCGCTGGGTACCCGCCCACCGGGATCCACGGCAGCAGGATATAGACCGCGATCAACACCCAGGCCACGATGCGGCGGGCGGAAGTCCAGCGGCCACGCGTATCAGCCGGGTGCAGGAAATGCCGCGAGCCGTCGTCGTTGATAGTGGTAACCGAATCGATGCTGGGGCGCTGGGCGGACATGGGGGTGAGAAAGGAAAGAATGGGTCCAATAAGCCGTATAGGTCCTATACGACTTATCGGACCTATCCGGAAAAGCGGGAGCTAAAAGCTCGTCCCGCCCAGCGGGGCACTCCCCTACTGCACTGCGGCTACACTCGGCGAGGGCACCGCCACGATGGGCTCACCTTGTTTATGGTGGCTGAGCACGAAGGCCACCACCTCGGCCACACGACCATCGCCCAATTGGGGGCCCCACGCGGGCATACCGGGGCCGGCCACGCCGTTCTTCACCGTCCCGAAGACCTGCGTGGGCAGGCCTCCGTGGATCCAGTTCTGGTCGACGAGATTCACTCCGATGAGTTTCGAGTCCTCGTCGCGTCCGCGCAGAGTGGCGCCATGGCAGGAGGCACAAGTGCTCTTGTAGGTGGAGGGCCCCTTGCCGGCGAAGTCGGGATTCTGCGACATCCGCCAAAGGTTGTCGTCGTTGAGCATAGCCACGAGCTTGCCGAGCTTCTCGGCCTCGATGCGGTTCATTTCCTGGGTGATGCGCTCGCCATCGGGCAGCACCACGCTGGATTCATAGAGCACAAACCAATAGACGACGGCGAAGACGATGGCGCCGTAGAGCGTGAGCAGCCACCAGTTGGGCAGGCGCTTGTCGAATTCCTGGATGCCGTCGTAGGAGTGGGGCCGCAGTTTATCGTCGGGGTGCTGCGCGGGGTCAGAGCTCATAGCGGTAGAAAAGGTCGGATGTGCGAAGGTTGGGAAAGGGGAAGGTGGCCCAGAAATGGTCTTGGGGAAGTTCGTACCCGCTCGCGATCTACGCGCAGATCGCGGGCAAGCACGCTCCTATAGCGGACAGCGGATCATATCAGGCAGCGGAACTGGGCGGAGACGGGGGCGTGTCATCATCGAGGGCCATGGCGGCGCGGCGATCGGCCTGATCGCGCGGCAAATGCATCGCGGCAAGGAACTGCAGCAGGTAGCCCAGCGCAGCGAGAATGAAGAGCGCGAGCGCCAAGGAGGTCTGCCAATGCTCGGTGACAAAACGGCGAAACATGGTGGAAAAAGTGGAGAAGGGACAATTAACAAGGACCAAGTGACAAGTGGATGGAGGCGGTGGCCGGTAGACGGCGGATAGTGGCCAGGCGCGCGGTCGGTGGATTGCTATTGGTTACCGTTCGTAGTCCACTGCCTACAGCCTACCGTTCACCGGGCCGCGGCGGCCTCGCCTACCGCCTGCGATTTGCCGAGTTTCTGCAGGTAGGCGATGAGGGCCACCAGCTCCTTGTCGGGGGCGATGAGCTTGCCGGAGTTACGCAGGTCCAGGGCGATCGCACGGGACTGCTGGTCGCACTGGGCGTTGATCTCGGCCTCGGTCATGGCCGGATACGGCACCCCGACCATGCGCTGCACCCGCAGCTTCGAGGGCAAGGCGGCGATGTCGGTAGCCTGCTCGGCCAGCCACGGGAACGAAGGCATGTTGGAATCCTGGTTCAAGGCGCGAGGGTCGATCATGTGATCGTAGTGCCACGCGTTGTTGTATTTGCCGCCTTCGCGGGCGAGATCGGGTCCGGTGCGGCGCGAGCCCCACTGGAACGGGTGATCATAGAGCGACTCGCCCAGGCGCGAGTACTCGCCGTAGCGCATCACGTCGGGCACGAGCGTGCGGATCATCTGCGAGTGGCAGTTGTAGCAACCCTCGCGGATGTAGATGTCGCGGCCGGCGAGCTCGAGCGGGGTGTACGGGACTTGGATGCGGTCTTCGACATTCTCCGGCCGATAGGCAGCGACGGTGGGCAGGATCTGGCAGACGCCGCCGATCGCCGCGGCGGCAAAGGTGAGAATGGAGAACGGCAGTGCGTTACCCAAGAGTTGGTCGTACCAAGCGGCCCAAGTCGTGCCTTTCGCCGAGAAGTGGGCGAAGCCGACGATGATGGTGAGAATGAGCCCGAAGACGGCGAGGAGGCGCGCGAAATCGTTGCCGAACAGCCACAGGAAGCTGAAGAGCAGCGCGAAGCCGCAGGTAAGCACGGGCGGGTTAAGGAAGGTGCGCACCGCCCCCATCACCGAGGTGGGCTCGTACTCCTCGCGATAGACCTCAATGGTGCCATCCACCGCCCGACCGCTGCGGGCCGTGCGGATGATATTGTAGGCGAGCAGCACAAAGCCAGTGAGGTAGAGGGTGCCGCCGATGACGCGCAGCAGCATCAGGGGCCGGATGGCCTTCAACGTCTCGGTGAAGATCGGATACGCCAGGGTGGTGCCCAGCTCGCTGCCGGGCTCCTTGAGCGTGGCGAGCAGGTTGAGTCCCTGGGTGATGCCCGAGGTCCACATGGCGCCGACGTAGAAGAGGATGCCCACCAGCCCGAGCCAGAAATGGAAATCCGCCAGCTTGGTGGAGTAGAGCTTGGTGCCCCAGAGCCGGGGGGCGAGCCAGTAGAACATACCGGCGGCCATGAAGCCGTTCCAGCCCAGCGCCCCGGCGTGGACGTGGGCGATGATCCAGTCGCTGTAGTGGCCAATCGCGTTGACCGAGCGGATGGAGAGCAGCGGCCCTTCGAAGGTGGCCATGCCGTAGAAGGTGACGCCGGCGACGAAGAACTTGATCACGGGGTCGGTGCGCAGCTTGTGCCAGGCTCCGCGTAGGGTGAGCAGGCCGTTAAGCATACCGCCCCAGGAGGGAGCCCAGAGCATGAGGCTGAAGAGCATGCCCAGATACTGCAGCCAGGTGGGCAACGCCGTGTTGAGCAGATGGTGCGGCCCCGCCCAGATGTAGACAAAAACCAGCGACCAGAAATGGATCACGGAGAGGCGGTACGAGTACACCGGGCGCTCGGCGGCCTTCGGCATGAAGTAGTACATGATGCCCAGGATCGGCGTGGTGAGGAAGAACGCCACGGCGTTGTGCCCATACCACCATTGCACGAGGGCGTCCTGCACCCCACCAAAGAGCGGGTAGCTGTGCAGCAGGCTCGTTGGAATCGAGAGATGATTGACGATGTAAAGCATCGCCACGGTGAGGATGGTCGCGATGTAGAACCAGAGGGCGACGTAGAGGGTGGGCTCGTTGCGCTTGGCGAGGGTCCAGAAGAAGTTGATCGCGAAGACCACCCAGATGAGCGCGACGGCGATGTTGATGGGCCAGATGAGTTCGGCGTATTCCTTGCCTCGGGTGAGGCCGGCCGGAAGGGTGATGGCGGCGGCGACGATAATCAGATTCCAGCCCCAGAAGTGCAGCTTCGAAAGGAAATCGGAGGCGGTACGGCATTTGCAAAGGCGCTGCGTCGAGTAGTAGACGCCGGCAAAGAGCATGTTGCCCACGAACGCGAAGATGACGGCATTGGTATGCAACGGCCGAAGACGGCCGAAACTGATGTACTGCAGCCCCTCGCTCTGGATCAGCCCGAAGCTGAGCGTCTCCAGAAACTTGCCGTTCATCTGCCAGAAATTCAGCTGCGAAGCGGCGAGCGCCCCGGCGAGCATGCCCACGATGCCCCAGACGATAGAGGCGATCATGAACCAGCGCACGGACTGGTCGTCGTAAGTGATAAGCGTGCGCGGGCCGGACGGGGCCGGTGACGGGTGGGACGAAGCAAGGCTCATGAGCTGCGGGGGGACAGGGGCGGGTTTGGGGGCCGGGCGGAAGGCGTCGGCTGGGCGGGTTGCGGCTGCGGCGCAACGGCGCGCGGCGCCTCTTCCTCCAAGGGAAGCAACGCGGCGCGCTCAGTGCTGCCGAAATGAAAACGCCCATGCTCCCGCACGAACAGCGCGAGGAAGACGAGCGCCAGCAACAGGCTCAGGATGACGGTAATCCAGAGAACCGGCATGGATGAGTGAGTGATTTGGGTAGACGAACCGTCGTCGGTTAGACAGGGGCGAAGCATCGTAGTCGAGCCCGGATCTCGCTGCTCCGCAGAAATTGTGGGGAGCAGCGCAACTATTGGCGATCCGCAGCAGCACCCCGGTGTGCCGTGTCGCCAAAAGATGCGGAGCGTTGGCCAAGCAACGCTGCGACCCTGCTGCTGCGCTGTGTCACTATGCCGTCATGCACCCCAGTTTCGTAGCCGAGCTGCGCGCCCGGCACCCCGCCCTCAAACTGGCGTGGGAGCGAAAGCTGCGTCATGAGCCCATCACCAGCCCGCTCGCCAATCCCGACACCTTAGTCTTGCTGATGAGTCGCACCCTCGGAGAACTGGCAACAGCGCTGGACAAGCGGTGCATGGAGCCTGCCCAGCCGCCCTCCGTGGTACGCACCCCTCGTTCGGGTTGCCTTTGTGGTCTCAATCCCCTGCTCGCCTATTTCCGCGTGGCCGCAAGTGTTCTTCCCGTGGTGATGAGCGCCAGCGCCGACCGCTGCCCGGAACTCGGTGCCGCCGAGTACGCCGCCTGCCTGCAAGAACTGCTCGCCGAATTGCATACGCTGGCCCAGGACGAAATCCGCTCCTTCTGCGCAATGTGCCAGACGGAGATCGTACGCGGCGGCAAACTCGCGACCGGTTCGGCCTCTCATAGCCACGCGGCCGCCGGGAAATAGACGGGCGGGACGATCACCGAGCGGCCGTGGCGCCGCATTGCGCCGCGACTCGATGCGGACCGTCTGCCGGGACCACCGTGCCAGCGCCGTCCAGTCCACTCAATGCCCCGAATGAGCCACGGTGCTGGCCAATACCCGCTCGCGATACGAGGACGGCGACTCTCCGGTGATCGAGCGGAACACACGATTGAACTGCGATAGGGACTGGAACCCCACCTGAAACGCCGCCTCGCTCACCCGCACATGCGGGTTAAGCAGGAGGTTCTTCACCTTCTCCACCCGCACGCGGGCCAGAAAGTCAGTAAAGGTGAGCCCGGTCGCCTGCTTGAACATCTTGCAGAAGTAATAGGCGCTCGTATTCACCGCCTTAGCCACTTCGCTCAAACGCAAATCCTCTGCCTGATGCTCCTCGATGAAGCTCTTGGCCCGCTGGATCATGGGCGACTCCCCCAGCTGGTCCTTCACGATGAGCTGGTTGCTCAGTGTCGCCAGATGCTGAGCGAAAATCTCCAGCAACCGCACGATGGACTCGTACTGCTTGCGGTTGAGCACACGGGTTTGGAAATATGCATCCTCCAGCCGCCGCAGGTCCACTTCAGTGCCCCACTTCAACAGCGAACTAGCCGTCTTGTTAAAATCGCCGTTGATGGGCTGATGGAGCAGCACTTGGCCGGTCTGCAAATACGCGATGGTGTGCTCGCCTACTCGCACCGGCACTGCGGTCTCGCAGAGTCCGGCGAAGCAGCGCATCGTCTTGGGCTTCACCCCGGCCTGCTCCTCCACGCGCTTGCGCAAGCTCAGACAGGCGGCGCAAGAGTGGTTCGACTGCCCCAGCAACACGCAGAACGGATTCTGGTCGCGGTTATCGCCCATCGCCAAGTGCAACGAGTCCAGCGCGCGCAGCCCAAGCGGCAGCCCGGTGGTGTCGCGGAAGGCCCGGGCGTAGTCGCGAAAGATGTCCGACCGGCGGAGCAGTTCCACCAGACTCTGACTTCGTTTGGCCGGGGTGATCTTCTCCTTCATGGGACGGTTGGCAGCAGGTCCGGCACGCTAGGCCGGGGCGCGGAGGAGGCGCAAATCTAAATCCCAAAATCTGCGCAGCGTTAACCAATGGTTGCGCAGTGCCGGAAGAGCCGTTTGGCTAGAATTGAACGCTTCACTATAAATCCATGACCGCACCCTCCTCTACTCCCTGCAGCTGCTCCCAGCGGCCTGCCGATCTCGACAACGTGATTGCCGCGGCCCTGTCCAAGGCTCCCACCACCAACGCCAAAGTCCTCGCCTTCGTGCGCGAGAACGCCGAACTCTGCCAGCCCTCCGCCATCGAATGGTCGGACGGCTCCCAGGCCGAGTACGACCGCATGATTGAGACCATGGTCAAGGGTGGCACCGCCATCCGTCTCAACAACGCCAAGCGCCCGAACTCCATTCTCGTTCGCTCCGACCCGACCGACGTCGCTCGCGTCGAAGACCGCACCTTCATCAACTCGGTCAACCCGAAGGATGCCGGCCCGACCAACTACTGGAAGGACCCGAAGGAGATGAAAGCGATCCTCAAGCCCCTGTTCACGGGCTGCATGCGGGGTCGGACCATGTACGTAATCCCCTTCTCGATGGGCCCCGTCGGTTCCCCGCTCGCCCACATCGGCGTCGAGCTCTCCGACTCCCCTTACGTCGTGGCCAACATGCGCATCATGACGCGTATCGGCACCGCCGTGTGGACCGCGCTCGGCGACAAGGACTTCGTCCCCGCCCTCCACTCGGTCGGCAAGCCCCTCGCCGCCGGCGAGAAGGATGTCGCTTGGCCCTGCAACCCGACCAAGTACATCTGCCACTTCCCCGGGGAGCGTTCGATCATGTCCTTCGGTTCCGGCTACGGTGGCAACGCCCTGCTCGGCAAGAAGTGCTTCGCCCTGCGTATCGCCTCCAACATCGCCCGCGACGAGGGTTGGATGGCCGAGCACATGCTCATCCTCAAGGTCGAGAATCCGGAAGGTCAGGCCAACTACGTTGCCGCCGCCTTCCCGTCCGCCTGCGGCAAGACCAACTTCGCCATGCTCATCCCGCCCGCCGAGATGAAGGGATGGAAGGTCACCACCATCGGTGACGACATCGCCTGGCTCAAACCCGGAGCCGACGGCCGCCTCTACGCCATCAATCCCGAAGCCGGCTTCTTCGGCGTCGCCCCGGGCACCTCGTACGAGTCCAACCCGTCCGCGATGGATACCTGCAAGAAGGACACCATCTTCACCAACGTCGCCCTCACTGAGGACGGCGACATCTGGTGGGAAGGCATGACCAAGCAGGCCCCTGCCAAGCTCACCGACTGGACCGGCAAGGAATGGACCCCGGATTGCGGCCGCGTTTCTTCGCACGCCAACTCCCGCTTCACCGCCCCGGCCCGCAACTGCCCCTGCATCGACAAGGACTGGGAAAACCCGGCCGGCGTTCCGATCTCCGCCATCATCTTCGGCGGCCGTCGCCCCACCACCATGCCGCTGGTATTCCAGTCGTGGAACTGGTCGCACGGTGTCTACCTCGGCGCCACCATGGGCTCCGAGATGACCGCCGCAGCCGCTGGCACGATCGGTCAGGTCCGCCGCGATCCGATGGCCATGTTGCCCTTCACCGGCTACAACGTCGGCGACTACCTCGCCCACTGGCTCGGGATGTCGAAGCTCGCCAAGAACCCGCCGCAGATCTTCCACGTGAACTGGTTCCGCAAGACCGCGGAAGGCAAGTGGATGTGGCCGGGCTACGGCGACAACACCCGCGTGCTCAAGTGGATCGTCGACCGCGTCAACGGCAAGGTCGCCGCCAAGGAGTCCCCGATCGGCTGGGTGCCCTTCACCAAGGACATCGACATCACCGGCATCAAGGGCTTCGACACAACCAAGCTCGAGGCCGCCCTCGCGATCAACGTCGACGAGTGGAAGAAGGAAGTGATCGGCCACGAAGAGCACTTCGTGAAGCTCTACACCTCGCTCCCGAAGGAGCTGCTCTTCCAGAAGGAACTGCTCACGTCCCGCCTCTGATCGTAACAACGATCTGAATTTTCGAGCCCGGAGCGCCCTGCGCGCTCCGGGCTTTTTCATGGGTGCCCGCCCACCCCATCCTCGCGTTTGACCTTTGCCTCGGGGCGTCTCCATGCTCGCCCCACTGCGATGACCCTCCGCCCCCGGCCATTTTCTGCCGCTGCCCTCACCTCTACCGTGGTCTGGTTCTGCTTCGGCGCACTCGCGCTCCCAACCCTCGCCGCGCCCCAGCCGGTGACCGGCCTGCAGGACTACTGGGACTTGCCCTTGGCGGACCGCCGGCTCGGTCCCGAATTCATCTTCGAAGGCGACGTCACCTACCTCGACCCAAGTTGGGGCCATTTTTGGCTCCAAGACCGACAAACTGGAGCCTATATCACTTTGGGCGCCGACGCCCCGGCTATTGCGCCAGCCCGCCACATCCGCATCTCCGGCCGGCTCCCCTCTTCCGGTGCACTCACCGCCGCCGGCGCCCAACTCACCGATCTCGGGCCCTCCCTCACTCGCCCCATCCCCCTGCCCGCCCAAGGCTGGTACGAGGAACCTACTCCGTTCAACAATCGACTGGTCGAACTCGAGGCCCACGTCGACCGGCAGGTTCTCGCCGACCCCGAACACCTCCACCTCTTCCTTTCCGCGGCCGGCCACAGCGTGTTCGCCTGGATGTTGCTTCCACCGGGTCAGGCGGAACCCGACCTCGAGCACACCACCGTGCGCCTGCAGGCCGTATTCTCTATCCTCCAATCGACCGACGGCCGGCCCGCCGCCATCGAGCTGAAAATCCAGGATCCGTCCAAGGTCGAGATTCTGCATCGGCTCGAGGACGACCCCCGCTTCACCCTACCGGTCTCCACCCTCGCCTCCCTGCGCCAGCGCCCCCGCGACACCCTGGTCCATATCCTCGGCTCGGTCCGCAGCCAGCAACCCGGCTCTTCCCTGATGCTGCGCGACGACACCGGCCAGATCGAGTTGCTCACCGGGCAGGCCCTGCCCTGCCGAATCGACGAAATGGTGGAAGCCGTCGGCTATCCGCAGATCAGCGGCACCGAGTGGAAACTGCGCAACGCTCTCTACCGACCCTACCGTTCACAGGCCGCAGCGCCTCCCTCCGCCACCGCCGGTTTGCCGGTGCTGCGAGTAACCTCACGGGTGCTCGAACTTGCCGCGTCCGAAGCCGGCCGGCGTTACCCGGCCGACCTCTCCGGGGTCGTCACCTGGTCGCATCCCGACGCCCCGTTCCTCTTCATTCAAGACTCCAGTGGAGGCCTCTGCATCGAACTAGGCGCCGGTGCCGAGCGCACCTTCGAGCCCGGCCGCAGCATCGTGGTGCGCGGGGTCACCACCATGGGGCCCTTCGCCCCCGCCGTCATTGCCGAATCTGTACGCAAGACGGGCGACATGCCCCTGCCTCGTGCGGAAACCGTCTCCCTCGAGCACGCCCTGACCGGCCGCGCGGAATCCCAGTGGATCGAGTTGCGCGGGCTGGTGCGCCGCATCGATCGCGAGTCGCCCTGGAACCGCCTGGAAATCACCACCGCGGCCGGCGACTTCTTCGCCCTGCTGCCTGCCGCCGACGAACCGCCTCCAGTGGTCGGCGCGGTGGTACGCGTGCGCGGAGTGTGCGCGGCGGAAACCGACGCCCAGCGGCGCCTTCTCGGCGTACGCCTATGGGTACGCACCCCGGAGGATATTCAGATCGAGGAGGCGGCACCGGCCGACCTCTTCGCCCTGCCCGCCCAATCGCTGGCCGAGCTCGGCCGCTTCGGAGCGCCCCAAAGCTCGGAACGCCGGGTCCGCCTTTCCGGGGTGGTCCTTGCCCAGCTCCCCGGCCGCTGGACCCAAATACAGGATGGCGATGTGAGCCTGCGCGTCCTTCACCGCGATAGCGCACCGCTTGCCTCCGGCCAGCGCATTGAGGCCGTCGGCTACCTCAACCGCAAAGGCGGCCGCATGGTGCTCCGCGAGGCCGTTTACCGCGTCGCCGGGACGGACAGCCTGCCCCCGCCGCTGCCCTTCTCCGGTGCCTCCGGCGAAGCTACGGCTCTTGACGGCCGCTTGGTCGTCTCCGCCGGCCAACTTCTCAGCACGGTCCGGCAGGGGGAGGAAACCCGCATCACCCTGATGGCCCCGGCCGGCCTGTTTTCGGCCTTCGCCGAGACTCCCGTTGCCCTCGGAGTGCCGCTGCATAGCCAGATCAGCCTCACCGGCCTGATGGACCTCAGCTACGACGAACAGGGCCAACCCGCCGGCTTCCGCGTGCGGGTGCGCACCCCCGCCGATGTCGTGCTCACTCGGAGCCCCTCCTGGCTGACCCGGGGGCGCATGCTCGCCTTGGCGACAGCGCTGGGCTGCGGTGCCGGCCTGGCGCTGCTCTGGGTCGCCGCCTTGCGCCGCCGCGTCCAGCAGCAGACCGGCCAGATCCGCGAGCAAGTACGGCGCGAAGCCCACCTCGAAGCCGAACTCCAGCGCGCCACCCGGCTGGAATCGCTGGGGCTGCTTGCCGGTGGCATCGCCCACGATTTCAACAACCTGCTTACGATCATCATCGGCAACCTCTCCATGGCCGGCCTGGGCAAGGACCTCGACCGCGAGGTGCGCGACAATGTGCTGGCCGCCAGCCGCGCCACGATGCGGGCCCGCGACCTCACTCAGCAGTTGCTCACGTTTGCCAAAGGCGGCTCGCCGGTGCGCAACACCCTTGCCCTGCCCGAACTTGTACGCGATGTCGCCGAGTTTGTTCTGCGCGGCTCCGGGGTGCACTGCGATTTCGGCTTCGCCCCCGAGCTCTGGCCCGCTCATGCCGACAAGGGGCAGATCAGCCAGGTCGTGCAGAACCTGGTGATCAACGCCGTGCAGGCCATGACCGAGGGCGGGCACCTGCAGATCAACCTCGCCAACGAGGAGCTCGCAGCCGGAGCCAGCCGGGTGCTCGCCCCCGGGCGCTACCTCCGGCTCGATATTTCCGATACCGGCACGGGCATCGCCCCCGACGTACTTCCCCGCATCTTCGACCCCTATTTCACCACCAAGCGCACCGGCAACGGCATCGGCCTGGCCACCGTCTACTCCATCGTCCGCAAGCACGGAGGCCACATCACCGTCGACTCCACACTGGATGTGGGGACCACCTTCCGCCTCTGGCTGCCGGCCAGTGCTTCCGCCTCCGCCGCCCCTGCCGCCGCCCTGCCCGCCGCCACCGAGGCCAACGCGAACTCCCTCTCTGGCAGGGTACTGCTCATGGACGACGAGGCAGCCATCCGCACCCTCGCCAGCCAGATGATGGAGCACCTCGGCCTCGACGTACATTCCGTGGCCGACGGCACGGCCGCGGTGGATGAATACTCCCGCGCTCTGCGCGACGGCCGCCGCTACGACTTGGTCGTGCTCGACCTCACCGTCCCCGGGGGGCTGGGTGGCCTGCAGGCACTGCGGCGACTGCGGGCCATCGACCCCGAAGTGGTCGCCGTCGTTTCCAGCGGCTATTCCGCCGACGAGGTCATGGCCAGCTACCGTAGCCATGGGTTTCGCGCTATCGTACCCAAACCCTACGGCATCGGGGAACTGGCCCGCGCCCTGCGGCCTTTGTTGAGCGGAGAGGCCGTTCGCAACTAAGCGTCACCGCCTTCGTCCCGCACCGGCAGCCACCAGGCTGCACAGTCCACCAAGACCGCGACCTCAGCCTGCGCTGTTGCCGAACTTCGCCTTGTGGAAGGCGGATACCTTTTCGTACTTCTCCGCCCACGTACGAATCTTGGCCCGCTCCTCGGGCGAGAGCTGCTTGATCACTTTGGCGGGGACCCCGACCGCCAACGACCCGGGCGGGATCTTCGTCCCGTTGGTCACCAGCGAGTGGGCACCGATGATCGACTGCTCGCCGATCTCCGCCCCGTCGAGGATGGTGGCCTGCATGCCGATGAGGCATTCGTCGCCGATGGTGCAGGCATGGATCATCGCCGCGTGGCCGACCGTCACATGCTTGCCCACCTTCACCCCAAAATTGTCGGCCAGATGCACCATCGTGCCGTCCTGGATATTACTGCCCTCGCCGATCTCGATGGAGTTGATGTCGCCGCGCAGCACACAGTTGTGCCAGATGCTGGCCCGCGGGCCGATGCGCACATCGCCGATCACGATCGCGCCCCGCGCCACATAGGATGTGGGATCAATTTGGGGATCTTGTCCGAGAAATTTGCTCAAACGTTCTTCAACTGTCATGGTGGCGCCACCCTAGATGCGCGCTTTCGCGCCTCGCAAACTCCAATCGCCCCCTTCCTTCGGTCTCCCCCCATGAAAACCGCCCCTGTCGTTTTCAACAACACCGTCCTGCGCGACGGCCATCAGTCGCTCGCCGCGACCCGCATGACCACCGCCCAAATGCTTCCCGCCTGCGCCGAGCTCGACTCGCTCGGTTTCGGCGCCCTGGAGACTTGGGGCGGCGCCACCATCGACTCCTGCCTGCGCTATCTGGGCGAAAACCCCTTCGAGCGCCTCGGCACCCTCAAAAAGGCCGCCCCAAAGACCCCGCAAATGATGCTGCTACGGGGGCAGAACATCGTCCAATACACGTCCTTCCCGGACGATGTCTTCGAGGCCTTCGTCGCCGCCACCGCCGCCCGCGGCTTGGATATGTTCCGCGTCTTCGACGCCCTCAACGACGTCCGCAATCTCGGCACCGCCATCCGCGCGGTGAAGAAAGCCGGCCGACACGCCCAAGGCGCGATCTGCTACACCATCAGCCCGGTGCATACCGTCGCGAACTTCCTCAAGCTTGCCGACACCATCGCCGCCCTCGGCTGCGATTCGATCTGCATCAAGGACATGGCCGGTCTCATCCAACCCGAGATCGCCCGCGCCCTAGTCAAGGGAATCAAGGAGCGCACCAAGCTCCCCGTCGTGCTCCACAGCCACGATACCGCCGGCCTCGCCGCCGCCTCCTACCACGCCGCCACCCAGGCCGGCGTCGACTGGATCGACACGTCCATCGCCCCGTTCGCCAACGGCACCGGCCAGCCCGACACCCTGCGCATGCTCGCCGTGCTCGAAGGCCTCGAACGCTGCCCCACCTACGACCGCGCCACGCTCATCTCCCTCGGTAAGCACTTCGAAAAGGTCTATACCGAGCTGAGCAAGTTCACCAGCCCCGCCAACGAACGTACCGATACCGCCACCCTCATCTACCAAGTACCGGGCGGCATGCTCAGCAACTTCCGCAATCAGCTCAAGGAGCAGAAAATGGACGGCCAGCTCGAGGCCGTACTCGCGGAGATTCCCTATGTGCGCGAGTGCCTGGGCTGGATTCCGCTGGTCACCCCGACTTCCCAGATCGTCGGCACCCAAGCCATGCTCAACGTGAAGTTCGGCCGCTGGAAGAACATAGCCCAACCCACCGTCGATGTGCTCCTCGGCAAATACGGCGCTACCCCGGGCGAGGTCGATGCCGATCTGCTCGCCGCGGTCGAGAAGAAGTCCGGCCAGAAACGCTCCGCCGAACGCCAGGCCGACCTCCTGACGCCGCGCATGCCCAAGCTCAAGGAGGAGCTCCGCGCCAAAGGGTTCCCGGATACCGACGAGATGGCCGTGCTCCACGCCATGTTTCCCCAAGAACTCGACAAGTTGCTCAAGCCTACCCCCACCTCGGCGGAGATCGCCCCTGTGCGCATCGCCCCGCCGGTCGCGGCACTGCACCCACAGCCCGCTGGATCCAGCGCCCACTACTCGCTGACGCTAGGCGGCCACACCTATCCCGTTGCGGTCGAGGAGCTCGGTAGCTGAAGTGCCGTTGTTTCCTTCCTTCTGTCGTTCGCGGAATCCGGGCGTCATCTGACGCCGCGCTGGCTCCATTTTCTGCCTCGCGCCCCGCCCAGCTGCGGATACCAACAATCCATGTTCTCCGCCGATCGCTGCTCCGCCATCCTCGCCGCCGTCCGCACCCGTGCCCCGCTGGTGCACAACATCACCAACTACGTCGTGATGAACAACACGGCCAACGCCCTGCTCGCCCTCGGGGCCTCGCCGGCGATGGTCCACGCCACCGAGGAGGTCGAGGAATTCGTCTCCATCTCGCAGGCACTGGTTGTCAACATCGGCACCTCTCCACCCCCTGGATCAAGGCGATGGACAAGGCCGCCGCCGCCGCCAACGCCTGCGGCATCCCCTGGGTGCTCGACCCGGTCGGCGCTGGCGCCACCGTCCTGCGCACCGAGACTTCCGCCGACCTCGCCCGACTCCGGCCCGCCTGTATCCGCGGCAACGCCTCCGAAATCCTCGTCCTTGCCGGAGCCACCGGTGAGACCACCAAGGGGGTCGACTCCACGCGCGCCTCTGCCGACGCCCTCGCGCCGGCTCGCCAACTCGCGCTCACCTCCGGCGCGATCGTCGCCGTCACCGGGGCCACCGACTACGTGACCGATGGCACCCAAACCATCGCACTGGCCAACGGCCATCCACTCATGGCCAAGGTCACCGGCTTGGGCTGCACGGCCAGTGCCCTCGTCGGAGCCACCCTGGCGGTGGAACCCGATCGCCTCGCCGCCGTGGCCGCCGGCCTGTCGTTCCTTGCCCTCGCCGGCGAGATTGCCGCCGAGAAAAGCCCCGGCCCGGGCTCGCTCCAGCTCCACTTGTTGGACGCGCTCTACCAGCTCGACGCCGCCACGATCACCCGGCACCTGAAGATCGTCGGCTGAACGCGGCCGGCCACGGCGGCCCTTCGCGGGCAGCCGTGGGCCCGTCTGCGCCGGGGGGCGCTCGCATCCGCCAATCATGTGCGCGGAGGGCACTCCGCCCTTCCCTCGCCGACCACCCCGGCCGACACTTGCCCCCCAGCGTCCTCCCGCTTGTCTGGACCACCGTTTCACTCCCGGTCGGAGGAAGCGGCTCCGTCCCGAATTCCGGCCGCGCCCACCGTTTCGCCCATGAAAAGACACCTCGCCCGCTGGTTGCTGCGTATTCTGGCCCTTTCGCCAGCCGTGCTGCCGTGTTGGCTCATCCTCCGGTATGGAGTCGATGTGCCATTCTGGGACCAGTTCGATGATGACTTGGCGGGCCTGTATCTGAAAGCCGAAGCTGGCCGGCTCACGTTTACTGACCTTGCCGCCCAGCACAATGAGCACCGGATCCTAGTACCGCGGTTGGGCTATCTCGGGCTCAATTCACTCACCCGCTGTAACGCCATCGGCGAGATGCTCGCTGGCTGGGCCGCGGCACTGGGCACTTCGCTCGCGCTGGGTTGGCTCGCCCGGCGCACACACTCCCGGGCGGAACCGGGAACCTGCGTCGGCGACGGGGAAGCTGGTTGGCTCGGGTCGTGGTTCCTAGCCAACCTCCTGATCTTCGCCCCCTGCCAGTGGGAGAACTGGCTTTGGGGTATGGGATTCGCCAACCTGCTCCCGATGCTGTGGATCTCCCTCGCGCTGGGGATCGCCTCCTCGACCTGGAGGGAAGGCTACAGGACCGCTTTGGTGATCATCCTCTGCACCCTGGCCACCTATTCGTCGGGCAACGGCATGCTGGCCTGGGGTCTGGTCGGTGGTGTGCTCCTGTGGGAGCCCACGCTCAGGGATCTCCGCTCCCGAAGACGCACCGCCCTGATCCTCCTCTGCGCGGCGAGCCTGGTCATCGCCACCTACTTCCACGGCATGACGCCGGCCAACCATCGTGGGCTCGCCCCCTACGACTCGCAGCTCTCGACCAAACTCCACTACGCGCTGGTCTTCGCCGGCAACCCGTTCGCCTTCGCCTCGGCCTTCGCTCCGACGGCCTTCGCCACCGCCATCGGGGCCGCACTCTACTCACTCCTGACTCTCAGCCTCCTCGGTGTCCTCGATCGCTGGTTGCGCCACCAGGAGCACGCCCTCTGCCGGCGTCTGCTCCCGTGGTTCGCCGTCGCTGGCTTCGCGGTGGGCAGCGGTCTTGTCGCAGCCTGGTCCCGGGCGGGGATCGGCGCCGCGCAGGCAACCAGTTCGCGCTACGCCTCATTCGCCCTCTATCTCCCCGTCGCATTGATCTATCTGATACAACCGATCTGGCGGGGCCTCGTTTCCCGACGCGGGGACCAGTCGGCTGGCACACCCGTCCCCACCGCCGCACAACCGGCGGTCGTCGCGGCGGTGCTGGCGACCATGGTCGTCGTCCTTTCGGTGGCGGCCATCCCGCCCGCACTGCACAGTGCCGAGTATGCCCAGCGCAGCAGGCGCCAGCTCCGCGCCGTCGTATCCTTGATCCGATTGTTGCCTGACCACCCGCTCGTCGCCGCCTCCGTCTTCCCCGATCCCGCGGTTGCCCAGCGCAACGTCACCGGACTCGATCAGCTCGGCTACCTGCGGGTGAAGCTGGCTGGATCCGCCCGGGCGAGGCTACTGGCGGCGCCTCACCCGCCTGCAGCCGAGCATTGCGGCCGAATGGAACAGGTCTGGGAGACCGCCCCGGGCGTTATCGCCCTATCCGGTTGGGCCGTGCTGCCCCACAAAGCGCATCCGGCCGACCTCGTGGTGCTCTGTGTGCAGGACAAGACAGACGGACCCGTCATCGTTGACATGGTAACAGTGGGCACACCCCGACCCGACAAGGCGTCGGATCTGCAGAATCCTGCGATCCGGGACTGCGGCTGGGCGGTCCGCGTGCCCGCCGCACGGTTCTGCAACCCGCACGGCTCCGCCACTGTCTCTGCCTGGGCGATGGATGGCGACACCGGGCTGCTGTACCCGCTCAGCGGGACGGTCCAGCTCGACCTGTGAATCCCCCCCCTCCCGAGGCTCCGGGACGCCGCAGCAGACCTCAGCCAAGCTTGCCGGCCAGCCAGGCGAGGTTGTCGGCAAAACGGTCCACCGTCGCGAGCGCCTCGGTGTCGTCATTGACCGCCCCCGGCTCGCGTGCCAGCGCCACGTTCCAGTAGGTCGAACCGGGCACGACCATGTCGTTGATCATGTACCAAAACATCAGTTGCGCGTAGGTGAAGTTGTGGCCGGCGCGGCGGGCCACCGCGATGGGGCCGCCCAGCTTGCGCGAGAACAGCCCGCCATTGGCCCGCGCCACGTAGCCGGCCCGGTCGAGCAGGGCCATCAGCTCCGGGGTCGCCGAACCGAAGTACACCGGCGAGCCGGTGATGATGATGTCGGCCCGCAACATCTTCTCGAAGATCGGCTGGAAGTCGTCGCCGGCCCCGCCGGGGCAACTGCTGTCCTTCGACTCGACGCAGCCCGCACAGGCGGTACAGCCACGAACATTCTTCCCCGACAGAGTGATCAGCTCTCCGCCGATCCCCTGGCCCTCGAGGCGGTCGAGGCAGCGGCGCAGCAGTGTTTCCGTGTTTCCGTTGCGGCGGGGACTGCCGCAGATTGCGAGGGCGGTGCTCATGCGGGCAGTCTCGGCCGCCCCCGCCCCTCCGGGAAGTTCAAAATCCGGCGTGTCCGCGCTCGCCCGACGCCCGCTTCCGCGCCATCATCCCCGCCATGGTTCCGCGTTTCGACCTCTCGCTCTACCTCGTCACCGACCCGGAGATGACCGCCCGCCGCGGGGTGGTCGCCACGGTCGCCGCCGCCGTCGCCGGTGGCGTCACCATCGTCCAACTGCGCGACAAGCTCGGCTCAGCACGGGCGCTGGCCGAAGCCGGTCGCGCCCTACTCGCCCTGCTGCGCCCGCTCGGCGTGCCGCTGCTGGTCAACGATCGGCTCGATGTCGCCCACGCCATCGGTGCCGACGGCGCCCACGTCGGCCAGGACGATCTCCCGCCCTCCGAGGCGCGCATCCTGCTCGGCCCGCAGGCGATCGTCGGACTTTCGATCACGGCTTCCCACCAACTCGGCACAATTGACACCTCCGTCGACTACGTCGGGCTCGGCCCGCTCTTTCCCACCGGCACCAAGGCCGATGCAGCCCCTGCACTGGGCGAGACCGGCTTCGCCGCCCTCCGCCGGCAGATCACCCTGCCAGTGGTGGCCATCGGCGGCATCACGGTAGCGAATACTCCCCGCACCCTTGCCGCCGGCGCCGACGGCGTCGCCGTGATATCCGCAATCTGCGCCGCTGCCGATCCGCAGGCTGCCGCCCAGGCGTTGCGCCACGCCATTCGCACCGTCCGCCGCTAGATCCCCTCCGGACCGAGCCGGCCTGGTCACCGTGTCCGTGCAGTGCGCCGCCACGAGCGCTCGGGCAAGGGCCGGGCCCAACGATCCGCCGCGCCGATCGGCGTCTCGAGCGGATGCGCCGGCAACTCCTCGCGCTCCCGCTCCACCTGGGTTTGGGCCACCCGCGCATCCCGTTCAAACAATGGCAGCAGCAGGCGCCGAAGCTCATCGTTGCGCGCGCGGGCCAGCAAACCACTGACAAACGGTTTACGGCTATCCTGTGGCACAAAACCGGCGACGGCCATCGCTCGCCGCACTTCCGGGGCCCGCATGAAATGGCTCCAGACAAAGCCGCTGCGTCGATTCTCCGCCATCAGCAGCGAGATGCCCACGTCGATCGCGATCACGTCCCTCGCTACCCAGCCGTTCTGGGGATTGAACGCATCCGCAAAGCCGTACCGCCCCCACAGGGCCGGTCCCCCGGCGGCACGCATCGCCCGCAACGCCGCGAGACATTCCCGCGGCGCAAACGGCAACGAACCCGCCGCGGCACAGGGAACCAGCGTGCCATCCAACCGCTCACCAGAATTGTTGGGACCACCCCAGTCGATATAGCCACCGGCGCTGTCCGAGGCGGTGATGCCCCACATCTCCGGTGACCAACGGGCGAAGCGTCCTGCGAGCGAGGCGCACCACTCGCGCTGCGCGTGCGTCACCGCCACCGAGTTGGCCCAATAGTCGGCCTGCCCGTCGTGCACGCCGCGAAAATCGAACCACGCATGGGAGTATTGATGGGTGAATAGCGGCGGGCAGCTGATGAAGGCATGACGGCCGTGCACCGCCACCGAACGCCGGCTCCAGGCCGACCAAGTCTCCGCGGGCAGGGCTCCGCGCGGGGCTCCGAGCCCCAGCAGATACAGCCCCATCAGCTCGCTGTAGCTGTCCCAGCGGGCCGCCAGAAACCCACGCTCAGGCGTCCACCCGTGCCGCAGGGTGGGCCCGCCATCCAGCGCCCAGCTCCAGTCGATTCGGGCATAGATGCGGTCGACCAGCGCGCGTACCTCGGCATCGTCAAAATACTCGCGCGCCAGCACCGCCCCTTGCAGAAAAAGCGCCGTGTCGATCGTCGACGCTTCACAATTCCAATACCGGGCGCCGGTGCCTGCATCGATGAAATGATAGAACCAGCCGTGCTCCCGGGCGACCTGCCCGTCGGCGTAACGCAGCGTGGTCAGGGTGCGGGCGAGCGCCGCCTCGCGGCCGAGCCAGCCGCGGTCCACGCCGATGCACCAGGCTGTCAGCGCGAAGCCGGAGGCGGCGATGCTCGCCGGCGCGCGGCTCACCGAGCCGTCGGCCGGTGCGCGGTCGCGGGTCAACCCGGTGGCTGTATCCGTATGTTCCAGGAAGAAGGTGAGCGCGCGGTGTTCGAGCTCGTCGAGGAACGCCGCCTCGGAATCGGCCGGGACGCTGCGTCGAGATGAACCGGCGACAAGGACCAACGCGGCCACCAGCACCAACCCCGCCATCCCGCGACCGCCAAGGCGCCGCCACGCCGCACCGCGGTTGGGGTTCGCCACAGGGAGGATGCTGGGATCTCTCGCCTCCATACCTCAAGTTATCGGTCGCACTGAAGCGGCAATTAGCCACGGCCTGAAGAATAGGGAAATTTCCCCCACCGGGGGTGGGGACTCCCGGTCTCCCGGTCCACGGTCTCGCTGTTTCGGGCCGATCCGGCATTGCCAGCCGGGCCGCGGGCCGAGTCGAATCGCCCACGATGAGCGAACCCGACCTCCCGCCCGAGTGGAAACCCGAACTCGACGCCATTGTCGGCGCCCGCCACGGCGGAGCGGCGGCGGCGCTGCTGCCCCGCCTGCGTGCCCTCGACGGCCGATTCCCGAACACCCCGGAGATCCTCCACCAGCTCGCCTGGAGCTGCGAGGTGCTCGGCCAGTACCGCGAGGCCGCCGGCGCCTACGAACGCGCCATCGCCCTCGGGCTGCCGCCCCACGACCTCTCCGGCGCCTTCCTGGGGCTGGGCTCGGCACTGCGTTGCCTTGGCGAATACTCGCGCGCCGCCCAGGTGCTCCGGCAAGGCCAGCTGCAATTCCCCACCCAACGCGAGTTCGAGGTGTTTCTCGCCCTCACCCTGCACAACCTCGGGCACCACGCCGAAGCGATGAAGACGCTGCTCACCACCCTCATCGAAACCGCCGACGATGTGGGCATCGCCGCCTACCAGCGCACCCTCCGTTTCCACGCCGGCCAACTCGACCGGAAGTGGGAATAGCCCGGGCCCGGCGCGCTTCACGCCCGCGGGTGGCACGGGTCTACCCGTGGTCCCCGGGCCTCTCCGCGACGTGGGCACGTAGCCTAGCCGTAAGAACTGCGGCGCCGAAGTAGTGCCAGGGCCCCCCCCGGCCCGCGGGGGGGACCGCCCCCCCCCCGCCACAGCAGCGAGGACCGCCCTTCCGCCCAGCAGTGGCATTGTCGTCGCGCGCCCACGCCGCCACGCCCTGCCAAAATAGCTGGAACACCCACCAAACTCCACGGTCCGAGAGGGAGTACTGTAGCCCGCCTAGCGGGCCTTTTGGGGATAACTCCGACTAGTAAGGCGGGTCGCCAAGGGGTTGGCGACCCGCCAAATTTTTGCCCGTAACCGAGCCGCGATGGCGCGCCATCCCAGGTATGGCCCAATGCGCCAACGGTAGGGCCGGACCCTGTGCCCGTGTCGGTTCGATCACAGGTGACTCAGCCGCAAACGTGCTGCGGTCGTCAGCGGTCCGGCTCCCGTCCCTCAACGCTCGTCTCTCGGCTGCACTCTCCTGGTGTCAGCCGGCCACCTTGGCGGCCTGAGCATAGGCGGCGATCGCCCCATCGAACGAACCGTTCGAGAAGAACACGACCACCCGCGGCCCGCCCTTCGCCGGCAAGGTGTCGCTCTGCAGCGCCACGAGCAGATCGGAATTTCTGGTGAAGAAACGGGCGTGCACATTGCCCGCTTCCAGCTGCTGGGCCACCGCCTCGGAATCGAAGCGCTCGCCCTCGGCGAGCTTCTCGGCCCGGTTCACTGCACCGAGGTAGACCTCATCGGCCTGCGCCAACGCCCGGCTGAAGCCACCCTGCATGACTTTAGTCCTTGCCGTATTGCTACGTGGCTCGAAGACCGCCGTGAGCACTTGGCCGGAAAACCGCGCGCGCAGCGACGTCAGCGTCTCGTGCAGCGCCGTGGGATGGTGCCCGAAGTCTTCGATCACCGTGAGCGAGGGCGAGCGATACAAGACCTCCTGCCGGCGTTTCACCCCGCGGAATCGCGCGAGAGCGGAGAGGTCGAGTCGCGTCGGGTCCTCGGGGTGCAGCAGCAGTGCGGTGGCGGTGGCGGCCATCGCGGCATTGCGGGCGTTGAAGAGGCCGGGCATCGACCAGACGATGCGCGCCCACTCGCGGCCCCGCCACTCGAGCCCGAACGAGGTGCCCTGTGCCGTCTCGACAAAATCGCGGAGCACCACGTCGTTGCCCGGCTCCACGCCCACTCGCACCACCTGCGTCCATGGCAGGGAGCCGAGGGCGCGCAGGTTGAGGTCGTCGCCATTGAGCACGACATACCCGTTGCGGGGGACGATGCGCACCAGATGGGAGAAGGTGCGCTGCACATCGACAAGGTCGCGGAAGATGTCGGCGTGGTCGAACTCCAGGTTGTTGAGCACGGCGATGTGCGGCGCGTAGTGGATGAACTTGCTGCGCTTGTCGAAAAAGGCGCTGTCGTACTCGTCGCCCTCGATCACGAACGGCGCGCCGGGGGCGCCGAGGTGCGTGCCCGTGGGCGGATCGATCGGCACCCCGCCGATCAACCAGCCCGGATCGGCAGCCACCTCGCCCAGCAGGAAGGCCGTAAGCGCGGTGGTGGTGGTTTTCCCGTGCGTGCCGCAGACGACGATGTTGCGCCGCGTGCGCAGGACCTGATCGAAAAGCAGTCCCGGCAGCGAGGTGAACGGCAGCGCCCGGGTATCGAGCAGCCACTCCACCTCGGGATTGCCGCGCGACATGGCGTTACCGATCACGACCAGATCCGGAGCCAACGAGCGAAGCCGCTCCGGGTCGTAGCCCTCATGAATGGTAATGCCGGCCTCGCGCAGCACGGTGCTCATCGGCGGATACACGCCGGTGTCGGCACCGAGCACCTCGTGCCCGGCCTGCCGCAGGAGCAAGGCCGCGTTGCCCATGGCTGTGCCACAGACTCCCATGAAATAGACCTTCAGAGTATTGCCCGTACTGCTCATTGGCCGAAAACCGTGGAGCAAAACTTCCCGCTCGGGAAGCGCCTTCTGGCGCCCTCCAGCGGAAGCCGCTGGCCTCACGCCCGCGCCAGCGCCGCCAGCACTCCGGCCATCTGCCGGTTGAGCGCAGCGAAACGTTCCGGGCGCGCCAACATTGCTTCGGCAGCCTGCACAAACGGCCCCGGATCCTCCAGGTCACCGGCCGATCCCGCGATCAGCTCGCGGGCCGACGCCTCTGTGGTCTCCAGATGAAACTGCAACCCGAGTACGCGCGGCCCCACCGCCACCGCCTGGTTCGCGCACGCCTCGCTGCGGGCGAGCCGCATCCCACCGGGCGGCAGCTCGAAGGTTTCGCCGTGCCACTGAAACACCTCCGCGCCATCTGGCAGCGCCGCGCCCAGCGGATGCGTGGCCGCACCAAGCTCACGCGTGAGCGGCCACCAGCCGATCTCCTTGGTGGCGTTGCGATGCACTTTCGCCCCGAGCGCACTAGCGATCATCTGCGCTCCCAGACACACGCCTAGGACTCGCTTCTCCGCCGAGATGGCGCGCCGCACCAGCTCCTTCTCCGGCACGAGCCAGGGCAAAGCCGTCTCGTCATTTACGCTCATGCCGCCACCCATGATCACCAACCAATCGAACGCCGCCGGCTCCGGCAAGGCTTCGCCCCGGTACAGATGGGTGGCGCTCAGCGTATGCCCGCCTGCCCGGAACCACGCCTCCATGCTGCCAAGGCCCTCGAACGCTTCGTGCTGAAGATAATGGATGCGCATCGCCCTACCATCGCCGCACGAAGCATGCCGGATTTCCACCCGAAATCTGCGCTCCGCTCAGCCTTCCTGCACTTCCTCGAGCACGCGCCACACCCGGTGGTGATAGCTCCACGGCGCCGGCAACGACTGATCCTGCTCCAGCGCGATCGTGCGGGGGCCGTGCTGTTGGATGAGTTCGCCGGCCTTCTCCTCGGGCGACAAGTCGCCCCCCGGCAGTCCCAGGATGGTCGGCCGCTCGTTCCACGCCTTCTGCGCCAGCTCGATGAGTTCGGAGATTTTCATGAGGAAATGGGATTGGTCCGTTAATCGGGCCTTACTGGCCTTCGATGAGCAAAGAGTCGGGGAGGTTCCCACCCCAACCCCAAGTATCTTCTCCGCTTATAGGTCCTCGGGGCCCAACCAGCGAAACGCGACCAGACGGAAACGCCGCCCCAGCGCCCGGTTGACGGCCACCACCGGCGGCCACACCTCGGCACCCTCGCTTCCATCGACAAACTCCGGTCGGCGCTGCACCACCGCTTCGCACCAGGCTCGCGCCGCGACCCGCTCGGCGTCGCCCGCCAGCAACGCCGGGTTCAGCGCCTCCGCATAGACGCGGATTGTGAACGTGTCCGAACGCACCGCGAGCAACGGCGCGAGCGGGCCCAGCACCGCCCGCTGCGTGAGGTAGTTGGCCGAATACCGGGCCGGCGGCACCCGGCCGAGATCGTCGCAGTACGCCGGGCTGGTGTTGAGCCCGGCCGCATCGATCGCCTCCTGCACCACGCCGCTGGACACAAACTCCGCCACCGAACGAAACGGCCGCGCGCGCCCTGCGCTCCGTCCCGCCAGCTCCGTCGCCAGCCGTTGGATGGCCGCGTCCGAAAAGCGACGCACGCCGCGCGCCGCCTCCGGGGCAAACGGCGCCGACTGTGCGAACCCAAAGAACGGATTCTCCAGATCCGCCGCCACCCCGGCGCTGTCGGTCCAGCCGAGCACCGTGCGCCCAAGCAGCACCGTCCACGCCTGGGGAGAAGCCGAGTTCACGTTGTACATTCCCTCCACCCCGAGGAAGCGCGCCGCGTGCAGCCCGCCGAGCTCCGCCGCCGAAGGGCTCGGTCCTCCCGCCGCCTGCAACACCCGGTGCCGCACATTCGCAAACCGCTCGCCGGACTGCCAACTCCCCGGCACCGGATTGAAGAACGCCGCATCGAAAACCGCGTTGCGCGCCCCACCCCATGGGCTGCCCACCCCGAAAGGCCGCTCGCCCGCCATCGAAAGCTGATCCAGTGCGGCAATGCTGAGCGCGCGCTGCACCGTGAAGTCGTAGGCTGCAAAACCGCTGCCGGCCACAAACAGCTCGCCACTGGCGAACAGCCCGTCCACCGCCCGCGCGCTGGCCGCCGGATCGGCGCCAATCGAGGGCCACAACGCGGCGGCGTAGTCGATCCGTGAACTCCTCAGATCCGGCGCCGGCGCCAGCGGCGCGGCCGGGTCGACCCAATCCCCCCACCCCGTCCGCGCCGGTTGGAGCCGGAAGTGGTGGCTCACTCCGAGGCGTGCCATCGCACCGCTCCCGGCAAACGGCCGATTCCCCGGCACCGCCCAACCGCCGCTGCTGGCGCGCCCGAACTCTCCGCTCGGGAAGCCGGCGAGCACCGTCAGCGGCTTCGCGCCGCCCGCCGCCGCCCACAGCTCGAGGCGCAGTTCCCGCGCCGCGTCGACCACCGACTCGATCTCCAGCTCGTCGTCACTCGGATCGGTCGGCGTAGGATCGGCGACCACCAATCCGGTTGCCCATCCCTGATCCACGATCGTCTCGACCACAACCACCTGCCCGGGCCCGAGATCGCCGGTCGCATCCACCCCGATCTCACGCTCCGGCCCCAGCAGCGCGCGCAGATCAAACTCGCCCACCAGCCCGCCCGGACCACTCACCCGCACCAACGCCAGCCCGCTATCGTTCACGCCGCCCGTGCTGCGCCGCCCGCAGCAACGCACCCGGTAGTCGATCACACCGGCCGGCGTCTGCGCCAACGGCAGGTTGAACGGATTCCACAGCTCCAGCCGCAACCGGCAGCCGACGAGCAATCGATCGCCGCCCTCCTCGCGATACGGAACAAAATCCAGCGCCCATTCAGTGACGATCGGCTTGATCTGGGCCGTCGGCTCGCCCGGCCCCGCCGTCCCTCCGGCCAGCGGCAACCTCCCCGCCACCGGCCGATAGCGTTCTAGATCCTTCACCGCCGCCGGCACCTCCGGGGCCGCCAAATCGCTGAAGTTGCGGCGTAGGCCGCCGTTCGCGGCATTCGCGAGCACCCCGAGCGAGTGCACGGTGAAATCGTGAAAATGCGCATGCACAAACGCCCGATAGCGGTCGCGCTCCAACGACGTGCCCAGAGTTTGAAAACTCAGTTGGTTCATCGTCAGCGCTGCGCCGAACTGCGCCCAGCGCACCGCCGAGGCGGGGTCGTCCTCCGCCTGGAGCTGGAAGCCGCCGGTAGGCGGAGCTTCGTTCATGGCATCATTGCCGGAGCGATGCGCCACCAGCTGTCGTAGCCGCGCTCGCTCGCCATCGCTCGTCACCGGATCGTCGGCGGCCGGCCACGTCGGCACTGGTACCTCACCCACGCGATCCACGACCCCCACGTTGCCCTTCACTCCTTCGTCCCCTGTCCAGTACGCAAAGCGCCCTACGGTCTGCTCTCCCGCCAGGCCCGGCAGGTTGTCGCCCATGATGTCCTCGAAAAACGCGGCCACGCCGCCGCTCACCCCGGTTGTGTTGTCGCCCACCAACTCGGCTCCTGTTGCCGCTGCCCCCGTGGTCACGACAGCGCTGTCGGCGGCGCCCGGATGCCCCGACACCAGCCACACCGGAGGGCCGGCATCGGTCCATACACCGGTCCAGTACGGGTTGCCGGCGCCGAGGTGTTGTGCCGTCGCGGTGCTGCACGCATCCGGCCCCGCCGCCGCCTGCAGGCGCCCGATGGCCACCCGCAGCCCGACCAGCGCATGCTGCCGTGCTTGCACCGCCGCTCCGCGCTGAGCCGTCGCCCGGAGCTCGCTGCGGGGGAGCGCAGTTAGCGCCACCAACAGCAGGACCACCGCCGCCAGCAACGCCACCGCCAGCACCACCGCAAAACCATCGCACCGGCGCCCTCGCCCCCTCCGGCCCCGCCCAGCGAGCAAGCCCTCGGCACCACCATCCGGCGAGCGGATGCCCCGGCACCGGCGCGCTGCGGCGCCCTCCACGCGCTCTCCGCCCCGGGCCCACGGCCGCTCCCGCCTCATGGCGACGCCTCCAGTGCGATGCGTCGGGTGCCCACCACCGAATGCGCCCGGGTGATCTCCCACCAGGTGCGGCCAGTGAGCTGCCCCGTCTCCAACGCGGCGATCTGCCGGGCGCCCTCCTCGGTGAGCACTCGAATGAACAACTCGGCTACCGTCGGAAATCCGTAGCGCATCTCGCCCACCGGTACAGACGGATTGGCCGGTACCGCGCCGAGGGCGGTCGTGGCGGCGAAGCCACGGTTGGCATGGCCGGTCGGGAACAACAGCTCCAGCTGCCCGGTGCCGGCCACCGGCCGGTAGAAGCGCACCCCAAAATCGACGACGTCGCTCCCCAGCAACAACTCCCGGCGCGGCCGCCGCACCGTACCCGCATCGCCCAGCGCTCCGCCGCCCGCCATGGAGTTGTAGGCAGGCGCGAGCAGATCGTAGCCCACGGCGAAGGTGGAGCGTTCGCGGGCCGGGCTGGCGTCGGCGAAAGGCCGCACCTCCGAACGGAACAAGCCGTAACGTTGCGCCGCCCCGGGATTGTCGACCACCGCGCGCCGCACGATCTGATACGCGACCGCACGCGGTGCCGAGGTGTTCGCGATCGAGTCATTGCGATCCGCCACCTGAGCGATGAACCGCAACCACACCCCGGCCATGCCGAAGCGGCAGTCTTCAAGGCGGCCGCTCGCCGGCGCGAGGTCGAGCGAAGAGTCCGGGGTGCCCGGTCCCACCGCTCCCGGTTTGCCCACCGCCGGTGACCATCTTGCCAGCGTGCCGCCGATATCCCCGGCACCGCTCTGGTCGGGCTGCACAGTGGCCAGCAACCACACTCGGCCATCGCGGCGCAGCACCGCCGACTGCAGGTCCTGCGCGAGCACATCAAGCGCCAGCTCCGCCTGCTGGGTGGCCACCAGTCCCCCGCTCGCCCGCGCCCACGTCGTGGAGATTTGGGTGAGGATCGCTATCATGAGACCGGCCAACACCACCGTGATCGCACTGGCCACGAGAAGTTCGACCAGGGTGAACCCGGTGCGGCCCACGCGAGGAGGCGGAAAGACGAACGGGTTCATGGGTTGATCGCGCTATGAAAACGGAACTCCGAGCGCTGCGCCGCCGGCACGATCGCTCCGTCGGGGGGCAAACCGTACGGCCAGCTCACCCGTACCTCGACCACCAGGCACGCCATCTCGCTCGCCGGTCGGCGCGCGCGGGTGACTTCGATCAAAAAATACCGCTCGGCGCTCGCGATCCCGGGAGGGACGCCACTCACCGGATTGTTGGCGGCGTCGGCGAGCGCCACCAGGTGCGTGCCATCGGCCCGGGCCACCAGCTGCAACGTTGCGCCAGAGGCGGTCGCGGCCTCGGCGGCGCTAAACCCTCCGCGGCGCAGCGCCTCGTCCACACCAACGGTCAGGCGATGAACCACGCGGCGGTCGGCCACCTCCCGGGTGTCGCGCACCGCCGGTCCGAACATCCCCACCACGCCCACCACGGTCACCGCGCAGATGCCGACCGCCACCATCACCTCCACCAGTGAAAGCGCTCGCCGGCCCGGTCCAAGGTGTCGGTGCACAGGTTGCATGGCTCAGAAATCCCGGCGCCCGCGGGCGACGCTCGCCACGCCGTATTGCGAGAGGGAGAACCCCGCCACGTTGTCGGGCTGCTCGCACACGACGGTCACCGGCACCGCCTCCCCTTGAGCCCGACCGACGGCCACCACCAGATCCCCGGCCAGCACGCCGCCCTGCGGCGAGAAGTGTACCATCCACCAGGAGGTGGTGCCCAGCACCGCCGGCTCAGTACCGACCGTCGAATACGCCCTCAGCCCGGTCGAGCGCAGCGCGCCACCCGAAAGCCGGCTCCAGTCGTCACCAGGCCGGCACACCGCGCCCGGCCCGGTCGGCGTGAGTGCCTGGGGCGGCAGCACCACGATGCCCTCCGGCAGAAAGCTGCCGCCATCGACCGGCCGCCAGCCCGCCCCCTCCGGACAGCACACAACTACATAGCGCAGATAACGCTCCGGATCCGCCACGTCGGCATGCACCAGGAGCCGGGCAGCATTCCCCCGGCTCATGGCCGTGCAACGCGCGTCCGCCACGCGCGACGCCAGCAACGCCACCGCCGCGTCGCGCGCCGCGCCCGCTCCGCCCCCGCGCAGGCCAGTGATCGCCACCACGACAGCCGCCGCCATCAACCCCACCACCACCAGCAGCTCGAAAAGCGTGAAGCCGACGGCCGCTCTGCCGACTGGCGCCGCTCCGCAGCCGGCGCTGCTGGACGTTGGCCCCGCCCACACGGCGCCCTCGCCGAAACAGGGTGTCGCACGTCGGGTCTTCATCTCCAACTATAGACTATGTCCTCCTCGTTCCGTCCCGAGCCGGCACTATAGAACAGCACCCCGGCCCGCACTCCCCCCGCCGGGAAGGCCGCGGCGTCCGGGATGAGCACCACTCCGGTCTGCGCTCCCACGACGGCCGGCGGCGGCCCCGGCAGGGATATCAGGCCGTCGCCATCACGATCGACGAGCAGCACGATATCGGTGTTCCCAAAGCCGTCGCTGATCGGCGGATTCGCGCCGGAGCCCACCTCGTCGGCGGTGAACGTAAGGAAAGCGACACGCCGGGGATTCGCGGCGAGAGCCCGGGGCAGATCGGGCGCGGCGCCGTCCTCGCGCCGCCCGGTGAGGGTCTGGAAGAACAGCCCCGGCACCTCGTTGATCCGGCAATCGGAGGGCAAGGGCGCGGTCGTTGTCGTTGAAAAGTTGGGGTAATAGCCATACTCCGCGCGAAAACCCTCCAGCGCCACCGCCCACTGGGCGAACTGGGTTTTCACCCGGGCCCGCCGCGCCGCCTCCTGCGCCCGCCCTACCACCGGCACCAGAATGGCCGCGAGGATACTCAACACGGCAATCACCGTCAGCAGTTCGACGAGGGTGAAGGCCCGAAGGCGGGAGCCGCTCCGCCGGCCCTTCCCCACGGATCGCGAGGGAATGCTCATGGTCCGAAGGCGAGCAGGTTGTCGGCATTGGCGGCGGTACCGGAAGGCGGTGTGCCGTCCCAGGTGGCAGGATCGGCCGGCAGTTCCGCCATCCCATCCGGCCCGGCCGAGAAGAGTAGCGGCGTGTGCGCGGTCCAGGCCGGGCCGGTCTTGTAGCAATACAGATAGCGCCTGCCCCACGGATCGAGGAAGGCGTTGGCGGATTGGGCGGACGTCCCAGCGGCGGGCAGATCGCCCGACTGCAGGGCAAACGCGGAGAGCGTCACGGTGCTGCGCGCCACCATCGGTACAAGCGTCGCGCCCGGTCCGCGACGCCCGGTGAGCGCATTGAAGAGGATCCCCGGTCCATCATCCAGGGCAGCGACACCGGCGGGATCGTTGGCCGCGGCAGCTGTTTGGGGGTAATCCCCAAAAGTAGTGCGGTAGGTTTCCAGCGCGTGCGCCAATACAGCGAGATCGGAGCGACAGCGGGCGCGGTGCGCCCGCTCCGTCGCCCCGCCCGTCGCAGTGAAAGCGATGGCGACCAACAGCCCTACGAGGGCGATCACTGTCAGCACTTCAATCAGGGTGAAGGCCGAGACGCGGCGCGCTCGCGCGCTGCAGGGCCAAGAGGCTCGCCGCAAGCCGTTGTGGGATGACAACGGACGGTCCATCGCGCGCGCAAAGGGAATCCCCAAAAAACGCGGCCGCAACGTCGATCTTGGCCGTGGGCGCACGCTATGCCCTTGCGGGCCGGTGGGCACCGGCTAGTAACAAGCACGTCACCACGACCGCCACCCTGTGCACCCGTACCACCCCACCCCAACAGCGCCGCGTCGTGCCGATTCCCCGGCAGCCACTCCCGTGGCCGCCCCCGCCCCGCCCGGCGCAGCTGCCGTCGTCTCCCCACGGCTTGCCCCTCCTGCCGGCGCCCCTCCCTTCACCTACGATTCGCCCGCCCGCCATAATCATACCCCCGCCCGCCCGAAAGCAGGCCAACGCTCGACCTACGACCGCCGCCGCGCCGGAAACCGCGACCGAGTCCAGCCGGCCCGTTCCATCCGCATCTATGACCGGGTCTCCCGACCCACACTGCCGCAGGGTCTCCTCCCTCGCCACGGAGCGTCCGGGCGCCCCCGCCATCCCGACCGCGAACCCTCCGAGCACGACTATGGCGCCGTGGCCGTAAGACTTTGGCTATCCAGAGATCCCATCGGGGAGGAGGGCGGGAAGAATTTGTACGGGATGGTCGGAAATGATCCGGTGGACTATTGGGATCTTCTCGGGTTGGTCAGCAAAGAGCGCTGGGCTCAGCTCATAGAGAAATGCAAAGCCATTCTTCCTCGGGATGGGGAAAGGAGATTTACGGGCGACAATGCGCTTCGAGATGCAAATTTGAATGATCTGCTCAGGTTGGCAGCCATGGGTACCCATCCGAAATTTGGATCATCAATGTACGCATGGAGTTACTGGGTGCTGCCCGATTCGGGAAACGGGTATGTCCGGAAGGGCTTATATACAAGTGGCCTATCGGGGAAAGGCCTTATGATGGACGTGCCGTATTACGGTTCGGAGGTCTCCCCTCTAGTGCAGTCGCAAGACAGGTCTGCGAAATACTCTGCTGGCCATAGCCACTCGCGATCAATTTACGATGGTGATACTTTCAGACGTGCTGGTCCTGGTTCCGAACGGTTTTCAGGGGAGAATGGCGTTCGGGGAGACAAGACCACCGCTGATAACCTAGGAATGACCACACTATTCTTGCTGACTCCGACTATGGTATTCGGGCATATGACCCGAAGGATAAGTCTGACGTCGATTACCTAGAAGCGCTTGGCGGCGAGTATAAGAAGGACTTCCCTGACCTCATCGAATGTCTTCGTTGTGACGGATTCCCAAAATGAACAGAACTCGACGTGTGATTTTGGCGGTTCTTGCGCTCGCGGCCTGCGGCCTTCTACTTGCTGTTCCAGGCTCATCGGAACCTGATAGATATGCTATTACGTCATTGATTAGGGTATTGGCCGATCCCCGTGCATTTCACGGTCGAAATATCATGACGCGGGGTTTTCTGTTCCAGGACAATCATGAATGGTACGTGTGTTACTCGACAGAGGTTTGGAAACTCGACCCGATAGAAGGTGGTGTCTTGTTGTGCATTCCAAATGGTGGGCTATTCGTTCCGAAGGATGAGAGATTTGTTAGCGGAGTGCCGGTACTTCTCACCGGAAGGCTTATGATCGCCAAGGGTATCCCTGAATCCGATGACTCTGCCTTACGGTTGTATGTTGAGATAGGAAAAGGGAATGGGATTACCTTGTTGGGGGCATCTATCAACGGATCGAAGCCAGCCGCAACGGCAGCAGAACGAGCCAAAAAATAGGGCCAGGCTTTGGGGCTTGTGGTAGTCACCAAAGTCCAACAGCGCAGAACCAAGCGGCACGCCTCGCGCCAGGTCTCCGCAGCCCTCGATCTATCACGAGCCCTACTTCCTCGTATGCGTCCGCCCGGGAGGGACCTAACAGGGACAGGTCAGGGACCTAACGTATGCGTCCGCCCGGGTGCCTTATTGACAGATAGCAATGGTGACAACGTGGAGATCGAAGTTGTCACAAGCTGGAGCTAGCAATGGTGGCCATTGCTAGGGGCTGATGATCCCTGCCTTAGGCGGCGGGCTTCCAGTTGGCCGGGAGTAGGACGGAGAAGTCGCTCTTGCTGTTCATGGCTGGTAGGCGGGCGAGGACGTCCTTGAGGTAGGCGAACGGATCGATCCCACGGCGTTGGCAGGAGACCACCAGCGAGTAGATGACCGCCGCGCGGTCGCCGGCGTCGGGGTGCCCGACGAACAGCCAGTTCTTCTTGCCGAGGGCCGATGGGCGAATGGAGTTCTCGACTCCATTGGTATCAAGTTTGGTGCGGCCGTGATCGCAGTGGGCAACCAAAGAGTTCCAGTGGTTGAGCAGATAGCTGCAGGCCTTGCCGAGCAACGACTGCGGCAGAGCCTTGCCGCGCAGGTGCGCAGCGACGCGTTTGAGCAACGCCAGCGTGGGGCTTGAAGTGGCTGGACCGCAGCGCGCAGCGCAGCCGGGCCCCGACGCGCTGCCCATCCCATCGTTTCTCCCACTGGTAGAGCGTGCCGATGAGCCGCAGGATAAAGCCGGCGCGGCCAGGCGCGGACGGGAGGGCCTCGGTGAACTTGCGGCGGGCATGGGCCCAGCAGCTCAGCCAGATCACGCCGGGGTTGTCGGCGACGTACTGCGGATACGCTTCGTAGCCGTCGGAGTGGAGCAGTCCCTGGTAATCCTTGAGCAGAGGCGGCAGTTCCTCGTGCCGGCGACTCATCCGCCAGAAGAAGACGGCATCGCTGCCGGGGCGACTGAGCACCCACAGCCAGCCGGTGGAGGTCTGGCCGCGGGGATGATCGGGGTCGTTGCAGTGGATCGGAGTCTCGTCGAACTGCACGTATCCGCCCTTTAGGAGCTCGGCGTGCATCAAACGATGCAGCGGTTCGAGCCAGCACGAGGTTTGGGCGATCCAGTCGGAGAGGGTCTGGCGCGGGATCGGCGCGCCCCAGCGGGCGAGCATCTTTTCCTGACGGTAAAGCGGGAGGTGGTCGACGTACTTGGCCGTCGTCACCCAGGCCAGTAGCCCCCGCCGAGGCGTAGCCGCCGGTCACCGGCCGGGCCGGCGCGGGGGGCGAGCAACGGGGGCTGCGCGCGGTCGGTCTTATCTGGAACTTTGGACGCACGATCTCGCGCCTGAACAGCTTGGGCGGGACGATCTCGATCTCGAAGGTGCGCTCTCGCCGATCTCCTGGCAGGCTTCGGGCTGGGCCTTCACCTCCTCGGGCAATGTGACGACGGTCTCCTGCACGGGCAGCTTCGCGAAGGCTTCGCTAGCGAGCGGGCGCTTGGTCGGCGCGCTGCGCTCGTAGCTGACCTTCTGGACCGGCGCCTCGATGCGGGCGGCGAGCTTCTCGAGGGTGTCGATCTCAAGCAGCAACTGGGCCCGGTCGAGGCGCTCGCCCTTGCCGCCGCCAAAGAGCTGCCTTTGAACCACTCGATCTGCGCCCGCAGCACCGCCATCTCCTGCTGGAGAGTGGTGATCTGGCTCTCCTTGTTCGAGAGTCGGCACGCTGTCACCAATAGCAGGCGACGTGCCGGTTTACCCTTCGTACCAGGCCTTTTGGCAGCCATCTTTGAGGTCGATTCCCGCCAGCAACATCGTCAGCGCCGGAGCACTGAGTGCGAGCTTCGCGGCGTCGCGCCCCACTGGCCAACTGGAAGCGCCCCTTCTCCAGCCGCTTGGCGAAGATCCATACGCCGGAGCCATCCCAATACAGCAGCTTGATGCGGTTTGCGGTCCTTGTTGGTGAACGCGAACAGCGCGCCCTGCCGGGGATCCTCGCGCAGCTCTGCTCAACCTGCGCCCACAGCCCGTTGAACTGCTGACGCATGCCCACTGGCTCGACGGCCGGTAGATTTACGAGCGCGTGGGGAAAAGTGAGCATCGTTATTGTCCACGCAACAGCCGCACCAATACCGCCACCTCCGCGGCGACGCGCCCACGGATCGTCACGCCATCGGGCAGTGTGACCTCCAGCGCGCTCGCCGCCGCCCCGCGCCAGGGCAGCTCCGCGAACTGCACCGCCCCAGCCACCGTGCCTGCGGCTGCCGCCCGACGACGCTGCATAGCCGGGAGACGAGCGTGTGCACATTGACGCATTCCCTGTCGGCAAACGCCTTCTGCGTCAATCCGCTGCGGTCGTACGCCGCCAGCAGCTCCGCCCGCCGCTGCTTGTTGCTGACTTGTCGCCCACGGCGATCCCGCGTGGACCCGCTATCGACTACCTCTGTGGTGAGGGTTCGCATCCACCCACTTTACCCGATCAGGCTCACTCCGGTAGGCGGCACCCGGCCGGACGAATACGACCTAACAGGGACAGGTCGGGAATTTTAGACATAAGGCCACTTGTGGTTACAATGCCGGCAAAGGAGGGGTTATGAGAGTGGGCCGAATGAAGATTGCGCCGGAGGTTGGAGAGGCGGCCTACCACTGTATGACACGAGTGGTGGCCGGGGAGCGGTTGCTCGACGACACGGCCAAGGAAGTGCTGCGCAAGCAACTCTGGTTGGTGGCGGAATTCTGCGGGGTGGAGGTCCTCACCTACGCGATCATGAGCAACCACTTCCATGTGCTGCTCAAGGTGCCCAAGAAGACGACGCCCCCGGATGAGGAACTCCTGCGCCGCTACAAGCTGCTCCACCCCAAGCCAACCAGGTACCAAGTCCACCGCCTCGAGGCAATCGAGACGGTGCTTGCCAGCGGGGCGCCCGCGGGCGAGGCGTGGCGGCAGCGCGTGCTGGCGCTCATGGGCGACGTCTCCGCCTTTATGAAGCTCCTCAAGCAGCGCTTCGCCATCTGGTTCAACAAGGCCCACCACCGCTACGGCACCCTCTTTGCGGAGCGCTTCAAGTCCGTCCTGATCGAGCCCTCCGACCATGTGCTATGTACGGTGGCCTGCTATATCGACCTCAACCCCGTGCGCGCCGGGTTGGTCAAGGATCCCAAGGACTACCGGTTCTGTGGTTACGCCGAGGCCGTGGCCGGCCACCAGCCCGCCCGTGCCGGGCTGTGCCGCCTGCACGGGCCCGACTGGGACCACGCCCACGCGGCGCACCGTCTCGGGCTGTTCGGCACCGGGGCGGCCCGTCGGTTTGCTGGCGCCACGATCACGGCAGCCTCGTTCGCCAAGGTGTTGCGCTCACACGGCCAGTTGCCCCTGGCGACAGTGCTGCGTTGCCGGGTTCGCTACTTCACCGACGCAGCCGTGCTCGGGTCGCAGGCCTTCGTGGCCACCCAACTCGCGGTGTACCGACGCCGTTACGGCATGCGCAGCCGTACCGCGCCGCGTGCTCTGCTACCGGTGACCGATTGGGGCGGCCTCACCGCCCTGCGCGGTCTGCGCCGGAATCCGTTCGGGTAGCGGGGGCAAAACGGTCAGGAATCAAATTCTGCCAGCCCGACGACCCAGCGCGCCCTAGATTTCTGGTTACGCTACTCCGCCAACCACCGCCGCAAACACCGGCTCACACTGGCCGGCATGCCCTCCCCCAACCACATACCCGGCCAGCCGTCGCGCGCCGGCTTGGTGGACCTTTAGTCCCTCATGCCCCTGGCTTGGCCGTGCGACGCGGGCTCCCGCTGGTTGCCTTGGCCGGGCCGGCTTTGCGTCTCAAAAAATCTGCGATATCCGCCAGCCGTACCGGCCACTCGGCGATCCGCTCGCCGTCAGCCGTCACCGATTCGTGTTCGGGGATCCGCCCTTTCTCCGGGTCGAACCCCGCCGGGAACTGCCGGTCCTGAATCATCGCCTTGTCGTCCAGCCGATAGACCACCCAAGCCCGCGAGACCGAGTCGGCCTCGCTGACCACAGGAAGCACCACCTTCTTCTTTCGGCCGAGCAGGGCCGCCAACTCGCGGAGCCAAACCGCTTCCACCGCGGTGGTGGAGGCCGCGCCCTGGACCCGGAACGCTTCGCTGAACGAGCCGGCCTGCAGGCGCGCAAGCCGCTTCCGGCGATCCGTAAACTGGATAAAGAAGAGCATCGCGGCCGACGGCCTGCGGACTCAGACCACGGTGCCGCTGGGCACAATCGCTCCCTTGGACACCACCAAGATGCCGTCGACGATGGCGATGCCGTCGCGCACATGGCCGTTGGGCTTGCCCACCGGGTTGAGCGAAACGTTGTCGCCGATACGGGCGTTCTTGTCGATGATCGCGGTGCGGAAGTTGCAGTTGCGGCCGATGCCGATGTTGGGGATGCCCTTGGCGGCGTTGGCGGCGATGTCCGCCTCCGATTCGTAGAAGTCGGCGCCCATCATCACCACATCTTCCAGGTCCACGCCTTCGCGCAGGACCGAGCGAATACCGACGACGCAGCGCTTGATGTGCGCCTGGGTGATGAGGCTGCCGTCGCCGATGATGGCGTGGTCGATCGTGCAGAGGTTCACCTTCGTGGCCGGCAGGTAGCGGGGGTGGGTGTAGATCGGATCGATCTGGGTGAAGAAGTTGAAGGCCGGCAGCGGATGCGCGAGCTGGAGATTGGCCTCGAAGAAGGCGCGCACAGTGCCGATGTCCTCCCAGTACCCTTCAAAGATATGGCTGAAAAGGCGTTTCTTGCCGAGGAGACCAGGGATGATCTCCTTGCCGAAATCGGTCATGTTATTGTCGAGCGCCTCTTGGAGCACCTCACGCTTGAAGACGTAGATGCCCATCGAGGCCAGGCAGCGCTTCTCGTTGGATCGGGTCTTGAGCAGTTGCTCGATGGCCGGACCGACGGCAAGGCTCTGGATCACCGCCGGGTCCTTGGGCTTTTCGACGAAGGAATCAATCGAGAGGTCGTCATGCACGCGCATCAGGCCCAGCCCTTCGATGGCGGAGGTGGGCAGGGCGATGGCGGCGATCGTCACATCGGCGGCAGTACGGATGTGCTGGTCGATGATCTGGCGGAAATCCATCCGGTAGAGCTGGTCGCCGGAGAGCACGAGCACCAGGTCGTGCGGGTAGTTGCGGAAATGGGTGAGATTGCGCCGCACGGCATCGGCGGTGCCCTGGTACCAGTCGGTGGTCTTCTCGGTCTGCTCGGCCGAGAGGATGTCGACAAAACCGCCGCCGAAAGTGTCGAAGTTGTAAGTATTCTGGATATGCCGATGCAGCGAGGCGGTGTTGAACTGCGTGAGCAGGAAGATCCGGTTGATGCCGCTGTTGAGGCAGTTGCTGATCGGGATGTCGACAATGCGGTATTTGCCGGCCAAGGGCACCGCCGGCTTGCAGCGCTCCTTCGTCAAAGGATAGAGCCGGGTGCCCCGGCCGCCGCCCATGATCACCGCCACCACTGGAGAACGTGTTGTCATTTTTTCCGCGAAAGTTTTGTAGCCTATTTGTTCCAGGCAAATGCCTTGCTCCGACCGTAGCGGCGGCCACAGCATCGTAAAACAAAAACCGGAAATATATGTGCGGCATCATCGGCTACGTCGGCAAACAGCGTGCGGTCAACATCCTGCTCGAGGGTCTCAAGCGGGTGGAATACCGCGGCTATGACTCTTCCGGGATCGCCGTGCTGGAGAAGGGTCAGCTGGCGGTGGTCAAGAAGACCGGCCGGGTCGAGGCCCTCGCCAAGATCGCCGCGCCTCGAAAGTTTCGCGCTACCACCGGCATCGGCCACACCCGGTGGGCCACGCATGGCGGCGTCACCGACGCCAACGCCCACCCCCACCTCAGTTCCGACGGCAAGTTCGCCCTCATCCACAACGGGGTGATCGAGAACTACGTCGGCATGAAGCGCTTTCTCATCGAGAAGGGGTTCACCTTCCAGTCGGAGACCGACACCGAGGCCCTCGTCAACCTCATCGCCTACCACTTCCAGAAAGAACCCGCCAACGGCGATCGCAGCCGTTTCCTTGAGAGCGTCCGCAAGGCGCTCCTGCACGTCGAAGGCACCTACGGCATCGCCGTGCTCTGCACCGATTTCCCCAGCGAGATCGTCGCCGCCCGCAAAGGCTCGCCCCTGATCCTCGGGGTGGGCGACGGCGAGCACATCGTCGCCAGCGATGTCTCGGCGTTGATCAGCCGCACCCAGAACGTCGTCTATCTCAACGACGGCGAAGTCGTGCACATCACGGAAAAAGGTTTCTCCCTCTCCACCATCCAGGACCAGGAGGAGGTCGCCCCGAAGTTCGACCGCGTTTCCTGGAAGATCGAAGATGCCGAGCTGGGCGCCTTCGCCCATTTCATGGAGAAGGAGATCTTCGAGCAGCCCGTCGCCCTCGAAAACACGATGCGCGGCCGTTTCTCCGACGACGGCTCCACGGCCAAGTTCGGCGGCCTCAACCTCACCGCCGGCGACCTGCGCCAGATCGACCGCCTCGTCTTCTGCGCCTGCGGCACCGCCTGGCACTCCTGCCTCGTGGCCGAGCAGTTGATCGAGCGCTACGCCCGCATCCCGGTCGAGGTCGAGTACGCCTCCGAGTTCCGCTATCGCAACGCCCCGCTCGACAAGAACACCCTCGTGTTCGTGGTCACCCAGTCCGGCGAAACCCTCGACACCCTGGAGGCCCTCCGCGAAGCCAAGCGCAAGGGCTACAAGGTCATGGCCGTGGTCAACGTCGTCGGCTCCACCATCGCCCGTGAAGCCGACGGCGGCATCTACCAGCACGCCGGCCCGGAGGTGGGGGTTGCCTCAACGAAGGCGTTCACTTCGCAACTCATCGTCGGTGCGATGCTCGCTCTCTACCTCGGCCGCCTGCGCGACATGAGCTACACCGACGGCGTCGAGTATGTGAAGGCACTCAAGCACATCCCCGAGCTCATCAAGCAGGCGCTCGCCCAGGCGCCGCACATCAAGGCCATCGCCAAACGCTACGCCCACCACCGCGACTTCCTCTTTCTCGGCCGCCAGTCGATGTTCCCGATCGCCCTGGAAGGAGCGCTCAAACTCAAGGAGATCTCCTACATCCACGCGGAGGGCTACCCCGCTGCCGAAATGAAGCATGGCCCCATCGCGCTCATCAGCCCCGAGTGCCCCACCGTCTTCTTCGCGCCCGCCGGCGAGATGTACCCCAAGCTGCTGAGCAGCATCCAAGAAATCAAGGCGCGCAACGGCAAGGTCATCGTCATCACGACCACCGGCTCCGAGATCCCCGACGGCCTGGCCGACGAGCGCATCGATCTTCCCGCCTGCCACGACGCCGTGCTTCCGCTCGTCGCCACGATTCCGGTGCAGCTGCTGAGCTACTACATCGCCGCCGAGCTGGGTCGCGACGTGGACAAGCCGCGCAACCTGGCGAAGTCAGTGACGGTGGAGTGAGCGCGCAGCGCGCGGAAGGCTGAAACGCTGAAACCTGCAATGGTTACCCGACTTGAACGAGTATTCCTAATCCTGCTGCTGGGCAATCTCGGTAGTCAAGCACCCGGTATGCTCCGACAAGGCGCGGTTGGCATCTTCGGCTTCCTCTTCAGCTTAGGGTTCACATTCCTCTTCGTTCTACTCCTGGCTAGGGCTTCAGCAAAGGGTGCGCTATTTCTATCCCTGCTCTCAAGCCTCGCCCTCGTTCTGAGTGTCAGCCCATTTTTCTTCACGAAGCCGCAATCGGGTACTCACCCTGCACTGCTTTCGATTGGCCTGCCTGTGCTGATTGCCCTCACTGCGGCCTATAGCAGCTTCGATCTGTGGTCGAAATGGAGGAAGCCGCGATGAATCAATCTCCGCCCTTAGGAAAGCCAACCGCTTATCGTCCTAACACGGCAGCCCTCATCGCTTCGGCTTCAACTCTCCGTCTTTAGGCACGCCGCACTCCCGCTATCGTTGGAGATCAAAGCCAACCTGCCGATCAGCACCCGAAACACCGTCCCGACGGTTTGATCTCGTACAGCGCTCTCCCAGAACCCGATGCCTGATCTTCGATTCAATCCTGAGGAAATGCGTCTCCGCGGGTTTGATCCTCGGGCCATCGCGGAAGCGCAGCTGGCAAAAGAAGCAAACACCGCAGCCGCTGTACTCATCAAAGACATCGAAGTGACGTTCGGACGGATTCCGCGCCCGCGAATCACCAGAAGTGTCGCCAGAGGACTCGACGACGAATGGACACTTTCGGACGATAGGGCCCGAGAGCTCGCGCTCGAAGATCCTGAACAGGATTGGCGCGACGTCAGCGCTGAGACAATCAACAGCTATCAGGAGTACTTCAACTTTGCCGACGCTGAGGGATGCCGGTTTTATCTGCCTGCATTCATGCGTGAGTACCTCCGTGGATTCCCGCAGGAATCGTACGACGCGGTCTACTGGGTCTGCACTAAGCCGGAAAAACTCACCGCGTTGAATGAAGCGGAACGTGCTTGCGTCACGAAATTCATGGATCTCTGCCACAAGTACGAATCGGAGTCCCCGCGGCAATAGGCGGCTCGCTTTGTCGTGAACCCAATCCGTTCAGCTTCCGCCGTCCACCGTTCAAGCCCGGCCCTCCGCTTGAATGCCGTGCCGAACGTGCCGAACTGAAAGTGGCCCCTGAGCGCGGCCGGCCATCAATGATGCATCGACCATGACGACACCTGACACAGCCGATCGATGCTGGCATTGCCCGGCAGTTGGGGCCGTCATCGACGGTGGTCTGTGTTGGGAATACTGCCTTGCCGATTCCGGAGGCCCGATCGACACGCGTAAGTTCCTGCAGAAGTGGATCGCGACCTCGGGGCGCTTCGCCGGACTCGAGGACTTCCACTCGGTGTGTGCATCCTGCCCCCACTGCCAGTGGACTTCCCAGGCGAAGTCCTAATCTCGCTCGCATTTCCCTCGCCCCCCGCCATCACCGTTCTTCGTTCCTCAATCCGCGTTCACGCCTCCGCTTTTCCGCTTCAGCCTTCCGCTTTCCGCCTTCAGCCTTTCTCCGCCATGTCCCTCCTTCCGCCGCTTGAGATCAAACCCGACCGCGCCGCCTTCCACCGCCTCTGCGCCGAGGGCAATGTCGTCCCCGTCTACGCCGATCTCATGGCCGACATCGAGACCCCCGTCTCGGCCTACGCCAAACTGAAGAGCGCCGGACCGGCCTACCTCCTCGAGTCCATCGAGGGCGGCGAACACCTCTCGCGCTACAGCTTCATCGGCGTGCGCCCGCGCAAGATCTTCGCCATCGGCCCGCAGACTGCCCTCATCCGCAGCGCCGACGGCTCCACCCAGCGCGTGCCCACCCCGGCGGATCCGCTCAAGCTCATCGAGGCCGAGATGCAGGGCTTCCGCCCGGTGAAGATCCCCGGCATGCCCCCGTTCATGGGCGGCGCCATCGGCTATCTTGGCTACGAATACATCGGCCGCATCGAGCCCAGCGTCCCCACCCCGACGGCCGACGAGCAGGGCATCCCCCTGCTCTACTTCCTGATCTCCGACTCGCTGCTGATTTTCGACCGCGCCAAGCAAACCCTGCGTCTCTGCGCCAACGCCCACATCACCGGCGACATCGACGCCGCCTACGACACCGCCGTCGCCGAGGTGGAGAACCTGCGCACCCTCCTGCAAACCCGCCAGGAGCTTACCCCCATCCCGCTCTCCGACCGCCCGCCGGCCGCCGTGCCGCCCGGCAACTTCACCCGGGAACGTTTCGAGCAGGCCGTCGACGCCACCAAGGAGTTCATCCGCTCCGGCGACATCATCCAGATCGTACTCTCGCAGCGTTTCACCCGCCCCTTCGCCAAGTCGCCGCTCGACCTCTACCGCGCCCTGCGCACGGTGAACCCCTCGCCGTACATGTTCCTCCTCGACGCCGGCGACTTCGCCATCGTCGGTGCGTCTCCGGAAGTCCATGTCCGCGTCACCGACGGCCTCGTCGAGTCGCGTCCCATCGCCGGCACCCGCCCGCGCGGCGCCACGCCCGCCGAAGACGTCGCCCTCGAGAAGGACCTGCTCGCCGACGCCAAGGAGAAGGCCGAGCACCTCATGCTGGTCGATCTCGCCCGCAACGACCTCGGCCGCGTCTGCCAGTATGGCTCGGTCACCGTGCCCGAGTTCATGGTCGTCGAGCGGTATTCGCACGTCATGCACATCGTCTCGCAGGTGGAGGGCAAGCTGCGCCCCGACCGCAACGCCTTCGACGTCATGCGCGCCACCTTCCCCGCCGGCACCGTCTCCGGTGCGCCCAAGATCCGCGCCATGCAGATCATCGCGCAGTTCGAGAATCTCCAGCGCGGCTTCTACGCGGGCGCGCTGGGCTACTTTAGCTACGACGGCAACCTCGACTGCTGCATCACACTACGCACCGCCCTGCTCAAGGACGGCCAGATCATGCTCCAGGCCGGCGCCGGGCTGGTGGCCGATTCGATTCCGGCAAGTGAATACCAGGAGACGATCAACAAGGCCTCCGCCCTGCTGAAGGCCGTCGCCATCGCCGAGGGCGCCTGAGCGGGCCCCTCGCGTCGAGGAAGGGCTTTCCTTCCGCCTTCGCTTCTCATCGTAGCGAAAACCGCCAGCGTTTCGTGGCTCCTCCGTGGCATGGGACTCCAGCCCCAGGTCCGGTCGCCGTGACAAAGCGTGGGGGGCGCCTGCGGGGCACGAAGAGCGGGGCGCCCCCCCCCGCCACCTTCGCGCCCGTCCTGTATCAGTCCGATGAGTCCCAGCGGGGCCCTTGGGCCAATTGGCCCCATGCGAGCGCCCTTCGCCCCTAGGCCTCGCGGTTTTCTTACGCCAGACGCGTAAAAAGTGTTCGCCCGAATCACTTCCCTTTCCTAGCCTGCGTGTGCACTGGAACCAGCGGGGTTCCTTCCTCTCACCGCAGGCTACCTACCGATCCCGTGACTCGCACCGCCGCCGCAAAACCGCGTCCGAAAAAGAACTCCCGGCCCTCGAGCCCGGCGAAACCCGCGTTTTCCCCGCCTCTCCCGGCCCCGCGGCTTGCCCCGCCCGCTCGGCCTGCGGCGCCGGCCAGCCTTGTGGCCGCAGTACCGCCGCCGATCATTGCCGTCGAGCCAGAGGCCGCACCGGTGATTAGCTCCCGCGTCGCGCCCGCCGCCGACCGCGAGGTCCAAGCCGAGCGCAGCACGATCAAGCAATATCTCGCCGAGATCGGCAAAACCCCGCTGCTCACCCCGGCCGAGGAAGTCGCCCTCGCCAAGCGTATCAAGCGCGGTGATCGCGCCGCCCGGAATCACATGATTCAGGCGAACCTTCGCCTCGTGGTGAAGATTGCCCATGACTACAAGGATTTCGGCCTCCCGCTGCTCGACCTCATCAGCGAGGGCAACATCGGCCTGATCAAGGCCGTCGAGCGCTTCGACCCCGCCAAGGGCGGCAAGCTCTCCACCTACGCCGCCTGGTGGATCAAGCAGTCCATCAAGCGCGCCCTGGCCAACCAGTCGAAGACCATCCGCCTGCCCGTCCACCTCGTGGACAAGATCTCGAAGATGCGCAAGGTCGCCACCGCCCTCACCGAGGAGTTCGGCCGCGAGCCCACCGAGGAGGAGATCGCCATCGAGATGCAGATCCCGGTCAACAAGATCGCGCACATGAAGTCGGTCAGCGTGCGTCCGGCTTCCCTGGACGCGCCGATCAACGACGAGGAGGGAGGCAGTCCCTTCGGCGAGATCGTCGGTGACGAGAACGCCGTCAGCCCCTACGACAGCCTGCGTGAGAAGAACATCCAGGGGGATCTGCGCGATCTCCTCGATTCCCTCGAGGAACGAGAGGCGCGTATCATCAAAATGCGCTTCGGTCTCGACGGCCACAACGAGATGACCCTCGAGGAGGTCGGCAAACTTTTCGACGTCACTCGCGAGCGGGTGCGCCAGCTGCAAAACCTGGCCATTTCGAAAATGCGCAAGGCCATGCGCCGGGTGGAGACGCAGCGCACCAAGGACGACATCGACGAGGAACGCCGCGTGCGCGAGCGCATGTCGGTGATCCGCGACTTCATCGCCGAGAAAACCAAACGCGCCGACCGCTGAGCCGGAGCTGGTTCTTCTGATTTAGGACCGGACCTTACGTCCGTGCCTCTCCGCCGTAGGCGCGGGCTTGCACCCGGCTGGCGCCGCTTGTGAAAGGGTGCGTGCACCCGACGAGGCGGCCTTGTCGCGAGCACGCACCCACAATCGGGGACAGGAGTGCCTGCACGGGACTATTGCCATCCTAAGGGAAGAACTCGCACCCGACTGCCATCCCTGGAGCGAGCGCGCACCCACAATCGCGTGCCAGCACGCTTACCCCGACCTCCATTCCGTTCGGATTTCGCGGCGCCCATCTGATCCATCGCGCAAGCGCCCTCCGCGGGCCAAATCCGCACTCCGCATTCCCCAATCCGCAATTGGCAGCGCCGCGCCCTCACCCACGCCACGTGAAGGCGTGGCAAAGCGCCACGCCGGTGGCGTCGGCCTCGTCGAATCCCAGCGGGCGGCCATGGCCGACCAGCGCCATGACCGTGCGCGCCATCTGTTCCTTACTCGCGCGCCCCTGTCCGACCACCGCCTGCTTCACCCGCAACGGCGCATATTCGAAAACCGGTTTCTCGGCCAACGCCGCCGCGGCGATCGCCGCCCCTCGCGCCGCCCCTAGGATCTGCGCCGTGGACACGTTCTGCACAAAGATCGTCTTTTCCAGCGCCACATGGTCGACAGCGTGGTCGCGCAACACCGCCGCCACCGCCCGGAAGATCTCGCCCAGGCAGTAGGGCATGTCGTGCTTCGGCGGGAGCTTCACGGTGCGGCTGAGCAGCACCACCGGTTGCCTCCCCTGCGCCAACTCGACCAGCGAAAGTCCCGTGCCGCGCAAGCTCGGGTCGATCCCCAACACCCGCCCGTAGAAACTCGTCCGCGCCGGCATCAACGCGCCCACCACCGCCACCGACTTGGCCGCCGGCCGCAGCAACGCCGCGGGCATATCGGGCGGAGGAAGTCGCCCCTCGAGTTTCGCCTTCCAGAGATCACGGACGTTGCGTCGGGCCATATGGGTGACGGGCAGCGTGGGACTCCCCTGCGTCTTTGGGCAATCTCGCACCAGGAAAACGGGAGCTGGTCCGGCCCCGACGTGTCCCGGTGGTAGGGCGAGCTTTGCGCCCGCCGTCCGATCGCCATCCCAAACGCCCGCGAGATAATCACCGTGCTCCGGAGCGCATCCAAGTACGCAGCCTGCCCTCAAGCCGCTGTCTCCCGGAAATCTGTCACCACCGTTTGGGTGTGGTCAGGTCACGGTCTCCGGCGTCAGTACCCCGCCGGCCACTCGCACCACCTGCCAACCGCCGCTCGACACTTCCGGGACGACCGTGCCAGTGGCGAGCACTTGTGCCCCTGGTTCGATCGCCGCCCAGAACCGACGCCGGCGGTCCGGGTCGAGCTCCCCGAGCACATCGTCGGCAAGCACCAATGGCTGCACTCCGGAGCGCTCACGGAAATGGGCCAACTGCGCCAGGCGTAGGGCCAGCACCAGGCTGCGTTGCTGGCCCTCCGAGCCGAAATCGCGGCTCGAGCGGCCGGCGAGCGTGAGGTCGAGATCGTCGCGATGCGGCCCGCGGGTGGTCGCCTTCCACTGGATGTCGCGCTCACGCGTGGCGGCGAAGAGCGCGGCCCAGGCCCCCTCGTCCCCCTCGTCGGCATCCGCCTCGTAGACGAGGTCGGCAGGTTCAGCCTGGGCGGCAACCACGCCGTAGGCGGCGCGCACCCGTACCGAAAGTTCGGCCACACCGGCGGACCGCGCCCGTACGACGGCTGCGGCGGCTGCGGCCAACGGCTGCTCGAACGCGGCCAGTTGCGCCGGATCGGGCGGCCCCTTGAGCAGCCGGTTACGCTCGGCCAGCGCCCGGTGATAGCGCTGCAGCGCGTCGAAGTAGGCCGCATCCATCGAGGCCAACACCAGATCGAGCCAGCGGCGCCGCGCCGCCGGGCTGCCCCGGATGAGCTGATTGTCCTGGGTGGAAAAGACAACCGCGGGAAACCGGCCGAGAAAATCCCCGAGTCGGGTGACCGGGGTGCCGTCGACCGCGACCTCCTTGCTATCGGGTCGAAGCCGGATGATTACGGAGGTGGTGCCGAAGCGTTCGTGTTCGAGCTCGAAGCGCAGGGCCGCCTCGGGCTGGCCGTGGGCGATGAGCAGGCGGTTGTCGGTCTGGCGGAAGGAGCGCAGCGCGGTCAGCAGCCCGACGGCCTCCAACACGTTGGTCTTGCCCTGACCGTTGGCCCCGACCAGTGCGGTGCAACCGGCGGGCACGGCAAGCTCCGCCCAAGCGATGTTGCGGAAATGCTGAAGCGCGAGGCGGCGGAGTTGCATGTGGCGGCCAGCCGATTGCAGGCGACCGGCCACCGCCACGCAAGCCGCGGCTTGCGGGCGGCGAATGCGCACCACCCCGCCGCGGCTAGCGGAAGCGCACCGAGCCGATGTCCGGCACCTCGCCCTCGGTGATCTCGAAGATCACGCCCACCTCGGCGGTTTTGTAGGCGTCGATACGCACTCGGGTGAGTTTGTCCCCGCGCGGATTGGTGAGCCGCGCCGAGGGGAAAGTAACGCCGGACACATTCACGCCGGCAAAGGAGTTCTTGAACACCTCGACCGGCTCCGCCCCGAGGTTCTCGACCGTGACATAGGCCAGTCCCGGGCCGGTGGGACGGACGCTGACAATACGCACTCCAGTCTGCGGCTGCTGGGCCTGTACCTGGCGCCGTTGCTGCTCGGCCCAGGCCCGGTGCTGAGCCGCTTGCTGCTCGCGGCGCGCCTGCTCTTCCTGGTCCCTGCGCTGCGCCTTTTCGGCGGCGGCGCTGTCGTAGGGGTACTTCTCCTGCAGCTCAGGCGGCAGTTGCCGCTTGTCGATCTGGAGCAACCCCTCCGTGCAGCGCACGGTCACATGGGTCGGGCTCTGCGATAATACTTTGCCCACCGTCACCACCCGGCCGTCGGTCAGCGACCACACCTGATCCTCGGCCCGGGCGGAGGCCGAGAGCGTCAGCAACAACACCAACACAGCCACGATTTTCATGGCTCGAGTGTGATGATCGCCCGCGGGACCGCAAAGACCGAAAATCGCCACATTTCGGGCTCCGCCCATTTTCGCGGGGTTTTCGCCGTCCTTTCGGTCCGGCCGTTCAGGCCACCCCGGCTCCGATCTCCGCGCGCACTTCGACCAGCGCCGCCAGCAGCGCCTGCCAATCCTCCGGGCGGGTGCCCCACCCCGCGCTGAAGCGCAGGGCTCGCCCGGCCTCCTCGGCCGGCACGCCCAACGCCGCCAGCACCGCCGAGCTGCGCCCGCGGGCCGAGGCACAGGCCGCGGTGGTGGAAACTTGGAAGCCGCGCCGGTCGAGCTTGGTCATCCATCGCGCCTGCGCGCCCTCGGGCAGGATCACCAGAACCGTGTTCCAGAGCCGGTCCGCCCCTGCTCCCACGATGCGAATACCCGGCAACGCCGCCCCCGCCGCCGCCTCGAACTGTGCACGCCACTGCAACCGCCCGCTTTCCTGCAGGACATAGCAGGACTCGGACTCGGCCAACGCAGCCACCATGGCCGCCACCGCCGGATAATCCTCCGTGCCGGAGCGTCGCCCGTCCTGCTGGCCGCCGCCGAGCAACGAAACGAAGCCCCGCCCCCATGGACCCGCGGGCAGTTTCAAAAAGCCCGTTCCTTTGGGGCCGCCGAACTTGTGCGCAGAACCGAGCACAAAATCGACCCCGCCCAGCCCGCCCGCCGGCAATCTGCCCAACCACTGCACCGCGTCACAGAAATAGGGTACCCCTCGGGCCTGGCACAGCGCAGCGCACTCGCGCCAGGGCTGGATCACCCCGGTTTCGTTGTTAGCGGCCATCACCGCCACTGCGGCCACCACGCCACCGGACAGCCGCGCCTGCAACGCCGCCGGCTCCACCACGCCGTTACCGTTCACCGGCAGAAGCTCGACGCCCCCCGGAAACCAGCGCCGCGCCGCCTCAAGCACGCAGGAGTGCTCGGTCGGGTTAACCAAGACGCGAGCCGAATCCGAATTGCGCGCGGCCAAGTGGGCCCAGACGGCGTTGGCCCCCTCCGTGGCCCCGGAGGTGAAGACCAGCTGGTCCCCGGCACACTCCAGCAATTGCCCGAGGCGATCACGTTCGCGATCCAGCAGCGCGCGCACCCGCGCCCCCGACCGGTACCCGCTGGACGGATTCTGCCAGGCCTCGTCCTGCGCCTGCAGCCAGGCCGCACGGGCGACGCCGGCGAGCGGCGCGGTGGCGTTGTGATCGAAATAGGCCATGCAGTGGGCAGGTTGCGACGGGAGGAATGGGGAATCAACCCCTCGTGAAAGGACTCAACCGGGCCAGGGACCGGCCGATTCTTTCTGCATGAGCCAAGTGTTCGGAACGATCGGCCGCCGATGGCGCGCGGGCGACTCCCGCCCCGCCCCCAGGCGCCGCCTCTCCTGGTGGCACCGCCCGTCGCTTCCCTCGCCTCGCCCTGACGCCATCCGACTGCCGCAACCCCGCTTTCAACCGGTGCGCTGAGCGCCCGCCGCCCTCCGTGGGCCGCAGCCGCCCGTGCCGCCCGTTTTGGCGCGGAGCCTTCCGCCCCCTTACCCGGTGCGGCGCGACAGCCGGCATGGCCCGGCGCGCCATCTTCACGGCCAGTTTACGGTTGCGCCGCGGGCCGCGATTTCCGGGTTACCACTACAGGTCCCCACAGGCGAATCAGGTAGTCGGCGAGGTTGCGCAGGCTGCTGCGCGACACCCCTCCACGAGTGGCCCAGTCGCTGAACGGCTGGGTATGCACGGAACGTTCGCGCACATACTCCCAGAGCTCCTCGACCAGGAGCGAGGCGGGCAGTTCACCCCGGGCCGCGCGGGTCGCCACCTTATTTTCCCAGTGGCGGCCTTCCTCGGGATGTGATTGAAGGTATTCGAAGATCGCCTGCTCGTAACGGTTAAGGCTCACCCCGAAACCTTCGCCGCGCGGTGTGGTCCAACGCAACAAAGACTTACTCATGAACCCAAACACCCCGCCCTCCAACCAGCCCAACCCCTCCCACCAGCCCGCCCGCCCGGCCCCCAGCAATGTCCCGCCCCGTCGGGAGAGCTCCGGCTTGGGTTCCGCTCCGGCCGCACAATCCACCATGTGGGGCAAGTTCAAGGAACAGATTCCGGTGATCTTTTTCACCGCCGTCATCACCATCGGCACCCTCGTCTGGCTCGGCGGCCGGGTCATCGACAACATGACCAACCAGAACGAACGCCAGCTCGCCGAACTGCGCACCACCACCGAGCAGCGTATCAAGGAATCCAACGACGCGCTCAAGGCGCAGATGGACGCCACCTACACTCTGCTCAAAGATTCCGTCGAGAATCGCAAGGGCGGCCTCTTCATGAGCGACGACGAGATGGCCAAGCTCAACAACGAGAAGGTCATGGTCCTGGCCAAGGCCTTGGCCGATCAGATCCAGCCCTACGGCATGCCGGTGGCCAAGGATCCGGCCCAGGCCGAGGAGCAGCGCACCAAGCAGGTCGACGAGGTCGCCAGCCGCATGGCCGGCAAGATCCAGCCCATCCTCGAGCAGATGTCGCATGAGACGACCCTCACCAAGGAGTCCGTGGCCAACTACAGCCAGCGCATCTCCGATCAGATTGCCGTGGTCCTCACCACCGAGCTCGCGCAGAAGCAGAAGCTCAACAACAACCTGCTCGAGACCACCTCCATCGCCCAGGAATCGATGCGCATCTCCCAGGAGATCACCGCCCTCTACCTCTCCCAGATGAAGAACGAGTCCCTGCTGGGCCGCATCCTCATGCTCCCCGCCCACATGATCCAGGATACCGCCAAGGGCTCGATCGTGAACAGCAACGAGCGCCAGAAGGTCGAGGCCAAGATCGCCGACGACATGCGCAAGCTGCAGGATCGCCTCAACAACGTGAAGTCGAACCAGCCCAATCCGGAAACCGCGCCGGCGGCCACCAACACCCCGGTCGCGTCCAAGACCCCGGCGAGCTGATCCGTTTTCTCAACACTTGCCCAAGCCCGCGGCCCGCGCCGCGGGCTTTTTTGTCGGTGCGCCGGGCACCTGCGATGAGGCCCCCGCCCGCCCTACCGCCACAACCGGCGGCCGCCCGGTGTCAGGCCGCGACCGCTTGGCGGCGCTTGTTCTCGAAGCCGAACAGCTCCTTGATCACGCCCCAGGCACGACGCAGCCCTACGTCCGTGATTGCATCGATGCCACACGCCCGGGCAAACGCCTCCTCGTGCCCCTCGTACCGCGGCGGCAACAGGATGATCGTGCGCTCACGGCCCTCCATGGTTGCCTCGATGGTGGGAAAGAACATCCCCCGCCCTACCGCCAACGGCACCTCGGGCAGCTCCACTTGCTTTTCTGGCAACACCAACCACGGCCGGTAGCGGAAACGCAGCCGCCCCTCCGGCGTGCGAGCCAGCCTCCCGTAGGTACGCAACGGCGTGTCCGTTATGCCCTGCCCCGCGAACACCTTGTTCTCCTTCGCATCGGGCACGAAGCGTGTGCGGCGGAAGGTGAAGAAATCCCAGCAGAAGATCGAACCGTAGGTGGTGAGGCGGAACGCCCAGCCGGCGAGGAAATAGGAAACCACAATCACGATCACCGAGCACGCGACCCCGAGCCAGGGATTGATCTGCGGAGTAACCACCAGCAGCCCCAGCACGCTCATCCGAAGGGATTTCAACACGGCATCGACCGCGCCCCACGGGCTCAACAGAATGAGCACATTGATCGCATGCGCCGTAATCCAGACCAGCACGAAGACGGCGATGGCAAACGGTGCGAGCAGGACGTTGAGCAGTGGGGAAAAATCGATCGCCCCGAGCTGGATCATCGCCAGCCCGGTGGTACCCAGTACCTCGCCATGCCCCCCGGAACCGTTGCCGAGCAAATTCGTCAGAGTGTCGAGGGTGAAGGGAATCACCGCCCCGGCAGCCACCAACCCGCTGAGCTTGTTCTCGAGCGTCTCGGCGACATCCAGCGGCTTCTTCCAGCCCGGCGGCAACGCCGCTCCAGCGCTGTCTTTCAGCGCCACCGCCCCCACGATCAGCAGTCCGGTGACCCAATACATCGGGTGCGCAAACCAGGGTAGCGCCGCCTGCTTCTGCGGATCATCCCCAGCCTCCACCCACTTGTACGCCCCCAACGCGCTCACCCCGAGCATGGGGGAAATCGCGATGCCGGTGATCTGCGCCAAGGTCGACGCCAGTTGCACGCCAAGGACCGCCTTCTCGTTCTTGGGGGTGGGCACAGTAGCGACGTGATTGCCGGCGGCCCACAGCGGTGCAGCGATGAGCGCGCACAACAGCGCAATACAAGTCCAACGGGTAGCTGGTTTCATCGGGCGCCAAAACTAGCAGCTTCCGCTGGCGAGGAAAGTCCGGTTTTACGCCATCACCCGGGGCCGACACCCGCATCGATCCAACAGCACGCCAAGCCCTCTCGACTGAGGGACTCGCTCCGCCTCCGTCGCTCGCAGTCAGGACCGGCTTCACTTTCTGCGCTGGCAGGCCCATGCGCCGCGGAATCCGCTTCCCCACGCGCATCCGGCCGCCCACACTCCGCGCCCTACCACTTATGACCGCGCCCACCTACGTCATCGGGCACCGCAATCCCGACTCCGACGCCATCTGCTCGGCCATCGCCTACGCCAACTACAAGGTTCGGCGCGGCGATCTCAGTTGCGTCCCCGCCCGCTGCGGCAACTCCAACGCCCGCATCGACGCCATCCTCGCGCGCTTCAATCAGCCGCTCCCCATCTACCTGAGCGATGTCACCCCGCGTCTGCGCGACATCATGACCACCGGCGTGGTCTCCGTGGGTCCCCAGGCCACTTGTGCGGAAGCCCTGGAGCTCATCGATCAGCACGACATCCGCACCCTGCCCGTCGTTGAGCCCGACCATCGCCTTCTCGGCACCCTCTCCATCTTCCAGCTCGGTGGCTTCTTTCTCCCGCACATGAAGGAAGTGCGGCAAATGCGCCGCGTCCACGGCACCCTCGCGGCCATCGCCCGCTCGCTGCGGGCCCATGTCCACCACCTGCGCGACGGCGACAGCGTCGAGGAGCTCTATGTGCGCATCGGGGCCATGGATATTCGCTCCTTCGGCCGCTACACCCAAAGCGACAACATCCCCTGGGAGCAGACCATCATCATCGTTGGCGACCGTTGGGACATCCAGCAGAAGTCCATCCAGAATGGCGTACGCCTGCTCGTCATCTCGGGCAACCTCCCCATCGACGACGAGGTGGTGCAGCTCGCCCGCGACAAGGGGGTCAGCCTGCTGATCAGTCCGCTTGATTCAGCCACCACCTCCTGGGTCATCCGCGCCGCCTCCTCGATCGAGGGGCTTATCGACCGCAAGTCGGCCACCTTCGACCCCGACACCCGCGTCACGGAAGCGCGTCGCAAGGTTGCCGCCCTGGCGGGAGCCGCGTACCCGGTGGTCGACGACGCCCAACGCCTCCTCGGCATCTTCTCCAAGACCGACCTGATCAAGCCCGTCCAGACCCGCCTCATCCTCGTCGATCACAACGAGCTCACCCAGGCCGTGCCCGGCGCCGCCGAGGTCAACATCGCCGAGATCATCGATCACCACCGGCTCGGCGCCCCGGCCACCACCCAGCCCATCCTCTTCATCAACGAGCCGGTCGGGTCCACCTGCACCATCGTCGCCAACCTCTTCCGCCGCGACAACCTCACCCCTTCCGCCGAGATTGCCGGCCTGCTCATGTCGGGGCTAATCTCCGACACCCTCCATCTCAACAGCCCGACGACCACCCCGAAGGACCACGAAACCCTCGCCTGGCTCGAGCCCCTCGCCGGCATCACGAGCGCGGCGCTCGCCGATCTCATCTTCAGCTCCGGCTCGGTCATTCTCGCCCAGCCGCCCGAAAAGGTCATCACCGCCGACAACAAGATTTACGAGGAGGACGGCCTGCGCTTCTCGGTCTCGCAAGTAGAAGAGCTCGGATTTGGCAACTTCCACTCGCATGCCGAAGCGCTCGCCGAGGCCTTGGAGAAGATGCGCGTCGCCGAGAACCTCTTCTTCTCCTGCCTGTTTGTCACCGACATCAATACGCAGAACTCGCTGTTGTTGGTGAAGGGCGACCGCGACTTCATCTCGCACATCTCCTACCCGCACGCCGATCGCGAGGACACCTTTGAGCTGCAGACCATCGTCAGCCGCAAGAAGCAGCTCATCCCCTACCTGGCCAGCGCCCTCCATGGCGCCAAGCAGGATGGCGTGATCCCGCCGGGCAAGGGCTGAGCCGCTACCGCCCTCCTCGCCGTAGCTGCACGGCGGAGTCTTCTTCCCGTAGCTGGACGGCGAAGCCGTTCAGCCGCTGCACCGCGTAATAGGCGCTCCAGCCCGGAGAATGTTTCTACCATGTCGGGTGCTTGCACGCGACTCCCACCCGGCCCTGTCGCGCGCGAGCGCGCTCCCACAATCGGCGGACAACCACCTGCGGCGCCTCGCCGGTCGACCGTTCACCCCGCTGTATCGGCCGTCCGGCGCTCGGCTTTTGACACCGTCACCAGGCCTGCCAGTCTGCCGGGCGCATGGCCGCCGTACCGATTGTCCAAATCCGCGAGCTCACGAAGGTCTTCAAACAGGGAGAGATCGACGTCACCGCGCTCGACCGCATCAGCCTCGATATCGCCACTGGGGAGTTCCTCGCGCTCATGGGCCCGTCCGGCTCGGGTAAGTCCACCCTGCTCCACCTCATCGCCGGCATCGACCGCCCCACCCGTGGGGACTGCATCGTGCAGGGCCGCAACATCGCCGCCCTCGACGAATCCGCCCTGGCCGACTGGCGCAACCAGAACGTCGGTTTCGTCTTCCAAACTTTCAACCTCATCCCCGTGCTCTCCGCCTTCGAGAACGTCGAACTGCCACTCCTGCTCACCCGCCTGAGCGCCAAACAGCGGCGTCTCCAGGTTACCACCGCGCTGGAGATGGTCGGATTGGCCGACCGCATGAAGCACCTGCCCAAGCAGCTCTCCGGCGGCCAGGAGCAACGCGTCGCCATCGCCCGCGCCCTCGTCACCGATCCCAGCTTGGTCGTGGCCGACGAACCCACCGGCAACCTCGATGCCCACTCGGCCTCCGAGGTGCTCGATATTCTGCGTACCCTCAGCCGCGATGCCGGCAAGACCGTGATCATGGTCACCCACGATCCGAAGGCCGCCGCCTACGGCACCCGCAGCATCCACCTCGAGAAGGGGGAGCTGGTCGCGTGACCTAAGGCTGAACGCAGAATGATGAATGCAGAACTGAAGCGAACAAAGCCCCTACACCCTCCGAGTTCCGGCGCCTCTAGCCTTCTTCACTCTGCCTTAGGTTCGCCGCCGCCATGACCATCCCCGGCTTCATCCTCAAGAACGCCTTTCGCAACAAGCGCCGCGCCGCGCTCTGCGTGCTCAGTGTCGCCGCCTCCCTCTTCCTCCTCGTCTCGCTCTTGGTCGTCCTCAACGAGTTCACCAACCCGCCCGAGGACGCCGGATCCTCGCTGCGGATTGCCGTGCGCAACAAAGTCTCTCTCGCCTCCCCCCTGCCCGTGCGCCAACGCGCGCTCATCGCCAAAATCCCGGGCGTCGAGGCCATCACCGCGCTCTCCTTTTTTGGCGGTCTCTACAAGGGCGAGGAGAACACCTACTTCGCCCAATTCGGCATCGAGCCGGACCAACTCACGGCCGTCTTCGGCGAAGCCAAGTTGCCCCCGGAACAGCTCGACGCGTGGATCGCCAACCGCACCGCCTGCATCATCGGTGCCGACACCGCCAAACGCTACAACGTGAAGATCGGCGACAAGTTTCCCCTCGTCGGCCAGATCTACCCGGTCGACCTCGATCTCACCGTCGCCGGCATCTACAAAGGCACGACCGACGACCGTAACGTCTTCTTCCACCAGAAGTACCTCGACGAACTGCTCGGCGATCCCGGCACCGTGGGCATGTGGTGGATCAAGGCTCGCACGCCGGAGGAGGTGCCCGGGGTGATCGACCGCGTCAACACGGCCTTCGCCAACACCTCCGCCGAGGTCCTTGCCGAGACCGAGCGGGCCTTCCAGATGGGCTTCATCTCGATGTGGGCCAACATCAAGGTCCTGATTTCCTCGATCTGCTCAGTTGTCGTGTTCGCGCTCGTGCTGGTCTCGGCCAGCACCATGAGCATGGCCATCCGCGAACGCCTTCGGGAGCTCTCCGTGCTCAAGGCACTGGGCTTCCGTCGCCACGAGATCATCGCTTTCATCCTTGCCGAGAGCTTCGGGCTGGCCGCCGTGGGCTTTCTTCTCGGCGCCGGCGGCGCTTGGCTGCTCTACAGCTCGGTCGACGCCCCCACCCTCACCGGCGGCCTGTTCCCCTTGCTTGAAGTCACCCCGCGCATCCTCGGCACCGCCGCCCTCGTGGCCGCCGCCCTCGGCATCGTCTCCAGCATCGCCCCGGCCGTCTCCATCACCCGCCTCAGTGTCGTCGACGGCCTCAAGACCCTGGACTGACACGCCCCGAATCCGAATCTCCCGATGCCCACCGACAACGCGACACGCTCTCCGACGGTGGCCCCGATTGTCCCCAATCGGGTCCTGCGCGCCGCTCTCGCACCGGAGACCTGCACTCCCCCCGACACCAGCGATCACCGGATCCGCCCTTTGAGCTTCCGTCCACATGTTCAGCTCACGCTCGCGCCCGCGTTGAGGGCAACGCGGTCCACCCGCAGACACCCCGGCAACTCCCGGCGAGAATAGCCACCGCCCACCATCGGCCTACTCGCTACCAGCTACTCACTACTCGTTACTGCCACAGCCCGTGCTCCACCTTTTCAAATACCACTACCGGTCCGTTGTCGTTCGCTGGCGCTCCACCCTTGCCACCGTGCTCGGCCTCGCGCTGGTCATCGCCGTTTTCGTGCTGATCCAGTCGCTCGCCGTCGGTATCGAGAAGGCCAGCGGCAACACCGGCGACCCACGCAATCTCCTCATCACCCGCCAAGGCGCCCTCGCCGAGACCACCAGCGTCGTCACCCGCGAGCAGTACAACATCATCCGCTACCTGCCTGGCGTGGCGCGTGACGCCGCCGACGTTCCCATCGCCTCCGGCGACGTGCTGGTCATCATCAACCTTCCGCGCCGCGACGGCACCGGCAACGCCAACGTCATGCTCCGGGGTGTCGCCCCTTCGGGCCGTGCCTTGCGTCCCCAGGCCTCCTTGGTCGAGGGACGCTGGTTCGAGCCGGGCCGCCGCGAGGTCGTGGCCAGTCGCCGCCTCGCCGACCGTTTCGCGAACCTTCAGATCGGAGGCCGCTTCAAAACCGGCGGCGTCGAGCTCACTGTCGTCGGCATCTTCGACGCCCAGCGTAGTGCCTTCGACTCGGAACTCTGGCTCGACGCCGACGAGGCCCGCAGCGCCTTCGACCGCCCCGACTATTCCAGCCTGCTCCTGCGCCCTTCCAGCGATACCGCCCTCGGCGAGATCAAGGCCGCCCTCGAGGCCGACCGCCGCCTCAAGATGAAAGTCGTCCGCGAAGTCGACTACTACAAGGAGCAGACGCGCACCGCCGGACCGATCAAGTGGCTGGGCAACGGTCTCGCCATCGTGATGTCGCTCGGCGCGCTCTTCGCTGCCATGAACACTCTTTACGCCAGTGTTGGCGCCCGTACCCGGGAGATCGGCACCCTGCGCGTCCTCGGCTACCGCCGGCGCAGTATCCTGCTCGGTTTCCTGCTCGAGGGCGCCCTCATCTCCGGTTTCGGCGGTCTGCTCGGTTGCGCCATCGCCTACTTCGGCTGGAACGGCTACAGCACCGGAACCCTAGGCTGGGAAACCTTCACCGAGGTCGTCTTCGATTTCCAGATCACACCCGTGCTCGCCGGCAAGGGGATCCTCTTCGCCGTAACCGTCGGCCTCATTGGCAGCTTCCTGCCCGCCCTGCGCGCCGCCCGCCTGCCAGTCATCGCCTCCCTCAAATCCGCCTGAGCCGCCATTCTTTCGTAGCGAAACTCGTCAGAATTTTGTCCGTCGCCCTTACGGCATCCCTACTCGCTACCCGCTCCTCACTACCCGCTACTTCCGCTGTGAAACCCTCGCATCTCTCCCAACTTCAAATTGATCCCGCGATGAAACGCCGCCCGGGCGGTTCGGTGAAGGCGATCTTCCTCGTTGTCACCCTTGCCCTCGCCGCCGCCGCCTACTTCGCTTGGCCCAAAACCGGCGGCGAGCGCCGCGTTGTGGGTGCGGATACCGCCAAGCCGGCCGCAACCGCTTCCGCACCAGTGGTCGCTCCCTCCCCGTCCCACCCCGCGGGTGGCGAGTCCTCGCCACCCGCTGCTGAAACGGTGAGGGGCGCGAATGCGCTCCTCACCGTTTCAGGCTACATCATCAACCGCGAGCGTATCGAGATCAGCCCTCGCTTCCAGGGCGTCGTCGCCTGGATCGGAGTGAAGAAGGGCGACGCCGTCGAAAAGGACCAGATCGTCGTGCGCCTCGACGACGCCGAGCAGCGTGCCAACGTCGCCCAGGCCGAGGGCCGCCTCGCCGCCGCCCAGGTCGCCCTCGAACGCGCCGAACTGGCCTACCGCCGCATCCACGACCTTTTCACGCAGAAGGTCGTCTCCGTCGACGCCGAGGACGAGTCCCGCCTGGCCGTCGCCGCCGCCCGCGCCGCGGCTCGTGAGGTCCAGGGCCAACTCGACCTCGCCCGCACCTATCTCGAGTGGACGGTGATCAAGTCGCCCATCTCCGGCGTGGTCCTCGAAAAGCTCGCCGAACCCGGCGAACTCGTCACCCCGCAAAGCTTCGGCGGTACCCGAGGACCCAGCACCGCGGTGCTCGCCGTGGCCGATCCGCGCGATCTCCAAGTCGAGCTCGACGTCAACGAGACCGACCTCGCCAAGATCGCCCTCGGGGACAAGTGCAGAGTGATTCCCGAGGCCTATCCCACCAAGGCCTACGACGGCGTAGTCGCCGAGATCTCCCCCGAGGCCAACCGCCAGAAGGGCACACTGCAGATCAAGGTCGGCATCAAAAGCCCGGATCGTTTCCTCACCCCGAGCTCACCGCCAAGGTCGGAGTTTCTGCCCTGAGTCATCCTCCTGTTACCGCTATTATGGAGGGCGCGGCTCCGCCCGAGCCGCGTCCACCATGGGCGAGGCGCGACGGTTCGACCGCCCGTCCTACCCCACGACCTGCAGCTCCGCGCGTAACGCCGCCTCGGACTTCGCGAACCATTCCTGCACCGCGGCCTCGGTCTGCGCCTCGACAAGGATGCGCACCTTGGGCTCGGTACCCGAATAGCGGATCATCACGCGGCCCGTGCCGCCAAGCGCTGCCTCCGCTTCGCGCAGCAACCGCTGCACGCCCGGCAGCGACGCCAACGGCGGCTTGGCCACGAGCTTCAACGCCTTCTGCGCCTGCGGGAACTTCTTCAGCGCCTGGCGCAGTTCCGAGAGCGGCTGGCCCGTGTCGCGCATCACTCGCAACACCGCTAACGCGGCCAACAGGCCGTCGCCCGCCGGCGACACGCGAGGGAAGATGAAATGCCCCGACGACTCCCCGCCAAGCCCTGCGCCCTCGCGCTGAAGCGCCTCGCTTACGTAGCGGTCGCCCACATCTGTGCGCACGACGCGCCCACCCGCCGCCGCCAGCGCTGCATCGACACCGAGATTGCTCTGCACCGTCAGGACGAGCGTGCCGCCGGGCAGGTCGCCACGCCGCAGTTTACCGAGCGCGAGAAACGTCATCACCTCGTCGCCATCGAGCGCCGAGCCGGTCTCGTCGCAGAACACCACGCGGTCGCCGTCGCCGTCGTGCGCGATGCCCAGCCGTGCGCCAGTGGCAAGCACGCGTGCCGCGAGTTGCTGCGGGTGTTCGCTGCCGACCCCGGCGTTGATATTGCGGCCATCGGGCGCATTGCCGAGCAAGTCGAGTTCGGCGCCGAGCTGCGCGAGCACCTCGCGTGTCGTCTCGCAGGTCGCACCATTGGCGGTATCTAGGACGATCTTCCAGCCGCGCAACGCGCCGGCTGGCAGCCGCGTCAGCGCCTGCGCGATATACCGCGCCTTGCCATCCTCCACCGCGCCGATCTCACCGCGAGCCACCGCCGGGCCGGGCACGTCGAGCAGCGCCTCGATGGCGACCTCTTCGGAGTCGGGCAGCTTAAAACCGGTGCCGGCGAAGAACTTCACGCCGTTATCGTCGGCAGGATTATGCGACGCCGTGATGACCACGCCCAGCTGCGCGCCGAGCTCGCGCACTGCGAGCGACACCGCCGGTGTCGGCACAACGCCGAGCAAGCCCACGTCCCAGCCCGCCGCGGCCAGCCCTTCGGCCACCGCCGCTTCGAGCACCGGACCGGAGGCTCGTGTGTCGCGCCCGATCAATGCCCGCTTCGCCCCGGTGCCGAGTTTGCCGGCCATATGCCGCCCGGCGGCATTGGCCAACTTGCGGACAAAGTCCGGATTCATCACCGCGTCGCCGAAGCGCCCGCGCACACCGTCAGTGCCGAAATAGAGACGTTTCATGGGGAAGAGGAAAGGAGCGGGAAACCAACGGTCAACGCGAGGTACTTTGCACCTCGCTCAACAGAGCATCAGCGCGAATCCATTGGGTAAGCTGCGCCTTGGCGCGGTCGAGCGACTCACGGCGGCCCTTTTCGGCCGCAAGAAAGGACTGGTAGAAGCGAATCACCTCCCAACCGCCCCAACGGGTTACGCGACATACAACCGGATACCGATCACGCCGAGCGCCCACGTGACGGAAGAGGAGCCAGCCCAGCTCTTTCCGTTTTTCTCCGCCACCCTCTTGGGAGAGATTGATCGTGAATACAGATGAGCCAAGGGATGGAAGAACCTCGCGCTCGAAATAGTCCTTCCATTGCTCCCCATCCGAATAGGCTACGAGGTATCGAATCCCCGGGCTTCCATTGAGTCGCGATCAACAATCGGAGACGAATCCTTACTACCAGCAGCACACAGAGGGTAACCGGCATGAGAACAGCCACGAGGGCTATGAGGATGGGGCCGATCAGAAGCAGAAATAGAAGGATTAGCGCCCGGCTACCGACACTCCTCGTTCCGCGTGCACTGGTCACAGCCATGCCCCCCTTCACCCCGCCCAGAACTGGCGCGTCTTGGTGACGTGATGCTTCACGATGCCGTCGCGGAGCAGCTCCTGCACCTGTGCCACGCCGCTCGCGAGGTCCTTGGCGTGGCCTGCCACCCAGAGCCCGGCGCCAGCATTGAGCGCCACGGTGTCGGTGATCGTCTGCGGCGCCCGGTTCTCCAAGAGCGCCTCGAAGAGCGCGAGATTCACGGCCGCATCGCCGCCCTGCAACTCGTCGAGCCGGCCAGGTTGCAGTCCGGTTGGCGCGAGATCGACCGCCGTGAGCGGGCCCCGGAGACGTCCCGCGCCGGCGCAAAAGTTCTCCGTGCCGGTCGACCACTCGTCGAGCCCACGGTCGGTGCCGGGCACGCAGCCGTGGATCGTGAGCGCGGCGGTGAGCCCGAGGTCATGCAGCGCACCGGCGAGCGGCTCGACCCAGTCCTTCGCATAGACGCCGAAGGGCTGGAAAGTCGGGCGGCCTGGGTTGATCAGCGGTCCGAGAATGTTGAACACCGAGCGGCGTCCCTTCGCGGCGAGCGCCTTACGGACCGGCGCGATCTCCTTAAAGGCCGGGTGGAACGCCGGGGCGAAGAAGAAGCAGAAGTTCAGCTCGGCCAGCGAACGCTGCAGCCGGTCGAGGGGCGCCTCGAGCGGCACGCCGATGGCGGCGATCAGATCGGCACTACCGCACTTCGACGTGATCGAGCGGTTGCCGTGTTTCATCACCTTCACTCCAGCCGCGGCAAGGACGAACGCCGTCGCCGTGGAAATGTTGAAGCTGCCCGCGTGGTCGCCGCCCGTACCCACAACGTCGATCGCCTCGGCAGACCATTGCGCCACGCCGGGATCGCGCGCGAGCTTGCGGAACTCGGCCGCGAACGCCGCCACCTCGGCCGGCTTTTTCGCCCTTGGTGTTCAGCGCGAAGAGAAAAGCCTCCTTCTGCTCGGCCGGCACCGGGGCCGCGACCAATGCCGCCACCGCCCCCTCGACCTGTTCGGGCGAAAGATCGCCGCCGGCTTCCATCTGGGTTTGCAGTTGTAGGAGCACGCTCATCGCCGAGCACGGTGCCGAGGATCCTTTCCCGGCGGAAGAAAAAACGGAGCCCGGCGCCATGCCGATGCCTGATTCGGGGCTCGGGACCGGCGGTCAGGATCGCTGCCGCGCCCGCGAGGCTCGGGGGCGGTAACCACGCATCCCCCCAACGCCCAAACGTAATTCGTCCCGGACGGGACACGATAGCGGCAGCGGGCCGAATGGCTGAATGACATCGTCATCCAGCTACGCGGAGAGGGCTACGCCTGCCGCGGTTACTGCTTCTCCGACTCGCTGCCGTCGTCGGCCACCACGAAGTAGTCCTTGTACGACTTGTCGTAGTACTGGGCGTAGTAGTAACCGCTCACCGACAGATTGAGGGCGTTGAGCACGGCACCGAAACAGGGCACGTTGGCATCCATCAACCGCCGTGCGCAGAACTGGGCGGCCTTGCGGCGAACGTGATTGAACATGATCGTGAAGATCGATCCATCGGCCAGCGGCAGGACCAACATCGCGTCGCTCACCGCAGCGAGCGGCGGGGTATCGATGAAGACCCGGTCATAACGGGTGCGCAGTTCGGCGATCAGCAGCTCGAAGTTCTTCCCGTTCAGGATCTGGGTGGGGTTCTTCGCCCGGCCGCCGGCGGGCAGAATGTCGAAATTGGCCAGGTGATCCTTAATGATGAGCGAATCCAGCGGAGCGCCGGAGACGCAATAGTCGATCACGCCCTTGAGATTCTCCACGCCGAAGGAGCGGTGGACGTTGGGCTTCCGCAGATCGCAGTCGACGATGATGGTACGCTCGCCGTGGGCGGCGAAGGTCAGGGCCAGGTTCGAACTGACGAAGGACTTGCCCTCGCTCGGCGTGGTACTGGTGATGATGATGACCTTGGCGTTCTTGCTCTCGTCCTTGAGGCGCAGATTGGAGTGGAGCGAAAGGAAGGCCTCGGCGGCCTGCGGATCGGCGTTGGAGATGGCGACCTGGGATTTCTCCATGGGCTCCATCCGTCGAATCTGCGGCACGATGGCGATGAGCGGCAGGCCGACCACGGCCTCGATGTCGAACGCGCTCTTCACGCGGTCGTCGATGAACGCTACAAAGAAGGCGAAGGCCAACCCGAGGCCGAGCCCGCCGAAGAAGCCGAGGGCGGTGTGCAGGAGGCGGTTGGGCGAGGAATGGTTCTCGGGGCGCGGGGCCACCGCGGCGTCGAGGCGGCGGGCGTTCTGCGTCTCGATGTTGGCGCTCATGGCGGTCTCCCGCATGCGCCCGACGATGTTGGCCAAGAGCTGCTCATTGACCTCCATCGTGTTCTTTTGCGACTGATACTCGACCATCAGGCGGTCGAGTTTCAGCGCCTCGAGCTCCTGGGCAGCGAGGTCGGCGCGAGCCTCCTCGAAGGTGCGCCGGTTGGTCTGATACTCGCTGGAAATGTTGTTGGCCACCGTGTCGAGGGCGCGGGTGAGCTCGGCCTCGGTCTGGCTGAGCGACTGCAAAGCCTCGTGCATCTTAGGATGCTTGGCGCGGTAGCGCTGCTGCAACTGCGCCACGCCGATCTTCTGGGCGGCCACCTGCTGGGAGAGATTCTGAATCAGCGGCACGGTGGCAATGAAAGTGAGGTCGGCGAGGCTGGCGGTGCTCTGGCGGAACTCCTGCACCTGCGCCCAACGCACTTCCGACTCCTTCATGCGCGAGGAGGCCTGGGTGACGAGGATATTGAGGGCCTTGAGCTTCTCGGTCACGATGTCCTTGCGCTGGTCGAGCGAGACCATGTTGTTGCGCTCGCGATAGGACTGCAGGTTGATAGCCAACTCCTGCACCTTCTGGCTCTGGCTTTCGGCGCGATTCTTGAGGTCTTCGACCGCCTTCATCGATTCGCTCATGCGCTGACGCGAATTGTAGGTGACGAACTCGTCGACGAAGAGATTGGCGACCTTGGCGGCGACCTCGGGATTCGGGTGGGTGTAGGTCACCATGATCAGGCGGGTCTGGCGCACGGGGATGACCTTGCGGTTGAGACCGAGAATCTCCCGGGGCATGATCGGATCGCCGCTGCCTCCCTTCTCATAGGCGGCCATGAAGGCCTTGGCCTCAGGGCCGACAAGCCGCTCGGAAACTTTCTGGATGATGGCGAAACTCTCGAGCAGCTTGACCTGAGTATTAAGATCCTCGGGGCCGCGCAGCTCGGTGTCGCGCACCTCCTCGACCTTCATGACCACCGCGTCGCGACGCATGATCTCGATGGTGGCGCCGGCGGTGTACTGCTTGGTGCGGCTGAAGGTGTAGACCAAGGACGCCGAGAAGATCACGAGGAAGACCACGATCACGTACCACATCCGCTCGCGCAGGATCAGCAGGTAGTCGCGAAAATTGCGGTGCGGGGCGCTGTCGGCCGAGCCAACCTCGTCGCCGTAGCCGTAACCATAGCCACCACCGCCGTGACCGGCCGGGTGGTTATGGGCGGGCCCTGGCCCGGCATTGCCGTGATCTGACGTGTCACCAGTCCTCATAGCACTCTTTCGGGAACAAATACGACGTCGTCCTTGCGCAGCACCAGGGGATCCTTGGCGACGCCCGACATCAGATCATCGATGTTGATGACGGAGTTCTCCACCCGGCCATCGTCCAAGGTGCGGGTGAGTCGCACGCGGCGACGATCGGCGAGCCGGTTGAAGCCCCCCGCGCGGGAAATGGCGTCGACGATGGTCAGACGCTGCTCGGGCGGGTACTCGACCGCCTGGGGGGCATTCACCGAGCCCAGCACGTTCACCGTGCGTACCTGATACTTGAGCACCACGATGTTGACCTGGGGGTTCACCAGGTAGTCACGATCATAGGCATCGCGCACGAACTGCTCGACCTCGACCAGGGAGCGACCGCGCGCCATCACTTTCCCGATCAACGGGAAATAGAGCTCCCCTTCCTGGGAGACGCGCAACTCCCGATCCAGATCAGGCTCCTGGAAGATCTTGATCGCCACCACATCGCCCGGTTCCAAGGTGTAATCCTTGGCCGCAGGGGCCGAACTGGGTGCCCGTGGGGGTTTGGCCGCCCCGAAACAAACGGGAACGGCCAACAGCAGAGTCAGGAGAAAGACCGGGAGTCGGCGCGCGCAGGGCGACAAGTGGGCTCGACCACCACTCCCGGTATTTGAACAGGCCAACAGGAAACCAGTCACTTCAGTAGCGGAGCGAAATCCCGAAACTCAGGATGTTGTTGTTGAACGGGACCTCGGGCGAATGGTTGTTCCGGTAGATATAGGAAGCCTGGAAGGACACGCTCTCGCTCATAGCGTAAACCACCCCGGCATCCCCGACGAAGAAGTCATCCTCGCGGTTCGACTGGGCATACTTCGTATTCTGATAGCTCAAGCCGGCGTTGGCGCTCCACTGGGGGGTGAACTCGAATTTGCCGCCGGTGCGCACCGCAAAGACCTCCTGCGAGATACCGAGGGCTGAATTGTCGAAGTCGTTCGAAACGGCGAAGTCGAACGAGGTCTTCGGCGAATAGACATAAGTCAGTGCGCCGGATAGGGACAGTTGGTCAGTCGAACGGTCGGCGGTTGGGTTCAGCGGGTCCTTATGGTCAAAGTCCCGCATCCCATAGCCGACCCGGACTTGGCCCTTCAACTTCGGGGTGAATTCGCCCCGGGCGCCCACGTTAAAGAAGTGATCCGTCGAATCGTAGTCGCGGGGGTCGGTCGAAATCTCGTTCACCGTCGTTGTGCGATAGCGGTAGCCAACGCTCACGTCCACCTTGGGGGAAACGCCGTAGTACACATCGACAGGCAGGCTCACATGCCGATTGTCGGCGTACCTGATTCCGACGTAGTTCGTGCTGTCGTACATGATCCCGGCGCCGATGCTGGTCTTGGCCGAGGCCGACCACATGCCGTTGACCGAGGCGTCGAACAAATCGTGGCGCACGCGTTGATCAACATTGCGGATCGTCATGCTCCCTTGGTCCATCTGATGATAGCCAATGCGGGAATCGATTTTCGTCTTGCCGCTATCGAAGTTGAGTTCGCCCACGCCGGAAAACAGGTCGGCATGCAGCTCGCTGTTGTCCACATAGCGCTCGAAATCTTCGCTGACCTTCAGCAGGCCCTTGGTCTGGCCGCCGTTGTAGTCGAGCTCGATGCCCGGAATCAACGAGAAGACGGTGTCCGAGTTCTTGTTCTTCTCCTCGAAGTTAACGTTATCGTCGAAACGGACCTGCGCCACACCGGTGAGGTGCACGGTGGTCTCGTCGCTCAGAATAAAGCCGGCGGCGCCAAACACCAACACGGGGCCGCAGGTGAGCGCGGCAATGCCTAGGATCGATTTACAGCTCATGGAAGGTATGTGCTGAAAACTCAGCTGGCGGGGCTGACCAAGTCAGGATTCATGATCTGCGGCGGGAACAACGGCGCAGCAGGACCAGCGGGAGCGGCGACCGCGGAAGACGGGGCGGCCAAGGCTTCACGCACTTCGGCGGGAACGCAATCGGCGACACCGGCGACGATCTCAGCCGAACGGTCCGGATACACATCGAGGGCCACGCGGACCAGCTCGGGGGAAAGCTTCGGCAGGCCTTTGCACACGGCGCAAACGATCTCGATGACCTTGTCGGGAATCGCGGTGACCGAGGCGGAGACCAGCTTCACGGCCGACTCCGGGTTGTCGGCGGCGGCTTTGGCGACGACGGCGGAGGCGTTGGCGGTATCGACCTTGGCCGCGGCGACCACTGCATCGATGTTCACATCGGCACGCGCAGCCAGAGCCGCGATCGAAATGCTCAGCAACAGGGTAAAGGAGCGTTTGTTCATATTAGGGACTTGTTTGAGTCTGGATAAGAGAAGAAGACGGATACTCGGGCAGCAAGGCCAAATTTGGTAGCAATCGTGTGCCGATACGGTACGGTTTCACTCGACCGCCGCAGATGGACCCCCAACAACAAAAAGTAAACATCCAAGCCGCCCCCCGGCTGTCTTGGTGGTCGTTCCCGATTTCAATCACCCGGGAGGCCTCCGGCCTTCGGGTCCATATCGCCTGGTTGAGGGTGTTCCAGCTCTTGGCCGGTACGGCGGTGTCGCTCTGGCTGCTCACCGCCACCGCGCTCTTTGTCTGGGTGAAGTACGGGCGGGGCTTCAGCGACGCCAACATCGTCGACATCCTGCTGCCTCAGCGCTGGGCCGCCTATCGGGTAGCCCGCGGGAATTTCTACATCAACCAGGCGCAAGAGGAGCTCAAGCAGCAGAAATGGGTCGACGCCATCCACCATCTACGCGTGGGCGTGGCAGCCGCCCCGGCCAACACCGAGGGGCGCCTCATTCTGGGCCAATTCTTCACCCTCTTTGGACGCATCGAACTGGCCCAGCGCACCCTGCTCGACGGCCTGCCCTACGCCCAGGACGACATCAAATACCTCAAGTCGCTCTTCGGCTTTCTCCTCCAGTACCAGGAGGACGACGAGGTGCGTCGCATCGCCACCCAGCTCCTCCCCGCCCGCCCGGAACTCAACGAACGCAACCAACTCGTGGCCCTCGCCGCTGCCTCCGCCCATTTCTATCGCAGCAACAGCGACGCCGCCGAGGCGTTGATCCGCGACTACGATCTATTGCGCACCAAGGACGGTCGACTGCTCCTCGCCCGCCTCGAATGGGAGCGCGGGCACCGCGATGTCGCCTTGGCGCAACTGCGCGCCTACAGCACCGAGTTCCCCAACGACGAGGATTTCTACAGCCAACTGGTCTCGTTCTACCGCGAGCTGGGCCGTAGCAGCGAGGTGGAGAAATTCGCGTTCCTGCGCGAGCTCTCCAACCCCCGCAGTGTCGCGGCCCGCCTCGACCTGCTCCAGGCCTACCGGCGCAACAACAACACGGCTCAACTTCAGAGCGGTATCGACGCCTTGCTGCGCGACTTCGCCGGCGACCAGAATGCCCTGCTCGCTCTCGGCAATTTCGCCACCGAGAACGGCGACTCCGCTCTCGCCCGGCGCGTCTACCGTCACTGCGAGGACCATCAGCTCAATACCGAGGCGGTGGGCCTCATGGTCGCCGAGGCCCATATCGTCGCCCGCGAATACCGCCCTGCCCTCGCCTTCATCGCCGAATTTGGCGAAGCCCATCGCGAGTGGCTCCAGAAGTTCCTGGGTGTCGTCAACGGCCTCCAGGCTGTCGCCTGCCTCGGGCTGGGTCAGCGCGAAGACGCCGAACTCTATCTGAGCAACTTCCTCGCCCAGCCCAACCTGCGTGCCGAGCACCTCACCGCCATCGCCAACCGGCTGGTCGTCATCGGTGCGCGTGCCCAGGCCCGACGGGTCCTCGCCCAAGCCGTGGCCGCCGACCCCCGCAACCAAATCGCTCTTACGCGCCTGATCGAGATCGACCTCGACGGCGGCCGTTCCGAGGAGCTCAACGCCAATCTGCGCCGCCTGCTCGCCATGCGCCGCCCTTCCCCCGAGCTGCTCCAGACCGCCCGCACCAAACTTGCCGGCGACCGTTTCCTGTTCCTGGCCGACCGCGAGGAGCTGCTCGACGCCATGCAGGCCGCGCTCGACCGCAGCCCGGTCCCGGTCCCCGGAGCCTAACCGCAGCCGGGCAGTCCGACGCAACTGGAGGGCGAGGCTCCGCGCGAGCCGGGAACGCCCCGAGCCCTCGTCGTAGCTGGAGCGCGAAGCGATTCAGCCGCCCGTGCTGGGCCGGCCGCTGTGTCGGCTACCGAACCGAGCGCACCCCCTCGCGGCTCGCCGGGAGGCTCGCCCTCGAGGCTGCGCGGTCCTTCAGCGTGGGCGAGGCCCCGACCCGACTACGGAACGCGAATTCATAATACGGATGCGTAGCGATTCTTGCCTTACTCGGCCGCCGCCCCGCGCACCGCATCGAGCCGCTTGCGCAAGGTGGCTCGAGTGATGCCCAGCCGCTCCGAGGCGCGCACTTGGTTGCCGCCGAATTCCTTCATCGCGCGCGGGATCATTTCGCGCTCCAAGCGTTCGAGAATCGTCTCCGCCTTGTCGGCACTGAGTTGCTGGTAGATGAAATCGAGCGCCGCCTCCACACTGGCCGGCCCGGCGGGCGACGCCATCCCTGCCACCGTCACCGGTGCCGCTGGTGCGGCCACCTCCGCCGGCCTCGCCACGGTTGGCACGCTGCTGGCGATCGTCGCCGGCGGCGCCGCCAGAACCGCCTCGCGCAATTCCTGCGGGAGATCCTTCACTAGGATGGTGTCTCCCTGGGCGATCACCGCGCTGCGGTAGATCGCATTCTCCAGTTCGCGCACGTTGCCCGGCCAGCGGTGCCGCACCAGCAGATCCATCGCCTCGGGAGCGACCTTGCGCACGCGGGTCTTCTTCGTCTTCTCCAGTTTCTGGAGCATGAAATCGACGATCTCCGGAATGTCGCTCGTGCGCTCGCGCAGCGACGGCAGGCGCAGGCGCACGACGGCCAGCCGATAGTAGAGGTCTTCGCGGAAGGTCTTCGCCTTCACCATCACCTCGAGGTCGCGATTGGTCGCTGCGATCACTCGTACGTCGACCTTGAGCGTCTCCGATCCGCCCACGCGCTGGATCTCGCCCTCCTGCAGCACCCGCAGGATCTTGGTCTGGGTGGCCAACGACATGTCGCCGATTTCGTCCAAAAACAGCGTGCCGCCGTCGCACAGCTCGAACTTGCCGCTGCGCTGCCCGGTGGCCCCGGTGAACGAGCCGCGCTCGTGGCCGAAGAGCTCGCTCTCGATGAGGTTCTCGGGAATGGCTGCGCAGTTGACGGCCATGAACGCCTTCCCGGCGCGGTGGCTGTGCTGGAAGATGCAGCGCGCCACCAGCTCCTTGCCGGTGCCGCTCTCTCCCGAGATGAGCACGGTCACATCGCTGGCGGTCACTTGGCCTATGACCTTGAATACCTCCTGCATCGCCGGCGAGGAGCCCACGATGCCCTCCTTGTAGTCCTCGCTCTTCACCTTGGGCTTGTAGCCGGCGGCGGTCTGGAGGTCGGCCTTGGTCTTGAGCGCGCTCTCGGCGATGGCGAGCACCTTGTCGGCGTCGAACGGCTTCATCACGTAGTCGTAGGCGCCGAACTTCATCGCCTCGATCGCCGTCTGCGCCGTGCCGAAGGCGGTCATCAACACCACAAGCAGCTGCGGGTGCGCCGAGCGCAGATGCTGCAAGGTCTCAATGCCGCTCATGCCGCCCATGCGAATGTCGAGAAACACCAGGTCGGGGGCCCCTTTCTTGGCCAGAGCAATGCCCTCCTCGCCGCTGCCGGCTTCGGAAATGCGATACTGGCGCGAGCCGAGCACACGCCCGAGGGAATACCGGATCTCCTCATCATCATCGATGATCAGGATCGAGGGAGTCGTCTGGGCGCTGGTTTCGGCAATCATGGGATGGGCGTGCATTGACAAGCGCGGCTTTGCCGCGGCCAAATGGAATTTTTCCCGGCAAATGAACCGCTGGTCAATCGCCTTGTTCCGCCTCTTCGGCATCCGCCTCGAAATGCACGCCACCTTCGTGCTGCTCCTGGCGGCGGCCGGCTACGACGGCTGGCGCGCTGGCGGCCCCTCCGGAGCGGCCTGGGAGGTGGCCTTCGTGGGGCTGATGTTCACCTGCGTTGTGCTCCACGAGTTGGGCCATGCCCTCGCCGCCCGCCACTTTGGCATCCGAGCCTCGCGTATCCTTCTGCTTCCGATCGGCGGCATGGCGCAGTTCGACTCCCTCCCCCGCCAGCCGGGCCGTGAACTGGTCATCGCCCTCGCCGGGCCGGCCGTGAACTACGTGCTCATCGGAGTACTCGGACTGGGCTTCGGATGGCCCACGGCATGGGCGGAGTTCGTCGTCCCCCCGACGCAACTCTCCGAGGTGCCTCACGCCCTGTTGCTGATCAATCTGGCAATGGGCCTTTTCAACCTTCTGCCGGCCTTCCCCATGGACGGCGGCCGGGTGCTGCGCGCCCTCCTGGCGATCCGCTTGAGCTACCCGCAGGCCACCCGCTGGGCGGCACGCTCCGGCCAGGCCATCGCACTGCTGTGCGCCGCCGCTGCGGTCTATCACGGGATCTGGATGCTGGCCGCCCTCTTCGCCTTCATCCTCTACGGTGCCGAGATGGAATACCGCCTCGTGCGCACCGAGGACTTCTACTCCGGGCTGAGCATCGGCGACGTCACCCGTCGCGACTTTCTGGGTTTCTCGCCGGAAACCACCGTCGAGGCCGCCCTCGAAGCGCTGCGCCGCACGGTCCCGCAGGATCTCCTGCTCATCGCCGCCTCCGGCCCGGTAGGCATCGTCCCCCGGGCCAGCATCGCCGCGGCGATCCGGGCCGGGCGCGAGCAGGACCCGCTCGCCCAGCACGCCGAACTCGACTTCCTCGTACTCCAGGCCGAGTGGCCCCTGGGCAGCGCGGTGGGCGATCTCCGCCGGCGCTCGCAGCAACTGTTCCCGGTGTATTCGTTCGGTCGCCTCGTAGGGGTGTGCGATGCCCGGCACCTCGAGGAGACCGTGCGGCTGTTGCGCCTGCCCTCCGGCCATCGTTGACCGATCGGCGCAAAAAAGCCGCCGAACTGAATCGGCGGCAGTGAAAGAACGGCAGGCGAATTACTTCTTGGCGGGAGGATTGCACTTCTCGCAGGTCTTGCCGGCCTTGGCGGCCTCCGCGCAGCAGGCCATCGCGGCGGCGTCCTTCTTGCAGCAAGGCTTGTCGCAATCCGCCGGGCAGGCCTTCGCTTTGTCGCAGGTCGCCGCGGTCTTGTCGCAGGTGGCGGCGCAGGTCTTGTCGGCCTTGTCGCACTGCTCCTTCTTCACGGGCGCGTCGGCGGCAGAAGCCAGGCCGGCACAGACAGTGAATACGGAGAGGGCGAGCAGCACACGGAGGGATTTCATGGGTAACATTTGGGTAGGAAGCAGAACTTCGGGCCCGGGGCACATGAGGTGCCGCCGTCGAAACCCGAGGCGGACAAGGCTGTCGCGACACCACCGCCCCGTCAATTCCTCCCGCCCATCCCCACAAAACAAAAACGGCACCCTTTCGGATGCCGTTTTTGAAAGTGGTGGAGCCGAGGGGTCTCGAACCCCTGACCTCCACAATGCCATTGTGGCGCTCTTCCAACTGAGCTACGACCCCACTTGTTCGAACGAGAGGCCAGACAATCGAAACCGGGCATGGGGAGGCAAGGACTTTTTTGAGAAATTTGCATTCTTCGAAAACGTCCCAGGCCTCGCCGCCGCGCCCCGTCACCAATCGCTCTCGACCCCGCCGCCGCGCCCCGTAGCCTTCGCGCCAGTCCCCGTCCACCATGCCCGACCCTGCACCGCTGCTCAGCTCCACCCAACGTAAGATTGTCGGCTTCGCCTGCGCACTGCTGGCCACGCTGGTGATCTGCTTCTTGCTGGCCCTGCTAATCGTGGGCTTGGCGCGGGCCCTGGGCATCTTCTCCCCGGTGCTGTGGCCCTTGGCCGTAGCCGGAGTGGTGGCCCTCGTGCTCCAACCGGTGGTGACATTGATGGAGACCCGCCTGAAGGTGCGCCGCCTCACCGCTGTCGTGCTGCTCTACGGGGCCTTCGTGCTCGCGTTGCTCGGCATCGCCGTTGCGGTTACACCGGTGATTGTCGCCCAGACGCTGGATTTCATCCACACCTTGCCCAGATTGTGGGAACAAGTCTCCACCTACGCCCAGGCGCATTACCCCAAATGGATCGCCTACAGCCGCGAACAGATGGAAAACCCGACGGTGAAGCAGTTCGTCGAGGGCGTGGCCGCACAGGTGCAGGACCTGCTCGCCACTGTGTTGCCGGGGATGAAGGCCGCCTTGGGCCAGATCCGCGGTGCAGTCGGGGCACTGGTCGGGCTGGCCCTGGTTCCCGTCTACCTCTTCTTCTTCCTGCGCTCCACCAGCGATGCCTTCGGCCATCTGCGCGGCCTGCTCCCGTTCCTGCGTGACGACCTGCGCGATGACATTGTTTTCCTGGTCCGCGAGTTCGTCGGAATTGTGGTGGCCTTCTTCCGCGGCCAGTTGCTGATCGGCCTGGTTATGGGGGTGATCTTCGCCATCGGCTTCAGCATCGCCGGGCTCAAGGCCGGCCTGGTGATCGGCCTCGTCATGGGACTGCTCAACATCATCCCCTATCTGGGTACGATGATTGGCCTCTCCATCGCGCTGCCGCTCGCGTTCTTCCAACCCGAGGGTGGCTTGTGGCTTCTGGGTACCGTACTGGCGATCTTCGCCGGAGTGCAGGCCCTCGAGGGCTGGTTCCTCACGCCCCGCATCATGGGCCGGCAAACGGGGCTGCACCCGGTGGCGATCATCGTGGCCATCCTCTTCTGGGGCATCGCGCTCGACGGGCTGCTCGGTATGGTGCTGGCCATCCCGCTCACCGCCTTTTTTGTCACCGCGTGGCGGCTCGTGAAGCACAAGTATCTGGAGACTCCGGCCCCCGGGGCCCAACCGCAGTGAGGGCCGGGGACCGAGCGTCTTGTCGGCTTGTCCCCTTCCTCTGTGGTGAAAATCCCGCTCCTTTGCGCTCTCTGCGTTCTCGGCTCACGCGAAGTTTCGCCAGGCGAACAGGCCAGCTCACCACGGTGGCCTACGCGGTGGACGGAGACCTGACGAAGCCAGCCGAAAGGCCCCAAACCAAGAGATCGGTCCGGCGCGAGCGATAGCGCAACATGGCGTACGTGGCGCCCTGGCAGAGAACCAACACGCCCAACGCAATCTCGCTCGCATCACGGACCTCGTACGACTTCTGAATCCAGGTGAACTTCATCGCACCGCCTCAGAACAGCTCGCCCTGTGCCGGTGTCGGCTTCACGCCGAGGTGCCCGCCGTGGCGCACCAACCAGTCGTCGAGCTTTTCCAGATAGTAGTCGGGATCGTAGGGCGCCTTCACCGCATCGAACAGCTCCACCGGCCGCGCCCGCTGCCAGTCGGCCGGGCCGTTGCCCTTCAGCTTCGGCACGATGTAGTAGGCCACCCGCTCGCCCAGACGCGGGCGCGGCGTGAGCTGCAACGCCGCCTCCGCCGCCGCCCTTCGCGGTTTGCCGCCACCGGCCACGAATTTCTCATACGCGTCGGTGCTTTGGCCGAGGTTCTCCGACTTGGCCAACTCGCGCACGTCGGCCGTGCGGGCGGCGATGCGCTGGCGATAGTCGTGGATGAGCGCCTCCGGCGACTCCGCTCCGGCGCCAAGCAGAAAACGAATCAGCTGGTCGCTCAACTTCTTCAAATACGGCTCGATGCCGCGCGAACGCAGCGCCGAACCTCGGATGATGACCTTCTCGCCGTCGTAGAGCGCGTAATTCTTCGCCTTGTAGCAGAACATCGCGCGGTACGAGCCGTCGTACTCGAGCTCGATACCATCGGGGAGGATCGCGATCACCTCCTTCAGCAGCGCCTCCGGCGTGGCGAACCAGCGCGTCGACGCCAGATAGATGCCGTCCGTATCAGCCTCCAGGATCTCGCAGCCATGCCGGGTAAACTCGGCGATGAGCGCCTGCAGCAGCTCCCGGCCGCGGCGCGTCACCTCAGCGGCGAGCTCGCCGTCCCCGAAGCGCGCGCCCGGAAAACCAAGGTAGCCGTAGAACGAGTTGATCAGAATCTTGAAGCTCTGCTGCCGCGCCGAGTACTCCGCGCGCAGCTCGGGGTCGGGATCGGTGCGGGCCAGCTGCTTGTATTTCAGCCGGTAGTCGCGGAGTTGGCGCAGGATCGGAGTGAAGGCGCCCAGGGAATCGCCGCGCGGGTTGCGCCCCAGGCTCAGCAGCAGGCTCGGGTAGAGCGAGGCCACATCGAAGTGCATCACATCGCGAAACACGCCCTCCTTGAAACTGCGCGAGAAACCGCCCTCAAACGCCGCCACCTCCAACGGGGCCGGCAACGCCGCCCGCCGATGGTAATACTCCTCGAGGAAGAGCAGCTCCACCTTCGTGCTCGAACCGCGCAGCGTCGCTTCCTGCAGCGTGGTCGGGAAAGCCTTCACCTGCTCGAAATAGGTGGGTAGGAGCAGATCGCCGAGCCCGGCCGTCTCCCGGAGGTCGTCGCGCAGATAGGCGCGGAAACGCTCGCGGTCGGAGTGAAAGGTTTCCTGGATGCGCGCCCCGGGCAGGTAGGTGCGCTCGCCGGTCTCGTCGTCGGTGATGCCGAAGTGGCGGGCGAGATCCTTGAGTCCGTAGGAGGTGAGCTCGCGCGAGGAGATGTCGTGGAGCTGCGCCAACAGAAACGTGTCGATCACGGCGCGGCCCGGTAGGTCGCAACGGGGGAAGTCGATCCAGCGTTCGGCCAGCTTGAGCCGGCTGTTGCGGAACGTGGCCTTCTGTTCGAACCGTCCCCACGCACACGCGACCTTCAGGCGCCGGCAGCGCTGTCGCAGATAATCGAGGTCGAACTTGAACACGTTGTGCCCCTCGATCGTATCGGGGTCCTCCTCGGCGATCACCGCGTTGAGCCGATGCAGGAGCTCGCGCTCCGCCTCGTCGGTATCGGCGGCGAGCTCGATCAACTCTGTGCGTTCACCGAAGCGCAGTCCGATCGCGAGCACCCGGTCTCCCGGTAGCGCCGCATCGCTGAAATGATCCTCTCCCACCGACGCCGTCTCGATGTCCAGTTGGCAGCGCCGCAGGTCATGGAACCGCAAGCCGTCGTACAAGCGCCGGCGTTTCTGCAGGAGAAACTGACTCTCGACCGGCCGCAACACGTCGTAGGCGCTGCAACCGGCCTGCTTCAGCAGCGCCTCCTGCGCCGGCACGCTGGCCGTGTGCGCAAGAAAAGTGAATTCGCCCGCGCCCGCCAACGTCTCCACCTCCGCATGGGCGGGCAGATCGGTCGGCCGTTCCTTGAGCCAGGCGAAGGGGCGAAACTCCGTCATCGCCTCGGTTCGCCCTCCCGCCTCGGTGGCCAGGGAGACGTGGGCGCGCCCCTGCGCATCGATCCACACACCGCAAACGGGAAGATGGCTGGCGTCACCAAACATGGGTTTCAGGAGTGGCGCAGGCCTCCGTGCCTGCGGTACTGGCCTTGGCAAGCGCCGTCGGTTATCCGCCGAAGGTCGGCCGCAGATAGACCATCGTGAGGGCCGCGATCAGGGCGAACGCCGTCATCGCCATCCAACGCGGGGTCTGCGCTCGGCGACGGAAGGCGATGCCGCCGATGGCCGAAAGCCACAACCAGCACAGCACCTTCACCCAGATCCAGGCCGGCCAGTTCATCGGGTTGGGCATGCCTAAATTCTTCGAGGCCAGCCCGAAGCCGCCGACCAAAGCCAGCAGGCTGAGGATACCGCCAGCCATCATGATTTGTTTGCGGCGCGCCTCCGGAGCGCCTCCAAAGACGGCAAAGGTGACACCGGTCAGGAGCAGGATGCTAGTAACGTGAAGAATCGAATAATACTGCGGAGTCATGGCCCGCAGGTTGCGCGACCGGCACGAAAAGGGAAATCAAAAGGCCGGAATACTCCGGACACGTCCACGCGGCGCTTGGCCCCGCGTGGACGGATTCTCAACGGCAGCGCACGCCGCCGGCCGCACTTCAGGCGACGCTGATCGCGCCGTTCGGGCAGGCGGTCTCGCAGCTGGCGCAATCAATGCACTTGTCGGCAGTGATTGAATAAACGGAATCCTTCTCGAGGACGGCGCCCTCGGGGCAGGCTTCGATGCACGCGCCGCAAGCGACGCAGTTTTCGGTGTCGATTTTGTAGGCCATAAAGGGGGAAATCGTGAACGCCTCGCCGGACGAAAGACAAGACGACTTTCAATGGTAATCGTAGCTGCCCTGCGTCGGCAGTCCGAGCGCCGGCATCGGATCGATCCTCTCGGCCAGCACGTGGATCACGCCACGTTCATTCTGTACCCGACCAGTGATCACCAACGCCGCCTCCAGGTTGATTACCAGCCGGCAGTCCTCGAAGAGCTTCGGCCGCACGATCGCGTTGGCCAGTCCGGTCTCGTCCTCCAGCGTGATGAAACACACGCCCTTGGCCGTACCCGGGCGTTGCCGAGTGATCACCGCTCCCCCGATCTTCACCCGCGTCCCCTGCTCGGCCCGGGCCAGGTCCGCGGCCGGCCAGAGGTCGGGCAACTGCGACCGCAACAACTTCATCGGGTGGGCGCCGGTGGTCAGCGAGGTATGGGCGTAGTCGGCCTGCAAGCGCTCGAGCGGCAGCATCGGCGCCAGCGGAGCCGGGCCGGCATCCTCCTGCAGTGCCGCGTAGCGGAAGAGATCATCACCCCCGTTGACTTCCTCCACTTTCCAGAGGGCCGCGCGCCGGTGTCCGGCGAGGGCGTTGAACGCCCCCGCACCGGCTAGGGCCCGGCGCTCCGGCGCCGTGAAGTCGGTGCGCCGCAGCAAATCCGCCAATGAAGCAAAAGGCCTCTGCCCCCGCGCCTCCAACAGCCCCCGGACCGCCGCCGCGCGCACCCCGTGCACCGACAACAAGCCCAGCCGGATCGCGTGATCGGAGTCCACCCGGCAGCGTGCATCGGAGAGCTGGACGCACACCGGCAACGTCTGCACGCCGTGCCGGCGGGCGTCTTGCACCAGCGAGGCCGCCGAGTAGAACCCCATCGGCTGGTTGTTGAGCAACGCCGCGAAAAACGCCGCCGTCCGGTGCACCTTCAGCCAGCACGACGCGTAGGCGATCAGGGCGAAGGACAACGCGTGCGACTCCGGAAACCCGTACAGGGCGAACGACGCCAGCGACTTCAGGATGAGCTCGATGGCCTCGGGCCCCACGCCGTTTTGCCGCAGCGCCTCCCGCAGCCTGGCGCTCATCCGGTTCATCCGGTCCGGCGAGCGCGTGAACCCGATGGCCCGGCGCAACTCGTCGGCGTCGGCCGCGCTGAACCCGCCCAGCTCCATCGCGATGCGCAGGATCTGCTCCTGGAAAAGCACGACGCCAAGGGTCCGCTCCAGAATCGGCCGCATGCGCTCGTCGGGATAGGTCACCGGTTCCAGCCCCACCCGGCGCTGCAGGTACGGATTCACCGCGTCGCCATGGATCGGGCCGGGGCGGATAATCGCCACCTCGATGGCCAGATCGTAAAAGGTGGCCGGCTTCATCCGCGGCAACGTCGCCATCTGGGCCCGACTCTCGATCTGGAACACCCCCACCGTGTCCGCCGCCTGGATCAACTTATAGGTCGCCGGATCGTCCTTGGGTAGGTGGGCGAGGTCCACCGGCTGCCCGCGTTCGCCGCAGATCGCCAGGGACTCCTGCAACACGGCCATCATGCCCAGCCCGAGCAGATCCACCTTCACCATGCCCATGTCCTCGCAATCCGACTTGTCCCACTGGAGCACCGAGCGGCCCGCCATCCGGGCATTTTCCAGCGGCACGAACTGGTCGAGCTGGCCACTGCTCAGGACCATCCCACCGGAGTGCTGCCCGAGATGGCGCGGCAGGCCGTGCACCTGCCGGCAGGTATCCACCAACGCCCGGAAGCGCGGGTGGTCCGGCGGTATGCCGGCGGTGCGCAACTGCTCCTCGAGCTCGAGGGTCTGGGGGAAATCACCGGAATGAAACAAGCTGCTGAACCGGTCCAGCACATCGTCGGGCAGCCCGAGCACCTTGCCGACCTCGCGCATCGCGCTGCGGCCCCGAAACGTAATGACATTCGCGGTCATCGCCGCACCGCGCCGGCCGTAGCGACGATACACCTCCTGGATCACCTCCTCGCGCCGCCCCTCGCTCGGAAGGTCCAAATCGATGTCCGGCCAGTCGGTGCGCCCCTCGGAGAGGAAACGTTCGAAAAGCAGCTTCCCCGCGATGGGATCGACCGCGGTGATCCCGAGCGCGTAACACACCGCACTGTTCGCGGCCGAGCCCCGCCCCTGCACGAGGATTCCACGGCCCCGCGCGAAGGCGCACAGGTCCCAGACGATCAGGAAATAGCCGGCAAAGCCCAGCTTCGCGATGAGCCCGAGCTCGTGATCGAGTTGCCGGCGCACGGGGCCCTCCACGGCACCGTAACGCTCCTGCGCCCCAGCGTAGGTCATCTGGCGCAGGTACGAATCCTGATCCTCGCCCTCCGGCACCGGGAAATCAGGGAAACGATAGCCCAGGTCGGCGAGGGTGAACTCCAGCCGCGCGGCCAAGTGCGTGGTATTGGCGATCGCCTCCGGTAGATCCGCAAAAATCGCCGCCATCTCCGTGCCGGACTTCAGGCCGCGTTCGCTGTTGGCCTCCAGTTTGCGCCCCGCCGCATCGAGCGTGGTGTGTTCACGAAGACAAGTGAAGACATCGGCCACCCGCCGCGCCTCCGGCGTGGCGTAGAGCACACCGTTGGTCGCCAGCAACGGCAGCCCCTCGGTCCGAGCCCACTCGACGAGAAACTCGTTCTCCGCCTCTTCGCCGGGCACCAGATGCCGCTGGATCTCCACATACAACCGTTCGCCTCCAAAGATCTCCTGCAAGCACCGGCCCGCTGCCCCGGCCGCAGCGTCGCCACGCGCCCGCCACGCGCGGCGCACCGGCCCGTCCTCGTCGCCGGTGAGCGCGATCAGGCCCGCGTTGTCCGCCGCCAGCTCGTGCCACGCCACACTCCCCTCGCCCTTCGGCGCACGCAGATTCGCCGTCGTCAACAGGCCGCAGAGCGTGCGATAGCCGACTTGCGTGGCGACCAGCACCGGCAACGAAATTCCCTCCTCCATGGGCAATTCGCAGCCCACCAGCGCCCGGATACCCGCCTCCTTGGCCGCCTTGTGCAGCCGCACCGCCCCATACACCCCGCCGCGGTCGCACAGGGCGATCGCCGGCAGCTGCAGGCGGCCCGCCTCGGCGGCCAACACCTCGGGCATGGAACCGCCGCGAAGCCAGCAGAACGCACTACGGGCGTGAAGTTCGACGTAACTCATCAGTCCAGCTCCCCCTCGACGCACCAGCCCTCGGCCGTACACGCCAGTTGATACAGGCCACCTTCGGCCAGCTCGACCTGCCAGGTCTCCACCGCCCACCCCTCCGGCTTCCACCACTCACCCGACGAGCGCCACGGTCCCTGCACCGCGCGCACCTCCCCGCACACCAACCGGCTTTCCAGCCGGAAGGGGCGCATGTCCGCGAGCTGGACTCGCGCCGGCCACGGCGGACGAAACCGGCGCAATACCAGCCCCCGCGATGCATGCACCGACGGCTGCGCCGGCAGGGGCACGGTCTCGGCGGGTTTCTCCAGCACCACAGCGTCCGGCCGGTGGGTATCACGCACCACCGGCGTGCCCACCCGCCCCTCCCCCACCAGCGCGGCCACGCGCGCCAAATTCTCCCAGAACGCCGCCGGATCGCGCAGCCCGGTATCGAAAAGCCCGCCCTGTTTGCGCGCCGGCCGGCAGGGGGTGGCGGCCAACCGGGCCCCCACCACTCGACCCGCCGTGCGCACCGTCTCCAGATGCGCCTGGAACACGCGCATCCAGCCGTCGACGTCGGCGCCCGGCTCCGGCAGGCGCAACTCCCGGCGATAGTCGGTCGCGTCCTCGAGGAGCAACGTCAGGGTCAGCTTCTCGGCGACCAGCCCCTCGGCGCGCAGCTCCAGCGCCACACACTCGGCGAACCGCCGCAGGCGAAACAACAGCGGCTCCATCGCCTCGATCGGCGGCTCGTAGGTCCACTCCGCCACGAAGCTCTTAGCCGGCTGGGTAAGCCGCAGCGGCCGGGTCGTCTCGCCGGCAGCACGTTCCCACAAAAGCACGCCATCGGTGCCCAGGCGCTGGCCGATCTCGGCCTTGGGCAGCGCAGTGAGCTCGCCCAGCGTGCGAATTCCCCAGCCCTGCAACACCACCGCCTGCCCCGGGGTCGGTTCGGCGAAAGCCAGCGGCAGGGGTCGCAAAAACTCGACCCCATCGCGCACCACCAGCACAGGGTCTGCACAGCGCGCCGCGCAGGAGGCTAGGTGCGGCGTGGCGGCGGCTCCAATGCATGCCGGCAGCCCGGCCACCGCCAGCTCGGCGGCGCAGCACCGCATCTGCGCCTCGGTGCGCCCGGCCTGCGCCCCCTGCAGGTCCACGCTCACCCAGCCCGGGCCGGTGAATTCGACTCGCGGCGACAGCGTGAAGGCGGCCGCCAACAACAGCCGGTTGGCCTCGCTCTCCGCCACCGGGTCGCGTTGCCGCAGCAGAATGCCGGGGCAGCGCGCCATCGCCAACGGTGCGGTCAGGCCCGGGGTCACGCCGGTCACTTCCGGCGAGAGCTCCACCACCCTCGCCCGGCGCCCATCCCCCTCGATCAACGCCACCGCCTTGCCGGCCAGCGCCGGATCGCCCCGACGCAGGGCGTTGAGGGAAAAGTCGCGCACCCACAAAACCGCGTAGTTCATCCGGTGCGCTCCTCCTCGAGCCCAGCATGGCCGCGGTCGATTTCAACCGGCAGGTGGGCGGTGAGGACCGCGCGCGGCAGCCGCTGATCGTCCAAGCAGTACACCGCCGGCAGCACCAGCCGCCACGTCACTGCCGGAACAAGCGGATACGGGGTCTTGACCAACACCGCCCCGCCCGACTGCGCCGCCCGGTGCAGGCGGTGCCAGACCGTGGCCGGCGTGCGCCGCAGCTCGCGTTGCGCACAGCCGCACAAGTCGACGACCACCACCGCATAGTTACCGTCGCGCACTAGCATATCCGCCGCGCTGAGCGCCTGCACCACCGTTCCACAGCGCACCCATACCAAATGTTGGAGCGAGTCGGGCACCACCGCCTCCGGGGCGAACGTCTCCGCGCCGTCGATCAACGCCACCCGTTGGCGTCCGGCGCGAGTGGTCTGGAGCAACTGCGCCAAGACCGATTGCCCACCACTGCCCGCCCCCGCCGCCACCAACTCCGTCAACCGCCCCGCCGGCAGTCCGCCGCCCAAGGCCTCATCGATCGCCGGCACTCCCGTGGGCACGCAGCCGGCGGACTTCCCTGCTTTTCCGGGGAAACGCGCGGCGAGCAACTGCCGCAGATCGGCGACTGACACAGGAGGGCGGGACATACGCGAGTGGTCATCGAACTCAGCCGCGTCCGTTCATTTGTAGGAGCGTGCTTGCACGCGATTGTTGGAGAGCGTGCTCGCACGCGCCCCATGGAGCCCGTGCCAGCACGCACCAACATCCGATGCCGGATGGGCTGATCCCTTGTTCAAAGATTCAACGTCGGGCTGCATGCTTTCCCCTCACTCCACGTTACGCCGAATCACCCCGACGACCACGCCTTGGGACTCCAGTCCCTGCTCGGGCACGATGTCGGCATAGCGTTTGTTCTCGGCGCGCAACACCGGCCGGCCCCGCACCTGCACCAGGCGTTTAAGGGTCGAGGAGGTGCCATCGACCAAGGCGGCGATGATCTCCCCTGTCCGCGGCTCCCGCCGCTCCAACACGACGATGTCCCCATCCAAGATGTGGGCACCGATCATCGAGTCGCCCTGCACACGCAGCGCCCAGAGGTGGAACGGCTGCTTGCGCCGCACCCCAAAAAACGCCGGATCGATAGCAATCGTCTCCTCGGGTTGCTGTTCCTGCTGCGCGGGCAACCCGGCCGGGATGGAGCCAAAGACCATCAGCTCGAACAAGTGGCTCTGCACCTCGCGGGCTTGCAGCCCCCAGCGGCCGTCGACCAACTGGGAAACTTGGGCTTTGGCCGCCAGCGCCCGCAGGTGACACACCGCCGCGTTCTGGCTGCTGAAGCCAAACTGGCGCTGGATGTCGCGGGTGGAGGGAGGCGTCGCGTGCGTTTCCTGAAACGACCGGACGAAATCGAGCACCGCTTGCTGCTTTTCCGTAAGCATACTGTTCTAGTGAACAGTACCGACCCGAAATGCAAGCCTGCTCCGGAAGATAGGGATCAAGGAGGGGCATGGGATTTCCATCAGGTGGGCGCCTTGCCCCCAACTCGAGGGCATGAGCCTAGTACGCGTGCCACGCGCAAGGGCTCCACCCGGCACCAACCGCTCGAAGTCGTGCGCCACGACCTCTTCGAAGCGCAGGCTCTCCATAGAAGCCGCGCGCGCCTCGCGCGCAGGTGCGGCCCAATACGGTGTCGAGGCGGGCGGGCACCGCCCCGATGAGCAACTCGTCGTCCACCGGCTCCTCGCCCAGTTCGTGCTCGAGCACGGCGATGCGCGCCCCACCCTGCGCCCCCGCCAGCAGCCGTTGCAGAAGCGGGCACGAGGTGGAGATTGCCTCATCGGGGCCGTTTTAAGCATATGCCCCTTATTCAATCCACAAACCGCTGCCGCGAGGACCGCTTCGTCCCGAACATTGCGCCACCATCGCCTCCCGTCCACGATCCACCACCGTGCCCACCTTAAACGAGCTCTCCGAGTGCAAAATCCTCGTGCTGGCCGCCGGCGCCACCTTCGGCTCCCGCTGAGCAACACAACCCCAACCATGACCACCGTCACCCTCCTGGCCGAGAACACCGCCCGCGGCATGGGCGTATTGGGCGAGCACGGGCTCGCGTGGTGGATCGACACCGGCACCCACCGCGTGCTCTTCGACACCGGCCAGGGGCTCGTGCTCGAATCCAACGCCCGCCGGCTCCGCGTCGACCTTGCCTCCGCCCATGCCATCGCGCTCAGCCATGGGCACCTCGACCACGTTGGCGGACTCGAAGCCGCGTTGGCCGCCGCGCCGACGGCCACGCTTTATCTGCATCCACGCGCCACCGAGCCGAAGTTCACCGGCTCCGACGGCAAGCCGCAGGGCCGCTGCATCAGCGCCAAGTTCGTGGAGACGGAGGCGTTCCGCACGGGCGGGCGCCGCGTGGTCGCCTCGCGCGAACCGCAGGAGATCGCCCCGGGGGTGTGGACCACCGGCGAGGTGCCGCGAGTCAACGACTTCGAGGATGTCGGCGGGCCGTTCTTCCTCGACGAGGCGCTCACCCGACCCGACCCGATCCTCGACGACCAGACTGTGTTCTTCACCGCCCGCGAGGGCACGATCGTGGTGCTCGGCTGCGCGCATGCTGGAGTCGCGAATACCCTCGAACATATCCGCACCCTCACCCACGGCGCGCCACTGCACACCGTCGTGGGCGGCATGCATCTGGAGCGCGCGAGTGAGCGCCGTATGACGGAGACCTTCGCCGCGCTGCGCCGCCTCGGCGTGCAGCGCTTCGGTCCCAACCACTGTACCGGCATCGCCGCCACCGCGCTGTTCTGGCACGAGTTCCCCGGCCGCTGCATCCAGGCTTCCGCTGGCGTGCGGCTGCAGTTCGCGTGAAGCGCCGGGGGGCCGGGCATTGGCTCAATCCCCGGATGCTCCGTTTCGCGGCAAGCCTGTACCGGCCGCGGCAGGTACAGAGGATCGACGCCGGTCTGCCTTCGCTCGGAACGCCCCGCTTAGGCCGGCACCGTGAGACCGAGCGCGCCGGTCATCACGCCGAAGAGGGCGTTGTTCTGCACTAGGCCGCCGATCACCTCGCTGCCGGGACCGAAGGCCGCCAACTCGGTGTAGTCGGTCGTGTGTTGCGTACCGGTCCAGCCCACGGAGGTGTAGTTGGCGAGAATCTGGCCGTAGGCGATCAGGGGGGCATTGCGCACCCGGTAGCCCTCCCGATGCTCCTTCTTGAGCGCGCGCCGCAGCAGTTCGATCTCGTCGGCCTCCAACGACAGCTCGGTGGCGGCATGCACGCGGTCGCGCACCTGCACGGCGGTGCTTTCGGGCCCGAGCCCGGCAAGTGTCCACACATTGGTCTGGCGAAACCGCGCCACGTGGTCGAAGCAGTCTTGCGTATCGCCATAACTACCGCCGCGGCTGGTAAAGCTGCCGCCCGCGCCATTGAGCCCGGGGTTGGCGTTGCCATGGTCGCTCGTGACTATGACGAGCGTGTCGTCGCGGCCGGCAGCGAAGGCGAGCGCCACACCCACGGCATCGTCGAAAGCCAGCTGGTCAAAGAGCAGGCCCCCGATGTCGTTGGCGTGTGCGGCATGGTCGACGCGAGCGCCTTCGATCTGCAGCACGAAGCCTCGCTCCTTGGTGGCCAACCGCGCGAGCGCGACTTGCGCCATCTCGGCCAGCGTCGGCACCGCTGCTGCGAGCGCGGGATCAGCCCGGTGGTCGAGCGTGTACGGCAGATGATCGTCTCCAAACGTACCCAACAGCCGGCCGCCCGCGGAAGCGGCCCGTAGTCCGATGGCATCGCGCACCACCGTATAGTTGGCGCGGGCATAGTCGCCGAAGAGATCGCGCCGATCGGCCCGTTGCGCCGCATCGAAGAACTTCGCACCGCCACCGAGCAACACGTCGACGCCGACCTCCAAATACTGCTCGGCAATGATGCCTTCGTCGGCCCGAGCCTCCACCTGCGCGGCGAAGCCGGCCGGCGTGGCGTGGGTGATCGTGGCGGTGGTGACCAAGCCGGTGCCCTTCCCCGCCGCACGCGCGAGCCGCAGGATCGGCGTCTGCGGGCTCCCATCGGGGGCGAAGTTGATCGCACCGTTCTTCACCTTATGCCCGCACCCCAGGCCGAAGACGCCGCCGCGGAGTCGGTCACCGGAGAGTTGGCCGAACAGGTGTCCATGAGCGCGCGCCGCAGGTCGGGCCGGTCGTAGAGGCCCAGCCAATGGGTGCCCCTGCCCTCCTGCCGGCGCCGGTGGCGCTCGGCCATCGTCAAGGTGCCCAGGCTCATACCGTCACTGACCAGGAAGATCACATTACGCGCGCGTCCCGCAGCGGTGGTGGTGGGAATCGGCGGCTGCCCGTGCAGCGACGGGGTAAGCAGCAGCGCGCCACCGGCCAAGCCGGTGCGCAGGAAATCACGGCGGGAAAACGAATTCACCGCAGCAGGTTGCGGGGTTCTGTTGCCGGAATCCACGCTGGAATCAACCCGTCACACCGATGTGACGCGGCGGCTTCGGCAACGGCGGTGGGCGGCCGAGCGCGATGGAGTTCGCGCTCGTTGATCAGGGCCGTGAAAGGGCACCGCTCACGGCGCGGCGATTTGCAGGCGAACGAAGAATTGCGGCTCGTCGATCGGGAAAACGAGGGCGAGCGTCTCGGTGTCGAGGGTGCTCGCTTCCACAACAGGCAGGGAGCCGACGTCGCTCCAAGAGACGAGGTCCGTGGAGGTTTGCACCAGGTAGGTCACGCCCGTAACGATCTTGGGCCGCGTAAAGCGGAAGACCGCTTGGCCGCCTTCGAGTACGAGCGTCGGCAGTCCGGCGGTGTCCGGCGTGTGCGGGGCGAGCCCGAGCGCGAACTCGACCAAGTTGGAGAGCCCATCGCCGTCGGGGTCGGCGCTGGCGAGGGAATCTTCGCCGGAAAGTGGCCACGCGGCGACCCAACCGGCGTAGGTCCGCACGACCTTGACCGTGGCGGCGGCGCTGGTGGCAGCGCCGGCGTCGTTGGCGACAACCACGTCGTAGCTCGCGGCGTCGGCGGGTTGGACGGCGGTGAGTTGGAGCGTGGCGGCATCGCCGCCGGTAGCGAGCGGGAGGCCGTCCTTGCGCCACTGGTAGGTAAACGGTGAGGATCCGGCGGTGGTGACACCGAGTGTGACCGTGCTGCCGCGTTCGGCGTTCTGACTGGACGGAGACACAGTGATCGTCGGCATGGTGACGGTGCCGAGCGTGACGGTGAGATCGTCGATGCGCCAGTTGGCGGTGCCGACCGCCGGGCTGCCGCTGCCGTTGTAGCCGTAGATTCGGACGGCGAGCGGCGCGCCGGTCGCCGCGGCAACCATGGTCGTGGTCGGCGTGTGCCAAAGCCATTTGCCGTCGTTGGCGAACGTGCTCGTGGCCAGCGGCGCAGCGAAACCATCAACGCTAGTGTAGATGGCGTAGGCTTGCGGCCCCGTGCCGGTACTGCGGTTGCCAAAGGCGAGGGAGTGGAGCGAGAGCTTGGTCCCGGCGCTCGGAGCCAAGGTGAACGTAAAGTAGGTCGAGCCGCCCGCAGTGGTGGCAAGCGCACCGAGCTTGGCAGCGGCGCCGGCATTGTTCGCACCGGAAGCGCCGGCATAGGTGCCGTTCGAGCCGGACGAGTTGGAGGTGGTGTTGATCAGGTCGGTCGTGCCGTTGTTGTTGCCTTGGTCGAGCGCGCCCCCGGTCACGTTGGCGGGAAGGCCGGAGGGCGTAGCCACTTCCTCGGTCGTCGAGGGGCCGAAGGTCCAGAGCAGCAGGCTGGTCGGCGGCGCGACGGTCACGGCCACGGTCGCCGCTTCGCTGACGGCCAGGCCGGCCGCGCCATCGGGGAGCGTATTGGTGACCACGACGTCATAGTCGCCGGAGTCGGCGATCGCGACACCGGTCAGCGTGAGGGTGGCGCTGCCAGCACCGGAGACGATGCCGCCATCGGCAAGCGGAAGCCCATTCCTGCGCCAACGGTAGGCGAGCGGCGCGGTGCCCTTGGCGGCGACGGTGAGCTCGACGGTCGCCCCGACGGAGGTGAACCGTCCCGATGGGTCGGAGACGATGAGCGGGGCCGTCGGAGTGACCACGAGGGTCGCGGTGGCGCTGAGCGTAGCATCCTGGGCGTTGGAGACCGACACGGTGTAATCGCCCGCGTCGTCCGCCTGCACGTTGGGCAGCGAGAGCTCGGGCACGGTGGTGATCCCGAGCGACTCGGTGCCCCGGAACCATTCGTAGGCCAACGGCGGCGTGCCCGTCGCGACGACGGTGAAGGTGACGGTGTCGCCGGCCACCGCGGTGCGGCTGCCGGGTGCGGCGACGATCACCGGCGGGCCGCCAATCGTGAGCGAGGCCGGGGCGCTGGTGACGGCGCCCACGGAGTTGCTCACCACCACAGAGTAGCTGCCCACATCGTTGAAAGAGACCGGATCGATGATCAGGCTCCCCCCAATGGCGTCGGTGATCGCGATGGAGTTCTTGCGCCACTGGTATGCAAGCGTGGCGTTGCCGACAGCCTCGACCGAGAAGGTGACACGACCACCGAGGGTGGTGGACTGGGCGGCCGGTTGGGTCGTGATCGTGGGCGCACCGGTGACGATCTGGCCATCGACTTTGGCCTTAAGGGTCGATGCCAGGCCGGACGGGAGGGCGCGAAAGAACGTGTATCCGGTTGCGGCCTCGAGGGAGGCAACGGAGGTCACATAGTCGGACCAGTTGGAGCTGACGCTGTTGGTGTTGGGCGTGTTGAGCGCGATTACACGGGTGGAGGCGTCGATGCGCTCAAGGGCGGTGCCGGCACCGTCTGGGACAACGACGGCGATCTTCCACACATGGTCGGGAATCGCAGTATTGCTGGGGCCGACCGTGGTGCCACCGAAGCTGTACGGGCCGCAAAGAATCAATACTTCGTTGCCGGCGCTCGCGAGGGTGCGGCAATAACCTTCGAAGGTGTTCCACAGCCCCTGGTTGTTGCGCGAGGCCTGGGGCAGGATGTTCGACATGTAGAACACCGTCCAGTTGTCCGTGAGGCTGCCGGTGCGATCGGCCGAGGGGCACATGTGGCCGCGGTCGTAGACGGCACCGCCATCGTAGGTCGAGGTGCTGACGGCAGTGAAGGTGCCGGGAAGGCCGGGGTCGGCGGCCCATTTGTTGGTGCGGGAGACGTTGCCGAAATCGATGCCGCTGAGGCTCCAGCTCACCCAGTTGGGCCCGCGGCGGGTGTCGCTGTAATCCATCGCGTACTGATCACGCTTGATCAGATAATGATCGTGATCGGCGTCATAGTCGGCGACGGGCGTCGGATCGCCGAGCACCATCTGGTACTCGATGCCAAGCTTCGCGGAACTCGCGAGGGCGGCGAACAGGCCGAGGGCGGCGAGGATGATCGACCGGCAGCGGAGCGTCGCGCGCACCAAACCGGTCCGCGTGTGGGCGGCGGAGCTGAACATGGAGTGAAGAGCTGGAGTGCGGTGGCCGACCTACGAGCCCGGGGCGGCTCTACAGAGACGGAAGAGGCGCTTCCGCGACGCGAAGCCGCCAGAAGCAGGAACGAAAACGAGGCCTCAGCGGCGGAAGCGGCGAACGGCGACCAGACCGAGCGCAAGCGCGCCGAGGATCATCGCATAGGTCGACGGCTCGGGGATGACGGCGCCGGTAACTCTGATGTCGTCTACGCCGATCCACTCGTCATTTCCGACGGCGTTGGTGGTGATCACGCGGAATTGCACCAGGCTCAGGTTGCTGAAAGCGTCATCTGCGACAGATACCGCAGTCTCTTGCGCGGCGAGACTCGGCCCGGTGGAGGCATCGGCCACGAATCCGGCCGCGAGATTGGCCCATGTTCCGGTCGATCCGGTTCGGAATTGGAGTGCAACAGACTGGACTGCGTTGTCCGTCGAGCCATCGATGTCGCGAAGTGTATACGAAACGTTGATGGATTGGTATCCGAGTGTCGAAAGCCCGAACAGGAGATAAGGTGCATCGGCCGTCCCGGACCCGGTCAGCGCGATCGTCGGATTGGTGAGTGCATCGAACTCGGCCAGCCCGCCCGTCATGAACGTATTCGGGTTGGTCTGGTTGGCGTTCACGTCGAGGAGGGGACTGGCGTCGTCGGACGTGAGGGTTTGCGGATCCGTGCCGGCGCTCCCGGTGAGACTGTCACCGCGAAAACCGACGATACCGGTCCCGGTCGTGCCATTCCACAAGCCCGACCAATCGTCATTGACGGTGATCAAGGCCGTATTCGCCCAATCTTGGGAGAACAACGTGCTTTGTGCCTGAAGTGAAGCCACCAGAAGGGTGCCGGAGGCCAACAAGGCGGCAGTGATGCGTTTCATGAGGAAGGGCATGCAGGGCTTGGGTGTGGTTAGGGAAGTCTCTCGCGTGTCCGCGCAAAAAGGTGCCGCGGACTGGGCCGACCATCACGAATCCTGCAGGGATTGCCTGCAGCCGACAGCCGGCAACGGGGCAATGGTTGAGGCACAAGTCTTCCGGATGCACCATCATAAAAGTGACATTTGTGTGACAGCCGTGGCGTGGATGATCCGCGGAGACTCGCCCCCAGCACGCACCGCTTGCTCTTCGCCGCCGACCCGACCGTCGTACTCGAGTCCAACGCCCCCCGGCCCGGTCGTCGACCTCGCGTTTCTGGCACAGGTTCACAAGCCACCGCGTACACGCCCCGACTGGCGGGCAGTTGCCGTTCGGGTGAGACCAGCCCTCCCGTTCCTTCAACGGCGCCCAGCACGCATTGAAGACGAGGAACGGGCGGACGGAAGGTGGCGGTAGACCTGTAGGGCGAGACTCAGGGATCAGCCGAGTGGGATGACGAATAGCACGCAACTTAGCGCGGGGACTTCGAGCGGGCGGGCGGTCTCGATGCCATCGGTGCGGACAATGTCGACGGTGCGAGCTTGGCCCGGGGTGTTGAACGCGCGTTCGTCGCTGCCGGCGATGGTCCAAGCCGAGGCCGGACCGGCGCTCTTGCGACCGGCCAACGCCAGCGGCAGCGCCTGCGCCGTGCTGGTTGGGTTGACGACGGCCACGGTGAGCGCACGACCGTCGGCGGTAAGCGCGGCGGCGATATCGAGCGGGCCGAAGTCGCCGGCAAGCTTGAGCGGCAAGGTGCCGAAGTGGGCGCGGTACATCTGGAGGACGAGGCCGGTGCTCTCCATCTCAGCGGCGGTGCGGGTGGTCTTGATGGCGCCGATCACGTTCACCGTCTGCGCGTAGTGCGCCATCTGAACGATGTCGCTTTGGCGGAAGAACTCGTGGAGGCCCACGGCCACGCCGAGCGCATCGGCAAGGTCGTAGCGACAGCCGAGTTCCCCAAAGGTGTATTCGCGATGCCAGTAATTCCATTCATCCATCGCGATCGGGACGATGCGACCCTTCAGCTCGGGACGTCCGCTCTGGAAGGCGCGGTGCTGGTCGGCGACATTGCGGATCGCAGTGCGCAGCAGGCCGACGTGGGTCTCGAGCGTCGCGCGACCGGTGTCAGGTTCCCACGGAAGGCGGCCGGCATAGACGTGTTCGGAGATCAGGTCCATGCGGTCGGCGCAGGCGAGCAACATGCCTTCGGACCAGCCGAGACCGCGCTTCACCTGCTCCGGGTCGTTGTCCTTGTTAATACGGCCGATCGCGCCGACGCCAACCAGAACCAGCGAGGCGTCGGCCTCGTGCATGGCCTGGGCAACGAGGTTGTGCTTCAGCGCATACTGCTGGAGCGGCATGAAGCCGAGCTGCCAGGGGCCGAACATCTCGTTGCCCACGCACCAGTGCTTCACGCCGTAGGCTGCGGCGTGGCCGTTCTTGGCGCGCCAAGCGCCCGCGAGTGAGTCGGCGGAGCCGTTGCAGTACTCAACCCATTGGGCGGCGGAGTAGGCGTCGCCAAAACCGGTGTTGGCGGCAATCATCGGCGTGGCGCCGATCTCGCGGCAGAAGGCGAGAAACTCGTCGGTGCCAAAGTCGTTGTGCTCGATGCCGGTCCACGCCGGGTTGCCGCGCGGCGGGCGGCGGTCGCGGTCGCCGATACCGTCGCGCCAGTCGTAACCGCTCACGAAGTTGCCGCCCGGCCAGCGGTAGAGAGGGCTGTCAAGTTGCTTAAGCAACGCGAGCGTATCGCGGCGCAGGCCGCGGACATTGTCGCCGGGCATGAGTGAGACGGTGCCAATGCGGGCGTCAGCCTCCTGCACGCGCAGTTCAAGAATTGCTTCATCGGTACGGCCGAGGGAACGGAGGACGAAAGGCTGCCGGCTGTAATCCCCGGGCTTGAAGGTGAGCCGCTGAGTCGCGCGCTCGGCGGGGCTGTCGCCCCAAGCAAGGACGACCTCGATGGTGGTTGGCCGGGGGCCGGCAGAGCAGGCCCAGACATAACCGACATAGTCTAAACCCGATACAACCCCGAGCTTGTGGTGGCGGATGCCGTGGCCGGCCCGGATCCGAGGCGAGTGGGCGCCGACGAACGCCTGCTCCTTGGTCATCTCCACACCGGTGGGCGCACCGACAATTTCCCAAGGCGAAGCTACGAGCGCCGGGAACGCCGACTGTTGCAGGTTTCCGACGTTGAAATCGGAGGTGCCTGCGGTGGGTTTGAGTCCGCGGTACGGTGCGAATTCCGCGGTGATGGGGAAGTAGAACTTCCGGTCCTCGAGCATCTCGGCCCAGATGCCTCCATAGATGCAGCGGCCGAGGTGTTCGATGAATTGCCCGTAGATGAACGGGTTGATCGGCGCGGCAGTGGCCGCGGTGTCGAGCTGCACGGCAGGAGCGGTGGTAGCGGCCGTCAGGCCGGGGGTGGCGAGACCGAGGGCAAGGAGGAGCGAAGCTTTTTTCATAAGGGGTAAGGGCACGGAGGGTTGCCGGGGGGACATGCCAGCCCACCACAAATTCACGCCGCTGCCAATGCTGCCGTCCGCCACGCCGCATTTAAAGCCGGCCTGCTTGGGCCGAATGCCGCGAACGAGTACCGCCCCGAGACCGGTGGCCGCTGCGGCGCACCGCGCAACAAGGGCTGCGCCGATCATGAACCTCCACCTGCTCTGTAACGACAAACAGCCCCTTCGTCGCGATTGCCAAGACCCCGGAATCTGTGGCATCAAGTTCCCAGCCCAAATACGCAAAGGCCATCCACCATGAGCATACCGCAGCCCAATCCGTTCACCCGCGAGAAGCTGACCCAGGACGTCCTCAACGAATGGCAAAACGTCATTGATACGGCGGCCAAGGTATTCGCAGTTCCTGCCGGGGTGATCACCCGCGTCGACGGTGACCAGATCGAGCTGCTGCTTTCCAGCGAAACGCCCGGCAACCCGTACACCGTAGGATACACAACGCACTATCCGGACTCCGGATGGTACTGTGAGCGCACTCTGAAAAGCCGGAGGCTCAACCTCATCCCGGACGCGCGCGAGGATTCCGATTGGAAGGCCAATCCTGCGGCGGTCAGCCTGAATATGGTGTCCTACATCGGGTTGCCCATCCACCGCCCCGATGGCGGGGACTTCGGCACGGTGTGTTTCCTAGACAACAAGGCTAACCCCCACAACGAGCTGCACATCAAGATGCTTGAAATGATCAAGCGGATGCTGGAGCTGTCGCTGCGGGTGATCGCCGACAAGGAGCTTATCAATCGGCAGGAGCGGCTGTTCAACGACCTGAGCCGGATCTATCCGATCTGCAGTTACTGCAAGAAGGTCCGCGGCAAGAAGGGAGCCTGGGTCGAGGTGGAGCGCTACATCGGGGAAGTCTCCGGGGCCCTACCAACCCACGGGATCTGTCCGGAATGTATGGCCGACCTCGAGAAGAAATGGCCACAGCTAGCCCCCGAATGAGGCGGACCTGTCCACGGCGCCGGACAATCAGATCGGAGACGCGCGAGCTCAAGCCGGTCCATCCCCAGTAGTCGACAGCGCGCAGCCGCACTCCACCGGCGAATGGCTGGACATTGCCCGGCCGCCCCGTTTGCTGGTCCGGTTGTGCTAGACCAGCTCACCATTCTCGCTCCCGGCTTGCTGGGCGCTTCCGTCGCAATGGCCGCCCGCCAATCCGGCTCGGCCCGCCGCATCGTCGTCTGGGCCCGCCGCCCCGAGGTGCGCGTGCAACTGGAGAGCCTGCCCTGGTGCGATGCGGTCTGCCCCACCCCCGAAGAAGCCGCCCGCGGCGCCGCCCTCGTGGTGATCTGCGCCCCGGTGGAGAACATCCCCACCCTCGCCGCCCAGATCCGCCCCCACCTATCCGCCTCCGCCATCGTCACCGACGTGGGCAGCGTGAAGGGCGAACTCTGCCGGCGCATCCAGTCCGACTATCCCGCCGGCGGCCCGGTCTTCATCGGTTCCCACCCCATGGCCGGCTCCGAGAAGACCGGACACGAGGCCGGCTCCGCCACCCTCTTCAAAGGCCGCGCCTGCTTCGTCACCCCCTTCGACGAGACTCCCCCCGCTACGGTGGAGACTCTGGTGCGCTTCTGGCACGCCCTTGGATGCGAGATCACCACGATGCATCCCGACCGCCACGACGAGATCGTCGCCCACGTTTCCCACCTGCCCCATCTCGCCGCCGCCTGCCTCTGCAGCCTGCTCGCAACCAAGAACCCGGACTGGCGCAACCTCGCCGGCCCCGGCCTGCGCGACACCACCCGCGTCGCCTCCGGCGACCCGCGGCTTTGGCGCGGTATCCTCAACGCCAATCGCGACGAGGTGCTGCGCGCCCTGCGCACCTACCAAGACGAGCTGCAGGCCCTCCACGCCGCCTTGGCCAACCGCAACGACCTCGAGCTGCTGGCCATCCTCGAGCGCAGCAAGACCTGGCGCGACAAGTTGCGCCCGATCCCATGAGCAGTGCCCCGTTGCCCGCCCTGCTGCCGATCGTGCCGTTCACCCGCGCGGCCGAAGGTACCGTCACCCTACCCGGCTCGAAGAGCCTGACCAACCGCGCCCTCCTGCTGGCCGCCCTGTGCTCCCAGGGCGTGGAGCTGCGCGGCGCGCTCTTCAGCGAGGACACCGAGATCATGTCGGCCGCCCTGCGCGCCCTCGGCGTCCCCGTCGAGGCCGACGCCAGCGCGTGCACGTTCCGCGTCTCCGGCGCGGGAGACCTGCTCCCCGCCCCCACGGCCAGCCTCCACGTGGGCAACGCCGGCACCGCCGCCCGTTTCCTCACCGCGCTCTGCGCCGCCGCCGGCCGCGGGGTGTACCGCTTCGACGGAGTCGAGGCCATGCGCCGCCGTCCCATGGGCGGTCTGCTCGAGGCGCTCACCGCCCTCGGCGCTGAATTCAAGTTTCTCGGCCAACCCGGTTGTTTCCCCTTCGAGCTGCACGCCTCCGGGCTGCGCGGCGGCACGGTGGCCATCGACGCGCGCGAAAGCAGCCAGATGCTCTCCGCCCTGCTCATGGTCGCCCCGCTCGCCGCGGCGCCGCTGCAGCTCCAGCTCGTCGGCGGGGTGCGCTGGCCCTTCGTCGCCATGACGCTGCGCCAGATGGCCCAGTTCGGCCAACCCACCGCCGCGCTCGCCGCACACCCGACCGAGGCCTTCGCCCTGCCCTGGGGCCGCCCCTTCACCGCCCCCGCGGCGTACCAAATCGAACCCGACGCCACCGCCGCCTCCTACTTTCTCGCACTGCCCCTCGCCACCGGCGGCAGTGTGCGCGTGGCCGGCCTGCCCGAGGCGGGCGAAAGCCTGCAGGGGGATCTCGCCTTCGCCGGCGAACTCGCCCGCGTGGGACTGCAACTGCGGCGCGAGGCCGGGGCTCTCGTCAGCACCCGGATCGCGGGCACTCCGCTGGTCGGCATCGACGCCGACTTCAACACCTTCTCCGACACCTTCCTCACCCTCGCCGCGCTCGCCCCGCTACTCGCCGGGCCCACCACGCTGCGCGGCCTCACCCATACCCGCAAACAGGAGACCGACCGCGTGGCCGGCATGGCCGCCGAGCTGCGCCGTCTCGGCCAGGAGGTGCTCGAGACCGAAGACACCCTCACCATCACCCCGCGGCCGCTGCGCCCCGCCGAGATCACGACCTACCATGACCACCGCTTCGCCATGGGCTTCGGGGTGCTCGGCTGCCACGACCTCCACGGCGACGGCCGCGCCTGGCTCACGGTGAACAACCCCGCCTGTTGCGCGAAGACCTTCCCGGACTTCTTCGGCGTGCTCGCCCGGTTGCGCGCAAGCTCCCATCCCCAGGCCCTGGATTCCGCCTTTGTCGTCATCGCCATCGACGGCGGCGCCGCCTCCGGCAAGTCCTCGACCTCGCGCGCCCTCAGCGAACGTTTTCACCTCCTGCACGTGGATACCGGGGCGCATTACCGCTTCGTCACCCACCAACTGCTCGAGCGCGGCGTCTCCGCCGACGACGAGGCCGCGGTCGCCGCGGCGCTCGCCGCCCTGCCCCTGGGCACCCGCGTGGCAGGGCGCAGCTCGCTCATCGAGATTGCCGGCCAGACCCGGGTGACGAAATCCGCGGCCCGCTGGTGAACGAGAACGTCTCCCGCTTCGCCGCCGTGCCTGCCGTGCGCCAGTTCCTTCTCGCCTACCAGCGAAGCCAAGCCCAAGTCGCCCGCGAAGGCGGTTTCCGCGGCCTCATTATGGAAGGCCGCGACATCGGCTCGGTGATCTTCCCCGACGCCGACTTCCGGTTCTACCTGCAGGCCGATCCGGTCGAACGCACCCGCCGCCGCGCCGCCGAAGGTCAAACCGACGCCATCCACGAACGCGACCGCCTCGACGCCTCGCGCAAGACCGCGCCGCTCACCCTCCCCAACGGCGCCACTGCCATCGACTCCACCCACCTCACCCTGGCCCAAGTCGTCGACCAGCTCGCCAGCCTGATCGCGCCTCGCCTGGACCTCGCTCCTCCCACGCCATGAACATGTTGTACTGGTTGTGTGGAAGCATCCTGAAGGTCACCGCCGACACCGCCTTCCGCGGCGAGAGCTACGGGGAACACCACATCCCGACCACCGGACCGATTCTGGTGGCGGCGAACCACTGCAGCCACCTCGACCCGCCGCTGCTCGGCGCGCAGATCCCGCACCAAGTGCGTTTCTTCGCCCGCAAAACCCTCTGGAAACCCGGCATCCCCGCCTGGTGGATGGACCACATCGAGTGCATCCCCGTCGATCGCGACGGTGCGGACGTCGGCGCCTTGAAGAAGACCATCGCCGCGCTCGGCGAGGGCGGGGTCGTCATCCTGTTTCCCGAGGGCACCCGCTCCCTCGATGGCCAGCTCCAGCCGGCCAAATCCGGTGTGGGTATGATCGCCTGCAAGACACAGGTGCCCGTGCTACCCGTGCACCTCTTCGGTTCGTTCGAGGCCTTCGGGCGCGGCGCGAAGCTGCCCCAGCCCCACCCCGTCTCCTACGTCTTTGGCCGCCCACTCCTTCCGGCCGACTACGACGATCCCGCCGCCGGCAAGCAGCGCTACCAGGTGGCCTCCGATCGCATCATGGCGGCCATCGCCGCGCTTGAGGTCCCGGCCCGTCCCCTGATCTGATCCCCTTTCCATCCATGACACTTCCCCTTCCCCGCTCCATCCTCGTCGTCGGCTCCGGCGGGCGTGAACACGCCATTGTGACTTCCTGCCTGAAAAGTCCCGCACGTCCCCGTGTGCTGGCGGCTCCGGGCAACGGAGGCATCGCACGCGACGTGAAGTGCTTCCCGGTGCCGGTGGACGACGTCCCCGGGCTGGTCGCCCTCGCCAAGCGCGAGCGCATCGAGTTCGTGATCGTGGGCCCCGAAGTGCCGCTCAGCCTCGGGCTCGTGGATGCGCTGATCACGGCGGGAATTCCCGCCTACGGCCCGAAACAGGACGGCGCCCGCCTGGAGGCGAGCAAGATCTTCACCAAGGAGTTGCTTCTCAAGTACAAGATCCCCACTGCACCCGCGAAGTTCTTCACCGAGGTGGCCCCCGCTCTGGCCTACCTGAAGACGCGCAAGGCCCCCTACGTGGTGAAGGCCGACGGCCTGGCCGCCGGCAAGGGCGTGGTCGTGGCCCCCACCCTGGCGGAGGCCGAGGCCGGTGTGCGCCTGATGCTCGAGGGCGGGGCCTTCGGCGCCAGCGGCCAGCGTATCCTCATCGAGGACTGCCTGCACGGCGAGGAGGCCTCGATCCACCTCGTCGTCTCCGGCCGCGAGTTTGTCGTGCTGCCCACCAGCCAGGACCACAAACGCGTGGGCGACGGCGACACCGGCCCGAACACCGGCGGCATGGGCGCGTACTCGCCGGCTGAGGTCGTCACCCCCAAGCTTCTTGAGGAGATCGAGCGCACCATCGCCCGCCCCAGCGTCGACGCCATCGCCGCCGAGGGCATCGATTTTCGCGGGACCCTCTACATCGGCATCATGCTCACCCCGAAGGGCCCGCAGGTGATCGAGTTCAACACTCGCTTCGGCGATCCGGAAACCCAGGTAATTTTCCCGCTCCTGGCCACCGACCCGGTCGCGCTACTGTGGGCCGCGGCCAACAACCGCCTGCACACCGTCAAGCTGGAGGTGAAGAGCGACTACGCGTTGTGCGTGGTGCTCGCCGCCCAGGGCTACCCCGACCAGTACCCGAAGGGCGACGCCATCACCCTGCCCCGCCTCTCGGGCGCCGGGGAGTACATCTTCCACGCCGGCACCACCGTCTCCGCCAACCGCCAGATCGTCACCAACGGCGGCCGCGTGCTCGGTGTGACCACCGTGGCCCCCACGTTGCGGCAGGCCATCAGCCGCGCCTACTCGCTGTGCGACCAGATCGGTTACGCCTCCAAATACTGCCGCCGCGACATCGGCGCCCGGCAGGTGGCCCGGCTGAAATGAGCCTCCGCGCGGCCACCTTCGCCATCCTGTCGGTGGCCGCCGGCCTGTTGCCGGCGGCGCCGGCCGCCGAACCCGCGCCCCTGCCCGCGCCCGCGGGCGCGGCAACGCCGTCGAGCCCGTCGGGGCCGGCCACTCCGACCGAGACCCCAGCTCCCTCCGATCCCGCCGACCTGGGCCGGGGTCTGCGCTACTTCCGCGTGGCCGGCCTGGCCGCCGATCTCGCCACGCTGGAGCCGGCGCTCGCCGCCGGGCCGCTGGTGCTCGACCTGCGCGCGGCCCAAGGCGATACCGTGTCCACCGCGCGCTTGCAGGAGTTGCTCCAGCGCCGCACTTCAGCCGCCGACGCCGGCCTTGTGCTCTTCGTGCTGATCGGCGCCGACACCTACGGCCATCCGCGCCGCCGTGCCGGCCGCGCCGGCCATCCTCACCCTGGGCTATGCCAGCCCGGGGTTTGCGCCCACCCTCGCCGTGTCCACCGAGCCGGCTCTCGATCGAGCCGCCGTCGCCGCGCTGGCCGCGGGCCGCCCGGCGCGCGAACTCATCGAGGAGAAGCTCGACAAGCCGCGCTTCGACGAGGCCCGCCTCGCCCGCAACCACGCCAATGGGCGGCGCGGCGACGACGCCGCCCCCCCCGACGAGTCCAAGGAGCCACCCGCCAGCGAGGTCCCGGTTAAGGATCTCGTGTTGCAGCGGGCCGTATTTCTCCATCGCGCGCTGCTTGCCCTCGGCCGCCTTCCGCAGAAAGACTGAGCCCATGCCCTCCGCCGGCACCATCATCGTCGTCTGCACGGCCAACGTCTGCCGCAGCCCCATGGGGGAGAAGCTGCTCCGGCACGCGCTGGCGGCCGAGCCGGAGCCGCTGCGCTCGCTACAGGTGATCTCCGCCGGCATCTCCGCCGGCAGCGGGTATCCGGCCACCGGCAACTCGGTGGCGGCATTGAGGAAGGTCGGCCTTGATCTCTCCGGCCACTCCAGCCGCCCGCTCACCCAGGACCTGCTCGACGAGGCTTTGGCGGTGTTCTGCATGACCGAGTCGCACCGGGCGATGATCGAGGTGGGCTTTGATCGCGTGCCCAAGAATCTGCACCTGTTCCGGGAGTTCGTCGGCCGCGACGGCGACACCGAGATCCCCGACCCCTTCGGCGGCAATTTCCGCGAGTACGAGGCCTGCCGCGACAGCATGGTCGAGGCGGTGCCATCGCTGGTGAAGTTCCTGCGCAGCCAAACCCGCGGCACCGCCGGTTGACGCAAGCGGGGACTGGAGAGGGACGGCGGTGAGCGAGGAACGCAGCATCGTTGCGTAAGGGAGGGAATCACGCTTACCCTGCGACAGTCCCCTCGCCCATGTTCCCCCGCCCCACCTCGCTGCGGTTCGCTCTTCTGCTCACGGTCCTCGTGGCGCTGGTTCCGATTCTCGCTCTCACCCTGTTTCACGCCGCCGGCATTCGGCGACAGTTACAGGAGGAACGCCAGGCCGAGGCCTCCCGCCTCGCCGAGCAGGTGGCGGCCAGCGTGAGTCGCTATCTGGAGGGAACCCGCCAACTGCTCGTCGCGCTCTCGCACACCCCGGCGCTCCGCGCCCCCCAATCCTCGGCCGCCGTGGGCCTATTGGAAGAGCTGCGATCAACCTCGCCGCTTTTCGCCAACCTTTCGCTGGTCCGTGGCGACGGCACCATCGCCGTTAGTGCCCTGCCGGCGCCGGCCGGGCTGATCCTGAGCGACCGCTCCTGGTTCCGCCGGCTACAGGCCAACCGCCACCTCGGACTCGGCGAGTATCAGATTGGCCGTGTCACCGACAAGGCGTCCATCACGATCGCCTGCCCCTTGTCGGGACAGACCACCGCCGGCCCGCTGGACTGCGTGATCGCCGCGCTCGACCTGCAGGTACTCCTGCAACTGCTCGACGAATTCCCCGTGCCGCCGGAGGTCGACTTGGTACTACTTGACCGCAACGGCACCGTGCTCAGTCGCCGCGGCGTGCCGCTAGCAACCAGCGGTCGGCCTTTCCCCGGCTGGAGCGCGCCGCCGAACTCACGCGCACTCTCCGCCCTGGACGAGGAGGGCCGGCCTCGAATCTTCAACTTCACCCTGGTGCCCAGTGTGGACGAGGGACTGTGGGTCGGCGTCGGCCGACTGAAGACGACGGTGCACGACGAGGCGCGGGGGGCGTTTCTACGCAGTTTCGCCGCTTCGGTGCTATGCGTGACCGTGGCGCTGTTTCTATCTTGGAGACTGGGTGAGCACCTCGTGCTGCGCCCCATCCGCCGGCTCAGCGCGGCCGCGCTCGCGCTGACCCGCGGCCGCTGGGAGGCCCGGGCCGGCATCGCCAGCGGCGCCGCCGAACTGCGCGAACTGGGCACCGCCTTCGACGCGATGGCCGGACACCTGCACCGGGAACTGGAGCAGTTGAAGTTAGATACCGCCTCGGCCGACCACCGCCAGCGCCACCAATCCACCGAGCTCGCCTCGACCCAGCAGCGCCTTCAGCAGGCGATCCAGGCCCAGCAAACTGCCGATACCGCCCGCCGCCAAAGTGAGGCCACCGCGCACGCCTTCATCGATTCAATCCCCGAGACCGCCCTGTTGCTCGACCCAGAGGGATTGGTCCTGCTCGCCAACCCGACCAGCGCCGGGCGGCTGGGGTTCACTTTGGCCGGGCTGGTCGGCTCGGACATCTTCAGCCACATGCCGGAGGATCTCGCGGCCCAGCGACGCGCCCACCTCGCCACCGTTGTGCGCACTGGTCGGCCCCTCGCCTTCGACGAACAGCGCAGCAACCGCTCCCTACACACCCAACTCACTCCGGTGCTCGACGCCTCCGGGCAGGTCAGCGCCATTGCCGCCCTTAGCTTCGACATCACCGAGCGCCAGCACATGGAGGAGCAACTGCGCCGTTCGATTGCTGAACTGGAACGTGCACTCTCCGAGGTGAAGACGCTCAGCGGCCTGCTGCCCATCTGCGCCGGCTGCAAAAAGATCCGCGACGACAAGGGCTACTGGAACCACGTTGAGCAGTATCTTCGGCAGCATACTCAGGCGGAGTTCTCGCACGGGCTCTGTCCCGACTGCATCCGACGGCTGTACCCCGAATATGCCGACGAGATCTGCCCGAGTGATCCGGGGCCGAGTGCTCCCGCAAACCCGCCCGCGCCAACTGCGCCCGAGAGCCAGCCCGGGCAGCCCCCCGTCTGATCTTCGGCGAATCCGGGGTCCGGCTTCCGCCGTAGGCAGCGTGCTTGCACGCGCCCCCCGGTTGCGTCCGTCGCAGTAGGCAGCGTGCCCGGACGCGCCCCGGTTGTGCACGCTGCGACAGAGAATCCGTCCCCGCACTAGGCCTTGCTTCGCAGCCGGAACGCCCCGGCCCCGTCGTGCCCATGCTCCCAGGGCCGGCCCTGTGCCGAATCCTCAAGCACAAAACCGCGGCCGGCCTCGCTCTCCAGGAAGGACTCGATCACCTGCTCGTTTTCCTCGGGCTCCAAACTGCAGGTCGAGTACACAACCCGCCCACCGGGGCGCACGAAGGCCGCCGCAGCGGCGAGCATCCGCTCCTGGATTTCGGCCAACTGGTCGAACTCTCCGGGTTTGAGCCGCCACTTGGAGTCGACACGATGGCGAATCACCCCGGTGTTTGAACACGGCACATCAATGAGCACCCCGTCGAACTGCCCGGGCAGCTCGCGCGCCACCAACTCGGCCGCGGTCAACGCCAGCACATCGGCGCCAATGAGCGTGATCGCCGCCTGCCCACCACCCGCGCGCCAACGAGCCACGTTCTCCTCGAAGCGCTTCATGCGACCGCCCACCCGGTCCACCGCCACAATACGCCCCGAGCCCATCGCATCGGCGAGTTGGAAGGTTTTTCCGCCCGGCGCCGCACAAAGCTCCAGCCAGTCCTCCCCTGCACGGGGCGCAGCCAAGGCCGGCGCGAGCCGCGTGGCAGGGTCCTGCAAATAGCACTGCCCCGCCGTGAGCCCGGCCTGGATATCAGCCCAACGGCCGTGTGCGAGCCGGAAGAAGTTCGGCCACGGGGTGGATTCCAGCCCGGCCGGCGGCGGAGTGGCCACGCGCCAGCGCACCTGCACCTGCGCCGTCGACTGGTTCCATTCCAGCAACCGGCGCGTCGCCACCGGACCGAACTGACCAAACCACTTCTTCACCAACCAAGTGGGATGGCTGAAATAGGAGGCCATCTCCTCGACGGACGCATCATCCGCCGGGGCCGGCGTCTCACGCAGGACCGGCGCCACACGGCGCAGCACCGCGTTGACCAGCCCGGCCTCGGGCCCGCTGAGCTGGCGCTTGGCCTGCTCGACGGCGTTGTCCACAATCGCTGCCGACGCACCGGCGGTATTCTCGATCAACTCCGCAGCGGCTAGCGCCAACACGGCCTGCAACCGCACCCGCGGCGCTCGGTTGATCAACGGGCGCAACGCCTCGTCGATCCGTCGCCAATGCCGCACGGCAGCAAAAAAAAGATTCTGGGCCGGCGCGCGTTCGGCCGAGCCTCCCGCCAAATCGCTAAGCAAATGGTCAGCCCGGCCTTGCCCTTCGCGCCACCCCGCCACCAACGCCACAGCCAGAGCCCAAGTCTCCGCCACCGAAGGCGCGCGCCCCCCGGCGCGAGCGCCCCGCGGCTCGTTCACGGCCTCTCCAGCCCGCATTCCCGGAGCGGAGACGTCGGAAAAGCCGTCCGCAGGACGGTGTTGTAGTGGACCACGGCGAGGTGCAGACTCCATGCGACGGATGAGACACAGTTTGACATCACCATGCAATAGCCGCTCAACTCTTCTCCTTCCGCTACCGACCACGATCTTATGAACGCTGACGCCGTCCACGATTTGATTTCGCAAAAGCCCGACCTGAAAGCCTCCAAGGCCAAACTGGAGGCGATGAAACCCGGAGCGTACTGCGTCCACCGCAGCTGGGGGTTCGGTCGCATCAAGTCCTACGACGCCGCCAATCGCCGCCTCTTGATCGATTTCCAGGACAAGCCCAACCATCCGATGGATCCCGCGTTCTGCGTGGGTACTCTCGATATTCTCCCCGAGAAGCACCTGCTGGTGCGCAAGGAGACCGAGTCCGCCAAGATCGAGAAGCTTATCGCTGAAGATCCCGCCCAGCTCATCGTCGACGCCTTAGGCCTGTTCCCGGGCAACGCCGCGACCGGAGTGGAACTGGAAAACCTCTTCTCCGCCGTCATCGGGGGCGAGAAGTTCAAACGCTGGTGGACGGGCGCCAAGAAGAAGGCCGCCGCCGACCCGCGCATCGCCGCCCCGGCCAAGCGCACCGAAGTTCACGTACTGCGCACCGAGCCGGTGAATGTCGAAGACGAGATCATGGAGCAGTTCAAGGGCACCCGCTCGCCCCGCCGCCGCCTCCTGCTCGCCGCCGAACTGCTGCCCATCGTCAAGCAGAAGGGCCTCAAACCGCTGGCCGTCGAGTTGCTCGGCGAAGTGACCACCATCGTACGCGACACCGTGCAGCTCGAGCTCGCCGAGCGCCTCCAAGGCGCCTGGGTGCGCAACGATTTCGCCGTCATCGCCGGTGAAGATTTTTCCGCTCTCGAGCCGCGCGTCGAGGCGCTGGTCGCCACCGAGCGTGAGTTGCCCATCATCGCCGAGAAGTTGCCGGCCGGTTACCACGTCCGCCTCCTCGATCTCACCCATTCCGCCCATCCGACGGCCTGGAAGGAAATCGTATTTAACCTGCTCAAGCTCAGCTCGGGCAAGTTCACCACTGAGTGCGTCAACTTCCTGCTCGATCACGAGTGCGGCCCGGAGATCACCGCCACCTTCCAGCGCTGGCAGGTCGAGCAAAACCTGCGCTCGCCGGTCCTCCTCTGGATCGTGAAGAACCGCACGACCCGCAAGTTCTCCCGCCTGCTCAACGAGCTCATCGGGCCCCGCCTGCTCACGGCCATCCTCTTCGCCATCGACTACGAGGCCCTGCAGACCGCCAGCGCGCGCCGCATGCCCTTGGCCGACATCCTCAGCGAGGACGCCGACCTCATCCCCGATCTGCTCGCCACCGCCGATCCGGAGACCGCCCGCGACTTGGCCAACACCCTCATGCTCAACCAGGGCTTCGAGGAACTCACCAAGAAGTCCCTGCTCGCCCGCTTCATCAAGCTCTTCCCCGGCATCCAGTCCCTGGTCGCCAGTGAAGCCGGTGAAAAGGCCGAGGGCCTGCTGGTCTCCAAGCCCAGCTACGAGCGCAAGCGCGCCGAATACGATATCATCGTCACCAAGAAGATCCCGGAGAACAGCAAGGCCATCGCCTCCGCTCGTGAACATGGCGATCTCAAGGAGAATTCCGAGTACAAGATGGCCAAGCAGGACCAGTCGCTGCTGCTCGCCCAGAAGGGCCAGCTCGAGCGCGAGCTCGGCAGCGCCCGCGTGACCGATTTCAAGGAAGTCTCCACCGACTCCGTCGGCGTGGGCTCGGTGGTCGACCTGCGCGACCGCTCCGCCAGCCGTTCGGTCACCTACACCATCCTCGGGGCCTGGGACAGCGATCCCGAGCACAACATCATGTCGTACAAGACCCCGCTGGGCCAGGTCCTCCTGTCCAAGAAGGTCGGCGACGAGGTGAAGGTGAAAATCGGCGCCGAGGAGCATATCTACCAGCTCAACGCGATCCGCCGCTACGTGGACGTGAAGTAAGCCGTCGCCCATCCGTTTTCTGAAGCCGCGCCCCTCCCGGGCGCGGCTTTTTGTTTTCCGAGTGGCACAGACCTCCGTACCTGCGCAGCCCTTCGCCCGGCCTCCGCCGCCGTGGCACAGGCCTCCGTGCCTGCGAATCCCCGGCGTGCGGCCCCGCCCTCCCACTCGGCCGGGCCATCCGGGCTCATCCAAATCCCGATGCTGACTGGTGGGCGCGATCGCCCGCACTCGCATCTGCCGCGTTGAGGTCAACGCGGGCCACCTTGTTCAGGCGCGCGATGGTTGCCCATTTTAATAGTACGCCCGTATCACCCAAATCTGCGGCGCCATGCCCCCCCGGGGGGGGCTTTCCCCTCCCCCCCCAGCAGCGCGCGCAACCCCATTTCCCGCCGTACCGCTCTTTTCTCTCCCCATTCGCACTTCGCTCCCGCACACTCTCGCAATGGAAAAGCGCAAATTCGCCGAACTCGGGCTCGCCCCCGAACTGCTCAAGGCCGTGGACAAAATGGGTTTCGAGGAGGCCTCCCCCATTCAGACCGCGGTGATTCCGCTCGTCCTCGCCGGCCGTGACCTGGTCGGCCAGTCCTCCACCGGCTCCGGCAAGACTTGCGCCTTCGCCATCCCGGCTGTGCAGATGGCCGACCCGGCCAGCAAAAAGACCCAGGTGCTCATCCTCTGCCCCACGCGCGAACTCGCCGTCCAGGTCGCCGAGGAAGTATCCAAGCTCACGCTCTTCAAGAAGGGCGTGCGCGAGCTCCCCGTCTTCGGTGGCCAGTCCTACGACCGCCAGCTGCGCGGTCTCGCCGCCGGCGTCCAGATTGTCATCGGCACCCCGGGACGCGTGCTCGACCACATCGACCGCGGCACGCTCAAGCTCGACAACCTCAAGATGCTCATCCTCGACGAGGCCGACCGCATGCTCGACATGGGCTTCCGCGACGACATCGAGCGCGTCATCCAGTCCGCGCCCGCCGAGCGGCAGGTGCTCTTCTTCTCCGCTACCATGCCGCCGCCGATCCGCGCCCTCATCAAGCGCTACAGCAAGGACCCGGCGCTGGTGAAGATCGATGCCGTGGCCCAGAACGCCCCTCAGGTCGAACAGGTGTATTTCGAAGTCGAACGCCACTCCAAGGTCGAGGCCCTCACCCGCCTCATCGATGTCCACGATTTCCGCTACGGCATCATCTTCTGCTCCACCAAGGTCATGGTCGACGAGCTCGACGAGCAGCTCCACGCCCGCGGCTACGCCGTCGACCGTCTCCATGGCGACATGGCCCAGATGCAGCGCGACCGCGTGATGGCCAAGTTCCGCGACCGCAAGTTCGAGTTCCTCATCGCCACCGACGTCGCCGCCCGCGGTCTCGACGTGGACGATCTCGAGATCGTCTTCAACTTCGACCTCCCCAACGACGCCGAGGACTACACCCACCGCATCGGCCGCACCGGCCGCGCCGGCAAATCCGGCCGCGCCTTCACCTTCGTCTGCGGCCGCGAGATCTACAAGATCCAGTTCATGATCAACAGCGCGCGCCTGAAGATCCGGCGCGAGCGTATCCCGTCCATGGACCAGGTGGAGGAGGCCCGCGACAACGTCTTCTTCGAGAAGCTGCGCTCCACCCTCAACGCCGCCGAGTTCAAGAAGCAGGATCGCATGATCGATCGCCTGCTCGACCAGGACTACTCGCCCACCGACATCGCCGCCGCCCTCATCCACCTGCTGCGTAACGCCGAGCCCGCCGCCCCCGGCGCCGGCCCCGCGCCGGCCAAGCCGGCCTTCGTCCCAACCAAACCCGCCTTCGTGCCCGGCAAGCCGGTCTTTTTGCCGACCAAGCCTGCGGCTGCCGCCGAGGCCCCCGCGCGCGCCGAGACTCCCGCCCGGACCTTCCCGATCGACGCTCCGGTCCGCGGCCTCGAGCCGGTGAGCCATCCCTTCCCCAACCGCAAGACCCCCGTCGCGCGCCCCGTGGAAATCGCCACGCCCCGCGGCGGCTGGGTGCAGCGCACCGGCAACGAGGCGGGCTTCACTCCCCTCGCGTTGAACGTCGGCAAACTCGCTGGTGTCACCCCTGCGGATATCGTGGGCAAGATTGCCGGCGTCACCCGGCTCTCGGCCAAATCCCTGGGCGCCATCGATCTGCTCGACAACGAGAGCTATGTCGACGTCGCCAATGAGGACGTCGAGATTGTGCTCAACAAGCTCCCCGGAATCATGATGCGCGGCACCCGTCTACTGGTGCGCCGGGTGGCGCGCCCCGGCGAGTAGGTCGGTAGGGACGTCGTCTCGACGACGTCCCCTCTAGGCCAGGGCAACGACGGGACCGTTCGCAATACGGCCACCTCACCGCGGTGGCCTACACCCCGACCGATCTATCGCGCGTCCCCTGTAGGCCAGGGCGCCGACCTGGCCGATCTCCAAACTCAGCCAGCGGATCTATTCGTCTGGAACGCCGAAGCTCCGCACGAGCCAGGCTGGCTCCGGTTTCTGGCTCATCACTCCGCCTTCTGCCTCCTCTGATTGTGGGAGGTGCTTGCACCCGAATGCCCTCGCGAATGTCGCGAGTAAGCTCGCACAATCGGCGCGTCGGGTCCCGAGAGGTTCGCCCCCTTGAGGACTTCGATCGAGAGCCGAGCCTCGGCCCGAGCCGCCTCAGTTCCGGTCGAGCCCGGCCTCACCGCCCTCACTCCCTCGCGGCGACGAGCCTCGCAGCCGCTCCTGCAACGCCGCCGGCAGGTCCGCCCAGGGATCGTCGGCCACTGCCGGCGCGCCCGCGGCCACGCCATAGCCGGAGGCCAAAGCGCCCGCTGCCTCCACCGCCGACGCCGGGGCCGGCAGGTTGTCCATCCGCGCGCGCAACTCGCCGATACACTCGCGCACCTCGTCTTGCCGTAGGCGCGCCGCGGCCACCGAGTCCTCCAGTACGGCGATCATCCGCAGCGTATCGCCGTGCATGCGCAAAACACCCGCCGCCAAACCCGCGGCCCTGGCCAGTCGCGCCCCGGTCACCGCCACGTCCCCGGGCTTCGCGGCCACCGCGCACGCCAACAACGAATCCCGCAATTCGCCCAGCGGCGCCTCTTGCCGGCGCAGGGCCCTGCCTAGCAAATCAATGGCCGGGGTCGCCGAAAGCACAGCGATGTGCGCCGCCATGCGCGTCGTCTCAAGCCGCGAGCACGCCTCGCCCAGCCCGGCGACCAACAGGTGCTGGGCACAAACCACCAGCCCGGTCGCGAGCAGAACCGTCCACAGCAGCAGAGCAAAAACCGCCAAGCCCAGCACCAGCGGTCCCGCCGTGCCCCAGTCCACCTGCGCCACCACTACCACGGCAACAGCCTCGGCCACACTCATGACCCCGGCGACAGCGGCAAAGAGCAGATAGGATTTTCGGCGATGCATGCCGCCATTGAGCACGGTCCATGCCGGGCGCCGCAACGAGGATTTTTCCCATCTTCCCGTATCGAAGCTCGCAAGCCACGGCTGCGGCACGGCGTGCCTCCCGGGACGGGAAGAAACAGCGGCTGTTTCCTAGAAGAGCTTCGTCCGGGATGTTCGTCTGGGCGTCGCTTGCTCGCCCTAGCCCGCCTCAGTGGCGCTCGGTTTTCCGCACCATCCGCAGCATCGACTCGCTGGGATTGAGGCGCCCAACCTCGGCCAGCGCCACCCAGGCGACATCGTGCGACTCGTCGCTGACGATCAGCGGCTCGGCCGGGTCCGCCTCGATCAGAAACCGCAAATCGTAGTGCCAGTGCTCGGGAGCCTCCCCGCGGGCCGGAATCCGGTGCCGGTCCACGTCGAACGGTGCCACCGCCAGCGGCCGCAGCCGCGTGAGCCCCGCCTCCTCTCGCGCCTCGCGCAGCGCCACCGCCAGCAGGTCCGGGTCGCCGTCGGCGTGTCCGCCCAGCTGCAGCCAGCGATCCAGTTTTCGGTGATGCGTCAAGACCACCTGGGTGCGCGCCGGATCGACCACCCACGCCGAACCGGTCAGATGCCCCAACAGGCAGCTACGCTGGAAACAGTCCTCGTGCGCCTCCACAAAATCGATCGTGGCGGCGGTCATCGCCGCCTCGTTGGGGTCCAGCGGCAAAGCGCCGTGCGCCCGCAACAGTCCCAAGACATCGGTGCGGTTCATCGGGTGTCGGTTCTTTTCCAATTCAGCGCGGTGGCGCAGGCCTCCGTGCCTGCGGTGTCCCGTTTCGCAGGCACGGAGGCCTGCGCCACTCCCCTGGCACCCCGTGCCGTTCTCCGCACATCCAGAAGCTCGTTCGCGTTCATCGGGTGTCGAACCACTTGGTCTCCGCAGCCACCGGGTCCCCATCCACCAGCGCTAGCACCTCGTCGACGGTGCGCGCCACCCGGAAGAGTTCGCGATTGCTCGGCTTGTTAAAGCGCTCGGCGATCATCCGGTCGAAGAAGCGCAGCAGGTCGTCGTAGAATCCGTCCTGATTGAGAAACACGCACGGCTTCCGCAACACATCGAGCTGCCGCAACGTGATGATCTCCATCATCTCCTCGAGGGTGCCCCAGCCGCCCGGCAACGCCACAAAGGCGTCGGCGCGCGCCTCCATGAGCAGCTTGCGCTCGCGCATGGTCACAACGGAGACGAGCTCGTCGGCCTCTTCGAAGGCGAGCTCCTTGGTCTTCATGAACTCGGGGATCACGCCCACCACGCGGCCGCCGCCCGCCTTCACCGAGCGCGCCAACGTGCCCATGAGCCCGGTCTTGCCGCCCCCGTAGACCAGTCCCCAGCCGCCCGCGACCATCGCCTGCCCGAGCGCCTCGGCCGCGGCGTAGTACTTCGCCTCCAGCCGGTCGCTGGAGGAGCAGTAGACGCAGAGGTTTTTCGCCATGGCTTCGGAGAGAGCGCGCCAGGACCGTCGGAGGCAAGCGGGTTTCAAAGGCCTCCCGGATCGCCTACGCTCGCTCCCCGGCGCTGCTCGCATTCGCAAGGCGGCCGTCCGACCTCCTGCCACTGCTGCTCGCTGATGCGATTCTGCACCGAGGCTTCAAACTCCACCGAATCGGCCTCAATGGAGCGAACGGCGTACCCCATGAGCATGACGGGGAAGCCCTCGCCAGGACGCCGGGATTGACCGGCCGATGGGCCGGTTCGGCGGCGGCGTTAGGAATCACCTACACCGCGGCCAGGGCGGTAGCAGCAAGGACACGGTTGCGGCGGAGCAAAGTTGCCATGGTCGAGAATCGCTGGAGGCCGACGGCGGCGACCTACGGGTTGACCATTTGGTAGCTCACAAAAGCCACCTTGGTGCTGTCCGGCGACCACGAAGGCACATTGATCGTGCCCTGTCCGCCGAAGAGCTTTGCGAGCACGGTGATCTCTCCGGTGGCCAAATCTTTCAGACGCAGCACCACATGTTGGCCGGCCGGATGCCCCTGCACGTCGGGCAGGTAGGTGAGGAACACGATCCACTTCCCGTCGGGCGAGGGATGGGCAAACCAGTTGTTGTTGTCGTCCACAGTCACCTGCTCCTGGGCGCTCCCGTCGGGGCGCATACGCCAGATCTGCATGCGGCCGGTGCGCTCGGAGTTGAAATAGATGAACCTGCCGTCGGGCGAATACTCCGAGCCATCATCCAGTCCCGGGGCGTTGGTCAGGCGCTTTTCCGCACCGCCCTGAGCCGGGATCGTGTAGATGTCGAACTCTCCGCCACGCTCAGCACAGTAGGCGTGCATCTGCCCGTCGGGCGACCAGCCATGCCAATACGAGGGCGAATTGGGCGTGAGGCGCGTTGGCGTGCCACCGGCGATCGGCAGGGTGTAGATGATGGACTTGCCGGTGAGCGACTGGTCGCTGATGGCAAGCTGCAGGCCGTCGGGCGAAAGCCCGTGGTCGTTGTTGCAGCGAATCGAGGAACCGGTGTCGATGCGTTCGGGCGTGCCGCCGGCGACGGGCAGTCGATAGATCAGGCCGCCACTGTTGTAGATGAAGGCCTTCCCGTCGGGGGTCCAATTCGGAGCCTCGAAGTGCGCGCGGCTGTGGTGGACGACGGTGCGCTCCAACGTGTCGATGGCCACCGTCTCGAGGGTACTCTCGACGACGGCACCCGCCGCCGGGGCGACGGGGGTGTCGAGAGACACGCTTGAGAAGACGGCCGCCTCGTTGACGTCCTTATTATGGGGGCACACGCCAAGGCCGGCATAGAACGGCTCAGCCAACTTGAGGCGCAGCATGCCGCCGGCGGGCTGCAGGGTGCCATCGGGCTGGAGCAGGGAAACATAGACATAGTCGCCCTGTCGGGTGATGCGGAAGCGTCCCGGAGCGGAGGCGGTGAGCTTGATCTGGCGAGTCATACCACCCGGCGTCTCGCGATACTGGAGCGAGGCGAGACCGTCGCCGTGGATGGCGAGATCGGCGTACGGCGCGTCGGGCTCGAGGTTCTGGCGAAGAACAAGGCAGGCCTTGCGGTGGGTATCCACACCTTGGCCGAGCCATTCGATGTCAGCGCAGATGGCCACATCACCGGAGACCTTCTTCCAGACATAGTGGAAAGCGTCCTCCCCGGCCCACATGTTCAAGCCGTAACCGGTAATGCGGTAGGTCTGCGCCGCGGCGTCGAACTGCACCGAGCCGGGGGCCTTCACCGTACCGATGTCGCCGTGCGCCTCGAAGAGACCGAGCGCCGAGTCGGCGGCGGCAAAGACCGACGCGCAGGCCAAAGCAGCCAACGCGGTGAACAGGTGGCGACAAGCAAAGGGGAATTGGGGAAGAGCCATGAGAACCGGGGGATAACGGATTCGGGATGTATCGAAACGACGGGTCCGGTCCGATTTCGAGAGCCAAGCCCGGGGCGCGGAGTGGCTCAACCGGCAAACCCGAAGTTGCATCAAACGCGCATCGGCGCAGTGGCCGTAGCACCCCGGGCCAGAGGATCCCGGCCGGCTCCGTTCAGGCGCTCGCCCTCACATAGGGCGAGCCTTCTTGTGTGGGCATCGCCCCCGGCCGAAGTCGGACCGGAGGATCCGCTGCATCCAAATTCTTCCGGTGGTGCGGCCAAAGGTTGGCGGCCCCGCACTAGGCCAACTCCTGAATTGCCCCGCAATTCAGCTGCCCGTCAGACACCAGCTAGCTGCGTCGCTGGACGACGCGGTCAGCCAGCCGACCGACGCGTCGCGCAGGTCTCTGCCCAACCGCTACAAACGCGTATTGCAGCCCGGGGGCTGCAACTTCGCGACCAAGTCCGAGGGCGCCCTACCCCTTGAGCTCGACCACCACCTGGATCTCCACCGTGCAATTGCGCGGCAGGCCGGCTACGGCCACGGCGGCCCGGGCATGTTTGCCGGCCTCCCCAAAGAGTTTCACAAAGAGATCAGAGGCCCCGTTGATCACCGCCGGGCTGTCCGCAAAGCCGGAGACCGCGTTGACGTAGCCACCTACGTAGACAAAACGCGCCACCGCCTCCAAGCTGCCGGCCGCCGCCTTGATGTTGGCCAGCGTATTGAGCGCGCACACCTTCGCGGCCTCATAGCCGCTGTCGACCGTCTGCTCGCCCCCCACCTGTCCGACGTGCGTGACCTGGCCGTCGAGCGCGCAGATCGTACCGGCAAGGTACAGAAGGTTCCCGGTACGAACAGAGGGAAGGTAGTTGCCGGCGGCGATGGGTGCGGCGGGCAGTTTAAGACCGAGGTCGGAGAGTTTGGATTCGATGCTCATGGGATCGGCGGAACGTGGATTGAAGGCACGGTCGTATCGCGAGTTCATCCACCCGGCAAGGCCGCCGCCAACCAAGACTGCCCATCGAGAAGCCTCGCCCCGGCTAGGCTGAATCGAGGGCGACCTCCCTCGACTGAAGGCGCCCGTGCCAAAATCCACTGCCAAACACGAGCAAGGCGCAGGTGTGGGCACCTGCGCCTCGCTGAATGCTCTCTACGCCGGTCACTGCGCCGTCAGGCGCAACCGGTAGAAGGCGCGCGGCTGGCCGGCTGCCGCCTGCACCTGCCAGACCACGTCCTCCATCTCGCCAGCGGCGACGACCGATTCGGACCGCTCCGCTGCCGGCACGACGCTCCAACTGGCTAGGTCGTACGAGCGTTCAAGGCTGTAGGCCACGCCGGTAGCGCCCGTGCGGCGGCCAAACGTGAGGTCGAGGGTGTCGTCACCCGCCCCCGCACAGCGTAGCGCACCAGCCAATTCGTCGCCGGCCGCATTCGGGTCTGTACCGAGGCTGTACTCGAAGAGGTTGATCGCACCATCCCCGTCCGGATCGGCGCTGCGGCCCCACGTGGTCGCCTCGCCAGCCGGGTCGGCGAACTGTGCATCGGTGAACGGCCCATGCATCCACAGCTCATAGAGGGCCGGCGTATCTTCCTCCGTATATGTAATCTCCAGGTACGGCGCGGACCCCGTGCCATACTCGGACGCCTTGAGCCCGATGCCGGTCAACGAGCTGTGAATCATGAGCAGCCCGTTATTGGGCACGGTGCCGGCCGCCCACTTCTGCACCAGCAACCGCAGATCCACCGGCGGATAAAACACATGGTCCCAGTTGGCCGAACCGCTCAACTGGAGGATGCGGCCTACCCGCTCGGCGCGGTCGCCTCCCGGGGTCGTCCACACCACGCCCGTCGAGGCGTTGTTCCAAGTCACCGCATCCTCGGTCCACGCTCGCGTTACCCGGAAGATGTCGAGGTACTGGTTGGGCTGGTAGTTGCTCTGCGCCCAGACGTAGAAAGCGGCGCGGGCCGAGACGATGCGGCAATTCGTAGGCAGCGCCGCCAGATCGAACCGCACCAGGAAATGATCGATCGTGGAAACGTAGTTCGAGGCGCCGTAATTGGTGCTCGGATTGTTTTCAAAGAGGAATGCGTCGGCGCTCTGGGCCGTCCCCTGCAGTCGCAGGGTGTGAACGACCTGGCTCGGGTCGAGCGTGATCGCCGGCACCGCCGCGGACTGATCCGATTCGTTGTCTGCAGCATCGAACGCGCTCACCCGGTAGCTGTACGTTGTCGCAGCCGTGCGCCCAACGTCGCCAAAGCTCGTGCTCGTGGCCGTGGCGACCAGCGCACCGTCGCGGTACACATGGTACCCGCTACCGCGTTGTTGTCGGTGGCCGCATTCCAAGAGAGCTGGACCGTCGTCGAGGTAACCGTGCCAACCGTGAGCCCGTTCGGGACACTCGGCGGTTCGGTGTCGGTGGGATCGGTGGTCTGCACGGTGCGCGCCGCAGACTGGTCGGACTCGTTGCCGGCGGCGTCGAGGGCGCTCACCCGGTAGCTGTAGCTGGTCGCCGGGGTTAGGCCGGAGTCATCAAAGCTGGTCCCAGCGACAGTGGTACGTAGCGAGCCGTCGCGGTACACACGGTAGCCGGTCACGCCAATGTTGTCGGTGGAGGCGTTCCAGGTGAGATGGAGCGTGGTCGTGGTGATCGCGCCGGCCTGCAGGTTGCCGGGCACACTCGGGTCTTGGGTATCGGTCGGAACCGGCGTGTCGGCCGTGACAGTGTTGCTGTCGCCGGAGAGCAGGCTGGCGCCGTTCACCGCGCGCACGGTGTAGGTGTAGGACTCACCGGCGCTCACGGTGGCGTCGGCGTAGCTCGTGCCGGTGGCGAAGGAGAGGAAGGCTCCCCCCCGGTAAATCCGATAGCCGGACACACCGGACTCGGCATCGACCGCGGCGCTCCAGGCCAGCTCCACTCGGTTGTAGGCCACGCTTGTGGTATGCAGAGATGCGGGCACGGTGGGCGGGGTGGAGTCGGCCACCGGCCCGGCCCAGCCTGCCAGGCGGGCCCAGAGCCACCAGGCGGCGTAGGCCTTGCGGTTAGCGTTGAGCGGTTGCGAGTGGGCGGCGCCGCAATTGTACCAGTCGACGTTCTGGGTGTGGGCGGCCTGCCACTCGGTGGCCCAGTTGTGACCCACGCCGCCGCTGGTGTAGTTGCACCCGTCGTCGCAGTTGAGCGGCATATAGTGAACGAGCCCGTCGGGGTCGTAGCTTTCGATGTCGGCGAAGTCGTAGAGCGTCTTGTTGTTGGCCAGGCAATAGGCGCGAATTTGATTGTTGCGCACGTTCACATTGCCCGTCGCCCCGCCGCCGTTGAGGTGGCCAGTCATATAGACGAAACGTACCGCCGGGAAATCACGTTCCAGTTGGCTCATCCGATCCAGGTAGTTTTGGATTTCCGCCTGCGAGCCGTCGACCTGACCGCACCAGGACCAGATGATGACGTTGGTGGACGGGTTCGCTGCCAGATAGCTGCGCGTGGCGCCGTCCCAGGCGGTGCGATTGGGCGCGCCCAGATCGTCGGCCCCGAACGAGGAGAAGGCATTGTCGTCCAAACGCAGCGCCCCGTTGGAGCCCGCCTCATTCCATGCGTAGAGATTATTCGGATAACCACGCCCGTTCATGAACCCGACCAGCCCATTCATCCCGTCGATGAGTTGGCTGCCGTGTGAGGTGTGTCCGTAGGCGATGCGCAGGGTCTGCTTCGCCTGCAGGATCGCCGCCTCCGGAATCTGGGTGATGGTGGTCTTGGTATGGTCGACAATCAGGCCCTGGCCAAACGCAGGACCGGTGGGCAGACAGAGCGCCGCGATGAGCAGCGACGCCAACAAGGCGAATCTCGAATGATGCATGATGTTCAGATGTTCGGTGGCCGGGTTTGAACTCCGAACCGCGCGGCGGGGCTGCACGGGCTGCTGATGAATGCACCAGTATCCAACCGCAACGATGGGGCGAAAAGTGCGAACTCGCCCCCGCGCGCCAAGTCACGGGTTTTTGATTAAGCCGCCCCGCCACCGCGACGCAGCGCCCGCCAGGCCACCCACGCACTCGATCCCAGCATCAACAGCGCCGCTCCCACCGGGTGCCAGCAACCCCGCCGCCGCGATGGCCATGCCGAGCGTGTTGTACACTGCGGCAAATCTCAGGTTACCGGCCACGCTCGCGCGTACCTGCCGGGCCACGCGCACCGCCTCCGGAAGAAACCGCAGATCGCCGCCAAGAAACACCGCCGGGGCGGTCGCCTGCGCGAGCGCCGTGCCTCCGTGCATCGCAATTGCCCCGTCGGCCGCGCTCATCGCCGCCGCGTCATTGATGCCGTCGCCCACCACCACCACCACCCGGCCGAGGCGCCGCAGCGCCTCCACCCGGGCGGTCTTGTCCGCGGGTGACAACCCGGCCCGTACTGGCACCCCATGCAACGCCGCCGCCGTCCACGAGGTGTCGCCGGTGAGCACTTCCCCCTCCACCCCGAGCTCGCGTAACTCCGCCAAGGCCTCCGCCAGGCCCGGCCGCCAGACCTCGGCGCACTCGATCACGGCCGCGAGCCGTCCGTCCACCTGCACCACGATGCGTTCGTCGCCACTCCTCGAATCCATCGCCAACCAGCGCGCCGAGCCCACGCGCACCTCCCGGCCGTCCACCCTCGCCTCCACCCCGGACCCCGGAAAAATCTGCCGTGCCGTCGCCCTGCCCGTGCCGCCGGCCGCCGTCTCCTCGGCCAGGGCACGCGCCACCGGGTGCGCCAGTCCCCGCTCAGCCACCGCCACCGCCCCGCGCAGCCACTCCGCCTCGGCGCCAAACTCCGGCTCGATCCGCCAGCCCGTCACCGCGATCTGCGCTTCGGTAAGGGTACCGGTCTTGTCGAAGCACACGAAGTCGGTCCGTGCCAGGGTGTCGATCACGTCGCCGGTGCGCGCCACCAGCCCCAGCGCCCCCAGCCGCACCAGTCCCTGCCACACGGCCAGCGGAGTCGCCAAACCCAGGGCACACGGGCAGGCCACCAGCAACACCGCCATGCTGTTAAAAAGTCCCGCCACCCAGTCGGCGCGCCAGGTCCAGAAGGCGAAAGTGCCCACGGCCACCAGCACCACCAACGGCAGGAACGCCGCCGCAAGGCGGTCCGCCTGCCGCTGCAACGCCGAGGGCCCCAATCGCGCCGCCGCCACCGTGGCCAGCACCGCATCCAGACGGCGTCGACCAGCCACCGCCTGCACCTCCACCATGAGCTCGCCGTCGATCGCATGGGTGCCCGCCCACACCGCATCACCCGGGCCACAGGAGCGGGGCCTCCATTCGCCCGTCATCGCCGTCTCTTGGACAAAACTCTCCCCACGCGCACGACACCGTCGACCCTGATGACCCGCCGGGGCCACCCGCACCATGTCGCCGACTCGCAACTCCGCCACCGCGCAACTCGTGCCGTCGGGGCGCGTCGCCCGATCGAAACGCTCGCGGGTGTCGTCCACCGCCCGCAACGCCTTGGCCCGCGAGCGCGCGCCGAGCGTCTTGCCCGCCGAGTACACCGCCAACAGGATGGCCACCACCTCGTAATAGACCGCGCCGGTGTGGGTGAGCGTAGAGGTGAGCGAGGCCCCAGTGCCCCCACCAGCGTGATCAAAAAGAGCATCTCAACCGACACCGTCCGCGCCCGCCCGGCGCGCCAGGCCTCGCCCAGCATCGGCGGCAGCAACAGTGAGCACACCACCAGCGCCGCCGCCAGCAACACTCCATGGACTATCCAGTACGCGCCTCCCTCGGGAGGGGTGAGATTCACCGCCAGGCCAAATACCATGCTCTGCCCCGCGACCACCGCGGCCACCCCGATCCGCCACCATGCGCCGATCACCACCCCCCAGTCCAGCTCCACCCCGGGCGCCGCCACGGCCGCCGGGACCCGGCGACGGATTTCGGCAGCAGCGCCGGGCTCGGAATGACTCGTGGCGTTCGTGCCGGCCAACGTCCCGTCAACGCGCCGCCGCGGCAAGCCTGGTGTGCGCGGCGCGATCAGCCGCTCCGAGCTTCGCCTACCGCTCCGGCTCCGCGTCCGCCTCGCCCTTCGTCTCCACCGCTCCAAGCCAGCGTAGCCAATTCTCGGGATTGAAGAACGGCAGCAGACAGAGCAGGCCCACGCAGGTCAGCCCGAGCACCGCGTAGCCGGTGGCATCATGCACGGTGCCCTCGATCGACTCGCTGCCGTTGCGATAGGCCCAGGCGGTGAGAAAGAGGCTGCGCAGCAGGTTGGTGGCAAAGGCCAGACCCAGCGCGGCCGAGACCAGCGCGACCCGCTTCCAGAGCGTGTCAAGGAACACCGCCGCCAGGAACGACCCGGCGAACAGGCACGCCGTCAGCGAGCGAATACCCGAGCAGGCGTCGGCCACCCCCACCTGCCCCACCGGCAACACCAGCACATTGCCCTCCTGCACCAACGGATAACCGAGCAGGTTGAACACAAAAGACACCACGGTAACCACCTTGCGCAGCAGGAACAGGCTGAGCTGGTTCTCCACCGCATCGACCAACGGGGCCGACAGCATCCAGATCAGGGCGGGAAAAAGAAACTGCGCTGCTGTCTGCAGGCGGGCGTCCACCAGCAGAGCGCGCCAGCCGGCCGGCACCGGGCCCTGGCCCAATCGCCCGTTGGGCATATTGAAATACACCAGACCGAGCAGGATCCCGCCAAAGCCCGCCGCCAGCGCGAAGGACCCCGGCTGCGACACTCCGGCCCCCGCCCGGTAGAGGGCGCCGAGCAGGAAGAACGTCATCCCCATCCCCATGATGGCCCCGAACACCACCGCCAGCCCCCGCCGCCAGCCCGGCGACAACGGACTGGCCCCGGCCCCGCGCAGCCCGGCCTCGATCAGCGGCCAGCGCTCCAACAGCACGTAACCAACGAATATCGGCACCAGCCAGCCAAAGGCATAGTCCGGTTTCAGCTGCCACCAATGCATCTGGTCGAGTACCAGCACCACCGCCAGCACAGCGGCCACCGCCAGGGCGGCGAGGAACTCGGGCGGGGCGGCGGCCCGCAATCGGCGCAAGAAGGGGGACATGCGTGCCAAGCAGAATCGGCCCGCTCCCGGCCGGCAAGGCCGAAGCCGCGCCCCTCCCGCCCGCCACACAAATGTCACCGTCGCCTCTCTCCCGGCCAGGCAGGGGCCCCCTCAGGCCTGTGCGAGCCACGGCGGGCCGACTTCGCTGCCCCCAGCGCCGCACTCGCCGCAAACCCGGGTTTTGACATGCCGCCTTGCCCGCCCGTACCCTCCACTCCTCCCGACATGCAGCACCTTCACGCATACTGGCGGATGGATTACATCGAAACGCCCAAGGGCCCCGCCAGCGCCACCCCCTTCACCGCGCTGCCCGCCCTGGGCGACGATGCAGCCGCGCGCATCATCCATCGGGGGCGGCTCCACTACATCGTGCTCAACCGGTTTCCCTACAACGCCGGCCACCTGCTCGTCGTGCCCTTCCGCGAGGTCGCCGACCTCCCCGAACTCACTCCGGCCGAGCGCGACGAACTCATGGCCTTGATCGTCTTCGGCCAGCAGGTACTCCAGGAGGCTCTCAAACCCGACGGCTTCAACATCGGTTTCAACCTTGGGGCGGCCGCCGGCGCCGGTATTCCCAAACACCTGCACGCCCACATCGTCCCACGCTGGGTGGGCGACACCAATTTCATGCCCGTCATCGGTGAGACTCGCGTGCTGCCGCAGGCCCTCGACACCATGTACCAGCGCCTCCGATCCGTCACCACCGCCCTGCTCGCCCGCCACCCCTGAGCTCCCCCGGTCCGCGCCCCTCGATGACCACCCAGACCCTGCATTTCCCCACCGCCCGCCACCTCAGCCAACTCTACTGCGGCCGGCCGGAAAACCTCGCCCTCGTCGAGCAGCGGCTCGGCGCCGGGGTCACCGCCCGCGAGGAGTGGCTCAAACTCGAGGGCGACGAAGCTGCCGTGGCCCGCGCCGCGTCCTTCTTCACCTTCCTCGACGAGGGCCGCAGCCAGGGCCTCGCCCTGCGCCAACCCGAGTTCACCAAACTGCTCGACGGCTTCGCCAACGGCGACGAGTCCACCCTGCGTCGCCTCTTCGCCGAGCCGCTGGTCATCGCCACCAACCGCCGTAGCATCGTCCCCAAGACCATCGGCCAAAAACTCTATCTGCAGGCGATCCAAGCCAACCCGATCGTCTTCGGTATCGGCCCGGCCGGCACCGGGAAGACCTACTTGGCGATGGCCTCCGCCATCTCCGCCCTCCTCAAGAACCAGGTGCAGAAGATCGTCCTGGCCCGCCCCGCCGTCGAAGCCGGCGAGTCGCTGGGCTTCCTGCCCGGCGACCTGCGCGAAAAGATCCTGCCCTACCTGCGCCCCCTCTACGACGCCATGCACGACATGCTCGACCGCGAGGACGTCGCCAAACTCATGGAACGCGGCGCTATCGAGATCGCCCCCCTCGCCTACATGCGCGGCCGCACCCTCTCCAACTGCTTCGCCATCCTCGACGAGGCCCAAAATACCACCCCCGAGCAGATGATGATGTTCCTCACCCGCTTGGGCGACGAGTCGCGCATGGTCATCAACGGCGACATCACCCAGACCGACCTGCCCCGCTCCAAGCAGTCCGGCCTGGCCCAGGCTCCCCGCGTGCTCGCCGGTATCCGAGGCATCGAGTTCCACCACTTCACCGCCTCCGACGTCGTGCGCCACCCGCTCGTGCAGCGCATCATCGAGGCCTACGAACGCCAACAGGCCACCGGCCCCTGAACGCCGGGTTTCGCCACCACGGGCGCCCCGGCCGGCCCATGCTCGCTTTGCCGGCCCGGTGCCACTAACCTCCGCTCATCGCCCACCTTTTCCCGATGAACTGGCTCGCCCGCTTCTCCCGCCCTCCCACCGCCGCCGCGCCGACTCCGGGTGAATCCTCGCCGCTGCTTCGTTTCCTGGAGACCAGCAGCCTGGTCGCCGCGGCCATCCTCGCCGCCACCGTGTTGGCCATTGTCGCCATCAGCTACCTGGGCGTCTCCCCCGTGGCCCTGCCGCTGCAGGAGAACCAACTGGCCAGCGTGCGCATCGAGTCGTCCGGGACGTTCAGTTACACCAGCGCCCGCCAGACCCAGCAGGCCCGCGAGCAGGCCCGCAACCGCACCCCGCCCGTCTTCCGTTTGGCGCTCGAGCCCTTCGAGCAGTTCGCCACCCACCTGCGCGAGCTCGGCGCCGAGCTCGACCGCTTCGAACAGCAATACCTCGTGGCCGAGCCCATCGCCCGCGCGGAGGCCCTGCGCGAGCACACCTCCGCCCTCACCGTGCTTGTCGACGCCTTCAATATCCGCGGCCCCTACCATGTGGCCACCGCGGACATCGCCACCATCCTGCGCCTCGGCCCCGCCCGCTTCCGCTTCGCCACGCTGGAGAACGGCCTGGTCACCCTCTTGGAGCTCTACCGGGAGGGTATCTACGACAGCGACCGCGACCTGGTGGCTGCCCCCAACGGCACGATGACGGCGTACCAGATCCGCACCGACGACGGGGCGGTCGTGCCGGCCCGCGTGCAATCGCGCGAGGAGGCGCTCACCTTCCTGCGTATCAACCTCGCCGCCGAGAGTGTCGGGCGCGAGGGCGCCACCGCCCTCTTCCGGCTCTTCCGCAACGGCCTTACCGCCAACCTCGTCTTCGATTCCGCCGCCACCGGTGCTCAACGCGCCCTTGCCGCGGATGCCCAACGCGACGTCGTCGTCTCCGTGCAAAAAGGGCAGGTGCTGGCCGAGCCGGGCATGCGCATCACCGCCGAGCAATACGAGATGCTCTCGGCCCACCGCCAGTTCCTGCTTGCCCAGGGCGGCGTGCAGGTCAGCGGCCAGCTCCAGCTCTTCGGCCGCATGCTGCTGGTGCTCGCCATGGTGCTCGCCTCCGTGCTCTACATCCGCATGGAGGACCGCGCCTCCCTCAACAGCAACAGCCGCCTGGGACTGCTCTCCCTGGTGATCGTCATCAACCTCGGTCTGGTCCGCTCCATCTTCCAGCTCGGGGAGCTCGAGTTTTTCGTCCACCACCCCGACGTGGCGGCGGCCCTGCCCCTACCTCGCCCCGGCCGCCCTCTCGCCCGTTGATCGTCGCGGTGCTGCTCGGCACCGGTCCGGCCATCATGATGGCGTTGGTCGTCTCGCTCTTCACTGGGGTGATCTGTGGCAACCGCCTCGATGTGCTCGTGGTCACCTTCTTCGCCTCCATGGTCGGCATCTTCGCCTGCCGCCGCGTGCGCCAGCGTGGCCGGGTGATCCGCGCCGGCTTCCTCACCGGCGTTTGCGTGGCCGTCTTCGCCCTGCTGCTAGGCGCGGCCGACAACATCGGCACCGACAACCGTGGGGCCGTACTTATCGTCCTGCGCCAGATGGGCGTCGGGCTCGGCACCGGCCTGCTCACCGGCATGGCCGTGGTCGGCTTCCTCCCCGTGCTGGAAATGCTCTTCCGGCGCACCACCGACATCACCCTACTCGAGCTCACCGACTACAACCACCCGCTGCTCAGCCGCCTCCAGCTCGAAGCGCCCGGCACCTACCACCACAGCCTCATGGTGGCCAACCTCGCCGAGAACGCCGCCCAGGCCATCGGCGCCAACCCACTGGTCTGCCGCGTGAGCGCGCTTTTCCACGACATCGGCAAGACCGCCAACCCGGAGTTCTTCACCGAGAACCAACGCGACCGCACCAACCCGCACGACGACCTCAGCCCGATCGCCAGTGCGAAGGTGATCCGCGAGCACGTCACCGAGGGCGTCGCCCTCGCGCTCCGCCACCGTCTGCCCCGGCTCGTGATCGACGCCATCCGTCAGCACCACGGCACCACCCTGGTGCAGTATTTCTACCAGCGCGCACGCAAGGAATCCCGCACCGCGCTGCCCAACCAACCCGAGAGCACCGCCGAGGTCCCCGAGGCCCCCTTCCGCTACGACGGCCCCAAACCCGAAACCCGCGAGTGCGCGATCCTCTTCTTCGCCGACTGCGTGGAGGCCGCCTCGCGTTCGCTGCGCACCGTCACCCCGCAAAGCCTCGCCGAACTTATCGACCGCCTCTTCCAGGAGCGCATCGACGACGGTCAGCTCGACCAGTGCCCCATCACCCTGGCCGAGATCGCCAAGATCAAGACCAGCTTTGAATTCACGCAGCTCAACATGCTGCATTCCCGTATCGCGTATCCGGCCCCCGAACCCGCACCCGCACCCGCCCTCGCCGACGCCGCCGAACGCAAGAACGCCCCCAGCACCCCCGCCCCCTCCGATGCCCGCGACAAACCGACGCCCGGTAAAAATCTATAGCGGCCACGCCAAGCTGCGCTTCACCCGCCCCGCCGTCGCCGCCGTGATCCACGCGCTGGATGCCGCGGCCGCGCCGGCCACCGACTGCAACCGCGGCACCTGGCGCATGCCCGCCGGGGAGCTCTCCATCGCCTTCCTCACCGACGTCGCCCTCGCCCGCCTGCACGCCGACTTCCTCGCCGACCCCACCACGACCGACGTCATCACCTTCCCCGGCAATCCCGCGCACGAGGTCGCCGGCGAGATCTGCATCTCCGTGGACACCGCGCAGGCCTACGCCCTGCGCCACGAGCACCAGTTCGCCGAGGAGCTCACCTTGTATCTTGTGCACGGTTATCTGCACCTCGCCGGCTACGACGACCGCACGCCCGTCACCCGCAAGCAGATGCGCGGCGCCGAGCGCCAGGCCCTCGCCGCGGTGCGCGCCGCCCGCAAGATGCCCGAGCTCGCCTTCGAGAGCTGAGGTTGGCGTCGAGCGCCTGGATCGGGCGAGTCCGCTGTGGGAGAGCGAGCTTGCGCGCGACGGCCCGTTCGGTCGCCTGCGCGCACGCGCTGCGCCACCCGAGACCGTGTCGTGTCGAACCGTCGCCTCCCGCTCTGCCCCGTAGCGAAGCTCGCAAGAACTTCGTTCCGGTCCGCTCGTCAAGCACCCCCTATCCACGGCGCCCGCGCGGGCCCTTATCTCCGCCTTCCCCGCTCCATTCCGCCTTCCTCATTCTTCGTTCTCACTTTTCCCTCACGGCACCATCGTGATATCGGTGTGCCCGCGCAGGTAGCGCCGCAGGCTCTCCAGCACCCTCGCGACCGAGTCCGGCTCCATCCCCGCCAGCGCTGCCAGCGGTTCGTTGAGCAGGCGTCGCACATTATCCAGGTCGCTGCCGCGCAACCCGGCCGCCCAGTCTTCCTTCACCGGATAGCCTTCGGAGCGGGCGAAACTATACAGGGCCTTGAGCGCCACGATGTCGGGCCGCGCCCCTTCGCTCCACGCCTGCAACGCCATCCCCAGCAGCTCATAGGCCGCACGGCGGCTGTCCTCATGCGTGGCGTTGCGCGCCAGTACCGTGACGAACCCCGAGGCCTCGCTCAGCGCGGCAAAACTCAACCCGATCCCGGCGAAACGCCGCTGCACCCGCACCTCGCTGAAAAACCACGTACGCCCCTGATTCGAGCTGGTGAGCGTGGCTGCCACCTCGTCGAAGAGATCCAACGCCACCGCCGGCTGCCGCGACGACAGCCGCTGGAAACAGCGCAGGTGCCCCTGCTCCGCACTGAATACCAGCACCTGCTGAAACCGATCCTCCGCCGGCGGCTTTTGCAACACGAACCCGACGATCTGTAGGGAGAGTCCGGCCACCGGGGAAGGGCGTTCAGCGCGACACCGGGCCGGGCGACACCGGGTTGGCCACCGCTACCGGCGTCGAGCCGGGCGGCACCGGCATCACCGAGCCGCCGGAGATGATAAATTTCATGCCGTCACGCACGCTCATCTCCAGCTCGCGTGCTTCCGTCCGGGGCAACAGCAATAGAAACCCAGAGGTTGGATTCGGGGTGGTCGGGACGAAGACCGAAACCAGATCCAAACCGGTGCGTTGCGCCGCCTCGCCGCCGAAATTGTTGGTCAGAAATCCGATCGCGTAGCACCCCGGCCGTGGGAACTCGATGAGCACCACCTTCGAGAACGCCGCGCGGTTCTCCCCTCCGAAGGTCTGCACGATCTGTTTCACCGTGTTATAGAGCGCGCCAATACCGGGAATTCCCTGCACCATGCGCTCGGCGAACCCGCCAAAATAGCGCCCCAAGACCCAGTGCGAGACGATGCCCAACGCCGTCACGAACAACAGCACGATGGCCGTCGCCAGCATATCCCAGAGTAACCCCAGTCGCGGATTGCCTAGCCACTCCGCTGGCACCCAGAAGAAAAAGTAGGCGCGAAACGTGCCGCCCACCTGCGACACCAACCATTCAAAGACGATCAAAGTCACGGCCAACGGGGCAAGCAGCATCAGCCCGGTGAAGAAGGCCGTGCGCAGACGGGCGAGTGTGGTCTTGTCCGACATCGCCGCCCACAGTGCCTTGCTCCCGGCCCACCCGGCAAGGGGAGAACGGGTGAAGTCAGAATGAAGAACGCGGAATGCAAAAGTCCGAGCCCGACCGGGACTCCTCCACACCTGCTCCTTCGCTGCGCCCGCCTGTTTTCCTCCGAGGCCAGAGAGGCGCAGGCGCCCTTGGCGGGCTACCGAATCGGAGGTGCCACTTGGCGAACCTCCGGGTGAGCCGCCGGCGCGAACGCCCCGGGTCGCCGTCTTCAGGTTCCGCCGTCGGCCCCCACGAGTTCTCCACTCTGCGTGCTTCCGTCTTTCTTCCTTCCCATTTCCCGCCTACATCGCGCCATGCATTTTGACCTCGCCACCCGCATCGCCACGCTCGGCGTGGGCGAGATGGCGACCTTCGCCCTCGGCCCGCGCAGCTCACGCGGCGGGGCGGGCGGCCTCTGGCGGGCCCAGCTTGGCCAGCACTGGCACAGCGAACTGCGCCGCCGCAGCGAAGAGGAACCGGGGGCGCGCTTCGAGGTGCCCATCGTCGGCGACTACCCGTGGCGCGGCTGGATCTTCCGCTTGGCCGGCCGGATCGACCAGTTTCTTCCCTCCCCAGCTGGCGGTGTGGTGCTGCGTGAACTCAAAACGGTCACCCGACCGTTGCCCACGCCAGTCCACGAACTCCAGGCGGAGTTTCCTGAATACTTCGTCCAGCTCGCCGCCTATCTCATCCTCTACGAGCGCGCCACCCGCGCGAACGCCGGTGCGAGCCGGGCGGACGAGGAGCCGATCGGACCGGCCGGAAGCCCCCGCTCCGAGCCTTCAAGCCGCGATCCGGTCGAACCTGCCGGAGGGGTCCGGGGCGAACTCGTCTTCATCGAGGCCGGGTCCGGCCTGGTCCAGCCCGTGTCGGCGCCGGCTGCCAGCGCCGCCATTCTCCACGGCCAACTGGACGAACTCGTGGGCTTTCTCGAGGCCCGTCGCCGCGCCTACGAACGCCGTCGCGCACTTCCCGTGCGTACCGCCTTTGCCTTGTTGCGTCCGGGGCAGGAGCACGTCCAACGCGACCTCCGCGCTGCCCTCGGCCTCTCCGCTGTCGGGCCGTCGGACGACGCCGTGCCGTCACCATCCGGTTCCCCCATCGCAAAACTCGCGAGCACATCGTCCGATTCCGACGAAGCGAAACTCGCCAGCGTTTCGGCCGACTCCGCCGTAGGCAGCGTGCTCACACGCGCTTCCGCTTCCTCGTTCGACCATTCCGCACTCCGCACTCCCCACTCCGCAATTCCACCGGTCTCCGGCATTCTCTGCTTCGAAGCGCCCACCGGGTTCGGCAAGACCGGTTGCCTGCTCGAGTTCGCGCTCAGCGCCCTGAAGGAAGGCACCTACGACCGCCTCGTATACCTGACCGGAAAATCCACCGGCCAGCTCCAGGTTGTACGCCAATTGGAGGTGATGCTGGCACTCGAGCCTCCAACGACGGTGGCCACCCCACCCGAAACCCGAAACACTAGACCCGAAACCCGCGCGCAAGACGCGCGCCTCCCCTACTGGCAGGTTCGCTCCAAGGCCGAGCACTGCGTCAACTCCGTCTACCACTGCCTGCCCGATGCCTGCCCATTCCTGGCCGAGGCCGACGAGCGCTGGCCCGGCTCCGGCTTGGCCCGCTTCTACCTGCTCGACGGCGAGCCGCGCGATCTCGAGTCCCTGCGCCATGCCGGACGTGATGCCCGGATCTGCCCCTACGAGATCACCCGCGCCGCCTTGCCCTTCAACGACGTCTGGGTCGGCGACTACAACTACGTTTTTGCTCCGGCCAATCGCGGTCTCTTCTTCGAGCAGCCCGGCTTCGATCCCGCCGCCACCCTGCTCATCGTCGACGAGGCACACAATCTCCCCGCCCGCGTCGCCGACGCCTACTCGCACGCCATCCGCGCCGCCGACGCCTGGGCCACCTGGGACGCCCTGCGCAGCGCGCGCGCCCCGGTCGGCTTCCTCCACGCCTGGGAGGCATGGGCCCGCGAACTCGATTCCCTCGCGCCCTGCGAGGTCCTCGACGGTGCCACCGAGATCGGCCTGCGCGCGGCCGCCAACCGCCTCGCCTTGCTTGTGCCCGGCACCGCGCTCGACTTTGTCGCCCTGGGTCCGCGCGTCTCCGAACTACTCTGGCAGCTTCCCTCTCTCGACGAGTTTCTCGACGCGGCCGACCTGCCCAAGCTACTCTGGTGCCCGGCGCGCGGCGAGCTGCGGGTCACCTGCCTGGATGCCGCCAGCGCGATTGCCGAGACATTGCGCCGCTTCCGGCACGCCATTCTCACCTCCGCCACGCTCAACCCGCCCGACGCCTTCGCCGCCGCCTGCGGCCTCGACCTTCCCGTCGGCCCAACCTCCCCCGTAGCGAAACTCGCAAGAGTTCCCGCCAGATCCGCAGAAGGGCCGCCGCTCGCCGACGTGCCGTCCGGATCCGCCGTAGGCAGCATGCTTGCACGCGCTTCCGACTCCGAGGGCGCGAAGCTCGCAAGAGCTTCGTCCGCCTCCGAGGTAGGGCGAGCCGTCCCTGGTGCGCCGCCCGTGGTCTCTGCAACCGACAACAGTCCACCGTCTACCGACCACCGCCCGTCGCCCACCAACCCGATTGCCTCCCTCGGCAAGCTCCCCCGCGCCGCCCGCAAGGCGCTCAAGGGCATCACCACCGGGGCCGCACTGCTACGCGCCGAGGAAGAGAGCACTCCGGTCCTGCCGCCCTTCCTGCGTGCCGACGCCCCTTGGCGCCGCGGCGCGTACCGGGTGGCCGTGGACACCCGCGTCGACACCCGCTGGGAACGCCGCACCCACCATTTCGACACGACCGCCGCCACCGTCGCCCAGCTCGTTGCTGCCTCGCTTGCCTCGGTAGGCGACGTGCGTGCACGCGCTTCCGTGCCCGAGGCAGGGCCGACGCTCACCGACGTGCCGTCCCCCGAATCCGCTGTAGCGAAGCTCGCGAGAACTTCGTCCGATTCGGTCCTTCAGCCTCCAGCCCCGAGCCGTCAGGCTGCAGCATTCCCGGTCGCCGTATTCTTCCCGAGCTACGCCTACGCCGAGGCAGTGGCCGAGCTGTGCGTGAACTCGCATCACCTACGCATCGCCCAACAACCCCGCGGGCTCGATCTCGCCGCGCAGGCCACCTTCATTGATACCTCGCTAACGACCCACGACGCGCTCTTTCTCGTGCTGGGCACAGGCTACACCGAGGGCATCGACCTGCTCGGCGGGCGCATCACCCACGCGATGGTCGTCGGGCCTGCGCTGCCCGAGGTCAACGCCGTGCAGCGCGCCAAGCTCGCATTCTGCCATCCGAAATCTCGCGACGCCGCCTTCCGGCAAGTCTATCAGGTGCCCGGCATGCAGAAGGTGAACCAGGCCCTTGGTCGGCTGGTGCGCGCCCCCGGCCAGCACGCCACCGTCTTGCTCCACTGCCGCCGTTTTGCGGACCAGAGCTACCGTGACCTTCTCGACCCGGAGTTGCGGCACGCCCCCGCCCTCGACAGCGACGAACTCCTCGCCGCCTGGCTCTCCGGTCACGCCATCACCGGGTAGCCCCTTCTCCCGCGAAACCTCCCGGGACGCCGCCGGTTGCCACCCGTCCCCACGCGCTCAAAACCATGTCGCGGCCGCGACACGGATTCTGCTGTCCCACTCAGACCCCGGGGACCCCCCTACCGCCCGGGGAGCTATCAAAAGTGCCCAGGTTGCGGGCCGCCAGGGCCACTGGCGGCTCCACCGGGGCCGGTTTGCCAACCGCGCCGCCCCAGCCCGGCCCAGGCTCAAACGCCTCAAAGTCACGCCTCACGCCCGACACAGACCCGGCCCCAGACGCGCCGAGCGCAGCGACCCATCCCGGGGGAGTAGCGCGAATCGAGATCGCGGAACCGCCCATAGCAGAAGCCTGCCGTCGCGATTGGCAGCACGCAGGCAAAGGCCTTCACCACGGCCAAAAGCTTCGGGATCCGCAGACGTCGTTTCAGTGGGCCGTCACTCGCCAAACCCCGATTCCTGATAGGAGGCCGTCAGCCACTTGCCTTCGCGCCTGACCCAGACGGCGACCGCCCAGCATTTCTTGGTCGGGAGCGCCTCGCCGCCCTCGACGTAGTCGACCGCGAGCTTATAGCGGATGATACCCACATTGTCGGCCAACTGGGTGACCACCACGTCCTCCATTGCGAAGCGCTTCGTGACGATGCTTCGCATCCCTTTTGCGATGTCGTCCAGGGAATGCAGTTCGCCACTGGCACTGATCTCAAAAAACTCGGCACAGCAGAGCGCCCGGTACGCCGCCTCGTCGCCCCCCTTGAACGCCTCCCAAGTACCCCGTTCGCCGGCTTCAATCGCCGCGCGCACACTCGTTGCCGCCGCGACCGCCTCCGCTACCGGCGACGCCGCGCCCAGCGGACACGATCCCATCGCTACCAGCACCCCAAACAGTGTCATGAGTTTCATGCGTAAGGTCGCCGGCACTCGTGCCAGCAGAAGCATCGTCGATCAGGCCGGAGCACCCGCCAAAGTCGAGCCAGTAGGTGCCCCGCCCCATCCGCAGCCGGCTGGCCGTCCCCTCAAGAGCGAGCGCCGTCCCCTCGGGCCCTGCCCGCTCATGCCCCGAGAGGCGCCGCCAATGTCTCGCATACGGCCTGACAGAGCCCAACAAACGTCTGCTCACCAAGCGAGAGCCGGTGTTGCGCCAGGTGCGCCACCCCCCAGCGGCGTTTCAGGGCCCGGCGCCCCAGTGGCAGGCTGCGCAGCGTACCGTTCTCCAACTCGGCACGCACGATCCATGGTGCGAGCACCCCCACGCCCACCCCGATCTTCGCCAGCTCCTTGATGGCTTCCATACTGCCCAACTCGATGCAGTTGTTCAGCAACACGCCATCGCGCCGGAAATACTCCTGGACCAGCGCAAAGGTGCTGCTCGTCTTGTTGTAGAGAATCAGCGTCTCCTCACCGAGCTGTTCGCGCGTGGCGCGGCCCGCCTGCGCCCAAGGATGCATCGGGCCCACCATCAGGCGCAGCTCGTCCTCAAACAGCGGCACGAAGGTCAGCTCCGGGTCGTTTGCCGGCTCCAGCGTGAGCGTCAGATCGATCGTGCCGCGCTGCAGCAGTTCCATCTGTTGCGGCTGGTCGCCCGGCTCCACCCGGATCGCGCAGCGCGGGAAGCTCTGCTTAAACTCGCGCAGCACCGTGGGCAAAATGTACTGGCAAGCCGTGGTACTCGCCCCCACACGCAGGCGGCCGTGGCCCCAGTTGGCCAACTGCTCCAATTCCGCGCGAGCCTGTTCCATTTCGCGCAGGATAACCTCCGCCTTCTGCAGGAACTGCTCGCCTTGGTGCGTCAACGCCACCCGCCGACCCACGCGGTCGAGCAGGCGGCAACCAACATCCTCCTCCAGCGCGCGCAGGGCATGGCTTACCGCACTCTGCGTGAGGCTCAGGTCCTTTGCCGCCAGAGTGAAACTTTGCCTCCGGGCCACCGCGACAAAGGCCAACAGTTGGCGGCTGTCCAGTGAGCGGTTCATGGGCGAGGTGGGCGCCCGGCTCCCGGAGCGCGGACGAAACCGGAATGAAGGGAATTCATACTGTAGATGAAAAACATGAAGAGCAGTAACCAAGCCAACCCGGCCCTGTGGCACGAACCGCGCTAAAAGCGCACTGCCCATCATGCACGCCACCGCCCACCGCCCGCTCCGCCGCCCGCTCACCATCGGTTTCCTCCCACTCACCGATGCGGCGCCGCTGGCCGCCGCCCAGGAACTCGGCATCTTCGCCCGCCACGGCCTGCGCGTCACACTGCGCCGCGAGGTTGGCTGGGCCACCGTGCGCGACAAGCTGCTCTTCGGCGAACTCGACGCCGCCCACGCCCTTGCCCCAATGCTGTGGTGCGCGGCACTCGGCCTCAACGGTCCGCGGGGCGATGTGCTCACGGCCTTCATCCTCAGTCTCCACGGCAACGCCATCACCCTCTCGCGCAACCTGCGCAAGGATGGCGTGCTCGACGTCGACACCTTACGCACCGTCGCCCGCTCCCGCCGCGGCGAACACAAACTTACCTTCGGCGTCGTCTACCCCTTCTCCTCGCACCATCTGCTGCTGCGCGATTGGCTGCGCACCGCCGGCCTCGATGCCGAACGCGATGTGCGCATCGTCGTCGTGCCTCCGGCACAAATGACGCGCAACCTCGCCGCGGGTACGCTCGACGGCTTCTGCGCGGGCGAACCTTGGAACTCCCTCGCCGTCGCCCAGGGGCAGGGCTGGTGCCCGGCCTGGAGTGCCGCCCTCGCCCCCGCGCATATTGAGAAGGTACTGATGGTGCGCCGCAGCTTCACCGAACAACGCACCGAAGACCACGCCGCCCTCATCGCCGCGCTCGCGGAGGCCGCCGCCTGGTGCGACGAGCCGCACAACCGCAGCCCGCTCGCCACCTTGCTCGCGCAACCAGCCTATCTCAACCAGCCCGTCGAGGTCGTTGCACCCGCGCTCGACGGCGTATTCGACACCGGCCTCGCCCGAGAATCCGTGCCCGATTTCTTCATCTTCCACCGCGGCGAGGCCAACCTCCCCACCGCCGCGCGTGCCCTGGCTCTCCAACGCGATCTCATCGCCGCCGGGCTCGTGCCCGCCGCCGAGGCCACCCCCGACCTCCCCGCCCGCCTTTTCCGCGAAGACCTCCACCGCCATGCCCTGGCACCCCACAGCCGGATCTCCGCCGCCAGCTGAACCACTCCGACCGAAACTCACAACCATGCCTCCATCCTCCCTCAACGCCCGCTCCCGTCTCCGCCCGCTCACCGCAGCCTTGCTGCTCGGCCTCGCCGGCACTTTCGCAACCGCAGCTCCAGTACTTGAGAAGGAAGAACTGAAGTTCGGCTTCATCAAACTCACCGATTGCGCCCCCCTCGTCATCGCGAAGGAGAAGGGCTACTTCGAGGACGAGGGCCTCTACGTCACCCTCGAGGCCCAGGCCAACTGGAAGATCCTGCTCGACCGTGTCATCACCGGCGAACTCGACGGCGCCCACATGCTCGCCGGCCAGCCGCTGGCCGCCACCATCGGCTTTGGCACCAAGGCCCACGTCGTCACCGCTTTCTCGATGGATCTCAACGGCAACGCCATCACCGTGGCCAATTCCGTCTGGGCGGAGATGCTCGCCGCCGACCCCGCCCTCGCGGCCACGCCCACCCCGCGCCCCGTTTCCGCCGCGGCCCTCAAGCCGGTCGTCGCCCGCGCCAAGGCCGAGGGAGCCCCCCTGAAGCTCGGCATGGTCTTCCCCGTTTCAACTCACAACTACGAACTCCGCTACTGGCTCGCCGCCGGCGGCATCGCCCCGGGCTACTACACCGCCAACGACTCGACCGGCACCGCCGAGGGCGACGTGCTGATCTCCGTCACCCCGCCGCCGCAAATGCCGGCCACGCTCGCCCAGGGCACCATCCACGGGTTCTGCGTCGGCGAGCCGTGGAACCAGCAGGCCGTGGCCAAGGGCATCGGCGTGTCGGTCATCACCGACGGAGAGATCTGGCGCAACAATCCCGAGAAGGTCTTCGGCGTCACCGCCGCCTGGGCCGCGCAGAATCCGAAGACCCACGTCGCTGTCGTGAAGGCGCTCATCCGGGCCGCCCAATGGCTCGATGCCACCCCGGAGAACCGCGTCGAGGCCTGCCGCATCCTCGCCCGCCCCGAGTACGTCGGCGCCGATTTCCAGATCATCGCCAACAGCATGACTGGCACCTGGGCCTACGCCCCCGGCGACAAGCGCCCGCTGCCCGACTTCAACATCTTCTTCCGCCACTTCGCCACCTATCCGTTCTACAGCGACGCCGTCTGGTACCTCACCCAGATGCGCCGCTGGGGCCAGATCGGCGAAGCGAAGAGCGACGCCTGGTACCACGACACCGCCGCTTCCGTCTACCAACCGGCCATCTACCGCGAGGCGGCCGGCGCCCTGGTCGCCGAAGGAAAGCTCCAAGCCTCGGCTATCCCGGCCACCGACGGCTACAAGGCGCCCACCGCCGAATTCATCGACGGCATGAGTTACGATGGCCGCGCGCCCAACGCCTACCTGCGCCAGTTCCCGATCGGCCACAAGGACTGATCACTCCCGCCGGAGCAGCCCGCCAGATTCAACCGACCCGCTGCTCCGCTCCCCACCTCGGTCCCGCCGTCCCTCACTTCCTCATTCTCCTCCGCAATGAGCACCACCGCCCCGTCCGGGTCTTCTCGTGTCGAACTCTTTGATGCAGTCGTCCGCTACCTGTTCCTCAACCTCGGGGTACCAGCCCTCGCCGTCGCACTCTTCCTCGCGGCGTGGTCCGGGGTCGCGAGCACCGTCAAGGTCAGCTTCGGCGCGCTCCCCGGCCCTTCCGCCGTCGCCAACGAGGCGGGCAACCTGTGGCAAGACCACCTCGCTGAGCGGCAACGCGAGTCGGACTTCTACAAGCGCCAGACCGAGCGCCGCGCGGCCTTCCTCGCAAAGAGTCCGCAGGGCGAGTGGAAGGATCGCAGATACGCTGGGCGCCCGACCTACATCGACCAGATCGTCACCAGCCTCAAGACGGTGTTCGTCGGCTTCCTGATCGCCTCGTTGGTGGCAGTGCCTCTGGGCGTGGTCTGCGGACTCAGCCGCGCGTTCAACACCGCGATCAATCCCTTTGTGCAGATCTTCAAGCCGGTCTCGCCGCTGGCTTGGCTGCCCATCGTGATGATCTTGGTGAGCGCGCTCTACAACCCCACCGAGCCGCTCTTCGAGAAGGCGTTCATCAGCTCGGCCATCGTGGTGGCGCTCTGCTCGCTCTGGCCCACGCTGATCAACACCGCTCTTGGGGTGGCCTCGATCGATCAGGATTTCCTCAACGTCGCTCGCGTGCTGCGCCTGAGCTGGTTCGACAAGATCTTCAAAATCGTCCTTCCAGCGGCCCTACCTTTGATCTTCACCGGCCTGCGCCTCTCGCTCAGCGTGGGCTGGATGGTGCTCATCGCCGCCGAGATGCTCGCTCAGAATCCCGGCCTCGGAAAGTTCGTCTGGGACATGTTCCAAAACGGCAGCAGCCAGACTCTTGCCCAAATCATGGTCGCCGTCTTCACCATCGGCGGCATCGGCTTCCTCCTCGACCGGATCATGTTCGCCCTCCAGCGCGCCGTGACGTTCGGCCGCACCGCCCACTAAGCCGGAGTTCACACCCGTGACCGACCTCACCCTCGCATTCCTGCCGCTCTCCGACGCCGCGCCACTCATCGTGGCGCACGCCCGCGGCCACTTCCGCGAGCACGGTATCCGCTCCACCTTGCACCGCGAGGCCAACTGGACCGCCCTGCGCGACTCGCTCAACACCGGCCGCGCCCACGCCGCCCAGATGCTCTACAGCATGCCGCTGGCCGCCGCCTGCGGCCTGCTCGGAGAAAACCAGGTCCCGCTGATCGTGCCTTGGGTGCTCAACCGCAACGGCCAGGGTATCACCTTGCACCTCGGATACCGCGGCCAGGTGGTCGGGGACGCCCGCGCCCTGCGGGCCCGGGCGCATGAGCGCCGCGATCTCGGTCGGCCGTTGGTCTTCTGTCACACCCTGCGCGTCGGCACCCACGCGCTCTGGCTGCGCTATTGGCTGGCCGCGGGCGGCATCGATCCCACCCGCGATGTCGCACTCATCACCGTACCCCCTCCGCAGATGGTGGCCAACATGCGCGCGGGCAGCGTCGACGGCTTCTGTGTCGGTGAACCATGGAACGCCCGGGCGCTCGCCGACGCGCTCGGCTTCACTGCCCTCGCCACGCAGGAGCTCTGGCCCGATCACCCCGAGAAAGTCTGCGCGTTCACCGAAGCGTGGAGCAAGGCCAACCCCGAAGCCACCGTCGCCGCCCTGCGCGCGCTTCACCAGGCCGGTCATTGGCTCGATGATCCTGCCCACCACGCCGAGGCCGCCGCTCTGCTTGCGCAGCCCGAATACCTCGCCTGCGATCCCGCGCTCATCCGCGCCCGCCAGGGCGCGGCCATCGACTACGGCGACGGCCGCTCCGCCACGCTGGTCCACGGGCCATCCTTCGCCGGACGCGGCCTCAACTGTCCCCAATCTTCTCATGCGCTCTGGTTTCTCTCCCAGCTGCGCCGCTGGGGCCTGCACTACGGAGTGCCCGACTACGCGGGCATCACCTCCCGCGTGCTCCGGCCCGATCTGCACGCCGCCGCCACGGGCGAGACGCCCGCCCCCGAACCGATCTCGCTGGCAGACGGCGGGCTCTTCGATCCCGCCGATCCCGAAGGCTACGCGCGCGGTTTCGCCATCAAACACCTCCTCGGCTGAACGGCTCCCCATGGCTTTCCTCGAAATCAAACACGCCTCGAAGACCTACCACTCCGGCCGCGCGCGCACCGAGGTGCTGGCCGACATCAACCTCGAGATCGCCGAAGGCGAGTTCGTCGCGATCGTCGGCTACTCGGGGGCCGGCAAGAGCACGTTGATCAACTTCCTCTCCGGACTCGTCGCCCCCGACACCGGCTCGGTGCTGCTTGAGGGAAAGCCCATCACCGGCCCCGGCCCCGACCGCGGGATCATCTTCCAGAACTACTCGCTGCTGCCCTGGCTCTCAGTATTCGGAAACATCGCCCTCGCCGTCGACCAGGTTCACCGGGACTGGTCCGCCGACCGCCGACGCCAGCACATCGAGCGGCACATCGCGATGGTCAACCTCACGCCCGCCCGCGACAAGAAGCCCCACGAGCTCTCCGGCGGCATGCGCCAGCGCGTGAGCGTCGCCCGCACGCTCGCGATCAACCCGCGTATCTTACTCATGGACGAGCCGTTCGGTGCCCTCGACGCCCTCACCCGCGCCACGCTCCAGCAGGAGACGCTGCAGATCTGGGAGGCCGACCGGAAGACCGTCGTGCTCATCACCAACGACCCCGACGAGGCCATCCTCATGGCCGACCGCGTCATCCCGCTCACCGCCGGGCCCCGCGCCACGCTCGGGCCAAGCATCCCGATCACGCTACCGCGCCCCCGCCGCCGCGCCGAGCTCAACGCGAGCTACGACTTCAAGCAGATCCGGGCCGAAGTCACCGACTACCTGCTCAAGTCCAGCGACCACCGCCGGCTCGGCGTCCAACGTTCGTTGATCCTTCCCGACATCGAACCGGAGAACCTGAATACCCGCAGCTGGACCTCCACCCGCCGCCCGGTGCGCCGCAGCGAAGTCAAAACCGAGACCATCGAAACATGAGCGCCTACCTCGACATCTCCCAGCTCGCCAAGATCTACCCCAGCCCGAAGGGACCGGCGGTGATCGTGCAGAACTTCGATCTGAAGGTGGAACAGGGCGAGTTCATCACCGTCATCGGTCACTCCGGCTGCGGCAAGAGCACGGTGCTCATGATGGTCGCCGGCCTGAGTGAAATCTCCGAGGGAGGCATCATCCTCGCGGGCAAGGAACTCGACGGCCCCGGCCCCGACCGCGGCGTGGTGTTCCAGTCCCCCTCGTTGCTGCCCTGGCTCTCCGCCCTCGACAACGTGCTGCTTGGCGTGAATCAGGTTTTCAACTCCGCCACCAAGGCCGAGCGCCGCGCCATCGCCGAGTACTACCTCACGGTGGTCGGCCTCGGTGACGCGCTCGACAAGCGCCCCGGCGAACTCAGCCAGGGCATGCGCCAACGCGTCGGCATCGCCCGCGCCTTCGCGCTCAAGCCCAAGATGCTCCTGCTCGACGAGCCCTTCGGCATGCTCGACTCGCTCACCCGCTACGAACTCCAGCAGGTCCTCGTCGACCTGTGGCGGCGCAACCGCATCACCGCGATGATGGTCACCCACGACGTGGACGAGGCCATCTTCCTCTCCGACCGCATCGTCTGCATGACCGACGGCCCGGCTGCCGAGGTCGGCGAGATCGTCGAGGTCAACTTTCCACATCCGCGCGACCGCGCCGCCATCATGGAGCATCCGGACTACTACCGGTTACGCGCGCGCCTGATCGAGTTTCTGGAAATCCACGCGCACCGCAGATCCGGACACGCCGTAGTGCCGGCCGCACCCGCCGATGCGGCCGACCAACCGCCCCAGCCCGAGCTGATCGCGCCCGCCGCCTAAGCTCTTGCGGTAGCCTCGCCGTTTGCCGGCGCACCGCTCCGGAATCCAGCCCGTGGCGCAGGCCTCCGTGCCTGCGAGCCCGTGCCGTCGGCACCCGCCCTTGTCCCTCGTCCCCTCGACACTCGACCGCGCGATCACGCCACGCCGCGCCCGCCACCATGATCCGAATCAAGGACACAACCTTGCTCCGCCGCTACTCTCTACCCCGCAAACCGACCGCACCTACCGACATGCACACCACCCATCGTTCACGAACGTTGATCCGCACCGCCACCATCGCCCTCGGCCTCCTCGCCGCCGGCATCACCTTCGCCGCCGAGCCCGCCACCCTCGAGGAAGCTCTGCTCGGCGGAAAAGTCTCGCTCAACCTCCGCGCCCGCTACGAAGGCGTCGACCAGACCGGCCTGAAGGATGCCGACGCCTTCACGCTGCGCACCCGCCTGGGCTACACCACCGCAGCGTATCAAGGTTTCAAAGCATCGCTGGAGTTCGAGAACATCGCCTCTCCCGACGGCGACGCCTACAGCCAGGCCGGCCTCAACTCCAGTGGCGCCGGCAAGGCCGTCGTCGCCGATCCGGTGGGCAGCGAGGTCAACCAAGTCTGGCTCTCCTACACCACCGGCGCGACGTCCCTCACCGCCGGCCGCCAACGCCTCGTGCTCGACAACGCCCGTTTCGTGGGCGACGTCGGCTGGCGCCAGAACGCGCAGACCTTCGACGCCTTCGTCCTGCAGAACAAATCGGTCGAGAAGCTCGCCCTCACCTACGCCTACCTCGACCGCGTAAATCGCGTCTTCGGCCACAAGCATGCACAGGGCGCATGGAAGTCGGACTCCCACCTGGTCAACGCGGCCTACACCGGCCTGCCCTACGGCACGCTCACCACCTATGTGTACCTGCTCGATTTCGACAGCGCCGCCGCCAGCAGTTGCGCCACCTACGGCCTCTCCTTCGCCGGTACCGCGCCCGTCTCCGACGCGTTGAAAATCACCTACCGTTCCGAGTACGCCCGGCAGGTCGACTACGGTTCAAGCACGCTCGACTACGCCAGCGACTACTACGCGATCGAGACCGGCCTCGCCCACAAGCTCGGTAGCCTAGCCCTCGGCTACGAAGTGCTGGGCAGCGACCACAACGTCGGCTTCAAGACACCGCTCGCCACGCTGCACGCCTTCAACGGCTGGGCCGACCTCTTCCTAAATACCCCCGCCTCCGGCCTGCGCGATCTGTACATCAAGGCCGCCGTGTCGCTACCGGGCGAGGTCAAGCTCCTCGCGTTCTACCACCACTTCGAAGCCGACCGCGGTGGGGCCGGGCTCGGCAGCGAATTCGACCTCCAGCTCGGTCGCAAACTGTACAAAAGCGTCACCGGCCTGGTGAAATACGCCGCCTTCGATCGCGCCACCACCACCCTGCCCAACGTGCAAAAACTCTGGGTGCAGGTGGAGTACGCCTTCTGAGCGAGTTCGTGGCGCGGGTGCTGGACTCTCTGCACCAGTCCACCCAAGCCACGCCCTGCCCCAAGGCCCCCCAAGCCCCAAAGGCGCAAATTCGTGTCCGATCGCGACATGGATTTGCGTCTTAGTAAAATCCCCAAAGCTCGCTTCGCACGAGGAGAATAATCAATAGCCAGATACAGCTGAGCGCCAAACGCTGTCGCGATCGCGACAGCGTTTTGCGTCTTTGACGGCTCGGGCAACGCGCGCCGAGACAAGGCGGCGGCCCGAACCTCGCCCCAAGCGCTGAGTCTCGAATGAACGCTATTCATCGCGTTCACCGAAAACATTCACGCTGTTTATCCGAGCATCGGCCAAGCGCGGCACTGCCGCTGCTAGGTCCCTCGCGTGACCGACTCGCCACTCGCCTCCGCGCCCTTCACCGCTGCGCAAAAAGAATACCTCCAAGGCTTCTTCGCCGGCGCGATGCTGTCCGCGCCCTTCGTGGGCCACACCGCCGCCGGCTTGCTCACCGGGGCTCCGGCCTCCGCCGCCTCGGGCAACCTCGCCGCTCCCGCTAACGAACCGACAGAGGAAACCGTCTACGGTACTCCGCTCTCCGAACTCTCGAAGCCCGAGCGCTGGAAACACGAGCAAAACGGCCTCGACGTCTGGGACAAGCTCGTCGCCCACGCCGCGACCGGGAGGTTCCCCGACGACGCCGACAACTTCCGCTTCCGCTACTACGGCCTCTTCTATGTCGCCCCGGCGCAGGACAGCTTCATGGCCCGCCTGCGCATCCCCGCAGGCGATGTCACCTCTCACCAACTCCGCGGCCTGGCCGACCTCGCCACCGATCTGGGCAACGGCTTCATCGACATCACCACCCGCGCCAACTTCCAACTCCGCGAGTTCAAACCCAAGCACCTCGTCGACGTCCTCACGCGCATCCAGGATCTAGGGCTCTCGTCGCGCGGCTCCGGCGCCGACAACATCCGCAACCTCACCGCCACGCCCACCTCCGGTTTCGACCGCAACGAGCTCATCGACGTACGCCCCTTCGCCAAGGCGCTCTCCCACTACATCCTCAACCACCGCGATCTCTTCGGCCTGCCGCGCAAGTTCAACATCGCCTTCGACTCCGGCGGCTCGATTTCCGCCGCCGCCGACACCAATGACATCGGCTTCTTCGCAGTTCGCGTTAGCGCGCGATCGCTCGTCGCGGCTTCCGTAGCGCCCGACGCTCGTCCCCCGTCCATCGACACCATCTACTTTCGCGTGGAACTCGGCGGCATCTCTGGCCACGGCGACTTCGCCCGCGACACCGGTCTCCTCCTCGCCCCCGACGAACTCGTGCCCGTCGCCGCCGCGATGGTCCGCGTCTTCCGCGACCACGGCGACCGCACCGACCGCAAGAAGGCCCGCCTAAAATACCTGCTCGAGAAATGGGGCGTGGAGAAGTTCCTCGAAGAAACCGCCAGGCGCCTCGCCTTCCCGCTGCGCCGTCTCCCGCGCGAAGCCTGCGAGCCGCGGCATCCGGTCCTCAAACACGGTCACCTCGGCACCTTCCGCCAAGCGCAACCGGGTCTCAACTACGTCGGCGTCGGTGTACCGGTTGGTCGCCTCTCGGCCAGGCAACTGCGCCGGATCGCCGAGCTCGCCGAACACTACGGCAAAGGCGAAGTCCGCCTCACCGTCTGGCAGAACCTACTCATCCCACACGTGCCCGAGACCTACGTCGCCACCGTTGAACGCGCCATCCGCTCGATGGGGCTGTTCACCGAAGCGAGTACCTCCGCCGGTTGCGTCATCGCCTGTACCGGCCGCAAGGGCTGCAAGTACGCTGCCGCCGACACCAAAGGTCACGCCGTCTCCCTCGCGCAACACCTGACCAAACACGGCCCGACCACCGACTTCCCGGTCAACATCCACCTCACCGGTTGCTCGAACTCCTGTGCCCAGCACTACTGCGGCGACATCGGCGGTGTGTCCACCAAGCTCGCCGACGGCCGCGAGGGCTATCACCTCGTGATCGGCGGCGGCCTGGGCGACGAGCAGGGTATCGCCCGCCTGCTCTTCAGCGGCGTGGCCGCCGAGGACCTGCCCGCCCACGTCTCCAAAATTCTCAGCACCTACCAGGCGAAGCACGCCCCCGGCGAAACCTTCGTGCAATGGGCCCGCCGCCACTCCGTGAAAGAGCTCCAGGAGTTGCTCTCCTAACCCGTAGCTGGACGACGAAGTCGTTCAGCAAGCGTCCGCCAGCAAGCCCTCAACCTCCCCCCAGTCGGACCGGCGCAACCCAATCGAAAATCGGCAATCCAAAATCGAAAATGTCCGCCTCCGTCCCCGTCCTCCCCGACTCCGCCCCCTTCTCGCCCGAGCAACGCGCGTGGCTTAACGGCTTCCTCGCCGGCGTCTTCAGCCGCGCGTCCGTTCCGTCACCGACTCCCAATTTCCAACTTCCAACTACCTCTGCTCCGTCTCCCCTGCTCATCACCTTCGGCTCCCAGACCGGCACCTGCGAGGGCCTCGCCAAGAAGGCCGCCAAGGAGGCGAAGAAACACGGCTTCGCCCCGACGGTGCGCGATCTCGCCGAGGTCACCCTCTCGACCCTCGCCCAGACGCCCGCCGCCCTCGTCATCACGTCGACCTATGGCGAGGGCGAGCCGCCCGACAACGCGAAGACCCTCCACGCGGCGCTGGCCTCCGCCGAAGCACCGCGCCTGGAGCAACTCCACTTCAGCGTGCTCGCCGTCGGCGACCGCAACTACGTGAAGTTTTGCCAATGCGGGAAGGATTTCGACGCGCGCCTCGCCGCCCTCGGAGCCAAACGCGCAACGCCACTAGCCGAATGCGAACTCGGCCACGCCGCCACCTTCACCAAGTGGCTCGACACCGCGCTCGCGGCCCTCGCGGCCGCCACCTCCACTGCACAACCCATTCCGACGAACTCTGAACTCGGAACCCTGAACCCTGAACCCGAAGGCGACGCCGAGCCCGCCTTCCACCGCGAAAATCCCTTCCCGGCACCGTTGCTCGCCGTACGCCGCCTCAGCGGCGAGGGCTCGGCCAAGGAGGTCAACCATATCGAATTCTCCCTCGAAGGCTCGGGCCTCACCTATGCCGCCGGTGACGCCCTCGGCGTTGTGCCGCAGAACGATCCCGCTCTCGTATCCGAGGTGCTCGCCGTTCTCGGCCACTCCGGCGACGAACCCGTCGCGACCGCCGCGGGCGACCGCCCTTTGAAAGCCGCACTGCTGGAGCATCTCGATCTCGGCAAGCCGTCGGCCGAGCTGCTGGCCACCCTCAAGGTTGATCCCGCCGCTGCGCCGCACCATGTCCTCGACGCCCTCCACGCCGCGCCCAACGGCATGCCTGCCGCGGCCGATTTCGCCGCCGCCCTACGCCCGCTGCAGGCGCGTCTCTACTCGATCTCGTCGTCACCGAAGGCCCATCCCGGCCAGGTCCACCTCACCGTGGGCGCCGTGCGGTATGATCTCAATGGACGCGCCCGGAAAGGCGTGGCCTCGACCTTCCTTCCCGAGCGCGGGCTCACCGAGGGCAAGGTGGGCGTCTACGTGCATACAAACAAGGGCTTCCGCCCGCCGGCCGACGCCGCCACCCCGATGATCATGGTCGGTCCCGGCACCGGCATCGCGCCCTTCCGCGCCTTCCTCAGCGAGCGCCGCTCCACCGGCGCGACTGGCCGGAACTGGCTCTTCTTCGGCGACCAGAAGGAATCGACCGATTTCCTCTATCGCGACGAGCTGCTCGCCCTCCACGCCGACGGCTTTCTCACCCGCCTCGACCTTGCCTGGTCGCGCGACCAATCGGCCAAGGTCTACGTGCAGAACCGCATGCTCGAACACGCCACGGAGCTCTGGGGATGGCTGGAGGCCGGCGCGCATTTCTACGTCTGCGGCGATGCCAACCGCATGGCCAAGGATGTGCACGCCGCCCTGCTGAGGGTGATTGAGACTGCCGGTGGCAAATCTCCCGAGGCTGCCGCCGAATACGTGGCAGCCATGCAAGCCGCCAAACGCTACCAACGCGATGTCTACTGAGGCCACGGTCCGCCCCGCCTCCGATGCCGAGGTGAACCGGCTGCTTGCCACCCTCCTTGGCGAGCAGCAGCACCTCGCCACCCCCGTCGTCCGTGCCAGCACCGCCTACGACGGCGTGTCCAAACGCTCCGCGCTCACGGAATCGAGAATTGAAAGTCCGAAATCGAAAACCTTCCGTGACCTGATCCCGCTCACCGCGCCCGGCCCGGGCGAGCAATACGCCTTCGAAGTCGACCTCGACGCCTGCTCCGGCTGCAAAGCCTGCGTCTCCGCCTGCCATTCGCTCAACGGGCTCGATGAGAACGAGTCGTGGCGCGATGTCGGATTGATCCTCTCCGAGGACACCTCCTCGCCGTGGCAACAGACGGTGACGACCGCCTGCCACCATTGTGCGGAGCCAGCTTGCCTGAACGGCTGCCCGGTCGTCGCCTACGAGAAAGATCCACTCACTGGCATCGTGCGCCACCTCGACGACCAGTGCATCGGGTGCAGTTACTGCATCCTCAAGTGCCCCTACGACGTGCCCAAGTTCAACGCCCGGCTCGGCATCGTGCGCAAATGCGACATGTGCCACCAACGTCTCGCCGTCGGCGAAGCCCCCGCCTGTGTCCAGGCCTGCCCCACCTCCGCCATCCGTATCGTAAACGTTGCGCTCGATCCCGTCCGTACCGGGTCCGAATCCTTCCGCCCGGTGGTGAACGATTCGCTACCGCCATCTCCGTTCCGCGGGGTGGGGCGGGGTTTACCCCCGCCATCCGACGTATTGGCGGGCTTAAAGCCCGCCCCACCATCGAGCCCGGACCGGACATCAAACAACGGCGCAGACGGGGCAGCGCCCTCCACCCCCCTGCGCCTGCGCGGGGTCCTGCGGCTGCAAGACCCCGACAAGCGCAACACCATCCCCCGTCCACGGCTTACGGTCCACAGTCCGCCGTTCACCGTCCACCGTGCACCGCGACCGCGCCGACACCTCCCACTTTCTCCCCACCGCACCGGACCCCGAATACACCCAACCGACCACCCGCTACGTGTCCGTCCGCGGGATTCCCTCGCACATCCACGCGGCCGACGCGGGCGCCCTCCGGGTGCAACCCGCGCACTGGCCGCTCGCCGTGATGCTCACGCTCACGCAACTCGCCGTGGGCCTGCTCGCCACTGCCCCGCTCATCGTACTGTCCCTCTCCGAGCGCTCGGCCCCCCTGCCGTCCGGCCTTTGGGATCATGTCAACTCTCTGCTGATAGCGGCGGGCAGCCTCCCGCTCTCGCGACTCGTCACCTACTACGTAGCCAATTCTTCGCTCCACGCAGCCCAACTCGCCGGTCTTGCGCTGCTATTTGCCGGGCTGGGTTCCAGCACGCTGCACCTCGGCCAACCGCTACGGGCCTGGCGATTCTTCCTCGGCCTGCGCACCTCCTGGCTCAGCCGCGAGATTCTCATCTTTAGCGCCTTCGCCCCGCTAGCGTTGGCCTCCCTGCTCCTACCCGCCTGCCTGGCCCTGCGCCTCGCCCTCGTCGCCACCGGAGTGCTCGGCATCGCCTGCTCGGCGATGATCTACATCGACACCCGTCGTTGCTTCTGGGCCGCGTCGCCCACCTGCATCCGCTTCTTCGGCACTGCGCTCGTCGCCGCCCTGGCCACTGTTGATCCAGTGGCCGCCGCCCTCGTCCTGCTGGCCAAACTCGGCTGCGAGTCCACCCAAGCCCACGGTTCCTCCGTGCCGGCTCGCCTGCAACGCGGGCCGCTCCGTCCGCTGTTCACCGCGCGCTTCCTGCTCGGCGTCACCGCCGCCGCACTCCTCGCCGGCGGTCCGCTCTGGCCAGCCCTCGCCCTCTTCGCCGCCGGTGAACTCGCCGAACGCCTCCTCTTCTTCCGCGCCGTCGACGCCCCCAAAATGCCCGGAAACCCCTCCCCATGACTCCGCCCCTCGACCATCTCCTGCACGCCCGCACCGGCACGATGACGGACGCGCTCGCCCACACCCCGACCGCCCTTGGCAATCTGCCCAGCCGGCTCACTCCTGCTTCGACCGCGCGCTCGATCTGCGGCTTCTGCAGCACCGGCTGCTCACTGGAGATCCATCTCGATGCCTCCGGCCAGGCGATCAACCTCACTCCCGACAAGCGCTACCCGGTCAACCTCGGTATGGCGTGTCCCAAAGGCTGGGAGGCACTCACCCCGCTCGCCGCGCCCGACCGCGCCACTACTCCTCTATTACGCAACCGCGCCACCGGCAAACTCGAGCCCGTAGACTGGCCCACCGCGCTACACGCCTTCGTCGAGAAGTTCCAAGGCATCCAGGCGCGCCATGGCCGCCCCGCACTCTCCTTCCTCAGCACCGGCCAGATCCCGATGGAGGAGATGGCCCTGCTCGGTGCGCTGGGGAAGTTCGGCATGGGCATGCTCCACGTCGACTCGAACACCCGCCAGTGCATGGCCACCGCGCACGTGGCGTACAAACAATCATTCGGCTTCGACGCTCCGGGCTTCACCTACGCCGATTTCGAGGAGAGCGACGTGCTGGTCTTCGTCGGGGCGAACCCCTGCATCGCCCACCCGATCATGTGGCAACGCGTGAAGCGCAACCGCCACAATCCGCGCATCGTCGTCATCGATCCACGCGCCACCGAAACGGCCATGCAGGCCACCCTCCATCTCGCGCCGTACCCGAAGAGCGATCTCACCCTGCTCTACGGTCTGGCGCGCGAGTTGATTCAACGCGGAGTGGTCGACCACGATTTCCTCGCCGCCCACACGCGCGGCTTCGAGGAGTTTGCCCCCTTCGTCGATGCGTTCACCCCCGAGCGGGTCACACGCGAAACCGGCGTGGCGGCCGACGAACTTCTCCGCCTCGCCGAACTCGTGGCGAGCGGCAAACGGGTCTCCTTCTGGTGGACGATGGGGGTGAACCAAAGCCACCAAGCCACGCGCACCGCGCAGGCGATCATCAACCTCGCGCTGATGACGGGGAACATCGGCCGGCCCGGCACCGGCCCGAACTCCATCACCGGCCAATGCAACGCCATGGGTTCGCGCCTGTTCGGCAACGCTACGTCGCTACTCGGCGGGCACGACTTCGCCAACCCCGCGCACCGCGCACGCGTGGCCGAGGTGCTCGGCATCGATCCCGGCGTCATCCCCACGGACAAGAGTCTCGCCTACGACCAGATTCTCGACGCCGTCGACCGCGGCGAGATCCGCGGCCTGTGGATCATCGCCACCAACACCGCGCACTCCTGGATCAACAGCCGTCGCTTCGTCGAGCTGCGCCAGAAACTGGATTTCCTCGTCGTGCAGGACATGTACGCCAGCACCGAGACTGCACAGATGGCAGATCTCGTCCTGCCGGCCGCCGGCTGGGGAGAAAAGGAAGGGGTATTCATCAACAGCGAGCGACGCCTCGGCGTGGTGCGCAAAGTCTCCCGCGCCCCCGGACAAGCACTGAGCGACTTCGCGATCTTCCAGCTCATCGCGCAGGCCTGGGGCTGTGGCGCGATGTTCGAACGCTGGTCCTCCCCCGCCGCGGCATTCGGACTCCTTCGCGAGCTCACCCGAGGCCAACCCTGCGACTTGACCGGCATCCGCGACTACGACCACATCGACTCCGCCGGCGGCATCCAGTGGCCCTTTCCGGAAACCGGAGTGAGAAAACCGGAGACCGGAAACACAGCCTTCTCCGAGCCCGATCCGATCACTCCGACATCATCCCCCACCTCCGCCGACTCCCCTCCCGCCTCCGGCATTTCCGGACTCCGGTCTCCGGTTTCCGGTCTTTCCGAGCGCCGCCTCTTTGCCGACGGCGCGTTCTTCACCCCCGATCGCCGGGCGGTCTTCCACTTCGACGAACCCACGCCGTTGCCCGAGCCGACCGACGCCGCCTACCCCCTCCTCCTGCTCACCGGCCGCAACTCCTCTGCGCAATGGCACACCGGCACGCGCACCGACAAGAGCGCCGTGCTGTGCAAACTCGCCTCACGCGCCCATGCGCTCGAAATCAATCCCGCCGACGCCGCCCGTCTCGGCATCACCTCCGGCAACCGCGTGAGTATTATCTCCCGCCGGGGCGAGGCCCAGGCGGCCGCGTTCCTCACTTCTACCGTCGCCCCGGGACAGATCTACATGGCCATGCACGATCCTGCGGTTAATCGTCTCACGTTGCCCGTTTTCGATCCACACTCACGACAACCCGGCTACAAGGCCTGCGCCGTCCGCGTCACCGCCGCCTGAGTCCCCCGCTTTTCCCTATGTCCGATCCGGTACGACATCCTTTTCTGCAAGGTCTGAGCAAACATCGGGGTACACCGCCCACCGTCGTCGTCATCTTCGGCGCCTCGGGCGATCTCACCGCACGCAAACTCCTGCCGGCAATCTACAACCTCGCGCACGACAACCTCCTGCCCGCCGACTTCCATCTCGTCGGCTTCGGGCGCACGCCCGTTCCCAACGCCGAGTTTCGCACCCTCGCGGCCAAAGCCGTGCGCGACTTCTCCCGCCGCGCTCCGCTCGACGCCGTGCTCGATCGCTTGTCAGAACGTCTCACCTACGTGGCCGGAGCCTACGACGAACCGGACGCCTTCGACCGCCTGGCCGCCCACATCGCCGAGATCGAGAAGCAGCTCGGCAACCAAGTTCAGACACTCTGCTACATCTCCACGCCGCCTTCGGTCTTCGCGCCGGTCCTCCACCATCTCGGCAGCAGCGGATTGGCCACACGCCACCTCGACGGTCCGCTGCACACGAAAGTTGTCATCGAAAAGCCGTTCGGTCACGACCTCGACTCCGCCCGCGCGCTCAACGCCGCGATCCGCTCCGTCTGCGCCGAGCATCAGGTCTACCGCATCGACCACTACCTCGGGAAGGAGACCGTGCAGGATCTGCTCGTCCAACGCTTCGCCAACGCCATCTTCGAGCCGCTCTGGAACCGCAACTACATCGACCACGTGCAGCTCACCGTGGCCGAGGAGCTCGGCGTGGGCAGCCGCGGGGGCTACTACGAGCAGGCCGGTTGCCTGCGCGACATGATCCAGAACCACACCATGCAGCTGCTCGCGCTCACCGCGATGGAGCCGCCCGTCTCGCTCGATGCCGAGGCCGTGCGCGACGAGAAGGTGAAGGTCCTGCAATCCATCCAGCCGCTCCACCTCGGGCCCGACGGCGACACCGCGCGCGCCCAATACAGCACCGGCATGACCGGCGGCAAGATGGTGTCCGGCTACCTCGAGGAGCCCGGCATTGCGCCCGACTCTGCCACCGAGACCTACGCGGCGCTGCGCCTCTCCATCAACAACTGGCGCTGGCAGGGAGTGCCGTTCTACCTGCGCTCCGGCAAGCGCCTGCCCCACCGCGTCTCCGAGATTGCGATCCAGTTCAAACGCCCGCCCGGCACCCTCTTTGCCGCCGCCGGTGAACGTTTCCCCCTCGCGCCCAACACGCTCGCCTTCCGCATCCAGCCCGACGAGGGCCTCGGCCTCGTGCTCAGCGGCAAAGTCCCCGGACTGGAGACGCGCACGCAGCCCGTGCAGATGAACTTCCGTTACGCGGCCACCTTCGGCTCCAACACCCCCGAGGCCTACGAACGCCTCGTGCTCGATGCGCTCACCGGCGACGGCACCCTCTTTATCCGCGGCGACGAGGCCGAGGCATCCTGGAGACTCTGCACCCCGGTCCTCGACGCTTGGCGCGCACAGGGTCGCGAGGGTATGGACACTTACGCCGCCGGTTCCTGGGGCCCGGCCGCCGCCGACGCCCTGCTCGCCCGCTCCGGCCACCTCTGGCGCCAGCCGTAAAACGCCATGCCTTTCAGACGCCAATTCGCCGCCTTTGCCGAAGGTAGGAGCGTGCTTGCACGCGATCGACGTTCGCAATCGCGTGCGAGCACGCTCCTACACCTGAACCGAGTTCGCTGAACCGATATGTCCGCCGTCTTCCAAGCATTGCCTGGCCAGGAGGTGCCCGTCGGCGAGATCGCCAACCGCCTCGCCCGCCTGTGGACCGACGCCGCCGACCAGGGCCGCCCCGCGCCCTCGCGCGAGGAAATGAAGGCCTCGCAGATCAACCTCGTGCTCCACTTCGGCTTTGGCGCCACCCCGGCCGACGCCGAAACCCAGTTCCGCATCGTCACCGGTTTCGCGGCGCGCTACCCCAGCCGCGTCGTCGTCTTGTGCCCGCACAATCCCGACGCGCCCGAACACGAGATGCGCGCCAAGATCTACGGCGAATGCTTCCTCGGCCGCACCCCAGCGATGCGCGTTGCTGCGAGTTCGTCCTGCTCAGCTACCCCTTCGCCGCGCGCCGCTTCCTCGAAAGCCAGGTTTCCATCTGCCTGACGCCGGACCTGCCCGTCTATTACTGGGCGCACCGCTTCACCAACTGCGGCCGCATGGCCGACTACCAGTACCTGCTGACTAAGACCCGGCGCTTCCTCTTCGACAGCGCCGCCGCGCCCGCCGAGGCGCTCAGCTATCCATGGCCCCGCCCCGAGACCGTGCGCGATCTCGCCTACGCCCGCCTGCTGCCGATACGCCAGGTCCTCGGCCAGTTTCTCGCCCGCCACCCACCCGCAGAACTCGTCACTGGGCTGCGTGAGGTGATCGTCAGCCACGGCGCCCTGCTCGCCGCCGAAGGCGCCGCGCTCCTGCGCTGGACGGCCGAACGGCTCCAGGCCTGCGGGGCCGCCCCCGGCTTCGCGACCAGCGCCCTCGTCGCCAGCCACCCCGACGCACTCCAGCTCCAGCTCCGCTACGAGGGCCCTTCGGACTTCATCTGGAGCGGCCATCTCGCCAGTGGCAGCGCCTGCCTGTCCGCAGATTTTGGCGATACCGCCAGCCGCCTCACCACGCCGATCAGCCTGCTTCCGCCCGAGGCCGCCTTGGCCGACGCGATGTTCTTCTGAGCATTGGCGGCCCCACTCCGCCACCTTGCCCCACCCACCCCTCCCTTTCCCACACTCCCGTCCTCCTTCCACCATGAGCCAATCTGAAATCGGCCTTATCGGCCTCGCTGTCATGGGGCAGAATCTTGCCCTCAACATCGCCGACCACGGCTTCAAGATCTCGGTCTACAACCGCACCACCGCCAAGACCGACCAGTTCGTCGCCGAGAACCCGAACACCCCCGGCGGCCTCGTCGGCTTCGCCGAGCTCAAGGACTTCGTGGCCTCGCTGGCCAAGCCCGCCCGTATCGTGATCATGGTGCAGGCCGGCAAGGCCACCGACGCCGTGATCGACTCGCTGCTCCCGCTGCTGGCGCCCGGCGACATCATCGTCGACGGCGGCAACTCGAAGTGGACCGACACCATCCGCCGCGAGAAGGCGCTGCGCGACGCCGGCTTCCGCTTCATCGGCAGCGGCGTGTCCGGCGGTGAGGAAGGCGCGCGCTTCGGCCCCGCCCTCATGCCCGGCGGCGATCCCGCCGCCTTCAAATTCCTCGAACCCGTCTGGAACGCCATCGCCGCGAAGGTCGACCGCAAGACCGGCCGCCCCCTCGTCGGCGCCGCGCCCGGCAAGCCCGTCAAGGGCGGTGTGCCCTGCTCGACCTACATCGGGCCCGATGGTGCCGGCCACTACGTGAAGATGGTCCACAACGGCATCGAGTACGGCGACATGCAGATGATCTGCGAAGCCTACGACCTGATGCGCGGCGTGCTCGGCATGAGCGCCCCGGAGATCGGCAAGGTGTTCGCCAAATGGAACAAGGGCGCGCTCGACAGCTTCCTGGTCGAGATCACCGCCGACATCCTCCAGCAGCTCGACCCCGTCACCCAAAAGCCCTTCGTCGACATCGTGCTCGACACCGCCGGCCAGAAGGGCACGGGCAAGTGGACCAGCGTGAGCGCCCTGGACATGGGCGTGCCCGCCCCGACCGTCGCCGAGGCCGTCTTCGCCCGCTGCATCTCCGCGGTGAAAGAAGAGCGCGTCGCCGCCACGAAGATCCTCAAGGGCCCGAAGGCCAAGTTCGCCGGCTCCAAGACCGCCTTCCTCAAGGCCATCCACGACGCCCTCTACTGCTCCAAGATCTGCTCCTACGCCCAGGGCTTCCAGCTCATGCGCGAGGCCCAGAAGGAATACAGCTGGAAGCTCAACTTCGGGAAAATCGCGCAGATCTGGCGCGGCGGCTGTATCATCCGCGCGGTGTTCCTGCAGAAGATCACCGAGGCCTTCGGCTCCGACCCGAAGCTCGCGAACCTCCTCCTCGACCCGTACTTCAACAAGACCGTGCAGAAGGCCCAGGGCAACTGGCGCAAGGTCGTCGCCACCGCCGTCGAACTCGGCGTGCCCACCCCCACCTTCAGCTCCGCGCTGGCCTACTACGACGGCTACCGCTCCGCCCGCCTGCCGGCCAATCTGCTCCAGGGCCAGCGCGACTTCTTCGGCGCCCACACCTACGAGCGCACCGACCGCCCCCGCGGCGAGTTCTTCCATATCGACTGGCCGGACTCCACCCGCCCCCAGCTCACGACCGACTGAGAGGCCCAGAGGAAAGACACGAGCGGCGCTGCTCGGTCCGGGCCACCGAACACACCACGGTCGGCTCGGCCGACGCGCCTCGTTGCTGATGCTAGTGCAGAGCACCTTGATCTCCTCGCCCCAAAAAGGCAGACGATCCGCTTGCCCACTACCAGCCGCCCCCCGGCGTCCGCCTCGCGCTCAGCCTTCTCGTGGCCAGCAGCCGCGGCCCCCTCCATCCCAGAACCCAAGGTACACGCGTGCTTCAATTGCCGCGGACGCGAAGAGATCCATGGGGCGTTCCGTACGACGCGTCCCCGCCCTCCGCCTGCTCACGCCCGCACGGTCACCAGCTCGATCGATACCGCTCGCTTGAGCGCCGGGTCGTAACGCACCACCGTGCCCGAAATCCGCACATCGCCGGTGGCCACCTCGAAGCGGCGCGGCAACCCGTCGATGAAACGCCCCAACACCGCCTGAATGTCGCGACCAAGCACCGACTCGTACGGGCCGGTCATGCCCGCATCGGTGAGGTAGGCCGTTCCCTTCGGCAGCACCGCCGCATCGGCCGTGGGCACATGCGTGTGGGTGCCCACCACCGCCAGCGCCCGCCCGTCGAGATACCACCCCATCGCGATCTTCTCCGAGGTCGCTTCCATGTGCACTTCAACAAACACCGCATCACAATCGGCCTCCGAGGCCTTGAGCAACCGGTCCGCCGCGGCAAAGGGACAGTCGCCCTTCATGCCGATGAAGTTGCGTCCCAACACGGTGAACACCCCAAGCCGGAATCCGTCCTTGGCCACCACCACGCGCTCCAGGCCGGGGCACACGGAGGGAAGATTCGCCGGGCGGCATACCCGGTCGAAGGTGCGGATCTCCGTCTCGAACCCCTTCTGATCCCACACGTGGTCGCCCAGCGTGATCACGTCGACACCCGCACCGAGCAATTCTCGGGCGATGCCCCCAGTGATCCCCGCCCCGGCGGCGGAGTTCTCGGCATTGGCGATGACAAAGTCCAACGACCACTGCGCGCGCAAGGTCGCGAGCTGCTTCGTCACGATGTCGCGACCAGGCCGTCCCACGATGTCGCCAATGAACAGAATCGAGATCATCGCTCCATTCCGCCGCGCCCCCCGCCCGAGTGCAAGCACGCCGGTGCGCGGGGAACACCAGCCACCGCCCTTGTCACTTGCCCCTTGGTACTTGCCCCTTCTTTCCCGCCAACGTCCAACGACCTGCGTTCACCACCAACAATCAACAGCCTACCTGCCGCCCCCGCCCACAATCCGCCCTTGCCGAGGGCATCCGGACCGCCAAGGTTGCCCGTCCCTGAACGCTACCATGACTGCTCAGCCTGCCCCCGCCCACCCCCACTCCCACTCCAGCCGCGAGATGAAAGGCGCCGAATGCGTCGCCGAATGCCTGATCCGCGAAGGGGTCGACGTCATGTTTGCCTATCCCGGCGGGGCCTCGCTCGAGCTGCATCAGGCCTTCGCCCACACCGACAAGATCCGCGTCATCCTCCCCCGCCACGAGCAGGGCGGCGGCTTTGCCGCCAACGCCTACGCCCGCGTCACCGGCAAGGCCGGGGTCTGCATGGCCACCAGCGGCCCGGGAGCCACCAATCTTGTCAGCGCCATCGCCGACGCTTACATGGACAGCATCCCCATGGTGGCCATCACCGGGCAGGTGTTCTCCAAATACATCGGCAAGAGCGCCTTTCAGGAGACCGACTTCTACGGCATGACCCTGCCGATCGTGAAGCACAGCTACCTGGTGATGGATGTGAACGACTTGCCCCGCATCTTCCGCGAGGCCTTCCACATCGCCACCTCCGGCCGCCCCGGCCCGGTCGTCATCGACATACCCAAAGACGTGCAACAGGCCAAGTTCACTCCGGCCTGGCCCGCCGTGATGCAGCTCCACGCCTACCATCCGGAAAAGCACGCCGACGACGCCCAACTCCTCCAGGTGCTCGAACTCGTCGCGGAAGCGAAGAAGCCCCTGCTCTACGTCGGTGGCGGGGCGATCTCCGCCGAGGCCAGCGCCGACCTGCGCGCCTTCGCCGAGCGCAACCAGATTCCGGTCACCACGACCCTCATGGGCGTGGGCGCCTTCCCGGAGACCCACCCCCTCTCGCTGCGCTGGTTCGGCATGCACGGCACCGTGGCCGGCAACTACGCCGCCGACCAGTGCGACCTCCTGCTCTGCTTTGGGGCGCGCTTCGACGACCGTGTGACCGGCGACACCAAGGCCTTCGCCCACCGCGCCAAGATCGTCCACCTCGACATCGACGCCTCCGAGCACAACAAGAACAAGCGTGTCCACCTGCCCATCGTCGGCGGGCTCAAGCACGCGCTCACTCGCCTCAACGCCCTCCAGGCCGAGCGCAAGATCGCCGCGCCGGCCGCCGCGACCACCGAGTGGCTCGCCCAGTGCGCCGCCTGGAAGAAGGAATTTCCCTTCAGCTTCGAGCCGAGCCCACACATCCTCCCGCAGGAGGCGATCCGTACCCTCTACGAACTCACCAAGGGTGAGGCCATCGTCGTCACCGGCGTGGGCCAGCACCAGATGTGGGCCGCCCAGTACTACGCCTTCAACGCCCCCCGTCGCTTCGTCAGCTCCCTCGGGCTGGGTGCGATGGGCTTCGGCTACCCGGCGGCCCTCGGCGCCAAGGTGGCCCTGCCCGACCAGCAGGTCGTCGACATCGACGGCGATGGCTCCTTCCTCATGAACGTCCAGGAACTGGCGACTGCGGCGATCGAGAAGATCGGCGCCAAGGCCATGATCCTGAACAACCAGCACCTCGGCATGGTCGTGCAGTGGGAGGATCGCTTCTACAACAGCGTGCGTGGCAACACCATCTTGGGCGATAAGACCAACATCGGCGGGCCCGACAACATCGGCGGCCTCTACCCCGACTTCGTCAAGATCGCGGAGGGCTTCGGTGTGAAGGGCCGCCGTGTCATCAAAAAATCCGAACTCCGAGCCGCCATCCAGGAGATGCTCGACCACGACGGCCCCTTTGTTCTCGACGTGGTTGTGCCGTACTCCGAACACGTGCTCCCCATGATCCCCGCCGGCAAGACGGTGAAGGACATGATCATCAAATAAGTTCCCGCCTTCAGCGGAAACTTGACCCCATGTCGCTCGACCAAATCAAAGCCGCGCTCCTGCGCTCCTACAACGAGGACGGCGGGATCAACCACCTCGACGGCTCCAACCTGCCGTCCGAGGCCGCCGTCGACGCGCTGGCCAAGGGGTTCATGCATCTGCTCTTCCCCGGCTTCTTCGAACGCCAGGCCCCCACCCGCGACGAAGTCGCCTCCCTCGTCGGCGGCCAACTCGCGGAGATCGAGCGCAGCCTGCGCGCGGAAATCGCCAAGGCCCTCGCCTACGCTGGCCACGCCGACCCGCAGGCCGCCGCCTCCGTCGAGAGCCTCCACCTGCTCGGTCAGTTCCCCGCCCTGCGCAAGCTCATCCAGACCGACGTCGAGGCCGCCTACACCGGCGACCCCGCCGCCCGCAGCCAGGACGAGATCATCCTCGCCTACCCCTGCGTATTGGTGATTTCGCTCCAGCGCATCGCCCATATCCTCTACCAGCGCCGGGTCCCCCTGCTCCCGCGCATGCTCACGGAGTTCGCCCACGAACGCACCGGCGCCGACATCCACCCCGGCGCCCAGATCGGCACCCACTTCTTCGTCGACCACTGCACCGGTGTGGTCATCGGCGAGACCACCGTCATCGGCGACCACGTGAAGCTCTACCAGGGCGTCACCCTTGGCGCGAAGTCCTTCGCCCTCGACCCACAGGGCAATCCGGTCAAGGGCGTGAAGCGCCACCCCGACGTGGGCGACCACGTCACCATCTACGCCGGGGCCACCATCCTCGGCGGCGACACTCGCGTGGGCGACCACTCCATTATCGGCTCCAACGTCTGGCTGATGAATTCAGTGCCCTCGCACAGCCTCGTCACCTACGAAGGCGCGAACCTCTCCGTGCGCCACCGCCGTAAGCACGAGTCGCTGGAGGTTGAGCTACCTTTCGCCGGCTACACCTACGACATCTGAGCGGCCAGCGTGCACTCTGAGGGTCGGGCCCGACCTCGTGTTCAAGCCGCTTGAGCGCAGCCGGAGCGGCGTGCCCGCGTGCTTCGCGGCGAAACACGCACGTCCAAGTCCCCCCTCTGCTGGACAACTGACCAGAGCGCCCCGCGTGGTCTGATTCGCTGAACGGGACCCGCAGCCCCACTCGGGCGCAAGCCTGGTGCAGCCGGCCCTCCCTTCACCGCGTCACCCCCGGCGCCAGCGCCGCAGATCCGCCACCAACGGCGCAAACCCGCCGGGAAAATCGTGCTCCAGGCGACGAAAATCGCCGTGGTGACGTCGCAACGCCGCCTCCGCGTGCTCCACCTCCAACTGCAGCGACGGATGCGGCGTGCCGTAGACCCGTTGCTTGAGCTCGCGCCGGGTGTAGGCGGGTACCCCGCTCGCCTGCCCGCCCAGCCAGGCGGCCTCGTGCACCGCCGCGTCGCTACCGCATAGATACCACGCCTCGATCGCCGGCACGGCCAGGCCCACGGCGGTGTGGAGCCGCGGACGCCCGTTGGCCGGGGGCAGATGCTTGAGCGTCTGCCTCACAATCGCGCGTAGCTGACAGAGCCTGCAGTTGGGGTGGTAATAACCGGGCCGCTCATGTCGCCCGTCGTGCACCACCGAGTCGTCGGCATCGACCACCACCACCAGTCCGACGGCGTCGCTGCGGAAATGCAGATGCCGGAGGATCACCGGCAGCACCTGGGCCACCGAGGGCCAGCCACGGGCGCGCAACGGCGGCTGCACCCGCTGGATCGGGCAACACAGCACGCCCTCTGCGACCAGGTGCAACGCCGCCTCGTCGGCCGGCGACTCGCTCAACAACGCGACTTTCATGCGGATCGGGTTCGAGACGCCGAAACTCGCTTCGATCCGTCGGGATGAGGGCGGCCAAGAGGCTGGGCCGTTGCCTCCACAAGAGTCTCGAGGAGTCGTTGTTGAGTTGCCATTCGTACTGAGCAGCGAGGGCTTGGCGGGGGTTGGGCGGGGCGGTTCGCTTGTCTGCGTTGGTTCGGCGCCAAGTCCCGGTTACGCCTCGTCCGGGATTCCGCCAAGTACCCCGCTGTACCACAGGTCGCCGAGGCTGGCGGTGCCGATGGCCTCGCGCAGGTCCTCTCGATCCGACAACCGCTCAAAGGTGGCTTCCGCCCCGCGTTTCTGCGCCACGATCACCTCGTCGAGGGTATCGCGGAACAGGTCGAGCAGGTAGGGCGAATGGGTGGTGGTCAGGATCTGCGTACCCGGCTGTCCCGCTCCCGGCTCGCTCATGCGGTAGAGTAGATCGCGGATCTCGCGCAACAGGCGCGGGTGGATGCCGCGGTCGATCTCCTCCAGACACAGAATCGCCGGCAGTGGTCGCACTTCGGTAAGCACCAGCAGGCCGAGCAGGACGAGCGTTCCCTGGGAGAGCTCCTCGGCGCCGAGGGCGCGCGCTTCGCCGACGATCTCGGCCACGAGGCGCCGCGTCCCGTCGGGCGCCGTGGCGCAACCAATGGATCGATACTCGGGCAGGACCCGGCAGAACTCGGCGCCGATCCGCGCGAAAGTCTCGGGCTGTTCCCGCTGCACGCGGTCGAGGGCGGCGGGAAGGTTGGTGCCGTCGTCCCCCAAGAGAATGGGCGCACCGGCCGGGCTGGGGCGGGCCAGCGCGGCCTGGTCCAGCGCAACCACGCGCACGCTGGCCAGTCGCGGCACCAACTCGGTCCAGCGCGAGGGCACATCATGTCCGCCGATGATGCGCAGCGAGCGGCCGGCGCCGTCGGGCGCGCAGTCGAGTTGCGCGGTGAGGTCGGCAAAGGGTGGATGGAAGCGGAAGAGCAACTGTCCCGAATTCTGGCCCGGGGCGGCGAGCTTGGCCGCGAACTGCGGCGGCCGGCCGGCGAACTGGCGCAGCCGCTGGAGGGCCAGCAGCACGCTGGACTTGCCGCTGCCGTTGGGGCCGATGAGGAGATTGACGGGGGCGAGCTCGATCCGCGCCGAACGCAGGACCTTGAAGTTCGTGAATTCGATGGAGGCGATCACGGTGAGGCGACTATGGGGACCGGGGCGGCGGCGGCAACCCCCGCCTGCCCCTTTCGCGCCACCGCGTCGCTCGGGCCGTTCAACCGTCCTTAAAGACCACTGGGACAGTCCAATTCAGAGCGAGATTGTGTCCGCTCTCGCCGCCCGGGCCCTCCACCGCCCTCAGAAACCGCAGCCCGCTCCGAGCACAAATCAATGTCGCGGCCGCGACATCAATCTGAGCCCCGACAGGCCAAAATGCTCCATAATATCCCAAGCGCGCCACCAATACGCGGCTCAGCCCGGACGCTTGGCCGGCGAGGGCGATCCTCAGTATCACCCTTCCGGCCAAGCCAGGCCTCCTCCACAGGCAAACCGCTACGCCGGACGGTTCGTCCGGTGAACCACGCACCAGCAGGCCGCTCGCGGCCCAAGGCACGGCTCGCCGGCAGGCTCACCTGGATGGCCCCCTTCCACCTCCCGCGGATCCAGGGAGCATCCGAGGAAGAAACTCAGCACGAAGCCCGCCGTCACCAGTTCCCCTAGACAAGGCATCTTGGGACAAATCCATCACCCTTCGCGGCCACGCCCGCACCGCACCAAAAACAAACGACCGGCGGCCGCAGGGGCCGCCGGTCGTGAAAGAGACAGAACGCCGCTATCGCCCTCAGCCGTTGGCAAGCTTGCGCTGTGCACCCTCCATCGCCGCGCGGGCGAGGTGGGCCGGAGTGTTGGTCTTGGCGTTGAGGCCGATGAAGGCGCCCGAGCCGGTGGGCACGTTGGGCGTGCGCTCGCCGGCATAATACGGGAGCAGCAGCAACCCGTCGCAACCGGCCGGAGCCGAGGCGACCTGGGCATCGAAGGTACGCACGTCCCAGCCGAGCAGGGCGCGCATGTGCTCGGTAACGCTGGTTACGTTCATCGTGCACAGCAGCGGCAACCAGCCGCCGGTGGAGCTGCAGAAGGCCGCGATCTCGCCCTCCGGATCACACACGGGTTTCTTGCTGAAAGCGTAGATGGTGCCGCTGGTGCCAAAGCTCGCGGTCACCACGCCCGGTTCCACGTTACCAGTACCGATGGCGCCCATCATGTTGTCGCCGCCGCCCGCGCTCACGGTGACGGTGGGGAGCAGGCCGTACTTGGCGGCCATCTCCGCGCGGAGCAGACCGGCCGAGGCGTGCGAGGGGGAGATCTCCGGCAGGGCCTGGGCGAGCTTCGGATCGATGGCGGCGATGGCGGCCTTCGACCACTCGGCCTTGCGCACATCCATGAGCGCGGTGCCGGAGGCGTCTCCAAACTCCATGGAGTATTTGCCGGTGAGGTGGAAATTGAGGTAATCGTGCGGCAGGAGCACGTGGCGCAGGCGGCGGTAGTTGGCCGGCTCATGCTTCTTGAGCCAGGCGATCTTGCCCGCAGTGAAGCCGGCGAGCACGAGGTTGCCGGTCTTCTTCAGCGTCGCCTTGGCGCCACCGAGCTTCTTCATGATCGCCTCACATTCGCCGACCGTGCTGGTGTCGCACCAGAGCTTGGCCGGGCGGATGACCTCCCCGTGCTCGTCGAGCGGAACGAAGCCGTGCTGCTGACCCGACACACCGATGCCGAGGACCGAAGCTCGGTCAACCTTGGCCAGGACCTCGAGGATCACAGTGTCGAGAGCCTGCACCCACGCGGAGGGATGCTGCTCCATGTGACCGACCGGGAGGTTCGGGATGAGCTGGTAAGTGGCGCGCGCCTCGGCGACCACCTTGCCGGATTCGAGATCAAGGACGATGGCCTTGGTGCTTTGCGTACCGCTGTCGATGCCGATGAAGAGACTCATGGGGTTGGGATTAGGAGACAAAGCGTGCCGAGGGCTCGCGCGAGAACAACGCCTATCCGCAGCAAAGTCGCTCTAACAGAAGACAAAAAAAGGCCGCGCGGGTGGCGCGGCCTCGAAGAACTGGGAAAGGAGAGGGTTTCAGCCCTTCAGCGAGGCGCAGAAACGGGCCAACCGGCGCACGCCCTCCTCGATGATCTTGTCTCCAGTAGCGTAGCTCAGGCGCAGGCAGTCGTCGGCACCGAAGGCGCCACCGGGCACCGCCGCGACCTTCTCCTGCTCAAGCAGCTTTGCGCAGAACTCCCCCGACGGCAGACCGAAGGAGGCGATGCGCGGGAAGAGATAGAACGCGCCCTGGGCCAGCCCGCATTCCACACCGGGGATCTTGTTGAGCTCGGCGTGCAAGAAACGGCGACGGCGGTCGAAGGCCTCCATCATCGGCTTGAGTGCGGCAGCGGCTTTGTCCTTCTCCTTCAACGCGGCGAGCGCGCCGTACTGGGCAAAGGTGGTGGCGTTGGAGGAGGTCTGGCTCTGGATGTCGATGGCGGCGCGCGCAACGTCCGGCGGGGCCACCATGGTGCCCAAACGCCAACCGGTCATCGCATACGTCTTGCTGAAACCGGAGACGATGATCGTGGCCGCGGCGGCTTCCGGGGACAAGGTGGCGGCGCAGACGTGCTTCACACCGTCATAGGTGAGATGCTCGTACATCTCATCCGACATCAGGTAGAGGCCGTGCTTGAGCACAACGCCCACGAAGGCCTCCATCTCGGCCCGCGAATAAACCGCGCCGGTGGGATTGGAGGGGCTGTTGAGAATGACGAGCTTGGTGCGCGGGGTGATCGCGGCCTCGAGCTGGGCGGCCGTGAGCTTGAAGCTGTTTTCCGCGGTGGCGCTGACAATTACCGGGGTGCCGCCGGCGAGCTTCACCATCTCCGGATAGCTCACCCAGTACGGCGCGGGCACGATAACCTCGTCGCCGGGGCCCACCGTCGCCATGATGGCGAGATAACACGAGTACTTGCCACCGGGGCTCACGCAGGTCTGGGCCGGCGCGACCTTGAGGCCGTAGTCGTTGAGGTAACGGTCGGCGATGGCGGCGCGCAGCTCGTCGATGCCGGCGGCCGGCGCGTACTTGGTTTTGCCGGCGGCGAGGGCCTTGGCACAGGCCTCCTTGATGAATTCGGGGGTGTCGAAGTCGGGCTCACCGGCGGCGAACCCGCAGACGTCGATACCGGCAGCTTTCATGGCCTTGGCCTTGGCATCGACCGCCAGAGTAGGCGACGGAGCGATGTTCTTGGCCCACGGAGACAGGGAACGGCGATTTTGGGTCATGTCGAGGGCGCAGGTTGGGCGGTCCCCATAGGCGAAGCAAGCCCGGCCATGCCAAGCGGCGCGATTTCCGGCCGCTCCCCCAACCGGCATCGGCCAACCACCCGGGGGCCTCGATGCGAGCGCTTGCGAACTGGCCGCTCCGCGGGCCACGGGCCGCCCTTCCGGCGGCCGCCTAGCCGCTGCCGCCGCTCCCCGGCCGCCGCGAAAACCGGACACAAAAAACCCCTCGGAGGCTACCGCTTGCGCGGGCGGCCACCCGAGGGGTCGGAAAGAATTACCCGGAAGGGTTGATTACTTCTTCTTGGCGACCTTCTTGCCGGCCTTGACCGGGAGCGAGTCCAGCGCGGTGCGCAGCAGCTCGCCGACGCTGACGTCATGCTTCTTGGCGAGCTTGACGAGGCGCTGCTTGCTGTCGAGGCGCAGACGGACCGAGATCTGGCGGTGCGCTTTGACCGGAGCCACGTAGGTGGAGTAGTCGAACGTCTCGATGGCGTGACGGATTACTTCGCTGTTGGTGGCCATGCCGAGCTGGTTGCGCGCGGCATCAATCTTGGCGAGGAGTTCTTCCTTGAGGTCGAACGTGAGGGGGGAGCTTTCTTGTGCAGTGGCCATTGTGGTATGTATCTAGTGGTGGTGGTGTATCGCAGTTGCGGTAGGATGCATAACTTTTTCATAACGTATCCGAAAGCAACTAGTTTCTTCATCGAAGTTGCATTCTCCTCCCCCCGCACCCGTTCTGATGTTGACTACCGGGAGGCCCGGATCGTCGATTCCACGACGCGCCCACCGGGCGTTTTCCCCCATGGCCAAGGTCGTCATCGAGCAGCTCGTCAAGATCTACCCCGAGAAGGGCGGACCGGGCGTGCGCGCCGTCAACAGTATCGATCTTACTATCGAAGACCGCGAGTTCATGGTGCTGGTGGGCCCCTCCGGGTGCGGCAAATCCACCACCCTGCGCATGATCGCCGGCCTGGAGGAGATCTCCGGGGGCACCATCCGCATCGACGGGCGCGTGATCAACACCGTGGCCCCGAAAGATCGCGACATCGCGATGGTGTTCCAAAACTACGCGCTGTACCCGCACATGAGCGTGCGCGACAACCTCGCCTTCGGCCTCAAGCTGCGCCGCTTCCCCGCCGCCGAGATCGACCAGCGCGTGCGCGAGGTCGCCCTGCTCTTGGGCATCGAGCCCCTGCTCGACCGCAAGCCCAAGGCCCTCTCCGGCGGCCAGCGCCAGCGCGTGGCCGTGGGCCGCGCCATCGTGCGCAAGCCCAAGGTCTTCCTCTTCGACGAGCCCCTCTCCAACCTCGACGCCAAATTGCGCGTCACCACCCGCACCGAGATCTCCAAGCTCCACGCCCGCCTCGGCGCCACGATGCTCTACGTCACCCACGACCAGGTCGAGGCGATGACCATGGGCGACCGCATCTGCGTCATGAAGGACGGCGACATCATGCAGGTGGCCCCGCCGCTGGAGCTCTACCGCCGCCCGGCCAACCTGTTTGTCGCCGGTTTCATCGGCAGCCCGCCGATGAACTTCCTGCACGGCACCATCGAGTCGGCCGGGGCGCAGCTTGTGTTCGTGGAGCGCAACACCGCCGCCGCGCCGCTGCGCATCGCCCTCGACGAACGCCTCTCCACCCGCGCCGCCGGTCGTATCGGCCAACCGGTCGTCTTTGGCATCCGTCCCGAGGATGTGAACGACGCCCTCACCGTCTCCGCCCCCGCCCCCGGCACCACCGCGGAGGTCACCATCGAGGTCTCCGAACCGATGGGCGCGGAGACCTACCTGTACCTGCACTCCGGCGCCCACGCCTTCATCGCCCGGGTACGCGGCGGCGCCGCCTTCGATTCCACCGAACGCCTCAAGGTCGTCTTCCAGCTGGAGAACGCGCACCTCTTCGACCCGCTGACCGAGCGCGCGCTCAGCTGAGCTCCGCCGCGGGCCCCGCCAGCTGCCGCAACTGCGCGTAGGCCACCGCCGGGGTCGCCGCCAACTGCGGCGCCAACGCCAGCACCTCCGGCGCCACCGTACGCTCGTCATGGATGAGCAACGCCTGCGCCCCGGCTCCGGCCGCCCCGCGCACATCCACCTCCGCGTCCCCCACCATCAGCAACTCCTCCGCCGGCACCCCCAGCGCCTCGGCCAGGCACTGCAACCCCTCGGGATCCGGCTTGTGCGACTCCAGGGTGTCACCAAAAATACAGGCCGCAAAGCACCGCTCCAGGTCGTGGCGGCGCAGGATCACCGTGGCCGAGGACCGGTCGCGCCCTGTCCACAACGCCACGGGGAACCCGCGTCCGCGCAGCTCGTCGAGCACCGCCACCGCCCCGGGAAAAAGCTCCACGTCGCCGCGATGCCACTGCGAGTATTCGTAGAGGCGCCGCGACGCCTCGGGCACATGGTGTTCTCCGCCCAACAACGCGCCCAGGCAACGCGCCACCGGCCCGGCCACCCGCCGGTAGATCTCCGCCGGGGGCGGGGGCACCATGAACGGCTCGATCGCGTGCGTGACCGCACGTACCACCAGCGGCATGGTGTCCACCAGCGTGCCGTCCAGGTCGAAGACGATCCCGCGCACGCCCCGCCCCGCTCGCCGGCTCATTGAAACTCCTCAAACTTCAGGCCGCTGCCCATTTCCGGCGGCACCGGCAGGTGGGCCGGGGCAAACACGATCGGCGGTAGCTCCAGATTGAGCGCCGCCCCGGTGATACGGAAGCGCGTCTTGTCGCGCGTGAGCTCGTTGCGCAGGTCGATGGTACGCACGATCCACTGGTCCTGCGTATGCTTGAGGTCGAGCACACTGATCGTCTTGGCCGGCTTCTTGTCGGCACCGATCTCCTCGGCCTGCACGAGCGCGGAAAACTGGGTATCGAGATAGAAACGCACCCCCGTGAGCCCGGGGCGGGCCGCGGCGATCTCGGCGGGCGGATAGGCCAGGAAACGGTGCGCCGGCCGCCCGCGCACGCTCACCACTCCCTCGAACACGCAATCGTCCCAGAAAAGAAAGGGCATCTGCAGATCGAAGGCCGTCAGCTCCGTGCCGGCCAGCGGCGCGAAGAGCTGGGCTGCGCCCACCCCCACCGCCTCGGCGCCATCCTGCGGCACGGTCCACACGGCCGATTGCGGGCCGTTCTGCACGAGGATGCGCCGCGCCCCTACGGTGCCCGCGGGAAACTCCACCAGCGCGATCGGCCCCTGGTCGTTGCGCGTGCCGTACAACCGGCCCGTCACCGAGCGTTCTTCGCCGCGCCGCGGCATCACCCGCAGCGTGAAGTTCAGGGCATAGTCGCCGGCCAGTCCGAGCCGGCGGAACTCCGCCAAGATCCGGCGCCCCTCCGCCGCATCGGTGTTGCCAAGGAATGCGTATTGTGGCTCTGGACGCACCCGGCTCTGCGCCTGCGCCGGCAGGCCAAAGAAAAACGCGAGGCCGAGGACCGTGTACCGGCCTGCTCGCCTCGCGTTCATCAAAAAAGAACCTCCCACCAGATCAGGGCTGCGCGGCCGGGGCCGGGGTTTCCGGCGCGGGCGTCGTGAGCGGAGCGGCCTCGGGAGCGGGAACGGCCGGCGCCGAAATGGCCGGCAGACCTTCGACGTCCTTGGTCTTGTGCTTGGCCACGTAGATGTGCCCAAGGTAGGCGACAAACGCGATCACGAAGAACGCCACCGCCGCATAGATCGTGGCGCGGGTGAGCACGTTGCCTGTCTCGGAACCGAACGTGGCTTCGGCCATGCCGCCGCCCATCGCCGTACCCAGTCCGCTGTCGGAGCGGGGCTTTTGCACAAGCACGACAAGCCCAAGGAAAAGGGAGACGAAAACCAGCAGGACGGTCAGGATGGCGATGAGAAGACTCATGGAAGCTGGCGAGGCAACCGGTCGCCCTCTCGTTTGTCAAGGCAGGTCCGGGTGGAGAATCGCCGGATTCGCCGCTCCAGCTCCCGATCCCCCCGGTCGGTGGTCGGCGCCGGGCCGTTCAAGCGTACTGCCCGGCGCGGACTTGTTCCCGAACCGGGGCCGGGACTGCCCCACCCCGGTCGCGTGGCGACCTCGCCACCCGCCGCGACCGCCGCAGCCGCGAAGCTTCAGTCCCACGGGCGCCGGCAAGCCCCGCCCCGGCACCTCGCTCGCATCGATCCCGCCTCAGACGGTCACGCCCAGACGGTCGAGGATGCGCTGCAGGTCGGTATTGCCCTGATACTCGATCACGATCTTGCCCTTCTTGGGCGAGTGCTTGAGCGAGACGCGTGCGCTGAAGTGCGAGGTGAGCTTTTTCTCGATGCTCGCCACGGCGGTGGCTTCGGCAGCGGGCACCGGCCGGCCGGCGGCGGAGGCCGAGGCGCTGGGCGCGGAGGAGGCTGCCCGGCGGCGCTGCACCAATTGTTCCAGCACCCGCACACTCAACCCCTCCTCGATCACCCGGCGGGCCAGCAATTGGCGCTCGGCCGCGTTTTCCAAACCGAGCAAGACCTTGGCGTGGCCGACACTGAGCAGCCCCTTGGAGATGTAGCCCTGGATCTCCGCGTCGAGCTGGAGCAGGCGCAACGCGTTGGCTACCGAGGCGCGGGCCTTGCCCACGCGCTCCGCGGCCAGTTCCTGAGTAAGATCAAAGTCGCGGATGAGGCTGGCATAACCGAAGGCCTCCTCCATCGCATTCAAATCCTGGCGCTGCAGATTCTCAACCAGGGCGATCGCGGCCGAAGTGGCGTCGTTGGCGACGATCAGCCGGGCCGGGATGGTCTTGATCTTGAGATGCTGGAACGCCCGCCAACGCCGCTCGCCGGCGATGAGCTGGTACTTCTCGCCCACCTTGCGCACCAAGATCGGCTGCAGCAGCCCCTCGGCGCGGATACTCTCGGCCAGCTCGGCCAGCGCCGCCGGTTCGATCGTCTTGCGCGGCTGGTGCGGGTTGGGCTCGATGGCGGCCACCGGGATCTCCGCGAACCCGTCGGGCTTGGGCAGGGCCGGGGCGACCGGCGCGGCCGGGACGGCGGGCGCGGCAGGGGCGGCCGGCGCGCGCGCGGCTCCGGCCGCAGCGGGGGCCGGGGCCGCCGGTTCGGGTTTCTTGGCTACGCCAGCGCCGGACGCAATGAGGGCGCCGAGACCGCGCCCGAGACGGGACTGGGACTTTGAGGTGGACATGTCAGTTGGTGGGTCGGACCTGCGGCGCCGGCATCAGCGGCCCGCTCGCTCCGGGGATGAACAGACTCTGGCCGACGAGCAGTTTCGTGGGGTCGGCGATGCGATTGGCGTTCTGAATGGTTTTCATCGGCACGCCGTATTTTTTCGCGATGCTGGAGAGCGACTCCCCCGTCTGCACGGTGTGGGTCACGCCCTCCTTGGGGAAATCATCGGTGAACTGGGTGCTGATCGTCGGGCGCGAGGCCTGCCCTTTCGCCACAGCGGCCACGGCGGCATTGGTCTCCTTCGCGAGCTTGGAAATCTGCTGGGCCACGGCCTGCAACGTCTCACGCTTCTGTTCGGCGAGCGTGGAGTCGGTGGCCTGTTTGAGCTGGGCGAGCGCCTCGTTGAGCTGGACCAGCGTCACGTAGGCAAACTTCCCCGACTCGGCTTGGCTGGAGAGCGCGGCGGTATCGTGCTGGAGCTGAATCACCGAGGCGTTCAGCTCGCCCACCGTCTGCTGGAGCAGGCGCACATCCTCACGCAGATTGGCCAATTCCAGTGCTCGCGGATCCACCCGTTGCGCCAGCAGCGAAGTCGTCGCCAACAGTCCGAGAAAGAAAGCAGTCCCGAGTCTCATGGCTCCGGAGCATGCAAAACCGTCGGGGCAAAACAAGCGCGTTGGCGGGCCGCCGCGCCGATCGGGCCATTCGTGCCTGTCCGGCGAGGCCGAAACCGCGTGGTTGGTGGGCGTTCGCCCGGCCAACTCAGCCGGCCCGCTTTCGCGCGTGCAGCATGAAATGAGACACAAACCCGTCGTGATCGCGGTTCAACATCCGGATGATCGCGTGGACCATCTCGCGCCGCGAGGGCCGCATCTCCGCCGGTCGCTGCTCCTCCAGGAGAAACCGTACCCGGTCCGCCCAGAAATCGACTCCGCGCGGATGCAACTCCGCGTGCGTCACCTCCGCCTCGCGCGTTCTCTCAAAATGCCGTCGCCACCACTGCGGCGAGTGCACCGCCAAGCACGCGGGAAATTCCAGCAAAAACTCCTCCGGGGTGTCATCCGTGAGCTCGCTTCGGTAGCAGGGACTGCCGATCACCAATTCCCCGCCAGACCTCAAAAAGCCCAGCAAATACGAGGGGTAGAGGTCGTCCGTGCCGAAGTAGAACAACGAGTTCATCGTGAAGATCGCATCGAAAAACCCCGGATCAAACCCCAGTTTCCGCGCGTCGGCCCGAACCGGTGTCACCAAGTGGCCGACTCCCGCCGCTGCGGCCCGCAGCACGAGCGAATCGGGCAGGTCCTCATCGACGGCGGAGACCGCGACTCCAAACTCCTTGGCCAGAAAAATCGAGGTAGCCCCCTCGCCGCAGCCCAGATCGAGCACGCGCATGCCGGGTTTGAGCGAGAGGAGCTTCGCCATGTCGGAGGCAAAGAAGAGCCCGCCTTGCCCCGCAAGGCCGGCATGCACCGCCGCCCGATCATACCCCGCCAGCTCCGGGTAAGCGGAAAGAGGAACCTCACAGAACACCGCTGCCACCCGCGAGAGATCCACGTCCGGCCAGTTGGAAAGATCAAAGGATCGAGTTTGGCAGCCGACAGGACAGGGGGTGGCAGGGGGCATCGACCGGCGAACGTAGTGGATCGTTCAGGGCGGACAAGAATGAAGACGCCAGTTTCCGGGGGCGGGGGGGGCCCCCGGCGTCGGGGCGGGCCCGGCCGGGGGCCGGGGGGGGGGGGGGGGGGGGGGGGGGCGCGGGGGGGGGGGGGGGGGGGGGGGGGGGGGGGGGCCCGGGGGGGGGGGGGGGGGGGGGGGGGGGGGGGGGGGGGGGGGTGGCTCGATCCCGCCCTTCCCCCGGGCCCGATTGTTGGCGACACGTTCGCCCGCGCCACCTTTGCTCAGCGCATGCGCGCTCGGTTTCTCCCCGCCTTGGTCGCCCTGTGCGGCGCACTCCTGACCCGCGCCGAACCGCCGCCGCTGACCGACCCCGACGCCATGGTCCCGGCCTGCCCGGGCGTCGTCACCGGCCGGCTCGAGAACGGCCTGCGCTACGCGCTCCTGCGGCACTCCGCCCATCCCGGCCAGATCAGCCTGCGCCTGCTGGTCGCCGCCGGCTCACTCCAAGAAAACGACGAAGAGCGCGGCTACGCCCACTTCGTCGAGCACATGGCCTTCAACGGCACCCGCCACTTCCCCGCCGGCGAACTTGTGCAGTTTCTCCAACGCCAAGGCGTGAAGTTCGGCCCCCACCTCAACGCCGAGACCACCGCCGACCACACGCTCTACCGCCTCGACCTCTCCGCGGCCGCCCCACCCCAGCTCCAGACCGGCCTGCGCATCCTGCGCGACTTCGCCGACGGCCTCCTCTTCGAGCCGGCCGAGGTGGAGCGCGAGCGCGGGGTCATCGTCAGCGAAGATCTCCTACGCCAGACCCCCCAAGCGGCCCGCCAGACCGCCCGCACCGCCCTCCTCTTGGCCGGCACCCGCTATCCCGACCGCCCCCCCAGCGGCACCGAGGCCTCCATCAACGCCGCCACCCCCGAGGGTCTGCGCTCCTTCTACGACACCTGGTACCGGCCGGAGCGCCTCTCGATTGTGCTCGTGGGCGACCTCGACCCCGAACACGCGACGGCGTTGCTGCGCGACCACTTCGGCTCCCTCGCGGCCCGCCGCCCGGCCCGCCCCGCCCTCTCCGCCGGCCCCCTGCAACGCCGTGCGGATACCGCCATCGCCCTGCATGCGATGAACGCCCAACCCACCCTCAGGTTCCAGTTCGGCCTGATCTGGCCCAGCACCGAGGGACCGACCCGCTGGAGCGATGTCGCACGCGACACCTACACCCAGACCGCCACCCGCCTCTTCGCCCGTCGCCTCGATCAGCTCGAGAAGACGGCCTCCCCGGCTTTCAGCAGCACCCAAGTCGTCGCCTCCACCCCCGTCGCCGGCTTTCGTGCGCTCAGCGTGGGCTTCAGCCCCAGCAACGAGCGCTGGGAACACAGCCTCGCCACCCTCGAACAGGAACTGCGGCGCGCCGCCGAGCACGGCTTTTCCGCCGCCGAGCTCGCCGTCCAAGTCCGCATCGAGCAGGACAATCTCCAGCACGCCGTCGAAGCCCTCGCCACCGCCCCCCCCGCGCTGCTCGCCGACGAGATCGTCGACGCCTGGGCTCGGGGCGCGCAGTTCTCCACCTTTGCCGAAACCCACGCGACCATCACGCGCCTGCTCGAGCGCGCCACCCCCGAGGACTGTCGCCGCAGCTTCCGCGAGCTTCTCGCCCACGGTCCGCCCGTACTCTTCGTGACCGGCCCGAGTGCCCGCTTGCCCACGCCCACTCGCATCGCCGCCGTCCTCGCCCAGAGCCGCACGGTGCCGGTCGCGGCGCAGACAGATGCTCCGGAGCTCCAATTTTCGTACACCGACTTCGGCCCGGCGGGCCGCATCGTGCGTCGAGACCACATCGTGGACCTCGACCTCTGGTTGGTTGAGTTCGCCAACGGCGTGCGCCTGAACCTCAAGCGCACCGCGTTCGAGCCCGGCCAGGTGCGCTGTCGTATCCGCTTGGGGCATGGCCGCCTGGTCGAACCGCCCGAGCATCCCGGACTGAGCCTGTGGACCGCAGCCTGGTTCGCCGGCGGGCTCGGTCGCCACGACTGGGCTACGATCACCCGTCTCGGCGACACGCACAATCTCGCGGTCACCTGCACCCGCGAAACCGATGCCTTTCTGCTCGGCGGCCGCGCCCGCCCCGCCCAACTCGAACTGCTCCTCCAAATCCTCACGGCCTACCTCTCCGATCCGGCCTTTCGCCCCGAGGGCTTCACGGCCACCACCGCCTTCGTCAACAGCGCGGTGCGCCCGCTCTGGTCCACCGCCGACGGCTGGGTGCAACGCCGCATTCTCCCCCGCCTCGCCGGCGGGGATCCGCGCCTCGGCACGCCCTTCGACGACACCCTCTTTGCCAACAAACCCGAACACCTGCGCGCCTGGCTCGCCCCGATCGTGGCGACCTCGCAACCGGAAATCTCCCTGGTGGGCGACTTCGACATCGAGACCGCGATCGCCACCGTCGCCCGCACCTTCGGGGCGCTGCCCCCGCGCGCGCCGGCCGGCCTCGATCCCGCCCTCCGCGTGCTCAAGTTTCCGACACCGCCGTTCACCGAAACCATCGCCGCCGCCTGCGAGGCGCCGCGCCCTGCGCGGTTGGAGCTCTTCTGGCGGGCGGGCGACCCCACCTCGCCGCGCCAGCATTGGCAACTCGCCCAGCTCGCCGCCGTGCTAGCAGATAGGATGCGGGTCCGGGTCCGCGAGACCGAGGGCGCCAGCTACACCGCCCGCGCCAGCTTCAGCCGCACCGCCGCCTACACCGGCTTCGCCTACCTGCGCTGCTCGCTGGATGTGCGGCCGGATCAGGCCACCCAATACCTGGACACCGTGCGCACCCTCGCGGCCGCTCTCGCCCACCAGGGCGTGACGCCCGAGGAGCTCGCCCGGGCCAAAGCCCCGGCCCTCGCCCACGCCCGCGCCGCTCGCACCGACAACGCGTACTGGCTCGACGAGGTCCTAGCCGAGGCCCAATCCGATCCCGAGCGCCTCCCCGCCGCGCGCACGTTCGAGGCCGATATCGCCTCCGCCACCAAAGCCGACCTCGACGCACTGGCCCGGCGCTACCTCCAGCCCGATTCCGCCTTCTGCTTCATCATCCTCCCCCAAGTCGAGCCGCCCGCCATGGGCGCCGGCCACGCAGCCCCCAAGTGAGAATCACTTCCGCGGGAACGGCTCACGCGCCACCAGCGGCGGCATCGGCAACGAGGCGAGCACAGTGCCGGCAGGTACGGTGAACCCCCGAAGAAAATCCGCCGCCGCCAGCATCTTGCCGCCGGGGCGCTGCAATTGGAGCAGCCGCAGCACGCCGTCGGCCGTAGCCACCGGCAGCGCATCGGCTTCGGGCGCAAGCACCGTGCCGGGCACTGCGGCCGGCGCCGGCGCACCGACCTCGGCCAGACCGAGTTTCACCAGCGTGCCGGCAATATCCACGGTGCAAGCAGGCCAGGGCATGAGGGCGTTGATGCGGCGCGCCAGCTCCGCCGCCGGTTTGGCGAAATCGAGCACCCCATCGGTCTTCGCCAGCCGCCGACAATAGCTCACCTGCGCCTCGTCCTGCTCATGCGAGGCGAGTCGGCCTTCGCGCAGCGCGATCAGACAACGGGCCGTCAGCGGGGCCGCGGCGCGGCCGAGCGCGGCCTCGACGGTGCCGGTCGTATCGTGAGGGCCGATGCCGATGCGCTCCACATCGACGATGGCCCCGGCGTCGAGCTTGCGCACCACCCGCATGAAGGTGACGCCCGTCTCCCCGTCGCCACTGGCGATGGCGACGGTGGCCGGGGAGGCCCCGCGGTATCTGGGCAGGAGCGAAGTGTGGAGATTGAACACCCCCAGCCGGGGCGTCGCCAGAAAATCATCTTTGAGGATCTGACCGTAGGCCATGACCAGCGCCACCTCGGTGCCGAGGGCGCGCACCTGCGCCACCTCGTCCGCCCCAAGCCGCTCGGGCTGCCACACCGGCAGACCGCGCGCCAGGGCCCACTCCTTGATTGGGCCCGGCAGCAGTTTCTGCCCGCGGCCATGGGGTCGGTCCGGCTGGGTGAACACGGCGACGATTTCGACCAGGTCCCGGCCCTCGCCCGCGAGGAAATCCAGCGTGGGCAAGGCGATGGGGTCGGAACCGAGAAAGACAAGGCGCAGCGGCTGCATGGCGCCGATAGTTGCGAGGCCGGGCCCATCGGCGAGCGCGGAACGCAGATCGTGCAGAGGTTCAGAAGCTGAACGGCGGGAAAAGAAGAAAAAAAAAAAAAAATATCCTTTTAACCCCGGAAAACCCCCCCGGGTTGCGGGGCCCCCCCCCCCAAGAGCAGGTCGTGGAGGCCACCGCGGTGAGGTGGCCCGTTCGTCCTCCGCCCGTAGCGAAGCTCGCTAGAGCTTCGTCCTCCCCTCCTCCGTCGTAGCTGGACGGCGCAGCCACTCAGCCCTGGCCGTGCCAAGGTCCCGCTCGGCTCCGCGCCGCCCGCCCGCGGCCAGGGCCCGTTGAAAACCCGTTGGCCACAAAGAGGCACGAAAACGATCCGGATCTTTGTGGATTCTCGTGCCTTTCTGTGGCCATCGCTCCGGTCTCCCAGAGGAACCACGAAGAATCGTGTCCGCGCCATCCGTGAAATCCGCGGTCAAATCTTCCACCCCCGGATAAACCACGGATTTCGCGGATAACACGGATGACAGACCCGGTGAGCCGTTTGCGACCTGTCCCCTCCGCGCCGTTCCCTCCGCGCCGTTTTCTGTCGTCGGTTCGGGCACTCGAGCCGGGCACAAAAAAGCCGCGGTGCGAGCACCGCGGCTTAGAAAAAGGATCAGCAGGTTTAGCTGCGGCGGAAGCGGCGGTAGCCCACGAGGCCGAGGGTCACCAAGCCAAGGATCGCCGCGTAGGTGGCCGGCTCGGGCACGGCCGAAGTCATGGCAAACCCAGCATTAAGAGTTCCAAAATCTGCGACATTCGCCTGGGAAATATCCATCGCAAGAACGTCAGGGGCAGAACTGGCAGTTGTCCAAGTCGGCCCGGAATTCGAGAAAATGCCCCATTGGGTTGCGCTAGCCGCAGCCACTGAGTTGAACGACCAGATATACATCTTCGTAGCAGTCGGAGCAGAAGCAGTGGTTGGAGCCACAAAATAGCCGGCCACATTGTATCCTCCATCCCCAATGGCGGCTGCGCCAAATTGCGTGAACTGCGAGTCCATATATGAGAAACTCGTGTTCGTGAAATCGGTTCCTGCTGCAAATGTTCCTAACCGAAGTAGCGAACCAACCGGCAGAAGGGAACTACTTGAATTCGCAAAGGTTCGAACTTCGGCGTCGTTACCCCAAGAAATCGTGATCTGGGCGCTACACACAACAGACGTGGCAGCAAACGCCAGAACCGAGAATAGAATGTTTTTTTTTCATGTGATAGAATGATCAGAGTAGTCTCAGAAAGGTTGCGGGCGGGTCCAGACAAAGTCCGGCACATCGTTCTGCCGTTTAACGATCAACGCAGCTCCAGCGGGAATCTGCACTACCGAAGCGTCATCGGATACACTCGTCGTAGAGCGCCAACCCGCGACGACGCCACCACTCATACGAACATAATAGGTGCTATAGCCTGCTCCGTTCCAGATGAGAACACTATCTGCCGTAGTCGATGATCCCGCCTTAAGCCCCGTCGCAGAATCCCCCGTGTACAGCCCGCAGTTTCCAAGAGTAAGCGTTGCCGGTGTTGCCGGGGTAGCAACGGCCGGATTGCCGGGATTGAGGAGGTTAAAGCCCTTCGTAATCGCCATCTTCGCCACACCGGTACGGACATCCCCAACGATAACCAGTTCAACAGGTGCGGTCCCGTGCTTCTTCACAAAGAGGCCATCCTCGGGATAGATCACCGACAAGGATTCGTCCGCGGAAACACTAGTCGTCGAGCGCCAGCCAACCTGGGCACCAGTACGGTAGTAAAAAGGATACGTACTTCGAACCATCCCAGACGTTAACAATATCCGCCGTCGTCGAAGATCCGCCAGTCAACCCGGCCTCATTATTAGGGCCGAAGAGAGCAGCAAGGGTTCAATGCTTGCGGATTCGATAACTCTGGCCATTGAGCGAGTTCACACCGAAACCCGCCGTAACAGTTATCGACTTACCCGCAGCACTTGTCGCGGTTATATCAAAAGTCGCCCCTGCATTCACGCCGGTCACAATCTCAACGTAATGCGAAGGTTTCACAGCCGTGCCGGTTGCGTTGAACTGATTATCAGTCCATACAGCCGACGAATCAGTAATCACCGTCGCCGTGTTCGATGAAACAACGCCACGGTATTCCTGAGCGCGCACTAAGCTAGCCGCAGGGAACGAATAGGTTTCACCACCAGCAGGCGCGCCTGGGAGCGTTACCTTGATAAAACCCACCGGATCGGTCGTTGCGGTCTGCGCAAAAGCTGCGGCCGTCAGCAGCGCTGCCAGCCCAACTGCGGAAATTTTTAGATTGTTTGCCATAAGGGTATGGCAAGTACGATGGACCCGCCTCTCGACCCATCAACCCCAAACTTTAGCAAAATCGTGCGAAGAATCGCCCGACCGACCCCTTCCCTGGGCGCTTCCCCCCACCTCGTTGGTTAAAAACTGGTTAGCAACCCCCAGATGGGCAATAGGAGAAGCGATAAGTCCCAAGAAACACGGGGCCAAGGCGAAGAAAAGAGACCAAGGAACATGGCGCAAGTGACAAGGGAAGTCCTCGCTCCGACCTCCCCCTCTGTGCTCTCCTCCCCCTCCGTGCCCTCGGTGACGACGGTATTTCCGATTCTCTGCATTCCTTGCGGCTCCCCCCTTCCGAACCTCTGTGCCTTCCGTGTCCTCTGTGGTGGAAATTCCGGCCCACTACGCTCTCGGCTCGCGCAGTTTCGCCCTCGCCAGACGGACCGGCCGTCTCCCCGCGGTGGCCTACACCTACAGGGCGGCGCGCTCGACCCGCCCTGCCACGCTGGGCAGCGGCCGCGTGTGGTGCAGTTGCTTCTCGGGACGCATATGCGTGGAGTGCGGATGCGCTTGCGCAGGGGGCAGGGCCGGCCGCCCCGCCCGTTCGGCGTGCCGCAAGCCGTGCATGAGCCCGCGCAGCTCGGCCAGCCCGCGGGCACGTCCAATACACGAATACCCGGGATTGGCCGGCGCGGGCTTGGCCAGATCGTCCATCATGGTGTGGCCGTGGTCGGGGCGGAACGGCAGCCGCCAATCCGCCCGGCCCTCGGCGCGGCGACGGTCCTGCTCGTCAAGCAGGGCGCGTACCACTGCGGCCATGTCGACCGAGCCCGCCAGGTGGTCGGCCTCGTAGAACGAACCGTCCGGCAGACGTTGCGTGCTGCGCAGATGCACGGCGTGGATGCGGGGGGCGAATTGTTTCACCATCGCCACCAGATCATTGGCCGGCCGCGCGCTGAACGAGCCCGTGCAGAAACACAGGCCGTTGGCCGGGCTGTCCACTCGCTGGAGCAGCGCCTGCACGTCGGCGGCGGTGGAGACGATGCGCGGCAGGCCGAGCACCGAGAACGGCGGGTCGTCGGGGTGAATCGCGAGTCGCACGCCCACGGCCTCCGCGGTGGGGATCACCGCTTCGTGGAAACGGGCGAGGTTGTGCACGAGCCCGTCGTTGTTCAGATGCGAGTAGCGCGCCAGCATCGCACGCATGCCCTCGAGGGTGAGGCCCATTTTGCACCCCGGGAAGACGTCGATCACGTTCTGCACGAACGCCGCCCGCGCATCCTCGTCCAGCCCACGCCACCAGCGTGCGCCACGCTCGAGTTGCTCGGCAGTGTAGTCGGCCTCGGCTCCCGGTCGCTGCAGCGCAAAGAGCTCGAAAGCCGCAAACTGCGACGGATCGAAACGCAGGCATTCGGAGCCGTCGGGCAGGACATAGCGCAGGTCGGTGCGGATCCAATCCAGCACCGGCATAAAATTGTACACCACCGTGGAGATGCCCTCGGCGGCGAGATGGCCCAGCGTTTCGCGGTAGTTGCGGAAAAGGGTCTTCAGATCGCCCCGCCCGGTCTTGATATCCTCATGTACGGGAACGGATTCCACCGCCGTCCATTTCAGCCCGGCCGCTTCGACCGCAGCCTTGCGCTCGCGGATCGCCTCGCGCGGCCAAAGCTCGCCGTAGGGGATCTGGTGCAACGAGGTGAACAGCGCCGTGGCACCGGCTTGCCGGATATAGGCCAGCGGCACTGGATCGGTGGGCCCGTACCAGCGGAAAGATTCTTCGAGGAAGGTGGACTGCGTGTTGTTCATGAGGCGGAAGTGGCGGGTGCCGCCGTCGCGGAGAGCAGACTCCGCGCCGGTTACGCTCGCCCGGAAAAAGCCGGGGATGACGTCGGCCCAAGGGGCCCTTGTCGAACTCTGTTTGGCGGGTTCGGGGTGGGCGTTGACCAGACGAGGCAGGCGAATGGAGGGGGTTCTAGCCGGCCCCTGTTACCCATCCTTGCTGTTCCCGCGGGGAATTGCGGCGCAGCAGGCATCCGCCACCGGCAGCCTGCTGCAGGATAGTACCGCCCCAGCGGAGTTCCCCAACAATCCACTGGCGCAGCCGCGAGACGCGCGGATCCCTGCACGCCGTCGCGGCCGGCGCCTCTCCTATGCGCCCTGCTGGAATCCGCTCTCGCCGCCAGAAAGCCCGAGCGCACTTCTCTGTCGCGATCGCGACACCGTTTTGCACCCCACGCCTGGCGCCCCTGCGTGCGACCCCGCCGCCCGAGCGCACTTCTTTGTCGCGATCGCGACACGGTTTTGCACCCCACGCCTGGCGCCCCTGCGTGCGGTATTCCCACCCGAGCGCACTTCTTTGTCGCGATCGCGACACCGTTTTGCGCCCCACGCCCGGCGCCCCTGCGTGCGACACTCCGCCCGAGCACACTTCTCTGGCGCGATCGCGACACGGTTTTGCGCCCCACGCCTGGCACCGCTACGTGCGGCATTCCCGCCCACCACCATCTTCACCCGCCGTTGCGGTCGACCGATTCCAACCGGCTCCCCAGGAACCGGACATTCCGCCCGTTCTCGAAATACTGCGACGCCCCATCCAGCCCCCACTCCTGCATTCGAGACCTACCGTAACACCTCACGCAGCCGGACTCGCCAGCAAATCCAGTCACCAGCCGCCTCCATCCATGCTGCAGCGGGCGGGAGGACCATCACCACCTACGCCGGGCTCGCCAGCTCGCTCAAGAGGTCGGCGGCGGCATGACTGGGGTCGCGCCGCAGCACCTCACCAAGATGCCGACGCGCCACCGCGATCCTGCCCAACCCGAGCTCGGCTTGCGCCTGCAGGAACAACGCCGCAGTGGTCTGGCGATACTGCAGGTCGTCGTCAAAGAGCAGGAGCGTCGGCAGCGAGGTGGCGAAGTAGTCGACCAAGGCAGGAGTGCGGGCGAGCACCCGGGCGTGGGCAAGCAGCTCGCCCAGGAGCTTCTCGGCAGCGGCGCTACGACCGACTTTCCTGAGGGCCAGCGCCGAAAAATGGGTCATGTCGGAATAGGCACGCACACTCATGTCCTGAAAATCCCCACGGAAGGCCGCCGCCCGTTGCCACCAACGGCGGGCCTCGCCGCGCTCGCCGCACGCGGCGTGGGCGACCCCGAGCCAGTAGTGAATGTCGCTCTGATTGGCCAAGGGATGGCGCACCTCCCCGAGGTTCTCGGGCGGCGTGAGCGCGGCCTCGAATTGGGACCTCGCGCCGGAGGAATCTCCGGCGGCGAGCGCGCAACGGCCCAGCGCGAGCCGGGCGCGTACATACTGGCCGAGTACTTGCCCTTCCCCGCCCTCCCAGGGCTGGAAGCGCCGGGCCCCAAGCAACGCGAGGGCCCGCTCCGGCTGGCGGGTTTGGTTGAAAAGGGCGCACATTTCAATCGAGGCGTCGTCACGTTGGGCGACGAGCTCGGGATGGCGTTCGAACTCACGCAAACGCACGGCGGGCGCCTCACCGAGACGTTTCCAGAGCTGATCCTGCTCGTAAAGCAGCCGTGCGTCGGTGGGGTTGGCGCGGCGGGCCCGGGCGTAGGCGGCGCGCGCCTTGGCCGGTGCCCGCTCGACATTGAAGTACGCGATACCGAGATTGCGCCACACCACCGAGTAGCCCGGTGCACGCCGGGCGCTCGTCTCCCACAGCGCGATCGCCTCGTCGTAGCGGCGGCGATCGTAGAAGAGATTGCCGAGGTAATACGCGGCCCGGCTGTCGCGGGGATTACGCGCCAGCGCCGCCTCGAGGGCGAGCTGGTCCTCCAGCCGCGCCGGGAAACAGTAGTCCGGGGCGGTGGCCGCGGCGGCGCGACCGGCCTTCTGGGCGGCGGTCCGGTTGCCCGCGCGCTCATGGAGGCGAGCCAAATGGTAGCCGACCAGCGGAGCCGTGCCCGAACCGGGCTCGGGGCATGCCTGTTGCAGAAGCTCGATCGCCGCAGCCACAAACCCGGCGCGCGCGTAGTCGATCGCAAGGTCGAGGCGGACCTGCGTGTCGCAAGCCAGGGCGTCGCCATGCAGGTGACGCGCCCACCAGTCCAGCGGGTCGAGGGCCAGAGTCGCGGCCAGCTGGGCGTCGGCCTCCTGCTGCCGGCCGAGCTGACGCAGAATCAGCCCGCGCAGGTTACGGGCGCGAAGATTGTCGGTATTGAGCCGGAGCGAGCGCTCCACGTGGTCGAGCGCCGTCGCCCAATCGCCGCGGGTGCAGTCGATCTCGGCGAGGGCGTGATAGCCGGGAGCCTGCCAAGCCTGGTTCCAGGTGGCCTTGTAGAGCGCGGCGTAGGCCTCTTCGTCGCGACCGAGATACCGGAGCACCAGCCCGAGGTTGTAAAAGGGCTCCCCGTCGTAGGGATTCGGATTCCGGGAGACCAATCGCGCAATCGCGGCCCGAAAACAGCCCTCCGCCCGGGTGAACTCGCCGCGGCGCAGATGCCAAAGCCCGAGGGCATTGTTGCAGCGGGCGTCGCCCGGATCGCGGCGCAGCGCCTCCTGCCAGTAGAGCACGGGACTCCGGGTGGCGTGGCGATACTGCGACAGGTGCAGGCCGATGCCGTGGAGCTCGTCGGCCGAGGCCACCGCGGCGGGCGGCGGCGGCTCGGTGGCCGGCGCCGGCAACGGGGATTCCTCGGGGGCGCGCGGCTGGTAGCGGATGAGTTCGCCCGCGTCGGGGGCGTGCACGGTGAGGAGCAGGTCGGTGGCCCTGGCGCCCCGAGGCAGGTCGCACTCGGCCACCAACGGCGCGGCCGGGGCCGCGCTGTGCTTCCATTCCTTGATCACGCGGCCGCGGTGGGCGAGCCGCACCTGCAGGCCGGGCCGCACCGCCGTCACCGCTACGCCGACACGGGCGCGCCGGCCGGCGACCTGCAGCGAGACTGCGGCGCGGGTGTTGGCGCTCTGGGCCGGCCCGATCTTCTGAATCGGGTACCAGAAGACGCTCCAGCTCTTGGTCTCCCCGGGCTGGAGGAAGGAGAAATCCGGCTGGTTGTCGGTGTAGACCCCGAGCATGAGCTCGACGTAGGGGCCGTCACCATCGGAGAGAAGCCTATCCCAGGCGTAGCCAAAGGCGTGATTGCCCCAGGTCCACTGCTTCTTGCCGGGCGCGATGTGGTGATTGCACACCTGCACCAGCCCCGCCTGCGCCAGAAAATCGTAGCCCCCCGAGAAATCCTCCCGCGAACCGAGGCACATGTACGAGGTGGGCACCGGGATGTTGGCATACCAGGAGAGGTCGTTGGGCGCGTAGAGCGGGATCGCCGGGTGGCGCCGGGCCGCCGGCAGGCAATGCGGCGGCACATAAGCGGTGGGCACCTCGCCGGCCGGCACCCCGTGGCGCCCGCGCGCGGCGTAGTCGACCCCGTAGTAGCGCCCCTCGCACAGCGGGAAACGGCTCGTGGCGCGCTTGGCGTGGTCGGCCACACTGGTGACGTCGGGTGGGAAGAACGACTGGTAGCCCTCGTGCACGCGGGTGGCGACGTTGGCCCACCACAAGAAGGTCTGCCCATGGGGCGTGCGGTTGTAGGCGCGCATCTTCAGCTCGATGCAGGCCGAGTCGGGGTGCAGGCAGATGCCGTGCATGCCCTTCATGCGCTCCAGCGGATCGTGGTCGCTGAGCCACACGGTCATGCTCCCGTCGGCATGCTCCTCGATATGCGTGGCCACCGGCATGAACGTCGCCGGTCGGTGATGTTGGGGCCAGTTGAACTCGACGCCACCCGACACCCACGGGCCGGCCAGGCCGACCAGCGCCGGCTTGATCGCGCTCTGGCGATAGAAGAAGTCGTATCCGTTGGCTTTGTCCTGGCCGAGGTGGATGCGCCCGCCCAGCTCCGGCAGGATCAGCACGCGGATGAAGTCGTTCTCCAGGAACACGCCATCCCAGGCGCGCTCGGTCCGCGTCTCGGCGATGCGATTGTAGAACGGCAGCGGGTAGACTCGGCCACTGCTGCCCTGATAGACGCGCCGCTCCAAGAACATCGGGTTCTTGTCGGGCGGGAGCGGCTCGTAGGTGGGCAGGACGACCGGCTCGCGCCGGACTTGGACGGGGTTGTTGGACATTACGAGAAGGGAGGGTTGAGCCAGAGCGGAACACCCCGGCGGCGTAGTTGCTTGGGCCGGCCGAGGATTCCGGCGGGATCGGGAGAGCCCCCCCTCCGGGCGGGACGGACCCCCTCGATGGCGCGGGGAGGGCCTGCGCACCGTTGACTGTTTCGAGACGATCATACGCCGGCGGCTCCGCAAAGACCATGGAGCGGCTGCTTAAATCCCTGGACGATCTTATCAACGGCTGGCATCAACCGCCCTGCACCGAGCGAGCCTGCGTCGGCCCGCCGCCCACCAGGCCCGCGTTCCCCTTCGCCCGCCCCGATCCCCTCGATCCACCACCACACGATGAGCACCAGCCGCGTTCGCCGGGAGGGTTTCGCCGGCCAGCACATGACCGCCCTGCCCGACCCGGTACGGCAGGCCGTGCTCAGCCATCCCTTACTCCGGGGGCTGCTCGTCACCGATGCGGGCTATTTTCCCCGCGCGGCCGGGCACCGGGTGGAGCGTCCCCAGGGATCGGTCACCCACCTGCTGGTCGCCTGCCTGCACGGCGAAGGCTGGGTCCGCGGGGCCGGCCGGGCCCAGCCGGTCGCGGCTGGCGACCTGGTATGGCTCTCCGCCGGCCAGCCCCACTCCTACGGGGCGGGGGCACACACCCCCTGGACCATCGTCTGGGCCCATTTCCGCGGCGAGGAGGTGGCGGCTTGGCAAGAACAGCTCGGCTGGGCGGCCAAGCGGCCGTTGGGCACGATCCGGATCGATCCGGCCCGGCTGCCCGAGCTGAAGTTCGACACCGTCTACGACGCGCTGGAGCACGGCTACGCGATCCCGCAATTGCTGGCCGCCAGCGCCGCCCTGCGCACAACGCTGTGCGCCGCCCTCACCCTCACGCAACGCTGCGGGGCCAACCGCTCGGCCGCGGAGCGCACCGCCCTGATCCGCACCCAACTTTCGAGCACGCCGGCCCGCAGCTACCGGCTGGCCGAGCTGGCCACCGCGGCCGGGTTGTCGGTGCCGCACTTCTCCCTGCTGTTCCGCCTCCAGACCGGCTACGCACCGATCGACTTCCTGATCCGCCAGCGCATCCGCCACGCCTGCCGCCTTCTCGACACGACCGCCACCCGCATCGGCCCGATCGCCGCCGAGGTCGGCTTCGAGGATCCCTACTATTTCAGCCGCTGCTTTCGCCGGGTGATGGGCTGTTCACCGGCCCAGTACCGCAAGACCATCAAGGCCTGACGACCCCGGCGCGGCAGGGGACGCCAGCCCAGCGCGCGGCCCGGTTGCCGGGCGAGCTTCCGAGCCGCGTTCCCAGCTGGAGGGCAAGCCTCCCGGCGAGCCGTATCCGGCCCACAACCGACTCGGGCGGAGCCTCGCCCTTCAGCGAAATTGCCGCACCCACCGGGCGGCACCGCAGCACAGTCGGGTTAGACCCCATTGGGCGGGCGGTGCAACTGCAGTAGGGTGGCGCCTCGGCCCATGCCGTCTTTGTCACATACCTTCGTTTACACCGAAATCCGCTCCACCCCATCACACCAACCGACGGCCCACCACACTTGCCGTCCCTCCCCGCTCACTCCTCGAACACCATGAAAATCCATCACCTCATCGCCACCTCCCTGTTCGCGGCCTCCTCGGTCGCCTTGTTCGCCACCGCCGAGACCGACCGCAGGATCGAGGACGCCGCCAAGTCCTCCTACAACTACCGCACGCTCCTCGAAGACAAGGTCTCGGTCAGCGTCAACGACGGCATCGTCACCCTCACCGGCATGGTCGCCGACAAGGATTCGAAAGCCATCGCCGAGGATACCGTGAACAACCTCCCGGGCGTCGCGGCCGTCGACAACCAGATCACCCTCGACCCGGCCTTGAAGGAGCACTCCGATGCGTTGATCGCCTGGAAGATCCGCTACCAACTGCTCGTGCGCGCCAACGTCAGCAACCGTGATACCAAGGTCTATGTGAAGGACGGCGTCGTCATGCTCACCGGCACCGCCACCACCCTCGCCGAGAAGGACCTCGTCGGGGTCTACGCCACCGACACCGAAGGCGTGAAATCCGTGAGAAACGAGATCCTGATCCTCGCTCCGTTGGGTGAAACCCAGACGGTGGCCGAATCCATGGACGACGCCTCGATCACCTCGCACATCAAATACGCGCTGCTCACCCACCGTTCCACCAGCGCGCTCAAGACCGGAATCACCACCAACAATGGCGTGGTCGTGATCACCGGGATCGCCGCCAACGACGCGGAGAAGTCCCTCGTCGGCAAACTCGCCACCAACGTGCGCGGCGTGAAGTCGGTGACCAACGACATGACCGTGAAGAGCTGAGGCCCCGCCCCGCTCTCCGCCCCCTACTGCGGCGGCCCGCTTCTCGCTGGCCACCGCCATTAACCGCCGAAAACCCGGCGCCCTCAACAAAGCCGGAGCCCCAAGGCTCCGGCTTTGCCCTTGGCCCAAGCGGCGCAACCGCCCCGCCACTCCCTTTTGCGACAGCCCCTTCGTATTCACCCCCTCCTCCATCCCTTGCCCCCATGCTCAGCTACACCGTCCTCTTCCTCGTCATCGCCATCATCGCCGGCGCCCTCGGTTTCGGCGGGATCGCCGGCACCGCCGCGCTGATCGCGAAGGTCTTCTTCATCGTCTTCCTGATCCTCTTCATCGCCTCCCTGCTTCGCGGCCGCCGAAGCTGACCGCCCTCCTCGTATCCGGCCGCAGCCCCCCGTTGCGGTCGGGTTACACCCCATACCATCCCCGCCTCCTCCATCGTAAAGTCAGGACAGACCTATGAACAACTCACTGAAACGTCTCACCCTTCTCATCCTGGTTTCGAGCTTCTTCGCCCTGGTGGGCGCCGGTTGCCAGACCACCAAAGGCTTCGGTCGCGACGTCGAAAAGGTCGGCGAGAAGATCCAAGGGGAGTAAGGACAACGAGCCTCGGCTCACCCGGCGGGCCTTGCGACCCATCCGCGGTGGCGCGGCGTTCCTCCCGGCGCCGTCTCTGCGCCTCCCTCATCTCCCAGGGCCACCTTCTTCTGCCCGCCTCCTTCGGGCCTGGTCGCTATTCAGGCCGGGCCCGTTCCCACGCGTGACTGGGCCCTTTCGGGGCTCTGCCGTCGGGCCGGATCCTTGATCCCATCCGGCCGCGGCCACTTGGCGCCGGACGCCAGGAAACTGGCCATCGCTCGCGGCCCTAGGCCAAGCCACGTCCACTCTCACCGGACACATCGGGCACCGGATCCCGCGGCGGCCAACGCGGCACCGGTCGCCATTCGGAGAGGCCCCCGCCCCCACCGGCCACGTCGGGCCGGTGGCGGGCTCAGGCGGCCTGCAGCAAGGCGAGGTGTTCGCAGAAGATCGCCTCCCCGGCGGCGGCCCGGGCCAGCAGTTCCTCGGCTTGTTCGGTGGTAAAGTCGTCCCAGAGCAGGTGACGTTGGTTATTCATGATATGGTTGGCTATCGTGGTTTCGCGCTCCAGGCGCAGGGACGAGGCCGACCCATCCGCCGCACGGATCGAATCACTCTCGCCATGAAGGCAGGACCGCCACTCTTACCGGGGGTTCCCCTTGGAACGAAACAAGCGCAAGACGCCGGAAAGGATCGGCCCCCAACGCAACAGCGACCCCACCCATCCCGGGTGCCGGGAGGCGCCGCGCTTCCGCCGGAAACTGAAGGCGACTGCGGCCAGCCCGGCGTACGGGGCCAGTTGGCGCCACAGGGTCGCCATCCGGTCGACCAACACGAGCGGCCGAGCCGCCTGCGTCAGGGCCACCACGCACTCGGCGCGCTGGCGCGCGATGCGGCGACGCACCGCCGCCTTGTGCGCCCCCCCCCGCTTCAGTTCCGGTTGCGGATACATGCGCGGTCCTCTCCGATCTCCTCGAGCGTGGCGGCGAACGGACTGGGCTGGCGCGCGAGGTAGCGCCGGAACGCCACCACGACCACCACCGCCGTTGCCGCATAAAAAAGGGCCAGCCCGCCAAGCACGGCCAGGCGGGCACTGTCCCAGAAAACATACACCAGCGTGAGGCTGGCGAACACGATCGCCAGCAGGCCGGAAAAGACCGCCGCACTGATCCAGATGAAAGTCTGGATGAGGCGCAGTTTCTCCTCCTGGAGCTCGATCGCGATCAGCTCGACCCGAGCCTGGACACTGGCCAGCAACCCGTCGCCGAGCGACCGGAGCGAACCGAGGACACTCGGAGGACGGGAGTTGGCAGTCTCCATGGTGGGCAGCGTTACTTGCTGCGGCGACCGAGCAGGACGCCGAGCAGCAGACCGATGCCGCCGGCAATCGCCAACGCCTGGTACGGGTTCTCCCGGATGGCGGTATCGGTGCACTTGGCGCCGGCCACCACCTTCTTGCGCGCCCCGGCGTAGGCCTCGGCGAAACGGGCCTGCGCCGCGTGGAAGCGCGTCTGCAGGGATTCGATCGCGTCGGCCGAGTGTTCGGACACCGAATCGGTGATCATGGCCTCGGCTTCGCCGACGAGCGCCTGCAGGTCATTGAGCAGTTCACTGGGCGTGGTGGATTTTTCGTTAATCTTCATGGTAGGAGCAGTTGTTGGATAGGAGCAGGTGAGAGGGGATCATGTTGTCGGCCGCGCCCGCGCCTCCGGGCCGCGGCGGCCAACCGGAGACCGGCAGGAGCAGGCGGCGCGAAGGCGGCCAAACGGCGCTCAAGAGCTTCTCGGGCCGCGCACCAGCCCGCCCGCGCCGATGATGGTGGCGGCCAGGCCGCCGATCAGCAGCCAGATGGTGCGGTCGGTGGGGGAACCGGTGAAGAAGCGCGAGAGGTCGGAGCCCAGGGACTCCGAGGCATTCAGACCGTAGACGAGCAGGACGATGCCTCCAATGAGGAGGACGAGTGAGAGGATTCGGTTCATGGTAGAAGGGATTATGGAATAAGGATCGGGGACAGGGCGCATCCGTGGTCTTCACACAGGCCCATGCCCCAGGCGCGAAGCTGGCAGGGCTGCCGGGGCGCGGTCCGAGGCCTCCGTCGGTATGTATCCGAGGGAACAGGCGCAGACCTTGGCGTACACCTTCCCCGCCAACCCGAGAACCGCGTCGTGCACCAGGATCATGGGCGGCTGGCCGTGGCCCCGGACGGGAAGAGGTTGGGGCGGAAATGCGGCGCCAGCGGGCGTACCGCATCGAACTCCAGGGAAGACAGCCCCGCGTGTGGGCTCGCGGCCCGGGCCGGCAAAACGGGTTTCGCGGGGCCGCCATGGGGCCGCTGCAACTGGGCGTGCGCGAGATGATCGGCCACCACCACTGGCACTGAAACAGCCAAGAATGATTACGGAGGTGAG
>JADJTK010000009.1 GCA_016711225.1 Opitutaceae bacterium
AGCGCATCCGTACCCTGTATGCCCAGCGCGAACCGATCTACCGGCGGGCCGGCACGATGATCCTCACCGAAGGACGCCTGATCCCGGAGATCGTCAGCCATGTGCTGCGGGTATGTCAACGCGGGTACGGCACGGCGCATGGCGGTCCCGTCTCCGTGAGCCCCGCGGAAACCGAACGCCGCGAGCAATTGCGGGCCCGGCTGAACGGACTTGGTTTTGATGCGGTGCGGTTCGCCGCGCTGGTGCCGTTTCCCGACCCGGGCCTAAGGGCGTGGCTGGCAGCCGGCCATCATGCCGACATGGATTGGCTGGCGCGCAGCGCCGACAAGCGCCTCGATCCGCACCTGGTGCTGGCCGGCGCGCAAGCGGCAATCTGCTGGGCGTGAACTACTGGCCCGGAAGGCATCAGACCGGCGCCTTTGCCCGGTACGCCTTGGCCGTGCCGACTACCGTGATACGATCCGGCCAGGTCTGGTCGCGGCAGGGCGGTTGCTGGAGGAGCTGGCACGGGATCCGGAGGCGACTACCGGTACTATGTCGACGCGGGCCCGGTGATGGAGCACGACTGGGCAACGGCGGCAGGCCTCGGCTTCGGGGAAAAACGGCTTAACCTGAACTCCCGCAACCATAGCAATTGGCTGCTGCTGGCCGCGATCCTCGTGCGCCGGCAGTTCCGCCGGATGAAAGCGGTGGCGGGAGCAACAGGGTGGCGGACAGCGGGACCGGGCAACTGTGTGGCAAGTGCACCCGTTGTCTCGATGCCTGCCCGACAGCGGCCTTTCCCCGGCCCGGGATGGTGGATGCCCGGCGTTGCATCAGCTATCACACGATCGAGAACCGCGGGCTGGTGCCTCGGGAGTTGCGTGCCCGCTTCGGGTCCCGGGTGTTCGGCTGCGACGAATGCCTCGCAGTCTGCCCGTGGAACCGGTTCGCGCAGGAGGGGCGCAGCGAACTGCTGGCGCGCCGCCATGATTTGGGGACGCTGCGGCTGGTGGAGCTGCTGCAGCTCACCCCCGAGCGTTTTCGCGAGATCTTCCGCGGCACGGGGGTGAAACGCACGAAGCTCGCCGGGTTGCTGCGCAACGCCTGCATCGCCGCGGGCAATGTGTGGGCGCTGAACGGGGCGGCGGAGACCTCCCCGACTCTGGCGCTGCCCGGGGAACAGGCGTTGGCGGTGACGGAACTGGTGCACCTCGCCCGGCACGAGTCGCCGGTGGTGCGGGTGCACGCGGTCTGGGCGGTGCGGCGGGTGCTGGGCAGCGGGCCGGGTGCAGCGGCGCTGGTCGGGACGCGCGAGGTGGAGGCCGATCCGGCGGTACTCGAGGAATACGCCGGCGGCTGCTGAGGTCAGCCAGTGAGGGCGCGAACGTAGCTTTCGCACAATGCCGGCCAGCGATCCGCCGCGGGCGGGCGGCGGGGCGCGGCGGCCAGTACCGCGGCGAAGTCGTCGCCCGGTGTCACCACGGTTCCTTCCTGCACGTTGGTGGGCCGCCCCGCACGGTAACGACGAACCAGCGCCGTGGGCGGTCATGGCCGCGAAACTGCTGCTTTTGTCCAGCAGGCGGGCATCGGTGGTCGCCACGCCTAGATCGGCCAGCGCCAGTACCCGCGAGACCAATTCCTCGGATTGCAGGCCGAGTTTGGCCGTGCGCCAACCGGCCCGGTCCGGCGGCTTCGACCACCTGGGCCCATCCCCGGTCGCCATAGGCGGCGAGTCCGAGGGAGACAATGACGCCGTGGGGGCGCCCGCTTGCCTGCCAAGCCCGGCGCAGCCACAGGAGCGCGTCCTGTGCCGGCCAATCCGGCTGCACCCGGCCGAACAGGACCGCCACCCACGCCTGGTCCCGGGCGACTTCCCCGAGACCGGCGGCTTGGATCTGCCGCCAGACGGCCGCGTCGGCGGTACTTTCGCGGGGGGCGACCGCGAAACTCGATGGGATGGGGGCGTAGGCGGCCCGCACCCCGATCCAGCGCAGCTGTCGAACGTAGCGCCAGGTGTTGGTCGCGGTGGCGTGAGGGCGCAGTCGATGGTGGAAGCGGGCGATGATGAGGGCGACTGCGCATTGGCGAAGGCGATGCAGGTGCGCGTATCTGGCGCCGAGGTCATCCCATGTCTCATGGTACATGAGATGGCGGCGGATTCCGCGGCCGGCCCGGTGCAGGAAGGCGGTGATGCGGGTGTGGTTGCGGCCTGGCCAATAGCCGCGCCAGAAGTACTGCACGCTCAGTCCTTCGGGGCGGAACTCGTCCAGACGATGGACGAAGGTGGGCTCGCGCTCCGACCAGGGGCGATGGCCGGAGAGATTGAGGACGGGGATGCCGTCGGCGAGGGCGTCGGTCTCCTGGGAGCCGGCGTGAAAGTCATTGATTCGAGAAGGAGGACGTCGTGGCCCAGCGACTTCAATCCGGCGGCCAGCTTCGGGGAGTGATCCGCAACCCCGTCGAAGGAACGGGACATCGAGGGGGCAATGAGAGCGAGCCGCACAGGGAGGACGGAAGCGATTCGGGGTGGCTTGGCAATCCTCGCCTTGTTGGCGTGCCGCGAGCCAGGAAGGCAGCTTGTGGTGCCGATACAGGACTGGAGGGGCGGGGCCGGGGCCCGGGAAAGGGGGGGCGCGAGGGACAGGCAGTGGGCGAGACGCCAAGCCTGCGCGCGCCGTCGGATACCCCGCGTTCGGGCGGTGCTACTGCGTTTCGCCGGCGGTACCCACGAAAAGCTCGGGGGGCATACGGGTGAAGAACTCCTCCATGTAGCCCGTGGTGGCTTTGCCGGAACAAAACACCGGGTCGCTGATGATCGCCTTGTGCAGCGGGATGGTCGTCTTGACGCCGCGTACGATGTATTCGCTAAGGGCGCGATAGGCGCGTTGGAGTGCAATTTGCCGCGAGGAGCCGTAGACGATGAGCTTGGCGATCATCGAGTCGTAGTAGGGCGGGATGGTGTAGCCGCCGTAGACGTGAGAGTCGACGCGCACGCCGTGGCCGCCCGGGGCGTAGTAGAGCCCGATGGTGCCGGGGGAGGGCGCGAAATTGCGTGACGGATCCTCGGCGTTGATGCGGCACTCGATGGCGTGCTTGGTGAAGGTGACGTCCTTCTGGTCGAAGGCGAGGTGCTCGCCGGAGGCGATGAGGATCTGCTGCTTGACCAGATCGATGCCGGTGACCTCCTCGGTCACTGGGTGCTCGACCTGGATGCGCGTGTTCATCTCGATGAAGTAGTATTCTCCCTTGGCGTCGACGAGGAACTCGATCGTGCCCGCGTTCGCGTAGCCGGCGGCCTCGGCGGCGGCGACGGCGGCGCGGCCCATGCGCTCGCGCAGGTCGGGGGTGAGGAAGGGGGAGGGCGACTCCTCGATGAGCTTCTGGTGGCGGCGTTGGATGGAGCAGTCGCGTTCCCCGAGATGGAGCACCTTGCCGTGTTCGTCGGCGAGGATCTGGAATTCGATGTGGCGAGGATTCTGGATGTAGCGCTCGATGTAGACGGCACCGTTGCCGAAGGCCTTCTCGGCCTCGGCACTGGCCACGTGGAATTCCTTGGCGAAGGAGATGTCGGTGTGCGCGATGCGCATGCCGCGCCCACCGCCGCCGGCGACCGCCTTGATAATCACCGGGAAGCCGATGCGCCGGGCGACCTTGAGGGCCTCTGCCTCGGTGGCCACGGGGCCGTCCGAGCCAGGCACGATCGGTACGCCGGCGGCGCGGACAGTGTCCTTGGCGACGGCCTTGTCGCCCATCATCCGAATACTCTGGGAGCGCGGACCGATGAACTTGATCCCGCAGGTCTCGCATTGCTGGGCAAAGTCGGCGTTCTCGGAGAGGAAACCGTAGCCGGGGTGGATGGCGTCGACATCGGCGATTTCGGCGGCGCTGATGATGCGGTCGGCGCGCAGGTAGCTCTCGCTGCTGCGCGGGCCGCCGATACAGATGGCCTCGTCGGCGAGTTGCACGTGCAGCGACTGCACGTCGGCCTCGGAATAGACCGCGAGGGTTTTGATCCCCAGTTCCCGGCAGGCGCGCACAATGCGCAGGGCGATTTCGCCACGGTTGGCGATGAGGATCTTTTGAATCATGGAGTCGCGGAGGAGGAGAGGGAGAGCGTGGACGGGGTGGCCGTTGGGCGGCGGGCCGGCCGTAGCCGATGGGTTGAGTCGGAGGGCGGTCGGCGCGGGGGGGTCAACTCTGCTTCACCTTGAAGAGACGCTGACCGTATTCGACCGGTTGTCCGCTCTCGACGAGGACCTCGACGACGGCCCCTTTCACCTCGGCCTGGATTTCGTTCATGATCTTCATGGCCTCGATGATACAGACGACGCTGGTTTCCGTGACGAGGGAACCGACGTCGGCGAAGGGCGCACTTTCCGGCGAGGCGGTCCGATAGAACGTGCCGACCATGGGGGACTTGATGAAGATGATGCCCGGTTCCTCGCCGGCGGGCAGTGGTGCCACGGCGGCAGGGGCGCTGGCGGGAGCTGCGAGCTGCGGAGTTGCGACCGACGGGGGCAACGGCTGGGCCAACACGGTGGGCTGGCCGGAATTGCGGCGGATGCGCAGTTTGAAACCCTCCTCCTCGACCTCGAAGTCGGTGAGGTCAGAGCGTTTCATGAGGTCGATCACCATCTTGATCTGCTTAATGTCCAAGCGAAGTCCCGGGTTGCGATTGAATGTGCGCGAGTGGTGGGCTGGAGGGGAAACCTCCGCCATGCTGGAAAGTGCCACGGACGGGGCCCGCCAATCCATCCGGAACACCTCAGGCGAGGGCGAATAAAGCGCCCGTACTGCCGAGGGGCGGTGGTGGTGTCTTCGGCTTATGACTGCGGAGGGCCGGGCCGAGCCCGGCCATGCGGGGCGGAGGCGCGCAAAAAAACCGCACCCCGTTGGGGGTGCGGCTGTGGGTGAAAGTTGGATAGTTAGCCGACCTTGGGCAAGGTCGTCTCAAGTTCGACTTCGTGGGGGTGGTTGCGCTTCTCCTTGTGGATGCTGGCCCGGCTGAGGATCTTGCGGTCGAGCTTGTCGACGAGCAGATCGATCGACTTGTAGGCGTCGTCGGAGGTCACCGAGATATTGGCGTCGGGGCCGTGGATCTGGACATGGGCCTTGGCGGTGAAGCGGTCCTCCTTGGCCTTGCGGTCGTCAAATTCGATCTCCACGCGAATCCGTACGATCTGTCCTTCGTGGGTGAACAAGCGCTGCATTTTGTCCACGACGTAGGCCTTCAACGCCTGGGTCAGTTCGACATGAATGCCCGAGACGATGATTTCGTGCGGATTGGTATCTGATTTCATGGTGCGTTATGCTCCTTGTTTTTGGGTGTGGGAGGCGCAATTAATGGGACCGTGTTCGATTATGAAAACGCCCTTGCGCCCTTCACGGTAACCGTGGTGACCGGGGGTTCTTCCGGTATAGGGAAAGCGTTCATCTCGCAGATCGCCGAGGCTAATCCGCGGATGTTCATTTGCAACCTGTCGCGCCGGGCCCCGGAGGGGCTCTCGCCAGAGGTACGCGCGCGGCTGTTGCATGTGCCGTGCGACTTGGGGAAACCGGAGCTGCGCCAGAAGGCGGCGGGGGAGGCCATCGGATTCATTCGGCAGCATCATTATCGGTCGAAAACTCTTTTGATTAACAACAGTGGATTTGGTTCCTACGGATATTTTTCTTCCGCGGAACTGGCCTACGCAGCTTGACATGCTCCAGGTCAATGTGGCCGCTCCGCTCGATCTGACCTCGCGCCTGCTGCCCGAATTGCGCGAGCGCGGCGGGGCGGTGATCAACGTGGCCTCGGTCTCCGCCTTCCAACCCACCCCGTATCTGGCAACCTACGGCGCCGGTAAGGCGTTCCTGCTGAACTGGAGCCTGGCGTTGCATGAGGAGCTTCGGGCGCACGGCATCCCCGTGCAGGCGCTGTGCCCGGGACCGACCCGGACCGAGATTTTTCGCCGCGCCGGTCTGAGCCTGGGCGAGAAAGAGGAGGCCGGGCTGGCGACGGTGGAGGCGGTGGTGCGGGCCAGCCTGCGCGGTTTGGCCCACGGGCGCCCACTGGTCGTGCCGGGATGGCGCAATAAAGTCCTGGCGACGTGCAGCGGTACTCTGCCGCGGGCCTGGGCGGCCTGGCTCTCCGGCCGGGTCCTCGCCCGGTATCGCCTCAAGCAGCTCACACCGCGCGCGGAGGGTGTGCAATGACCGCCCTCCCTGAACCCGGTCCGCGCCTGGTCGATCCGGCGGAATTCCCGCGTTGGATCGTCGAGGAGGACAACGACGTCATCGTGCTCAACAAGCCGGGAGACCTCGTCTGCCATCCCTCCAAGAACGGGCCGTGGTCCTCGCTGGTGGGGGCGTGCCGCGAGCATCTGGCGTTGCCGCGCGTGCACATGATCTACCGGCTCGACCGGGAGACGAGCGGGGTGATGGTCTTCGCCAAGAATTCCATCATGGCAGGTCGGCTGCAAACGGCAGTCGAGGGGCGGCGGGTGAGCAAACTCTACCTCGCGGTCCTGTGCGGGGAACTGCGCGAGGCCACCGTGATCGATGCCCCGCTGGGACGCGACCTCGCCAGCCCGATCGTGGCCCGCCAAGCGGTGTTGCGCGGGCCGGAGGGCCGCGCGGCGATGACGGAGTTCCTCCCGCTGGCCTGGGGGGGCGGATATACGCTGGCACAGGTGCGGCCGCGCACCGGGCGCCAGCACCAGATTCGCGTGCACGCTGCGGAGCTCGGGCATCCGTTGCTGGGCGACCAGCTCTACGGACCCGACCAGTTGCTCTTTCTCGAGTTCATCCGTGACGGCTTCACCCCGCGGTTGGCGGAGCAGCTCACCTTACCCCGGCACGCCCTGCACGCGCTGGAGATGCGTTTTGAGCCTGGCGAGGGCGGCCGCACCTTCCGCGCGCCGCTCACGGAGGACCTGCGGTCCTTCGTGCGGGAGCGCATGGGCGTCGACGCCGAGGGCTTGGCGCACGCGGAGACCGCACCAGGATGAACCCACTCCGCCGCGCGCCAGAGCGTTGCGCTGGCCCGGACAGGTCGCTGGCCAGCAGCTCGCCGTATCGGGGATGCCCTTGTGAGGCCGCGGGGCCCGCCCAGCCCACGGCCTCCCGGTTCAGGGCACGCCACCGGCCATCCGCACGACTGCCGCGGTGACATCCTGCCCGTTGCGCACGAACACGCCCCGGTTCACCTGCGCTGGCAGCGCGTTGCCGTGGGAGTCTTCGCCGGCTGTGGAAAAGAGGGTGGCGGCTTCGCCCAACCGGATGGGCTGATTGTTGGCCTGTGCCATGTCGCCACCGGCTACGAACACGCCCCCGTCGACTCGCTCGGCACCAATCGTGCGCGAACTGATCCCGCCGGTCACGAGCACCGGTGTCGCCTGTTCGTGGGCGGAGATGTTGTAGAGGTTCACCGGGCCGGTGAAGCGGACGCCCGGAGCGCTCAACCCCGTATCGCCGGTGATCCCCCAGTATTCGACGTTGCCCGTGCGCAGACCGCCGAAGCCCTGCGTGGAGCTCGCGATGATGACCCGCGCGATGTCGGCGATGCCGTCGTAGGGAATGTCCCGGAGGCGCGCACGATTTGTCCGGCGTCGGCGCGGATGGTCAGCAGGGGCCCAGTGATCAGGATCTGATCGTAGACGTTGCCGTTTTGGTGCACGATGTTGGCCATGACTTCGTAGCCGCAGCCAGTGAGCCTGGGCGGTTCGTTGGACACCACGACGGTGATGCGGCCGGCGGCGCTGGTTCCAAAGTTGTTACGCGCCGTGACCGCCAGCTCGTAGCTGGGCTCCTCAAGGACTGCGCCGCTGGCGATTGCGAGCTGGCCCGTGGTGGCGTTGAGCGTGAAGGGAGCGTTGCCCGTTGCTCCCGTGATCTGCCATCCGGAGACCACGGCCCCATCGACATCGATCACTTGCACGGTGCCGATGACCATGCCCGCCGAGGCGGCCGCGGGGGTGGTGGTGAGCGTCTGTGTTGGTACGAAAGGGACGCGCGTGGCGGTGGGCCCGGCGGGCTGGGCCGCACTCGGGTCTCCGGTCGGAGGCGGAGCATGGTCGGTCACGGCGCGCGGCCCGAGCAACTCGGTCAGGAGCGGCTGCAGCGCGTCGGCCCAGACCTGATAGCCCTGCAATGTGGGATGCAGATTGTCGCCGGTCATGCCGGGGAAGAGCACGCCGTTCGTATCGGCGAGCTTGTCGTTGATGTTGAGGAAACGGATCGACTGCCCGTCGGCGAACTTGGCGATCTCTGCGTTGATCTGGTTGATGGAGGGCATCACCGCCATGCTGTCGTTGCGCGGGAAGATCGCCGTCAGGACGATCGTCGCGCCGGGGGCCTTGTGGCGGCAGCGGTCGAGCAGGGTGCGGATGCCGAGCACGATGTCGGCGATTTTCGCCTCCGAGGCGGGCGCCTGACCGACGTTGTTGGTGCCGGCGAGGAGCACGATCACCTTGGGATTCACCCCGTCGATTTCGCCGTTTTCAACCCGCCAGAGGATGTTTTGAATACCGTCGGCGCCCCAGCCGAAGTCGGCGGCGTTCCACCCGAAGAAGTTCTCGTTCCAGTTGGCCAGGAACGCCGGGTAGTCGGTCGCCCCCCAGCGCCGGGTGATCGAATCGCCCAGGAAATACAGATCGATCCCGCCCTGCCGCGCCTTGGCGAGCAACTGCTCGTGCGCGAGCCGCGAGTTCGCGTCGGTGCGCGGTACTGGAGTGAACTCCGGCATGGCGGTGGTCGTGAATTGCCACCAGTTGACCCCTCCCAACGAAGGGCTGGTCCCGGTGAACCGCAGGTAAAGGTCGTGCGCGCCCGTCGCCCCGGTCACGGCACACGAAGTGGTCGTCCAAGCTTGGGGACTGCCGGTGGCGGGCAGCGGGCAGGTGCCGATGAGCGTTCCTGTAGGGCTGTCGAGACGCAGTTCGATGGCTCCGCCCTCGGCCGCACTCGCCACGCGAGCGTTGAAGCCGTAGGCTCCAGCGCTGCCGAAGTTGACCCCGCGGACTTTGACCCAGTCGCCGGACTGGAGGTCTGTGAGGTTCATTCCACCCTCGCTGCACGGCCCCGTCTCGATGCCCGACTGGGCGGCCATTGTCTCCGCCTCGACGCGCGCATAGGGGTTTAACAACGCGGTTTGCGCCACGCCGTCGGTCGAGTAGCCGACTTGTTGGATCGAGCCGTCCTGGGCGTAGGTGAGGCGCTCGATCGCCAGGTTGCGACGGTAGCCGGTCGGGATGCCGGCCTGGGTGGCGACGGAGCGGTTGTGGTAGGCGTGGTACCAGGCGCCAGCGAGTTGGAAGACGGCGTGGTGGTTGTTGTTATTGTTGCTGGGGGGCTGGCCGGCGACGATTCCCCCGTAGGTGAAACCGGATGTGGGGCTGGCGCTGGTCATGTAGTCGATGCGCAGACCCGTGCTGGGATTGGTCGAATAGGAGAAGTAGTAGAGCCCGTTGCGTTTGTGCATCCATGACGCCTCGAAGAAGGCGGGCGCCGTCAGGGTGATGGCTGCACCGGTGGTGGTGACCATGTCGGCGGCGAGCCGGATCACCCGCACATTGCTTTCCCCGTTGCCGCCGAAGTAGAGGTAGGCTTGGCCGTCGTCGTCGATGAAGACCGCCGGGTCGAAGATCCACATGTTGGTGGCGGGCATGACACCCGGTGTGGCCGAATTGATGAGGACGGAGCCCTTCGCGTCGGCGAAGGGCCCGGTGGGGCTGGTGCTGGAGGCGACCCCGATGCCGCTGCCACCGTTGCCGAAGTATAGGAAGAACTTCCCGTTGCGCTCGATGGCGGCGGGGGCCCAGGAGTGGGCGGCCCAAGTGGCGGCGAGCGGCACGCGCAGGACCTCGCCATGGTCAGTCCAGTTTTTGAGGTCGCAGCTTGAGACGCAGACGATCGACTTCATCGCATAGTCGCCGGCCGTCGGGTTGTCGTCGTCGTTGGAGCAGTAGAGATAGACGCGGCCGTCGTGCACCAGCGCCCCTGGGTCGGCGAGGTAGCGATGGGCGACGATGGGGTAGTCGGCGATGATGCGTGGGGTACCGGCGAGGGTGAGGAGTACCGTGAGGTAGCTCAGAAATCGGTGGGTCATGGGCAAGTGGGGAGAATGGGGCGGCGGGGGCGGAGCAGGGGTCGAGGAATCCTTTGCCCACGAGCGCACGTGCGGGATGGGGGTGTCAAACCTCCTTCAGTAGTAGAAATAGGAGTTGTGGCTGGTTGGCCAATGGATGGGCCGAAAGAACATTGGCGGTGCCGAGAAGAGGCCGTTCGCACGCGATCGCATCAGTGAGGGGGAAGTGGGCCGGGCGCCAGCACCGGCGGCTCCGCGAAGAGGTTGCGCGCCAGCGGCGCAGAACGCAGATAGTAGAAGGCCATCGCGCCTTGGTAGAGCAGTGAGACCAAGGCGAGCGCTCCAGCCACCGCGCGTTGCATCCCCAGCATAAGCGCCGCGAGCGCATCCGGATCAGGGAAGAGCTCGGCCAACTGTTGGCGGGTGAAACCCGGCAATAGGGCAAGGAGGTGTGCGGGGTCGACCAATTGCGCGAGATTCCACGCGTAGGTGAGAATCAGCAACAAGCAGAGCAGTTGTGCGCAGCACAGCCAGGCGATGCCCGAGATTTGCCGACGCAGGAGTCGGGCTCGCCCCTGCCATTCGGCCACCCCGCAGAGTGTTACGCCCGCGCCCACGGCCGCGCCCATGCGGTCGCCAGTGGCCAACGCGACCAGTGCCGCCGGTGCGGCCACGAGGCCCAGCGAGAGGGCGTCGAGCCGGGCAAGGAGCAGGACTCGCTGAAGGCGTTGGGCGGGCTGCGTGAGGGACATGGGCGGATCATCGTCGGTTAGAAACGCATGACAATCCTTGCGGCGGCCTTCCCGGGCTTGCGCCGGGCCGGCGGGCCGGCACGATGGCCGCCATGAAATCGAGTTGCTGGATCCTGGGCTTGGTGGCGACGACGTTGGTGTTGACGGGCTGTCCCGAGAAACGGCGACCGTCCGGCGGCGCCTCGATGCAAAAGGCGGTAACTCCGGCGCCGGCCAAGGCGGAGCCCGAGACGAAGTCGACCGCTGTGGGCCCGCTGGCCGAATACGGCAAGAATCTCTCCAACGCCGAGAAGACCGCCGCGCAGGTCACCGGCTTGACGACGCTCACCCAGGCGGTGAAGCAGTTCGAGGTCATGGAAGGGCGATACCCGCGTAATCTCGACGAGTTGATCGTGGGCCGCTATTTTGCCAAGCTGCCTGTGCCTCCCCGCGGCAAGCGTTTCCTCTACGATGCGAAGACGGGCAAGGTCGACGTGGAGTCCCTGCCCGAAGCGGCAGCCGAGGCCGCTCCGGCCCCTGCCGTGGTGCCGGCCCCGGTGAGCGAAGCGCCGGTGGCGCCGGCCCCCACCCCTGAAGCGATTGCGGTCCCCTGAGTGAATCGGTAGTACTTGGAAGCCTCGATCCGTGGGGCGCGCTTGGGGTTGCGGTCGATGCAGCCGGCGAGCGTGCCCAAGGTGGGGCTGTTGGCATGACTCCAGAGAATGGAGCGGTTGGAGCCTGCGTCGGTCAACTGCCCAGCAAGGCCGGTTGCCGGTCCTGCAGCGACGAAGTGGGCTCGGCAGGGGCGGCGGGAAGAAAGCTCTCCGCGAGGAAATGCAGCGCTGAGCGGGCGTCGGCCTTCACGTTGTCCAGTTCGCGGCTGAGCGGATCGGCCTCGATGGGCCGAGCGTCGGGCTTGCTGAATGCTTTGTTGATTCGCTGGGGCAGCGCGGTGATGGCGGTGAAGACCGCAGCGATTTCGGTTGGCTCGACCGCGGCGGTGGCCGCTGCCGGAGGGGCGTCACGGTGCAGCACCACGACCAACGCCAACGCGACTGCAGCGGTGCCAAGCCCGGCAGCCCAGAGCGGGATGGCGCGACGCTGCGGCCGAGGGGCGGGGACTTGGGCGCGGCGAACGGCGCCGGCGATGCGTTGCTCGAGTCCGGTGGGCACTGCCCCCTTCTGCGCGGGGGCATCGTGGCGGAGGCGGGTCTCAACGGCGGCGTGGGAAGCGAAATACGCGCGGCAGGCCGGGCAACGGGCGCGATGACCCGCAGGCTCGGCGTCGGGGCCGGAGGCGGACGCTTCCGTAAGCACGGTCCACCAGCGGACGACACGGCAGACCAAACGTGGGGATTCTGGCGACGGCGTGTTCATGGCGTGAACGGAGTTTTTATCAGGGTCCGGCGGGAGCGGAACACGAGGATCTTGACGTGGGTTTGGGTGAGGCCGACGACGCGGGCCGTTTCCGCTACCGAGAGGTCTTCGGCGAAGCGCAGCCAGAGGATTTCGAAGTCACGCGGCGCAAGCACGCGGCGGGCGTGGGCCCAGAGATCGTTAATCCGGTCGCGTCTTTCGGCCTGCTGCGCCGGTGAGAGTTCCTGGGATGGGAGTTCATCGGCCACCGGCTCTGAATGGCGCACTGAGCGGAAATGGTTGAGCGCGGTGCGGCGGGCAATCGTGAGCAGCCACCCGATGAGCGGGCGCGTAGTGTCGACGCGGTGCAGATTGGCGAAGGCTTTGATGAAGGTCTGCTGTGTCAAATCCTCGGCGTCCTGGGCCTGCCGGGTCATCTGGTAGATGTAGTTGAAGACACGGTTGCCGTGGAGCTGGATGAGGGCCTCGAAGGCCTTCCCCTCGCCGGCGACGGCGGCACGGACCAGTGCGCCTTCCGCCGGGTCGTCCGCGGCAGAGGCTTGGAGTGTCACGTCTGCGCACAGCGGGGAGGGCAACGTCATGGCTGGTGGGCGACCCGGGAGGCCGGCGGGCAGGGATCACTCCGACTCGGCCGGCTGATCGGGCGTCTGGATGCTGACGGTGAAGGTGGCCTTGCCATCGGTTTCGTCAACGTAGCGCACCTTGAGCGTGCAGGTGTCGTCGGCCCCGGGGAACTCGAACTGGGCGGTGCCGGTTTCGTGGGTGAGCAGGATGAGCTTGCCGCGGGAGGCGAAGGGCAGGGGTTCGCTGCGGTAGCCGGAGAGCTTCATATTCTCCGCCTCGAAGCGCAGCGGCTGGCCGCCAGCGGAGGGTAGGATCTCAACGTAGTCGATACGCGCGTGTTCGCCTTGGTCGCGGTGACCAGTGAGGATGACGAGGGTGCCGTTCTTGAGCGGGATGTCTTCGATCGTGCGCGTTGCGAGGCCTTCTTGGGTCGGGGCGGGCTGGCCGATGTCCTGGTCCGCGGCCCACTCGGCGAGCACTTCGCCGGCCGGGGCGCGGTGGCCGGTGACGTGGTTGCCGATGTGCGTGGTATCGGAATTCATGCCCTTGACCATGCGCACAATGCCTTCCGTGGGATAGGTGAGGGCCAGGGAGACCTGCTTGTCGGTTCGTTGGACACGTACGGACTGGAGGAAGGCCGCGAGGTCTTTGTCTCTGGTTTCCGTGAGCGAGGCCATCGCCGCCACGCCCTGGATGATTTTCTGGAGCTTCTCGGCCATTTCCTCGGAGTTGGCGCCAAGGGTGAGGTGTGCGCTGGTGGTGGTGGCGTCGGTGCTGATGGAGAGAGAGCCGGAATTGGCCATTTGCAGGACGCGGGCTTGCGGGCCGTCGCCTGTGGCGAAGTCGTTTTGCAGGGGGACGACGCCCGCGGCAACGAGGCAGGCAGCGCTCGGCTTGGGCAGCAGGGCGGTCAGAGGGGATTTGCCGCGTGAGATCGATTCCCGGTGGGTGCGGAAGACTTCAAGGGCCTGTACTAACTGGGCCTTCGAGCGCCCAATCAGAACGATGGGCTCCTTGGGGAAACCGAGGATGACCTTGTTTTGCAGCAGGTAGGCCTCGAACGGCAGCTCTTTGAGCTCCCGGGCAGCATCGGGCGTGGTGACAGTCGCCTGAGCCACGTACGCTTCCGCCAGTGTCCGAAGGTCGGCAGTACCTTGCAGGAGAAGGACTCCGTCGGGTTCCTTTTCGTCCTTCGAAAAGCGGGTGCCGTAGGCGGTAGCGGTGGTGATGGTGGCCAGAAGTTTCTGCGGATCGGGCCGGATACTGACGGTGGGGCCCGGCCCAATCGAGGGGAGGTCGACCAAGGGGAGCAGTTCCTTTCCGAGGGCGCTCTGGCGCAGGGTTTCGAGATCCAGCGACACCACCCAGCGGGCGTTTTCAGGCACGATGGACGGATCGAGGTCGGCGCGGAGGAAGGCCAGCGGCTGAAGCACGAGGCCAAGCGCAAGAAGGGGAAGGAGGGAGGTTTTCATGGAGTCGTTGAAGGTCGCTACATCTGGCAATTCACCGGGCCGGCCGTCTTGGTTACAGCGGGTGCCGGCTTTTTCAGCTCTCCTTGGGGCGCCCGCCGACGAGTTCGCGCAGCCCGAAGACGAGTGCAGCGAGTCCGAGCATAGCAGCGGCCACGAACACCAGCAGGACGGTGGTCGTGAACGGACCAGGGCCGGGCGGGACGGCGAGGGCTGTGGAGGCGAGCGGCTGCAGCAGATCGCGCAAGTGATGGGTGAGGGAAAGCCGGCTGAGCTGCGTCGGGATGCTTCCAACACCGATCTCGACGATGCTCCCGTAGGACATGCCAACGACGAGATAGCGGGCGGTGAGGGTGCCGCAGAGAACGCCGAACGCGGTGAACACTCCGATCGCAAGTACCTGGGCGAGCAACAGCAGCGGCAGGGCCGCCAGTAGTCCGGGCACCTGCCGGTAGGCGCCGACTCCGAGCAGCACCCCCAGCGCGAGCAGGTAGCTGGCCTGCAGGCCGGCGGTGTGGGCCGTGTATTTGAAGACAAGAAACGCGGGGCGGGGCAGCGGACGCGTGAACACATAGTCGACCGTCTCCGGTTTCAGGTCGTCGCGAATGGTGCCGCCGCCGGAGATGAAGGCCATCACCGGCAGCAGAAGGGTGAGGTAGCGGATCGTCCATTCGAAGAAGACGGACGCCTCCGCGGTGCGGACGGAGGTCAGCGTGAGCAGGGCGAAGCCGGCGAGGAGAGCGGCGAGCTTCAATAACTGCCCGGGTCGGGCGAAACCGGGGAGCGTGAGGCGCCAAACCCCGCCGAAGCCGTGTCGGAGGCTGCGCGTGAAAGGTGCGGTGCGAATGGCGGGCGGGTTCATGAGGGCGGCACCGGTTGGATCGCGTGTTCAAGAAATGAACCGGCGTTGCGCACCTCGTGGATGCGCACGCCGCTGGCGAGGAGCAGCCCGTGGAAGTCGCCGAAGAAGCGCTCGGGGTCGGTCCACTGCAGAGTCAGGGTGCCGGCAGCGGTGTCGATGGCGCATCCGCGCAGCAGATCACGATCGAAGAAGAAGCGGGCGAGACGGTTGGGATCGTCGCAGCGGAAGGAGGTCGAGGCGGGCCAGCGGTTGCGCGCCTCGGTGGCAGTGGCCTCGTTGGCCGCGCGCGGGATCCGCCCCCAGCGCAGCAGCAGAAAATCGCCGCACAAGGCCTCCAGATCGTGGATGATGTGGCTGGAGATCAGCACGCTGCGGCCGTCGCGTGCGAGGTCGCGCAGCACGTTGCTGAACTCCTCGCGGCCGACCGGATCAATGCCGTTCATCGGCTCGTCGAGGATTATAAGCTCCGGTTCATGCAAGAGGCACTGGGCGAGTTTCACCCGCTGTTTCATGCCCTTTGAAAGGGATGGGAGGCGCTTCTGCCAGTGCTCAGGCGCGAGGCGGACCCGCTCGAGCATGGCCTTCGCCCGCTCGGTGGCGGTGCGCGCGGGCAGGCCGGAGAGCATGCCCAAGCCCGTCAGCCATTCGACCGGTCGCAACTCCGTGGGAACAGCCTCGCTCTCCGGGCAATAGGCGATGCGGGCGCGCACGGCAGGGTTGTTCCAGGGTGTTTCGCCGAAGATGTGCAGCGTGCCCGAGCTCGGCCTGATCTGGCCGGTGAGCAGGCGGAACAGGGTGGTCTTGCCGGCGCCGTTCGGGCCGACCACGCCGGTGATCCCGGGGCGCAGCACGAAGGACACGTTGTTGAGCCCGAGGACCACGCCGTAGAAGCGGCTGAGGCTGTCTGCTTGGACGATGGGTGTCATTCGGGGCGCAGCCTCCGGAAGAATACAACGCACGCGCCGCCGGCAAGCAGGGCCAGCCCCAGAAGCGCGCCGGGGAGGTGGTGGGATTGAGCGGCCTGGCTGGCCTTGGTCAGGGTTTGCGTCAACTGACTGTCGAGCAGCGGCAGCGAGTTGGCGGCGTGGGCCAGGATCTCATCGAGCCGGAAGATGGCCTGCCGGGCCTGGTCGAGGTCGAAGCCGAAGCTGGCGTAGCGCAGCCAGTCCGGCACGCCAGGGAAGCGGGCGATCCAGCCGGCGACCATCCAGACCCCGATCCACAGCAGGATGGTGTTGCGCGTGGTACGGCCAAGCGAGGAGACGCCAAGGGCGATCGCCGCCAGCACGCCGAGGCTCAGACCGTTGAACAACAGCGCCCGCAGCAGCGGCGAGAGCGAGTAGACCAGAAAATCCCGTCCCGGGGCGAAGAGCATGCTCAATAGCCAGCCGCACAGCAGCGGGCCGGTCCAAATCAGCAGGAGGATGCCGATGATGACGCCGAGTTTCCCGAGCAGGTAGTCGGTCGAGGTCAGCGGACGCGAGAGATAGATGGTGAGAGCGTTGCATGAGCGGTCGCGGGCGACCAGTCGTGGGATCACCACCGTGAGGGCCAGCAGCGCGAGCCCGAGGCCGACAAAGGAGTGGGCCCAGAACACCGCCGAGTAGAGGCCGGTGAGGCAGATGTCCGGATACAGCAGGATCATCGCGCAGGCCGCCGAGCCGATGGCCTGCGGGCGGGGGCCGAGCTGGGCCGCCCAGGTTTCGATCCACCCGCCGGGGGAAACCGACTGGGCGAAGAGGAAGCCGGCCGCGGCCACCAACACGCCGGCGGTCCAGGCTACGACGAGCATGAATCGGAAGAATCTGGTGCGGAGGAGTTGGCGCAGCCCCGTCTCCACGATGACCCAACGGCGGTAGGTGACGCCGTTCGGCTTGTCCTGCCAGCGGCTGAGATCGAGGGGGGCGCTATTCACGAGGAGGTTGCTTGGTCGGTGGCCAGCGCCTGCAGGAACAGGGCGTGCAACGCGTTGGGGTCGGCGATGATTTCCGCGGGGGGCAATCCGTGGTCGCGCATCAGCGCGAGCATCCAGTCGATCGATTCAGAGGCGGTTTCCACGCGGAGTCGCCCGTTGGAGAGGCGTTCGACCGGGATACCGGCTGCGGTTAGTACTGTGGCAAAGCGGTCTGGCTCGGACGATGGTGCGAACTCTACCACGCGGCGGTTGCGGCTCTTGAGCGCCTCGAGGGTATCGTGCTCCAGCACTCGGCCACGGGCGATGATGATGACGCGGTCGCCGATGCGCTCGATCTCGTGCAGCAGGTGCGAGGACACCACCACGCTGATGCCGAGGTCGCGCCAGAGCGAGCCGATCAGCTGGAGGATGTGCTCGCGGCCGGAGGGATCGAGCCCGTTGGTGGGCTCGTCGAGAAAGACGAGCGCGGGGTCGTGCACGAGGGCCTGGGCGAGCTTCACCCGCTGTTTCATCCCGGTCGAGTAAGTGTCGACGAGTCGGTAGCGCTCCTGCCCCATGCCGACCAGGTCGAGAATCTCGTGGGCGCGCTGGCGGGCTTTGCGAAACGGCATGCCGGCGAGCTGCCCGCAGAAAGTCACGTATTCACAGCCCGCCATGCCGGGGATGTGGCAGTCCTGCTCCGGACTATAGCCGACGCGCTCGCGGGAGCCGCGGTCCCCGGTCGGATGGTGCGGCCCAATACCCGGGCAGTGCCGGCGGTGGCTGTCTCAAAGCTGAGCAGACATTTGAGGAAGGTCGTCTTGCCGGCGCCGTTGGGGCCGAGCAGGCCGATGGTCCCGGGCGGCACGCGGATCGTGACGTCCGACAACGCGCGTTGAGCCCCGAAGTCCTTCGAGAGGCCCTGCGTTTCGATGATGGCGTCGCGCATGGGTTAGGGGCTGCCTGTGCCGCTGCCGCAACGGCAGGACAAAGCAAAACGCCGGTCGGCGATCGGCGCGGGCAGAGAGGGCGGAAGAGGGCGACGCATCGTACTCCAATACACAGTCCGAGTACGGGAAGTTACGGATTGTTGGGGGAATCTGCCCAACCAATCCCTGCGAGGATCGAGCAGGCCCGGCTGCTCGTTCAGCGCCAGCTGTCCGGCACCTTTGCCATACCGAGTCTGGGGATCATGGCGAAGTGTTGATCGAGGGTGAGCACGCTCGCTCCCACCCGTTGGGCGCTCACCGCGATGAGAATGTCGGTCGCGGGGATGACCTGGCCGGCGCGATCCATCGACCAGGCCAAGTCGATGGCGGCATCCCAGAGCGCATTGTTGGACGGCACAAACTGGCAAACCGAGAGGAAGGACTCCATGTGGGCGCGTGCCTTGGGTGTCTTCATTCCGCGGAGCACCTCGATCTTGACGGCCCCACACGTGACGATGTCCAAAGTGCCAAATTCCTCACGCAGCGCGTCGACGGGGTCGAGGCCACGCCGCAGGAGATGGATGAATACCGAGCTATCAACTAGGACGCCGTTTTCCATATTCTCCCGCGGGTTCAGCGGCTCGCATGACCAAGACATCGTAGGCGGGATCGACAGCGTCGGCCAACTCGCCCTTCGTTAATCCGAGACCGTTTTTCATGAACTCCTTCAACCGCGCACGGCGATCCATCTCCTTCAACGCCATCTCGACGGCCTCGGTCTTGGACTCATAGCCGTAGGCCTTCATCACGCGCTCCAGCAATGCGTCGTCGATGTGCATGGTCATCTTCATGCCATACCAGGTATGGCATTTGACGGTTTCGGTCAAACCCGCTGCGGGTTCGCGTTTGTAGGCCCGCTGCTGCGTGGCACGCTGCTTCAGCACGCGCAGTCGTGGCGAGGGGGTCGGGGAGTCGGAGGTGCCCGCCGGGTCGCCCTGAAGGGACGACCCACGGGACGGAACCTCAGCTGGCGAGGACTTCGGCAAGCTTCGCCGTGTCCTTGCCTCCACCCATGCGAAGTCGGGCTTGCCGCCGCCTTTGCCACCGAGTTTGGCGCAGGGCTCATTGACGATCTTGGCCGCTATTCAATCTCACGGACGATCGCGCCTGGCCGGCGCGCGGATATGCGAGGGTCTCCCGGAGTCGGTTCGGGCCGATCGACGCGGATTCCGAAGCGTTGTGCAGCGCGAGCGGTTCGCGGTGTCGCGATTTCGTGTCTTCGAACCGTGAGGGTGCAAGAAAGTGCTGGCTAGGTGCCGAGGACCAACTTGAGCTGGAGGTAATGAAGGTCCGATCACTTGATCAGTGTATCATGTTCGCGAAATGGATCGTTTGGTGGGGGGGCTGCATGGTGGCTTTGTGCATTCCCGGGCGCGTTAGGGCCGCTGCGACTGTGGCGGTTGGATCCTTTTGTCATGAGGAGTTTGTACGCAATGACCCGGAGGCTTCGGGCGCTATCGCTGCACTGGTTCAGGCTGGTCTTGGGAAAACGGGGCGGTGGACTTTTGTCGAGCGAGGCGAAACTGATCGGATCTTGGACGAGCTGTCCTTGAGCCCGGGCGGCTTCGTTGCGGTTGGAGATGCTGCCCGTGCCGGCAAACTCTTGAAGGCTGATCTGCTGTTGACGGGGACAATTGTGACCGCGGTGGGATCGCCATCGTTCGTCGTTCTTGAAGTGGTCGAACTTGCGCGTGCCGAGCCGTTGGGAAGTGTGCGAGTCGAGCTGAAGAGTGCGATGGAGCGCGGTCGCCTTACCGTGCCCAGCGCCGTGGATATTGAGCGGGTGGTTACTGCGGCTGCCGAGCTGCTCGTTGCCGCCGAAAAGCGTCTAGCTGACCAACGAGATCGGATCATCATCAAGCCGCTCTATTTTGGCAACGCGTCCGCGTCGCAGCGCTTGGATGGCAGCGAACGCGTATTGCTGGCCGCGTTGGAGGACGCCGCAGGCAAAGGGAGGGGGCATCGGGTTTTGTCTCTCGTGAGGCCGGAGGCGGGCACCTCTGAATATGAACTTCAACTCCTCGGCCTGGTTGGGGCCGACAATGAAGCGTGGTCTCGTGTGGCCGACTACTACGTGTGGGGAATCTACGAAGAGCAAAACATGGCGGGGCGGGCAGCGGGAGATTGCGATGTCAGTGTGACGGTTACGGTGTGGGACGGTCGGAGTGAGCCTGTGCGGGTTTCCGCGAACGGTCCGGTCCGGACGTTGGCTACAGTGGCCGCTAGCGTTGCGCAGCAGGTGATCGCTGCGGCTTCTGAGCGGGCGCGGGGTAGTCTTGGTGCCTCCGGGCTGGCGCAGCGAAAGAAGGTGGCGGGACTCTTGGCCCAACGAGCCGCTACGCTTCGGGCAACCGAGGCGGCACGCAATCAAGTGACGGCGGTTGCTCGGCAACAATTGTTTCGGATGGAACAATGCCGCCTGCTGGCGACTGCGGTATTTTTCGATCCGGCGGAAAAGAAGTATTGGGTCGATCTCTGGGGAACATGGCTAGGTGATCAGAGGCCGACAGACCTTCAGTCATTGCTCGACCGAATGCGGACGATCGAAATTCGACAGGACCTCTTGCAGCGGTTTCTAGTGGCTACGGACGGACAAGTCGACGCGGCCCTGGCTGAGCGAGCGATCGGGCGGAACCCGAACGATGTTTGCGCGCAGTTATGTGGGGACATCGAGTATTTTGCGGAGCGCCAAACGGACCCGTTTCTTGTCCGCAACCTATTGTCACTTGAGCGAGTTGTTGAAGCCCGGTATCGCGCAGCGATTGTTGCGTTGGGACGAACGCTGGCGGCGTCGAAGCCCGTCGAGCTTCGTGGTTACCGTCTGGCCGCGTCACACTATCTGTCGATCGCGTTGACACACCCATTTTCGGACGAGGAACGCCGGGAGTTGGTCGACTCGCTGTGGCCCCGCCTCAAGGTCGCGCTGTTCGTCGAACGGGCGTGGTACGCGATGGGCGACCGCGACCGGCAGGTGGCGGAACTGGTGCGACTCCATTTTGTGGAGCGAAACGACTTCGAAGGTGCGCGCACTACCAACGTGTTGTCTCCGTCCGAACTGGCGCTGTCGCTTGCTGCACCGGCTCCGGAAGGATGTCCGGCGTGGGAAACATTGCGCAGCATAAGCATGGAAAAGAAGCAGCCGATGTATGGGGTCAAGTCTGCGGCAAAGCTGGCGGAATGGCAGAGGCGGTACGATTACCTTCGCGCTGTGGCGGCGGCGTATCTTGAGACCCATGGCGGGAATCGGGCTCGGGCCGAGGCTTCGTTCGGGGATCTGCTCGGCGGGCCGATCAGCGAGGAGATTGTCCGTCAGCTCGAACCACCCGGTGGAGAGACTCCTGCGGCGCAGCGCTGCCAAGCGGAATGGCTGCGGTCCACGGCAACCGAACGTGCGGCTCAAGGTTACCCGGTGAGCGCGTTGACCCCCATGCGGGAACGAGCCGATTTGCTGGAGCGCAGTGCGGATCAGGCAGAGGCCGCCTCCGAACAGTCGACTCCATTGGCGGGATTTCGCGGAGACAATGGGTTCGTTGCGACGGCTTCGATGCAGGGGGCGATGGTGGAGGCCGGCCCGCGTGGTTCGCCCCAGCCGGGGCAGGAGCCAGGCTCGAAGCTGCCCGGCACAGTCTGGACGTTGCATGATAACGACGAGAGCGTCTTCAGCTTGGCGCGAGAGTCGGGGGACATCGGCGCTATTATCCCGTGGGGCGACGATTTGTGGTTGTTAGGAGACTTCAAACTTTGGAGACACCATTTGGCGGAGGGCAGCGTCGAACCGATGAACGCGCAGCTGGGTCTGACCGCAAAGGTGTTGACCATCCTGCAGTCGGGCCGGCAGCTGTGGGTTGGCACGGAAGGGGAGGGCGTCTGGCGGGTGGACCTGGACACGCTTGCCGTTCGGCGCTTCGGCTTGGCGGATGGTTTGCTGTCTTTGACGGTGGCGCAGTTGATCGACCTTGATGGGGTCATTTTGGCGATCGAGGCACCCGCGGATCCGTATTGCCTGCTCACTGGCCCATGGACGCTGGCGCCGAAGGAGCAGAAGGCCATCGTGTCGCGGCTGGATCCGGGGGCCAAGCAGTGGACCGCCTTCGATCCATTTTCCGACTCGCCCGCGAGTGGGCTGAGGCGCGGCTTCACGTACCGCGCGCACGGGAATAAACTCATCGTCACCTCTGCCCGTTCGGTGATCGACCTGCGGACTGGCGCGATCCGCAGTCTGGTGCCTAACCTTGCCGCGCAATCGGACGGGCCCACGACATTCCAGCCGACGATGGAAGCAGGGCCGGGGTTCCTGATGAGCGGCTCGGACGGAACCGATTGCTGGCTCAGTTCGCCGACCGGCCTGTCGCAGGTTGATTTGGAGACCGGGGAACTTCTTCGCCGAACGTTGGCACCCTGCATGACGGTGATCGCGAGCGATGCACGGCATGTGTACGGTGCGACGCCCGCCGGAGGCGCCGATCCGCAAGGCCGAGGGAACTCCGAGTTGCTGGTCTTCGATCGCAGCACTTTGGCTTTGATCGGCCGGCGGCCAATCGGGGCGGCGGTGCTCTCGATGGCCACGGACGGCCGGCGACTTTGGGTTGGCTGCCGTGGCAATTCGTTTTCGTTGGTCGAGATTGATCTGGCCGGCCTTCTCGCGGGGATGGGAGCGCCTGGTGCTCGACAAGAATCCGCTGTTACCGGAGATGGCGGAGCGAGGGCAGGCACGATTGACCGTACGTCGCGTGCGGACGCGCTTTGTCAGGCGGCGTGGCGGGGCGATGTGGTGACGATGGGGAAGCTGGTAAATGACGGGGCCAACCCCAACCAATCGCTGGGCAATGGCTGGACTCCATTGCTGGCCGCTGTCCGAGGTGGAGAACGAGACGCCGCGGCGTGGCTACTCGCGAAGGGAGCGGGAGCGAATCAGGCTGATTTTCGCGGCCGGTATCCACTACGAATTGCCTACGAACGCGGGGATCAGGCGATGTTCGATCTCCTGCTGGAAAAGGGCCGGGCGGACGTGAATTTCTGCGGTACGGCACGAACGCTGCCACTCGGCTGGCCTGGGGATTGGATCTACCGGCCCACGTTGCAGACGGTGCTGCATCTGGCCGTTCTGCGTAACGATGTTGAAATGGTGCGGCGATTACGGAAGGCCGGAGCCGCCGCCGACAGACCGGACGCCTTTGGACAGACGGCCCTCTCGATCGCGCGGCAGCGGCGGGCGCACGCCTTGCTCCCTCTCCTTGGCGAAGCCCCTGCGGCTGCTGCCGTAGTGTCATCGCCGCAGCGTGCCGGGCTTTCGCGTGGCAAAGTGGTGAACAAGGAACTGGTGATTCTCGCCGTCGAGCATCTGGATCCGCGTAACGCGGGGTACCATTTGAATCGGCCGGTGCGCGAAGGGGGAGTGGCCGAGGTGGCCGCGTATTTGCAGCGCGGAGCGCCGCGAGGGGCTCTCGGCGGGACTTTGGCCGAGGCGATCCGCTCCGAGCAGTGGACGATGGTCGCCTACCTTCTGTCTCTCGGGATCGACTTGCTCCAGCCTTGGCCCGAGATCACAGATCCGCTGACAGACTCGATGAAGTGTTCGACGGGGGCGGCGTGCCTTGCATTGGCCGCAATCAAGGGGCGTGCGGACTTGGTTGATCGTTTCCTCCAAGCCGGGGTGCGGCTCCAAAAAAAGGATCATTGTGGTGCGGTGGCGGTACAGCAGCTCGCCCTCTTCCAAGACTCTGCGTTGCTCCGAAAACTGTTGGAGGCAGGGGCGGATCCCGATGGCGGCGGCGGTGCCGCGGCTTCACCGTTGGCTTTGGCAATCCGCCGCCACGATACGGAACTGTTGCGGTTGCTGGTTGCTGCGCACGCTGATCCGTCAGCCACCGTGGGCGAAGGGCGGAGTCTGTTGACCGTGTTTCTGGAGTCGGCAGAGGCCGCTCGGCCGCGGTCGTTGCCGCAGGCCTCGATTCAATTTTGGAGTCAGGCGATCGAGTATTTCACCGAGCCGCATGCGGTTCTCGGCAATCCGCTCCTGCCCGATTTCCCCAGCTTGCTGGATCTCGCAGCCTGCGAGGATTGGTTGGAGGGTACTCAGATTCTGCTCGCAACTCGTGATGCCAAGACAGACGAGGCGCTGGTCACGACGCACCCTCATCGTTTTGCGAAGGTTCCTGCGGTGCGGGCACTGATTCTGCGCGCGGAGATGGAGGCCATGGATGGAGATTCTGCGGAGACAAGAGACGGTATTGAACTTTTCACCGCAATTGCGGCAGGTGATGTGTCGAAATTCAGGGCAAGTGTGGCCAAACCGGGGGCGCTGGGGAGGCGGGGCCCGTCTGGTGAGTCGGCGCTGATGCGCGCGGCGCTCGAGCGCCAGACGGGTTTTGTGCGTGAATTGCTCCGAGCGGGATTGTCCCTGAGTGATACGGCTTCCAACGGCACTCCTGTACTCTCCTACGCCGTTCATGGTGGGGATGTCGAGTTGCTGCGGGAAATGGTGCGTGGCGGTGCGGACGTCAATTTCGCCGGCAACGGTGCAAATCGACCATTGGAGGCGGCTCTCTCCCTTCGGGATAGCAAGATGGCGGTGGCGCTATTGGAACTCGGTGCTTCGCCACAGCCCAGATCTCCAGAGTCTGACATCAGTCCGCTCGCGCTGGCGGCAAAGAGAGACATGCCCGACATGGTAGAGGAGCTTGTGCGGCGCGGGGCAAATCCCCGCGACCTGATTGAAGGTTACACGCTGTTCTTTCCTGCAGCGCGCTCGAACAATCCAGCGTTGATCCGGTTCTGCCAGGAGCACGGCGTTAGCTTGGACCAACGTTCAGCAAAGGGATGGACGCCACTCTACACAGCAGTGCGCTGGGGTGCGGCGGAGTCGGTGCGCGAGTTGGACCGTCTTGGCCTGAAGGACCCCAAGGCGACGGCTTTGGCTGTCCGGTTGATCAAGGAGCTTAGGGTCGCCGACAAGCCATCCGCTGGTGAACTTCGAATACTTCACTACCGGCCCGACTACCCGCGCGTGCTGGAGGTATTGCAGGAGACCGGACAAATCGCCGGCTCAAGGGAGGCACAGGACTCGATTTTCTGGAGTAGGAGGCATTCCCTCGCCGAACTGGAGGCGTTCCGGAAATCGGGCGGGGATTTGAACCAACGGGGCAGCATAACCCCGTTGCAGGGCGCGGCCGGAAGCGGGGATGTCGACCTTCTGAAGTGGCTATTGACGCACAGTGCCGACCCGAATCTGGCCGGTCAAAGTGAAGACCGGCCTCCGCTCTGGCACGCCCGCAACTCATCGGAGATGGTGCAACTGCTGCTCGAGCACGGCGCCAATCCGAATTGGATCGAGTACGGCCCGTCGTGGGCGCCGAGTGCGCATTCGCTTCTCTCCTTGCTGGTCGGTGAACAAGTGCCGCCGTTGCAGACCATCCGGTTGCTGGTGCAACATGGTGCCGATCCGAACTTGCGTGTGGCGAGGACTTCGGCGAGCTTGGAGGTATCCTTGCCGCCGCCCATGGCGAAGTCGGGCTTGCCGCCGCCCTTGCCGCCGAGCTTGGCGCAGAGTTCGCCGACGATCTTGCCGGCCTGCTTGCCGCTCTTGATCGCTGCGGGTGAGCAGAGGGCCACGACCGAGGCTTTGTCGCCGATGACGGCGCCAAGCTGCACCACGCCTTCGCCGATCTTCGCGAGCACCTGCGCACCGAGGGCGCGGAGGGCGTCCGGCGCGTCGGCGGCGACGACCGCGGAAACGAACTTGAGGCCGTCCTTCTCGACCGCCTTGGCGGCGAGTTCGTCGGCGAGGCCGGCGGAGGCCTTCTGCTCGTAGGCCTTGAGTTTCTTTTCCATCTCAGCCTTTTCGGCCATGAGCGCCTCGATGCGCTTTTCGACTTCCATGGGCCCGGAACGGAGTCGCGCCGCCGCGGCGCGTAATTGAGATTCGTGGTCCTCCACGAAGCTCAATGCTGACTGACCGGCGACGACTTCGAGGCGGCGGGTGCCGGCGGCGATGGCCATCTCGGAGACGATCTTGATGAGGCCGATCTCGCCCGTGGTGGAAACGTGGGTGCCGCCGCAGAGTTCGCGGCTGTAGCCGCCGATGTCGACGACGCGCACGGTCTTGCCGTACTTCTCGCTAAAGAAGGCGAGGGTACCCTCGGGCTTCTTGTCGAAGTCGGTCTCGTAGGTGTCGACCAGGGCGTTGTCGAGGATGCGCTCGTTGACGAGCTGCTCGATCTCGCGGAGCTGCGCCGGGGCGACGGCCTCGAAGTGCGCGAAGTCGAAACGCATGCGGTCGGGCGTCTTTGACGTGCCGGCCTGGCGGACGTGGGTGCCGAGGGTCTTCCGCAGCGCCCAGTGGACGAGGTGCTCGGCGGAGTGGTGACGGGAGATCGCGCGGCGGCGCGGGGCGTCGACCGCGAGGGTCGCGGTCGCGCCAAGGCTGATGGCTGAAGGCTGAAGGCTGAAAGCGGAGTCGATCCGATGGAGGTAGCGCCCGGCTTTGTCCTTGACCGTGTCGGCATCTGGAACGGCTGTGGCCGGCGAGGGTGACGGTGCCGGTGTCGCCGCACTGGCCGCCCATCTCGGCGTAGAAAGGCGTCTGGTCGAAGACGAGGAAGGTGTCCTTGTCGGAGCGCACGATCTCGAGGAGCTTGGCCTCGGTCTCGAGTTCGGTGTAACCGACGAACTTGGTCGGTTGATGGTCGACCGCCTCGGAGCCTTCGGTGGCGGCGACGATGATTTCCTTCTTCTGCGCGGCGCGGCCGAGGGCGCGCTGCTTCTCCATTTCGGCCTCGAAGCCGGCGACATCGACCGTGAGCCCGCGCTCGGTGGCGAGCAGTTGGGTCATGTCGAGCGGGAAGCCGTAGGTGTCGTAGAGTTCGAAGGCTATCGGTCCCGGAATGACGGAATGGGACTTATAGGTCTCATAGGACCTATTGAAAACGGTGAGTCCCCGATCCAGGGTGCGCCCGAAGCTCTCCTCCTCGGAGCGCACGACGCGCTCAATGATGCTCTGCTGGCTCTTGAGCTCGGGGAAGACGGAGCCGAGCGAAGCGACGACGGCGGCGACCAGCTTCGCGAAGAAGCCAACGCTGAGACCGAGGTCCTTGCGGCCGTAGAGAATGCCGCGGCGCAGGATGCGGCGGATGACGTAGTTGCGCCCGTCGTTGCCGGGCAGGATGCCGTCGGCGATTGCGCAGGACACGCAGCGGGCGTGGTCGGCGAGCACCCGGAAGGCGATGTCGGTCTTCTCCTGGTCGGTGATGTCTTCGCGCTTGGTCGGGACGGTGCGAGTGTAGGTCTTGCCGGAAAGCTGCGCGACCACGTCGAAAAGCTGGGTGAAGACGTCGGAGTTGTAGTTGGAGGGCTCGGCGGAGAAATCCTTAAAACCCTTCGTCGTGGCGTAGATGCCGGCGACGCGTTCGAAGCCCATGCCGGTATCGACGTGCTTGGCGGCGAGAGGGGAGAAGGTGCCGTCGGCGTTGCCGTTGAACTGGATGAAGACGTGGTTCCAGATCTCGATGCAGCGTGAGGAGCTGGAGTTGACCAGCACGCGGCCGGCGGCCTCGTCGTCGCTCTCGTTCAGATTGAAATGGATCTCCGAGCACGGGCCGCAGGGGCCGGTGTCGCCCATCTGCCAGAAGTTGTCCTTGCGGTTGCCGTTGACGATGTGGACAGCGGGATCGAGGCCCTCGGCGCGGAAGAGGCCGGCCCAGATGTCGTAGGCTTCCTGGTCGAATTCGGAGGGGTCGTTCTTGGCCTTGTTCGGGGAGTAGACCGTGGCGAAGAGGCGCTTGGCGGGGATGCCCCAGACCTGGGTGAGCAGCGTCCAGCCCCAGGTGAGCGACTCCTTCTTGAAGTAGTCGCCGAAGGACCAGTTGCCCAACATCTCGAACATCGTGTGGTGGTAGGTATCCCAGCCGACGTCCTCGAGGTCGTTATGCTTGCCGCCGGCGCGGATGCATTTCTGGGTATCCGCGGCGCGGTTGTCGGCGGCGGGGCGCACTCCGGCCCACTTGGCCACATCGGGCTTCTTGTCGCCGAGGAAGATCGGCACGAACTGGTTCATGCCGGCATTGGTGAAGAGCAGTCCGGGCGAGTCGGGCAGCAGCGAGGACGACGGCACGATGGTGTGCTGCTGCTGGGCGAAGAAATCGAGGAAGCTCTGGCGGATCTCAGCGGAGGTCATGGCGGCGGAAAGAGTAGCGAGGAGTGAGTAGCGAGGAGCGAGTAGACGGGAGTCAGAATACGGAGCTGCGGAAAGGAGCGAAACAGTAGCGGGGAGCGGGTAGTGAGTAGCGAGTCGGAAAAATGTGAAGCTCGAGGGGGAAGTAGCGGGAGTGAGTGGCGGGTCGACGGCAGGCGGAGCCAAATTGGGCGGCGAGAAGCGGAAGTGGGGAGCAAAGAGAAGCGAGGGTGCGGGGAAAAGGTTTTCTTTTTTGGGGTGGGCGGCGGCCAAGTGGCGGCGATTCGGCCCTGGGGCTCCCGGGTGGCGCAGAGTGGAAAATTCCCGACAAAAGATTCGCCCCCAACGGCAAGCTGGGGCACTGATTGTGTCGCTATCCCGCCCCCCAACGCCATGAAAACGACCGTCCCTTTGCGGCTGAGGCGAGTGGCCCGACGTACCGCCGGGGTCTATTTGTTGGCGGCGGGAATGTGGATTTTGCTGTCGGACCGGGCCGTAGCGCTCTTCACCACTGATCCGCGCCTGATCGAGCGGTTGTCGATCGGCAAGGGGTGGTTCTTCGTGATTGTGACAGCGGCGCTGCTTTACGTCGGGCTGCGCAAGCAGTTGATGCAGAGCGAAGCGGAGGTAGCGGCGCGGCAGCGTGCGACCGATGCACTGCGGGATGTCGAGGAGCGGCAGCGCTTGTTCATCGAGCACGCCCCGGCGGCGCTGGCGATGTTCGATCGCGAGATGCGCTACGTGGCAGTGAGCCGGCGCTGGCTCGACGACTACCATCTGGGCTCCCGAAGCCTTGTGGGGGAGTCGCACTATGCGGTGTTTCCGGAGATTCCGGAGCGATGGAAGGCGATCCATCGGCGTGGTTTGGCTGGCGAGGTGGTCCGGGCCGAGGAGGACGCGTTCACCCGGGCGGACGGCTCGGTGCAATGGCTGCGCTGGGAAGTGCGTCCCTGGCATCGCGCGGATGCCAGTGTGGGCGGCATCGTGGCCTTCTCGGAGGACATCACGGAGCGTATCGCTGCGGAGAAGGCGCTGCGGGAGAGCCAGGAGCGCTACCGGCTGTTGGCTGAGAATGTTGGCGATGTTGTCTGGGTGATTGATGTGACGACGATGCGGATGCTTTATGTGAGCCCGTCCGTGGAACGGCTGCGCGGCATCACGGCGGCCGAAGTGATGGCAGAGCCGGTGCCGGACGGCTTGGATGCGGAATCAGCAGTGATGGTCAGGGACACGTTTCCCGGGCGGATCGAGGCGTTTGAGGCGGGGGATCCGGCGGCGGTCACGCAGACCCATGAGGTTCGGCAACCGTGCCGCGGCGGCGGTTGGGTCAATATTGAGGTGGTCTCGACGCTGGTCCGCGGCCCGTCCGGCGGATTGCAGCTCATCGGCGTGTCGCGCAACATCGACGAGCGCAAGCGCGCGGAGTCGGCGTTGCGGGCGAGCGAGGGGCGTTTTCGCTCGGTGGTGGAATCAGCCCCGGTGCCGATCTTCATCCAGGCGGCGGGGAACTTCGCCTATCTTAACGCCGCGGCTGTTGCGCTATTTGGCGCCGTGGACGAGGCCGCCCTGCGCGGGCAGTCGGTAGTGGCGCATTTCCACCCCGAGAGCCGGCCCGGCGTGGTCGAGCGTATCCGGCTCCTCAACGAGCAACGGCGGCCTGTGCCGCTGCTTGAGGAGCGCATCGTGCGCTGCAACGGCGCGGCTGCGGAGGTCGAGGTTTCTGCCGTACCGTTCCGTTTTGGTGAGCAGGATGGCGCGCTGGTCTTCGCCCGCGATATCACCGAGCGCAACCGGGCGCTCGAACAACTGCGGGTCCACGAGACGGTGCTGCGGGAGACCGGCGAGATCGCCAGGGTGGGCGGCTGGAGCCTGGATCCGACGACCGGCGAGGGTTTCTGGACGGACGAGGTGGCCCGCATCCACGATCTTGACCCAAAGGACAAGACCTCGATGGCCATCGGGCTCGGCTTCTATTCGGGCGAGTCGCGGGCGCGGATCGACGCCGCGATGAAGGCGGCGGTCGAGCGGGGCGAGCCCTACGACCTGCAGCTCGAGCTGGTTACCGCCGCCGGGCGGCACAAGTGGGTGCGCACCATCGGGCATCCGGTCTGCGAAGACGGGAAGGTGGTGCGATTGCGCGGTTCGTTCCAGGATGTAACCGAGCTCTTCGAGGCGACCGCGGCCCTGCGCGAGAGCGAGGCGCGTTTCCGCGAGCTGGCCGAGACGATCAACGAGGTGTTCTGGATCACCGATGCGGCGAAGGCGCGCATCCTCTACGTGAGCCCGGCGTATGAGCGAATTTGGGGCGAGAGCTGCCAGAGCCTCTACGCCAGGCCCTCGGCTTGGTTCGATGGCATCCATTCCGAGGACCGCGCGCGGGTTGTAGAGGCGGCCACCACCCGGCAGACCACGGGCCAATACAATGAGACCTACCGCGTGGTGCGGCCCGACGGGCAGGTGCGCTGGATCCAGGATCGCGCCTATCCGGTGTGCGACGCCGGCGGGCGGGTGCTGCGTGTGCTTGGGGTGGCCGAGGACATCACAGAGAAGAAGCGGATCGAGACCCAGTTTCTGCGCGCGCAGCGACTGGAGGCGGTGGGGGCATTGGCGGGCGGGGTGGCGCATGATCTCAATAACATCCTGACCCCAGTCCTGATGGCCGCCGGAGTGCTCAAAATCGAGGCGAAGGACGAACACGAGCGCGAGCTGCTTTCGATGATCGAGGGGAGTGCCCGCCGCGGGGCCGACATTATCCGGCAGTTGGTCGCGTTCAGCCGGGGAGTCGAAGGGGAGAAAAGCGTGCTGCAGCCGCGTCATCTGCTCAAGGAGATGGGCGCCATTGTCCGCGAAACCTTCCCACGCGAGATCACGCTCCAGGAGGATATTGCCAGCGACCTGTGGCCGATCGAGGTCGACGCGACGCAACTGCACCAAGTGTTGATGAACCTTTGTGTGAATGCTCGCGATGCGATGCCCCACGGCGGGCGCCTCACCTTCGGGGCGCGCAATCTCGAACTGGGGGCCGACTCCTCGGGCGCCGGCGAGTGCAAGCCGGGGCCCTACGTCGCTCTCTCCGTGGCCGATACGGGGGAGGGCATGGCCCCGGAGATCATTGCGCGCATTTTCGAGCCGTTCTTCACGACAAAAGGGGTGGGTAAGGGTTCCGGCCTGGGGCTATCGACGGTGTTGGGCATCGTGCGCAGCCACGGCGGGCACGTGGCGGTGTACAGCGAGCCCGGCCGAGGGAGCCGCTTCACCGTGTATTTGCCCGCTAAGCCTGGTGACTCAATCGTCACGGTTGCCGCGCCGCTCGCGGTCGACCCGGGACGGGCGGAGTTAATCTTGGTGGTTGATGACGAAAGCTCGATCCGCGCGGCCACCCGACGCTTGCTCGAGCAGAACGGCTACCAGGTCGTGACGGCGCCCGACGGCCAGGAGGCGCTCAAGCTGGTGTTGGCGCATCGCGAGCGGCTGCGGCTGGTGCTCACCGATGTGATGATGCCGGTCATGGGCGGAGTTGGGCTGGCCCGGGCGTTGCAGGTGCTGGATGCGGGTATTCCGGTGGTTGCTACCAGCGGCTTGGATGAGGAGAATAAGCGCCAAGAACTGATCGGGGTCGGGGTGCGGGAGGTGCTGACCAAGCCCTGCGAAGCGGACGTGCTGCTCGCGGCGATCCGGCGGCACCTCGAGAAGAGGCCGTGAGGCGGGTGGTGTCGATCGGTGGGACCGATGGTCGATGATACGCCTGTGGAGGAAGCGCGCCGCAAACGGCCCCCTGCAGCGGACAGGTCGGGCGCTGAAGGCAAAAAAAGACCCGGCGACAGGCGCCGGGTCGGGAACGGGAGCGGTGCCGCGTCGCCGCGATCCGTCATGAACGCTTCGCGACTGGGCTCAGAGATTCGCGATGATCGCGTCCGCCATTGCCTTGGAGCCGACCACCGGCTTGCCGAAGGCGATGTCGCCGGTGCGGATGCCGTCGACAGTCACCGTCTTGCGCACGGCGGCCTCGATCTTGGTGGCGAGGGCGTCCTGGCCGAAGCTGTACCGCAGCATGAGGGCGGCGGAGAGGATCTGGGCGCAGGGGTTGGCAATGCCCTTGCCGGCGATGTCGGGAGCGGTGCCGCCGGCGGGCTCGAAGAGGCCATAGGGCTTGCCGAAACGGTTCTTGTCGGTGCCGAGCGAGGCCGAGCTCATCATGCCGAGCGAGCCGCAGATGACGGCCATCTCGTCGGAGAGGATGTCGCCGAACATGTTTTCGGTGAAGAGCACATCGAACTGGTTCGGGTCGCGCGCCAACTGCATGGCGGCGTTGTCGACATACATATGCGATAGTGCGAGGTCCGGGTGGTGCTTGGCGAAGTAGGCGGTGACGGTCCTACGCCAGAGTACGGAGGTCTCGAGCACGTTGGCCTTGTCCACCGAGCACACCTTCTTGCCGCGGGCGCGGGCGGTGACGGCGGCTACCTCGGCGATGCGTTCGATCTCGGAGGTCTTGTAGACCATCGTATCGGTGGCCTGTTGCTCGCCGTTTTCGAGGGTGATGGTGGACTTGGCGCCGAAGTAGATGCCGCCGGTAAGTTCGCGAATGCAGACGATGTCGATGCCGTTGGGGATGCGCTCGGTCTTGAGCGGGGAGGCGTCGCGCAGGTCGGAGTAGAGCAGGCCGGGGCGGATGTTGGCGAAGAGGTTGAAGGCCTTGCGCAGGGGCAGGAGCGCGGCGCGCTCGGGCTGCTCCTTGGGCGGGAGCTTCTCCCACTTCGGGCCGCCGACGGAGCCGAAGAGGATGGCGTCGGCGGCGCGGCAGATCTCGAGGGTGGAGTCGGGGAGGGCCTTGCCGTGGTTGTCGATGCCGGCACCGCCGACGTCGGCGTGCTGGTACTCGAGCTTGAGGCCGGCGGCCGTTGCGGCGTGGCCGAGCACGCGCAAGGCTTCGGCCATGACTTCGGGCCCGATATAGTCGCCAGGGAGAACCGCGAACTTGATGACTTCCATAAGGGGCAGAGGGAAAACGATGCCCGCGGGGAGTCCAAGCGGATTCTAACAGGCGGCGTGGCGGGCGGGAGCTGAGCGGACCGGGGGCGGCGGTGAGCCACGGTGGCAGGTGGGCCTTTGGGCCCCCTGTCCAAGGCGCAGATTCATGTCGCGATCGCGACATGAACGTGCGTCCGCGTTCCGTAGGCGTCTCCGATTCTGGGGTTGCCCGGGCGCCGGGAGGCTCGCATTCAAACTTCGATGGAAATTCACGCCCTGCCCGCCGGGCCGATCGAGACCAACGCCTACCTGCTCACCGATGCTGCCCGCCACGAGGCGGTGCTAGTCGACGCCCCGCATGAGGTGTGGCCGGAGGTGCAGGCGCTGCTCGCCAAGACCGGTTGCAGCCTGGTGGCGCTGCTCATCACCCACGGCCACTGGGATCACACCGGCGACGCCGGTCGTATCCAACAGACTGGCGTGCCCCTCTACGCCCACGAGGAGGACCGGATGTTCATCGAGACGCCGGAGTGCATGGCGCTGTTCACCATGCCCGGACTGCGGCTCGACCCGGCGAAAATCGACCGGCTGGTGAAGCAGGGCGATACCTTCGAACTGTTGGGCGAAACCGTCGAGGTCCGCCATGTGCCGGGGCATTGCCCGGGCAATGTGCTTTTCTATTTCCGGACCACCGGGGCGGCGTTTGTGGGTGATGCGATCTTTGCCGGTAGCGTGGGACGTACGGATTTCCCGCGCGGAGGTTTCGAAATGTTGGCCCATTCGATCCGTACCCAGATTTACACCTTGCCCGACGCCACGGTGCTCTATCCCGGCCACGGCCCGGAGACCGACGTCGCCGAGGAGAAGGCCAATAACCCGTACGTGCCGTTTCGGGCATGAACCCGACCTTCGCCAATTTCCACGAGGCCTTCATGCGCCGGGCGCTCGAGCTGGCGCGCGGTGGCCTGGGCGCGACGCATCCCAACCCGATGGTAGGCGCTCTGATCGTCGAGGAGGGCGAGATTGTCGCCGAGGGGTTTCATGCGAAGGCCGGCGAGGCGCATGCCGAGATCGTGGCGTTGCGAGCGCTCGGCCGGAAACGGGCGGATGGCGCGATTCTCTATGTGACGCTGGAGCCCTGCTGCACCCAGGGCCGCACACCGCCGTGCACAGAGGCGATCCTTGCCGCCGGAATCCGACAAGTGGTGGTCGGCGCGACCGATCCGAACCCTCGGCATGCCGCGCGTGGGTACGAGGTGTTGCGCGCCGCGGGCGCGACGGTCGTCACCGGGGTGCTGGCCGAGGAGTGCGCGGACCTGAATCTGATTTTCAATCACTGGATTGCGACCAACCGGCCCTTGCTGGCGGCCAAGATTGCGACGACCATCGACGGACGCATCGCCTGCCGCACGGGTGAATCGAAGTGGCTCACCGGCGAACTCGCCCGCGCCGACGTGATGCGCTGGCGACGCCTCTTCCCCGCCATTGCGGTGGGAGCCGGCACCGTGGCCAGCGACGACCCGCAGCTTACCGCACGCTTGCCGGAGGGCACGTGGTGCCCGCGGCGCTTCATCTTCGACGGTGCTTTGAGCATCGCCACGCTCAATCCGCTGCCGCGCCTGCTGACCGACGAGTGGCGTGCCCGTACCACGATCGTGACCTCCGAACGGCAGCATTCCGTGGTCGTACGCAAACTCGAGGAGCTCGGTGTCGAGGTTTGGCGGTTGCCGGCCGAGGCGGCGGTGGTGTCGATCGCGGCGTTCTCCGAGCGGTGTGCGCGTGAGGGCGTGACGGGGGTGCTGGTCGAGGGCGGTTCGCGGCTGCTCAGCGGGCTGCTGCAGGCCCGCGCGGTTGACTACCTGCTGGCCTATCGTGCGCCGCGCGTCTTTGCCGATGCCTCCTCGGTTCCGGTGGCTACGGGGTTGAGGGTAGAACTGCCGACGGTGGGGCTGCGTTTGACGGAGGTGCGCCACGCGCTCTTCGGCGATGACCAGCTGATGCGCGGACGAATCCTCTATCCCGACAACCTCGAAATCGATGCCGCGCCGAGTAACGAGGCCGACGAGACGAGGCACCACCACTGCGGTTGCGACCATGACTGATCCCGTTGATCTCTTCCTTGCCACAGGCAACGGCCACAAGGTGGTCGAGATGCAAGCGCTGGCCGACGGCTCGCAACTGGCCCTACGGCTACGTTCCGCGAAAGAGGCGGGCGGCATGCCCGCTGTGGTCGAGGACACCGGCACGTTTGTAGGCAACGCCCGCAAGAAGGCCCGCGCGCTGCACGCGCAGTTGGGCGAGGCCGCTTGGGTGCTGTCCGACGATAGTGGACTCTGCGTGGATGCGCTCGATGGTGAGCCGGGGTGGAGTCGGCGTATTATGCCGGGCCCGGGGCGACGAGCGGGGCCAACCTGGCCAAGCTGTTGACTAAGCTGCAGAAGGTGCCGCCGGTGGAGCGCATGGCGCATTTCCTCTGCGTGTTCTTTGTCGTGGAATCGGGAGGTCGTGAGCATCATTTCATCGGCCGTTGCGACGGGCGGTTGTTGGAGCACGAGCGTGGCCAGGCCGGTTTTGGCTACGATCCGGTTTTCGTGCCGGCGGAGAACCATCTGACCTTCGCCGAACTGGGCGATGCGGTGAAGAATGGTATCAGCCATCGCGCTCGGGCCTGGGCGAAATTCGCGGAGTGGTGGCGCGGGCGGGGGGCGTGTGCGTAAGGTGGCGTGTGAACCGAGTGTGGCGGTGCGATATCCGCGCCGTGTGGGATCGGAAGAAGGACGCTGCGCAGGTGGGTTCCATGGTCGGAGTGTGCTGGCACGCGATTCCGAGCCGAGATCGCGTGCAAGCACGCTCCTACAGCGGACACCCAATCGGCCTCCGCCGTGCGGTTCGGGCCAACAAAAAGCCCCAACCGGTGAGGGTTGGGGCGGAAACGGAGAGGAGTCTGATCGGTGCGTCGATTAGAAGCGCGTGGTGATGCCGGAACGGAACACTGCGCCGACGCTGGCGGAGATGTCGGCGGTCTGGGTGGTGCCGGGCATCGAGATCCGCAAGTCGCGGGTATAACTCTCGTAGGCGGCCCCGACAAAGAAGCCGGTGCGCTGGGTCATGAACCACTCCACTTCGCCGGAGGCGAAATAGCCGAGGGTGCTCGTTACCGTGCTGTCGTTGCGAATGTTGGCGGTATCGACCTTGATATAGTTGGCCAACGACGGAACCAGGTAGCTCTCATTGAACCGGAACTGCGCTCCCAGAATCGTGAGGGTGAGGCCGGCGCTGGCGCGCAGCGCGAAGTGGCGGTTGATCTGCCAGGCGAAATAGGGGCCAAAACGAGAGGTCAGGTATGCCCCCTTGACCTGCCAGTAGCCGGTGACGTCGACGCCGTCCGCGGTTGCGATGTCATTGCGACTGAAGGGGAGGGCTCCCAAGCGGATACTGTTGTCGCGAATCTCCCAGAGTTGGGTGTTATCCGGGCCGAGGAGCGGCACCATATAGGGCGTGGTGGTGGCGTTCCCACTATCGTCCAGCACATACCTCAAGGTGCCGTCAGCGTTCTTGCCCTGCTCGGTAAGATAGTGCTTTTTGGGCCCGGGCGAGATGTAGGGGAGGTAGGAGGTGACGTTGTTGCTGGTAGTGGTGAGGAGCGTCCCAGTCTTTGCCCCTTCCCCCTCAGCAAGAGCGTACAGATCGGTGAGTGTGCGCAGATTCCCTTTCACAGTCCCGCTGGTCTTAGCATTGATGTCGTTGAGTCCGGCGCCGAAGATTATGCCCCAGGAGAACCGTTTGTTGCCGCCAAGCTGTCGGGAAACCTCAATGTCCCACGAGAGGGACGAACCGCTTTCAGCGGCGAGAGTGGCTCCGGCGGTGTCCACCCGATTGGACTCAAAGCGGACTTCCTTTGCATTCGGAAAGTCGTTGGGTTGGAGCTGATTGGAGCTGCTGAAAGCCCAGATGTTGGTGCGTCCATCGTCTTTGACGATTTTGTTGTCTTCGATGTCGCGCGAGTCGTCGGGGCCGACGTCGCCGTTGTCGTAGACTCGCGCGATAATGCCACTCGTGATGTTGTCCCCCGGGACCGAGTTGTAGGGAATGTTGCCGAGCCCGGAGAATTTCACCTTGGCCTTGCCCGAAATTCGGAAGCCAACGGAAATCTGGTACGGCGGCGGCCGGTACTCGATCGGAATGAAGACGGCCTCTTCCGAGGGCTCCTTGCTGCTGGCCGGCTTCTTCGCCTCCTGAGCGAAAGCGGGCTGGCTGCTCAAGAGCAGCGCGAGGCAGGCGAGGGGACCGGAGATCCGCGGGATTGAAGCGGGCTTAACCATGTGGTTTGGGTGTACGGATTCGAAGAATGCGGGTCAAGTGTCGCGCAGGCACTGCGGCAGAAGTTGGGACCGGGCACAAGGAGCAAGCGCGGACTCTGTTGGGATCGGCGATCGCGTGTTTGGTTCCTTGTGCGACGGATTCATTTCCGGAGGTGGCTGACTCGGGGCTCAGCTGGCGGTAAGGATGCGTTCGATCGCGGCGAGCTCGTCGGCAGCGAATTGGAGGTTCCGGGTGGCTCCGACGCAGTCCTCGACCTGGGCCGGCCGGCTGGCGCCGATGAGGGTGGAGGTGACCGCTTTCTGGTTGAGCAACCAGGCCAGCGCGAGCTGGGCGAGGGTTTGGCCGCGGGACTTTGCGATGGTGTCGAGCTCCCGAGTCTTCGCCAGCACCACGTCGGTGACATGCTCTGGGCGCAGGAAGCGCGGGTCGTGGCCGGCGCGCGAGTCGGCCGGGATGCCGTTGAAATAGCGGTTGGTCAGCAGGCCCTTGGCGAGCGGGGAGAACGGAATACAGCCGATGCCCTCCTGCTCGAGCAGCGGAAGCAGCTCCGGCTCCGGCCAGCGGTCGAGCATGTTGTAGCGCGGCTGATGGATGAGGCAGGGGGTGCCGAGCTCGCGCAGGATCTTGGCGGCGCGGGCGGTCTGGACGTGGTTGTAGTTGGAGAGGGCCACGTAGAGGGCCTTGCCGCTGCGTACGGTGTGAGCGAGGGCCCCCATCGTCTCTTCCAGCGGGGTGTCGGGATCCGGCCGGTGGTGGTAGAAGATGTCGACGTAGTCCAGGCCTAGGCGCAGCAGCGACTGGTCGAGCGAGGCGAGCAGGTATTTGCGGGAACCAAAGTCGCCATACGGGCCCGCCCACATGTCGTAGCCGGCCTTGGTGGAAACGATGAGTTCGTCGCGGTGGCTGGCCAGGTCGGTGCGCAGCATGCGTCCGAAGTTCTCCTCGGCGGAGCCGGGGGGCGGGCCGTAGTTGTTGGCGAGGTCGAAGTGGGTGATACCCAAATCAAAGGCGCGGCGGACGATGGCGCGGGCGTTCTCGTAGGCGTCGACGCCGCCGAAGTTGTGCCAGAGCCCGAGCGAGATCAGGGGCAATTTCAGGCCTGAGCGGCCGCTGCGGCGGTACAGTGAGGGGTTGGCGTAGCGCGAGGCAGAGGGGAGGTACATGTCACGAGCGAAGCAACGAAGGCGCGGCGGCGGAAGCCGGAAATCGTCGAGGTTTGGCGGAGCGTCAGGTGGGCGGCCGAGGCTTGGGGGGACGGCACAGCAGTACGGCCAGTGGACGCCGGCGGAATCCTCACGCGCTCCAGTTCTGGGGAGAATCGGCTCTGGTTGGGGCGGTGTTTCCCCCGGTGGGGCGGGGGTTATCCTCGCCAGAGCGATGCGATTACGGAGTGGCGGGCGTAAAGCCCGCCCCACCACCGGAACTTAATCCTGCTGGCGCGAGCCAAGCCAAGGCGCTGCGCCGAAGGGGCGAGCAGTTGGGAGGTTGAACCGCTGCGCGGTCCAGCTACGGCGGAGAGGGCTGAGGGCGGGGGCGCGCTTACCGCCGGCCGGGGAAACCGCCCATGCCGCCCGGACCACCCTGGCCCTGCATGGCCTCCATCTGGCGCATCATTTTCGCGCCCTTGGCGCCACGCATCATTCTCATCATCTTCTGCATCTGCTGGAACTGTTTCACCAGCTGGTTCACCTCGAGCACCTTGGTGCCGGAGCCGTTGGCGATGCGCAGGCGGCGGCTGCCGTTGAGCAGCTCGGGCTTGCGGCGCTCCTGGTGCGTCATGGAAAGGATGATCGCCTCGGTACGGGCCATCTGCTTTTCGGCGCCGTCGTCGAGCTTAACGCCGCTCATGCCGGGGAGCATACCGAGGACCTTGTCCATCGAACCGAGCTTCTTGACCTGCTGCATCTGGGCCAGGAAGTCCTCGAAGGTGAAGTCGGCCTTCTTGAGCTTCTCGGCCATCTGCTCGGCCTGTTTGTGGTCCATGACCTCCTGTGCCTTCTCGACGAGCGACACCACGTCGCCCATGCCGAGGATACGCGAGGCCATGCGGTCGGGATGGAAGGTCTCGAAGTCCTCGCTCTTCTCGCCGGTACCCACGAACTTGATTGGTACCCCGGTGATGCTCTTCATCGAGAGGGCGGCGCCGCCGCGCGCGTCGCCGTCGAGCTTGGTCAGCACCAGGCCGGTGAGCGCGAGCGCCTCGTGGAAGGTGCGGGCGACGTTGACGGCCTCCTGGCCGAGCGCGCCGTCGGCGACGAGCAGGACCTCGTCGGGCTGAATACGGGCGTGGAGCTTCTTCACCTCCTCGATCAGGTCGTGGTCGATCTGGAGGCGGCCGGCGGTGTCGAAGAGGATGGCGTCGTGCGAGGCCGCGAGGGCGTCGGCCAGGCCGGCGGCGCCAAGCGCCGGGACGTCCTTGGAGACGCGGTCGCTGAAGAAGCCGAGCGAGTTGGTCTTGGCCAGCATCTCGAGCTGGTCGATGGCGGCGGGGCGGTAGACGTCGCAGGCGACCACGGCGGGGCGGTAGCCCTGCTTGGTGAGCAGGCGACCGAGCTTGGCGGTGGTGGTGGTTTTGCCGGAGCCGTGGAGGCCCACCAGCATGATCTTGAGCGGGCGATGGCCGGAGAGGGCCGTCGAGCCTTCGCCGAGGAGCTTCACCAGTTCGTCATGGATGATCTTTACGACCAACTGGCCGGGGCTGACGGTCTTGAGGACCTCCTGGCCCACGCACTGGGTCTGTACCCGCTCGACGAACTCACGGGCGACCTTGAAGTGCACGTCGGCCGAGAGCAGGGCGGTGCGCACTTCTTTGAGTGCCTCGGCCATGTTGTCCTCGGAGAGTTTGCCCACGCCGCGGAGATTGCGCAGCGCGCTGCCCAGTTTTTCGGTGAGAGATTCGAACATCGCCGGGCGAGTGAAACGGCTGCTCGGCGCGAATCAGCACAAATCTTCCGGGGCTCCGCTGCGAATGCTGACGGCCCCGCCCCGCCGGGCCCCGCTACGGCAGCAGCGGCCCCAGGATCCCCGGGGCCACGCTTCCTTCGACCGTCAGATGCCGACCATGCCCCGAGGTATCCGAGACGGCGCCGCCCAGAAGTGGCCAGTCAGCCCAAGCCGTCGGGTCCGGGATGCGGCGCAGTGCAATCGCCTCCGCCTGCGCCACGGATGGGGCGGTCGTCATGGTGTAGATTTTCGCATACTGCAGATAGACGTTGCCCGAGCAGCGGGGCCCCCCACCGACATGGACGGCGCTCGGGGTGCAGGTTTCGTTGGGCAGGATCTCCTGCGAGGTGATTTCCATCGGCCCGTCGATTCCGACTTTCAGGAATTGGGTCGCTTTCGTGTTCGCGCCGATCCGTTGAAAGTGCCAGGCGTTGTAGACCCAGCCCCGGAAGGCGGCCTCGTCGCCATGGGCGTACCACGTAACGTGGTCGCCGGTGTTGGTCATGATGTTTTGGTTGTAGTACCAACTGCCCGCGCCGAGGTCGTAGCCCATGTTTCCCGAGACCAGGATGTTCAACTGGGGCTCGCCGGCCACGCTCTCGCTGCATTCGATCACGAACGGATAGTCGTTGCCCTTCTGTCCGGCGCCCACGGGGGCCACGACATGGGTCCAGCATCCGATGTAGCAATCCGTGGGAGGACCCTCGTGCAAAACCGCGGTGTCGGTCCAGTCTCCGCGCCCGAACTCGGTGGCGACCGGAGGGGTGGAGGTGGACAGGTCGGGATTGGTGCCGAGTTGCCGTTCCTCCCAGTCGTTGAAGCCGTCGCCATCGGAATCGATGTCGAGGACCGACACGCGCCAGAATTGCCGGGTGGGGGTGGGCGACCCCGTCGGGCGAACGATGGTGCTGTACCCGTTGTCTTTGCCGCTGAATACAGGCGGCAGTGCGTCCCAGTGCTGCAGATCGGCGCTGACCTCGATGTGGTATTGCTTGCCGGCGACCCCGGGCCAGCGCAGCACGAGGTTTCCGGAGGCATCGGACAGGGGCTCGGCCACGAGGTGGCTAGAGGCGGCGGCGGGGTCGGTGCCGGCGAGTGCTTCGGCATGGTTGTCGGCCCCGTCTCCGTCGGGATCGGCTTCGGAAGTGCCGGCGGCGGGGTGAAACAATGCCCAAACATCGGATATGCCGTCGGCGTTGTGATCGAAGGTTGCCAACAGGGGGGGCGCCATGAAGGTGGCGGCCAGGCCGAGGGACAGCGCGTGGTGGAAGACTGGGGTTGGCATCGGACGAAGTGGGGTTCCTGGACAGAGGCGCAGCGGACGCGGGGATGGTGGGAGTGCGGGCGGTCGGTCGAGAGAAGGGGCGCTGTACTGTTCGGGCGAAATGCGGTTCTTCGCGAACCGTCGGTTTCACCGAAGCCTCACTGTTTTGTCGCCGGATTTTGACCATTGGCCGGCTTTGTTCGCAGTTGCCCGCGTTCCGCGATCGGTTGTACTCGGACCATGGAACTTGGCTCACTGCGTCCGTATCGTCATTCGGGGAAATTCGGGGTCCACGCGCTGCTGTTGGCCCCGCTGGTCGGGGTGCTGGTGGGATGGCCCCTGGGCTTCGCCTATGCCTACCTGATCAAGTGGATCCCTTTCGTTTATCTCAATATCCTGCTGACGCTCGGCTATGGCGCCGTCATCGGCCTGGCCATGGGCGCGACTCTGAAATTTTGCCGGGTCCGCAGCGTCCTTGTGGCGGCAGGGCTCGCGCTGCTGGCCGGTGTGCTCGCCAACTACTTCCAGTGGAACGGTTGCGTGCACGCGTTGTACGGCGGCGCACTGCTGCTGTGCTCTCCGGCGGGTCTCATGGGTGCGATGGCGCATCTTTATGAGCACGGTTCCTGGGGAACCCGCAGCGGGGGCAACGTCACCGGCGTGATGCTCGCTTTGATTTGGAGTGGCGAGGCGCTGACGATCCTCGGTACCGCAGTCTATTTTGGCACCGATCCGATCCGCAACACGCCCTATTGCGAGAAGAGCGGCAGCTGGCTCGATGCCGAAACGAAGTTTAGCACACTGGCCGCCTTCACCGAGGCGGCGCAGGTGACGGCGTTGCAGGCCGGCGACATTGCCCCGGTGATCGAGGCCCGGCCGCGCCCGCCGGGGGCGTCGGTATTTGGGCGGTTGACGCTTAAGTATTCGCCGCAGTGTAAGGATTTCTTCACCCTCAAGGTCGAAAACGTGACGCTCAAGGCCGACAAGGAGGGGAAGGTGGAGGAGCAGGCGAAGGCACTGACCAAGGATCTGGTGCTCCCGAGCGAGCTGCGCGAGCTGGTCGAACGCTTCGCGGATCTCCGACCCACGGTTGCCGAGGGCACCGGGGAAGTGTCGGCAGGCAACGGTTGAACGCAGGGCGAGTGGGCGGCTTCAGCCCACCGGGGTGAGGCGGGCGCGCTCCACCTGCAACGGCGCACCGAACACCCGGGCGCCGTGGTTGGCGAACCAAGCCGGGTCGTCGGTGGTGGCGAGCCGTTGGGCGCCGCCGCGCCGCAGGCGCCGTTCCTGGTCGGGGTGGCGCAGCAGCCAGTCGGCCAGCCGCTCGGCGACGACTTCGCCTTGGGGGATGAGGGTGATCCCCTCCGGCACAATGCGCCGGATACCGGGGAGCAGCAGGGGATAGTGGGTGCAACCGAGCAGGATGCGCTGTGGTGGCCGCGGGGCGGCGAGGACCGGGTCGAGGTAGCGGTGCAGGAACCAGTCGGTTCCGGCCCCTTCGATCTCCCCCGCCTCGACCAGCGGCGCCCAGAGCGGGCAGGCCTGTTGGATGAGCTCCAGGCGCGGGGCGAGTTTGCGCAGCTCGATCCCGTAGGAATCCGAAGCGATGGTGCCCTCGGTGCCGAGCACCGCCACGGTGCCCTCGACCAGCGAGGGGGCGCTGACCCCGGGCAACGTGCCGGGCGGCAGGCCGGCGAGGGCCTCCACCGAGGGTCGCACCACGCCGAGCACGCGCCGGTCCGGCCGGTGGGCGGGCAGATGTTGCTGCTGGATGGTGCGCAGCGCGCGGGCGGAGGCGGTGTTGCAGGCGAGCACGACGAGGGTGCAGCCCTCGTTGAACAACCACTCGACGGCTTCGAGGGTGAAGTCGTGGATGACGTCGAAACTGCGCGCGCCGTAGGGGGCCCGCGCGCTGTCGGCCAGGAAGAGCGTGTTGTACTGGGGCAGGCGCTGGCGGAGCGCCGCGAGCACGGTCAAGCCGCCGAAGCCGGAATCGAAAACACCGATCATCGCCGCCAAGCTTGGGGGCCGGCTGCGCAATGGGAAACCGATTCTTGGGGCACAGGACGCTTCCGCGTAGCTGGACGACAAAGTCGTGTGGGCGGCTGGTTGCCGCTGAACCGCTGCGCGGTCCAGCTAAGGGGAAGGACTGAACCGCTGCGTGGCCCAGGTATGGGGAGGGGCTGAATCGCTCCGCGCTCCAGCTACAAGGAGGGACTGAATCGCTGTGCGGTCCAGCTACGCCAACGGACGGGCCTGCCAGACCATCCAGCCGCTGGGGACGAAATGACCTGAACTTCGGGCGTGTCTCCACGCGCGGATCCGCCCAAAGTGTCGCTCATGAATTTCATGAGCGCGGTGGTGGATTCCTCGTATGCGGTGGGGGCGGGGGTGCTGATCGTGTGGGGCCTGATCGACTGCTTTTTCGGGTATCGTGTCTTCCGTTTCGCCGTCGCGCTGATCGGGGCTTTAGTTGGCGCCTTGCTGCTCTCCGGCGCCGCTGCCCAGTTGGGCGGCGGCAATGAGCTGGTGTATTGGATCGCGTTTGGCGGCGGCGCCGTGCTCGGCGCGATCCTGTCGTTCTGTTTCTATCTTGTCGGCGTGTTCCTGGCCGGCTTCTCCCTGGGCTACGTGGTGGCGGTCGGGCTGGTGCCCTTCACCGGTCCGGCGGTCACGCTGCTGGCTGGGACGTTGGCGGGGACCGTGACCGGATTGCTCGCGCTCGTGTTGCAGCGGTTCTTGATCTCGGCGGCCACGGCCTTCGGCGGTGCCTTTCGCGTGGCGCTTGGGGTGGCCTTCTTCGTCGAACAGCTCGACTGGCAACCGTTCCTGCGCAGCCCCGACCGGGTGCCGGCCCTGCTCGTCGACCGCTGGTGGATCATGGCGGTGATGTTCGGGCTGGGGCTGTGCGGCCTGATCGTGCAGTTGCGCCGTGCGCCGGAGCGCAAGGCGGTCGAGGCGTGAGCGGCACGGTGCCGTCTCCGCCGAATTGGTGCGGTCGATCCGGCGTCAACAGCCGGGATACTGTTTGCCTTTCGGCAACCCGGGCCATCTTCGCAGGTCGCAATCCCTTCTCGGTATGAAACGTCGCAAACTTCTCCTTCTTCTCGCCCTCCCACTTGGTCTGCTCGTAGCCCTTTACGTCGTGGCCATGTTGCCGGTCGTGCAGCGGGCGGCGGCGCTGCGGGCGGCGGCGCGCGTGCCCGGCCTTACTTTGCGGCTTGAACGGCTTTCGGTCGGCTGGGGGAGCGCCGAGGTGCGCGGGCTGGAGGCGGAGTATCAAGGCAACCGGATTCGGATACCGCAGTTGGACGCGGAGTACTCTGGGATGGCCTTCCTGTTGCGACGCGAGTTGCGGGTGCAGAGTCTCGCCGTGCCGGACTTTGTGCTGAGCGCCTCCCCTGAGGTCGTCCAAGTTTCGGGAACCAGCACGGCGCCGGTTCCGGCCAGCCCCGCGGCGGCCTTCGCCGGTTTCCTGGCCCCGATTACGCTGCCGTTTCCTGTTGCGATCGATTCCGCCGAGCTGGCTGGGCGGGTGGAACTGCCCGCCGGGCGGGGGCTGCAGTTCTCCGTCCACGGCCGCCTGCTCGCCCCCGGGGCTGAGGCTGCGCCCGCCGTGCGGCTTGACTGGACCGATGCCGGCGGCGATGCCGGAGCCCTGCGCGAGCTGCACTGGGTCGGCGAGGTGCGCATCCGCGAGACGGCGACTGGGGCCATTTCGCAGTTGGCCCTCGACGGCGTGCTGGCGGCCGATGCCGCCGCGGGTTCGGCCGGCCGCGGCCTGCGCGTGAACCTGACGGCCCGCCATGAGGCCGCCGGCGGTCCGGAGACCGTGGAGGCCAGTGTGCGCCTGCCCGCGGCCAAACCGGGGCAGGACCCGCTGGTGTGGGTGCAGGTCGAGCATCGGCCCGGCGACGGTCGGGTAACCGGCGACTGGAGCGTGCGCGCGCGCCGTGATCAGGTTGTGGTGCTGGCGCCCAAGGCTGCCTGGCCAGAATTCACCGCGGAGGCGAAGGGCCATTTCTCCGGTTCCAGTGCCACGGGCGACTTTGCCACCACCGGCCATGCCACCGGCGACGTCTCGCAGTTGCGTAAACTGGGAGCCGCCTTCGCGGGCTTTGAGGCCCTGACCGGCCAGATGGATTTCGCCGTCGAGCGTACCGGCCCCGACGTGAAGCTCTCGAAGCTTGAGGCGACAGTGGATTCGGGCTCCGCCCACGTGCTGCGCGTCGCTACGCTGCAACCGGTCGGCTATCGGCTCGATACGGGCGAGGTGGCCTTCGCCCAGCCCGAAAACGATCTGTTGCGCCTCGAGATCGTGGCCCTGCCGGTGGCTTGGCTGCAACCGTGGTTGGCGGGTTGCACCGTCGAAGGGCGCGAGATCACGGGCACCTTCGCCGTGGCCGCCGCGGCCGACGGACGCCGCGTGGTGCTGCGGGCACCGCAGCCGCTGGTGCTCGACACCCTTACCGTGCGCCGGGCAGGGAAGGTGTTGCTTGACCGGGCCCGCATCGCCCTGTCGCCGCGAATTGAACATGCGGGCATGGCCACGCGCCTGCTGGTCTCCGACCTGGTGCTGACCACCGAAGTGGGGGACCGGATCGACGGCACGATCGATCTCAATCTCGATCGAGGTGCGCTCACTCTCGATTTTGCGAGTACGGTGCGGGGCACGCTGCCGACGCTGCTTCGCCCCTTCGCCCCGGTGGCGCTCGGCGCGTTGCAGGTGGAGGCCGACTTGGCGGGTGTCTGGAGCCAAAACTCGCTGGCCTTGCGCACGGCGAAGGCGGCGTTGCGGCGCAATGGCGGGGGGGCGGTGTTCGCCGCCACCGCGCTGCAGCCGCTCACCCTACGGCTCAGCGATGGCGAACTGGTGCCGGAACGCCCCGGCGATCCGGCGGCCCGGTTCGAGTTCGGCGGTCTGCCGCTGGCCTGGCTGCAACCATGGCTCACCGACGCGACGCTCGACGGTACGCTGGGCTCCGGCGAATGCCGCCTGCAGGGGGCCGGCCGCGATTGGACGGTGGAGACGCTGCGCCCGCTCGCGTTCTCCGGTGTGCGCTATGCCCGGGGCGGGCGGACGATCGTCGAGGGGTTCGAGGGCCAGCTCGGCCTGCGCGCCAACGTGCGCGACGACTCCTGGGCGGTGGAGAATCTGGATCTGCAATTGCGACCCGGGGCTTTGCTCGCCGGCGGGATGTTGAAGGTGGGACTGGAGGCGAAACAGGATGCGGCCGGCCGTGGCTCGCTCAAGCTGCCCATGGTGATCGATTCCGGCGGGCGGCATACCGCGTTCCGACTGGAAGGCGAGTGGAGTGCCGGTGCCGCGGGGCCGGTATCGGCCACTGCGCGACTGACCGGTGACACGGTGCATCTGCGCGACCTAAGCTGGCTCGGTGCGCTTCCGTCGGCGGTGGCGCAGGCGACGGCGGCTCCGCCTCCGGCGCCCGTCGGCAAGAAGAAGCCGAAGACCGCTGCGGCCGTGCGGCCGGCGAAGGATGAGCGTCCCTTTTGGGCGGGCCTTGGCGGTCGGCTCGAGGTGGAGGTGCAGCGGCTGGTGTTGGAAGCCGAGGAGATCACCGGCGTGCAGGCGGTGGCCGTGTGCGATGCCCAGCACGTGGCGCTGGAGAAGCTCAGCGGGCGGACCAAGAGCGCTCCGCTCGCGGCGAAGATCGGCGTCACCTTCGATTCGGCGAAAGACCAGCCGTATGCGTTGCAAGGCGACTGCTCGTTCCCCGGCTTCGATCTCGGCGCGCTCTTGCGCGCGGCGGTGCCTGGCGAAGAGCCCACAGTGGAGACGGTGCTCGACATTACGGCCAAGGTGGAAGGGCAGGGGGCGACGCTGGACGATCTGGTCGCCGGCGTGCGCGGAGACTTCGTACTCAAGGGTGGGCCCGGCGTACTGCGCATCAAAGACAAGCGCGTGGAGAAGGCGCAGGCGCTCGGAGGGCTGGTGCTGGGCTTGCTCTCCAAGGACAAGTCGCAGCCCGCGGTTACCGCGGGCTCGCGGTTGCTCGAGGAGTTGCGCGAGTTCCGCTTCGAGCAACTCGACGCCTCATTGTTGCGAGCCGAGGACCTGAACCTGCAGGTCCGCACGCTCGATATCCGCTCGGCGAACAAGCGGTTCACCGGCTCCGGCGTGGCCAAACACGTAACCGGAAAAGAGGTTATCGAGTATCCTCTGCAGTTGGAACTGCGCCTCGCCGGCAAGGACGATTTCGCCGCGTTGCTCGAGCAGGCCCGCCTGCTCGACGGCACCAAGGACGAACTCGGGTACCTGGTCATGCGCGAACCGTTCCCGGTCAGTGGCACGCTGGTGAAGCCAGACTGGAAGAAGATGCTGCTGCTCTTCGGGGCTGGGCTGGCGTTTGGGAGGTGACCAGGAAAAGGACGTGCAGCAGGCCATTGCCTCCACGAATTCATCATGAAACCCACCGCCAAGGAGCTCTCCGCCCGCTATCTTAAGATCGTCGAATGGTCCGAGGAGGACCGTTGCTTTGTCGGCCGTTGCCCGGGGCTGTTTTTCGGCGGTTGCCACGGCGAGGATGAGGCCGAGGTGTATCGTGAATTGTGTGGTCTGGTGGAGGAGCATGTCGCCGCGCTGCAGGCGAAGAAGGGAAAGTTGCCCGTCGCCACTGCAGGGAATCGCTACAGCGGCAAGTTCCTGGTGCGGGTCGACCCTCAGATTCACCAGAAGGCGGCCCTTAAAGCGTCGCTGCGCGGGGAGAGCCTCAATCAGTTTGTCGCCACTGCCATCGCGAATGCGTGAAGGAGTGGGTGGGGGGCTTGGAGGCTGAACGACTTTGTCGTCCAGCTACGATGGGTCCAGCCACGGGAATAGCTAGGTCGGCGCTCTGGTATCAAGGATTGCACGCGTGGCCGGCGCGCCCCGGCTTTCCCCCGCCATAGTGCCCGCCAAAGCGACCGCTCTCCTGCAACATCGCCTCGGCGCCCGGCCTGTGCCTCCCGCACCGACGAGCCGTCGCGCTTCGCCGGCTCGTTTGACGGCAGCAGGATCGCATTCGACTACGCCGCTGTGATCCGCGTGCGCCAGGATGGCGGCGTCGGCGATGTTGCCAAGGGGATGGCGCCGAACCTGACTGCCTCGCGATGATTCTCGCCTCAGATCGCACCATCGCCACGCCCTCCCGGCCGCCGGTGGAGGAGGGCACGGCTGCCCATCTGCCGGGTTTGGATCTACTGCGGGCGATCGCGATTCTCCTTGTATTTGCTTATCACGCCTCAGTCTTTTTCGCGCATCCGGCGGAGTTGAGATCATGGGCCGCGTTCGGATGGACCGGGGTGGATCTATTCTTTGTCCTCAGCGGTTTCTTGATCACCTCGCAATTGCTGGCAGTCCAGGCGCGGGGACCGATCAGCCTCACCGGACTATTTTCTCAAGCGAGGCTTTCGCATTCTCCCCGCGTATTGGCTGTTGTTGGCGATCTATTTCTTGATTCCGACCTGGAGGGAGATCGAAAGCCCGGCTCCGCTTTGGAAATACCTGACCTTCACTCAGAACCTCGGATTGGACACGGTGAACAACCGCACCTTTTCGCATGCCTGGTCCCTTTGCATCGAGGAGCAGTTCTACCTGGCGCTGCCGTTGGCTCTGGTTGCCTTGAAGGGGACGCTGAACCTCCGACGGCTCATCTGGGGCGTCGTTTGTTTGATGTTGGTCGGTCTCGCGGTGCGGTGGGTGTCGTGGCAGCTCTTCGTGCAACCGGCGCTGGTTGCGGGGACCGACGGATCGCCACGGTGGTCGAGGGAATGGGCAACATGGATCTATTATCCTACGCAATGCCGGCTGGATGGCTTGCTCACCGGAGTGCTCGTCGCCGGAGTGTTCCGGTGGCGCCCGAAGGTGAGGGCCTGGACCGATCGGCGCCCGCTGGTGTTCTTGGGGTTTGGCATCCTTTTGTTGGGCGCCGGTTGGGTCTTGGGTTCACCCATGGTTGGGTATTCCTGCGCGCTGTTCGGCTATCCCGTGATCTCCGGCGCCTTTGGGGCCTTCCTGATTTGCGTGATCTCGCCTTCGTTCCGCCTTCCGAAGCCCATCTATGTGCCTATAAAGTGGATCGCGGTCCTCTCCTATGCGGTCTACCTGACCCACAAAATCGCCGGTCACGTGCTGCAGCCTTGGCTCACTCGACTCGGGTTTTCCCCGCAGGGGTGGCCGATGTTTGGCGCTCTTTTGGCGGGATGCCTGCTCGTCGGTTTGGTCGTTCACCTCTTGATCGAGCGCCCGTCGTTCTGGATGCGCGATCGGTTGCTGCGGCGACGGCAAACGCCACGAGTGCCGCGGACCGGAGTTTGTTGATACTGCACGGGCTCGAAAGTCGTGGAGGCGGGCCAGGTTGGTGCCCCGGCCTACAGGATTGCACGCGGCGACAGAGGGCCCCAATTTCCGCATCGCCATGCCGTACGCCAAGCCGACCTCTCTCCTGCAACACCGCCTCGGGGCCCGCGTCGTGCGCACCGACGAGGCCTCGCGCTTCGCCGGTTCGTTCGACGGCAGCAAGATCGCGTTTGATTGCGATGCGGTCATCCGGGTGCGCAAGGATGCCGATGTCGGCGTGGTGATGGATCTTGCCAACGAATACTGCGTGCCGGTGACCGTGCGCGGAGGCGGCACTTCGCTCACCGGCTCGGCGTCCCCTCGGTTTGGAGGGTGGGTGCTCGATCTTTCGCGACTGACGAAGGTGCGCATCGAGGCCGAGGCCGGGCTCGCGATCGTGCAGGCCGGCGCCAAGGTGGGCGACGTGCAGCGTGCGGCGGCCGCCGCCGGCTGGTTCTATCCGCCCGACCCGTCGTCGAAGGAACACAGCACCATCGGAGGCAACATCGCCTGCAATGCCGGCGGCATGCACGGCGGCAAGTATGGCGTCACGCGCGACTACGTGCTTAGCCTCACCGGCTATCTGCCCACCGGCGAGCGGGTGAAGTGGGCCGGCGAATTCAAGAAATGGTCGGCCGGCTTCAATCTGCGCGATCTGTGGATCGGCAGCGAGGGCTGCCTGGGCATCGTGACCGAGGCGGTGCTCAAGCTCATCCCCGCGCCGGCCGAGCGCTGGACGCTTTTGGCTGCCTTCCGCGATGAGGCGGCGGCGTTTGCCGCGGCGCGGGCGCTCATCGCCTCGCGACTGCAACCGGCCATCCTGGAGTTTCTCGACCGGGCGTCGGTCGGATGCGCGGAACAGGCCAGCGGCAAGCCGGTGTTCGCCGAGGCGCCGAAGAAGCCGGTGCTGTTGCTCGAACTTGCAGGCTCCTCGGCCGAGGTGACCGAGCAGAAGAAGGCCGTGCTCGCCTGGGCGGAAGAATACGCGGTGGTGTCGCGCGCGGCGCGCAGCCGCGAGGAGGCGGAGGAGCTGTGGGCGGTGCGGCGCAAGTGCTCGCCGGCGATGTTCGCCCTCGGTGACAGCAAGCTCAACGAGGACATCGTGCTGCCGTTGAAGAGCTACGCGGCGTTCGGCGAGTTTCTGGAGAAGCTCAAGAAGCGGCACCGACTGGCGATGCCGACGTTCGGGACATCTTGGTGACGGCAACCTGCATGTGAACATCATGTACCGACGCGCCGACAAACGGGAGAGCCTGGCGGCGGTGCGCGCGGTCGAGCAGCTCATGCGCGGGGTGAAACGCCTCGGCGGCGCGATCTCCGGCGAGCACGGCATCGGCTTGGCGAAGACGCCGTTCCTTTCCCTCGAGCACACCAAGCCGGCGATCCGCGCGATGATCGCCGTGAAACAGGCGCTCGATCCGAACGCGATCATGAACCCCGGCAAGATCTTCACCCGCTTCGAGGTGTGGAAGCACAAGCGTATCGAGATCGTGTTGCCGTGGGATCACAAGTGAGGGGCGTCCCGTCGGCTGCGGGCTCCGGCCGGCCGCTCAGGACTGCCGGTGGCGGCGGAGTCTACGGATGAGCACGACGAGGAGAGTGGCCCCGCCGAACCAGGCCGCGTAGGTGCCCGGTTCGGGAATGGCGCTGACATTGTCCCACAACACCGAGTAGCCGCTGCCGCCGAAGTTGTACGACTGGATGTAGGCGCTCTTGAGACCGTCCGCGCCCGGGTCGGAGTAGGCGGGCTGGGTGTAGAGCAGAACGTCGTCGAAGAGGTATTCGTAGGTGGAACCCGTCGCCGAGATCGAAAAGGTGTGCCAGGCGTCGAAGGAGAGTCCCGTCGGCAGGCCCAGATCGCGCCAACCGAAGCTGCTATCGAACGCGCGGAGCCGGAAGGAGCGGTCCGCGGCGGCGGGGTTGAACCCATCGGTGGGGCTGGCGTTGGTGAATCCAAAGATCGGGTAGAAAGCCTGGTTCTCCACCGGATTGGTGTCGCGCGCCCACAGGTCGCTGCGCGCCAGCGTCCCGGTGGTGGTGTTGAAGGCGGAGTCGAGATACACTTGGGCGCTGAGTGTCCAGGGCGCCGAATACCCGGAGAGATCATACCGCCGACCTTGGGTATTGTAGAATGCGCTCGAGAAGGCGGCGGGCCGGTTGGTCGCGTTGTCGGCGGTGGAGACGGAGATCTGCAGCCGATTGTCGCCACCGAAGCTGACGGTGTTGAACCCGGACGGGGCATACCGATCGACGATCCAGGAGGAGTCCGTCGTATCGAAGGTTTCGGTCCATTGGGTGAGGGCCGGGGCGGTGGCGCCGAGGAGCGCCAGCAGAGCCGTGCCGAGGATTGAGGGGATTCTCGGGGTGTTCATAGGGTCAATTCCAGGCTGAACCAGGAAGCCGCGGCTTCCGATTCGATTCTCGCCGCGGTCTGTAGGCCGCGAGTGAGCTGCTGAGGTAAATACCCTAGGCGTGAACCAGGATTTCTGATTCTGGGCGCAGACTCAATGAATTCCCCTTCGGGGGGCCCGGATTCGGGGGAAAAGCCCGGGTCGCTTTGATTCTGCGCTGCGGACGAACGTTGGCCGCCGCCGCACGGCGGGGTTAGAACCTGCCGAGCAGGTGAGCGGTTGCTGGGTGGCGTCGGCGCAAACTACGGACGGGAGCAGGAGCGGGTGAGCCGGCTTCTCGCCCCGTGTCGAGCCCCAGTTCTTCACAGGAATTTGGGAGCAACCCGGGATTCGGTGTGAATAAGTTTTCGGACTTCCCCATTGCGGGTGCGGAGGGGGGATCTTGAATCACGCCCCTCGTTTCCAGCATGTACCTCAAGGCCCTCAAGCTGCACGGTTTTAAGAGCTTCGCCGACCCGACCGAACTCCGGTTCGAGCCGGGCGTGACCGTCATTGTCGGGCCCAATGGCTGCGGCAAAAGCAACATTGCCGACTCCATCCGTTGGGTGCTCGGCGAGCAGAGCGCGAAGGCCCTGCGCGGCGGCAAGATGCACGACGTCATCTTCGAGGGCACCGACACCCGCAAACCGCACTCGATGTGCGAGGTGTCGCTGCTGCTCACCGATTGCGAGCAGGCCTTGGGCATGGACTTCCATGAGGTGGAGATCACCCGCCGCGTCTCCCGCGATGGCTCCAGCGAGTACCACCTCAACGGCCAGCCGTGCCGCCTGAAGGACATCCAGAAACTGTTCATGGATACCGGCATCGGCCGGACCTCCTACTCGATCATGGCGCAGGGCCAGATCGACCAGATCCTTTCTTCCAAACCCGACGAGCGCCGCGCCGTCTTCGAGGAGGCAGCCGGGATCACTCGCTACAAGGCGCAGCGTCGCGAGGCGCTGGGCAAGCTCGTGCTCACCGAGCAGAATTTGGCGCGCGTGGCAGACGTTGTCACCGAGGTGGGCCGACAGATCGGCACGCTGCGCCGGCAGGCCTCGAAGGCGATGCGCTTCCGCCGGCTCAACCACCGGATGCGCCACCTCGCCCTCGCACACGACGGTTTCCAGCATCAGCAGTTGCGCACCGTGCTTGAGGAGTTGTCGGCGCGCCTGCAGGTGTTGCGCGGCGAGGCCGAGACGCGGCGCTCCCGCCTGAACGAGCAGCAGTCTTCGTTGGAAACGCAGAAGGCCCGCCGCAGCCAGCTCAACCAGCGCGTGCAGGAGGCCCAGCAGGCGGTGTTCGATCTGCGCTCCGAGCGCGAGCAGGCGGCCAACCAGATCCATCTCGCCCAGGTGAAACGCCAGGGGCTGAACGATCGACTCGCCAGCGCCAAGGTCGACCTTGAGGAGTTGGAGATGCAGTTGAAGGAGGTGTCCGACCAGGCCAGCAGCGGCCAGCAGGACCGCCAGTTGCAGCTCAACCTGCTTGGTGAATCCGATTCCGCCTTCCAGTCCAAGAATCGCGAGCTCGCGTTGGCCGAGGGGGAACTCGCCCGGCTCGAGCAGCTCGTGCAGCGGGAGAAGTTCCAGCTCCTTGAGCTGGAGAGCCGCGTGACGCGACTGCGCACCGACTGTTCGGGGCTCGAGGTCGACCAGAAGACCGCGGTGGCCCGCCACGAACAGCTGCAGGGCGACATGTCCGGGGCGATGGCGCAGCGCGAGGAGGCCACGGCCGGCCTCGAACAGTTGCGAGTGTCCGCCGCCACGGCGCGTTCGGCGCTGCAGACGGTGCAACGGGAAGTCGGCGACGCCCAGCGCGGCGTGAGCGAGACGACGGTGCAGTTCCGCGAGGCGCAGCGGCGCCTGCAGGAGATCGACCGCGGGCTCGCCCAGAAGTCCGCCCGCCTGAAGCTGCTCCAGCAGTTGCAGGAAAAATGGGAAGGTTTCGGCGACGGCGCGAAGGCGCTGCTCCAGGGGCGGCTCACGGATCTGGCCGGCGGCAACACGTTCACGTCGTTGACGCATGGAGTCGACTTCCGGCCCGAGTTCGCGAAGGCCGCGGAAGCGCTGCTTGGCGCCGCCGTCGAGGCCGTGCAAGTGGCCGATCTGGCTACGGCGCAGGCGATTCTTTCCCGGCTTGAGAACGAGAAGATTGGCGGCGCGTATTTGAAAGTGCCCGCCCCGGAGAGCACCCCGGCGGTGCCGGTGGAGCTGCCGCGTTCCTGCGCCCGGCGACCTCGGTCTTCACCGACGACTGCGCCGGCAACCCGTTGCACAGCGTGCTGGCGTCGTGCTACGTCGCGGACTCGCTGGAGCAGTTCCTCGGGTTCTGGGCGCAGCAGCCCGACTTCGCCTTCCTCATGGTCGCCACGCCGAAAGGCGAATGGGTGGATCGCCGCGGTCTTGTCTTCGGCGGCTATCAGAAGCGCCCCGGCTCGAGCATTCTGCAGCGCGAGATCGACCTGCGCGAGACGGCCCGTGAAGTGGCGAAGGAACAGGAAATCCACGACCAGCAGAAGGTGGCGATTGAGCAGATCACCGCCGCGTTGGCCGCTGCCGAGCAGTTGCTCGCCGACAAGCGGAACGAGGTGCAGACGACCAACGAGATGGTCGCCACGGCTCAGGCCGAGGAAAAGTCCGGCCAGCGCGCGCTCGAGGAAGCGGAGCAGCGTGTGGCGCGGCTCGAACGGGATTTGCAGGGCATCGAGTCGATGCGCCAGGAGGCTGAAGCGCGTTTTGCGAAGGCGCAGATTGCCTTGAGCGAGGCCGACGCGGCCATCGCTAACGGCCGTGCCTCGATCGCCGCCAACGAGGCGAAGAGTGTCGAAGTGCGGACCACCCGCGACGCGCAGCGCGAGGTGTTGGGCATGGCCCGCCTCGAGTTGGCCGAGCGGCGGCAGCGCGTCGAGATCATCGACCGTGGCCTGGGCGAGATGGTGAAACGCCGGATGCAACTGGGAGACCTGCTCAAGCAGCGCCAGAGCGAGCTGGAGAACTGGACCGAGCAGGTTGAGCAGCTCAATCAGTCCGAAGAGGGGCAGGCGGCACGCGTCGAGGAGTTGGCGCGCACGCAGGCCGTGGCCCAGGAGTCCGTCGAGGAGATCCGGCGCGAACTCGTCGAGCTGGAGCGCGAAGTGAACGAAGTTGAAGCCGAGCAGGCCGGGCTGCGTTCGCAGTCGGAGGCCTCGACGGGCGAACTCAGCCAGTGCGAGATCCGTTACACCGAGCACAAGGCGCGTTCGCGATTCCTCGCCGAGGAGGCGATGCGCGAGTTCCAGATCGACTTGGTGGAGATCGACTGGCGCCGCGAGTTTTGGCGCGCCGACGACGAGCCCGAGGGCCTCAAGCCTCTCGATCTCGACGAGGAGGACGACGAGGACGGCGGCGAAAAGAAGTCCGATACGACGTTGACCGTCGCCGCGCCTGCCGACGGTTCGGTCCCGGCTGAGGTGGCCGCCAAGCCGCGCCGCAGCCGCAAGTCCAAGGAGCCCCGGGGCGAGCCCACCGAGGCGCTGTTGGCCGCGATGGATGGGATCAACTGGGAGCAGATCCGCAGCGAGGTGCAGGCCCTGCGCCAACGTCTCGGCAGTATGGGTGCGGTGAATCTCGTCGCCATCGAGGAGTACGCCGAGCTCAAGCAGCGTTACGATTTCCTCAAGACGCAGAGCGATGACCTCGTTTCGGCGAAGGACCAGCTGGTCAAGGCGATCGACGAGATCAACCAGACCTCGCTCAAGCAGTTCGACCTCACCTTCCAGCAGATCCGCAAGAACTTCACCTTCACCTTCCAGACCCTCTTCAACGGCGGCAACTGCGACCTGCAACTGGTGATCCAGGACGATCCGCTGGAGAGCGGTATCGACATCATCGCGCAGCCCCCCGGCACGAAGCTCAACAGTCTCACGCTGCTTTCCGGCGGCCAGAAGACGCTCACCGCGGTGGCGCTGCTCTTCGCGCTGTATCTGGTGAAACCGAGCCCGTTCTGCGTACTCGACGAACTCGATGCGCCGCTGGACGAGTCGAACATCGAGCGTTTCACCGCGCTGTTGAAGCGCTTCGTGGCGAGCTCGCAGTTCATCATCATCACGCACAACAAGCGTACGGTGGCGGCCGCCAACGCGATCTACGGCGTGACGATGCAGGAGCGCGGCGTATCCAAGACGGTCTCAATGCGCTTCAATCAGGAGCTGCATTCCGACACCGGCATGCTTTCGCCGATGGCCGAATCGGTGCGCGCCACGCACTCGGATCGCCGCGAGCCGGCACTGCCCGGGGCCCGCGAGCCCGCGGCGGCCGAGGCCGGGGCGAACTGAGGCGACGATTGCCAAAGCGGAGGCAGGACCCTCGCGGCTCGCCGGGAGGCTCGCCACGTTGAACGACCGTTCGGATTCGAGAATGGAGCGGCTCCGCCCGAGCCGCCGACGGTTCGCCCGACCGTCCATTCCGTTCCCGTGAGTGAGTCTGTGCATCGCGACTTTCCGAACCACGCTCGAAGCCAGGAGCTGGCCAACGAGGGTGGGGTAGGCCCCCGGGTTGGGTTGGGCAACGACAAGAGGGAATCGCCGTCGCGGCGACGCATCGGGAGCTTTCGACTGACGGAAGGGCAGTATCGGGCTCGATGGAGGTTGATTGAGCAGAAGGGTCCCGCCCTTTGCGGATTCCCTGAGCCGGGGTTGAGCTTAGGGCATCAATGAAACAGGAGCGTTGCCGCGGGATCGGCTGCGCTCGGCAAAGGGAAATTGGGTCAATGCGGTCGGGCGGAATGGGCACAGCCCTGGCGAGAAAGGGCGAGGGCTAGTCCCTTCGGCCGGGGTAAGGTTGATCAAGCCAGCGAGTCCACCATGTCACCTCATCCGATCTTTGTCGCAGCGCTAGTCTTGGCACTCGCGGTTCCCGCCGAAGCGACGCCCCCACGGTCTCCGCTGACCTCTGCGCAGGAGGAACTGGCTGTCGCCGTCGCCGCCGCCCCGGAGTTGACCGCTGCGCGGGCCCGCGCAGCAGCCGCGAGGACGCGGCTCGTTGCGGCCGCGCGTTTTCCCGATCCCACCGTCGAAGGCATGGTGTCGCGGAGAAACACGCCGATGGAGAACATGCCGATGTGGGAGGTGACGGTGCGTCAGCCTTTGCCGAAGGCCGGCGAGCGTGCTGCCGATCGTGACCGCGCCGCCGCGGTGGTCGCGATGGCTGAGGCCGAATACTTCTCGATGGCCGGGGAGATGGCGGCCGACATCGCCATGGCGCTCGCCGAAGCCGATACGGCGCAACTGCGCGCCCAAGCGCTCGCCGCGCAGATCGCCCGCACGGAACAGGCTATTTCAGCCGTCGATACGCGCATCGCTACGGGGCAAGGGCGGCTCGGCGACCGTCTCGTGCTGCAAACGCGCATCGCCCTTATGCAGCTCATGACCGAACAAGATCGTCGCATGGCGGAGGATGCCTTGAGCGGCGCGCGCGGGCGGCTCGGACTGCCGTCAGCCACGCCGCTTCCCGTCTTCGCGGCTCCGTCATTGAGCGAGATCGATCCCGACCAAGCACCCGCGCTGGCGGTTGCAGGCGCCAAAACCGCCGAGGCCCGCGCGATGGCCCGCATGGCCCGCGCGAGTGCAAAGCCCATGACCGCTGTCGGCTTGCGCTTCGAGCGCGAACAGGAGCGCATGGGCAACAACGACACGATCGGCGTCGCTTTCATGACCGAGCTGCCTTGGCGCGGTCGTCGCTACGCTCGCGCGGAAGAACGCGCGGCGCAGGCCGAAACGACAGCCGCGCTCGCCGAGGCCAGCGTCGCGAGGTATCGCATCACCGCGGCGCTCAGCCGCGTCGAGCGCGCCGAGCGTTTGGCTGAACTTGCGCGTCGCCTGGCTCAGGAAACGCAGAAGCGCTTGAACGCCGACTACGACACGCTGGTGAGCGCGGCCGGCACGGGTGGTATGGGCGGTGATTCCACTGTGCTCATGCTTCTCGAAGTGCTGGAGAAGACCACCGAAGCCCAGCTGCAGGTGATCGATGCCGAAGGCTCCGTCCGCGCGGCCCGCGCCGAGCTCTGGCGCTACGTCCCCGCAGCGTTCTTTCCGAACCCCTGATTTCCACATTCGCCATGAAAACGCATCTCACCTCTTTCATCGCCGCCTTCGTGGTCGGCTGCCTCGCCGCGCTGGCCGCCCGCGCCGCCTGGTTTCAACCCTACGCCAACCACTCCGGGCCACCGGCTAGGCCGGCCTACACCCAAATGGTCACGAACCCCGCGGCGCCCGCCGTGGATCCACATGCCGGGCACACTGCCCCCGCTGGCCCAGCCGCCCCCGCGTTGGCGCCAGCGCCACCAACGGCGTCCGCGCCCGCTGCCGATCCGCACGCCGGACACGGAGCCATGAAGAGCGGCGCCACGGTCAACGCCGTCTGCGCAATCTGCGGGATGGACGTGGATCCCTCCATCAAGCCCGCGACCTACCAGGGAAAACTCGTTGGTTTTGGCTGCCGCATGTGCCCGCCGAAGTTTGCCGCCGATCCAGAACGCTACGGGCCCGCCGCACTCGAAAACCGCGTTGTCTCCAACTGACACTATGACCTGGAAACCGTGGATGTCCGGCCTGCTGGGACTGGGAGTTGGCGCCGCGCTGATCGCGCTGCTGCCCTCGTCTGTGCTGTTTCAGCACGCGGATTCGGCTGTGCCAGCCTCGATCGCACAAGCCGGGGAACGCTGGGCCTGTCCGATGATGGACTTCATCGGCAAGGCGCCCGGCGATTGCCCCGTGTGCGGCATGAAGCTCGCCAAGGTCTCCGCCGGTGAACTCAGTGCCGAGCAGGCCCGCCGCCTCGGTCTCCAGACTTCAACGATTGCGCGCGGTCCCGCGATCGCCACCGTGCGCGCCTACGGGGTCGTTCGCTATGACGACCGCACCGCGCGTCCGGTGATTCCGCGTATCGGCGGCCGCATCGTGAAACGCCATGCCGGAGCGCTTCATGCGGGCACTCTCGTGCAGGCGGGCGAACCGCTGGTCGATCTCTACAGCCCGGAGGCCTACGCTGCCCAGGGAGAGCTCGCCGCGGCGGTGAAACTCGCCGACGCCTCCGCTATCGCCGCACTCGCCGCGCGCTTCGAACGGTGGAATCTCGCCGCCGTGGCCGAGGCGGTGATCGAGGGCGGAGCCCCCGTCGACACCGTGACCATCCGTTCGCCCTTCGCCGGACGCGTGCTCGCTGAAGGGGAAACCTCAACGATGCCGGCGAGGCTGCCCGAGGTCGGGGAGGAACTGATGCCCGACCGGCCGTTGCTCCGGTTGCTTGATCCGCACGCCTTCATAGTCGTCATCCAGGTTCCAGAAACCCACGCGCGCTGGGTACGCGCCGGCCAACCCGTGCGCCTCGCCTCCGACGACTTCGGCGAACTCACCGATCTCGCCGCCACCGTGGACTGGGTCGCGCCCGAGCTGAACCTCGAACTGCGCACCCGCGAAGCGCACCTCCACATCCGCGACGCCCGCGAGCGCCTGCTGCCCGGTAGCCTTGTGAATGCGCGTTTCCAGGTCGCCCTGACGCCCGAGCTCACGCCCGCGGATCGGAACGACCGTTCCACCTGGGGCGAGTTCGCGCTCGTACCCAAGACTGCGGTGCTCTCCACCGGCGTGCGGCACGTCGCGTGGAAGGTCGGGGAGCGTCAACGCGACGGTCGGCTGCGTTTCGCACTCGCACCGCTCGCGCTGGGTCCGCGGCTCGAGGACGAGGCGGGCAACGATCTCTACGTGGTGCGCGCTGGTCTGAACGCAGGCGACGAAGTCGCGACGCAAGGAGTGTTCCTGATCGACAGCCAGGCGCAGCTTGCGGGCACGCCCAGCCTGCTCTTCCCGGTCGGAGCCAGCGCGCCGGCTCCGGCGCATCAACACTGATCGGAAACGAAGCAGTTGGCCCATTCATGATTTCGTTCTGCATCCGCAATCCGTTTCCCACCTTCGCCGCCGCGCTCGCCCTGGCGCTCGCCGGTCTCTGGGCGTGGCGCACGCTGCCTGTCGACGCCATTCCCGACCTGAGCGACAACCAGGTGATCGTCTGGGCGGAGTGGCCAGGCAAGAGCGCGCAGGACATGGACGAGCAGGTCACCGCGCGTCTCGCCCGCGAACTACAGGGCCTGCCCGGCGTGCAGACGGTGCGCGGCATGTCGCTCTTCGGCGCGAGCTATGTGTATGTGATCTTCGAGGAGCGACGCGACCTCTACGAAAGCCGCACCCGCGTGCTGGAGCGGCTCTCGCAGATCCAGGGCGTGCTGCCTGCGGGTGTGAACCCGCGCCTCGGCCCTGACGCCACGGCGATGGGGCAGGTATACGCGTTCACGTTGCAGGGTCCGCCGGATCTCGAGGCCAAGCGGTATTTTTTGGACCAGATCGTCGTGCCCGCGTTGCGCGCTGTGCCCGGAGTAGCCGAGGTTGCGCCGGCGGGAGGCGTGTTGCGCGAATACCAGATCGATGTGGACCCGGTGCGGCTCGCCGCCCAGGGACTCACCCTCGACAGCCTGATGATGGCGGTGCGCGATGCTGGGCGGGATGTGGGGGCGATGAGTGTCGAGCAATCCGGCGTGGAAACGATGCTGCGCGGCGTCGGCTTCATCCGGTCCGTCGAGGAGGTGGAGGCCATCGTGTTGCGCGGCAACCGCATGAAGGGTGCGGGCCTGCGCTTGGGCCAAATCGCGGACGTGCGCCTCGGGGGACAGTTTCGTCAGGGGCTGCTCGCCGACGGCTATCAGGAACACGTGGGCGCCTTCATCGGCATGCGCGTGCGCGAAGATCCCAAGACCGTAATCGACGCGGTGAAGCGCCGCCTCGCGGACCTGCGCCCGGCGCTGGGTGGTGAAGAACTGGAGGTGGTTCCGTTCTATGATCGCTCCCAACTGATCCGCGAAACCACGGCGACGCTCGCGAGCACGTTGATGGAAGCGGTCCTCACCACGGTATTTGTGATCGTAGTCTTCCTGCTGCACGTGCGCGGCAGCCTCGCCGTGGCGATCAGCCTGCCGCTCGGGATGCTGTTCACCTTCCTCGTCATGCATCTGGTCGGGGTGAGTGCGAACATCATGTCGCTGGCGGGCATCGCCATCGCCATCGGCGTGATGGTCGATTTCGGCATCATCATGACCGAGAACATCACGCAGCATCTCGTCGACCTGCAGGAGAAATGCAGCGGCGAAGGGCGTGCGATGCCGACCTCGCCGTTTAATGCCGAGATCGTCGATACGGTGGTCGTCGCTGCCAGGGAGGTTGCCCGCCCGCTCGCCACCTCGGCCGCCACCACGGTGATCGGCTTCTTGCCCATCTTCGCGTTGCAGGACCAGGCCGGACGCCTCTTCGCGCCGCTCGCATTGACCAAGTCGCTCGCGATCAGCGGTGCGGTGGTCTTCGGCACGCTGCTCGTGCCGGTGCTCTGCCGTTTCTTGCTGCCGCCCTGGCATCTCCGAAAACCGGTGCTGGTCATACTCGCCGGCATCGCAGCCGGGCTCACGTTCGGTTGGTTCGTGAGCGATGGCTGGACGCTCCCGATGGAGCACGGTCGTTGGTTGCTCACCGTGCCCGGCCCGATCTTTGCGCCGCTGGCTGCTCTGCTCGTTGGCTCGGCGGTGTGGCGCATCGGCCGTGAACGGCTGGTCAACTACGAGGAGAATCCCACCAGCCACGCGATCCACATCGCGTACAACTGGGCCTACTCGCACCTGCTCCGGCACAAGGTGCTTTTCACGGTCGCCATCGTCACACTCGCACTGGGCGGCTATCTGCTCGGGCTCGGCTGGAAGACGATGAGCACGCCGCTGCGGCAGGGCTTCACGTGGGTCGGCGCAGATCTCAACCACACGCGATTCGATGCCGCGCTTACGCGCTGGTTTCCCGGTGTCGACTCGAGCTTCCTGCCTCCGCTCGACGAAGGCAGCCTGCTCTTCATGCCGTCGATTCCGGCGACCGGCGGCCTCGGCGAAACGCAGCGCATCATGCAGACGCAGAATCGCGCCATTGAGAGTGTGCCCGAAGTCGCAGGCCTGATGGGCAAGATGGGCCGCGCGGAGACTGCGCTCGACCCCGCACCCATCGGGATGATCGAGACGGTGGTGCTGCTGAAACCCTACGCCGAATGGCCGGTGCACGAGATCACCAATGCCGACGGGAAAGCGGAGCACCGTCCGCGCACGCTCGCCGAGGTGCGCGATGTGCTCGCCGCCATTTCCGACATCCCGGGCGTCGCCCCGAGCTGGTTGCAGCCGATCGAGACGCGCGTCGTCATGCTCTCGACCGGCATCCGCAGCCTGATCGCGTTGCAGATTCTCGGAGACGACTCCGAGGCGCTCGAACGTTTCGCCGAGGCAGCCGAGAAGATCATCCAACCCACGCCCGGCGCGGTCGACGTGCAGATGCAGCGCGAGGGAGGCAAACCGTACGCGGAGGTGCGCCTCGACCCCGCGAAGCTCGCACGTTTCGGTCTGTCCAACGAGCGGGTGATGCAGGCGGTGGAGACGGCGTTCGGCGGCATGCCTGCGACGTTCTCCGTCGAGGGCGCGCTACGTTATCCCGTCCGCATCCGCTACCTGCGCGAGCGCCGCGACGATGCCGACGAGTTGCTCCAACTCCAGGTCGCCGCGCCGATGGGTGCGGGATCGATCCCGCTCGCCAGCCTGCTCGCAGCGCCGACGACCTACACGCTGGAGTTTGCCGAGGGTGCGCCCGATGCGACTGCATTTCGCGCCACGCTGCCGCTCAAGCATCAGCGCAACACCGTCGTGCTTGGCCCGCGTCGCGCCGAGCTGACCGTGCCCGCGGGTGATCCGCTGCCGACCGGGATCGCCACCCGCGATGGCGCCGTGAGCGCCTCGGTGCGTGTGGTCGCCGAGCGCGCGAGCGAGGCCGGGCTTACCTACACCATCGGGCCGATGGCGATCCGCTCCGAGGGCGGCAAGCGTACCCAATATGTGCTGCTCAATGCCCGCGACCGCGGCGAGGTCGAGGTCGTGCAGGACGCCAACGCCCGCCTGCTCGCCGCCCTGGAGCGCGGCGAGCTCAAGCTGCCCGCCGGTGCCACGTACCGCTGGGTCGGCCGCTACGAGCAGAAGCTCAAGGCCGACGCCACCCTGCGCTGGGTCATCTCCGCGTCGATGGTGGTGATGGTGCTACTCATCTATCTCGGCACGCGCTCGTGGCTGATCACGGCCATCATCGTGCTATGCAACGCCACCGTCACCACTGCGGGCGGTTTCTTCTTCGTGTGGTTGTGGGGCGCCGAGATCACGACCGCGGTGATCGTCGGCTTCCTCGTGCTGCTGGGCGTGATGTTCAACGACGGCATCCTGCTCGGCACCTACATCCAGGAGCAGTTCAAGGTTCCGCCGAAGGACGTCGCCGAGGTGCACCGCCGCGTCTTCGTCGCCGGGTTGAGGCGACGCCGCCCGGCGATCATGACCAATATGACCACGATGCTTTCGCTCATCCCCGTGCTCTGGGCGACGGGCCGCGGCTCCGAGCTGATGGTGCCGATGGTGTTGCCGGTCGTCGGTGGCATGGTCTTCGACGTCGTCTCGCTCTTCTCCGTGCCGATCTTCTTCTCCTGGTTCTGGGAGCGAAAGCTGGCCCGACTGGCAGCAGCACGACCCCTCGGGGTCTCCGCAGCAGCGGAAGTGTGAGGTAGCGCTTTCTTCGGTTTCGACGTGGAGGCTCCGCCCCGGAAGCGGGCTCTCTTTCGAGTACTCCTGAGAGTCGGTCGGGCGCGGCGGACGTCGAGCCGGTGACCGGTTGCAGCCCGCCTTGGTGGAGGCGTAGCGGCACAGCCACGCTGTGCCGTGGAGCCAGCGAATCGTAGCGTGGCGCTGGCGAATCAGCGGCGCACAGGAATGTCGCGGCTGCAGAGGAAGTTCCTGGCCTGCGGCACGGTGAAGGTGCCGAAGTGAAAGATTGAAGCCGCGAGCACCGCGCTGGCGCCGCCCTTGGTGAGGACCTCGGCCAGGTGCTCGAGCGTGCCGGCACCGCCGGAGGCGATCACGGGCACCTCGACAGCCTCGCTGACGCGGCGGGTAAGCTCGAGGTCGTAACCGTTGAGCATGCCATCGCGGTCCATCGAAGTGAGCAGGATCTCGCCGGCCCCGAGGGCGACGCCGCGGCGGGCCCATTCGATGACATCGATCTCGGTGCGGGTGCGGCCGCCATGGGTGAAAACCTTCCACTCCTCCTTGCCGGGCTCGCGCCGGGCATCGATGGCGAGCACGATGCACTGGTTGCCGAATTTGCGCGCGCCGTCGCGCAGGAGATCCGGGTTCTGGACGGCGGCGGTATTGAGGGAAACCTTGTCGGCGCCGGCATGGAGCATGACGCGGATGTTTTCGACGTTGCGCAGACCACCGCCGACGGTGAGCGGCATAAAGCACTGCTCGGCGGTGGCGGCGACCACATCGAGCATGGTGGCGCGGTTGTCGCTGGAGGCGGTGATGTCGAGGAAGACGAGTTCGTCGGCGCCCTGGGCGTCGTAGGCGCGGGCGCAGGCGACGGGGTCGCCGGCGTCGCGCAGTTCCTGGAACTTCACGCCTTTGACAACGCGGCCGGCGGTGACATCGAGGCAGGGGATGATGCGGCGAGAGAGCACGAGGGAACAGGGTTCAGAGTTCAGGGTTCAGAGTTCAGGGTTCCGAAGGTCGCGATCTCGCGCTTGGAGATTTGCGCACTGGTTTTGAACTTTGGACCGCGGAGTTCGGTTTGATGGAGATAACGGAGCAAGCCGCCGATTTGATGGGTGACACTTTCAGCAAGGGCGTACGCGGCGTCGAACTCCGCCTGGTCGATGTAGCCCTCGTCGATCGCGGTGTAGAGCTGGTCTTTCACCTCAGCGACGGAACCCTTTGAGATGCAAAGAAACTGCGCGAACTCCTTGTTCCCGCCGCGATCGAAGCCTTCGGCGATGTTCGATGTGATTGACTGGGCGGCACGCCGGATCTGCGAGACAAGATCGCGATCAGCTGCGAACGCCGGTTTGCGGGTGGAGCTGTAGATTAAGCGCCGGAGTTTGCGTCCAGTTTGCCAAGACTCGATGTCCTCGAAACGCTTGAAGGTGGACATGACAGCCCTGAATCAGGGAATCGCCTCCATTTTCCGGCAACCCAAAACTCAGAACTCTGAACCCTGAACCCACGCTGATTGAAGCCGTCAGGCTTCAATCAGCGTGATATCGGGCTCGAAGCTGACCGAGAAGCGGTACTGCTGGCCCGGACGCATGGTCAACGCATGGTCGCGCACGAGGTACTGCATGTAGTGCACCTTGCCGTAGTTGGTCCGGTAGTTGGGATCTTGGCTGACGACCTCGGTCTCCTGCCAGACGCCCTGGAAATCGTCCTTGATCACATGGCAGCGCACGCCCTGCTGGCCGAGCGTGGGCGAGATGCCCAAGCGCTGGTGCGAGTGGGGGGCGGCGATGCACAGGGCGAAGCGGAACTTGTCCAGCTGGACCTGGTTCTTGACGGTGTAGATCCACTCGGCGGTGACCTTGTTGCCGCTGAAGGTCCAGTTGACTTTCACGCTGCCGATGCCGGGGCAGAGCTTCTCCTGGATATTGATCAGCTCGGGCTGCTCGTAACGGAAGAAGAAGGAATTGCGCAGCCCTAAGCCGGTCACGCACTGCTTGCCGTAGAACCCGGGGACGGTGGCGTTGGTGCCAAAGGTCAGCTCGGGAACCATGATCGGCGCGTAGACGTCGGTGGGCCAATCGAAGATGCCGGGGGCGTGCGGGAAGGGCAGGGTGTCGGAGGTGGGTACCCCGCCGGAGCTCACGAGCGGCAGCTGGAGGTGGAGGCCGCTCTCGGCATCGCGATACAGGAAGAGACCCTGCTCTTTGCGGTTGCTCTTGTCGTAGATGACAAAACGGCCGCTGGTGCGCACGGGCTCGGCCTTGGTGACCTCGGGGGCGTTGACCGTTTTGGCGAGGCGCGACCACTGGCTGAGGTAGCGGGCGCCGTCGAAGTTGGCCAAACGCGTGGTGTGGCCTTCCATCGAGGTGCGCTCGGCATCGCGCACGACCATGAAGCCGTGCTCCTGGTCGAGGTAGGTCGCGTAGAAAAAGAAGAAGAGGCGACGCAGGATGTCGTGGTATTTGGCCTTCTGATCGTCGGCGATCCAGCCGTCGCGGAACGCCTGCAGGATGAGGCTGATGCAGTGCATCTGGCCATAGGCGCCGGCGGTGCGGCCGTGGGCCCAGCCAAGGCCGTCGGCGCGGACGAGATCGGGCATCATGCGCACGTAACGCTCGGCGTAGGTGCGCAGGGTGGGCAGTTTGCGCTCGCGCACGCCGGAGTTGGCGTGGAGCTGGAGGGCTTGGCGGGTGAACACGAAGTTCATCACGCCGTAGAGATTGAAGTTGCCGCCCAGGCCGTCGGTGGCGTCGTCGAAGAAGCCGTTGGCGCTGGTGGCGTCGATACGCTCGACCATGCGCTCGATGAGGCGAGAGGTCTCGTCCTTCTTGGAGAGGCCGAGGCTGTAGCGGGCGACGGCCTTGGCGATGTTGAAGGACTGCCAGTGGTTGTCGTAGTCGCTGCGGGTGAGCAGTTGCTTGTCGAGGCGTACGCGGGTCTCTTCGACTAGGCGCTCCCAGACGGGGTTGCGTTCCTTGGACGGGCCGAAGGAGAGCAGGCCGAGGGCGGCGTAGGCGAGGCCGTTTTCGGCGATCGGCTCGGTGAAGGCCTGGGCGGTGATGCAGCGGGCGGCGAGATCGATGAGATCCTTGCCGGCGAGGGTGGTTTCACCGGTGGCCCGGAAGAATTCGCCGATGGCCATGGCGGCGTGGCCGGGATCGTCGGGGCGCTGAACTTCCCCGGGGACGGGAGTGACGGTGCCGTCGGGATTAATCGCGTCGATATTGTGGCTCAACATGGAACGGGCCATGTCGAGGCATTGCGCCGAGAAACTTTGCATGAAACAGTGGATTGGTACGGAACGGCACGCGCACCCAAGGGGTGAGTCGTCGAGGAACCCAAGGTTGTTTCGGGTTTCCCGGGGGCGGGCAAGTGGGAATTTGGCGGCGGTGTTTTTTTGCGCCGCAGTTGGCGGAAGACGAAGGGGGACGAGGCGCCGGGCGCAAGACTCGGGCTCGGGAAACAGGGTACCCCCGCGCCCGGAGAACGGTGAAGCAAGGGGCGGGGGAGGCGGCTTAGCGCGCGATCAGGGAGAGAAACTCGTCGTTGGACTTGGTCTTGGAGAGGCGGGTGATCATCGTCTCGGAGGCTTCCTCGATGCGAGCGGTGACCAGGGCCCGACGGAAGAAGTGAATGGCCTCGAGCTTCTTGGCGGGGATGAGCAGTTCTTCGCGACGGGTACCGGAGGCGGCGACGTTGATCGCCGGCCAGATGCGCATTTCGGCAACCTTGCGGTCGAGCACCATCTCCATGTTGCCGGTACCCTTGAACTCCTGGAAGATGACCTCGTCCATGCGGCTGCCGGTCTCGACCAGGGCGGAGGCGAGGATGGTCAGGCTGCCGGCCTCCTCGGTGTTGCGGGCGGCGGCAAAGAGCTGGCGGGGCTTTTCGAGGGCGCGCGAATCCACACCGCCGGACATTGTCTTGCCGCCGGTGCGGGCATTGTTGTGCGCGCGGGCCAGACGGGTGATCGAGTCGAGCAGAATGAGTACGTGGCGGCCGGTTTCCACCAAACGCTTGGCGCGCTCGATGCAGAGGTCGGCCACGCGCAGGTGGTTCTGCAGCGGCTCGTCGTTGGAGGAGGCCCACAGTTCGGCCTTCGGCACGCTGCGGCGGAAGTCGGTGACTTCCTCCGGGCGCTCGTCGACCAGCAGGATCATGACGTGCAGCTCCGGATGGTTCTCCAGAGCGCCGAAAGCGATGTCGCGCAGCAGGGTGGTCTTGCCGGTGCGGGGCGGGGCGACGATGAGGCCGCGGGTGCCTTTGCCGATGGGGCAGAACAGATCCATCGTGCGCACCGTCATGCGGTGGTCGACGGTCTCCAGCCGGATCTGCTTGTCGGGAGTCACCACGGTGAGCTGAGTGAAATCGGCCATGCGCATGCGCGCCTCGGTCGGTTGCCCGTCGACTTTCTCGACGAACCGGATTTTGGGATTCGGAAAGCGCGGGTCGGGGGTGGCGATGGCTTCGATGAAGCTGCCCTGTTTGAGCTTGTAGCGGCGCACGAGCTCCTTGGGCAGATACGGGTCGGTTGGCCGGATTTTGCCGCTCTTGGTCGGGTCGAGTAGGGAACCGGCTTTGTCGTTGGTCAAATCGAGGATACCCTGGACGCGGATTTCATTCGCGGCGAGGGTGGCGGGCTGCCACGGGGGGGGCAGTGCGGCATCTGCTGCGGGAGCAGGTGTGGGAGTGTTTTCCATGATAACGGTGAGACGAAGCGACCGAGGCGTTGAACCCGTGTAATCCGAGGAAGCATCTCCGGGGTGCGATTCACGCCCCAAAAAACACTCAATCTAAACCACACTTGCGAGTGACCGAACTGTTACGTCGGTCTCTCGGGAGGGCAGGGTTTTCAAACCGTCTCCCGAGTTCAGGAGCCAAGCCAATAACGGCAGCTTCGCGGGCCACCGTAGACGCCACCGGGTCTCTGTCAATGCTTCGGAAAAATCTTTGCGCGTCGGGTCCACTGCGGCCCAATCTGGGGGGAACCCTTCATGCCGGGGGCGCCCTCGGGGGCGGCGGCCCGTCGCCGGTTTCCTCGCGAGTGTATCTGTAATTAGGATCACAGCCGTGCGCCTGTTCCGGCGACGCTTGGCCCGGCGCATGGGCGGCCGGTGCCCGGCGGCGGGGACTTCGGGGGTCGGCCTGGCACCAATACTTGATTACGGTGGGGCGCCCAAGCCGCGAAACCGACCGACGATTTCGGTGGCGCCGGCGGCCGGCGTCGCCGCAGGCTGGTGTGCATGAAACCGCACCGCCTTCTGGCCGAAGCGCGCACTCCCGACGGGGGCTGCCTCACGCTGCATGAGCATGATGGCAGTTTCTGCATCCGGTTGGGCGGACGGGAACTGATGCACTCCAAGGCGGCGGCCTCGGAACTGGCATTGGGCCATGTCGGCACCGCGCGGCTTGAGCCAGGGAGGAAGGCGCGGGTGCTGATCGGCGGGCTCGGGCTGGGCTTCACCCTGCGCAGTGCGCTGGAGCGGAGCGGACCGGACGTGGCGGTCGAGGTGGCGGAGCTGGTACCGGCGATTGTGGAGTGGAATCGCGGCCACCTGGGCGCGCTCAACGGCCACCTGCTCGAGGAGGGGCGGGTCCTGGTGCGTGTGGGCGATGTGTTTGATTTTGTGCGTCGCGCCGAGCCGGCGAGCTACGCGGCGATCCTGCTGGATATCGACAATGGACCCTCCGCGATGGTGCAGGCGGCCAACGCGCGCCTGTATGATCGCCGGGGTCTCCAGATGCTGGCGGCGGCGCTGGCGCCGGGGGGGCGGCTGGTCGTGTGGTCGGCGGGCGAGGACCGCGCCTTCGAGCAGCGACTGGCACAGGCGGGCTTCCGCGTGGAAACCGTGCCGGTGAAGATTCATGCCGGGGCCCGGCAGAGCGCGGGCCGGCTCTTTGTTGGCGACAAGGAGGTGCCGACGGTGCGAGCGAGCTTGGATCGCCCGGCCATGCGCTGACGGCCACGCAGCCCCTGTGGGCGGGCTCGCTGGAGTTGTGTGCTCGATGGCCTGCTTGACGCTCGGCAATCCACCAATCCGGCGGGGATGCTGCTGGCGCCGCCGCCGGGCGGAGGTGACGCTTGCAGCGCGGGGCGCGCCCCGTAGGAATGCGCACGATGATCGCCGTCCATGACCAGCCCGCCCTTCGCGCCCTCGCCCGCCGGCAGCGGGTGGCTGTGTCCGAATTGCGCACGGCTGAGAAGCGTCTCTACAAACACCGCCTGCCTGTGGCCGAGGTGCTGGAAGCCCTGCCGGAGGGCACTCGGGAGGCCTGGATGGGGGAGGTGGACTGGCAGCCGCTGGTGTTGGCCCAGCGGCGGGATTCCCAGCTCGACGGGGCCTCGAAGTTGGCCTTCCGCACCACCGACGGGGCGACGATCGAGAGCGTGATGCTGCGCTTTCATACCGGCCGCAGCTCGGTGTGCCTGTCCACCCAGGTCGGATGCGCGGCGGACTGCGCCTTCTGCGCGACGGGCAGGCTCGGCCTGCGGCGCAACCTCACGGCGGGGGAGATCGTTGACCAGGTGCTGCAGGTGGCACGGCTGTTCCGCACTGAGGGGCGCGTCCTGCGCAACTTGGTATTCATGGGGATGGGCGAGCCGCTGCACAACGAGGAGGCCCTGCACGAGGCCGTCGAGGCGTTGCGCGATCCGGAACGTTTCAATTTTGCCGACCGCTTCATTGTCGTCTCCACGGTGGGTGTGCCGGCGGCGATGGTGCGTTTCGCCCGGCGTTTTCCGGGGGTAAATCTCGCGCTCAGCCTGCACAGCGCGCGCGAGGAGGTGAGGCGCTGGCTGGTGCCCACGACGCGCCGGCATTCGTTGGCCGATCTTCGCGCGGCGTTGGTGGAGGTGGCGGGCTTGCACGGTGGGCGCACGGTGATGATCGAATACCTGCTCTTCGACGGGCTCACCGACACCGAGGCCGATCTGGTTGCGCTGGGGGAGTTTGTCGCTGGGATTCCGGTGCACCTGAATCTGATCCCTTTCAATCCGGTGGCCGGCACCGAGTCGCTCGGGCTGCGCAGCACGCCGCAGGCGCGGCGCGAGGCCTTCGGGGCGGCGCTGAAACGCGCGGGGCTGAAGGTGACGCTGCGGCGCTCGCTGGGGGCCGACATCGACGGGGCGTGCGGGCAGTTGGCCCAGCGGGAAGGGGCGGAGCGGCGGAGCTGAGGCAGAAGGCCGGTCACAGACCGGCCCTCCCTCTGGGGGGGGCCGGGAGGCAGGCTGTGGTGTGTTAGCACGCATCCACAACGGGAGGAGAACTGTCGAGTGCACGCCGGCCTCCCAAAACGGGGGCGGGCGGGGCGACCGTAGAATTCGGTGCCCCGCGATCGGCAGTTGCACTTGTGGTGCGGATGCGTTGGTTGGGGCCTTCCCCGTTGTCGCTGTCGCGCCCTATGGTACCCCTGCGCTGTCCTCCCGCTGTCGCTCCAGCCGGTCGCCGCTTGTTGTCGGCTGCGGCGCGCATGGGCTTGTTCGGGCTGTTCGCGCTGATCGCCGTGGGGTGCCGCTGCGGGCGCGCTGACCGCAGGCGCGCCCGTGCCGAGGGTGCTCGTCCTCAATTCCTATCATCCCGGCTACAACTGGAGCGACGGAGAGCAGTCGGCGTTGCTTCGCACATTGGTCCAGGGGCGGCCGGACGTGTTGCCCAGTGTCGAGTATCTGGACTGGAGGCGCTTTCCGAACCCGGCGCGGGTGCCGGGCTTGTTGGCGCAACTGGAGCAGAAATACGATCGGGTGCCCTTCGATCTCATCATCGCGCTCGACGATCCGGCGGTAACCCTCGTGCTGGAACACCGGGACTATTTTGGCGCTGCCGTGCCCCTGGTCTTCGGCGGCCTGAACGACGTTGAACCAGAGGTGCTTCGTCAGTTCCCGGCGGTGACTGGAGTGGCGCAGACCTATGATTTCGCGGGTACCCTGAAGCTCATCCAGCGGCTGCAGCCGGAAGTGCGTAAGATTGCCGCGGTGCACTGCCGCACCGAGAGTGGCTTGGCCTCGAGGCGTGCCTTGGAGAAGGTGATCGAGCGCAACGCACCGCCTTTCGCCTTCGAGTGGGTGGAGGGCTGGACGGCGGAGTCGTTGCTGCAGCGGGTGAGTGCGTTGCCTGACGACACCGCCGTGCTCATCCTAAGCATCTTCCGCGACGAGGCCGGCCGGGTGCTTGTCGACGACGCGGAGTTTGGCCGCGACGTGGCGGCGCGTTGCCGGGTGCCGGTGTATTTCGTGGCCCCTCCGTTGACGGCGCACTTCAATGGCAGTTCTTGGGAGACGGCCGCCTGGCAGGGGATGGGCGGCAGCCTGCTGTCGGAGGAGTTGCATGGCGAACTGGTGGCGCGGCTCGCGTTGCGCGTGCTCGGCGGGGAGGCGGCCGGCTCGATCCCCATCGTCACCGAGTCACCCTCACGCCTCGCGTTCGACTACCGCCAGTTGCAGCGCTTCGGCATACCTGAGTCGGTCCTGCCTGCGGGGGTCGAGCTGTTCCATGCTCCGCAGACCTTCTACCAGATCAACCGTGTTCGGATCATCGCCGCCCTGGTCGTCATCGCGGGGCTGGGATTCACGGTGGTGCTGCTGGTAGTGGTGATCGTGCAGCGCCGGCGGGCTGAGCTGGCGCTAAGGCGCAGCCATGCGCACTTCGAGCTCATCGCCCGCGCCACCAACGATGCGGTGTGGGACTGGGAGCCGGGGACGGGAACGATGTGGTGGAATGACGGTTATGCCCGGCAACTGCAGCTGCCGTCGGAAATGCCTGCCAGCCTGGCTGCCTGGGAGGGGCATCTGCACCCCGATGATCGCCCCTGGCTGCTGGCGGCCCTCCGTGAGCGCCTCGGCGCCGGCGGCGAGCATTGGTCGGTGGAATACCGGGTGGTGCGCACCGATGGCGAGGTTCGCCATGTGCTCGACCGGGTGTTTGTCGAGCGCCCAGCGGGCGGGCAGGCGGTGCGCGTCCTCGGAGCGCGCCTCGACCTCACCGATCGCAAACGCGCCGAGCAGGAGCGCCTGCGGCTGGCCGCGGCGGTGGAGCAGAGCCCCGAAGCGATCTTCCTGCTCGAGGCCGATGGCGCCATCACCTATGCAAATCCGGCTTTCGAACGGGCCACCGGCTTCGCGGCGCCGGCAACCTTGCGGGAAGCTTTTCAGTTGCTCTGCCCGGCGGGGCCCCCGCCGTTGTCGCTGGAGCAACTCAAGGAACAGGTGGCCAAAACCGGCCATTGGGTGGCCCGCATCGAGGGGACCCGGCGCGACGGCACGGGGTGCGTGCTGCACGTGGTGGTCTCGTCAATTCGCGGTACGCAGGGCGGAATTGTCAGCTATGTGCTCGTGGGGCAGGACGTGACCCGGGAGAGCAAGCTGGAGGATCAGGTGCGCCTTTCCCAAAAAATGGAGGCGGTGGGGCTGCTGGCCGGGGGCATCGCCCACGACTTCAACAACCTCCTGCAGGCGATCAACGGGTTCACCAGCCTGGCCCAGGATGCGGAGACGGCGGAGGAGCGCACCGAGTGCCTAGCCCAGGTGCGCGCGGCGGCCGGCCGGGCGGCGCAGCTCACCCGGCAGTTGCTGGTGTTCAGCCGCGAGGAGAAGGGGGAGCTCGTCGACCTCAACCTGGACGAGCTGCTCGACGGCCAGATGAAGCTGCTGCGGCGCCTGCTCGATGCCCAGATCGAGGTGGTGCTACGGCCGGCACCCGCGCCCTGCAACATCCGCGGTGACCGCGGTCAGCTCGAGCAGGTGTTCATGAACCTCTGCATCAACGCGCGCGATGCGATGCCTCGCGGGGGCCGGATCACCATCGAGCTTGAGGAGGTCCGCTTCGACGAGGCGTATTGTTTGGCCCACCCTTGGGCACGGCCGGGGCACTACATGCAGGTGGCCGTCACTGACACCGGCTCGGGGATGGACCGGGCAACGTTAGGGCGCATCTTCGATCCGTTCTTCACCACCAAGCCAAAGGACAAGGGGACCGGCCTGGGGTTGGCGATTGTCTACGGCATCGTGCAAAAGCACGAAGGGTTGTTGCACGTCTACAGCGAGGTGGGCGTGGGGTCGTCGTTCCGGCTGTATTTTCCGGTGCGTACCCGCGACCGGGTGGCGGAGGTGCCGGTGGCCGCAGCGGCGCCGGCGCGGGGGAGCGGCACCGTCCTGCTGGCCGAGGACGATGAGCAGGTGCGTAAACTCGCCCTACGCATTCTCGGGCGGGCGGGCTACGACGTGGTCGCCTGCGATGATGGCGAGCAGACGCTGCGCACCTATCTGGAGCGGGGCGGAGCGTTCGACTTGGTCATCCTTGATGCGATCTTGCCCAAGCTGACGGGCCGGGAGGTGTTCGAGCAGATCCGAGCCCGCGATCCGCACAAGCCGGTACTGTTTTGCAGCGGCTACAGTGAGGGAACGATCCAGCCCGAGTTTTCGCCCGGCCAGGAGGTGCAGTTGCTGGCCAAACCCTACAACCCGAACGAGCTGCTGCGGCGGGTGGCGGCGTTGCTTGAGAAGGGGGGCGGTTGAGGGCGGGGAGGTGGAAGGGCATGTCGAAGGCACGCAGCGTGCGCCTGGGGCGCTCCGCCAGAGGGTGGAAACCGCAACAGCGGCGGGCCGTGTTGGGGACGACGCGGCCCACCCAGGGGACTGAGTCGACCATCGTCGTACTCTCGGCCGGGGCGCATTAACGCGCGATAGTTGGAACCGCGCGGGGGCGAGGGGCGGAGTTTGTGCTGGTTCTCCGGGGCGGCGGGGCTGACTCTGGCGGGCTCCATGCCAACGTCCTCCTCAGATAAACCGAAGCTGCTGGCGCTCGCCTGGCCGATCTTTGTCGAGCAGGGGCTGCGGGTGCTCATTGGCACGGTGGACACTTTCATGGTGAGCCACCTCGGCGACGACGCCGTGGCCGGCGTGGGCGTGGCCTCACAGGTATTCACCCTGTTCATCATCCTGTTCGCTTTCATCGGCATCGGCAGCAGCGTGGTGATTACCCATCACCTTGGGGCGAAGGACCGCGCCGGGGCCGATCGGATCTCCGCCACGGCGATCGCGGCCAATACCTGGATCGGGGTGCTGGCGAGCCTGCTGGTGCTCGCGCTCGCCGACCCGATGCTGGCGGTGATGGGGCTCACAGCCGGGCCGATGGGCTATGCCAAGCCATTCCTGCTGCTGATGGGCGGGACGCTGTTTTTGGAGGCGATGAACGGCGCGATCTCGGCGACGTTGCGGGCGCATACGTATACGCGCGACGCGATGTGGGTGACGGCCGGGCAGAACGTGCTCAACGTGATCGGCAATTGCCTGCTGCTTTTTGGCCTGTGCGGCTTCCCCAAGCTGGGCGTGTTGGGCGTGGCGATCTCGGGCGTGGTGAGCCGAGTGGCGGCCTGCATCGCACTTTGGATCATTCTGGAGTGGCGCACGCGCCTGAAGGTGCGGTTGAAGGACTTCTTTGCGATTCAGCGGGACAAGCTCGGCAGCATCCTGCACATCGGCCTGCCGGCGGCGGGCGAACACACCAGTTGGTGGCTGGCCTTCATGGTGATCACCCGGTTTATCTCGGAGATGGGCGGCAGCGCGTTGGCGACCCAGCAGTACACGATGAACATCGTGCGCTGGGTGATCCTCATGAATGTATCGATCGGATTGGGGACGGAGATCATGACCGGCCACCTCATCGGTGCGGGGCACTTCGACGAGGCGTATCGAGGGTTGCTGCGCAGTGTGCGGCTGGGTTTCAAGTGTTCGCTGGTCGGGGCGCTTGTCCTGGCCGTGGCGGCCCCGTGGCTGCTGGGGGCCTTCACCAGCGATCCGATGATCATCGCCACCGGGGTGATCTTGCTGCGCATGGGCTTGGTGATCGAGCCGGCGCGGGTCTTCAATGTGATCGTGATCAACTCGCTGCGCGCCACCGGCGACGCGCGCTTTCCGGTCTTTGTCGGGCTGGCGGTGATGTGGGGCGTATGGGTGCCGCTCTCCTGGCTGCTCGGTTTGAAGCTGGGCTGGGGCATGCCGGGTATCTGGTGCGCCATGGCCTGCGACGAATGGATCCGCGGTCTGACGATGTACTGGCGCTGGCGGAAATGGAAGTGGTTGCCCTATGCCGAGCGCAGTCGCGCCTCGGCGCAGGAAAAGGCGCTGGCCGAGGCCCAGAACGCCGCGGTGGCCGAGGGCTGAGCGATCCCGTAGCGGGTCCGTCCCCGCGCCGAAACGGCAGGGGCGGAGGGCCGCCTCGACGGACCGCAGCGGTGTAGGGTGCAGCTGGCTTTCGAGGGTGCCAGAGGGCCAATGATTCCTTCGGGTGGGTGGGGGAGCCTTGGTATTTGCCGGCTCGACTCCCCGTACGCTTCGGAAAAGATGCCGCCCAGTCCGGGATGGTGCGACGCGGTCACCGTCCCGGGCTCACTCAACACTACCACTGACCGTCGTCGCGCAAACCCTCGCTCTTATGAAGAAACCACTCGTCGAGTTCATCGGTACCTTCTTTCTCGTGTTTACGGTCGGCATGACCGTGATCGCCCCTGGCGCCGGCGCCATGGCGCCGCTGGCCATCGGTACGGTGTTGGCCGTGATGATCTTTGCTGGAGGGCACATCTCCGGCGGGCATTTCAACCCGGCGGTGACGCTGGGCGTGTTTCTGCGCGGCAAATGTCCGGCCAAGGACGTGCTGCCCTACTGGGTGGCGCAACTGGCCGCCGGCGCTGTCGCCTCGATGGCGGTATGCTATCTCAAGCCGGCCGAGGAGTTGGCGAAACTGGTGGTCCTGCAGCCGGTTGTGGGGCCGGCGCTGTTGGTGGAGTTTCTCTTCACCTTCGCCCTGGTCTGGGTGGTCTTGAATGCCGCCACCGCTAAGGGCACGGCCGGCAACTCGTTCTACGGGTTGGCGATCGGCTTCACCGTACTCGTTGGTGCGTATTCGGTAGGCTATATCTCGGGCGGGGCGTTCAATCCCGCCGTGGCGCTGGGCATCACGCTCATGGGCCTTTCGGCGTGGAGTAATCTCTGGATCTTCTTGGTCGCCAATTTGGCCGGCGGCGCGGTGGCAGCCTTCGCCTTCCAGGCGCTGGCCGGTGAAGATGCGGACTGAGTTTTAGGCCCGATCTCGGACTGGACCGATCAGCCGAGCCCCGGAGGCGGGGGCTGCACGCCGCCTCGCCGGGGCAACCGCCAGCTTTCGAAAACGATCAGGCGGAGCCGAATGGCTTCGCCTGGTTTGCTTCAGGAAGCGGGGGGGCGGGGCTCAGCTCACGTAGCGTTGCACCAGAGGGATGCGCCGGCCCACGCCGAAGGCGAGCGGGGTGATCTTGAGCCCGGGGGCGGCCTGCTTTCGTTTGTATTCGTTGAGGTCGACCTTGCGGCAGATGTCCTGGACCACCGCGGGGTCGAAGCCCTGGGCGACCAGATCGCGGCGCGAGAGGTTGTTTTCGACATAACCCTCCAGCAGGCGATCGAGCAGCGCGTAGGGCGGCAGCGAATCCTCGTCCTTTTGGTCGGGGCGCAGCTCGGCGGAGGGCGGCTTCTCGATGGTGGAGAGCGGAATCACTCCGCCGGGTACGCCGAGGGAGCGGCTGTAGTCGCCATTGATCCAGCGGGAGAGGGCGTAGACCTGCATCTTGAAGACGTCGGAGATCACCGCGAGGCCGCCGCACATGTCGCCGTAGAGGGTGCAGTAGCCGACGGCCACCTCGCTCTTGTTGCCGGTGGTGAGCAGCAGGGCGTTGAACTTGTTGGAGAGCGCCATCATCAGCACGCCGCGGGTACGCGCTTGGATGTTCTCCTCGGCCACATCGCGGGGGCGGCCGGCGAAGAGGGGGCCGAGGGCCTGCTCGACGGCGGCCACGGCGTCGGCAATGGTGATGGTGTGGAACGGCATCCGCAGATTCGAGGCGAGGACGCGGGCGTCGTCGCGCGAGTGTTGGCTGGAGATCGAGGAGGGCAGGCTCACCCCGGTGACGTTCTCCGGGCCGAAAGCCGCCGCGGCGATCACGGCGACCACCGCCGAGTCGATGCCGCCGCTGAGGGCGACGAGCGCGCGCCGGAAGCCGCTCTTGTGGGCATAGTCGCGCAGCCCGAGCACGAGAGCTTCGAAGACATCCTTCATCTCCTCCTGGGCGAAAGAGGGGTCGATGGCGGGAGCGGTTGGGGAGGTGGGCGCGTAGCCCGCACCACCACGAGCAGCTGTTCTTGTCTCCACGATCTCGTGCGCCTCGCGGAAGGCCGGCAGGCCGGCCAGGAGCGTGCCGTCGTCGGCGGCCACCACGCTGCGGCCGTCGAAGATGAGCTCGTCGTTGCCGCCAACGGCGTTGCAGTAGACCACCGGGCAGCCGAGGGCGCGGGCGGCGTCGGTCACCAGGCGGGTGCGTACATCGCCCTTGCCGTGGTACCACGGGCTGGCGGAGAGGTTGACGACCAGGTCGCAGCCCTGAGTGGCGAGCTGAGCGAGCGGGCTTTGGCCGCGGTAGAGCCGGCGGGTGGCCACCGAGGGATGCGTCCAGATATCCTCGCAGATTGTGATGCCAAGTCGGAGACCGCCGTGCTCGACCACCAGCGGTGCGCTGGCCGGTTCAAAATAGCGATCTTCGTCGAAGACGTCATAGGTGGGCAGGAGGCATTTCTTGGCCAGGGCGACGACACGGCCGCGGTGGCAGAAGGCGGCGGCATTGTAGACGGGGCGACCCTCGCCGCTGGTGTTCGCCGCCACGCAGCCGATCAACGCCGGTACTTCGCCGATCTCGGCGGCGAGGGCGGCGAGGGAAGCCTCGGCATCCTCGACGAAGCGGCGGCGCAGCAGTAAGTCGCGTGGTGGGTAGCCGGTGACGATGAGCTCGGGCGTGACGACCAGTTCGGCTCCCCGGGCGACGAGGTCGCGGTAGGCGTCGAGGACGTGGCGGCGGTTGGCGTCGAGGTCGCCGACGGTGGTGTTGAGCTGCGCAAGGCCGATTTTCATTGCGGGAAGAATTCCACAGAAGGAAGCGGAGGGAACCAAGACTGGAAAGCGTGTTGGTGTGGGACTTGAGGTTCTTGCCGCGGGGTGCTCGTTGCTGGTCGGGAGGCGGGTCGCCGCAGTCGAACGCAATTCGGTGTCGCGATCGCGACAGGAAATTGCGTTCGGAGTGGTGGTGGGGCGGCTTAGCACCCGTAAAACGGCGCAGGGCCGAGCGGGGGAGGAGCCTCAGAGTCGGTTGCTGGGCGAGCCGGCGGAGACAGGCGACAGCAAACCGCCGGCCCTGGGCTGGGGCGGTAGGCTGAATGGGACGGTTGCGCTGGCCGCCTTTCGCGGGTGACGCGGTTCCTGCTGGAGCGACCTTCCTATCTTGGGTCGGGTGAGACCTTCGCCAGCACGACGCGGGTGGCGCCCCAACCGCCGGAACCGGCCTCGCAAAGGGCGAAGGACTCGACCAAGGGTGAGCGGCGCAGCCACGCGTGTACCTGCTCCCTCAACGCGCCGGTGCCCTTGCCGTGGATGATGCGCACAGTGGGAATGCCGCGGGCGGCACAAGCGGCCAGGTAGTCGCCGAGCAGATCGCCGACCTCGGCCGGGAGGAAAGTGTGCAGGTCGAGTTCGTCGGTGATCGGCAGCGGAACGGGTGCCGCCGAAGGGCGATCCGGTGTAGGCGGGAAATCGCCGGTGGCTTTCATGGTGAGGACGGGGTGGCGGTTTCCACGACCGGCTTGTGCATCTTGAGCCACTTCTCGCCGGCCTTTGTGGTGAGAAAATCCAGCCGGATGTAGCACAGCTTCTTGCCGGCGTCGACCTGCGCCCCGTGTATCGACCCTAGCGGGATATGCAGGATTGAAAGCGGCGGGAAGTCCGTCAGTGCATCGTCGGCGGACACCTTGCAGTCGTTCTCGCGCAGGCCGATAAAGAGCTGCTCCAGCATGGGGTGACTGTGCCGGCCGACCCGATCGGGCCCGGCGGTCTCGACGGTGCCCACGCTCATGCGCGGAACGATGTCCTTGGGCAGGAGGGTGCGGCTGACGGTCTTGGCACTCTTGATCGCCTCGCCGTAGGGCGTGCATCCGCGGAAGGTACGGACGTACGGCTCGCGATTGGCTTGGGAGGAGTTCGGATACTGCGTGCGGTCCTCGGCGCTGACATTCTTGCGGATCTGCACGCAAAGCAGGGTGCTGCCGGCGGGCACCTCGATTGTCCACGGCACGCCCAATGGCGCCCGGGCGATGCTCTCCTCATCGAGTGCGAACTTCCGGCCTCCGGCATGGAACACCGCCCGGCCGCCGAGGAGTAGCCAGACGATCTCCCTGGTCTTCGACGCCGGGCTCTACAAAGTTGGCCGCGCCGGCGATTGAAATCCATTCGGCGGCGACACCGGGATCCTCCCCGGGAGCACTTCGCGGATGGTGACGTCGCCCGCCGACGGAGCCGGATTCTCGAGCGTCTCCAGCGGAATGGCAGTCGCGGCGCCGACGGTGTTTGCGGCGAACAACGCGGCCGCCGCGACGAGCAGGCGCACGGAGGGCGTTCCGCGGAGGGTGAACGGTTGGCCGCGAGTGTTCATTGGGCAGATTGGTGGTGGATGCGGTGGAAAGTACCCCGGCGTTGCGAGTGTGGGCGACCGGATTCTCCGGGTGGCAGCGTGTGATTGCGGTCCTATTTCTGAGTTTCGCGGTGGCAGTATCACGGGTGTGTAAAATCCCGGCTGGCGAGAAGTTCGACTGGCGGCCAAGTGATTTCCGGCCATCGATGCCGCGCTGCGATTCGCTCCGGTTCCTACCAAATCCGGGGCCATTTCGGTGCTCTACCCGGGCACCGGCCTAACACCAATCCGTCGTGGACTCGTCACACTCACTCCGAATTCTTCCCGGCCTTGTGGGGCTGGTCGCGTTGACATCAACCCTGTTCGCGCTCGATCAAAACGGAGACGGATACGACGACTTCTGGGCGTTGGCGTACACCGCCGCCGGGCTCGCGCCCGCAGCCGACACCGACGGCGACGGCGCGTCCAACGCCGCCGAGGCGATTGCCGGCACCAACCCGCGCAGCGTTGTCTCGTTCGTGCGGGTGGACGACATCGCCTTGCCCGCCGCCAATCAGGTGCGGCTGCGTTGGCCGAGCGTGCCAGGAAAACGCTACCGCGTGCAGGCGTCCGGCGACCTTGCGACCTGGAGCGCGGTGGGGGTCCCGCTGGTCGCCTCGGCGGCGCAGAGCGAAGTGACCTTGGGCACCGACACGCCGATCGTCGGCACCGGCGCGACCCTCTCGCGCTGGACGAGCATCACCAGCGGCGGGCTCGGTGCCGTGCGCACCCGGGTAACCAGCGGCACGACTCCGAACTTCACCGGCAACGTGGACTTGCTCGACGTGCCGCAGAGCGTGCCCGCCCTCAATCAGTTCGGGCAGTGGCTGCGCGGCTGGATCGTGGCGCCGGCCACCGGCGATTACACGTTCTGGATCGCCAGCGACGACCAGAGTGAACTTTGGCTCTCGACGGATGCCAGTGCCGCCAACCGCCGGCTCGTGGCCCAGGTTGCGGGCTGGACCAACTATCGGGAATGGAACCGCAACAGTGCCCAACATTCGGCGACGATCGCGCTGCAGGCCGGGCGCGCCTACTATTTCGAGGCGATCCACTACGACGCGAGCAGCAGCGATCATGTGTCCATCGGCTGGAGTGGCGCGGCGCTCGGCTCCGATACGCCGACACCGATTACCAGCGAGTACCTCTCGTCCACCGGCCAGTCGTTGGCCCAGATCGGCAGCGGCCGGCTCTTCTTCCGGTTGCAGGTGGACGATGTCGATAGCGACACGGACGGTCTGACTGATTACGACGAGCGACTTCTCGGTTATGATCCGGGCAATCCGACCACCACTCCGCGAGTCCCCGACTTGGAGGCGGCCATCGCGGCGCTGGCCAGTCGTAGCACGATAACCGTGGGCACGAACCAGGCGCGCGCTTACGAAGCCGGAGCGGCGCCAGCGCAGATCAAGCTCTTCCGCACCGGCGGAGTCGGGCCTCTCCTTGTGCGGTACACCGTGGCCGGCACGGCCACGAGTGGCAGCGACTACACGGCGCTCACCGGTTCGGTGGTGATCCCCGTTGGGGCGAAGGAGGCGGTTTTCGATATCACGCCGCTCACCGATGCGCTGGTCGAGCCGCCGGAGTCGGTTACGGTGACGCTGCGAGCCGATGCGGCTTACGACATCGGAGCACCGGCGCAGGTGACCGCGACGATCGATGATGCTCCGGATGTGCTCTATGTGGCGCAGCTCCGTGCTCCGATCGATCTGCGTTCGGGCGGCTACGGCACGGCGGCAGTGCGCACGGCCGGAAACCAGCTCACCGGTGTGGTGTGGTTGAACTTCGGAAACATTACCGCTCCGCAGGTCGACACCGAACTTTTTGTTTCTGACGACGGCGCGGCCGGCCCGGCGGTGCTTACGTTGCCCGCCGGCCAGGTGCCGACGCGCCCGTGGGAAGTGGTCGCCGCGGGCGGTTTAACCCGGGCGCAAATTCTGACCGCGCTGAGCGAGGGTCGAGTATGGGCGAGGGTGCGTTCGAGTGCTGCTCCTGTTTCCGGTGAGCTCCGGGGGCGGCTGGTGGTGGCCCCAGGTTGGGACACGATGCCGACACCACCGGTAGCGTCGGCGTCGCCGGCAACGGCGGCGAATGACGGCGAGGCGGCGCGTTTCCTCATCCAGTCGACCTTCGGCCCCGATGCCGTCTCGATCGCGCGGGTGCGCGCACTGGGCTTCTCCGGTTGGGTTGATGAACAGCTCGCGCTGCCCGCCACCTATCATCTGCCGTACTACCAGGCGCGACGGGCCCAGTTGCAGGCGCGCGATGGCAACGACGGCTACTGGGGACCACGGCAGGAGGCGTGGTGGCAGCACGCCCTTACCGCACCCGACCAGCTTCGGCAACGGATGGCTTTCGCCCTCAGCGAGCTGCTCGTGATCTCCCAGGATAGCAGCCTCTCGGGCGACAACGAAGGCGTGACCGTCTACTACGATATGTTGTTGCGCCATGCCTTCGGCAACTACCGCCAGCTCCTGGAGGACGTCACCCTCAGCCCGATGATGGGCCAGTACCTGAGCATGATCCGCAACCGCAAGCCCGACCCCGAATCGGGGCACGAGCCGGACGAGAATTTCGCTCGTGAGATCATGCAACTGTTCAGCTTCGGCCTTTCCGAGCTGCACCCCGACGGCACACTGCGGCTTGGGGCCGACGGCATGCCGATCCCCACCTACACGCAGGCCGACATCGTGGGGCTGGCCCATGTCTTCACCGGTTGGGGACCGCACTTCGATCCGGCCCATCCGCCGCGTTGGGGCAACGGCGAGCTGGCGGACGAGGAGGGTTGGTTCATCTGGGGCTGGGATTCGCTGCAACCGATGACGCACTTCGCCCCGGAGGGCGACCAGCAGGCGAGGCGCATCGCGGGCGGCGTCACGGTGCCGGGCACGCTCACGGGACCGCAGCGCCTCGCGCTCGCGCTGGACACGCTCTTCAACCGTCCAAGCACGGGACCGTTCGTCGCGAAGCAGCTCATCCAGCGGTTCGTCACCAGCAACCCGAGCCCGGGCTACGTGTACCGCGTGGCTTCGAAGTTCAACGACAACGGCTCCGGCGGGCGCGGCGACCTGGGGGCGGTGATCCGGGCGATCCTGCTCGATCCCGAGGCGCGCCGCAGCGAGCCGCTGGGCGACTACGCCTTCGGCAAGCCCATCGAGCCGCTGCTGCGGATGTCGCGGCTGCTGCGCGCCTACCCGCCGCCGATCGCCACCCGGCCGATCCCGGGCGATCCCCGCTTCTTCATCCATTTCGTCTGGGAGATGGAGGAGCAGTCGCCGCTGATGTCGCCCTCGGTGTTCAACTTCTTCCGTCCCGCCTTCTCGCAGCCCGGGTTGATCTCGGCGGCCGGGCTGATGTCGCCGGAATTCCAGATCCTCTCGGAGACGACTTCGATCTACCAGGCCAACCGCCAGTTTGGGCTGCTCTACTGGGGCATCTGGTCGAACGAACCGGTGCCGGCGGGCACCTCGATGGACCTCGACTTCGCCGAGCCCCTCGCCGTGCTCACGGCCGCCGGCCAGACCCATGCGCAGCGACAGGCCGCGCTGATCAACCACTACGATGTGCGCCTGCTGGGCGGGCGGATGTCGCCGTTCCTGCGGCAGGAAATCCAGACGGCGTTCAATTCGCTTCCGACTTGGATCGGGCATGACACCGCAGGCGAACTCAACCGCGCCCGCCTCGCCCTCTACCTTGTGCTCGTATCCCCCGAGTTCGCCACCCAGCGCTGACCATCGCCATGAACAAGATTTCCCGTCGCCGCTTCCTCGGACAGGCCACCTGCGCCGGCTTCAGTCTCTCCGGCCTGATCTCCACCATGGGCACGTTGCGCCTGCTCAGCGCCTCGCTCTCCGCGCAAGGCTTGCCGCCGGGCGACGATTTCAAGGCCATCATCTGCCTCTTCCTCTACGGGGGAAACGATGGCAACAACGTCATCATCCCCACCGACACCGTCGGCTACCAGGCCTACGTGCGCGACCGGGGCATTCTGGCGCTGCCGCGAACCGGGCTGAACACCCTGACTTTGCCTTCCGGTGACGGCCGGCAATTCGGCCTGCACCCCTCGATGGCGCGCCTGGCCGGGCTGTTTAATGCCGGCCAGGCCGCGATGGTGTGCAACGTGGGCACCCTCGTCGCGCCGATCACCAAGGCTGAGTACCTGGCCGGCGGCGCCGCCGTGCCGCCGTACTTGTTCTCCCACAGCGACCAGCAGGTGCAGTGGCAGACCTCCGTGCCGGACTCCCCGCGCAAGGTGGGCTGGGGCGGGCGTCTCGCCGACCTGCTCCAGTCGCTCAACGGCAGCTCGCAGGTTTCGATGAACATCTCGCTGGCCGGCAGCAACTACTTCCAGATCGGCGAACAAGTCTTTCAATACCACGTGTCGAACGAGGGTAGCATCGGCCTCACGCAGTACGACGCCACCTGGTCGCCGCTCCAGGAGCAATACGCGGCCGCCCGCAACGTGATCGGGCACAGCTACGGCCATGTCTTTGAGCAGGAGTACGCCAACGTCTTTGGTCGCGCCGTCGCCAACGACACGTTGCTCAAGGGCGTACTCGCGAACGTGCCCGACTACGCGAACTACTTCACCGCCTCGACGGTCAACGGCGAGCTCACCGACATCGCGGCGCAGTTGCGCATGATCCTGCGCCTCATCTCCGCGCGGTCGAGTCTGGGCATGCGCCGGCAGATCTATTTCGCCGCCCTGGGCGGCTTCGACACCCACGACGACCAGATCGACGGGCAGGGCGCGCTGCTCGGTGTGCTGGATAATGCCGTGGCCGATTTCCAGGGCGCCACCACCGCGCTCGGCATCGCCAACGACGTCACGGTATTCTCCGCTTCCGACTTCAACCGCACCTACAACAGCAACGGCAAGGGCTCCGACCACGCGTGGGGCAATCACCACTTCGTGGTCGGCGGTGCGGTGCGGGGCGGGCGGCTCTATGGCTCGATGCCGGTGCTGGAGACCGGGGGACCCAACGACACGGGGGATCGCGGGGCGTGGATCCCGGGCATCTCGACCGATGAATATTCGGCGACGCTAGCCACCTGGTTCGGGGTGCAGCCCGCGCAGCTGAGTCTTGTGCTGCCCAACATCGGCCGTTTCGGGCAGCCGAATCTCGGATTCATGCTGTGAGGACGAACCTCCTTGGGGGCCAGGCCGGATGGCGAATCGCGGTGTCGGGAGGGGACTGTCGGTGACGCATCGCCGGCAGTTGGCCTTTGGTGCCGCCCTGGTTCTGGCCGCGGCGGGTGGACTTTGGCTCTGGTCGTTGGGTCCGCAGGCGAGCAAGCCTAGCCCGGCACCGTCACCGGTATTGCCCGGCCAACCGGCGGCGGCATTGCAGCCGCCTGTGGTGCTGGCCACACGTGGGCGTCCACCGCTGGCCGACGCCATTGGCGCGCCGGGCACCAAACCGGAGGCAGAGCCGAAACTCGTGCTCGAATTGCTCGTCGCCTACCGGCGGCTCGTTGGCGATTTCCCCGTGGGCGAGGATAACCGGGAGATCGTGCGTGCGCTACTTGGCGCGAACGCCAAGCGCCTACCTGTGTTGCCGCGGGATCACCCGCGACTCAGCCCGAGGGGGGAGTTGGTCGACGCCTGGGGCCGGCCGTTCTTTTTCCACCTGATTTCGCGCGAGCACGTCGAGGTGCGCTCGGCCGGGCCGGATCGTGAATTCTACACGGGCGACGATATCCTGGCGGGCAAGCAACCGGCGCCACCCACCGTCGGTGGATCCAGGAAATAGCGACGTTCGCAGGAACTACGGGCCGCGTGAGCCGAGGGAAGATGGAGGGCGGGGCCACGGTTGGTCGCGATCCCGAAGCTCGGGCGCGCTTCGTTACGGCAGGTGCCGACAAGGCACGGACTAAAGGCCTGGCACTCCACGGGAATCAGGGGCCGCCCCCTCCCGCCGACGCTCAGGCGCTTCGAATCTCTTCCAAGAGGGCGGCGGGATCGACGGCCTTCATGAGCGCTTCGCCCACGAGTACGGCCTGTGCTCCGGCACGGGTGGCGCGACCGGCCTCGGCGGCGCCGAAGATGCCGCTTTCGCTGACCTTGATGATGCCGGCGGGCACCTGGGGCAGCAGGCGCTCGGTGAGGGCGAGGTCGGTCTTGAAGATGGCCAGGTCGCGGTTGTTCACGCCGATGATCTTCGCCCCGTGCGTAATGGCTCGGGCGAGATCGGGCTCGTTGTGGATCTCGAACAGGGCGTCGAGGCCGGCGGCGGTGGCGGCACCCAGAAGCGCCTTGATCTCCTCGTCGTTGAGCGCGCGCACGATGATCAGGATCGCGCTGGCGCCGGCCTCGCGGGCCTCAGCTACCTGCACGGGATGGATGAAGAAATCCTTGCGCAAGCAGGGCAGGGCGGGGCCGTGGGTGGAGAACTCGCGGACGACGAAGCGCAGGTCGTCGAGCGAGCCGCCGAAGAACTTCTGGTCGGTTAGCACCGAGAGGGCGTCGGCTCCTGCGGTCTGGTATTTGCGGGCCTGTTCGGCGGCGTTGGCGGTGGCGGCGATGGCCCCGGCGGAAGGCGAGCGGCGTTTGATCTCGGAGATGACAGCGAGCCGGCCGTCGGTGCGGCGCAAGGCGGCGGCGAAGGAGGGCGGGCGCGGCAGTTGGGCGTCCAGGTTGGCCAAGTCCGATTCAAAGATGGGACGAAGCAGGGGGGCGATCTCCTGCCGTTTGTGGGCCATGATCTCGGCGAGTTTGTCGCTCATACGGACGGTGATAGCGCCAAAGGCTGGGGCGGGGGGCAAGCGCCGTTTGCCGGAACGCCGCCAGCGCTGCGTGCATGCTCGGGTGCCGAGTTGGGCGTCGGTCGGCCAGGCCACGTCGCCGCCGTGGCCTACAGAATGCGCCCGGTCCAAAGGGGGCCGACAGAATGGCCAGCTTAAGGCGGTGGCCTATAAGGAAATCCATGGCACTGCCGTGGCCGACACGGCACCTTACGGAAAGGCGCGCGCGGGCAGCGGCTCGAAGTAGCCGGCTTTCTTGTAGAGAATGACGACATCCTGGATGCCCCAGGCCTGCTCCATGAAGGCGCGCAGAATCAGATTGGGGCGGCTCTGCAACCAGCGTCCGACCACCTCGGGGGTGGTGACGGTCACGCCGTAGGGCTGCTGCGGGGTTTCGAAGTAGCGTTAGAAGGACACCCCGTGCTGGGCGAACTCCCGGGTGAGTGCGGCCTTGTCGATGTTTTCGGCGATGTCGGTGCGGCCGCGGGCGAGGAGGGAGTGGTAGAATCGCCCTTGTAATGTGAGCACGATCACGCCGCATTCGGCCGTCCAACGTTCCAGGCAGTCGAGCACGGTCGGCCAGGATTCGGGCGGCAGATGGGTGAGCAGCGAACCGCACCAGACCAAGTCGAATGGCTCCGGGAACTGCACCCGAGCCAGATCGGGGTGGGAGCGGACGGGAGTGGCCCCGAAGGTCTGCGCGCAAAAGTCGACGCCGGCGGGATCGAGGTCGCAGGCGGTGATCGTGGCGTAGTGGTAATGCGCCCGGAGCCAGCGCAGCACGCGGCCGTGGCCGCAGGGCAGGTCGAGGATGCGCGGGTAATGCGGCTTGTCGCAGAGCGCGCCGGAGAACTGGATGAGCTCGAGTGCGCGACGACCGATGGAGAAGTACTCCTCGCGACGGTCCTCGCAGAGCATACCGTCGTCGGGGGCGATCAGCGGGTTGGGGTGCACGGAACTCGTATCGGCAAGCGGCATGGGCGGGGCGAGTATCGTCGCGCCCCGCGGGCCGCCGGCAAGAGCAAGTTCGGCGAGGAGGCGCCGCTTTTTTCGTGCGCCCGGGCGGCGGGCGGTCTCTGCTGTCGGCATGAGCGCTGTTGAAGACCTTCGCCGTACCGTCGCCCGCCTGCGTGCCCCGGGAGGTTGCCCCTGGGACCAGGAGCAAACGCACCAGTCGCTGGCCGTCTGCCTGATCGAGGAGTGTGCCGAGCTGCTCGACACCATCGACCGTCTCGACATGCCGCACATGCGCGAGGAGCTCGGCGATGTGCTTATCCAGGTGGTCTTTCACGCCCAGTTGGCCGAGGAACAAGGGCTCTTTGATCTCGAGGCCGTGGCACGGGAGATCAACGACAAGCTTATCCGCCGCCATCCGCACGTCTTCGGCACTGGGAAGCTGGACACATCCGAGCAGGTGGTTGTGCAGTGGGAGCAGATCAAAGCCACCGAGAAGAAGAACGGCGCCCAACCCGCCGCCACCGGGGTGTTCAAGCGTCAGCCGCCCGCGCTGCCGGCGCTGCTCCACGCGCTCGAGGTGCACAAGCAGGTGCACAAAAAGAGCCTGCCGGCAGGCGATGCCATCGATGAGGCCCGGGTGCAGGCCCTCGCGGCTGCTCTGACCGAGGCGCAGGCCGGCCGGATGATCTTCGAGCTCGCCGCCGCTTGCCGCAAAGCCGGCATCGATCCCGAGTCGGCCCTGCGCCGCGAGACGTTGCGGGTCACCCAGGTTGTCGAGCAGCGGGCAGCCGAGGCGCAATTGCCCGCCCCGGAGCCGGTCCAGGGCTGATGACCCAGAAGGATAACCCCACGGCTCCGGAGAGCCGGGCTACATTGGATCAGCCCGTGGAGGACTTGCTTCCGGCGGCGGTGTCCGTCGAGTGGGTGCAACCATGGCTGGACCATCTCGCGCTGGAACGGCGGTATTCGGCCTACACGGTGCGCAACTACCGGCAGGCCTTCGAGGACTTCCATCGCTGGCTGCGACGCAGCGGGTTGGCGCCGCGAGCCTTCGACGAGCTGGTCACCCGCGAGATTCGCGACTTCGTGATCGAAGCGCAGCGCCGCTACGACCGGCGGACGCTGCACAACCACGTGTCGGGATTGCGGGCGTTCTACCGCTATTGGATGCGTCTGGGCCGATTGACCCGGAATCCGTTCACCGGGGTGGCGTTGCCCAAGATGGAAAAGCGTCTGCCGAAGTTTCTCACCGAGAAACAGGCCGATGCCCTTCTGACCTCGCCGACCCGCCAGCTCGAGGAGGAGGGCACCGATCCGTTCGTGTGCTGGCGCGATCGACTCGTGCTGGAGCTGCTTTATGGCGCCGGCCTGCGCATCAGCGAGCTTTGTTCGCTCAACTATGGCATGATCGATGTGGCCGAAGGGGTGGCGCGGGTACTGGGCAAGGGCCGGAAGGAGCGGGTGTGTCCCATCGGAGCGGTGGCGAGAACCGTGCTGGTACGTTTTCGCGACGAGTTCGCCCCGGCGAAGGGGGCGGAGGATGCGGTGATTGTGGATGCGCACGGGCGGCGGCTGGGCCCCCGAACGCTCCAATTGATGATGAAACGCTACCTGGCGCTGTGCGGGCTACCGATGGACCTTTCGCCGCACAAACTGCGGCATTCCTTCGCCACCCATCTGCTCGACCGCGGGGCCGATCTGCGGCTCGTGCAGGAACTGCTTGGTCACGCGCGGTTGACGACCACGCAGGTGTACACGCACGTGACCATTGCCCGGCTCAAGGACATCTACAAACACGCGCACCCTCGGGCCTAGGAGCGCGAGCGGAGGCGGAGGGGGGGGGGGGGAGGGGTGGGGGGAGGGCGACCATCGGGTGAGGGGGGCGCACGGCGGGCAGGTAGGAGGCGGCGAGGGCGGCGCCAGCGAGAACGAGGCTGGCGACGGTAGCGAGGAAGGCCGGTGGTTGGGGCGCGTAACCTTGTCCGACCACGAGCCGGAGGAGCCGCGGCCTTGGCGCTGATGGCGAGGCGGATGCCTCGCGTCTGCACGCCGTTTGCGGAGGTGGATGCCGCCGCCGCTGGTGTGGAGGCGGACGACCGGGCCTCCGCCTGGCCGTTGACCGGGCCGACGGCGCGGTCACGCCGAACGCTGCCCTGCAGCATCGGTCAGTGGCAGCTCGCAGGTGACACCGCCTCCGGAGGACGAGGCATCGACGTTGAAAGCGGCATCGGCGGCCACGCTGGCGGTGACGCCGCCGCCCAGAGGTTGAAAGGTCGATGTCGCCTGGGATCGGAGACAGAGGAGCGTGGCGTGGATTGAACCGCCGGAGGTGGTGGGGGACCGCTGAGGGGATCTTGCGCGCGCGGACTTCCTCGAAAGTGATGCCGCCGCCGCTGGTTCCCACGGCAGCTGCGCCGTTGAAGACCCTCACGGTGATACCTCCACCTGAGGTGTCGGCGCGGAGCGATCCGCCTCCGCCGGTGACGTGGATGCCGCCGCCGGAGGTGTTGAGGCGATCTCGCCCCTGGCAGTCTTTGGCGTGGATAGAGCCGCCCGGAGGTACGACCGTCAAGGGGTCCGTGGATGCGCTGGAAGTGGAGCGAGCCGCCGCTGGTGTTGGCATTAACAGGACCGGCGATGCCGGTGGCCGTGATGGCCCCTCCGTCGGTCTTGAGCTTCGCGGTGAATTGTCCGGGGACGCGGACGGTGTAGCGCGCCTCGTTGCGGTTGCTCCATCCGCCAAACCAGGATCGTGAGGCGGTCGTCTTGCCCCTGGCGCGGACTGTGAGGGTACTCCCCTCCTGGGTGAATTCGACGGGGTTGTTGCGCAGGAAGGTTTCCTCATCAGTGGAGCCACTGCGGGAGATCTTGCGCCAGACGTCGATTCCGACCTCGGTGCGAGTGGGATCGCCGACGACGTCGATGGTGCCGAAGGAGGCGTCGACGCGCGAGGGTCCGCCAGGACGAAAGGGGAAAACCTTCGTGAGGGATTGCTCGGTCGGCGGCGGTGGCGCTGGTGGGGCGCAGAGGGCGAGGAGCAGAACTTTTGCCGGGAACGAGGCGGGGCGATTTGGTTAGCGATTTTTGGCAGAACCGCGGTAGGAGTGGGAGCGGTAGCGATGGCGAGGAACCAGAATGGAGGGGGCGGGAAGTGACGGCTTGTTGGGACCGGGCCAGTGGAACGATTAGGCGGACGAAAGGGAGAATGAGAGCAGGGGCAGGAGCAGGAGAACGAGTGAGAAGAAGGACCAGGTACCAAGAAACAAGGGACAAGGCTCGGAGCGGAAAACGGGCGATCGATGACTTGGAACTCGGCCCTTGAAACTTGTTACTTCTGCATCGCGGCTACTCGGTGCGCAGGGCGACCATGGGGTCGGTGCGGGCGGCGCGGCGGGACGGGAGATAGAGGGCGAAGAAAACAACGCCGAGGATCACTCCGGCGGTGCTGGTGAGAACCGTCGGATTCATGGGCCCGATACCGAAGAGCAGGCTGCGCATGGCGAGGCCGGCGGCCCAGGTGCCACCGAGGCCGAGCAGGAGCCCAATCACGAGCAGCACCGCGCCTTGCCGGAGAAATTGACCGAGGACCTGCCGGGGCTGGGCGCCGAGGGCGAGACGCACGCCGATTTCGCGTTCGCGCTGGCTCACCGCATAGGCGAGCACGCCGTAGGTGCCGAGGGCGGCGAGCAGGAGCGCCACACCGGAGAAGAGAGCGGCCAGGATCGCGGGCGAACGGTGGGCGACGAGACTGTCGTCGATGCGCGCTTGCAGCGGGCGCAGGTCGTCGATCGGTTGGCCGGGATCGATCTCCAGCACGGCGCGGCGGACGGCGCCGGCCAGCGCTTCCGGTGGCAGGGCGGTGCGCAGGATCACAGAGAAACCGAAGGCGCCGCGAAGGGGGAAGTAGACCGCGCCGTGGCCGTTGTTCTCGGTGAGCGCGCCTTGTTTCACTTCACCGACCACGCCGACGATGGTGCAGGCGTTCTCGTCGGTAACCTTGATGTCCTGGGCGATGCGGCGTCCGATGGGATCACCGCCGGGCCAGTACTGGGCGGCGAAGGCCTGGTCGACGACGCAGACGCGCTCCTTGCGGAGGTGGTCGTTCTCCTCGAGGAGGCGCCCGCGGAGCAGGGGGATCTTCATGGCGCGCCAGTAGTCGCTGGAGACCGAAGAGAGGTAGTGGGCGCGGAGCGGGCGGCCGGGCTCGGTTGGCCGGTCCTCGACGGCGGTGGCGCTGTCGTTGGTCTGTTGGGTGAAGGGAAGACCGTCGGTGACGGCCGCGTGGGTGACACCCGGGATGGTGCGCAGGGCGGGGAGGAGACGTTCGACGAAGGCGCGGCGGGCCTCGGGCGTCTGGTAGTTCTTCCAGGGCAGGGTGACCTGGCCGCTGAGGACGTGGTCCGGCGAGAAGCCAGAGGATGTATTGAGGATCTGATGCAGGCTGCGTCCGAGCAGGCCGGCGCTCGAAAGGAGCACGAAGGCCAGCGCGATCTGGGCGACGATGAAGGCGTGGCGCAAGCGCAGCGCGGCGCGGGTGGTGGTGCCGCCGCGGGTCTCGGTCTGGAGCGTGGCGGCGAGGCGGGCACGGAGGTTGTACCAGACAATTGGAGCCGCGAGGACGAACCCGAGAACGATCGAGACGCCGAGACCGACGGCGGCGAGCCGCGAATTGAACACGATCTGGGCCCCCAAGGGCATCTGGTCCGTCCCAAGGTATCGCAGGAAATCGATGCCGAGGGAGCCGAGCAGGGCGCCGAGAAGGCCGCCGGCCAGGGTGAGCAACGTGGTTTCAGTCACCACCTCGAGGGCGACATGGCGACGGCGGGCTCCGAGCGCTTGGCGCACGGCGAGGTCCTTCATGCGGCTGCTGGCGCGGATGAGCAGAAGGTTGGTGAGATTCACAGCGCCGATGACCAATAGGAAGAGCCCGCCGGCCTGGAGCAGGAGCAACGTGGGCCGGATCGTGCGGACGTGGTCGGCATGGAGTGAGGCGACCGTGGTGTGGAACCCGCCGTCCTTGACGAGCTGAGCCACGGGGCCGTCGACCAGCAGGCGGGTGTTGAAGGCGTCGATCTGCGCTTGGGCGTCCGTGAGGGTGGCCTTGGGCGAGAGCCGGGCGACCATCTGCCAGCCGTTGGAGTGGCGGCTGTCGATCTTGCGCTCTTCCGGGGCGTGGGCAGCCGGGCGGAAATATTGCGCGCGGCTGGAGAGGAAGCGGAAACCCGGGGGCAGGACGCCCACGATGGTGATCGTCAGACCATCGTTGAGAAAGGTACGGCCGAGCACGGCGGGATCGCCATTGAACTGGTGGCGCCAGAACTCGTCGGTGAGGATGGCGACCTGGTCGGTCTGGTAGGTGAGCTCGGCCTCGGTGAAGGCGCGGCCCTGCGCGAGCGGTGTGCCGAGGGTGGCGAAGAATTCAGGCGAGACGCGCGCGGCCTCGACGCGGTCCGGCGTACTGCCGTCGCCCACGATGAAACTCGCGTCCTGATAGATGGAGAGCGAGGCGAGGGCGGGCATTGCTCCGCGCCGCTCGAAGTAGTTCGGGATCGAGGCGGCCGACCGTTCAACTCCGGCGCCCGGGTACGCATTGAAGAGGATCGCGAGTCGGTCGGACTCCGGGAAGGGCAATGCGCGGAGCAGGACGGCGTCGACCACGGCGAAGAGCGCGAGGTTGGCACCGAGGCAGAGTGCGACCGTGGCCACCGCGGTGGCGGTAAAGCCCGGGGTCTTGAGCAGCGAGCGGAGGGCGTGGCGGAGGGCGGACATTGGAATTGCGGATTGCGAATTGCGGAATGTGGATTGCGGACGGCGTATGGCGGAGGGGGGGGCTCGGAGAATCGAGAATCGGCAATCGGAAATCGGTCAGTTTCCGACCATCATGCCGTCGGCAAGCCGGATGATACGCGAGCCGAAGGCGGCGTTCTCGGCAGAGTGGGTGACTTGGACGATGGTGACTCCGCTCTCGCGATTCAGTTTCTGGAAGAGCTCCATGATCACCTTTGCCTGGTCGGAGTGGAGGTTGCCAGTGGGCTCGTCGGCCAGGAGGAGTTTGGGCTTCGCGGCGAGGGCGCGGGCCACGCCGACGAGTTGCTGTTGGCCGCCCGAGAGTTGGGAGGGAAAGAGGTCGCGCTTGCCGACCATCTGGAAACGGTCGAGCAGATCGCAGACGACGCTTTGTCGCTCCTTACGGGGTACGTTGCGGTAGGAGAGCGGGACTTCGAGATTCTCGGCGACGGTTAGGTCATCGATTAGGTGATAGGCCTGGAAGATGAAGCCGATGTTCCTTTTCTGGAGCTCGGAACGCGCGGGCTTGGCCAGTTGGTGGACCGCGACGTCTTGGAACCGGTATTCGCCCTCCCAGGCGGAGTCGTGCAGGCCGAGAATGTGGAGGAGCGTCGACTTGCCCGAGCCCGACGGCCCCATGATCGAGACGAAGTCACCCTCGGCGATTTCCAGGTTGATGTTGCGCAGGGCGTAGTAGGGCCCGCTTTTGAGCGGATAGACGCGGCTGAGGTGGCGTAGCGAGATCATGGGTGAAAGTGCAGAGTGCGGAGTGCGGAAGGGCTGCCGGGTAAGAGAAGGGCGAAGTAACAAGGAACAAGTGACAGGTTGTCGGTGCGGACGCGGTGTAGTTCGTGAGTTCTTCGGCGTTTGAAGCTTCGGCGGTTGGCCATTTCTCGGTCTGCCGTTTCGCTAACCTGCCCGTGACTCATTGTCTCTTGATACTTGTTACTTGAAACTTGATCTTTCCCGGCTCGTTGGGCGCTCAGTCCTCGTCGCGGAAGAGCTTGAGAAAGGCGTCGGTCGGGTGTGTGCGGCGAGAATCCCAATACTTCGAGAACTGCGCCTGGGTGAGGATCCCGATCGGGCCCTCGTAGATGCCGCCGTTGCCGTGGGTGTCGCCCACGCGAACGGCAATGACGTTGGTCTCCTTCAGCAGCGAGGCTGGGAAGTTGTAGGCGCGTTGGAGCGAGTAGGTATGGTCTTCGCCTCGCCGGACGGGATCGTCCACCCGGCCGCTGCGGCCGATCGACACCCCGTTGAGGAAGGCCTCATCGTAGTCGTCGATCTTTCCGAGCAAGAGCACCAGCGTTTGCTCGGTGAAGGGCTGTTCGATGTGGAAGGTCTTGCGGTACCAGGCGTGGCCGTCGAGTTGGGGATAACCGGCATTCTCCCAGGTGGAGGGGACGCGGATGGCCACGAAGTCGGACTCGTTGCATTCGGGCTCTTTCCAGTCGGGATTGTCGCCGGGGCAGAATTTCCATTCCCCGTCCAAAGCAATGCCGGCAGGAAGCGGGTAGCCGGTGTAGAGCCCGATGCGCCCACGCACGATGCCTCCGACCCCGCCGCCGTCGTATACGCGAACGGCGATGACATTCGCTTTGCCGTGGTACATGAGCTTTGGTGGCACGACATAGAGGCGGCGTTGGTCATAGGCGGAGAGGTACTGCGGCGGGAACTGGCCGAGCCCGCCGACGCGCTGCCCATTGATGAAGACTTCGTCGGCATCGTCGATGCGTCCGAGTGAAAGGATGAGACTTTGGCTCTCGTATCCGCCGGGCATCGAGAAGGCTTTTCGGTACCAGGCGAAGCCGCCGTAGTCGCGGTAGCCCTCGTCCTGCCAGGTGGCGGGAACATCAATCTTGGCCCATTGGCTGTCGTCGAAGTTGGGCGCGGCGCGTTCGCGGGCGTCGCCGACGGCGAAGCGCCAGGTGCCGTCAAGGCGGACGACGCGTTTGCTGGTCTCGGCGGAAGGAGCGAACGGTGTGTTGGCATGGAGACCGTAGGCGAGAGCCAAGAGACCGAGGCAGAGACCGGTACGGACAAGGCGGGAGGGGAGCATGGGAGGACGGATTGCGGAATTCGGATTGCGGAATGGACCGAGGGCGGGGAGGAAGGAAAGTGCCCGGTAACAAGTTGCGAGTGACGGTGCAGCAAAGTGACAAGTGGGCGGAGGGCGGAGTTGTTCGGGCGCGTTTTCGCCGTTCGGATCTTTGATATTGGAATAATCTTGGGCCGGATGGTTCGTCTGTGATTACCTGTTATTTGATACTTGATTCGTGGCACTTCTTTCGGCGCGGCGTCAGTCGGCCCGCAGAGCGACCATCGGGTCGACGCGGGTGGCGCGGCGGGCGGGCAGCCAGCAGGCTAGGGCGGCTACCAGAAGCAGGACGACGGCGACGAGGGCGAACACCACGGCTGTGTCGGTGAGTTGCGTTCCATAGAGCTGGTTCGCCACCCCGAAACCGGCGCCGACGCTGCCAAGCGATCCCAAAAGGATACCGACGAGCACCAGCAGCAGGCCGCCGCGCACGACGTGCCCGAGCACCTGGCGCGAATCGGCCCCGAGGGCGATGCGGACCCCGATCTCCCGGGTGCGCTGGGCAACAGAATACGACATCACGCCGTAGAGGCCGACGCAGGCGAGTAGCAAGGCGATGCCGGCGAAGGCGCCGACCAGGATGAGCATCGTGCGGCGCAGGCGCAGCGTGAAGGAATTGTCGATGGCCTGCTGCAGGGTGACAAGGTCCGCAATGGGTTGGTCGGGGTCCACGGCTCGAACCGCACGCCGGATCCCGTCGACCGCCGCCAGGGGTGAGCCGTGCGTGCGTACGGCAATGGTAACCGTCCAGGGAAAATGGAGGACCGGGAGATAGGCCATCGGAGGCGGCGGCGCGTCGAGCTGGGCTCGGGCCATGTCGCGCACGAGGCCGACCACCAGCCAATCGGCATTCTTGAAGCGGACTTGGCGTCCGATGGGGTCCTCGGCTTCGAAGAGGCGGCGGGCGAGCGCCTGGTTGATCACCATGGCCTTCTGGGCTCCTTCGACGCTGTCCGACTCGCTCAAGAAGCGGCCACGCAGGAGCGGAGCTCCGAGGGTTTGGAAGAGATCGCCGGCGACGCCGTCGAAACCGGTGCCGACGTCGGAGCGCGGATCGGCGTCCTCCGAGCGGCGGATGGTATCCCCGTAGTAGTTTCGGTTGTTGAAGGGGGCGGTCGAGATCATCCCGGCCGAGGCGATCCCGGGCTGGGCGGCGATCTCGCGCAGCACGGACTCCACGAAACGGACACGATGCTGGGGCGTGGGCGACGAGGTGCTGGTCCGGTTGAGGGAGAAGAGCAGCACGTTGTTCCGGTTCAAGCCGGGGTCACTGTCGAGCGTGGCGATGAAACTGCGCAAGAGCAGGCCAGCGACGAAGAGCAGGATCACGGTGAGGGCGGTCTCGCCGACGACGAGCAAGCGTTGGAGCCGATGGCGCGAACCGCCGGAGGTGCCGCGCGAACTCTCCTTGAGGTCGTGGGCGAGCTCCGGCCGGGCGACGCGCAAAGCTGGCACGAGCCCGAAGGCGAGCCCGGTGCCGAGCGATATCAGGAGTGTGAATAAGAGCACGCCCGAATCCAACGTGACCGGAGTGGCGGGCCCGAGACCGGTGGCCGCCAAGGCGATGAGCGGCCCGATGCCCCAAGAGGCCACGAAGAGGCCCGCGACCCCGCCAAGCAGGCCGAACAGCGCGCTCTCGAGGAGGACCAGCCGCACGATCCGCCCGGCGCTGGCGCCGAGGGCGACCCTTACGGCGATCTCGGTCTGGCGGGTGGCGGCACGAACCAGCATCAGGTTGGCGACGTTGGCGCAGGCGATCAGCAGCACGACGGCGACGATGACCATCAAGGTGAGCAGGTATGGGCGCGAGTTGCCGGTGAGGGCATCCTGGAGCGACTGGACCGTGACCGTCCAGGTGGCTTTGTTGGGTGGGTAGAGGGAACGGACGGCGTCGGCACCGGCGACGAGTTCGGCCTGGGCCTGCGTGAGGGTGGCCCCGGGCTTGAGGCGACCGAAGACCGCGCAGACGTAGTTATAGTTGCGAGTCTGCTTGTATTCGGCCGCGCGGATCGCCGCGGGAACAAGGAACTCGATGCCAGGGTTCGCCAAGGCGTCGGGCCCGAGCACGCCGACGACGGTGTAGCTGCGCCCGTCGAGGTGGACCGGCTGGCCGAGGATGGCGGGATCGCCGGCGAAGCGCTGGGTCCACATCTCGTGGGTGAGGATGACGACGAAGTTGTCGCCACCGGCGGCGTCCTCCTCGGGGAGGAAATCGCGGCCGAGCACGGGTTTCAGCCCGAAGACGCGGAGATACTCGACGGTGATGGCGGCGCCGGAGACTTGGGCGGGCTCGGTGACCCCGGAGAGATTGAGGTCGACCGGATGGGCGGCGGCGAACGAATCGAACGACTTCGCGTACGGCTGCCAGTCGAGGAAGGTGCCGCCGTCGGCGGAGTTGCGCGCGCCGGGGACGGGCGCATGCCAGACCTGCATGATACGTCCGGAGTCCGGGTACGGGAGGGGGGAGAGGAGTGCGGCCTGGACGACGCTGAAGATGGCGGAGTTGGCGCCGATGCCGAGGGCGAGGGTGAGGACGACGATGACGGTGAAGCCGGGGGTCTTCACGATCTGGCGGAGGGCGTAGCGGAGATCCTGAAACATGTTCGATTGGGGATTGCCGATTTGCGATTGCTGCAGGCGCAGGGGCAGCGGAGTGCGGAATAGACGGACGAGACGTAGCGGCGAAGGGTTGACCGGGTTTTGGGACGGGGTGGTTAACGCAAGGCCTGTGCCACCGGAGAGGAGTCGCGTTAGTAGCACACCATCAGGGGCATCGGGAATAGTGTGCTGGGCGCGGAGGTGAGGCGCGCCACAACGTTGGGACGGCGTGGTCCCGGAAACGGGACGAGGTTGGGAGTGGTCGGTGATCCGTGATCGGTGGGTGGCTGGTTTCTGGACCCCGACCGGGAGCGATAGCGCCGGGTTGCCCCGGGGGCGAACGCGACCACCGGTGCGGGCAGGCCGGCCGGGCCGCGGTCCCGAATCGGTGTTTGCACTAGTCGCCGTCGGCTGAATTCATCCGGCAATGATGCGTTTGTCGCTGGCGAGTGTTTTCAAGGTCCTTGGTCAAGGTGCTTCATTGGCGTGCTTGGGAAGTCCGGCTCGCTGGTGCGCCAGCGTGGTGGTTTGCGCCGAGCTTGCGGTGACCGCAGGCGCTGCGGAGGAGTGGCGGGTGGCCGCGAGTGGGGACTATGTGGTCACGCAGGGTCTTCCGAATATCGGGAACACCGGTGTTTTCGTGTCGCGCCGGATCAACCATGTCTAGCCGTCGCTCCGGGTCAGCCGCGACCTCGCGCCCAACTGGGCGCTAGAGCTGGGCTACCGCTACACACCTACCTACGCGGCGCGGATGGAGGCGAGCACATCGAGCATCTTCCCTTCGGAAAGCTACCTACAGGTTATCACTCCGTATGAGCTCTCCCAGCGGGCGCACACGCTGTCTCTTGGGCCTGTGTGGTCGTTTGGTGTCCTGAAGCGCCTGCGTGGCTCGCTCGGAGTGTTTGCTGCGTTCGAGTCCGTCGGGTCGAGAATCGATTACCTGGACGAAACGACGCAGTTTGTCCTCGGCTCTGTTGGCTCTGCTGGCGCGATCGGCTCCGGGAGTGTCGCGGTCACGAATTCCCATGGACGGAGTTTCCGAGTGAGTCGGCGCGGCGACACCTCGTATCGACACAATGTTCGGGGCGGGGCACGGCTCGGGCTCGAATATGTGCTTGGGGGCGGCTGGTCATGGGAGGCGACAGGGACCCTGATTGACTCGGCCGGGGCGGCCGGCGCCTACGCCGGCATGGGGCTCGCGGCGCGGTTTTGACGTAACGGAGGGCGCTCCGAAGGAACAGGTATGAAAGATGGCGGGCCGTGCTCCAAGCAGTGGCGGTCGGGGCGCGAACCGGAACCAACTGGGGCGCACGATCGCCTGGCCCTTGATCGGTTCGCGGGTCGGTCACTCCGCGCGTAAGGCCCGCACGGGGTCGAGGCGGGATACGCGGCGGGCCGGCAACCAGCAGGCAATGATGGTGACGAGTGCGAGCAGCAGCACGACCGCGCTCGGCAACCACAGTCCGGGTGTCGGCAGTGCGGGCATAAACCGGCGTAGGAGCAGATTCGCGGCGAAGCTGGCGGGCAGGCCGACGGCGAGGCCGGCGAGAAGGAGTCCGATCCCCTGCTGCAGAATCATGAGGACGATGGCGCTGCGCCGCGCGCCGAGGGCGAGGCGCACGCCGATGTCGCGGGTTCGCAGCGCGGTGAGGTGTGCGATCACTCCGTACAGACCGAGCGCGGAGAGGACCAGTCCCAGCACGGCAAAGACGCCGAGATTGGCGACGATGAGATTCATCGGTGCCAGCGACTCCTCGAGCCGGTGATGCACGGAGCCGGCGTCGGCGACCGGCAGGTCGGGATCGAGCTCCGCCACCACTCGAGCCACCGTTTGCGTGAGCGCGTCCGGCGGGGGCGTGGTCTGCAGGACGATGCGGAGCTGTCGGGTGGGAACCTGGACCAGTGGGCGGTAGAACTGCAGCGGAGAATAGGGCGGGCCGAAGCCGGCGGCCATCGTGGCATCGCCCACGACACCCACGATCTCGCACCATTCGTCGCGATCGACCAGCCGCACGCGGTGACCGAGCGGATTTTCGCCGGGCCAGAAACGGCGGGCCAGGGAGGCGTTCACGATGGCGACGGCGGGATCGGTCGCCTTGAGGTCGGGGCGGAAGGTGTCGCCCTGTTCGATGGGCAGGCGCAGGGCGGTGAAGAACTCGGCGGTGATGGAGCCGGTGACGACGAGCGGTTCCTGTCCGGTCGGCACAGGCGGGCGGCCCTCGATCAGGAGGTTGCCGGAGGAGGTGTAATTGAAGAGTGGGAGATTGCTGGAAAGCGCGGCGTGCTCGACCCCGGGCAAGGCGGCGAGCCGGAAGAGGAGTTTCTCGTTGAAGGCGCGGCAGCGCAGATCGTCGCCAAACCGGCCGAACGGGAGGGTCAGGCTGCCGGCGAACAGCTGATCGTAGTTCCAGCCGAGGTCGCGGTGGAGGAGGCGGCGAACGCCGTAGGTGAACGAAGTGGCGCCACCGACGAGTACCAGCACGAGCGCGAGCTCTGCGACGATCAGGGTGTTTTTGAGTCGCCGGTGCGCGCGTCCGGTGGTGGCCCCGCGGGCGCCCTCGTTGAGACTTGCAGCGGCGGGGGCGCGACTGGCGAGCCAGGCGGGCATCAATCCGAAGGCGAGGGCGGCGAGCAGGGAGGCGGCGAGGGCGAAGGCGAGCACGCGGCCGTCGAGGGAAAGGTCGAGGGCCTCGGTGCCGGAAATATGGAGGCGCGGGCCGAGGAGCCGGTTGGCCCAGGAACCGAAGAGGACCCCGAGCGCACCGCCGCCCAGTGCGAGGAGGCCGCTCTCGACGAGCAACGGGCGCATGAGGTCGATGCGGGAGGCCCCGAGCGCGGCGCGGATGGCGAATTCGCGGCTGCGGCCGAGCGCTCGGGCGGAGAGCAGGCCGGCAAGGTTGGCGCAGGCGATGAGCAAAACCAGTGCGGAGAAGGCGGTCAGCATCCAAGCGGTGCCGCGGGTGACGCCGTCGAGCGTGGAGGCCTGCAGGTCGGCCACGCGGAGGCCATAGCTGGCGTTTTCCCTTGGGTACGCGCGGGCGAGGTCGGCGGCGATGGTGGCGAGTTCGCTTTGAGCTTGGGCGAGGGTGACTCCGGGTTTCAGCCGGGCGATGCTGTTGATCCAGCAGTCGGTGCGTTGGGTGCGGAATACGGGCCAGAGGGTGAACGGGCGGACGAAGTCGACCGGGCCCCAGATCATCGGGGCGTCGAAACTGGGCGGGAGCACGCCGATGATCGTAAGCAGCGCGCCGTCGAGGCGGAGGGGCCGGCCGATGATCGCGGGATCGGAGGCGAAGCGCCGGCGCCACGCTCGGTCGGTGAGAATGACGATGTTGCTGTCCTTGCCCGGCTGATCCTCATCGGGCGTGAAGTCGCGGCCGCGGTTGGGCTTCACGCCGAGGGTGCGAAGAAAGTCGGCGGTGACGTTGAGGCCCAGCGACTGCTGCGGGGGTTGACCCGGTTCGGCAAAGCTGGCACCTCCGGCGATGTGGAGGCTGAGGGCGGAGAACGACGTCGCTGTAGCGCGGATATCGAGGATGTTGGCCGGGGTATGCGACCAACGCGGATTTTCCGGGATGGTACAGAACAGGCCGACGAGCCGATCACTCTCTGGATAGGGCAGGGCGCGAAGCAGCAGGGCGTTGGTAACGCTGAAGGACGAGGTGCTCAGGCCGATGCCCAGCGCCAGGGTCAGGACCGCGACGAGGGTGAAGCCGGGGGTGCGGGCGAGGGCGCGCAGAGCGAGGCGGAGATCGGCGATCATTTTCGATTTCGGATTGCCGATTTTTGATTGGGGCTGACGGCGACCTTGGGGGAGAGGTCGAGGAGTCGTGACTACTGGCGAACGACTGAACCGGGATGGGATTCCCCTTGGCGGCGCGGGAGGCGGACCCGAGTCGGAGGCCGAGGGCGGCGGTCACATCGGGTGCATCGTGTAGCCCTTGTCGACGAGGTTTTGGTAGGCGGCGTTGCTAGCCGAGGTACGCGCGGCGGCGGGGAAGTAGAAGTCGGCGGCGGTGCCGGCCGGGAGCGGCGCGGCGACCGCGGTATTGAGATCGATGAACCACTGGTCGCAGACGGCGGAGGAGACCGGGTTGGCGGCGAGGTGGAGTTGGGTGAGCGCGGCGCAGCCGGCGAGGTCGAGGACTGCGACCGACTCGCTGTAGAGGTAGAGGAAGCTCAGGTTGGGGAAGTGGGCCACGCCGGTGAGGCCCGTGAGGCCTTGGCCAGTGTACCCGTATTGCGCCCCGAAGTAGGTGACGGCCGACGCCGGCACGACCTCGACGTAGTTGGTATGCGGTGCCGCCGAGGCGAAGCGATGGCTGGCCACCCCACCGCTGGTGCCGGTGGTGAGGGTGCCGTCGCCCCAATGCCAGATCACGGAGGTGGCGGGCGCGGAGAGGCGGACCTCCAGGTGGGGTTGCTCGCTGCTGGTGGTGAAGGTGATGGCGTTGGCACCGCCAGCGACGTCAAGGCGGCCATCGTTCTGCTCGGGGAGGTCGACGGCAACGGATACGCCGCGGGCGACCAGGTTCTGGACGTGGGCGGCGCCGGTTGCGGTGGGCGGCGCAAGATTGCGGGAGAGATCAACGGAAACAAGGTTGGGGCAGGAGGAGTCGAGGAGGGCGAGAAGGGCGTCGAGCGCGGTGGGGTCGAGGCGATTGTTGGCGAGATTCAGCGTGCGCAAGCCGGTGCAGCCGGAGAGGTCGATGGAGGTGAGGTCGTTGTTGGCGAGGTAGCACATTTGGAGCTGCGTGCAACCGGGCAGGGAGACGGAGGTGAGGTGGTTGTCGGCGGCTTGGAAGTCGCGCAGGACCAGGGAGCCAACGGTGAAGACGCCGTGCTGGTTGGTGTTCCAGATATACAATTCCTCGAGGGCGGTGAAGTCGCCCATGATGTCGGCGAAATTCTGGGTCAGCTGCGGGTTGTCGCGAGTGCACCAGTGCCAGATCTTCGGGCCGGTGCCGCGACCGACGGTGATGCTGGTGTAGGCGTTGAGCGCGCCGCGGACATCCTCGAGGTTGGGGAGGCCGGAGAGGTCGAGTTCCTGGAGGTTGCCGTCTTCCACGCAGAGGCGACGCAGGGCCGGCAGATCGGTGACGTTGATATGCTCCAGTCCGCTCGTCTCGAAGCACTCGATGGCCTCGAGGCTGGTGAAACCGGTGAAATCGAGTTCGTGGAGCGCGTAGTTGTGGGTGGCGCCGAAGCAGGTGAGATCAGTGAGCGGGGCCGGGAAGGTGATACGGCTGACGTTCTGCCCTTCAAGGTGGGCCAGCGGGGTGGCGTCACCGCCGTCGGCGCCGGTGAAACCGAAATTGAGCTTGGTGAGGCGGGCCGGGGCGACGACTTCGAGGCTGTGCTGGCGGGGGGCGGCGGCGCCGAAATTCTTGGACGCAGCAGGATAGGCGGTGCTGGTGGTGCGGTCGCTCCAGCGCCATAGCACGGTGGCGGGTTGCCCACTTGCGCATTCCAGGATCGGGTTGAAGGCGGAGCCAGTGGTCTCCAGCACAACGGCATCGTTGGTTTGGCCGCGAAAGAAGAGGCGGGGGGCGCCTGCGATGGGCAGGGTGAAATCGGCAAAACCGCCGCCGTCGATGACGAGGGAGAGTGCGTCCTGCCAAGGTGCTGCGAGGTCCGGGGTGGTCTGGATGGTGTAGTGGCCGGGCGAGGCAGCGAGGGTGAGGGCCGCGGATGCGCCATCAGCGGCGAGGCCGGTCAGCCGCAGGGTTGGCGAGTCCGGTTGGGCGGGGAGCGTGAGCGGGGCGAGGGCCACGGCGGCGGCGGCGGCGAAGGAGCCCAGGCGGCGGAGGGAGGAGCGAAGCGAGCGGAGGCAGGCGATCGGCGACATACGGTGGACAGTTTCAGGTTGTATGAAACCGCACGCGGGCCGGGGGAAGCACGGGGCGGAGCAGGGGGCAGTCGATACGATACTGCACGATTCTCGGTCCTGCTCAAGGTGGCACTTGGGGCAATGGGCCAGCTCGCCCCTGCGGGCCCGTTGCGGGGTGTTTGCTCGGCATCGGGTGTCGCGAGCGGCGCTCCTTCATCGGACCGCAACTCGGCGGCGGAAGTACTGGCCCTACGGAGGCGAACAGCGCAAATGCCGCGCCGGCAACGCGCTTGGTTTGGCCGTCGGATGGGTTGCCGCCGGGATCGGAGTCAGCGATGGGGCCGGACGTGCGTCGAGGCCAAGCTGCGCTGCGCGGGAGCGTCGATGGCGCGATCCCAGAGATCCAGGGCGACCGGGAACAACAGAAAGCCGCCAACCTGAAAGAGCATGCAGCCGGCAACACCGGTGAGAAGCGAGACGGCGAGGAAGGAGTAGCGCATGCGGGAAGTATCGTGTTCCCTCCGCCGGATTGGTCTCGGCGGTATTGCTCATTTGGAACCGACCGACCGGCCCATTTCTGAGAGGGGCGAGTAGGGGAAAAGCCCCAGTGAGTGGCTCGGGCGTGGTGCCCGGGCCGTTGGTCCCGGTCCGCTAGGGCCGAACGACCTATTGCCAGTCTCGCAGGCCGTAGCGGCGCAGGAGCTTTTCGAGCTCACCGGAGGCACGCAGCGCTTTCACTCCTTCGTCAAGCAGTGCGGCTTGGCGTTTGCCTTCGTCGTTGGGCGAGAAGGCCACGTAGATGGGGTCGGCGGAACCCTTGAACACCACGCGCACCTGGTTGCGGTCGATGCCTTGGCTGCGCAGGTGCCAGAGCAGGACGGGTTCGGACTCGGCGACGACCTCAAGGTCACCGGCCAGCAATTGTTTCATCAAGTCGGCCAGTGGGGTGTCGCCTTCGGCGCAGACGATGCCGCTGCCCTTGTCGGTGGCCCGGGCGATGTAGCTGTCCAGCGCCGGCCAGTAGGCGTAGCCCTTGATCACACCAAGTTTGACGCTGCGAAAGGAGGTGAGGTTGTCGTAGGTCCATTTGCTGTCGGTGCGGGTGACCAGGCAGATGGAGATAGAACCGATCGTCTCGGAGGGTAGGGTCAGACCTTCGCCCTCCGCCTTGTTGGCGCCGATGGCCCCGTTCATCCGTCCTTCACGTACAGCGGCGAGGGCCTCGGTCCACGGCATGACGGTGTATTCGACCTTGATCCCCTTCGGTTCGAAGACGGCCTTGGCCAGCTCGATCACGTAACCGGGCTTCGGGTCGGTGGGGTCGCCGTTGTAGGGCATCCATTGGTCGGCGCACAGGCGTACGACGGAGTCCGCGCCGGAGGCGGCGAGGAGTGGAAGGGCGAGAAGGGCGAGGCTGAAGCAGCGGGGGAGGAGGGAGGCCATGTGGCAAAAACTATCGGCCGATTCAGCCGGTTCTGGACCCCGAAAACCGGCGGGCGCAGTGAACGCTGGAGGGCATCGGGTATTTGGAAGGTATTCTCAATACGCGGAAGACTGTTGAACGGGCGGCGGGCATCCGCCGGAGTCCTGCACCGCTTCGGCGATCGCGCATGGGCGATGAGGACGAGGCACCCGGTGTTCGGGGTTCGGGTGGGGCGGGAGGCGGCCAAACCGCCGGATATTTGGGCGAGCGAGGCCGGCCGGGCCTCCGGTCAAGCAAGAGGTTAGGCGGCGGATTCGCGGGTAGCTCTGGGCTCCGGCAGAGCGACAAAGACGGTGGTCCCCGGGGCCGGGGCTCCGGTGGCCCAGGTGCGCCTGCCGTGGCGCACTACGATGCGCCGGACGTTGGCCAGGCCGATGCCGGTGCCTTCGGGCTCCTTGGCGTTGTGCAGGCGCTGGAAGGCGCCGAAGAGCTTGTCGGTGGAGTGCAGCCAGCCGACCTCGTTGCGGGCGATATAGCGCCAGCGATCCGCATCGCTGGCGACGGCTTTGGTGAGCGCGTCGCGGAGGTTGGCAGTTAACAGTTGCCAGGAATTGGCGACGCGTAGCGAGATCCCGTTGGTGGTGGCGATCACGAGCGCGCCGCCGACCGAGGCGATGGTGTTGACGAAGGCCTCCGGGGTGGCGGTGCCGAAGCGGACCAGTCGACGGTCGTCGTAGATGGCGCGCTGGGGCTGGCCGACGGCCAGCAGCTAGAGACGGCCCTCACGGCGTCAGAGCTCGGCAGAGGTGAGGCCGGAAGCGACCCGAGATTCGAAATGGGAGAGGCGAGCGGGAAATTCAGCCGTCCGATTAGGTTCCCGCAAGCCGTGGGACGCGGTGCTGGCGCGCGACAGGGCGGGGTGGGTGCGGGGAGTTCGTTCGGGAGAACTCGCCTCTGGCCATCTGGTGAGCCTACCATGACCATACTCGAAATGAGCACCATCGTCTTTCCGAAACTCAGAGGCACCGAGGCGCAGTGCGCCTGGGCCGAGAAGTTGCGCGCCAGTGCGGTTGCCAGCGCTACGCAAGCGGTGGCGGCAGCGGATTACGACCAGTCCATTTTGGCGGTCATCTGTGCGAGCGTGTTTGATCGGTATCAGGTTCCTGTCAGTCGCGACGGTGGTTTGAAGGCCCATGGGCAGTTACCCGATCCGAATCGGGTGAGGGAACTCGAGTTCTACTACCAGTTCTTCGCGAAGGCCTCACGGGCGAACCGACCGGTCTGGGTGGTGCTGGGACGAGCACTGCTTCCGCTGTACTACGGATGGCTAATGTCTCAGGCCTGCACCCAAGATCGCGCCAGTTGGTGGGTTGACTCGCGGGACCACCGCCATCCGCGAATGGCGAGTTCGGTACCGTGGGCGAGCGTGTTGGAGGCCGTTCGACGGGAGGTCGCGTTGGTCGCTTGAAGTGAGCAAAGGATGGACTGGCCGGGCCCTCCGCTCCCGGGCCGAGGAGGCTCCCCTGCGCACAGTCGCTGAGGGCTAGACGCCCGGCACTTTGGCGCGCTTGAACTCCACTTCGATGGCGTCGATGGAAAGTTTGATTTCATGGACGCAGATGCTCATCGAGCCGATGAAGCAGGCCAGCGAACAGACGAAGATTGCCTGGCCGATGCGCGGGAAATCGTTGACTAGGGCGCCCATGGATAGGGCCGCGAGGATGATGGAGGCCAGTCCCATCATTTGCATCTGGCGGAGGAGGTGGAGGCGGCGGCGAATATTGATGAGCTGGGCCTCCCAGTGGGGTTGGGGGCTGTCGAGGTGCGCGGCGAGCATCTTGCGCGCCACGGAGGTGAGGCCGAGGAAGCGGTTGGTGTAGGCGAGAAAGAGCAGGGAAATGGCTGGGAAGATCAGCGCGGGGATGGCGGGATTGAGCGAGAGAGAGGCGGAATTCATCCGGCCCAGGGTGGGCGAGCGAACGGCGCGGCTCAATCGGAAGTTCCGGCAGCGGGCAAAGAAAAGGCCGGCGCATCAGGCGCCGGCCAAAGGGGGGAAGGGGGCCATTGCCCCTCACATCGTATTGGAGACGGTGGAGGGAATGATCTGCTGCCATTCGGTCATCGCCCACTTCTTCGTGTCCTCGCCGCCGCCGCCGCCGTTGTCGAGGTCGTAGAAGAAGTCGAACTGGTTGGTGGAAACCACATGGTTGCCGGAGATACGACCGATGAACTTGGTCCGCGCATTATCGGCATGGAGTTCCACGGTCGCGTTTGGTGCAACGATCTCGGCGCAGATGATCCGGTTGGTTTCGCTCGGATGGAGTACGACATCTCCGCCTGCTGTGCGGTTAAGGCGAAGCTTCTTCGGATCGTAGCAGTTCCCCGCAGCGGCAAGCGCGGTGGACTGTGCCGAGGGTGGTTCGATCACCCCATTGCCATCACGGAGCGGGGTGTAGGTCAGTGATCGGGTCTTGTTCCATTCGGCATGGGTCCCGGATTGAAACACTGTAAGGCTTCCGTTGGGGCCAAAGACGACTGCGTCGGAGTTCATTTTGAAGTTGCCGGTCACAATCAGGGTGGTCGGCCCGTTGATGATGATTTTGGAACTCGAGCCGGGGTCGAAGTTCTGCGCGATGAGGGCCGACGCGTTCTCGCTGCCATCCGTCGGCCATGTCACCGTACCAGCGGGTTGGTAGTTGACGTTGTCGGTTGGGGAGTTGCCCAGTTGGGTAGGGATGGTGCCAGTGGGAATCTTCGAGCCGCCCGCGTTGGTCACCGTGCCGCTCGCATCGAGCACAGGATCGGCCGGAGCCGTAGACCACGACGGGTCGATGAGGGATGCAGGGGCGCCGGTGATCAGGCATTTGCCGTCAAGGGTCACGCCGTTTCCATACGTGGTGAAGCTCTGGTAACCGGCCAAGTCAGCCGGCTCGACCCACCCCGGATAGGGACGTTGCGTGTGAGTCCATCCCGCAGTGGCGGTGGCGGCGCTTTGTGACTCCCCGAGCCAAACGGGCGGCACGCCCGAGGCGCCCGAATTGTAGTGATACGCGATGGAGGCTGCGCAACTGATCGCTTTCCCAAGGATGTTCGCACTATGAAGATTGAGCGAGTTGGCCGCTGTCGCCGTGGATATGACGCGAAAACCGTCGAAGCAGTTCGTGATGGCCAAGTTGTTCTCGTCGTGGGTCCAGAGGCCGGCTGTGGTTCCCGAATTCGGGTAGAATTCAAGGGGGTTCCACACGGGCTCTCCGTATTTGCTTTTAAATGCTCCGTAGCGGTTGATCTCGGCAGGCGAATTGGCGGTATCGCCAAGATTGACGGTTACTCCGATGATGGGCGGAGGGTAGTTGCCTGGGTCACCGGCGGTTGGATTGAAGGTGAATTTGGTGCGGATGGCCTTGCTGGCCGCTAGCGAGGGCGAGCGACTGATCTCGGCCCGCGAACGCACGGTGAAGGTGGTTGTCGAGTCTTCGTCGATAAATACATCGAGCGAGGAGTCGGCGGCGGTGAGCGTGCGCTTGTAGCGGCCGGTGTGGCCGGCGATCGGTGCCCAACCGGAAGTGGCGTCCTTGTGCGCGCCGGCGGCGAGGGCGTCGATGCCCAGTTCGACTCCCTGTTCGGCGAGATGGAATGCTTGGGTAGCGAGTTGGTTGCGGTGGGCGGCCCGGAGCTCGTTGGTGGCGTAGCCGAGCAGGGCACCAACCGCGGCGAGCATGATCAGCGCCAGCACCATGACGGTGCCCAAGGCGAAGCCGGCGAGGGGGCGGGGATGGGTCGGTGTATTCATGATTTGTTCCGTAGTTGAATGACGGTGTTGACGACGGTGTTGTCGCCCGCTTTACGCGCGGTGGATTCGTCCTTGCCGAAGAGGAGGTAGCTACGTGGCTTGGGCGTGATCTCCAGACGTACGGCGTTGACCATGGCAAGGGTCGTGGGCGCGGAGCCGAGGTCCGATCCATCGCGTTTGAAATAGCTGAAGCTGTAGGAGGCGAGTTCCCCGAAGACTTCGGAATCACTGGTGCTGCCGCTGGCGGGTTTCGCCTCCCGGCGCACGGCGGTACCGGTCGCATTCGGGTAGTAGCGAACCTCCCACGCTTTGCCTTGGAGGTCGTGCATCGAGAAGGCGATTTCCGTGGTGGAGGCGGTCGTGATGGCGGTGGCGTTGCGTAGTTCCTGAAGCAGTTGCTCCTGGGTTTGCCGCACCCGTGAATTGAACCAGGCGGTTTGGGAGTAGGACTGGTGCGCGCGGAGGAAAAGGATGAGTGCCGCCAGGATGGCAGTGACGGCGAGCAGGAAGATGGTGGTGGAGATCATCACCTCGACCAGGGTGAAGGCGCGGACGTGTAGGCTTATCGGGTTGGGTTTCATGACTTCGCGGCAAAGCCGAAGGCGGAGAAGTAGGTTTGGGTGCTGACGCTGCGGGGGTGCTGTTTGATCCGCCAGGCCACTGTGATGGTGGTCTCGATCAGGTCAGGATTGGGGAGTAGCGTGCTGCCGGTGGCTGGCAGCTTGTTGCGAACCAACTTGGAGCTGCGCGTCACGGTGAAGCGCTGGCTGCCGACCGCGATTTCCAGCGCCGGACTGGGGCTTGCTGCGGCGCTACCGTTGGGGGGGGCGGCCAGGGTGCTTGCGATGGTGGCGAAGTCCATGGCCCGCAGTGCCTCGACCTGCTGGTTCACGATGTTGGTGGCGTTGGTCAGAGCCTTGACCTGGGCGAAGGTATCAGCCGCAAAAACCACGGAGGAGAGGATTGCGGCGATGAGGAAGACTGCCAAGAATAGCGCGATCACCGTCTCCACCAACGTCATGCCCCGGTTGCTCCGGTGGGTGGGCGTGGAATGGCGTGGTCGCCTGGGGGATTGCGGGCGCGGGACTGGCAGCACAGCGGTGCTACAGTCCATACTAGATGGCTGGGTCATGGTTGTTGGCTGGGTGTTGGGTTGATGGCCTGTTCCACCCGCCACGCCGGGGAAGCATGGCGACGGGCATCAAGTCGGCGCGCAGCCTTGTAGTGGGGACTACCAAGACCACCTCGCCTCACTGTGTAGGAATGCGGAGGCATGCATGCGGGATTCCGGTACACGGTGCAAGCGGCTTTTTCGCGCCTCGCGCCGATTGGACCAATGGCCCCCGCGGTAGGGCCATTGGGCCCTGGTGGCAGTGCCTGGTGACGGGGCGCCGCCGCCGGTGGCGGCTCGTCCCATTCGTCGCGCCAGTTCGGGCGCAAAATCATCTCGCGGTGTGGCCCCGAATCGGCCGATCCTAGGCCACTCCCGATGCCCCGTATCCTCGTCATCGACGATGAAGTCGCCATGCGCCAGCTCCTCACCACGGCGCTGCAGCGTGCCGGCTACGAGGTGATCGACACCGGCTTGGGCCAAGTGGGTATCGACCTAGCCTTCACCGAGGACCCCGACCTCGTGCTCTGCGATGTAGGGCTGCTCGACATCTCCGGCTACGACGTACTCAAGGCCCTGCGCGCCCGGCCCGAAACCCACAATACTCCGGTGGTCCTGATCACTGGCATGGCCGACCTCCAGGGCATGCGCGAGGGCATGACGCTTGGCGCCGACGACTACGTGCCCAAGCCCTTCGATCTCGAGGAGCTGCTCGCCCTTCTCGCCGCCCGTCTGCGCAAGGCCGACAATCTCCGCCACGAGGCCGAGACGAAGGCCAAGAAGCTGCGCAGTCACATCAGCATGATGTTGCCCCACGAGTTGCTCAGCCCGCTCTCCGGCATCATTGGCCTGGCCGATATTCTTCGCGACGACGCCGTCCACCTGAAGCGGTCGGAGGCGGCCGAGATCGGCCGGGATATCCAGCGCTCGGGTGAGCGGCTGCACCGGCTCATCCGCAATTTCCTGATCTATTCGCAGCTGGAGTTGCTCGCCGCAGAGCCCGAGCGCATTGCCGCGCTGCGTCAGTCCCCTCCGTGCCAGTTGCGCAAGGTGCTCGGGGAGGTGGCCGAGCGGGTAGCTGAGCGCCATCAGCGGCGGGCCGATCTGGTGCTCGAACCGGTGTCGGCGGAGGTGGCGATGTCGGACCAGAATCTCACCAAGCTCTGCGAGGAGTTGCTCGACAACGCCTTCAAGTTTTCCGCCCCCGGGCATCCCGTGGAGGTGCATGCGCGCCTCACCGACGACAAGGCGTGGTTAACTATCTCCGACGAAGGGAGCGGCATCGGCGAGGAAATCCTTGGCAGTCTGCGGGGGGCGGACCAGTTCGAGCGCCTGTTCTACGAGAAGCGCACGACCGGGCTCGGCCTGGCGATCGCGGTGCGCCTGGCCGAACTACACGACGGGCGGGCGCTGATCCAGAGTCACCCCGGAACGGGGACGTCGATCCTGGTGGAGCTGCCGTTGGCCGGCGGCGTCGCTTCGGGCGCGACGGGGTTGTGATCAGTAACTGGTAATCCGTGAACAGTGCCCAGTAACCGGTGACCGAGGCATGGCCGACGGCCCGCGCGGTTCTCGAAGGCCAGCGGTCGGGGGCGGGGCGCCGACTCGGAACCGTGGCTCGGGCACCAGGGCGGCTCAACTCTCGCCCAAGGCACGGCGCAGCGTGGCGAGCTCCGCGCGCAATGCCGCCACCTCGCCCTCGAGTGCGCTGAAGCGTTGCTCGACCTCGGGGGGCAATGCGAGCGCTACGGTCAGTGGCGTGGTGGCGCCTTCGGTGGTCGCGGTCTCCTCGGCGAGACGTTGCGCCCAGCGTGCCTCCTTCTGGCCGGGCTGGCGGGGCAGCAGGTGGACGAGCCCGCCGGCTGGCCGGCCGGCCAATTCGTTGAGCAACCGTTCGATCTCGGCGGCATCGGGCATCTCGCACAGGCGGGCGGCATTGGCGCGCAGGGCGGCGCCGGTTTGCGGGCCGCGCAGGAGAAGCTCGGCGAGCAGCGCGCGGGCCACCGGCTCGAGGGGGAAGACCAGATCGAGCGTGTGCTTGTGCTTGGCCACCCGGGCCTCCGCTCCGGCAAAGACCGTCGCCAGTTTTCGCGACCGCAGGCCGGCGAGAGCGGCTTCTACCTCCGGCGCGGCCACGGAGAGGACCGGGTCGCGGTTGCTGCGCTGGTTGCACGCCGCGATCAGGGAATTGAGCGTGAGGGGATAGAGATCGGGCGTAGAACTCTGCTTCTCAATCAGACTTCCCAGGACGCGCGCCTCGAGTGGTGAGAGCGGCGGCACCAGCGGCGCAGGCGAAAGCGATACGGAAAGAGAGGCGTCCATGGTGGCGATCAGATGCCTGTTCCGGCGCGGCGCAAGGATGCAGGTGGGCCGGCTTCCCCGCCGCGGCGGTGTCAGGGTAGGCGTTCGGAGCCCCTGTGCGATCGGCGCGGGAGCCTGGCAAGGGGTGGCCGCTCTCCGAGGCCCCGGCTCCTGTGTTGTCTCAGGTGACACATGCGCTATCTTTCCGGGCGATACTCCGGGGCATGGTGTCCCACAGCGCCGTGAGTGCCGCCTGCCTAGCGGCGGACCTTCCGGGATCCGGGCGGCAGATTCTCGCTGCCACGAAGTCACGAAACTGAACACACCATGAACGCCCAACGCCAGCCAGTCCCGCTTTCACGCAGTCCGTTCCTCGTGCTGCTGCTGTGGTCCCTCTGCCCGTTGCTTCCCGGCTGCTCCGGCGGCCCGCGCGCGGTCGGCCCCAACACCGTCGCCGAAATCCACACTATTACCACCGAGCTTGGGGGCAAGGTCGACGCGGTGGCCGCCAACCAGAATGCCCTCATCGCCCGCCAGAAGGAATTGGAGGCGCGGACCACCGCGCAGATGCAGCTTGCCGCCGACCAGGTCGACGGCGCCTCCTACGTCAATGCCCGCAATCTGGACAATCCTCATACTCGGCTGACCGGTGAGAAGCTCAAAACCGCGGCAGACCTGCTCGGCCCGCCCACCCCCGACAATGCCAGGCGGGTGGAGGAGGAATTGGCCTTCGCCCTAAGTGCCAGCCAGCAGGATCAGGACAAGCTGCGCCGCCTGCTCGAGGCGGAACGCAAGGAAGCCAAGGTGATCGCCGACGCCCGCGATGCCGCCAGGCTAAACTCCGGTAAGGCTGCCGAGCAGCTTAGTGCCGTCACCGCCACCTTGCAGGATACGTCGAAGAAGCTCGCCGCGGCCGAGGCGCAGGCCCGGCTCGAAGCGGCCCGGGCCAAGGATGCGCAGGAGGCCAGGGACGCGGAGCGAGCGGCGCGAACGAGGCAGAACATCGCCTACGGTTTTATGGGGTTTGGCGGGTTGCTGATTGTGGCGGCCATTGTGGCCACGTTCTTGCGTGTGCCGGGTGTATTGATAGGCGGGCTCGCCGGAGGCGGCGCTTTGCTGGCCCTTGGCTGGATGATCACGGTCCTGGAGGATCTTCTGCAGAATACTTGGTTCAAGGTCGCCCTCGGGGTGGTGGTGCTCGGGGCGCTCGGGGTCGTCGTCTATCTGGGACTCCAGGCGTTGAAGACCCGTCGCAAGGCCTCGATGGACGCCGCGATTGGTCAGGGGGCTATCGGCGCCATCCAGGAGGCCAAGAACGACGATGCCAAGCTGGGCGGGGCGGTCTACGCCTCCCTGAAGCCGTATCTGAAGGAGTGGTTTGTTGACGACGATGGCAAACCCGACATCGCCATCGAGAAGGAGATCGACCGCCGGCTGCAGGCCTTGAACCTCAAGAACCCGCAGGGCGCTGAGGCCTCGATTGTGAACGCGCTGCGTGGTGGCGTCGCCGAAGTTCAACCAGTTCGTGAGCGCCGAGTGAGGGAAGCCCCGTTGCCGGTGGCCCCTGGCGCCGGTGCCTGGACGGGGGACTTCCGCAATGCGGTCGGCCCAGGGCCGGTGGCTGCGCGTGGTTCGGCGATCCGGTGAGCTCCGCGCCCCGCGGCGGGCGCCGGAGTTCGCCCGCTCGCGAGTGGCGGCGGTTCGACCAGGCCTCAGCGCGCGGTGAGGCGCCGGTTGTCGATGGGGGCTTCCGCGGGGGCGGAGCCATCGGGTGCTGCGATGGTGAACGGGGCGTGGAGACGGATATCCTCCGAGGAGGCCCCGAGCATTACCGTGAAGCGGCCGGGTTCCACCGCCCAGAGACCGGCGCGATCGTAGAGTTCCAGCGCCTCCTTGGTGAGGGTGAAGGAGATCGGCTTGGTTTCTCCCGGGGCGAGCGTGAGGCGGGCGAAGCCGCGCAACGTCTTTTCAAAGGTGGTGACCGAGCTGTAGTCGTCGCGCAGGTAAAGCTGCACCACTTCGTCGCCAGGGCGGCTGCCGGTGTTGGTGATTTCGGCCGTGACGGTCACCGTCGTATCGGGCAGGTTCTGGCGCTCGGGGCTGATCTTGAGATTGGCGTAGCGGAAGCTCGTGTAGCTGAGCCCGTGGCCGAAAGGGTAGAGCGCTCCGGAGACCTGGCCGGGGTCGCGGTCCTGAGAACCGGGATGCGCGGGGAAGTTGAAGGGAATCTGCCCGACGCTCTTGGGGAAGGTAATGGGCAGGCGGCCGGCCGGGTTGTAGTCGCCAAACAGGACATCGGCCAAGGCCGCGCCGCCCGCTTCGCCGGGGAACCAGAGCTCGACGATGGCCGCCACGTGCTTGGCCGCCCAGTTCACGCTCAAGGGGCGACCGTTGCTGAGCACCAGGACCAGCGGCTTGCCGGTGGCGTGCAGGGCGCGAAGCAGTTCGTCCTGGTAGCCGGGGAGATCAAGGCTGATCCGGCTGGCCGACTCCTGGCTGATCTCCTCGGTCTCGCCGAGCACGGCGATGATCACCTCGACGTCGTCGGCGGCAGCCACCGCCTCGGCGATGCGGGCGTGGGCGGCCTCGGGGAGCGGCTCCTTGTAGACGTCGCTTTCGGGGAAACGCTCATCGATCACGTCGCAGCCCTTCGCAAAGCGCACCTCGACGCCCGCGCCGAGCTTGGACCGCAGGCCGGAGAGAGGGGTGATGTAGTCGAGCCGTTGCGGGCCGTAGCGCGACCACCAACCGTGGGCATCGTCGGCCAGCGGGCCGGCGACGAGGACCTTCCTGAGCGACGCGCGGGCTAGCGGCAAAACGTTGTGGTCGTTCTTCAGGAGCACGATGGACTCGCGGGCGGCGCGTTCGCTGGCGACGATGCTGGCGGGGGCGCGCACGACGGCATCGGCGACGGCCGGGTCGGCGTAAGGGCGATCGAAGAGGCCGAGCCAGTACTTCACTCGCAGGATGTCGCGCACCCGGGAGTCGATGATGTCCAGCGGGAGCTGGCCGTCGCGCACGAGTTGGCGCAGCGGCAAGGTGTAGGCCTCGGGCGGGGTGAAGTTGGTGCGGATATTGAGGCCGGCCTCGACGGCTTGGCGGATTCCGTCGGCGGGGGTACCGGCCACACGGTGTTTGGCGTGGATGAACTCGACGGCAGCGCTGTCGGAGACGACGTAGCCCTTGAAACCGTATTCGCCGCGCAGGATCTCGGTGAGGAAGCGTTTGCTGGCTTCGACCGGGATGCCGTCGTAGTCGTTGTACGAAGCCATCACGCCAAGAGCCCCGGCGTCGCGCACGGCGCGGCGAAACGGCTCGAGGTAGATGGTCTGCACCTCGCGCCAGGTCGCCTGCGGGTCGGTGCGCGCCTCGCCGTCGCGCCCACCCTTGGGAATGCTGTAGACGGCGAAATGCTTGAGCGTGGAGACGACGTTCTGGGCCTGGATGCCGCGGACCTGCTCGACGCCGAGGGTGCCGACGAGAAACGGATCCTCGCCGTAGGTCTCGGTGGTGCGGCCCCAGCGCGGGTCGCGGGCGAGATCGAGGATGGGAGAGTAGACGTTGGTGTAGCCGAGGGCACGCGCCTCGCGGCCGGTGATACGGCCAATCTCCGCGACAAGTTCACGATCGAAACAGGCGGCGACCGCCAGCTGTGCCGGAAAACTGGTGGCGCGGGTGTGGAGCAGGCCGCGGATGCCCTCGTTGGTGAAGTCGACGGGGATTCCCAGGCGGGTTTCCTCGAGGAACCAGCGGCGAATCTCGTTGATCGCCTGCACGTGGAGGGTCCACGGAAAATCGTGCACGGGATCGGCGAGGTCGCGGAGCCAGCCCTCGTTTCCGTTGAGTTGCTCGTCGATGTTGCCGATGCCGTCCTTCCAGAGCGCGGTCTTCCAGCCGGCGGTGGGCAGCTCGTCCTTGAGCACGCGACCGAAGCCGTAGAGGGTGGTCATTTGCGCGGTCTTCTCCTCAAGGGTCATGCGTACGAGCAGGTCGGTAAGTCGCTCGTCGACCGGCAGGGACGGATCCTCGTAGGGATCGCGGGTGCCGTTCTTGTTCAAGTCGATCCATCCGTCGTGGTAGATCGCGGCCGCGGGGGCGGGGCGGACGAAGAACGTCGATGAAGGAGGGACGGCGATCGCCGTGGTGGCGGTGGCGGCGCCGAGAAGCAGGAAACGAAAGGGAAGGCTCATGTCGGGGGCGGACAGGCGACGTTGGGAGGACAAGGGGCGGCCGCGGGGCCGGGGTGACGCAGAAAGCAGGGACCCCGGCGCCCCGGGACGCAAGAGGCGGAGGCGGTGGACGGTCCAATGTAATGGCGCATGAATGCAAGAATCCCGGCACCTCCGGAATTGGTGGGTACAAGGATCAGGGCTTGGCCCGGATGGTGCTAGTTGGTGCCTAGTCCCGACCCATCGCATGACCCGACCACTCGATAGCCGGCAGCTGCTGGCCTTTGTTTGTGCCGCTCGACGGCTGAGCTTCACGCTCGCCGCCGAAGAGCTTCACCTTACCCAGAGCGCAATCAGTCATGCAATGCGGGCTTTGGAGGAGGACCTGGGCTGTCTGCTGTTCACCCGCGGACGACGGAAGGTGCAGCTCACAGACGCAGGTGTACGTTTTTTCCACGAGGCCGAGAACATTCTGGGCGAAATGGAGCGGGCGCGCGCGAGTGTGCTCAGCGTGGACGCCGAGGTCTCTGCCCTGTCACGCTGAGGCCCCTGGGGGCGCCAAGCGGATTTCGGGGGCGTGAAGCCGGTCACACAGGCCGGCGATTGCACAACGTGAACGTTTCCAGTGAGACTACGCGTCGGCCGGAAACGGCTCGGGCGGAGCCTCGCCCGAGAGACAGTGGGGCACCGCGCGGACTGGGACCGGCTCGGCGGCGCGCCTGGCATCAACGGTCGCCATCGAGCATGCGACCGAGTCCTCCCAGGACGGACCCTTCTTCGCGTCCATGGCCGCCGGCTTTGGGTGAGGCGGCGTAGATGCGGTCGGCGAGGCGGCTGAAGGGCAGCGATTGCAGCCAGACGCGCCCGGGGCCGCGCAGCGTGGCAAAGAAGAGGCCTTCGCCACCAAAGAGTGCGGACTTGATGCCGCCGACAAATTGCACGTCGAACTCGACCGAGGGTTGAAAGGCGACGATGCAGCCGGTGTCCACGCGCAGCGTTTCGCCGGGCTCGAGGTTACGTTGGTAGATCGTGCCGCCCGCGTGCATGAAGCACCAGCCGTCGCCTTCGAGGCGTTCCATGATGAAGCCTTCCCCGCCAAAAAATCCGGCCCCAATCTTTTTGTTGAAGGCGATCCCGACGCTCACTCCCTTGGCGGCACAAAGAAACGAGTCCTTCTGCGCGATGATGGTGCCGCCGATCTCCGAAAGATGCACCGGGATGATCTTGCCGGGGTACGGCGCCCCGAAGGCGACCCGGCGCTTGGTGGAGGCTCGGTTGAGATACACCGTCATGAAGAGCGATTCGCCGGTGATCAGGCGCTTGCCAGCGCCGAGCAGCGCTCCGAGGAAACCGGTGTTCTTCTGCGACCCGTCGCCAAAGATGGTTTCCATCTCGATCCCGTCCTCCATGAACATCATACCCCCGGCTTCGGCGAGGGCGGCTTCGTTGGGGTCGAGTTCCACCTCGACGAACTGCATGTCGTCGCCGTGGATCTTGTAGTCGATTTCGTGCATTGAGGGCATGGTGATGCGGATGGGTTCGGATTCAGCACACGGGTGCCGGGGCAAAGTTGCGGGAAATGCGAGCGATGGGATGGCGGGGCTGCTTTCGCCCCGGGGAGAGCGGGTGGTGCGGAACTGGTCCGAGAACGCGTTGCGGCTCAGCCGGCGGAGAGGGGCCGGCCTTCGTCGGCTTCGATCAGATCAAAGAAGGTTTCGATTCCTCTTCCCGCCAGGCCGTATTCGGTAAGGCGCGATTTGAGCCGGTCGCTGACCTCGTCGCGCCAGCCCAGTTTTGTCATGAACCCGTTCCAGACCGTGCACTCTTCATCGGAGCGTGGGGTGCCCCGAGCGTGGATCCAGGCGAGAATTTCCTCGTCGGTACCGCCGGCGAGCGTGCGGGTGACTAGTTCGGGGTAGGCGATCCCGAGGAAGCGGCAGCAGCGACCGTCGAAGAGGCGCGGGTTGGTTTCTCCGAGGTTGGCGGCGTAATCGGGTGGCAGTGCACCGGCGGCGTGGAGGCGGATCTTGTCGAGCATGCGGCCCACATAGACGAGGCGGCCGACCTTGGCGTAGGGGGAGCGGAGACCGGGAAGGAGTGGCATAGTGGGTAGGTTGAACAATGCTGTGGTTAGGCGGCGCTCCAGGTTTGGCGCGGCTGAACGATGAAGGCGGCGGCGGCGGCGAGGGCGGCGAAGCCGATCAATGCGGTCGCCGCAATTGAGCTTCCGGATACCCACAGCCCGATGCCGCCGGCTCCGAGCCCGCCCACGGCCATGCCGAAGAGGGTCTGCCCGATAATCATCGGCTGCTTGTTTTTGGCGCGCTCCTCCAAGGTGTGGGGGCGTACGGTGCAGGTGGTCAGCCAAGCGCTGGCCCCTGAGTTGAGCGTGGCTCCCACGGCCGCGACAAGGGCGACGAGAGGATACCCCAGGGCAAGCACGACCAGGGCGATGCTCCAGCCGAGCAGCGCCGGGGGGATGGTAGCGGCGAAGGCACGCGCGGCGAGGGCTCGGCGCGGCGGCAACGGGCTGGCTGCCGCACATTCCGGGGCCTCGTCGTTGGTCGTCATTAGGGCGGCAAGCAGGGTGGCCGACATCGCGGTGCCCACCAAAGCCACGCCAGCCAACCCCACCGAGGCGCGATAGAGGAACGCGCTGGCGAGCCCGGGGATGATCATGATGATCTGCGTGGACGAGCGGGCGAGTAGTAGGGGGTCGCGAAATACCAGTCGCAGTTCCTTGTGCACGAGGGTCGACCAGCGGGAGCGGCCGAAGGCCCCCTGCCAGGCGTTGGCGAGCGAGCGCCGGTCCACGGGGCTGTTGCCGGCATCGCCTGCGATTGCTTGGGCACCGTTGGCGAAATCGCGGGTGAGCCGGCCGATGGCCCACCAGAGAGCTCCGGTTCCGGCGAACACCAGCACTGTCAGAGAAAGGGGGTGGCCGCGGGCGGCCCCGGCCAGTTGGGTGAGCGGAGGATGGGCGAACCAGCCCAGCAGCGAGTTGCCCACCCCGGTAGACGGGTTTTCAAATCGGCTTCGTGTCATCCAGTTGGATGCTTGGAATCCAGCGAAGCCGGAGATGCCGGTGAGGACGCCGAGCAACTGGATGCCAACGCGGGCACGGCGCGCGCCGAGGCGGCGCACGGCGCCCAGCGTGAGACCGAGGGCGAGGGGGACGAGCAATGCGGTAGCGGCCAGCCAAGCCAGCCACCCCCAGAGCCAGCGCGGGCCTAGCACCAGTACGGCGGCGTTGAGCAGCGGAATGATGAAGAGCGCACTACCGAGGAAGGTGGTGCACGCGATGTCGGCCAGACGGGTGGCGACAATCACCCGCAACGGCACCGGGCTGGAGAGCAGCAGTGGCAGGTCGCCGCGGTTGTAGAGGGTCTCTAGGGAGCGTTGCAGGGCGGCGGCCAGTATCAACAGGGTCGCCAGTAGCGCGGCGAACTCGGCTCCGCCGGGAGTGCTGCTGCGGGTGAACGAGGAGAGCACGAAGAAGGCCGGCAGGTGGAGGAACCCGAGCATCAGCAAATGGAGCACGACCCCGCCGAGCCTGTGGGCGGCGTCGCCCCCGGAACGAAAGAAGATCCGCAGATCGGTGACGAGGATGCGGCGGAAGAGCAGGCGGTCGCGGCTCACGTGGGCATGGGGTGGAGGCCCGACGGAGGGCCGATGAGTCGGAGGAACACGTCCTCGAGGGTGGCACCGGGCATGAGGGCCTGCTCCTGCAGTTCGGCCAGCGTGCCCTCGGCGAGCAGGCGCCCGTGGTGGATGATCCCGATGCGCCGGGCGAGGCGCTCGGCGACCTCGAGGATGTGGGTGGTGAGCAGCACGGTGCCACCGGCGGCAACGAACTCCTGCAACATGTCTTTCACCAGGCGCGCGGCGGCCGCGTCGAGACCGGTGAGCGGCTCGTCGAGCATGAGCAGGGCGGGCCGGTGAATGAGGGCGGCTGCGAGGGAGACCTTCTGTTTCATGCCGCGGGAAAACCCATCGATGCGGTCGCCGGCCCGGTCGGCCAGGCCTAGCTTGGCGAGCAGGGTCTCAGCGCGGGCGCGGGCTTCGGCGGCGGGTACTTCCCAGAGCGCGGCGGTGTATTCGAGGAACTCTACCGGGGTGAGCTTGCCGTAGAGGGAGGGCTCGTCGGGCACGTAGGCGAGCAGGGCCTTGGCCCGCTCAGGCTCAAGATGGACGTCGAAGCCGTCGATGAGGGCTTGGCCGCTGCCTGGTCGGATCAGGCCGGCAAGCATTCGCAGCGAGGTGGTCTTGCCCGCGCCGTTGGGTCCGAGGAAGGCGTAGAAGGTCCCTCGCGGGATACGCAGCGAGAGCCCGTCGACAGCCACGGTAGGACCGAAGGCCTTGCGCAGGGCGATGAACTCGCAGGCCGCGTCGGCCGGGAGCAATGGAGGCAGGAGGGGCTCGCCGGATTCGGGCAGGGGCGGCGAAGTGAGACCGGACGACATGGCCGCAGCAAAACGGGCCGAAGGGACGCTGGCAATCGGAGGTTGCTGCGGTCGCCGAGGCCGTGGCCGGGGCTCCTCGGTCCAAATCCGCCCGGTGCGGATTTAGGGGGTAACCGGGCGGCGGTCGCGCTGGCGCGAATGCGTGCCTCGTTACTGGGATACCTGCGCCGGCACGGCCACCGGACGGTTCAGCGGGGCGAAGCGGTTGGGCTGGGTCGAGGCGACCGTTCGGCCGGCACCGCACCAGAGCTGCGGCTGCGGCCAGAGCGAGATCGCGTCGGAGAGCACCCGGAGGCTTTCGCGGAGACGGATGTCGATCTTCAGCTTCGGGTCGTCGAACTCCTCGTCGTCTTTGTCGTCTCCGGCCGGAGCGGCCTTGGGCTCAGGGGTGGGCTCGACGTTGTCGAGGAGCACATCGGTACTGGGATAGTTGTTCTTGGCTAGCTCTGCGCGCACCTTCTTGTTGGTGTCGCGAAAGGCGTCGTCATCGAGTTTTTGAGCAAGGCGGCTCTCGAGATTGAGCGAGACGGTCTTGCGTTCGTCGTGCTGCCGGAAGCGCTCGATGTTGCGGCGCAGGTAGGCGAACTCCGTCAGCTCAGCCTGGCGTGCGAGGCTGCGGTGGCGCAGGGCGTTGACGAAGCTGGCATCGAGCGCGGCGCCTTCAAAACGGGCGGTCTTGATCGTGTCCCAGGCGAGGGCGTGGGGCAGGTCGGATTCACCGATGGGCAGGAATTCCTCGATGGAGGGTAGGGCGATGTCGGAGAGCACGCCGCGGTTCTGGGTGGAGGCGCCGTTGGGTAGGTAGAATTTCTTGATGGTGATGCGCGCCGCGCCGCTGCGCGGCGGATTGGCGAGGAAGCGGGCAAATCCGGATTGATCGAGGATGGGGCGCACGTCCTGCACTGTGCCTTTGCCATGGGTGGAGTTGTCGCCGATGACCAAGGCGCGGCCGTAGTTCTGGAGCGCACCGGCGACGATCTCGGAGGCCGAGGCGCTGTAGCGCGAGGTAAGTACCGCAAGGGGGCCGTCCCAGAGGGCACCCTTGTCCTCATCGTCGAGCACATCGACGCGTCCCTGGGAATCCTTCACCTGGACCACTGGGCCTTGGGCGATGAAGAGGCCGGTGAGGCCGATGGCCTCGGAGAGCAGGCCGCCGCCGTTGCGGCGTAGGTCGAGTACGATCCCGCGTGCCCCGGCGTCGCGGAGCTTGCGCAGCAGTTGGGCGACATCGTTGGTGGCGCCCACGGCACTGGAGGCGCCGTCCTCTTCCTCGTTGGCACCGTAGAAGGCGGGCAGCTCGATCACTCCGATGGACACGGGGGGCTGGCCGTCGGGGGTGGGCACCTGCAGCAGGGAGGCGCGAGCGCGGCTGGCGTTGAGTTTCACCACGTCGCGCACCAACGAGACCTCGCGCCGGGCGGAGGGGTCGGTGGCGTCGCCGGGGATCAGGAGCAGGCGCACGGGCGTGCCTTTGTCGCCGCGGATGAGCTGGACGACCTTGCGTAACTTCATGCCGACGACGTCGACTGATTCATCCGAGCCTTGGGCGACTCCGACAATCTTGTCGTTGGGCTGGAGTTGTTTGGAGAGGTCGGCGGGGCCCCCGGGAATAAGCTCGCGGATGGTGCACACGCCGTCCTCGTCCCCGAGTTGGGCGCCGATGCCGATAAGCTTGAGGCGCATCTGCGTATTGAAGTCGTCGAGCGTGGAAGGCGACATGTAGGCGGTGTGCGGATCGTACATGGCGGCCAGGGCGGAGAGATAGATCTCCTGGACCTCCTCGCTGTCGATCTCCTCGAGGCTGTGTTGGAGCCGGTCGTAGCGTTTGCGGACGTTCTCCCGGGCAATCTCGATGGTCTTCTTGTTGAGCAGTTCCTGGAGGAGCTCGAACTTGAGGCGTTTGCGCCAGAGGTCGTTGGCCTCCTCGGCCGTAGCCGGCCAGGGGGCCTTCGTACGGTCCCACTGGAATTCTTCGTTCACCGTGAAGTCGATCTCCTTGGCCAGCTCGAGCTGGATCCACGTCACGCGGGCGGTCACACGCTCCTTGTAGACGCGAAACGCCTCGTAGGCGGCGTCGAGGTTGCCGAGGTAGCGCAGATCCTTGGCTAGGCGCTCCCCAAAGCGGGCGGTGAGGGCGTCCTGGTCGGCGGTGAGCAGGAACATGTGGTGCGAGTCGAGCTCACCGATGAAGTCGGGGAGCAACTGGCGGAAGTCGTCGTTGGAGAGCTCGCGGCCCTGGAAATGGAAGCTCTCCAGGAAACGTACCATGCGGGTCGTTTCCTGTATCATCACCGGTGTGGTGGTGAATTTGCCGGTTGGCAGAGGCGTCTGGGTGACGCCGAAGACCAACCCGGTTGTGAGGAACAGAGCGGAGACGGAGAAGAGGCGGCGGATCACGGTGGGAGGGGAAAGAGGACCTAGAGGAAACCGGATGGCGGAAAAGGTTCCAGCAAGAACCGGGCGGCGTTGAGCCGTTCCGGGCCTATCGGCGCGGGAACTCACCGGCTGAAGCAGTAAGCGCGAGCTCTTTCGTAACGGTCCAAACCGGCGAAGCAAGCCGGTGGGCGACGGCGACGGTTGCTCGGCGCGGGCACTAGTGCTTGCTCATCAGGTTGCGTGCCTGGTCGAGGGTGCGCTTCTCCTCGGCGGTCAGGGAGCCGAAACCGGTGATGTTGATCTTATCGAGGATACGGTCGACCTCGGCTTTGAGGTCTTGGCGGGCGGGAATCTTGGGCTTGGTGGGGCCGTCGGCTTCTGGAAGCGCCTTCTTCTTCATCCACGCGGGCAATTCGATCGGCGGTCGGGATTCGGCAAATCCCTCATCCTCGCCGGTCTGCCGCATGGCGCGGTAGGCCATGATCCCGGCAAGCATGCCGGCGACGTGGGCGGAATGGGCATAGGGGCTGCGGGCGCCGACGTGGAAAAGCTCGGTGAACAGAAAAAACAGAGTTTCGATGCCGCCGACAATCATCAGCATGTAGCGCGGTATCACCGTCACCGGGATGATGAAGAACAGCAGTATCGTCATCCGTTCGTAGGCGAACTGGCAGCAGAAGAGGGCCAACAGACCGTACGAGCCGCCCGAGGCCCCGAGGAGCACTGGGTGGCTCGGATCGGTGAAGTTCACGGCCAGCCAGAGGAGGCCGCCCGCCAATACCGCCCCGGCGTAGGCGAGCAGGAGACGATCGCGACCCAGCACCGGCAGAAGCAGTCGACCGATGAAGAGGATGCTCAGGGCATTGAGCACGAGGTGGAACAGGTTCTCCGGGTCGTGCAAGAAGCTGTAGGTGAGAAAAACCCAGATGCGGCCGTGCAGGAGATTGTCGGCGCTCAGGGCCAGCCACCGGCTGGTGAATCCCGGGCTGATCCAGTCGAGCAGGCATTGTCCCGCAAATCCGGCGACGAGGGCACCCACCAGCCACAACAAGGGCGCCAGTTCCCTGGCCGGGTCGGGATCGCGCATGTAGGAGCGGTCGGAAATCATCGGGCGCGGGTCATCTTAGGGTGAATCGATCCGAAAACAAGAGGCTCGTCGGCGTTTTTCAATACCCAAGACTGCCCCCGGCGAACTCGCCCGCCGCGCCTGTTCCCCACTTGACTCATCCGCCGCGAGCGGCTTCCTCTACCGCCACTATGGCTAACAAAGCTGAAAAATGGGCCGACAACGTTGCCGGCAAGTTCTATGTCGACCAGCAGTGCATCGATTGCGACCTGTGTCGCGAGACCGCTGCGGACTTTTTTACGCGGCACGAGGAGGGTGGTTACACTTTCGTTTCCAAGCAGCCGGTGACCGATGAGGAGATCGCCCAATGCACCGAAGCCCTCGAGGGCTGCCCCGTCGAGGCGATCGGCAACGACGGCGATCAATAAGCTGTCCGGAAGCCATAGCCGTATTTGAAAACGCGGACCTTCGGGTCCGCGTTTCTTTTTTTGGGGGGGCCGGCTGGCCGCGTTGTCGTAGAAGAGCCTTGACGGGCATGCAAGCGAAGCCCTGGCCCTGCCTTCGGCCCTTCGTGCGCACACTCCGCGGAACACGGGCGGGCGCTTCTATTTGATGCCTTCGGCGTAGTCGGCGCTGTCGTAGACCTTGCGGCGGATGGCCTGGATCTTCGCGGCGGTCTCGGCGTCGAGCAGCGCACCGCGGGGGAGCATGCGCAGCTGTACTCGCCAAATGAAAACGAGAGTGCTCGAAGGTGTGCTCGGAACGGGAGCGCGTGGCTGAGCAAATCTGCCCACTGCTGGCGAGGAACGCTGCCGTGCTGCCGCAGAAAACGACAATTTTGGCGGGAAAACGCTCGCCGGGGCGCCGCTGGCATCCGGTCTGCTAAATCCAGCGCGACTATGCTCCTCAAAATCTTTTCCCTCCGTTCGATTTTGCTGACGCTGGGCGTCGCCGCGTTCGCCTGCGTCGCGTTCGCCGCCGATGCGCCGGCACCCACAGCTGAAGAGCGCCTTGCCGCCCTCGAGGCTTATGTGACCAACGGCGACCCGGGCAAGACGCTTACCGGAGTGGCCGGACCCGGGCACAACGCCTGGATGATGACTTCCACAGCGCTGGTTCTCTTTATGACTCTGCCCGGCTTGGCGCTATTCTATGGCGGCCTGGTCCGGAGCAAAAACGTCCTTTCGGTCCTCGCCCAATGCTTGGGTATTGCCGGCCTGGTCACTCTGCTTTGGTGGGCGTTTGGCTATAGCCTGGTGTTCGGCAAGAGCTTCTCGGAGGGCGGGGGTTTGCTCGGGTCGATCCTGGGTGGCACTGAGTTCCTGTTCCTACGCAATGTGGGCTCTGCCCCGAACACCGATTACGCCTTCTGGACATCGCACAACGTCTTCGCGATGTACCAAATGATGTTCGCCATCATCACGCCGGCCCTGATCGTGGGAGCGATCGCGGAGCGCATGAAGTTCTCTGCGATTCTGGTCTTCGTCACCCTCTGGATGGTCTTTATCTATTTCCCGCTCGCCCACATGGTCTGGGGTGTCACCGGGTTGATGAATGGCGTCTGGAACGGCGATGCTGCCATCCGCGCCATCGACTTTGCAGGCGGCACCGTGGTGCACATGTCCTCGGGGTGGTCCGCCCTCATCCTCTGTCTCATCCTCGGGCCGCGTCTTGGGTTCATGAAAGAGAAGATGGCTCCTCACAGCATGGTGCTGTGCATGGTCGGCACCGGCATGCTCTGGGTGGGTTGGTATGGCTTCAACGCCGGTTCGGCCCTCGCTGCCGACGGCATTGCCGCCAACGCCTTCATGACCACCACTATCGCCGCTGCCGTGGCTTCTTTTGTCTGGCCGATGATCGAATGGTTCACCCGCGGGCATCCGTCGATCCTCGGCTTCTGCTCAGGTGCGGTGGCTGGCTTGGTCGTCATCACCCCTGCCGCTGGTTTTGTCGGTGTCTCAGGCGCAGTGCTGATTGGTGTGCTGGCTGGCGCGGTGCCGTACTTCGCCTGCACCAAGCTGAAGGGCTGGCTCAAGTATGACGACGCCCTCGACACCTTCGGCGTGCACGCCGTGGGCGGCACCCTGGGCGCCCTGGTCACCGGCTTCCTGGCTACCTCGGATGTGAACGCCAACCTCACCGGCGCCTACGCCACCAAGAACGGACTGGCTGGACTGGTGGCTAACGGCGGCCTCTGGCTGGAACAACTCAAGGCGATGGGGTTGACCTTGGCCATGGCGATCATCGGCACCATTGTCATCGCCTACCTGGTCAAGGCGACGATCGGCCTGCGGCCCGCACCCGACGTCGAGCGGCAAGGCCTGGATCTGGCCGAGCACGGCGAAGAGGGCTACATCTACTGATTCAACTCCAGCCACCACCAACCACTCGTTACATGAAACTCATCACCGCCATCATCAAACCGTTCAAGCTGGAGGAAGTGAAGGAGGGCCTCGCCGCCGTCGGCGTCGAAGGCATGACCGTCACCGAAGTCAAGGGCTTCGGCCGCCAGAAGGGCCACACCGAGATCTACCGGGGCAGCGAATACACCGTGGACTTCCTGCCGAAGGTCAAAGTGGAGATTGCCGTGATCGACGACCTTGTGGGTAAGGCCGTCGATGCCATCGTGAAATCCGCGAAGACCGGCAAGATCGGCGACGGCAAAATCTTCGTCCAGTCGCTGGAGGAGGTCATCCGGATCCGTACTGACGAGCGCGGCGAGGTTGCGATCTGACGGCGCCGTAGTGGCGTTGAGCGAGCAGTCCTTTGCGGCCGGGGCCCTGTGCCCCGGCCGTGTTGTGTCAGCCCGGGGCGGTTCGCTCCGGGAATGCGAATGGACAACACCGGTGCGACGGGCCTTTGGCGGAGGCGGGTCCGTTGTCGTTTCCCCTGGGCGGGCGTGGGCCCGTAGGCGCAAGCCGGGAAGGCACAAAAAAGCCGGGCTCGCGGACGAGCCCGGCTTGGGAAGAGGCAGTCCAGCAATCGCGACTCAGCGGATGACGGCGAGCGTTTGGCCGGCCTGGACGAGCGTGCCTTGGGCAACGAGGATCTCGGCGACGACGCCGTCGTGCGTCGCGGTAATGGCGGTCTCCATCTTCATCGACTCGAGGACGAGGATGGCATCGCCGGTCTTCACATGGCTGCCGACCGGTTTCTCGATACGCAGCACGAGGCCGGGGAGCTGTGTGGTGATCGGTTGGCCGGTGCCCGTGCCCGAGGAGGCGGGCGCGGCGGCCTTGGCGGCCGTCTCCTTCACGCCGAAGGGATAGCTGGTGCCGTTGACGAGCGCGGTGCCTCCGTCGAGGAGCACGTGATAGTTGCGGCCGTTGAGGTCGACCTCGTAGGCGATCGGCTGGCCCGACGTCGGGACAGCGCCGGCGGCGGGAGCCGGGGCGGCGGCCGGCGCGGGGGCGTTCTTGCGCACACCGATGGTCGCGTTGCCCTTGAGGAACGCGATGCCCTTTTCCTCGCAGGCGGAGGCGATGAAGATGTTCTCGTCGGTGGTCGGCAGGCCTTCCTTTTCGAGCAGGGCCTTGGCGGCGGCGATGCCGCGCTTGGGGTCCTTCTCGATGGCGGTGAGATGGTCGGTGGTCGGCTGAAGCTTGAGCTGCTCGGCGGCGACCTTCACGACCTCGGGATCGGGGGCGACGGGCGTCTTGCCGAAGTAGCCGAGGACCATGCGGCCGTATCCGTCGGCAACCTTCTTCCACGGGCCGAACATGACGTTGTTGAACGCCTGCTGGAAGTAGAACTGGGAGACCGGGGTGACGGAGGTGCCGAAGCCGCCCTTGCGCACGGCCTCGCCCATGGCGGCGATGACCTCGGGGTAGCGGTCCATTAGCCCGTTGTCGCGCAGCATCTGGGTATTCGCAGTCAGGGCACCGCCGGGCATCGGGAAGAACGGGATGAGCGGCTCGACGCAGGTCGCCTCGGGCGGGAAGAAGTAGTCTTTCAGGCCTTCTTTGCAGCGCGCGGAGAGCTGGAGGATCTTGTTGATGTCGACGTCGAGGGTGAACTCGGTGCCGCGCAGCGCGTGCCACATGGTGATGACGTCGGGCTGGCTGGTGCCTCCGGAGAGCGGGGCGATGGCGAGGTCGATCTGGTCGGCGCCGGCATCGATGGCGGCGCGGTAGGCGAGCACGCAGGTGCCGGCGGTATCGTGGGAGTGGAACGCGATACGGGCCTTCGCGCCGAGGAGGCCGCGGGCCATCTTGATCGTCTCGTAGACCTTCTGCGGGCGGGAGGTCCCGGAGGCGTCCTTGAAGCAGATGGACGAATATGGGATGCCGGCGTCGAGCAGGTCGCGCAGGGTCTTCTGGTAGAAGTCGACCTCGTGGGCGCCCGAGCAGCCGGGGGGCAGCTCCATCATGGTGACGACCATCTCGTGGTTGAGCCCGGCCTCGGTGATGAAGCGGCCGGAGTCGATGAGGTTGGAGACGTCGTTGAGGGCGTCGAAATTGCGGATCGTCGACATGCCGTGCTTCTTGAAGAGGTCGGCGTGGAGTTTGACGATGTCGCGCGGTTGGGCCTTGAGGGCGACGACGTTGATGCCGCGGGCGAGGGTCTGGAGGTTGGCCTTGGGGCCGGCGGCGGCGCGGAAGGCGTCCATGACCTCGAAGGCGTTCTCATTGGCGTAGAAATACGGCGACTGGTACATCGCACCGCCTCCGGCCTCGAAGTGGGTAATGCCGCACTCCTTGGCGGCGAACTCCACCAGCGGGAGGTAGTCCTTGGAGAAGACGCGCGCGCCGAAGACGGACTGGAAGCCGTCGCGGAACGCAGTGAGCATGAAGTCGATTTTTTTCATGAAGGGGCAGGAGGGGCTCGTAGATCAGGAACGGGGCTGGCGTTTGGCGTGGTGGGCGACGGCGATTGCGACGGCGAGGGCCTGTTGTTCGCGTTCGGTGTCGGCGCTGGGGACGGAGAGATCGGCGGGGGCATCCTTGCGGTCGGGGGCGAGGGTGTGGACAAGAATGCCCATGCCTTGGATGACGGCCGCGATGACCAAGGCGAAGACGATGGTCAGCCCGTAGGTTGTGAGACTGAGAAGAACGGTTTGCATGGCGGAATGGTTCAGGAGGCGATCTTGAGCAGGCTGCAGAGCACGCCGGCGATGATGGCTGAGGTGATGACGCCAGAGATGTTGGCACCGAGGGCGGCGGGCATGATCACGGCGGAGGGGTTGTCCTTGGAGACGATCTTCTGGGCGACCTTGGCGGTGGTGGGCACGCAGCTGACTCCGGCGATGCCGACGACGGGGTTCACCTTCCCACCACTCACGAAGTACATGAGGTAACCGCCAAGAATGCCGCCAATGCCGGAGATGAGCAGCGCTAGGCAACCGAGTAACAGGAGCGGGAGTACCTTCGGGTCCATGATCGTGTTGGCATCGCAGAGGATTCCCAGCATCAGGCCGAGGAAGAGCGTGGCGGTGTAAAGCATCGGGCCGCTGACGAGATCCTGGAAGGCCTTGATGCCGGATTCGCGGATGACGATGCCGAGGAAGAGGCTGAAGATCAGCGGCGCGGCGATGGGCAAGAGGAAGGAGAGCACGACGCAGCCCACGGCAGCCACGATCATTTTCTGAAAGGAGGAGTACTCGCGTTGGTTCTTCTGCGGATACATTGGAATCTCGCGGAGACGCTTGGGGACGAGCGCACGGACGAGGTAGGGATAGCCGCCGTATGTTAGCCCCAAGTACAGATAGGCGACCACGGCGATCGGCACGAACAGGTGCTTGGCCAGCGTGAGCGAGGTGAAGAGCACCATCGGGCCGTCGGCGCCACCAATCACGGAGATGGCTGCGGCCTCCTGCGGGGTGAATCCGAAGCATGTGGCTAGCGGCAGGACGACGATCGTGCCCAGCTCGGCGCAGAGGGCGATGATCATGCTGGTGTAGGGCCGGGCGAGGATGAAGCCGATGTCGAGTAGCGAACCGATGCCGAAGAAGACCAAGCAGGCGATGAGCCCGTTGCTAAAGGTGAAGGTGTAGATGGGCTGGAGCCAGTCGATCTGCAGGATAGTCATCAGGTCGGCGGCGTTGCGCACGCCGTCGGTGGTGGCTCCGGCCTGCGCCTCGACAAAGAGCGTGCCGCCGCCGCCATGCAGCTTGAGCGGGTCGAAGAACATCACGGCGGCGTTGACCGTGGCCATGCCCAGGCCCATCGGGATCATGATCAGGGCTTCGAGCACGCCCTTGCGGCCGAGATACATGAGCAGGAAGCCGAGGGCGATGAGGCCCAGTCGGGCAATTGCCAGTGAGGGCGGCACCGCGAAGAGCGAGGTGACGCCTTGGAAGATGTCTTGGATCGATTGCCAGGTGATCATGGAGCGGGACGGGGAGGGGTGGGAGGCTGCTGAACAAAAGAACGAAGCAGGGAACGGGCCGTTTCCGGGGTGAAAACGTCCCCAGAAATAGGAGCAAGGATGTCGGCGTCTGTGCGCCGGCGCCCTTGCTGAACCATTCCTGACGAGCCGCCCAAAAAGGAGAGCAGACGGCAAACTTCCAAGAGCAAAACGTGGCAGAAAACGCACAGAGGCCGGCATCCGCGGCCGCGCTCTGGGGGGCGGCGGAGGTGGAGGCCGTAGGCAGGGACGCTTGCGCCACGGTGCGGGACGAGGCCGCTGGCGGTGGCGCCGGCCTCCGTGCCGGCGGGGAGGGGTGCAGCCTAGGGCGGGGCCGTAGGCTGAGACGCCTGCGCCGCCGAAGGGGGAGCGTTGAAGTTGGAAGTGGGAAGTTGAAGAGACGAACCGGGGGCTCCAGTGCTGGTACCCGAGACGCCCCACGAAAAAGGCCGGGCTCCGAGGAGCCCGGCCGGGAAGAATCGAAACGAAACTCCGAGTTTCGGTACGGGAAGAATCCTCAGAACTTGCTGAACTTGCCGCCGTAGATGGCCGAAGCGCCGAGCTCTTCTTCGATGCGGAGGAGCTGGTTGTACTTGGCCACGCGGTCGGTGCGGCAGAGCGAGCCGGTCTTGATCTGGCCGGCGTTGGTCGCCACGGCGATGTCGGCGATGGTCGCATCCTCGGTTTCACCGGAGCGGTGCGAAATGACGGCGGTGTAGTTGGCCTCCTTGGCCATCTCCACGGCGTCGAAGGTCTCGGTGAGGGTGCCGATCTGGTTCACCTTGACGAGGATCGAGTTGGCGGTGCCGGTCTCGATGCCCTTCTTGAGGAACTCGGTGTTGGTGACGAAGAGATCGTCGCCGACCAGCTGCACCTTGTCGCCGATGGCGTCGGTGAGCTTCTTCCAGGTGGTCCAGTCGCCTTCGGCGCAACCGTCCTCGATGGAGACGATCGGGTACTTGGCGGTGAGCTGCTTGTAGAACTCGACCATCTCGTCGCCGGTGAGGATCTTGCCCGAGGACTTCTTGAAGATGTAGCTCTTCTTGTCCTTGAGGTAGAACTCCGAGGAGGCGACGTCGAGGGCCAGGTAGATGTCCTTGCCCAGCTTGTATCCGGCGTTCTTGACGGCGAGGGCGATGGCGTCGAGGGCGGCCTCGGCGGACTCCAGCTTGGGGGCGAAGCCTCCTTCGTCACCCACGGCAGTGGCCAGACCCTTTTCCTTCAAGACCTTCTTGAGGGAGTGGAACACTTCGCAGCCCATGCGCAGGCCTTCGGAGAAGGATTTGGCGCCGAAGGGCATGATCATGAATTCCTGGAAGTCGATCGGGGCGTCGGAGTGCGCGCCACCGTTCATGATGTTCATCATCGGCACGGGCAGGACCTTCGCGTTCGGCCCGCCGAGGTACTTGTAGAGCGGCACGTCGAGGGCGGCGGCCGAGGCCTTCGCGATGGCCATCGAGACGGCGAGGATGGCGTTGGCGCCAAGCTTGGCCTTGGTCGTGGTGCCGTCGAGCTGGATCATCAGGCGGTCGATACCGACCTGGTCGGTCGAATCCAGGCCGACGATCGCCGGGGCGATGACGGTCTTGACGTTGTTGACGGCGGCGAGCACGCCCTTGCCGCCGAAACGCTTCTTGCCGTCGATGCCCTTGGGCAGCGACTTGGCGGGCGCGGAGGAGTCGCGCAGTTCGATGGCCTCGTGTTCGCCGGTGCTGGCGCCGGAGGGAACGGCCGCGCGCCCGAGGGCGCCGCAGGCGAGCTTCACGTCGACTTCGACAGTCGGGTTGCCGCGGGAGTCGATGATCTCACGGGCGGTGACGTTGGTGATGAGTGTGGTCATGGGAAAAAGATGCGGTGAACTGAAGGAGGGAAAAAGAGACGCCGCCCACAGCGGGGCGGCGTCTCAGAAGGGTGGATCGCTTAGTGCGAGGCCAGGTAGGCGCGGACTTCGTCGATCTTGCCGGATGAGCCGAGCTTGTCATTGCGGCTGGCAATGAACTTGGCGTATTCGGTGATGAAGATCTTGCCCGGCGGGCGGAAGTCGAACGCTTCGGGCTTGTCGCGGAAGAACTCGCGGTGGACGCGGGTCCAGACCAGGCGGCCGTCGGTGTCGATGTTGATCTTGGTGACGCCCAGCTTGGCGGCGGGGAAGTATTCGTTGATGTCGACGCCGCAGGAATCCTTGATTTTGCCACCGGCGGCGTTGATGCGGGCGACTTCGTCTTGCGGCACGCTGGAGCTGCCGTGCATGACCATGGGGAAGTTGGGCAGGAGGGTCTTGATCTTCTCGAGCACATCGAAGTGCAGGGACTGCTTGCCCTTGAACTTGAAGGCGCCGTGGCTGGTGCCGATGGCGCAGGCGAGGGAGTCGCAACCGGTGAGCTGGACGAATTTGAGCGCCTCCTCGGGGTTGGTGAGGGTGGCGTGGCCGTCCTCGACCTTGATGTCTTCCTCGACGCCGCCGAGCATGCCGAGTTCGGCCTCGACGGAGATGCCCTTCTTGTGGGCGGCATCGACGACGCGCTTAGTGATCTCGACGTTCTTCTCGAACGGATCGTGGGAGGCGTCGATCATCACGGAGCTGAAGAAGCCCGAGTTGATGCAATCGTAGCAGGTCTCCTCGTCACCGTGGTCGAGATGGACAGCGAAGATCGCGTCCGGGAAGATTTGCTCGGCGGAACGAATGATGGCCTCGAGCATGCGCTTGTCGGTGTAGCTGCGCGCACCCTTCGAGATCTGGATGATGAACGGAGCTTTGGAGTCCACGCAGCCCTTGAAGAGGCCCATGGCTTGCTCGGCGTTGTTGATGTTGTAGGCACCGATGGCGAACTTGCCATAGGCGACCTTGAACAGCTTGGCGGTCGTGACGATCATAGTAGATGGGAGGAGATTCGCGGAGGTGGACGTCTATGCCATGCAGCGGGCGCCAACAAGCGCTTTTTCCGGGGGAAACGCGCGAATTTTGGCGAAGGCTGCGCGGGGATTGGCACGGCGGGGTGGGCTATCCGTCTAGAGGACGAACCGCCATGTGGGCCGAAAGGGCTCCATCCCCTGATCTGGGTCTATCCGCGTTCATCTGCGGTTACCCCTTCCTTTGGCCACGAAAAGGCGCAAAAGGCCTCGAAGACAATCCGGATCTCTTTGTGGCCATCTGAGGCAGCCCGTCTGAGCCAAGGGAACGGAATTTCCACGACGAAGGGCCCAGAGGGGGAGGAGGTCCTGGGAGGGAGGCACCGTGTAAGTGGATGACGAAGTCATTCAGCTTGGACGGATTTGGTCGCTTTGCCTGCCAGCGGGTGGGCCTAGTCGGAGGCGGGTGGAGCGCCATTCGCTTTGCCGACGAGGGCGATTTCCGACAGTTCCCCCGAAATAGCGCGCGAGGCCGCGTGCTTTCAGCTGGGCTTCCCAGCCGTCGGAAGTGCGTTCGATGACCATGGTGGTGGCCGTTTTTGGAGCCGGCGAGGGAGTGTCAACCGGCGGCCTGTTGCATTCGCGTACCAATGGCGCGCTTCGTGGAGGCTAGGACGTCAACCTGATTCGATCCGGTCACAGAGGCCGCGGAGGAGAGGAGCGCACTGAGGTTGTTTCCTCGTGGCTGGACGGCGAAGCCGTTCAGCGACGCAGATTCTGAAATCGCAGAGAACGCATCGATCACAGAGGGACGGGCAATACATGGCCGTTCCACGGGTGGAGATGGCTCTCCGAGCCGTCCATTTCAAGTCCGCCCACTTCGCGTATTGGCGTTTACTCACCGGGCCTGACCGCCGCTCCGAATGATTCGGGGCAGGAGAATACGCGGCGACCGGTCTCCGTGTTCTCCTCCCCCTCGGTGCCGCTGTGACCGGCCCGAAGGGTCCGCTCTGCCTCGGGAGTCATCAAGGCCACCCCGTATCGGCGGCGACCGGTCGCAGGCCGGTCCTACCCCTCATTGCTCCCGGCCGGCGAGGATGTCCTCCACGGGCTGGCGCCGCCCGTAGTTCTCAAAACGGAAGGACCGCGCGAGCGCGATCAGCTCCGCCTCGGACTTGCCCTTGAACAGGGCGCAATACTCCGGCAGCAGCGCCTCGGAAATCAGCATGTGGCGGACGAACTGACGGAGCTCACGCCTCTGGCCGGACGGATACGGCTCGTAGGTGGGGAACTCCTTGGCGAACAGGTCCTCGAGGGGCTGCATCACCTGCCGGACGTTCTTGTCGCTCGAGCCCCAGGCGTCCGCGCCCAGCGTCTCCTTGCGGGCGAGGAAGGGCGCGACGAGCTGCATGTAGGGCGTGTCGGCTCGCTGATGGAGGATCGCATGCAGCCCCATGTCCTTGTAGAGCCAGATGCACCAGCTCGCGTTGTATTTGCGGTAATAGGCAAGTTGGTCCCTCAACACTTGGTAACGCGTCGCATCCAGGGCGGGATTGCCGGTGTAGAGCGGGCCGAACTCGCCCACCCAGATGGGCGCCTTGTGGTCCAGCATGAAGGCGCTCTTTTTGAGGAAGTCCTGCTCGATCTTGTCCTTGTCGAAGTGCTTCCCGTCGATGATGCCCGGGTAGTCGCCGCCGAAGCCGGGCCTGGCATAGTCGTGATTGGTGTAGACGGTGTTGTCCCACACCTCGGTGAAGGCGCTGAAATCGGCGGCGTAGCGGTCGCCCTCCAGAAAGAGGATGTGCTTTGGGTCGATCTTGCGGACGGCGTCGCGCAGGCGGGCGTAATAGGGGAAGAGTGCCTTGCCGGAGGGATCCGCGGGCTCGTTGATCAGATCGTAGCCCGCCACCCAGGGCTGGTCCTTGTAGCGTTTGGCGATCGCCTCCCATAGCAGCACGGCGCGGTCCTGGAAGTCCTTGTGTTTCCAAAACAGCGCCTTGTGGGTGGGGTTGTCGCTATGCCAGTGCTGGTTCTGGAAGCCGGGCAGGGCATGCAAGTCGATGATGGTGTAGATCCCATGCTTTGCGCAGAGGTCGATGACCCGGTCGAGGTGTCTGAACGCCTCCTCCCGGATGACCCTGGGATTCATGTCGTCTTCGAAGAGGTGGTAGTTGATCGGGATGCGGATGAGGTTCAGCCCGAGGCTCTGGACGTAGGCCGCGTCGGGCTCGGTGAAGTAGTTCTCGAGCAAAGTCTCGAAGAACAGATTGTATTTCTTCTCTCCCAACACCTCGAGCAACCCTTCGCGCATGGCTTCCTCATTGCCGGTGTAGCCATTGATGAAGTTCTCCATATGGAGCATACCGCCCAGTCCGAAGCCGCGCAGGTAGACTGTCTCGCCCTTTGGGTCGACGATGTGGTCGCTGGAGACGCGGAGCCAGTGTATCTGGGCCGGATCGCCGCCGGGATTGCCGCTCTGGGCAGAGGCGGAGGCCAGGAGGATGGCGCCAAGGGCCAGGGCGAAGAAGCGAGGGGTACGTTTCATGGTGGGGCAGGTAGGCCGAATCTGGGGGTGATCGGGGAAGGGGGAAACGGTTTGCGGTCGCAGGCGTGTCGGGGCAACGACCAGCGCCGTCAGGTGCAATGATGGAGACTTGGAGGGCCCGTGACAACCTCGGCGGCGTGGCCGCGGCGAATGCGTCCTTTGCGGCTAAACCGAACAGGCTGAATGACTCCGTCATCCAGCCACGGGGAGAACCGTCCCCGTAGCGGGACTGAAGGACGGCTTCATCCAGCTCCGGCATGCGGTATCCTTCGAGCCCGGTAGGGCCGCTGAACCGATCCCCTGCGTCACGCGTGGCAACCGCGCAGATTGGTATCGATCTTGCAGATGTGGCTGGTGAGCCAGTCGCCGAGGAGCTTCTTCACGTCCTGCCCGAGTTCGGGCGTCGGGCCGTGCTGGTGGGCGGATTGCACGAGCGCCTGGTAGTCGCGGAGGAAGCGGGCGTGGGCCTCCTTGTTCTTGCCGGCGATCGGGCAGTGGTGGGTGACCATGATCTTCTCCTCGTGGGCGAAGTGGTCCTGGGCGTATTCGCCCAGGTAGTTGAGCTGGCGCATCAGATCGTCCCCGCCACGGCCCTTCTGCACGGTCTCGTGGACGGCGTTGATCAGGTCGATCAGCCGGCGGTGCTGCTCGTCGATCGAGGGCACGGAGGTGGTCATCTGGTTCTCGTTCCATTGGATCACTCCGCGGCCCTTGCCGCGCGGTGCCGGGCCCTGCTTGGTGCTTTCGCCGAGGAACTCCATGAGGTGCTCGATAGCTTCCTTGAGGACGGCGGTCTGGGCGATCAGATCCTTGGCGGCGGAGGCATTGTCCTGCGCGCTGGCGGCGTTGTTCTGGGTGACTTTGTCGACCTGGGCGACGGCTTCGTTGATCTGGCCGATGCCCAGCGCCTGCTCGCCCGAGGCGGTGGCGAGCTCGGACGCGATGGAATCGAGATCGCGCGCCTTGGTGGCGATGTCGTTGAGGGTTTGGGCGACCTTGCTGCTGAGCTCGACGCCGCGGGTCGTATTGCCGATGGCACCTTCGATCTTGGTGGCGGTCTCGCGGGCTGCTTGGGCGCTGCGTTGGGCGAGGTTGCGCACTTCCTCGGCAACGACGGCAAAACCGGCCCCGGCCTCGCCCGCGCGGGCGGCTTCGACGGCAGCGTTGAGCGCGAGGATGTTGGTCTGGAAAGCGATCTCGTCGATGGTCTTGATGATGGCGGAGATCTCGCTGCTGGAAACCTTGATCCGCTCCATCGCCTGATCCATCTCGCGCATGTCGCTCACGCCGCGCTCGGCGACCACTCGGGTGTCCTTTGCCAGGTCATTGGCCTTCTGCGCGTGATCGGAGTTCTGCTTGGTCATGCTGGAAATTTCCTCGAGGGAGGAACTGGTTTCCTCGACAGCGGCGGCCTGATCGTTGGCACCGTCGGCGAGGGCGCCGCTCGACTCGCTGATCCGGCGCGCCACAGAGGAGGTCAGCACGACATTGGAGTGCATGCTGACCACAGAGCGAAGGATACTGCTGGAGATCGAGCGTACCACCCAGATGCAGAAGGCGAGGGCCACGGCCACGAGCAGGAGTCCGCCGGTGATCAGCACTGTCGCCACGCGTTGGTTGGCGGACTGGACATCGCTGAGGGCATCGTCGAATTGCTGTTTCTGGGCGGTGACAAAGGGCTCGATCCGGCCGGTCAGTTCCTTGGCCGCCTTGTCGAACTCGGGCATGAACTTGTTGCCGGCTTCGGTGCCGTCCTGCGCATAGAGTTGCGCCATTTTCAGGCCGTTCTCCCAATAGGCGGCGAAGCTGCTGGAGAGTTCGCCCATGGTTCGCACCTCGGCGTCCTCGTGGCCCGCCTGCGCCAGTGTCGTGAAGCGTTTGATGCAATCGAGGAAGTCGTTGCGGAAGATCTCGGCCTCCTTGAGCCCGTCGTCGAGGCCTTCCTTGCCGCGGGTGGCCGAGTAGTCGGTGAGGAACTGCTGGATCTGGACGACATCGAACTGCATGCGCCGCGCGAGCTCGATCTCCACCGCGTATTGCCGACGCGTGTAGTCGAGTTCGCGGTTGGTGTTGCGCACCAGAAAGAAGAGAAACGTGATCCCGAGCATCAGGCCGCACAACGGCAGGGCACTCAGGAGAATGAGCTTGGTCTTGATGGACATGGTAGGGGCTCCACCTCATCGACCCTTTTGGGGAGAGATTTAGCTCCATGCGGGGCAGCGTGCGGACGGCGCTTCGATCGTGGTCTTCACCACAGGCAAACGCGGGGAGCGCAAAGGCGTGAAGTTGCCGCTTGTTAAGCAGGAATGAAAGCCGACTTAACCAGCGGCCGATGAATCGCCTCTTCCGTTCAGTCCTCCTTCTTGGCGTGAGCACTGCTCCGCTGGCCGTCGTCCAGGCCGACGATACGATCGTGAAACTGCCGCCCTTCGTCACGACCACCGCCCGCGTGGCCAACGATTCTCCAGTCGTCACCTTCTCGATGCCGGTCTCCGGTCTGCGCTTCGAGCCGGCGGTCGATGTGCAGGCGCGCAACTTCGCCGAGGGTCAGGCCGATCTGGCGGTGCGCGGCGGCATTTTTGAGAATACCGGCTTCAGCCTGGGCGGCGGCGCGCTCTTTGATCCCCAGACCGGGCACTATGCCGCGGAGCTTCCCGTGGCGCCGGCGATGCTGCAGCCCGTGCGCGTGCTCACCGGGGCCGAGGCCGCATTCACCGGCCTGAACGCCAGCGTGGCCACCCTGGCCTACGACTGGGCGCCGATTCAGATGCGCGGCGAGGCCGCGGCAACCTACGGCGAGCATGCTTCCTGGGGCGGCAATCTGTATCAGGGGTATTTCGTCGCCGACGCTAACGGTGGCGCCAGCCTCGCCGCGGATGTTTCGGTTTCGCATTCGGAGTCCGATGGCGCGATCCCCGGCAGCGATCACCGGTTTTCGCGTTTCGCCGGCCGCCTGCAGCGCCAAAAGGGCGAAGCACAGACGGATCTCTTCGCCGGCTACCAGACGAAGTTCTTCGGCTGGCCCAATCTCTACACGCCCTTCAACTGGCTCGAGACGGAGGATCTCGCCACCACCCTCGTTGCGTTGAACCACCGCGTGGGCGACGTCACTGCCGAGTACTGGCAGGCGGCGGCGTTGTGGCGGCGCAACGTCGACGATTATGAGGCCGACCGCACCCAGCCCGGCCGTTTCAATCCCTACGAACATGAGACGCAGATCACCTCGGTGGCCTTCGAGGGCCGGCAAGCCCTGGGAGGGGAGTGGGCGGTGCGTGGCCGCGCCGAGGCGGCCGCCGACACGCTCACGTCCAGCTCGCTCACCGCGGGGCGGTTCAACTCTCGCACGTATCTCAAACTTGGCGCGGTGTTCGAGCGTGCGCTGCAGCTGGCGGACGGGGCCGAACTCGCGTTGCAGGGCGGCGTCGCCTGGGCCGATGACAACCGTGGCCGGGGGGCACTTTCGCCGATTGCCGAGCTGGCCTGGCAACGCGCGCTCGGCGGGCGTACCACTCGGGTGTACACGCAGGTGTCGGGCGATTCCCAAGTTTCCAGTTACACGGCGCTCAACTCGGCCGCCGGTTCGGGGCTGTTTCGGGGTAATCCCAACCTGGGCCGGGCGCGCAGCACCAACTGGGAGCTCGGCGCGCGCCGGGGCGGCGAGCGCTTCGAGGTGCAGGCGGCGGTCTTCTTCCGGCAGGATCGCGGCCTCACCGACTGGACCTATCGCAACGGAGTGACCGCACGCACGGCCAACGCGGTCGATATCGACACGCTCGGCTTCGAGACCGTGGCCACCTGGCGTTGGGCACACGGGCGCGCCACGCTGGGCTACACCTGGCTCGAGAAGAACGAGGACTATGGCCAAGCTCTGGTCGACGCCAGTTTCTATGCCCTCAACTTTCCGCGACACCGGGTGACCGCCGCCCTTGTCTGGCAGCCGGTCAAGTCGATCGAGGTGCGCTTGGACAACGAGTACCGCGAGCAGGAGCCAAATCGGCTCCGCCGCAGCAGTGGCCGCGCGGTGATCTCCTCGGTGGGCGTTCGCTGGCTGGTCCCGCAGGTGCGCGGGCTGGAGCTCTCCGTTCAGGTCGAGAACCTGTGGGACTGCGCCTTCGAGGAGGTGCCGGCGGTGCCCGCTTCCCCGCGACAGTATTCGACCACGCTGGCCTACCGCTGGTGAGTGATTTTTGCGGTTTGACTCGGGTGCGGGCGGGCGGGTTGCTCGGCGGACATGACGTCGCACCCGTTCCTCGATCGGAGTTTCGCCATCCGCTGGTCCCTGCTCACGCCGGAGGCCGTCGCGCCCGATATCGGCGCGGCGCTGGTCAGTGCCCAGCGTAATCTCGACGCCATCGCGACGCAGGACGTGGCGACGGTGACCTTTGCCAGCAGTGTCGAGGCGCTGGAACGGGCATGTGACGAGCTCAGCCGTGCCTGGGGGCTGGTGGGGCATCTCAACTCCGTGGCCGATGCGCCACCGCTGCGTGCGGCCTACAACGCGATGCTGCCGGCGGTGTCGGAATTCTACGCGAAGATCCCGCTCGATGGCCGGCTGTGGGCGGTGCTGCGGGCCTTCGCCGCCACGCCCGAGGCTCAGGCGCTCACGGGCATCCGGCGCCGGCTCTTCGAGGAGACGATCGCCGATTTTCGTCAGGCCGGCGCGGATCTGCCGCCGGAGAAGAAGACGCGGCTGGAGAAGCTGGAGTCCGAGCTCTCGCAGGTCTGCCAGAAGTATTCGGAGAACGTGCTCGATTCGACCAACGCCTGGGAGTTGGTCGTGACTGACGAGGCGCAACTGGCGGGACTGCCCGCTCATGCCAAGGAGGCGGCCCGCCGCAACGCGCTGGCGAAAGGGCAGGGGACCGAGGCGGAGCCGCGTTGGCGGTTCACGCTGCACCAGCCCTCGCTGGAGCCGTTCATGACTTACCTCGACGACGCCGCGCTACGGCGCCGCATGTGGGAGGGATCGATCGCCATCGGCGCCGCGGGCGAACACGACAACAACGCGCTGGTCCGCCGTATCCTCGCTTTGCGCGCGGAGAAGGCGGCGCTGCTGGGCAAGGCGCACTTCCCTGACCAGGTGCTCGAGCGGCGCATGGCGCGCGACGGAGCGACGGCGCTGGGCTTTGTCGAAGGCCTGCACGGCCGGGTGCGGGCGGCCTTCGCCCGCGAAGGGGCCGAGCTGGAGGCGTTCGCCGCCGCGCGGGCCGGGCGCCCGCCCGGGCGTCTCGCGCCCTGGGAGATTGGTTACTGGTCGGAGAAGCTCCGGCAGGAGCGCCATGCCTTCGACGAGGAGGCGCTGCGGCCGTATTTCCCGGTCGATCGCGTGATCGACGGGCTGTTTGAGATCTGCCGGCGGATCTTCGGGGTGCGCGCCGTCGCCCGCCCGGCCGGGGCAGTGGAGACGTGGCATCCCGAGGTGAAGTTCTATGACCTCCTCAACGAGGGGGACGGGCGTCATCTCGGCTCGTTCTACGCCGACTGGCACCCGCGCGAATCCAAGCGCGGCGGCGCGTGGATGAACTATTTGCTGACGGGCGAACCGCAAGCCGACGGGCGGCTCTCGCCGCATCTCGGGCTGATCTGCGGCAATCTTACCCCGCCCACCGGCGACAAGCCGGCGTTGCTCACGCACCGCGAGGTGGAGACGGTGTTCCACGAGTTCGGCCACCTGCTCCACCACCTGCTGGGCGAGGTGCCATACAAGTCGCTCAACGGCGTGAATGTCGCTTGGGACTTTGTGGAACTGCCCTCGCAGATCCTGGAAAACTGGGCGTGGGAGCGCGAGGGGCTCGACCTGTTTGCCCGTCACCATGAGACGGGTGCGGTGATCCCCGAGGAGCTGTTCGCGCGCATGAAGGCGGCGCGCAATTTCCGGGCAGCCACCATCACGATGCGGCAACTCTCGCTGGGCAAGATGGACTTGGCGCTGCACCTGCGGCCGGAGCGCTACGCCGAGGGGGACATTGATGCCACGCTGCGGGCGGAGTTGCGCGACTACCTCACGCCCACGGAGCCGGTGGCCCCGTCGCTGGTGCGGCGTTTTGGGCATCTGTTCTCCGGGGCGGTGGGCTATGCCGCCGGTTATTACTCGTACAAGTGGGCGGAGGTGCTCGACGCCGACGCGTTCACGCGTTTCCAGCGTGAGGGGATTTTCAGTTCGGAGGCGGGCGGCGAGTTTCGTCGGCATGTGCTGAGTCGGGGTAATTCCGAGGAGCCGATGGCGCTGTTTCGCCGGTTCATGGGACGCGAGCCCGATCTCACCGCACTGCTGGTGCGTGCCGGCCTCACCGAGTGAGCGGGGGCGGCGCACCGGGCAAGCAGCGCTGACGCACCGAAGGGACAGGGCTGCGCGTTACAGACGCCACCGGCTTTTCAAGTCGGGGGTGGAGGAGTGTGCAAGTGGTTGAACTCCAGCTGGAAACGCCGCCGGCGTTGGATCCAGGGTACGGCCGCTTTTTGTTGGGCCGTTTGTTGCTTTCAGAGGTCTGATTCCACAACTTCCGCGAACTTCAAAATCCTCCTACCATGATGTACTGGCTCATTCTTATCGGCATTCCTCTCCTCCTCGGCATCTACGCGCAGATCAAGGTGTCGAGCGCCTATTCGAAGAACTCGCAGATCGGGTCTCGCGGTCGTATCACTGGCCGTGAGGCAGCCGAGGCTGTCATGTCCAGCGCCGGGATCAGCGACGTGCAGATCGTCGAAATCGACGGTCATCTCACCGACCACTATGACCCGACGAACAAGCGGCTGGCTCTTTCGTCGCCGAACTACCGCGGCGACAGCTTGGCGGCGCTCGGAGTGGCGGCGCATGAGGCCGGCCATGCGATCCAGCACAAGCAAGGCTATGCGATGATGAAAGTGCGGCAGACGCTGGTGCCGGCGGTGCAGATCGCCGCTCCCATCACCATGCTTTTCATGGGCGTCGGCTTCCTCTTCCTCGGCTCGCTATTCAAGGTGCTGCTGCCGATCGCCATCGCGGCCTTGATGGTGATGGTCGTCTTCCAATTGGTCACCTTGCCGGTGGAGTTCGACGCCAGCCGGCGGGCGAAGGTCCAGTTGGTGGGGCTCGGCATCCTCAGCCGCGATGAGATGGTCGGCGTGGACGAGACGCTCAACGCAGCAGCCCTCACCTATGTGGCGGCCTTTGTTTCCTCGCTGGGCAATCTGCTCTATCTGCTGATGGCCTTCACCGGCGGCTCCCGCAGTGACGACTGAACAGGCGACCAGCCTCCGAGTCTCTTGAAACAGCGAAGCGGCCTCCTCACGGGGGCCGCTTCTTCGTTTTAGAAGGATGACTGAGTAGGGCGAGGCTAGCTCATCGCGCCCTTGGCTTCCTCGACCCAGCGCACGCACCACTGCACGAGCTGGGTGGCGTTGGTGAGGCTGAGCTTGTCTTTGATGTGAGCGCGGTGCGACTCGACCGTCTTGATCGAGATGCCCAAGCGCTTGGCGATCTCGCGGGTGGGGGTGCCGTTGCCGATGAGGGTGACGATCTCCAGCTCGCGGTCGCTGAGGGAGTCGACCGGCGACTCGCGGGAAGGGTCGTTGCCGTCGACGACCTGGCTGAGCATCTGGGCGGCGACGCGTTCGCTCACAAAGACCTTGCCGGCGCGGATACGACGGATGGCTTCCATCACCTTGTCGACGACCTCCTGCTTCATCACGTAGGCCTTGGCTCCCGCCTTGAGCACGCGCAGGGCGTAGATCGATTCGTCGTGCATGGAGAGCACGAGGATCTGGATCGAAGGGTTGAGCGCCTTGATGTTCTTGATGAGCTCGATGCCGTTCTGGCTCTTGAGCGAGATGTCGACGATGACCAAGTCGGGATGGACCTGCCCGATCGCCTTGAGCGCCTCGGGGGCATCGTCGGCCTCGCCGCAAATGATCATGTCGCCTTGCTGGTTGATGAGCTCTCCCAGCCCCTTGCGCATCAGGGGATGGTCATCGACCATGAAGACCCGGGTCTTTGAAGTGACCTGGAAGGGAGTATCCCGACCTTTTTTGATCATAACAATGCGACAGGCTGGTAGTGCAGCAGGACGAGTGCCCCACAGCGGGGGGCATTGCCGATCTCGATCCGGGCTCCGAGTTGGCTGGCTCGATGGTGCATGATTTGCAGGCCGATGCCGTGCTGGAGCGGTTGGGCGGCCGCGAAGCCGGTGCCATTGTCGCGCACGCTCAACTGCATGCCGGTGGACAGGCGATGCAACGCGACGGCGATCCGGGTGGCTCGGCCGTGACGGATCGCATTGCTGATGGCTTCCTGGGCAATGCGGTACACTTGGAGAATCTCGTGGGCAGCGTGTTCGGGGAAGCGGCCGCGGAAGGCGGTGCGCACGGTTACTCCAAATCGTATTTCCACTTGTTTGGCGAGCTCTAGAAGCGCGGGGCGCATGTCGGTGGAGCGCATCGCGGTCGGGAAGAGGCCATGGGTGAGCGCACGGGTGCGGCCCATGGCATCGACTAGCTGCTGGTTGATCTCGCGCAGATTGGGGACCTCTCCGGGCAACTGCGGGGCGATCCTGTTTTCGAGTACGCGGGTGAGGCAGCTCAACCCGGCCAGCACCTGGCACAGGTCGTCGTGGAGGTCCTGTCCGATGCGGTTCTGCTCGCGTTCGCTGATGCGGAGGATCTCCGCTTCGAGATTCTTCAGCTCGGTGATGTCGGTGACGACCCCGGTGTAGCGGGCGCTCGGGCCGGTGGCACTGCGGTGCAACACGCTGTGGCGCACCCAGCGCAGGTTGGCGCCGGAGGTGAGGCGGTAGTCCACCGAACACGGCAAGGTGGCCTTGGGAAGCGCGGCGAAAAACGCCGCTCCGCGTTGCTGGTCGGCGGGCGCGATTTCTTCGTCGGCGCCGCCGTCCAGGGGCGCGCGAGGGCAGGGGGCAAAGACGCGGTTCTGTGCCGCCAGTTTTGCGATACGGGCTAGCTGCTTACGATCGGCTTCCCACCAGGCCGACTGGGTGGACCCCAGCACGTCGGCCAGCAAGGCGGGGTCCATCGGGGTGGCGGTGCCTGGGATGGCCTTGGAGGGGCGGATTGGGCGCGGCCGGGCGCGAAGGCTGGGAGAGGGTCGGGTCATGGATTCGCAGCTCAGGGCCGAGGGCCCGTGCTCTGTTGTGTGCATTTTCCGGTTTCGAGCAAGCGCGGGACCGAGTTAATCTCGCGACACTCCCGACGCCGTGGACCGTTGGGTGGAGAGGGAGGGGCCTTGGCCGGGCGACCAGCCCGATTCGCACGGCGGGTTCAGGCTGCAGCGGAGGAGGCAAAGGGGGAAACCCCGATTGGTATTCCGCCTCCAATGAAGGACACTAGGCAGTCCTTCCAAACCTGTGGTTTCCTCCCCCCCCAGTGCCGGGTTCCGCCCCAAAGCGACTGCATCAGATGCAGTTGAGAGACCGCCGCACCCGGTGCCTCTCCACGCGCGAAAACGAGTCTACATCGTGGACGATCATCGCTTCTTCGTGGCCGGTCTGAGCTCGCTCATCAACCATGCCGCCGACCTCGAAGTCTGCGGGTGCTCGCCGGACGGTCTACGCGTGGTCAGCGACGTGCGGCGCCTGCATCCGGACCTAGTGTTGCTGGATGTGAAGTTGCCCCACACCGACGGAATCACCATCGCCCGGAGCCTGCGGCGCCTGTTGGGCGACATCCCGATCCTTTTCATCTCCAGCCTGGTCGAGCCGGGGGTACGCCAACAGGCGTTCGGCCTCGGCGCATTGGGCTTCTTGGAGAAGACCCAGGAGCCCAATCGCATCCTCGACGGCATCCGGCGTGCCCTGGGCGTCTAAATGCGCTCGCGGCCGGGTCTTCCTGAGTTCGCGCTTGTCCGCCGGGCCCGTCCTGCTTTCCTCAACCGCGTCGCCTCCTTGTGAGGCCCCGCAAACTTCTCCCCCGCCATGTCCAAGAAGGCTACCATTCTGGTTGTCGACGATGAGGATTCCGCCCTGCAACTCATCCAGGAGGCGCTGACGGCCGTCGGGTATCAAGTATTCACGGCTAACGATGGTGCCGCGGCCTGGCAGGCGCTCGAGAGCGGGGCGGTCAAGGATGTCGCCCTGCTGCTGACCGACCTGGTGATGCCGCAGATGGACGGCATGGAGCTCGCCCGCAAGGTCACCCTGGCCTATCCGGATCTGCGCATTCTATTCATGTCGGGTTATGCCGACGACATCGTCTACGCCCACCAGGACATGGCCGGAGTGTCCTCGTTTCTGCCCAAGCCCTTCGACGTCGTTGTGCTGCAGAAACGGGTGAAAGAAATTCTCGGTCGCTGAGCGGGGCTCTTCGTGGGCCCTCGGCCCGGGCGAATCGGTGCGCTGCGGGGACTGCCAACCGTCCTGAGTTCTGCGCGCGGCCTGCCGCCTCTGGGCCCTCACTAAACTGTGCGCACTGATTCCCAGATGGCTCGCCCCCCGCGGGCTCGGCTAGCCCACCTCGGCCTGCTGGTGGGGTGGCTGCTCGCCACGGGCATGCACTTGGATGTGCTGCAGTTGTACGCGTGGACGACGATGGGCTTCCGGTTTGCGCGCACCGAGAGTGTGGGTGAGGCGTTTGCCTCCACCTTCAAAGGCGAGCGCATGTGCCACCTCTGTCATGCGGTGGTCGATGCGAGGAAGCAGCAACGCGCCGCGAGCGCCCTGCCGACGGAGGAGCAAAAGGCGGTGATTGTCTTCCTGGCTTTGCCCGTGATCGTGCTGGTCAGCCCGCCAGCGGAGCGGTGGCCGCAGGAGCGGGTCGAGTGGATTGGTGTCGGTCGACCGCGCCCGCCGCTCCCACCACCGCGCGGGCTCGCCTGAGCCCGCTTTGATCCCCCCGGCGCCGGCTTGCCAGCCGCTGGCGTCCCAAACGTGTTCGTCCCGCCCAAGTGAGGCGAATGCCTTTCGTATTCTCGCCCGGGATGCCGGGTCACGCCTTCCCCTTCTCCGTGCGCCGGCCGTCTCGGCCGTGCCCGGAAACCCAATTCTTTAGTAGCTACCATGATTTCCCTCTCAGCGGGCTCTCGTCGCCCCGCGCTCTTCTTCGTCTTTGCTTGCCTCACGCCCGCTCTCGGGTGGGCGGAGGAACCGACCAAACTCGACCCCTACGTCGTCACCGCGCCGCGCGGCGACGCTCCGCTCACCGTCACGGCCGATCCGAAGGCTCCGGCGCAACCGCTCCCGGCGCACGATGGCGCCGATGTCCTCAAGTCCATTCCCGGTTTCTCCGTCGTCCGCAAGGGCGGCACCGACGGCGACCCCGTCTTTCGCGGCATGGCCGGCTCGCGGGTGGTCGTCGCCCTTGACGGCCAGTGCGTGCTCGGCGGCTGTGGCAACCGCATGGACCCGCCCACCGCGTATGCGTTTCCCGGAGCCTATGACCGCGTGACGATCCTCAAAGGCCCGCAGACGGTGCTCCACGGTGCGGGCAACTCCGCCGCTGTCGTGCTCTTCGAGAATGACCCGCTCCGTTACACCACGCCGACCGCGAGCCTGCAATCGTCGCTCGTCGCCGGCAGCGCCGGCCGGTTCGACGCGCTGCTCGACGCCCGCACCGGGCGTGCCGAGGGTTATGCGCGGGTGGCCGGCACGTCCACCCGTGGCGAGGACTACGAGGACGGCGACGGCCGGGAGGTGCACTCTGCCTACGAACGCTGGAGCACCAATGCTGCTGTCGCGTGGACGCCGGGCGAGCACACCACCATCGAGCTTTCTGGCGCGCGCAGCGACGGCGAGGCTGCGTATGCCGATCGCGCGATGGATGGCGTGAAGTTCGACCGCGAGAACCTCGGCCTGAAGGTCAAGCGTGAGGCGCTCTCCCAGCTCGTGCGCAGCATCGAGGTGCAGGTTGGCTACAACTACGTCGACCACGTGATGGACAACTACAGCCTGCGGGACTTTGCGGCCACCGCGATGATGCCGGCGCGTGCGGTCTCGAATCCCGACCGGCGCACGCTGGGCGGACGCGCGCTGGTGCAACTCGCGCCAGCGGAGACGACCGCGTTCGCGCTCGGCGTCGACCTTCAGGAGAACCGCCACAGCGTGCGCAGCACGAGCAATGAGACCACGATGCCCTACGCGGCGAAGGCGCGCACGCGCGACGCCGAGTTTTCCCAGGCGGGGGCGTTCGGCGAGCTGACGCAGAAGATCGGTGACGAGCATCGCGTGATCGGCGGCTTCCGGCTCGACCGTTGGCGTGCGACTGATGAGCGCAGTGTCGTCGCACTCGGGATGGCGGGCGCGGCAACAAATCCCACCGCTGGCCAGCGGCGCAGCACCGAGCTGCCCAGCGGCTTCCTCCGTTACGAGCGGGATCTCTACGTGGTGCCGGGCACGGTGTACCTCGGGCTCGGGCGCAGCGAACGGTTCCCGGACTATTGGGAGCTGATCAAGAATGAGAGCGCGGCCAGTGTGAGCGCATTTCGCGCCCCGACCGAGAAGACCGTGCAGCTCGACACCGGCCTCGGCCTGCGCACCGCTAAGTGGTCGCTCAACGCCTCGCTCTTCGCCAACCGCATCGACGACTTCCTGCTCGTGCAGAGCGGCTACGTGAAACCTGCCGGGATGGGCACGCGGGCTGCCACGATCACGCGTGCGGTCGACGCCGAGACGTGGGGCGGCGAGCTCTCCGCGAACTTTCGACTCACCGAGCACTGGCGAGTCGATGTGACCGGCGCCTACACCCGCGGACGCAACCGCACCGATGGCCGTCCGCTGGCGCAGATCCCACCGCTGGAGGGCCGGCTCGCGCTCGCGTACACGCAGGCGAGTTGGTCGGCGGGCGGATTGCTGCGCGCGGTGGCGCGGCAGGATCGCGTGGCGATCGGGCAGGGCACCATCGTCGGTCAGGACATCGGCGCGACGCCCGGTTTCGCCGTGGCGTCGCTCAACGCGAGTTGGCGCTTCCGTGCGTGGGCGCGGCTCTCTGTAGGCGTGGACAACCTGTTCGACAAGACCTACGCCGAGCACATCAGCCGTTCCGGCGCGATGGTCGCCGGCTACGAGCAGACCACGCGCGTCAACGAGCCCGGCCGCACGCTCTGGACCCGGCTCGACGTGAGCTTCTGAGCTGATCGAGGGCGGCGGTGCGATTGAACGTTGCGCAGCCGCCGTCGTCGATCGTCCATTCAGGACGACCCAACCGCATGGAGCAGTAGGCGCTGGACCAGACTCCCGGCTGTGCGGTGCTTCTTGTAGGAGCCTGCTTGCAGGCGATTTCAAACACAGATCGCCTGCAATCAGGCTCCTACAGATGGGTACTCATCGCTACTGGCTGCCCCGCGGCTTGGTGTGGTGGGCGCGGGCGAGGAGGCGGAGCATCTTCACGTTGATGAGGGTGAAGCGCATCAGCTGGTAGGGCACGAAGGTGCGCATGAACCGCGTGCCGCGCGTCGGCACCGAGGCGAACGAGATGGGGCGGGAGATGTCGGCGGGGGTCATGGCGGGCGTCTATTCGGGGATCATCCACCACAGCGGGCGGCAGCGCGCCTTGTGGAGGAACAGGTGGTGGAGGACGAATTTCAACCAGTGGCCGGCGAGTCCGACCTCGCCGCTGGTGTAGTCGAGGTCGCGGCCGAACTCGTAGCGGCTGTAGTCGGGGACTACCGGGTACATGGTGATCGTGGCGGCCGAACCGCGCAGCAGCCCGGAGCCGGCGGAGGCCACGCAGGCCGCGCCCATCGTGGCGAACGGTGCCTCGTGCAGCGGGGCGTCGGGTCCGCGGAGCACGCGGTCGGCGATCGAGAAAGCGACCGTGCGGCCCATGATGCCGGCGGTCATGCCGGTGCGCGGCACGGCCGGGGCAACGAGCGTGCCCTTCGGGCTGCGCAGCGGGCGCGAGACGGCGTGCGGCGGTGCGAAGGCGATGCCGGCGGCGAAGATGTTTTCGTAGACCGGGCTGCGGTACGTGCGCGGCCAGTCGGCCGGGCTCCATTGTTCGAAGGGTTTTTCCGTGTAGTCGGCGTCGACGCGCATGAAGCCGCTCGGGGCGAAGAGCTTGGTTGTGGTCTCCGCCCCGGAGCGGTCGAAGGCTGCGAGTCCGATGCCGCGGAAGGGCGGGATGAGCATCGCGAAGTCGAACCCGAGCTCCTGTTCGGCGTCGTCGAGCGTCGTGTAGTCGATCTTCCCGGGTGCGACGCCGCGCACGTGCGAGCGGGTGATCCAATCGATGCCGCGCTCTGCGAAGAGCGACTCGGCGAACATGCGGCTGGGGATCACATAGCCGCCGCGGCGCAGGTGCAGCCCGCCCATGCCGAAGTCGCCCACCTCGTATTCATTGCTCAGGTAGACAACGCGAGCTTTGTCGCGCACGCCCAGGCGCCGCAGCTCGTGCTCGACGTTGAAGACGTACTCAAAGGCCGCGCCCTGGCAGGTGCAGGTGCCGTGGCCCATGCCGACGACCAAAGTCTGCCGCTCGCCTTTGCGCATCCGCTCGACGCTGGCGAGGAAACCGTGCGCGGCCTCGACCGCGTGATCGGCGGTGCAGACGGAGACCGTGTGGCCGCCGTGGGGCCCGAGGCCGGGCGTAGCCGCGAAGTTGAGCTTCGGGCCGGTGGCGTTGACCAGGAAGTCGTAGGTCTCGCGCTGCGGCGGGGCGTCGGCCGCGGCGCCGGCCGGTGTGTACTCGACAAACGGGGTCGACGAGGCCGCGTCGCCCTCGGGGTGGAGCGCGACCGCCCGGCCCTGCCGGAAGGCGATGCCGAGCCGGGCGTAGAGCGGGGCGAGCGCAAAGACGACGGAGGTGCGCGGCATCGCGCCCACGCCCACCCAGATGTTGGAGGGAACCCAGTTCCACTCGGGCTCGGGCGAGATCACGACGATCTCGTGGGCCTTAGGCAGTTTGCGCCGCAGGAGCGTGGCGGCGGTGTGGCCGGCAATGCCGGCGCCGAGGATGACGACTTTGGCCATGGGGGAGCGAACGGGGTTGGGGTGGGCCGCGGGTTGTAGGCACTATTCGAGGAAGTCGTCGCACCGCAAATGCCGGTTACTCGGGTTGATCGGCTGGCATGAGCGGGGTGTTGTTGGTGGCCGGAGCGGCGTCGGCGAGGGTCCGGAAACGGGATTGAAACACGCGCCGCGCTCCGCAGCGTTTTCTCCATGACCTACGCCGAACTCGCCAAACCGCACGTCCTGTCGCAGCCCGTCTACGAGCCCGGCAAGCCGATCGAATACGTAGCCCGCGAACTCGGGCTCGATCCCTCGACGATCATCAAAGTGGCCTCGAACGAGAACCCGCTTGGGCCCTCGCCCAAGGCCTTGCAGGCGGTGCGCGCCGTACTGAAGGAGGCGCAGCTTTATCCCGACGGCGGATGCGTGCGGCTGCGCGAGAAGCTCGCCGCCAAACTCGGCCTGGAGCCGACGCAGATCGCCGTGGGCAACGGCTCCAATGAACTGCTCGAGCTGCTGGGCGAGGTGTTCCTCGGGGCCGGCGACGAAGTGGTCATGGGCAAGCCGGCCTTCATCGTGTATAAACTGGTGACTATGCTCTTTGGCGCGACCGCCGTAGAGGTGCCGCTGGTTAACCACACGCACGACTTGAAGGCCATGGCCGCCGCGGTGACTCCTCGGACCAAGCTTGTCTACCTCGCCTGCCCGAATAACCCCACCGGCACCGCCAACTCCCAGGAAGAGATCCTGGCCTTCGTGCGCGGTTTGCCCGACCACGTGGTTTGCGCCTACGACGAGGCCTACGCCGAGTATCAGGAAAACCCGCCGGATCTGCGCCCGCTCATTGCCGAGGGCCGCAAGGTGATTTGCCTGCGGACGTTCTCGAAAATCTACGGGCTGGCCGGCTTCCGCGTGGGCTACGGTTACGCTACGGCGGAACTGGTGGCGCTGCTCAATCGCGTGCGCCAGCCGTTCAACGTGAATTCGGTTGGCCAGGCGGCGGCGATTGCGGCGCTCGACGACGAGGCTTTTGTCCAGCGCTCGCGGCGGGTGAACAAGGCCGGGTTGCGGCAGCTCGCCAAGGGCTTCAAGCAGCTCGGGCTGGAGATGGTGCCCAGCGCGGCCAATTTCGTGCTCGTGAAGGTGGGGGACGGCGACGCGGTCTTCCAGCGCCTTCAGCGGGCGGGCGTGATTGTACGTCCGGTTCGCGGTTACGGGTTGCCCGAGTGGGTGCGGGTGACGGTGGGCACGAAGGCGCAGAACGAGAAGCTGCTGGCCGTGCTTGGCACGCCCGCCTGAGGCGTCCGCTGAGCAACTGATCTCGTCGCACGGGCGGAGCGAGGCCCTGCGCGTGGCGCCGGGGCCGCTCGCGGGCGCGCGCCGGTGTGACGGTTGGTGGTGAAAACGGGCGTCGAAAGCGGCGCCCCGACACTACCTTCGTCGGAGACAAACCCGAGTGACTAGGCCGGCGGCCGCCCAGCTCGGCGGGCCTAGAAACCCGCCAAACGGATGCGGGCGCGCACCCGGCGGACCACCGCCTTGACCTTGCTCACCGGGCGCTTGCGCACGAGCAGCCACTGGGTGTGTTCGGCGGCGGACCGGAAGATGTCCTCGGGCGTCGTGTTCTTTTCCGCAATACCAGTGGCGAGCTCGATCCCGGCCTGGGCGAAAACGTGGCGCACGAAGGCCGAGCAGTAGAAGGAGCGGTCGCGGGCGAGCACGTTGGCCTCGGGGCGTAGGGAGGGGCGGTGCATCGCCCAGGCCGTGCCGGCGAGTTCGCGCAGCGAGTAGCGGGTGTTGTTGGCCACCAGCTCCAGCGAGAGCGCCAACACGCGTCGCACCTGCTCCTCGGTGAGCCCGAAGTCGAGGATGGCGGCGACGGTGTAGTCCTCGTCGCTGTAGTATTTCTCGACCCGGTTCTCCTGCAGACCGAGGCGGATGTGCTTCCGGTGGATATCGAGGTCGGACTCGATCACCCAGTGGTGTCCGTCGAGGCGCTCCCCTTGGAAGACGAAGGCGTGCGACCACATGCTCCAGTCGTGCCGCGGATCGAGGTGACGTTGGGCGCGGGCGATGAGGCGATTGATGAGCTCACCACCGCCGACCAGACCGATGCGGCCAGCCCGGGCGTGCTGGGCAAAGAATTCGCGGTTGGACAGACCGGTGACGCGGATGAGCTCGGACATTGGGCGGCGGGGCGAAGCTGGATCGACGGAATCGACAGAATACGGGGAAATGCAGGAGGGAGAGCAACGCGTATTTGGCAATCCGGGCCGGCAACCGACCACCGGGGGCCGAGTGCCCGGGGTGACCGGAGGCTGGCCGCTGCGCTGAAGTGGGGGATCGGGCTACAGTGGCATTCTGGATGCGCAAAGGGGGCGGTTTTGCCCATAATTGGTCGCTTTTCGGGCCCGGCGCTGCGCCGAGTTGTGACGGGAACGTGAAACCGTAGCCGGTGCGTCGGGCGTCGTTGCATCGGGCTGAGAAACGCCCAGCAGGAACGGCGCGAACCAAGCCTGTTTACAACCGCTTCACCTCCATCTTCTGCGAACCTGTCCGATTGACTATAGGATGAAAGCCCTGACCGCCCTGCTCATTTCGGTGTACACGGTCATCTCGTGTCCTGCGGTACAACCCAATGCGGTTGTTCGGGGCCATGCCCCAGATTCAGCCGAGTGGCATCGGGAGGCCAAGGGGTTTGGGGCGACAGTGTTGATCACTCCCGATCTCGATTGGAAGCAGAAGTGCACCGCCCCGACCGCTGCGCTCCCCGATCTCGAGCGGACCAATTCGGTGCACATCGGGGGCAAAGTCTGGGCGGTGGTGCTGCTGTCCAATCCGCTTCCCGACGGGGCGGGCAAGGTCGATGTGACCTGCGACTTCCGCCTGGTGCGGCCCAATGGGAGGATCTCCAAGCATTGTGATCTGCGGGCATTGCAGGGGAGGTTGGACGCTCCGACCTCCCGGTTCTTCCTCTCGGAGTTTGTGCTCACGATGGATGCGGAGGAGAGCGATCCGTTGGGCGAGTGGGTGATGGAGCTGGTGATCCACGACCGCAATCGGGGCGTGGAGGTGCCGATCGTGGGCCGCTATACCGTGCTGCCGAAGCAAACGCGGCGGTGAGGGCTGTTGCCGTGGGGCTCGATGACGAAGTCATTCAGCCTCCGGGGTTGCTGCGCGGCGCCGCGAAGACCAATGGATTCCTGGTGATGCGCGCTGTGCGCCGCGACCTTGATCGAGCGGTGCGGATTCCTAGCCTGAAGGTGTCATGAGCGTCCTCGAGACTAAACAATGCCTCTCGCGTCTTTCCCTGCGCGAGCAGCGAGATATCGGGCTCCATCTCTTGCGTCTGCGGCGCGCGGGACGGGCGTGGAAGAAGGCTACCGCGCGGCGGATTTGCGAAATGCAAGCAGGCAAAGCGACTTCGATCGAGGAGCTCGAAAAGCGCTTCGAGAGTGGCAAGTAGCCCCAGCGCGTATCGGCCGGTCTTCTCGGCCACTGCGGTCGCACTGTTTGTCTCCTTGCCGCGGCGGCGGCAACGTCGCCTTTGGGATCGGGCCCACGAACTCGCGGCTGATCCGTTTCTTGTCGCCGATTTCACGAACAACGACACGGACAGCCGTGCAATCTCGCACTTATTGTTGGACGATTTTCTTCTCGACGACTGGGTCGATCATGCGGCCAAGACGGCAAAGATCGTCGGCATCGATGACGCGTCATGAAGCTGCCGGACCTGCCTGCATGCTACGCGCTGCGCATGCCGCGGCAGGAGGAGGCGACGGTATTGGTGTCCACCGGGCTCGATGTGTTCGGGCGCGAGCAGCGGTTGACACCGGAGGCGGCGCTGGCGTGGGCGGCGATGCGCGATGCGCGAGGCGGCGGCGGGCGAGGGCGCGCGGCTGTTGCTGGTGTCCGGTCGGAGACCGGACCTACAGGAGCAGCAAAGCGGGCTTCTCCACGAGGTCCTTCACGGCGGCGAGCCACTGCGCACCGAGCACGCCGTCGACCACGCGGTGATCGCAGGAGAGGGTGAGCGCCATGCGCTGGCCGACGACAATGGTGTCGCCCGGGCCGACTACCGGCTTCTTCACCGTGGCTCCGACGGCGAGGATGGCGGCGTTGGGCGGATTGATGATCGCGGAGAAACGGTCGACCCCGAGCATCCCTAGATTGGACACGCAGAAGGTGCCGCCGGTGTATTGGTCGGGCTTGAGTTTCTTCTGCTTGGCCAACGCGCCGAGTGTCTTGGCCTCGGCGGCGATCTCAAAGACGGACTTGTCCTGGGCGTCGCGCACGACGGGGGTGATTAGTCCGTCCTCAATGGCGACGGCGAAAGCCATGTGCACCGCGGCGTGCTGGCGGATGAGGGTGCCTTCCCAGGAGCAGTTCACCCCCGGCACGCGGCGCAGGGCTTCGACGCAGGCCTTCAAGATGAAGTCGTTGACCGAGACCTTCACTCCGCGGCCTTCCAGGGCGCCATTGACCTGCGCGCGCAGCGCGAGCAGCGGAGCGGCGTCGACCTCGACCTCGAGGTAGAAGTGGGGAATCTGTGTCTTCGCCTCCAGGAGGCGGCGCGCAATCGTGGCGCGCATATTCGAGAGCGGGATATCCTGCTGCTCGGCAACGGGGCCACGGAAAACGCCGGCTCCGGTGATGGGGGAGGATGGCGCTGTGGTGGAAGCGGAAGCGCTTCCGCTACGATGAGGAGCGGAGGTGATGTAGCTGGCCTTGCCCTCGGCGACCGCAAGCACGTCGGACTTGACGATACGACCGCCGGGGCCGGAACCCTGCAGGCGGGAGACGTCGACGCCCTTCTCGGCCGCGATCTTGCGGGCGAGGGGAGAGACTTTCACGCGGCCATCCGCGATGCTGGCGGCGACGGGGGTGTGGGAAGGCGTCGAGGTGTGAACCACGGGGGCGGGCGGAGGCGGAACGGAAGCCGTTTTGCTGCCGGGAGCAGGAGTGGCGACCGGTTCTGCATTCGGCACTTTGACTTCTGCCTTCGGCGCCGCCGCGGGTGCCGCCGCAGGCGCGCTGAGTTTGAGGGCCGAGAGATCCTCGCCGGGTTGGCCAATGACGCAGATGGGGGCGCCGACGTTAATCTGGTCACCCACCTTGGCGACCTGCTTGAGAAGGGTGCCTCCTTCGAAGCACTCGAGCTCCATCGTGGCTTTGTCGGTCTCGATCTCGGCGATCATCATACCGCTGGTGAGCGGGTCGCCTTCGTTTTTCAGCCATTTGACGAGCGTACCCACCGTCATGGTGTCGCTCAGTTTGGGCATGTCGATGATCGTGGCCATGGGAAGAAAAGGCAGAACGGAGAATGCAGAATGCAGAACGAGGAAGACGGAAGCTGAGGGCTAAAGACCGAAGGCGGAAGGCTGAAAATCAGTCGACTGCGAAACTCAGCCCTTGGTACCTGGTTACTTGGATCTTGGTACTTTCGCCGCGTTGCGCGGCGATTCAGCAGATCGAGAGTGCGGTGGCGACGATGCGTTCCACCGTCGGGAGCATCGTGTCCTCGAGCGGCTTGGCGTAGATCTGCGGAGCGTCGAGGGAGGATACGCGCTTGATCGGGGCATCGAGGGAATCGAAGGCCTGATCGGCGATGAGTGAGGCGATCTGGGCGCCCACACCGCAGAACGGCTTGTTCTCGTCGACAAGGACCACTCGGCCTGTCTTGGCCACTGTCTCCAGAATCGCTTGCTCGTCGAGCGGGCGGATGGAGCGCAGGTCGAGCACCTCGGCGTCGATGCCGTGGTCGCGCTGCAGAATTTCGGCGGCCTTCAGGCAGGTGATGACGGCGCGGCCGTGGGCGATGAAGGAGAGGTCCTTGCCCACGCGCTTGAGGTCGGCCTTGCCGAGTGGGATGAGGTACTCGCCCTCGGGTACTTCCCATTTCTCTCCGTAGAGCAGGGTGTTTTCCATGACGCAGACGGTGTCGTCGTCGCGGATGGCGGACTTCATGAGCCCCTTGGCGTCGTAGGCGGTGGCCGGGCAGATGACCTTCAAGCCGGGCTGGTTGGCCAGGAACATCTCCGGGGTGTGCGAGTGGGTGGAGCCGACGTTGGTGCCGCCGTTGGCGGGTCCGCGCAAGACCAGCGGGACTTTGCTTTGTCCGCCGGACATGTAGCGCATGGTGGCAGCGTTGTTGATGATCTGGTCGAAGGCGACGTAGGCGAAGCTCCAGAACATGATCTCGACCACGGGACGTAGGCCCATCATGGCCGCGCCCACACCCAGGCCGATGAAGCCGGTCTCGCTGATGGGGGCGTCGACGAGGCGCTTGGAGCCAAAACGCTCGAGCAGGCCCTCGGTGACCTTGTAGGCCCCGTTGTATTGGGCGACTTCCTCGCCCATGATGAAGACGTTGGGGTCGCGCGTGATCTCCTCGGCGAGGGCGTCGTTGATGGCCTGACGATAGGTGATGAGAGGCATCGGGAAGAAGTGCGGAAGGCTGAAAACTGAAGGCTGAAAGGCGGACGACGAGAAGGTCTAAGTAACAAGTATCAAGTGACAAGGGCGGTGGGGAGGGGGGGGGGGGGGGGGATGGATTGGGGGGGGGGGGGGGGGGGCGGGGGGGGGGGTTTGTTAGTCACTTGTTCTGGGACTCCGGGCTGATCCGTTTGTTGCCGACGAAGTGGGCGTCCTTGTTGAAGAAATGCGTGCCGTGCTGCTGGGCGGGCGCCTCGTCGATCGCCGCGTAGACGTCGGTGAAAATCTCGGGCTCGGGGGCCACGGGGGACTCGTCGGCGTAGTGCACGGCCGCTTCGACCTCGAGTTTGGCGGCGGCGTTGATGGCTTCGACCTTGGCCTCGTCGAGCAGGCCTTCGCGCAGGAGCACGGCCTTGAAGAGGGAGATTGGGTCGAAATCGCGCTTGTAGGATTCGATCTCGGCCTTGGTACGGTACTTCTCGGCGTTGGCGTCGGCCACGGAGTGGCCGCGATAGCGGTAGGTGCGCATCTCCAACAAGGTGGGCTTGCTGCGCTCGCGGGCGCGCTGCATGGCCTCGTAGGTACGGGCGCGAACCTCGTACATCGAGTTGCCGTTGATGATGGCCCATTCGATGCCATAGCCGTCGGCGCGGCGGGCGAGGAGTTCGCCAGCGGAGGATCGTTTCTGGCTCGTGCCCATCGAGTACCCGTTGTTCTCGATCACGTAGATGACCGGCACATCCCAGAGGGCGGCGAGATTGAGCGATTCATGGAAGGCGCCCTGGTTGATGGCCCCGTCGCCGAGGTAGCAGAGGCAGCATCCCTTTTTGCCCTGGTATTTGAGAGCGTAGGCGATGCCGAGGCCGAGGGGAGTCTGGCCGCCAACGATACCGTGGCCGCCCCAGAAATGCTTTTCGGGTGAGAAGAAGTGCATCGAGCCGCCCTTGCCCTTGGAGGAGCCGGTGAACTTACCCTGCATCTCCGCCATGAGCTCGCCCATGCCCATGCCCACGGAGAGCGCGTGCCCGTGGTCACGGTACGCGGTGATCACATGGTCGTGTTCGCCCAGCAGCGAACAGGTGCCCACGGCGACGGCCTCCTGGCCGTTGTAGAGGTGGAGAAACCCGCCGATCTTGCCCTGCTGGTAGACGCGCAGGCTGCGGTCCTCGAAGAAGCGGATGCGCACCATGTCGGTGTAGAGCTTGAGCTTCTTTTCCGGGGCCAGGTCGCTGTTAACAGGCGACTGGGCATAGCGGAGATCGTGTTCGGCCGCCTCGGAGTGCGGCGGGGCGTCAGCTGAGGTGTTGGGCGTGCTCACGGTTGGGAGGGAAGCATTTACGCTGGGCGGGGGCAGAAGGTTCAAGGAAATAGGCCGGGCGCAACCGGCAGGCGGGCCAGTTACGAGAAAAGCTTCAACGGGAGCGCGGCTGGATTGGGGAAACTACTACCGGGGAGAAAGGGCGGGCCGAAAGGGACAGCTAACAAGGGGCAAGGCGAACCCGGGGGCACCATTCAAACGACGACGAAACTCTTGGCGAGTTTCGCTACGTCGGAGGCGGACGGCGAGGAGCGGCATCCCTACCGCGGCGGTCCGCGGAACCGGGAAATACAGAAGCCCGCCCTGAAGGAACGGGCCACGTTGTTCAACGCTTTCGGATCTCGATGGAGCCGTTGATGGTCTTGAGGCGCACGCGGCCAGCGCCGCTGCCGAGGCGGCCGGTGAGCTCGCGCCCCACCCAGTTCTCCTCGGTTGAGGTAAGTCCAAAATCGTTGGAGATGGAGCCGTTCACCGCACTGGCATCGATCTCCGCACTGGTATCGGCGGGGAGGCGCACTTCGATTGAGCCGTTGTCGGTTTCCAATCGCACATCCTGCTTGTCGGCGATGGTGTCGAACTCCGCGGAGATGCCGCCGTTGACGGTGTTGAGCTCGACCTCGTGGCGCAGGCCGCGCGCGGTGATGCGGCCATTGAGAGATTTGGCCGTGACGCGGCCGTGGGCATTGGCGATCTGGATGGCGCCGTTGAGGGTCTCGATGCGGCGCAGCGTGGCGTTGTGCGGGACGGTGAGGATGTAGGCGACGGAGCCGGTGTTAGTGAACTTTTTCAGCCAACTGCCGTCCTTGTCCAGGTACTCGGTTTTTACCGAGAAACGCCCTTCGCTGGCGTCGATGTGGACCGCGAGCGCCTTGAGGTCGGCTTCGGTGCGGGCCTCCTTGGTGGCAACTAGGCGCACTTCGGGCTTGTCCCAAGTCTCGATGGTGATCGGGCCGTTGACGTTGTTGACGACGATCTCGCCGGTGGCGAGGAGCGGACGCGATTCTTCGATGGTCGCGGTGACGGTCGCGGCTCGTGTGAAGATCGGGAGGAAGGGGAAGGCGAGGAGTCCGAACAGGAGGAAGCGCATGGCGGGTATCAGTTGTCGGTTACCAGAGATCGGTGATGACTGAGCACGGGGCGGGGACGGCGGTGGGCGGTGGGCGGGGGGCGAATCTAGTCGGCCGCAATCGGACGGGGCGTGGTGGAGGCGTAAAGGGGGAGAGGGAGAGGCAGGGCGCGGCGGCCGTTAAGCCAGGCTCCAATCCAGGTTGTGCGGACGAAGAAGTGATAGCTCGAGAGGAGCATCGTAAAGGAGATGGCGTTGATGAGCGGCCACTGGATCCACCACGGCCAACCCCCGTGGGCGAACCAGACCTGGAGACCAACCACGAGAGGCAGGTGCACGAGATAGATCCAATAGGACGAGTCGGCCAAGTAGCGTACCCAGGCGCGGGGATGATTGAAGAAGCGGACAAAGAGCCCAAGCCAACCGGCGACCGCCAGGCACATGGTCAGGCTGGTGCCGGCTGCGGTGGCGAGGTGCAGGGCGCTGGCGTGTTCGAGCGCCCATGCCCCGCCTGCGATCCGTGCGCCGGTCCCCACCGCCGAAATGAGACCGATCAGCAGGCTAAGTGGAAGATAGATGGACCAACGGCGGGCCAGCGACGGCAGGAGATCCTGGTGGCGCTGCAGCACCCAGCCGAGGGCGAAGAACAGCCCGTAGAGGGTAAGTACCGGCCAGTGCCAGGCGAAGCCGGCGTCGGGGGTATCGATGTTGGAGCTCTTCATCGCGCGCAGCAACGGGATGAGGGCCACGGCCAGCGCGACCGGCGCGAACCAACTGCACCCAACCCGGTGATACGCGGCATGGGCCAGGCGGCGCGCGGCGTGTTCGGGGCGCAGGAGCCAGGATACCAGCCGGTGCCCTGCCTGGAAGAGGGCGGTGACGACGATCAGATAGTAGAGGAACCAGAGGTGGGTGAGGTTGATCCGGGGCCAGGACTCCTGGGCTGGTCCACCAAGGGCCAGCTGCCACAGCGGCAGCGAGGCGACTTCGGGCGGCAGCCGGATCGCCCCGGTGTGCAGGCCGCCGGACACCCAACAGGCGGAGAGCACTACCTTCATCGGGTAGAGCACCACCACGAAGACGAGGGCGATGCGGAGCGCGCGGTCGCGCAGAAACGCGGAAAGTCCTCGCCTGCCGATCACGACGTGGGCGAAGAAGCCGGCCAGAAGAAAGAACGCCTCCATGCGGAAACAGTGCACATAGTAGGCAAATAGCGCCGGGACGGTGGCCGTTTGCGGCGCCCCGACAGCCCACTCGGTGGACGGGACGATGAACGCCATCGCGGCGTGCAGGCAGACGCCCAGCAGCAGGGCGAAGGCTCGAAAGGCGTCGAGCGAGTGGAGACGTTCCGGAGCGGAGCGCATCGGGAGGGACGGAGCGGCCAGGGCGGCAACTTGGCCGACAGGTGGAATCAAGGGGCCAAGCCGGCGCCCTGGCCTAAAGATGAGAGGAAAGCCGGGGCAACGCCCCGGCTTTCAGCTTCCGGCGCTCTCGGCGCTCTCGTCGACGATGCGACCGTCGAAGAGATGCACGGTGCGGTCGGCGCTGCGGGCGAAACGGTTATCGTGGGTCACCATCACGATGGTGGAGCCGGCCCGGTGCAGATCGCGCAGCAGTTCCATCACGGCGTCGCCGTTCTTCGAATCCAAGTTGCCGGTGGGCTCGTCGGCGAGCAGCACCGACGGGCTGCCGGCCAGCGCGCGGGCCACGGCCACACGCTGCTGCTGACCGCCGGAGAGTTGGGAGGGCAGGTGCTTGGCGCGGTGGCCCATGCCGACGCGCTCGAGGGCCTCCATGGCGCGCTGCTTGCGCTCGGCCGAAGGCATGCCGCGGTAGGTGAGCGGAAGCTCGACGTTCTCGTAGACGGTGAGGTCGCCGATGAGGTTGAAGGACTGGAAGATGAAGCCAATCTCGCGGTTGCGGATACGAGCGCGCTCGGCCAGCGTGAGGTTCTCGACCGGGGTGCTGTTGAGCAGGTATTTGCCGTCGCTGGGCGAGTCGAGCAGCCCGAGGATGGACAGCAGGGTGGATTTGCCGCAGCCGGACGGCCCGGCGATGGAGACAAACTCACCCTTGAAGATGTCGAGATGGATGCCGGAGAGGGCATGGGTCTCAACCTCGTCGGTGAGGAAGACCTTTTTGATGCCATCGAGCTTGATGAGGACCTGTCCGTTGGTGGTCATGGCGGTGGCGACGGGGTCGGGCATGGAGGCGGTGGACATGATGATGCGGATTGAAGGGTGTGGATTGCGAATTGAAAAACGGGGGAACCGGGGAAGGATTTTCGATTGGGGATTGCCGATTGGCGATAGGGCGGCGGCGGAGCGGAGTGTGGAGGATGGCCGGGCCGGCCAATCGAAAACCGAAAATCTGAAATCGAGAATCAGTTGAGCCGTACGCGCTCGGTGTTGTCGTGGTTGGACATGTCGGACAGGATCACCCGGTCGCCGGGCTTGAGGCCGGCGATGATCTCGATGGTGTTAACCGAGCTGCGACCCAGTTCGACGGTGGTGCGCGTGGCGATGCGGTCCTCGGCGTCGAGCAGGAAGATGCCGACCTTGCTGCGCTCCTGGCCGAAGGCGGGGCGGCCGACGTAGACCACGTTGTCGAGACGTTCGAGCTCGACGGTGCCGTCGACGGAGAGGTCGGGGCGGGCGCCCTTGGGCAGCTCGCCGGTGATGGCCACGTCGACCAGCACGGTGCCGTTCTGCACGGCGGGGTCGATGCGGGCCACGCGACCGGCGACGATGCCGTTGCGCGTGTCGATGGCGGCGGTGAGCCCGAGCACGATGTCCTTGGCCTGCGTCTCCGCGATGCGGATTTCGGCCTTGAGATTGGCGGGGTCGGCCACGCGGGCGAGGTTGCTGCCCGGGCCCACCTGCTGGCCGACCTCGAGGGGAAGCACCTGGAGTACGCCGGCGACGCCGGCGCGCACGTGGAGGGCCTCCGAGTCGCGGCGGGCGAGGTCGGCCTGTGCGCGGTAGCGGGCGACCTCGGCCTCCTTGGGGGCGATCTGCGCGCCGCGGGTGCGGCGGGCGAGTTCGAGGCGTTTTTGTTCGATCACCCAGCAGGCGTCGGCGGCCTCGGCGGTGACCTTGGATTGTTTGAGCACGACGGAGGCGACGAGGCCGTCCTTGAAGAGTTCCTCGTTGACCTCGGCCTGGAGGCGAGCGCGTTCGTAGTCGGATTTCACCCCGGCGGCGCGTGATTCCATTTCAAGGAGGTTGCGTTCGACCTGGGCGACGAGGCTCTCGAGCTCGGCTTCGCCGGCCTTGAGCTGGAGGGTAGCGTTGAGGGCGGCCTGTTCGACGTCGGGGTTGGTGAGTTCGACGATGAGTGAGTCGGGCTGCACGAAGGCGCCGGGGCGTAGCACGATGCGCTCGACGCGACCGCTGGTACGCGCGGCGATCCAGCGGATGTCCACCGGCACGAGCGTACCCAGGCCGCGGACCTGGCGGACCATGGGACCTTGCTTGACGGTATCGATCCACACGAGGCTGCGCTCGAGGGTGGGGGCGGCGGGTTTGAGGCGGGCGAGGAAGAAACTGATACCGGCGAGGCCGAGCACGATGCCCGCACCGATCAAGATGTGGCGGCGGCGTTTTTCCTTGGAGGCGTTGGGGCGGGGGATGTCCATGGGCGGTTGTTGCGCCTGCTATTGCAGGGCCTGTGCCATGCCGCCAAATGAGCTTTAAGTGATTGGTGGAACAATAGGATAGGGTCTAGCTGCGTATTCCTGGGGACGCGGGGGTTGGCCAAGCGTGGGATGGTGCTTTCCCAGGATTGGGACTAGGTTGCCCCCGGTTCGTTCTCCGTCGACGCCGCACCGTTCGTCCCGGGGAAGATGCGAGGGCGGCGCCGCCCGGTCTCGTGTGCGGAGGGATGACCACGCGCGTCACCACGGGTGGACGGGCAGCGGCGCAGGCGGCGTCTAGACCGGAGTGGGCAGCGTCGGCTGGCGGCGGGCCAACTCGTTGGCGTAGGAGCGTCCGAGGGTGGCGGCGTTATGGGTGGCCCAGTCGGTGAGTCGCGTGGCGCCGGCGGGAGGGGCGTCGACGTAGAGGCGGTTCTGCATGAGGCCGGCGATCTCTTCGCGGGTAACAAATTCGTCGCGGTGCCACCATCCGACCAGCCGCGCCGCCGCGTAACCGAACCACGGTGGAACCCCGAAAACCGGTCGCGGGCAACCGATAATTTGCCCGACGGTGCGGGCGAGCTCGCGGTACGTGAAGGTCTCCGGGCCGATGGCTTCGATCGTGCGGTCGCCGGTGGTCGTGGCTTCGCGGACGGCCAGTGCGGCGAAGTCTTCGACGTGGATCGGCTGGAGCTTGTACTTGCCATCGCCGAAGACGCCGAAGCAGGGCAGGTGTCGCAGTGCCCAGGCGATGTTGTTGATCAGGATGTCGCCGTCGCCAAAGAGCACGGCCGGGCGGAGGATCGTGTGTGGGATACCGCTCTCGCGGAGTGCTCGTTCCAGCCGGCCCTTGCCGTGGAAATAGGGCAGGGGCGAGCCTTCCTCCGGATTTGTGATGCTCACGTGGACGATGCGCGGCACGCCGGCGCGCTTCGCCGCCGCAAAGAGGGTGAGCGTGTTCTGAACGGCGGTGGCGTGATTGAAACGCCGATGGTCGAAGCGTACCCAGTAGGTATTGATGAGTACGGCGGTCCCCTCCAGCGACCGGGTGAGTTCGTCAGGCGCCTCGAAGTGAAATGGGGCCGCGTGGATATGGTTCGCGAGCGGATGGCCGTGGCCCGGCGAGTTGGTGAGAGTGCGAACGGTGTGCCCATGCTCGAGGAGGCGGCGGGCGATGCGGCTACCCGAATACCCGAAGGCTCCGGTAACGGTGATTGGCAGGTTCATTGGTAATCGCAGAAATTACGGTATAGACAGAAACTAACAGCGATACGTTTTGTTTGATTCAGAATGGGTGTGGCTGCGGCTATTCGCGAGGGCGGGCCTCTGATGCGGTCGGAGGGGGCGTCGAAGTGGGGCGCGTGCGGCCGGTGCACTCCCCCGTCCGGGGGCTTATCGCAGCCATTGACTGAGCTTGGCGCCGAAAGTAACGAGTTTCATCCGGGCGGCGCGGGGCAGGCGGCGGACTTCACCGTACCAGGAATCGACCGACTCCAGGAAGGTCAGGAGGTCGCCGACTCGCTCTTGGGTGTAGGCATCGGTGGGTGATTTCTCCTCCGCCATCATGGCCGAGGTTTCTCGGAGTACTTTGAGCATCGGGTCGACCTCGCGGCGTTTGCGCTCATCAAGGAGGATCTCGAAGGTTTGCCAGACGTCCTTGAGGGATTGGAAATGGTCGCGGCGGTCGCCCATGAGGTGCACGACGCCGACGATGCCCCAGGCTTGGAGTTCCTTCAGGCTATTGCTGACGTGCGAGCGGGCCACCTGGAGGACTTCCGTGATCTCATCCGCGGCAAGGGGCTTGGGCGAGAAGTAGAGAAGCGCGTGAATCTGGGCGACCGTGCGGTTGATGCCCCAACGGGTTCCCATCTCTCCCCAGTGGAGCACGAGCTTTGACTGCGCGGGTGTTAGTTTCATGTCTGTACAGACAGAAAAAACAGGCCGACTTGGCAAGGGCTAAAGCCGTTCGTCGGATTCGCCCCCCAGGCATAGCTATTCCCCCTCGTTGCGCAGGAGGCGGCGGGAGGCGTCGGCGAGGAAGTGGTCCTGGGAGGCCAGGGCGGGCTGGCTGGCGGTGCGCACCACCGGCGTGTAGGCACCCTGGGGCTGCAGCTCACGGGCGTTCTCGGTATCTTGAAGCTGGATTTGGAGCACGTCCTGCAGCACGCGCTGGCGCAGGGCCGGATCCTCAAGCGGGAAGACGACTTCGACGCGGCGAAAGAAGTTGCGCGGCATCCAGTCGGCGCTGCCGAGATAGACGCGGGGCTCGCCGCCGTGGTTTTCAAAGTAGAAGGCGCGGGCGTGCTCGAGGAAGCGGCCAACGATGGAACGCACGCGGATGTTCTCGCTCAGGCCAGGGATGCCGGGCACTAGGCAGCAGACGCCGCGCACGATGAGGTCGATCTGGACGCCGGCGCAGGAGGCCGCGTAGAGCGCCTCGATGGTGGTGCGGTCCACCAGACTGTTCATTTTGGCGACGATGCGCGCGGGTTTGTTCTGGCGCGCGGCTGTGGCCTCCGTGGCGATGAGCTCCTGAATCTGCGCGTGCAGGTTGTAGGGGGCGACCAGCAGGTGGCGGAAGCTGGGCTGGCGGACGAAGCCGGTGAGTGTATTAAAAAGATAGGCGACCTCGATGGTGAGGGCGTCGCGTGCGGTGAACAAGCTGAAGTCGGTGTAGATGCGCGCGGTCTTGGGATTGTAGTTGCCAGTGCCGAGGTGGGCGTAGTGCCGCATGCCCTGCTCCTCCTGGCGCACCACCAGGCAGCACTTGCAGTGGATCTTCAGCCCGACGACACCGTAGACGACGTGCACGCCGGCCTCCTCGAGCTGGCGGGCCCACTGGATGTTGTTGGCCTCGTCGAAGCGGGCTTTGAGTTCGACCAGCGCAGTGACCTGCTTGCCGTTTTGCGAGGCCTCCATGAGGGCATGGACGATGGGCGAGTCGCCGCTGGTGCGATAGAGCGTCTGCTTGATGGCGAAGACCTGGGGATCGCGAGCGGCTTCCTGCACGAAGGCCACGACGGGGTCGAACGAGTCGTAGGGGTGGTGGAGGAGGACGTCGCGTTGGGCGAGGGCGGCGAAGATGTTCTCGCCGGAAAGGGCGAATGGCCCCGGATGCGGGGCTACGGGTGGCTCCTTGAGGTCGGGCCGGTTGATGAGGTCGTAGACGCCCATCAGGCGCAGTAGGTTTAGCGGACCGTGGATGCGGAAGACGTATTCACGGGCGAGTCCGAGGTGGTCGGTGAGGCGTTCGAAGGTTGCCTCGTCCACGCCGTCTTCAATCTCCAAGCGCACGGCGGCGCCGCGGCGCAGGTTGCGCAACTCATTCTCGATGCGCTGGAGGAGATTCTCGGCCTCTTCCTCGTCGATGTAGAGGTCGCTGTTGCGGGTGACGCGGAAGGCGAAGGCCCCGTGGATGCGGTAGCCGGCAAAGAGCTGGTCGGCGCAGAGCTTGATGATCTCGCTCAGGAAGATGAAGCGGGCGGGGCCACGGGCGGCCGGGGCGATTTGGACGACGCGCGGGAGAATCCGGGGCACGGGCAGGATGGCCAGGAAGCCTTCGTTTTCGGGCGTGCCGGGATTGTCGACGCTGACCACGACGTTGAGCGTCTTGTTGCCCAGTTGGGGGAACGGATGCGAGGCGTCGACGGCCAGCGGGGTGAGAACGGGATAGACTTGGGAGCGGAAATAGTCGCGTACCCACGCGAGCTCCTGGCGGGTGAGTTCCGGGCCGGTCTTGAAAGCGATATGTTCGCGCTGGAGGGCGGGGCGGAGGTGGTCGCTCCAGCAGCGGTATTGCTCCTCGACGATCGATGCCACCACCAGATGGATGCGGGCGCAGCTGCTCGCGTGCGCCCAAACCGTCGAGCCCGAGATCGACGATGCCGGAATCCACCTGCTGGATGAGCCCGGCCACGCGGATCTCGAAGAACTCGTCGAGGTTGGAACTGACGATCGCCAAGAACTTGAGCCGCTCCAGCAGCGGATTGCGGGGGTTCCAAGCTTGCTCGAGCACGCGGCGGTTGAAGGCCAGCCAGCTCAGTTCACGGTTGAAAAACAGGGCCTTGGCCGGCGCGGCGGGCGCGGGCTTGGCTTTGGGTGTTTTGCGGGTACGAGGCATCGGGAGCGGGGGCGGACGCTAGAAGCAGGCGTGGTCAAAGCGAAGCGGAAAGCGCGCGGCGACCCGCACCGAGGCGCAGAGTTCACCTGACTGTAACATTGGCCCAGATGGGGGACGGTGCCGGGAAAACCTTGCGGCACTGGAGGCTTTCCGAAGAGTCGCAGCCGGAAATGACCATCCTCGATCGACATGTGCTGGGCGCGTGGCTGAAGGCCTTCGGGCTGATCATGACCGCGTTGCTGGGCCTGCTCATCCTGGTGGATATGCAGAACAACCTCGGCACCTTCACCGGCAGCGGGGCCGGGCTGTTGGAGGTCCTCTACTACTACCTCGTTCTGGTGCCGGGGAATGTTCCGCTGGTGTTACAGGTGTCGGTGCTGCTGTCGCTGCTCTACGCGCTGGGGCAGATGCACCGGAACAATGAATTCACCGCGATGCGCGCCGCCGGGCTGGGGCTTTTTCGGATCACGCGTGCGATCTGGGTCTTTGGTCTGCTTATGGCCGCCGGGGTCTGGTATCTCAATGCCAGCCTGATTCCGTGGTCGGTCGAGGAGACCCGCGACACCAAGGAGCAGATGCGGCGCTCGGCGGACATGCGCAAGAAGGGTGACAGCGCCGCCGGGGTGGTCTCGGCGGTGGGGTTCGCCAATCGGGCGGCCGGTCGCCTTTGGTTCATGAACACCTACGATCAGACCGAACGCCGCGCCCATGGGGTCACGCTCAGTCTTTTCGACGCGGATCAACACGAACTGCGCCGGATCGCCGCCCGGGATGCCTACTATGATCGCTGGCGCAAGTCGTGGGTATTTCTCGACGGCCGGGAACTGAGCTTCGATGCCAAGACCGGCGAGCAGCTGCCCCCGGTGCAGTTCATCGACCGACTGGAACCGGAGATCGATGACGACCCCGAGCTAATGCTCCTGCTGCTGAAGGATCCGGCTGCCCTTTCGCTCTTTGAGTTGGAGCGGGTATTGGACCATCTGCGCGGCGACGATACGCCTCGCTACCGCCGGTACGCGGTGGAGCATGAGCGCAAACGCTCCAGCCCCGCCGGAGTGCTCATCGTGATGGCCTTGGCGGTGCCCTTTGCCATCGGCGGGGTGCGGGTGAATCCCGCGGTCAACATGTCGAAGTCGATCGGGTTGTTCTTCGTCTATTTCCTCCTGGCGAAACTGGCCACCCTGATGGGCTCCTTCGGCGTGCTCAGTCCAGTGGCCGCCGCTTGGCTTCCGGATGCCGCCATGGCGTGGATCGCGTGTTGGTTCTTCATCCGGCTGCGCTGAGGGCGCGCCGCGCGTGGTGGGGCCGGCGTGCGGGATGGTGGCGGGCGTGGTACGTCCGATGTCGCGCGGGCACTTGCTTCGGCTGGCGACGGTCGGGGACGGCGGCGCGGGGCGAGTTGGCCCGCGTGGTTGACCGAGCCGATGCAGAAGCGGGCGAGACGGGCGCCGGTGGGGATGGCGAGCAGGGTGTCGCAACTACCCTTGGATTTGTCGCGGTAGCGGACTTGGACGGCACGAACAGGGCCCGCTCTGCGAATAATGCGGTGGCCCGGGTCTCTCTGAAACAACGGCTTGGCGCCGGACGATCCTAGAACGCGCCCACATCGCCGCCGTCGGCGGCCGCGCCGATCGCCGGGGAGTCGGCGCGCAGGGTGAAGTCGTCGCCTGCGGGGTTTTCCAGCCGCGGGTCGATGCGGCGGGAGGTCGTGTCGCCAAGTTGGGTCAGTGCGTCCGCGAAGTCCCGGCTGAGGTGCGCTGTGGGCGGGGCGCTGTGGAGGAAGGGCCTCGTGTCGGGTGTGTACAGGAAAAGGTTACGCGCCGAGGTCCAGCCGGAGAGGTCGTTGGCGCCCCAGTTCCAGTCGCCCGACCCGATGCGGATCACGCCGTCGCCGGGTGTGGGGTCGAGGAAGAGGTTGTCCTCGAGATGGAGGTTGGCCACGAAGCCGCCCTGGTCGGGCATTGTGGAGGCGAGCCAGTTGGTGTCGTAGAGCGTGTTGTGGTGGAGGCGGTAGTCGTGGTTCGCGTTCATGTTGTCGCTGTCCAGCTGGAACGCGGTGCCGTTGCGCACGAAGAGATTATGGTGCGCCTCGCTCGTCCACATGCGCAGGTAGAATCCGATGGCGTTGTCTTCGAAACGATTGTCGGAGGCCTCCATGTGGACGCGGCCGGCATGTTTGTGGCGCACGGCGATGTGGTTGTCGTGGAAAAGGCAGTGGCGCACGACAACGCTGGAGCCTGCGTGGGCGCTCGGCTCCGAGATCACGCTGAATGCGCCGCTGTTGTTGCCGGGGTTGTCGTCGGGCGTGGAGAAAATCTCGCAGTGGCGCACGACGAAGATGTGCCGGCTGTCGGCCGCGTACATCACCAGTCCGCCGCCGATGCCGCTCCCGGCGGTCACCTGCCCGTCGTGGATGACGAGGTTGACCATCTCGGCGTAGGTCACGCCGTCGCCGACGACGATGCCCTGATCGCCGAAGTTGCGAAGCTCCAGATTCTGGAAACGAAGCCCGGCGCTGTTGCTGGCGCGCAGCTGGGCGCTGGTGCGGCGCGAGTCGAAGACGGCGCGGGGCGAGCCGCGCCAGCTCTTGACGGTGGTGGGGCTGTCGGGGGAGCCGCCGGCCTGGGCGCGGTACAGGTTCAGCGTCATCCGGTGCCCTGAGCTGTGGGTGGCCATGTCGAACACGCCGCGCACGTAGATGAAGTCGCCGCCGCGCACGGCGTCCTCAACGACCTCGAAGCTGTTGAACGGTGAACCATGGCTGCCGTCGCCGCCGGCGGGTGCCGCGGAGTCGACCCACCAGTTGCGCCGCCCCACCGGTGCCTCGCCGGTGGCCGGATCGCCGGGCTCGATACCGTCGGGCCAGAGAAGTCCCGGGGCAGGGCGTTGCTCCTTGTAGGAAAGGCGCACGCGGGCGAAGCCTTGGCTGGGTGCGCCCGTGGCCGCGTCGATCCAGGTGGTGGCCAGTCGCGGGTTGCCGCCGCTTTCCCCGATGGAGGAGGCGCCCCCGAGGTTGACGAGCGGTCGGCCGTAGACACTACGGGCGACAATGAACCAGATACAGAGGTCGGACGAGGTCTCGATATGGTAGGCGAGGTCGGTCTTGGCGGGGTCGCGCGGGAAGGTGGCGGAGAACGCGGGGCCGGAGCACTCGACGGCGGTGGCCGGTCGCGAGGTGGCGGAGGCGGGATCGGTGTCCCAAGCGTACTCGACAATGTTGGACGCGCCGTCGCCATCGGGATCGGCAAGTTGGGCGGCGGTGTCGTTGGTGCCCGTCAGTCCGTGGGCGGCGAGCCAGTTCGGGAACGTGGTGGGGCTGGCGCCGAGGTGCGTGGCCCACGCGAGGATCGCGAGGAGGCGCGCGGCAGTGCGAAGCGTCGTGGTTCGGTGGGGCTGTGGCGAGGACATCGGCTGGACCAGCAGGCGGCCACCGTCGCGGCCAGTCAACGGGAGGGCGTTCAAAACTCGGTGAATGCGGCGGGTGGGGAGGTGGAAAGCCTCGTGCTAGGCTCGGCCCAGGCGGCGCTCGCGAGTCCGACCGGAGCGCGGTGTCTGATTGGGTATTCGGGCTGTTTCGTTGCTACGGCGAGTGGGCGTCGTCGGTGCAGATGCGGACCAAGCGCACGCCGGCAGGGGTGGCGAGCAGGGTATCGCACCACTCTTTGGACTCATAGAGGTAGCGGATCTGCACGCCGCGGAACTGCCCGGCGGTGAGGCCGGTGCGCGCGCCGGCCAGATCGATCGTCACCGGGGTGGTCATCGCCTGCGCGGCGGTTTTGGGGACGACCGCGATGATCTGGGTGCACTGCGCGAGGTCACGAAAGAGGGCGTCGAGCGTGGGGACGTCGAGCACGGCCTGTTGCACGTCGGGCAATCGCGGTGCGGGTTCAGCCATGGGTGGGCGGTGTCGGAGGATTGAACACCGGGAAGGGCGAGTGGGCTGCGGTGCTCGGGCCGGTGGCGGGCGGTGGCAGGCCGGGTGGGCGCGGCACGATGCGGATGGCTTGTCCGGGGGCGGGGCAGACTTCGTGGCAGAGCCGACAGCCGGTGCAGATCGACGGCACCACGCGCGGCAGGCCCAGTTCCAGCACAAGCGCACCGGCGACCGGGCAGCGCTCGACGCAGATGGTGCAGCCGGTGCCCTGGTAGGCGAGGCACTCGCGACCGGCGATGACCGCGATGTGCGAATACGAGGGGATCGGCCCCGCTTGGCTCAGCGGTGGGCGCGTGACCGGGGAGGTGCGGGGCGAATTGGCGGGTGCAGGGGCGGGCCGGTCCGGTTGGGTGGCCGCGGCGCGGCGCGGCGCACCGGGCTGAAGAGCCGGGTGAGCATGTCGCGGCGCGAGAGGCCGCGGGGATCGGAGGGCGAGGGCACGGGGCGGAAGGTGCGGAGGGGGCTGGAGATTGGCAAATGGCGGCGGTGGGGGGGCGAGTCGGTAGTAGGAGCGTGCTTGCACGCGATCAACGCCCGAGTTCGCGTGCGAGCACGCTCCTACATCGGAAATGTTACCGAATGGCGGCGGGCGCGTTGGTTTTCCAGTCGGCGACGGGCAGCGGGGGCGGGAGGCCGGAAGCGAAATGGCTGTCGAGGGTGGCGTTGGGGGCGTGGCACTGCACGCAGCTCTGCCGGTTCGGATGCGAGGTGCGTAGAGCGGCGGTGCCGCCGGGGCCATGACAGCTCATGCAGTTGTCGCGCATCCAGGTGGTGTGCGGGATCGTGGGCGGCGCGCCGAGGTAGGCGCGTGGGCCGGGGCCGGAGGGCGGGCTGCCGGCAAAGCTGTTGCCTTCGGAGAGCGCGGTGCTGCGCGCCTGCCACCAACTCGCGGGCCCGACGGAGGAGACGTGACACTGAATACAGTTGGTGTAGCGCGGATGGCTGATTTGCGGCACGGCGCGGCCGGCGACGACTGTGGGCGTGCCGTGGCATTCCAGGCAGGCGGCGGAGCTGAGCTGGTCGGTGGGATGCGGGGCGACGGGCGGGGCGCCGTCGTACTGGCGGCGTCCGATCCGGGTGGTGCGCAGCCGGGCAAGATCGCCGGCGGTGAGCACGGCGGGCACGTACTGAGCGGCTGGATCGGGGCGCGCGAGCGTGGCCAGGCTCACCGTCCAGTCGCGGTTCGGCCGCAGCCGGCCGTCGTGCAAGTCGGCGTAGCGCGGGGCCTCGGGATAAGCTCGGCGGCGGGGGGCGGTGGTGGGGCGAGAGGCGCTGACGCGGGCGAGGCGCGTGTCGTGGGCGGCGTGATCGGTTTGGCGGAGGCCCATGAAGAAGCCGCTGAGCCCGACGGTGAGCGCGACGAGACCGGCGACGACTGCGAGTCTGCGGCCGGTGCGTGACGTGGGCGGAGGAGAGGAGGGAGTCATCGCGAACGAGAGACGCGGGAGGCCTCAGCCGTGGGGTGAGGGGGGCACGGGGAGGATGGGCTCACCGCCTTTGCGATACACCTTTACGGCGCACTTCTTGTAGTCGGGCTCCTTGGAGATCGGGCACGGTTCCCCGAGGGTGACCTCGTTGATCATGAGGCGCTCGTCGAAGAACGGCACGAACACGGTGCCCCGTGGCGGGCGGGCGCGGCCGTTGACCCAGACCGGGAGCTCAATCTTCCCGCGGCGCGATTCGACGACGGCCAGGTCGCCATTACCCAGGCCGGCCGCGGCGGCGTCCTCCGGGTTCATCTCGACATAGGCGTTGGGCATCGCGTTGCGCAGCTGCGGTACGCGCATGGTCATGGTGCCGGTGTGCCAGTGCTCCAATACGCGACCGGTGCACAGCCAAGTGGGGAAGTCGGGGTTCGGCTCCTCGGTGGCGGGCTCGTACGGGCAGAACCAGATGAGGGCTTTGTCGTCCTTGGTGACGGAGTGGTAGAACTGGATGCCCTTGCCCTTGGCGACGAAGGGATCGGCGCCTTCGGTGAAGCGAAACTTGGTCTCCTGCCACGCGCCGTCGGCAGTCTGCACGACCGGCCAGCGCAGGCCGCGGGACTGCGCGAGCACATCGTAGGGCGCGAGGTTCTTGTGCTTGTAGAATGAAAACAGGCGGTACTCGTCGTACAGGGCGCGGTCGACGTTGATGTCGCCATAGTGGGCGTAGTCCCAGACGGGGACCTCGCGGCCGGCGGCGTCCTTCATGGCGAAGAGGAAGTTGCCGTCGCGGTCCTTCATTCCGGGGTGGCCGAGCTCGAAGAGGCGGTGGGCGACGGCGATGGTCATCCAGGCATCCGGCCGGGCCTGACCGGGGGGCTCGACCTGCTTGAACCACTGCTGGGTGCGGCGCTCGGAATTGCCGTAGATGCCGTTCTTCTCGACCCAGAGTGCGGCGGGGAGCACGAGGTCGGCGATCGCGGTGGTGGCGGTCGGGTAGACTTCGGAGACGATGAGAAATTTGTCGGCGAGGCCCTTCTTGGCGAGGAAGAGCTTGTGGAGGTTGGGCAGCGACTGGCCGGGATTGGTGACCTGGACGATGATGGTGTGGATGTCGCCGCCCTTCTCGGTGGGCGTGCAGAACTTCTCGAAGAGTTGGACGGTGTGGTATCCGGATTTCGGGTTGATGCGGCCGCCGGGCACTTTCCAGATATCCTCGGAGTCCTTGCGGTGTTCGGCGTTGGCGACGAGGCGGCCGCCGGGGAGGAAGTTGCACATCGTGCCGACCTCGCGGGCGGTGCCGCAGGCGGAGGGCTGGCCGGTGAGGGAGGTAGGGGCGTCGCCCGGGCGGCCGAAGTGTCCGCTGAGTAGATGGATGGAGTGGACGAGACGGTTGATCGCGGTGCCGCGGTTGTGCTGGTTCATCCCCATGCACCAGAGGCTGGTGATGCGTACGTCGCGGCGGCCGAAGAGCTCGGCGAGCATCCGGATTTTGGCGGCAGGGATGCCCGAGATCTTCTCGACGTATTCGGGAGTGTAGGGCTCGAGCGCGGCGCGGTAGTCCTCGAAGGAGATGGCTTTGCCGAGGAGATCGAGCGGGGCGTTGTCGCCGCGGAAGTTGCAGTACTTGGCGACGAAGTCGCGGTCCCAGTTGTTGTTCTGGAGCAGGAGGTGGGCGATGCCGTTGGCGATGGCCAGGTCGCTGTTGGGGCGGAACTCGAGGTATTCGTCGGCGTGCTCGGTGGTGCGGGTGCGGCGCGTGCCCATGTCGATGAGGGTGACCTTCTGGCCCTTGAGCCGGCGGTCGATGATCCGCGAGAAGAGCACCGGGTGCATCTCGGCCGGGTTGTTGCCCCAGAGGATGACGACATCGGCGGCGTCGAGGTCGTCGTAGCAGCCGGCGGGCTCGTCCACGCCGTAGACGGAGAGGTAACCGGTAACTGCGGACGCCATGCAGAGGCGGGCGTTGGGCTCGATGTGGTTGTTGGCCAGGCCGCCCTTCATGAACTTCTGGGCGGCGTAGCCCTCGGGGATCGTCCATTGGCCGCTGCCATAGAAGGCGAAGCCCTTGGGGTCCTTCAGCACACGCTGCGCGACGACGTCGATGGCCTCCTCCCAGGTGATCGGCTCCAGCACGCCGTTGCGGCGCAGCATCGGCGTGGTGAGGCGGTCCTGGCCGTAGAGGATGCCGCCTACGTGGTAGCCTTTCACGCACAGCAGGCCCTTGTTCACCTCGGCGAGCTGCTCGCCCTGGATGGCGACGACGCGGCCGTCCTTCACGCCGACGCGCACATGGCAACCGGTGCCGCAGAAACGGCACGGGGCCTTGTCCCAGGTGATGCCGTCGGGCGTGGTGGTGGCGCCAGGGTGAGGGGCAGTGGTGTTCTCGACGGCGCCAAGGCGCTGGGCGATCACGGCGGTGGCGGCGGCCATCGCGGTGGTACGGAGGAAATCGCGGCGATCCATGCTCATGGGAGAAGGGATAAGGGAAGGGGAATGAGGGGCTTGGCGCCTACTCGGTGGCGTAACGCGGGGTGTCGAGTTGCGGGACGACCTCGACGAAGGCGACATCGACGCTTGCCAGGCCGGGCAGCGATTCGAGCCAGCGATGCAGCTCGCGCGGGTCGGGGGTCTCGGCCACGAGCGGAATCCAAGAATCGCGTATCGCGCCGAGTTCGAGGCCGACCTGGGCCCGCAGTGTGGCGAGGGTGGTGGTGCGCAGGGCGTCTTCTTCGCGCAACCGCAGCACGAGACTGATCACGACGGGCTCCGGAGTGGTCACGGGAGGGGGCATCCTGGGGATAGGATGCGCGCGGCCGCTCCTTGCACAAGATAAAAAGACAGTTTTATCTTGAAATACGCGCCTGGCGTGCCGATGGTGGCGGTGCTTGAAGGCCCCGCGTTACCTCTCCGCTTTTGTCGTCGTCGCTTTGTGCTCCGCCGGTGCGTGGGCGTTGCGTGCCGGCCCTGCCGATCCCGTCGTTGCGCCGCCGGCTCCAGGCGCGTCCTCCGAGACGACCGGGGTCACCCGTATGCGTCACGCGGTGGGCATTCGGTCCGGTCCCGCGACACCAAAGGTGCTCACCAACGCGCTCAACCATGGCGGCGAGCCCGTGCCGGTGGCCTGCGCGACCTGCCACACCACGCGCACCCCGAACCTCGCGCTGCGCGCCGGCGAGGACCTCAAGGAGTTTCATCAAGGCCTCGCCTACCAGCATGGGGCGCAAAGCTGTCTCTCCTGCCACAACGCCACCAACTACGACACGCTCCGCCGGGCCGACGGCACCTCGGTTGACTACCCGCGTGTCATCGAGCTGTGCGCTCAGTGCCACGGTCCACAATATCGCGATTTCAGAGCCGGAGCGCACGGTGGGATGACCGGCCATTGGGACCTCGCCTGCGGGCCGCGCGAGCGTAACACCTGTGTGGATTGCCACGACCCGCACGCGCCGGCGTTTCCCAAGGTGCGCCCTGTCTTCGCGCCGATCGATCGCGGCGCCGTCCAGCAAGCGCAGCGCGCCGCCGCCCACCCCGTCCCGGAGTCCCGCCATGAGTGAGTCCCCCATTCCCGCCCCCGCGGCTTCGCCGACTTCTGCGGACGGCAACGACCCGGGCGGCATGACCCGCCGCACGGCGCTGAAGCTGGCCGGCGCCACGCTCGGCGCAGCCGCCTTCGCCAAGGCCATCGCGCCGATCGCCGATTGGGCCGCCGATGTGTCGGTGGACGAGTTTTTGCAGAAGCACTATCGGGAGCTTTCCCCCGAGGCCATGGCCAAGGTCATCGCGCGGCTCGAGGCCGACGCCCTGGAGGAGCACGGGGTGGAAGTGCACATCGCCGACCCGAAACCCCAGCCGGGCGTGAAATTTGGGTAGTACGATCACGCCGTCCCCGCGCCCGGCAAGTTCTACCTGCCGGTGCAATGCCAGCAGTGCGAGAACCCGCCGTGCACGGACGTGTGCCCCGTCGAGGCCACGTGGAAGGAAGCCGACGGCATCGTCGTCGTCGACTACAACTGGTGCATCGGCTGCCGCTACTGCGAGGCGGCCTGCCCGTACCACGCCCGCCGTTTCAACTGGACCAAGCCCCGAGATCCCCGCCAAGGAGATCAACCCGGACCAGGCCTACCTTTGCAACCGCATCCGGCCGCAGGGCGTGATGGAGAAGTGCACCTTCTGCCTGCACCGCACGCGCGAAGGAAAGATGCCCGCCTGCCTGGAAGCCTGCCCGACCGGAGCGCGCGTGTTTGGAAACATTCTCGATCCCGACTCCGAGATTCGCTGGGTGCTCGCGAACAAGCGGGTGTTCGTCCTCAAGGAAGAGCTTGGGACCCAGCCCCACTTTTTCTACTTCTTCGACAAGTAACCTTCGCCTGCCGATGTCCTCTCCTGGCACCAGTTCCCCCTGCAAGCTCGCCGCCGATCCCCGGCGCGGGCTGGCCAACTACCTGCGCTTCCTTTGGCGCGGGCATCGCGCCACCGACGGCAATGGCTGGTTCTACGCGTGGATGACGCTGCTCACCGCCGTGGGCCTCGTCGGCCTCAACGCCTGGGCCGTACAGATCCGCGACGGCATGGTGGTCACTGCGATGAGCGACCACGTATCCTGGGGCCTCTACATCGCGAACTTTACGTTCATGGTGGGGCTCGCCGCCGGCGGGGTGATGATGGTCATCCCCGCGTACCTCTACCACGACGAGGAGATGCACGATGTGGTGATTGTGGGCGAGATGTTGGCGATCGCCGCCATCGTGATGTGCATCGGGTTCGTGGTCGTGGACCTCGGGCGGCCCGACCGCGCCTGGCACATGATCCCGGGGGTGGGCGTGTTCAACTGGCCGCTCTCGATGCTCACGTGGGACGTGATCGTGCTGAACGGCTACCTGCTGCTCAACCTGCACATCTGCGGCTACCTCCTCTACATGCGGTTCCTCGGACGCCGGCCCAACCCGCGCTGGTACGTTCCATTCGTCTTCGTCTCCATCGTGTGGGCGATCTCGATCCACACCGTCACTGCGTTTCTCTATTGCGGGCTCGGCGGGCGCCCGTTCTGGAACACCGCGCTGCTCGCGCCGCGCTTTCTCGCCTCGGCTTTCGTGTCGGGACCGGCGTTCATCATCATCGGACTGCAGATCCTGCGCCGCGTCGCCGGGGTGCGGATGAGCGACAAACCGCTCTCGATCCTCACGAACATCATGCGGGTGACGATCCTCATCAACCTGCTGATGGTCGTCTCCGAGGTGTTCACCGAGTTCTACAGCGGCACCAGCCACACGGCGGCCGCACGCTACCTCTACTTCGGGCTCCACGGCGCGCACGGACTCGTCCCCTGGATCTGGATGTCGGTCGTGTTCAACGTCGTCGCCGCGGTGCTCATCCTGCGGCCCGGGGTGGTGGCCCACAAACGTCAGCTCACGCTGGTGTGCGTGCTGGCCTTCGTGGCCGTGTGGATCGAGAAGGGCATGGGCCTGATCATCCCCGGCTTCATCCCCTCGACGATGCACGAGCTCGTCGAGTACTCGCCTAGTCTGATCGAGTGGCAGATCATGGCCGGCATCTGGGCGCTCGGGTTGCTGGTCTATACCATCGCGCTGAAGGTCGGTCTGCCGGTATTGACGGCGCCCCGCAGCGCGAAACACTGAGCACCATGCTTCGCTGCGGCAAAACAGCCCAGACCGCCATCTCCGCCATGAGTGCGCTCGCCGAGCGTTACGACGCCGGCAAGACCGTGCTCAGCTCGCTCGACATTGCGAAGGACCGCGGGTTGCCGCAACCGCTCGTCGCCAAGCTGCTCACCACGCTTTCCACCGGCGGACTTGTCGGGGGCACGCGCGGTCCCGGAGGCGGCTACTGGCTGGCGAAGGCGCCATCGCGCATCACGCTCGCCGACATCGCGGGACTCTTCGAGAAGGAGAACGACGGCATGATGTGTCCGTTTGGCCCCGACTGGTGCGGCAAGGGCGAGCCCTGTCCTTTGCACGACGATATCGCCGCGATGAACCAGCAGTGGGACGATTTCATGCAGAAGACCACTCTGGCGGTGTTTCGGGCGAAGAAGGGGTGAGGGGCAGTGCCTGCGTTGCGGGAGGCGGTGCGGTCGGTGCGTCTGGGAGGACTGGCGGCGGTGGTCTTCTGGCTGGCAGATCTGGTCACCTCGCGCGGCCCTAAGCTGGAGATACGGCCATTACCGGCCGGGAAAGCGCGCCAACCAGTTCAGCGGGTCGGAGCGGGCCGGAACAATGGAGCCGAAGATCAGGGTGTTGCTGTTCCAGCCGTACAGCACGAAAAAGGGAGAGGCGTCCAGGTTGCGGCGTCTGAATTCTGTCGTGACGGTCGAGCCGGTTTTGAGGAGATGTCCGGCGGCGGCTGGCCCGGCCTTAATCGCGATGATGGCGTCGTCGATTTCCCAGCGGAAGCGCTGCGCGAGCCCGGCGGAGATTTCGGCATAGCCGGTTCGTGTTTCTTCTGTTCGGCCAGGAACTCGGGGTGGAAGACCACATTCATCCCAGCGCGGCGCGATACTGCTCCTCGGTCAGGCCCGGGACTCGGCCTTCCACCACGTCCTCGATGCGGCGAATGCCTTCACTCACGGCATCGTTGAGCGGGAGTGGTGCGACGACGCTTTCGACCAACCGGCGGGCGAGTTCAAGGCGCTCGGCCGCCGGCAGATCCAAGGCGGCGTGTGCGAGATCGTGGTCGATCATGGCGGGGAAAATGGACCGCTGGACTGCCTTTGCAAGCCAGCGGGTATCGCTCGGTCGAGTCCGGTAGCTTTCTTCTATTCCACAAAGCGCGATCGACGTCCTTGGAGAGCAGACCGACCGCTTGGATTTTGAAGTTGAGGGCGTTCGACCCGCCCACGAATGGGTGCCGAGCCGGCCGCTTGCCCCGGTCGGTGGCAGGCCTAGCCTCCGGCCATGAGATACTCAGTCACTTTGGTGCAGTCGGACGAGGGATAAGCAGTTTGGTGCGATGCTCTGCCGGGCTGCTGCTCTCAGGGTGCGACGCGAGAGGTGGCGGTGGCCAATATACGGGAAGCGATGACGGAGTATCTCGCCGCAAGAACGGAGGCGATTCGCGGTAATAGCAGCGTGATCACTGTGGTGCACGAAGAAGTGTTGATCTGATCCCGTGCCCAAACTCCCCGGCATAGGGCAAAAGGATGCGGTTCGTGTGCTGGAGAAGTGCGGCTTCGATGGGGGCAGCAGGGCAAGCCTATCACCGTTGTCGAACGGTGCAGCGATAGTCCAGGTGCCGCGTCATACTTCGATCAATGCCTCTACCATTGGCTATATCGCTCAGGTCGCGGGACTCACTCCCGAACAGTCTCGTGGGCTGCTGTGAGGCGGACGTGCTGGGGGCCGAATCCTGAGCCGAGCTGGATCTCGGCGTTCCGAGGGCTGCGCAGGGCTGAGCGAATGCGTCGTCCAGATACAGAGTATAGGTTGAATGGGACGGTTTCCGGCCGATGCCTCCTGCGCCGCAAGGAATGCGCGGTGCCGTGCCTAGTTCGGCGGAGGTACCGACGGATCGGCGGCGCGGTGGGTGAGGGTGATGCGGCCGGCGGGAACGTTGGCGGCTTCTGTGACGGTCCCGTCGGTCCAGTGGACGAGAACCCTGTCGGCTGTATCTGATGTTCCGAGCCCGATGATCAGCTCGGCGGCGTGCTGGCTAAGGTACGAGACGTCGGCACCCCACCAGCGGAGTTGCCGGCGGCCGGCGGACCAGACTTCGATTCGGGCGCCGAAGCACTTGGCTGGTGGGCCGGCGAGGCGGAGGGTGAGCGAGCGGTGGCCGAGTCGGTCGGTGTCGTTGCGCAGAAGGAGGAGTTCCCCCTGGTTGATCGCCACGGCGAGATCGGTGTCGCCGTCGCCATCGTAGTCGGCAGCGGCGAGGCCGCGCGCGTCGTGGGGCTGGGCGGTGACCGCGCCGGCAAGCGGGGCGACATCGCGGAAGCCGCCGTCGTCGGCGACGAAGAGGAAGAGCGGTTCGGAGCGCAGCAGGCGGGGATCCTCCGGGCGTTCAAGCGTGTTGCCGTTGGCAACTACGAGGTCGCCGCGCCCGTCGAGATCGAGGTCGACGAAGGCGCAGCCCCAGCCCACGCGGTCGATCGAGATTTCCCCCAGGCGCAGTGCGCGGGCTCGGTCGCGATACTCGAAGCCTCCGCCGCGCAGGAGCCGACTCTGGTAGAGTGCGTTTTCCTGGGACACCCAGTTGGTGAAAAAGAGATCCGGCAGGCTGTCGGGGGGCGCGGCGGGGTCGCTGACGTCGACGATCGCGAGGCCCATTGAGCCGCGCGGATCGGCTGTACCGGTGACGGCGGAGAGATCGAGGAAAGTGACGGGGCTGCCGGGGGAGGTCTCGCCGCCGAGGTTGCGGTAGAGCCGGTTTGCGGAGACATCGTTGGTCACGTACAAGTCGAGCCAGCCGTCGCCGTCGAGGTCGGCGAAGGCGGCGGCAAAGCTCCGGCCCTCGGCGTTGGCGACGCCGCTGCGTTCCCCGACCTCGTCGAAGGTCCCGTCCCCGCGATTGCGAAACAACCGGTTGGGCTGCGGATCGTAGGAGTTGGGGTTGAGGGTGAAGGGCACATCGGAGGAAGATCCGGAAGTACGAAGAAAGTCCGCCTCCCTCCCGGCGGTGTCGTAGGCCACGTAGTTGCAGAGATAGAAGTCGAGGTGGCCGTCGCGGTCGAAGTCGCCCCAGGCGGTGCCGGTGCCCCAGCCGGGATCGGCCACGCCGGCGGCGGGCGCGACGTCGACAAAGGTGCCGTCGCCGCGGTTGCGGAAGAGACGGTTCGGGCCGCGGCAGGTGACGTGAAGATCAAGATGCTCGTCGGCGTCGAAGTCGACCCAGGTGGCGCCCATGCCGAAAGCGCCGGGATCGGCGAGGCCAGCGTGGTCGGTCACGTCCTCGAACGTGCCGTCGCCTTTGTTGCGGAAGAGCCGGTTGCCCGAAGGAGTCCAACCCGGGGTCGGGACGATACCCGGGTGGTTTACGACGAAGAGGTCGGGGTGGCCGTCGGCATCGAAGTCGCCCCAGGCCAGGCCGGAGCTCGTATCCTCGGGAAGGGAACGGTGGCGTTGCGGGGGGCCGTGGTGGAAGCGGAGTCCGGCCGCGGCGGCGACTTCGGTGAAGTGGACCGGCGTGTTGAGGGCGCGGGCCTCGGCCTCGAAGGTGGCGGTGACGTTGACGCGGGCGTCGGCGAGGTCGGTGCGATGGCGGCCGTCGAGGTACCAGACCGCGAGGGAGAGGGCGGCGAGGCCGAGCAGGAGCGAGGCGCTGGTGAGCCAGAGGCGGCGCACGCGGGCGGAGAGGCGCTTGCGGCTCGGGCGGGTCATGGCGCGGCGGCGAGCGAAGCGGCCGGCGCGGCGGGCTCACCTGGGGCGATCGAGATTTGCGTCGTCGCGGAGCTCTTGGTGATGGTGGGTTGGAATACGCCGGAGTCGGCTTCCATTTGGGGAAGCACGAGATTGAGGAACTCCTGGCGGTAGCGGCGGAAGTTGAGGTCGGCGGTGAGCGTGAGCGGTCCCCGGCTTGTCTCGGGAATCAGGAGGCGGTAGGTCTGCTTGTCAGCGTAGCGGGGGAAGAGCACGCGGTTGCCGGTGCCGCCTGCCTTGCGCCACAACTCGTGGCGACGGATGACTTGGCCGGTTTCGTCGACCGGTGTGCCCTCGAACACCAGGGTCCCGGCATCGCGCGGGCGACCGGGCTGGTGGACCGCACCGGGTTCATCGAGGATGTCGCGGGTGAGCGGGTCGATGCCGCCCCATTCGGCGACGAGCTGCCCCGCCGCATCCTCGACGCGGAGATGCACCCAGGCGCGCAGAAAGTCGAGCGGCCCGGTGACGAAGTTGTGGCCGGCCTTGTGGTTCTTCACGACCACCTGCAGTTCGATCGTCTGTCCGGGAGCCGCGGAGGCCTGGGCGTGGATCTCGATTGGCGCCACCGGGCCGGCCGGCCACAGGTGCGCGATCTCGGGCAGCACGGTCTCGCCCTTGATCCACTCCTCGGTGAGGCGGTATTGCTCCTCCCAATGTGGGAGTTTGAGGACGGCGGGCATGAAGAGGTTGGTGGCGATGGTGCCATGGTGCCGGTGGGCGCGGTCGTCGGCTGCGCGGCGGAGGTCGCCGGCCTCGCCCGCGCCGGGGTCGCGGGAGTTGGGCACGAGGCGCATGTGGCAGTCGCGGCAACTGAGGGTTTTATCCGGATCGTCGGCGTGGTTCCAGTGGCTCTGGCGCCATTCGTCGAACTGGTTCTGGGCCGGGTTGGAGCCGAAGCGGTTGAGCGCCTCGGGGATGAATTGCTTGTGGCAGGCGCCGCAGAACTCGGGAGTGCGAAGGATGTTGCGGTCGTAGTCGGCGAGGTGCTGGCGGGGGTAGGCGCGGATGAGGAAATCGGAGACGCGTTTGGCGACGCCGGTGCCTGCCTCGCCAAGATAGCGGGTGGGCGGCGTGAGCACGTAGTCGGCGTTGCCGCGCTGATCGACGTGGGAGATCGAGTGGCAGACCACGCAGGAGATCCCCTCCTGCATGCCGGGCGCGGCGAGGCTGAGGTTGTGGATATCCTTGGCGCCGGCGAAGAGGGAGATCGGGTCATGGCAACCGGCGCAGTAGCGGGTGTCGGCCGGGCCGCGATCGGCGGCGAAGCTCTTCTGCACGGCCTGGAAGGGCGGGTTCATCGCGGCGAAGCGGTGGGCGCTCGGCTCCCATTCGGCGACGATCTCCTCGTGGCAACCGGCGGTGCCGCAGGAGGCGGAGTGGGCCAGAATCTCGGGGTTGATCAGGCCGCCGGTGGAGGTGCGGGCGAAAGTCGGCGCGAAGGGGCTGCCGCGGTATTCGTCGAACTTCTGCGCGTACTCGGGGAGCGAATAGCCCTCGGGCAACGGGCGGGTGACGGGGGTTGACGGAAAGATGAGGGCGCTCGCCACCAGAGCGACGTAGACACCGGCGAGCGAGAGGCCGATTGCGAGGCCGTGGCGGCGCAGGCGACACCCAAAACCCGGCAGGGTGCGCAGTTGGGAACGGCGCCGCAGATAGGCGAGAGCAAGATGGACGCCGACGATGGCAGCCGAGGCCAGTCCGGTCGCGAGGTGGATCTGGTCCCATAGCGGCGAGAGCCGCCGGCCGAAGAAGCAGTCCCACGTGACCACGCCTCCGCTGACGAAGCAGGCGGCCAGCAGCACGAAGCCGGCGTAGCCAAGGAGCTTGACGACGGAGAGCGGCTGCTCGCGCCAGTCGAGCCAGTGGCGGGCGAGATAGACGAGGCAGGGCGCAAGCAGCAGCAGGCCTGCGAGGGTATGGAGGAGCAGACTGAGTTGGGACAGCACTGAGAACGGCGCGAGGAGTAGCCACAGGCCGGTGACGCTTTCGAGCGCGAGACCGGCGAGCACGCTCCAGGAGAGGGCCGCGGTCCAGCCGCGGGCGGCCGTTTGCAGGGTGGAGGCGGCTTGTTCCTCGTTTCCGTGGGCGGGAGAGTCGGGGGCCGGGGGCACAGGGGTCGTCATCGGGTAGTGCGCGAGAGTATGGGGGCGTGCTCCCGCTGCGGGAGGCCAAAGGGCGCCGGACCTTGACCTGCATCATTGAAATCACGGGAAGACGCGCCCGCGGAGTCGCTGGCGGTGCACGGTGCGCACTGCACAGGAGGCTACTCCGGTCGGACCGGCGATATGTACGGGCCGAAGGCAGGCCCACTGAGTCCTTCGGCCGCGCCTCAGCCGGCGGGCGGCTTGGGCAGCAGGCGGGCGACGAGCCAGACCAAGACCACAACAACCACGGCCAGCGCGGCCCAGAAAAGATACCGGGCGGCGGGACCTCCGAGGTTGAAAGCCGATTGCGGCGCACCGGCCTCGGCCGCACCGGCGGGGAGAGTGGCAGAGTGCTGAGGGGCGGCGAGCAGGCGCGGGGCGGCGAGCTGCAGGTCGTAGCGCGGGGCGGTGGCGGAGGGATTGCCGTAGAGCAGCGCGCAGCCGGCGGTATCGGTGGCCCGGAAACGCAGCCGGCGGACGGGATAGAGCGCCTCCGCCCTGGTCGGGGCGAAGGCGGCGTTGTCGCCATGGTCGATCTCGATGAAGAGCTTTCCGGACTGCGGGCGCGACTGGAGTTCGATCGTGAAGAGCGTGCGATCCTCGGCGTTGTCGCGTCGGATACTGGCGGTGCCGAGAATTCGGGGCCAGGGCTGACCGCGGGAATCCTGCTGCATCTCCCCCACGACGACCGTGCGCGCGAACACCGGCTCCGCGATGACTAGGCGGAGACTGTCGACAGGCATGCCCGCTATCGGCAGGGCCAGCTCCCAGCGTCCAACGGTGGGCCGCTTGGCATCGGGCGCCGCCACGAGGGCCAGCGGCGTGGTGCGCATCCGTGTGGTGCGTTCGAGCAGATACGGCACTTGGCGGTCGCCGCGGACGAGGCGCAGGTCGGCCAAGTCGGGCTGGCTGAGGGCGAGGGCCTCGGCGTCGAGCTCCAGAATTTGGGCACCGGGCGCGGTGAGCTTGAGGGTACGGCGGTGCTGCCACTTGGTCGCATCGATCGGTCCGCCGAACTCGGGGACGTCGGCCGGGAGCTGGGCGGGGCGGTAGGCGGGATTGGCGGTGCGCTCAGCGGCGGTGGCGGTGGTGGACTTGAGCCGGCCCCAATCGGCAGCGAAAGCGGCCACGTCGTAGCGCGGCGCGGCGGCGCGGGGCGCACCGGCGAAGAGCGTGTAGGTGCCGGCGGCTGGGGCGTCGAAGCCGATGGTCACCGCGCGGAGGCGAGCGACGACGCGCACGACGGCCAGCGGCGGGCTGTCGCCGTTGTCGATGAGGAGCTCAAGGCGGGCGGCAGGGGTGGCGGTTTCGATGCGCAGCGTCGGTTGGGCAAAGCGGCGCCCTCCGGGAAGCTCCAAACGGGCGAGGGTGCCGGTGGCGAGAGTATCCTCGATGACCATGTCGTCCTCCAGTCGTTGGGCCACGAGGCGAACCGAACGTTGGAAGACGCGTTCCCTCGGATCGAGCACGAGTTCGGCGAGGGGGCGGTGCTGGAGGCCGAGGTCGAGGGTGAGCCGGGTCGCGGTGGCTTCCTGCTCGGTGGATATGATGGGTACGGGAAGATCGGTGAACACCTCCGGTTCGCCCGCGCCGCTTTCGACCACGACGGCGGTGAGGGGGATGGGGGCCGTGCGCTCGTCCTCGAGGGTGAGGCGGACCGCGCGACCGCGGAGACCAGCGAGCTCGAGCGTGAGCTGTTCGACCCCGTGGCGCGTCCGGAAAACGAGGGCGGAGTCGGCTGCGGGTTGCCAGCGGCCCGACTCGTCCTGGACCTCGACGGTGGCGCCCTTGATGAAGTCGGTAGCCGGCGTCTCGAGTCGCAGGCGTTGGAGGGACTTCACCTCGCTGAGGGCGAACTCGGCCACGGTGGCGCGGTCGATCAGTCGCGCCTGTACGGTGACGCGTTCGGTGGTGGGGCGCACGGTGGTGCGCCGTACGAGCGCAAAGGGGATCTCGGCGCCGTCGGGGCCGAGCAGGCGCAGATCGGCGAGGTCGGTGCGGGCGGCATCGAGGGTCTCGGCCGGGAGGGTGAGGCGCAGCGGGCCGGCTTGGTCGAGGGTGAAAGACTGGCGGAACTCCCACGCGGCGGAGTCGAAGCCGGCGGCGAGATTAACCGCGGCGAGGGCGGCCAGCGGGACGAGGAGGCGGAGCAGGTTCACGATTTGGGGTCGGGGTTGCTGCGCAGGAAGCGCGCAAAGAGGAAGGAGGCGGCGAGGGCCACGACGGCCACGACGAAGGAGGCGGCGATGCGGAAGATTTGGTCGAGGTGGGCGAAGTCGTGGACGATCAGTTTCAGGAAGGCGACGCAGAGCAGGGCGATCGCGGCGTAGCGGACGGCGCGCAGGTGTTGGCGAATACCGGCCAGCAGCAGGACGAGGGCGAACAGAGCCCAGGCGATGGTGTAGGACATGTCGCGGGCGAAGTTTCCGCTGAACTTGAGGCTTACGTACGCGCCCGGGGGCGTGAAGTAATCGGCGATCTCGAGGTTCACCAGGGCGAAGGCCAGGATGGTGCCCAGCGTGCCGAGAAGGGCGGGGGCGCTGAAGCCCAGCACCCGGTCGCGCGGCGGAGCGAGCAGGCGCAGGCCGGCAAAGCAGCACACGGTTGCCGCGCCGTAGGTGAGTAGGATCCAGTTGAAGACCGGCGTCGGGCTGCGGCTGGCGTAGTGTAGTACCGCGGGATTGATGAGCAGCCGGGCGAATACGGCGACGAGCAGCGCCACGCCCGCCACGCGCAGGCCCGGATGCGGGATCCGGTGAAAGAGCCAGAGCAACGCCGCGCCCTCCAATGCCCAGCCGATGGTGATCCAGTGCAGGGAGAACTGCAGCGGGAAGATCAGGGTGATGAAGAACAACGTGGAGGCGCCGAACCAGGCGAGGCGGTTGAGCCGGTAGGGGGCATCGGCCGGGATCAGGCGCAGGAGCACAATCAGCCCGAACAGCGGCGGCAGGGCGCAGATCGCGGCCAGCGCGCCGGGCACGTCGTTGGGCCACACCTTCATGAATCCGCGGTGGATGAGGAAAAAGTGCAACGGCAAGGCGAGTGCAGCCACCGCCCAGGGCACCTGCTGCTCCAACAAGCGGCGACGCAGGAGGAAGGGCACGACAAGGAAGGCGAGGGCGAAGGCCTGGAACCAGGCCAGGGCCACGCCCTTGTCTCCGATCATGGACCACTCGCCCCACCAGCAATACTCGACGAGTAGGGTGCCGGCGAAGGCCGCCAGCACCGGCGCGCCGCGGCGGGCGACGACGGCGATGCCGTAAAGCAGCACGCCGAGCAGCAGCACCACGCCGAAGATCATCGAGGGATCGGGTTGGCGGAGTTTGAAGACGAGCATCACCAGCAGCACGAAGGGCAGGGCGGCGGTGGCGTCGGGCAGATAGGCGGACCAATCCGGCGCCGCGACGCCGAGTTTGCCGCCGAAGCGGCGCAGGAGCCAGAGCGTGCCGGCGCAGAAGAAGATCGAGAAACCGGCGATGAGGAGGAGTTCGCGTCCGCCGCCGGAGAAGCCGGTGGGCAATTGGGAGATGGCTACGCCGAGCACCAGCAGGGTGAGCAGGAGGGCGGCGCCGAGCGCGGCCAGGGCGCGGGTGAGCGCGGCGGCGGCTAAGGCGAAGAGGTTGAGGAGGAGCACCACTGGCCAGATCCACCAGCCGACCTCCTCAAGCTGGGCCAAGGGAATGAGCAAGACGAGCAGGCCCAAGGGAGGGAAGAGTGCACTCCAGCGCCGCGCATCGCTGCCGGGGTGGAGGCGTTCCTGCACGAAGGGGAAGACGGAGTGCAGAGCGGCGGCGATGACCACGAAGCCAAGGGCCCATGGTAACAGAACCTCAGTTACGGCGGCGCCGATCCAAACTGCGGCGACGCCGAAGGAGGCCAGCCCGGCGAGCAGCGCCACGCGGGCGAAAGGCCGGTGCAGCGCGCAGACGGCGAGCAGGGCGAGGTCGGCAAAGAAGATGTTGCCGAGCACCCAGCCGGCGCGTCCCGCCACGGCGGGCAGGCACGAGAAGTAGAAGGAGAAGCCGAGGGCAACGAAGGGAGGGAGCAGAGCCGAGGCGGCGAGCCAGTCGGAGGCGCGGCCAAGGCGGCGGGCGACGAAGACCGCGAGGGCGAACAGCGCCGCGAAGACGACCAGTACGACGACGGCGGTGGGGAGTTTCGCGAGCTCGAAGAACTTGCCGGCCCAGCCGAGTTGCATGAGCACGGTGCCGCACGCGGCTAAGGCCGAGAGGTAGTTCCAGCGGCGGTGCAATACCACGGCCAGTAGACCGATATCCAGCAGGGCGATGAAACCAAAGAGCCCGGGCGCGTTGTCCACGCCGGTGGAAAGCATGACCGGGGTGAGGAAGCCTCCGAGCAGGCCGAGAATGGCGACGACCTGCGCGTCGAGGCGCACGGCGAGCAGGAAGGCGGTGACGGTGATCAACACCATGAGCGCGCCGGCGGCCGGCCCTGCGAAGAAGTCGAACTTGTAGTAGGCGCGGCAAGCGAAGGTGACCGCGTAGAGCATCACAATACCGGTGGCAGTGAGCGATTGGCCGGTGGTGACGAAGTTGCGCCGAATGCTCCACAAGCCGCCGACGACCAGGCCGGCGGCGGTGATGAAGCCCAGGGCGGCGCGCACAGAGGCGGGGATCCAGTTGTGCTCGAAAGAGTATTTGAGGAAGAAGATCGCAGTGACCAGAAGGGCGCCGCCGCCGAGCCAGGCGAAGAGCTTCACGCCCATGAACTGCTCCCAATTGAAGGCCGGCTTGGTTTCCGCGGCGATGGGCGGAAGCGGCGGGCGGTGGGCGGAGGGATGGGGGCGGTCTGGGATGGGGGCCGGGATGTCGTCGATGGGTGGAGGCGTGGTGACGCGCGCGAAAGCGGGTTCTTCCTCGGGCAGCGGAATCGGCGGTGGTGCGATCGGGGTGGCTTCGATTTCCGGGATCGGAGGGGGGCGGGCGGCAAGCACGACCGGTACGGGGGCCGCAGCGGGCGTTGCGGCGGGGGCGGAGGGCGCAGGGATCGGGGCTGCCGGAGCGGGAGCGACGGGGGCGCCTTCGGTGATCCGGCGTTGGAGCGCCGCGAGGTCCGCCTCCAGGGTTTTCAGACGCTCACGAACCTCGGTGGCCTCCCGGCGGGCGCCGCTGGCTTTGACCAGGGCGACGATGGGCATGACGAGCAGCAGCGCTGCGATACCGAGCAGGACAAAGAGGATCAGGACGATTTCGTCGTTCATGGGTTGCGCCACCGCGCGGGGGCAGGTTTGCAGATGTCGTTGGCGGAGCAAGCCAGCAGGGGCCCTCCAGCGGAGGGACAAATGACGACAGTAGGGGCAAGGGTTCTAGGGGGCGGCATTGCGGCCCTTGGCGCCGCCTACGGTGTGGCCGCTCCGAGCTCGTCTGGCCCTACGAGGAAGTGATCGAGCCGCCCCCGCTGGTCGGTAGCGCACCGACCGAGGGCGAATTCTTACACCCCGGATGCAATCTGCAGGGAACCGGCGGCGCTGAAACGGGTTTCAAGAACTGCAGTCACCCGTATTCCCGCAATCCTCGTGAACACCGTACCCTCCTTGCGCCAGCGCGCCCGCCCCTCGGCGAGCGCGGAGTGCGCCGCGTCGACGAAGGCGGCGGTAACGGCAAATCTGCGTTCGCGGTGGCGCGCGGCGCGCGCGTGCGCCCGGGACCGGCGCTGCGGGTGGCTTGACCGGAGCGGCGGCGACACCGATGCGCCTGCCGTAAAAAAGAACCACCAAGGCCTTTCCCGTGGGAACAATTAAAGAGTACGCCAGTCGCAACGAGGTTGAACGCATGTCAACCAAAGCCCAGGACGTCGCCCTCGATCGACTGCTCGTGGACCGGATCAAAGCCGGGGACGAGCTGGCCTTCAATGAAATGGTCCGCAAATACTGGGACCGGATCTACTCGATGGTGCACCAGCTCCTGCGCAATCCGCAGGACGCCGAGGAGGTCACGCAGGATGCGTTCATCCGGGCCCACCGCGGCCTAGGTAACTTCCGTGGCGATGCCGCCTTCTCGACCTGGCTCTACCAGATCGCGACCAATCTCGCCCGCAATCGCTACTGGTACTGGTGGCGGCGCAAGCGCGACAAGAGCATCTCCTTCGACCAACCCGTGGGCAACGACGAGGACAGCGCCACCTTGGCCGAGATCTTTCCCGCCGATGTCGAGACGCCCGACGACATCGCCGTCACCACCGAGTTCACCGAGCGGGTCGCCGAGTGCATGGAGAAACTGGGGAAGAAGCACCGGGAAATCCTGGTGCTGCGCAATGTGCAAAATCATTCCTACGAGGAGGTCGCCGAGATTCTCGGGATCAGCGTGGGGACCGTAAAGAGCCGCATCGCCCGGGCCCGCGAGGCCCTGCGCGAGCTGCTCGGGGAGGACTTCAAATGACACACGAAAAATTCATCGAACTGCTCAATCTCTATCTGGACGGCGATCTGCCACCGGCCGATGCGGCCGCGCTGGAACGCGAGATTCATGGCAACGTCGAGCGCCGCCGCATCTACCGCCAATATTGCCAGATGCAGAAGGCCTGCACGCACCTCGCCGAACGTTTTCGCGAGGAAGCCAGTCCTGCGGCGCAATTTCGCTCCGGGGCGGTGGTGGCAATTCCCCGACGCGCGGGGGGGGAGTGGCTCCGCTCCTTCGGCCTGGTGGCCAGCGGTGCGCTCGCGGCCTGCGCGGTGTTTGTGGCCATGCGTGTGTCCGTTTCCCAAAACACGGTTCCGAGCGTGGCCCAGACCGTTGCGGCACCGGTGGCCACAGTGGCGACTGCTCCGCAACCGGCGGTGGCCACCACGACCGTCGCCCTGAGCAACCCCGCTCTTTTCAACAATCCGTGGGCGGCCGGCCCGGGCGCAGGCCAACGGCTGGTCGGCTTCGCCAAGCTCTCGTCGGCGAAGGGCGGGCCGGTGCTCACCGTCCCTGAGCTGAAATTGCCGCCGGGCACCGAGGATATGCAGGTCGATCTCCAGCCCTACGGCACACCGCCCGGGGCCGTTCTGCGGATGGAGGAGATCGAGGCGGCGGCGTTCCAGTTTCCCCGCTGAGGCGCAGGCGCAGGGCGCGAGCCCGACTGCGCGAAATCGTCTGGAGGGCGAGGCTCAGCGAGCCGGGGCTGTGTGCCCCTCGACCCAGCGCCCCTCGATCATGCTCAATACCGGATGGGGTGGGAAGCCCTGCTCGTTGTGGTAGAGCTGCGTGGCGAGAATATCGATCGCCGTGGCCCCGATACGGGAAAGATTCTGGTTGATGCCCGACGGCTCGGCCACGTTGGCCAGATGCATCTGTTCGACGTCCAGCGCGGCGAAGGCGATGTCGGCGGGGATGCGACAGCCGCAGCGCTGGAGGGCGAGGTACTGCTTCGGACCGAAACCGATGACGGCATCCGGGCGTTGGCGCTTCAACCAGGCCTTGGTGACGGAGGGCTCCTCCGGATCGACGGTGAGCAAAGGCTCGAGACGCGCACCGTCCACCATGTTCTGCGCCGCGCGGTAGCCGCCCAGCCAGCTGTAGCCGACCCGACTGTTCTGCGTGCTCTCCAGCATGAGGCCGATGCGCCGGTAGCCTAGGCGAACGAGATTTTCGTAGGCCGTGAAGATGCCGTGAAAGTGGTTGTGGGTGGCGCGGTGGAGGTCGTGGTCCTTGAAGACGTAGCCCAGGCCGACGCAGATCAGCCGGGGCCAGTCGAGTTCGTGCGCGTACACCGGAATCGGAAATGGGGCGATGAGAACCCCGCGGATGGCCCGCGCTCGCAGCATCCGGCAGGTGGCCGCCGAGGCCCCACCGCCGGGCCCGAGCCAGAACGGCTCGACGCGCATCCCGAGCTTGGGCGCCTGCTCGCGGGCGCCCTCGAAAAAGCCCACGCACGCGGAGTGCTTCTGCCAGTCGTCGGCGGTGGGACCGCCGCTCAGATAGGCGACCACCTCCGGGACGGACCGCTGATGCTTGAGCCTCACCTGTGTCATCAGCGCCGAGACGAGCACGTTGGAATGGTAGCCGAGGTGGTCGGCGACCTGGCGCACGCGCTCGCGCGTGGCAGCGGGGATGGCGGGGTCGTTGCGCAGACTCAGCGAGACGGTGGTATGGCTGACGCCCGCACTGCGCGCGATCTCGCGGAGTGTGGGCGGGGGCGTATTCGGCCGGGGAGGGGGGGGGGCGGGCGGCACGGCGAGGAGTCCAGCGCCGCGCCGGCCGGCGGCAACGCCATTTTACGTGGAAAGCGGCGCTGCGGTGGCTTCCGCCCCGCCGTCGCCGTCTAGTCCCGGTGTCAGGCCCCCTTCCTGACGCCTCCAGTACGTAGAGCCAGGAAACACCCGCCGGGAATGCCTACTCCCCTTGTGCGCAGCGCGCCCGACGCGCGCTCGGCGGGAAGCAAACCCAACCGACATGAACATACCTAAGCAATCCCTACACCAGACCCGGCTGCTGCCGCTCGCCTGCGCCCTGTTCTCCTCCGCCTCGGCCGCGTTCGCCCAAGCCCCGGCCGCCGCCGCCCCGTCCGCTCTCGCCGAGGACGAGGTAGTCATCCTGCCCGCCTTCACCGTCTCCGCCTCATCGGAGGATCGCTACCGCTCATCCGACGCCATCTCGGCGGTGCGCGTGCGTGCCCCGCTGATCGATACGCCGAGCTCGCTGACGGTCGTGACCCGCGACATGATCGACGACCTGGCGCCGGGCCGCATCTTCGACGTCACCCGCTACGTGGCCGGCGTGCAGGAGGGCCGCGGCATTCAGTTCCAGGATCGCATGATCATCCGCGGTTTCGAGACGCAGAACGGCGCCCGCACCGTCGACAATTTTCTCCAGTCGGCGGATGCCGACAATATCGAGGAGTCGATGATCGAGCGCATCGAGGTGACCAAGGGGCCCAACGCCATTCTTTCGCCCTCCGGCGCTCCCGGCGGTTCGATCAACGTCGTCACCAAATCCCCCCTGTTCGAGGCGAAGCGCAGCCTCACCGCGCAGGTGGGCCTGTTCGACTCGCAGAAGGTCACGCTCGATGTGGCCGGCCCGTTCGCCCCGGGCAGCGCCTTCGCCTACCGGCTTGTGGGTTCGGTGCAGGACTCGCGCCGGTATTGGTCGGCGGATGCCCGCATCCGCGGCAAGTCGCTCGCCCCGATGGCCTCGTGGCGGATTTCCGACAAGACCATGCTCACCGTCAAATTTGTCGGTGCCGAGCACTGGATCTTCCGCGAGCCGCTGTTGATCATCGACCCGAGCGTCACTGCCGACACGAAACGACCCTCGCTTGCGCCCGGCATCAGCAAGAAGGGACTCAACGGCATCCAGGACTGGAGCCATGTGGGCACGCACAGCGCCGACTTCTTCGCCACTCTGACCACCAGCCTCACCCAGCACATCAGCCTGCGGTTGGCGGCCAATGGTCGCTACTACTACGAGGACTCCGATCAGGAGTTCCTGGGCACCCCGGGCCTGAGCAATCGCTACAACCCGTACACCGGGGAGCTGACCCAGAACTATACCTGGGCGCTGGCCAACTCCGCGCTGCCCCATGATGCCACCGCCAACCGCTACGTGTCGACCTACTCGGCATTCTTCAATCCCGCCGCCATTCCGGCCCGCGGCGACAAGCAGTGGTCGACCCGGCGCACCGGCAGCTTCCAGGCCGATCTGGTCGGTAACTACAAGTTCGGGCCGGTGACCTCCCAGACCGTCACCGGGCTCTCCTGGACCCACCAGACCGGCGACACGCGAACAAGAACACCCCCAACGGCTCGATCCTGATCGATCTGAGCCATCCGGATACCTACGTGTACCCGAACTACCCGGCCGCCTTCTCCTACCGCAACGGCAATTCCTATCAGAATCTGCAGCTCTACCTGAACCAGCGCTTCGGCTTCTTCGACGACCGGTTCTATGTGACCGGCGGACTGATGGACTACTCGACACTGACGAAGTCGTGGAATGCGCTCACCAATAGCGGCTTCAGTGTGCTCGATGACAGCAAGCTGATGTGGACGAGCAGTGCCCTGTTCAAGGTGCGCAAGAACATCTCGCTCTACTACAGCCACTCCACGAACTCCTCGCCGGTCATCGCCAACAACAACCCGCTGTGGCGCGACGGCGTACAGGACGAGGCCGGGTTCAAGACCGAGTTCTTCCAGCAGAAGCTCTCGTTCAACGCCGCCTGGTTCCAGATCAGTCAGACCAAGGTTACCGTGCCCAATCCGGCGCGGCAGACTGATCCGACAGCGCCCGAGCAACTCGTCTCCGATCTTAGCAACAACGGCCTCGAGTTCGAGGTGATGGGCAGCCTCACCGAGAATCTCTCCGCGGTGGCGAACTACTCGCACCTGAAGATGCGCGACTCCCTCGGCCGCCATATCCGCGGTGTGGCCGACGACAACGCCTCTCTGCTGCTCAACTACCGCATCGCCGACGGTCCGTGCAAGGGGCTCTCCTTCACCGGTGGCGTGATCTACAACGGTCGCCGCGCGGGTGATGCTCCGATCACCTTCACGCCGCTGGGTGAAATCGGGAAGACGAGCTTCTTCCTGGAGCCGCAATACGTGACGACTTTCAGCACCAATTACCGCTGGAACAAGTGGGTCTCCACGCGGCTGAACATCGACAACCTCTTCAACAACGAGGGGTACATCGCGGTGGCCGGCGGCCGGGTTTCCGGCACGGGCATCACGACCTCGACAGGCATCAACGTCCGCCTGACCACGACCGTTTCATTCTGAGTGCTCCGGGGGAGTCTGGGACGAGGAATCCCGGTCCATGGGGGCCGGGATTCCTTTTTCTTCCTCCCCGTTGGCGCCCGCTATTGTTTCCACGCCCCGTTCCCTTCGGAAAGGCCGGGCGATTGACGCGGAAAGCCGCAGTTTGTTTGCCGCCGGCCACGGCTGGCGCCATCCCATGGCCAGTCGCGGCCGCCCCGATTTCTTCAATTCTTGCCGCCCCTTCCATGCCTCCGACCTCGCTTTCCGCTCCTTCGGTCACTCCCGCGATGGGGAAGACCCTCTTCCGCGCGGGCACGCTTCGGTACACTTCCCGCGGGTTGATCGCGGTGTTTGCCTGGCTGCTCGGAGGCGAGGTCGTCTTCACGCTGATCGACATGGTCGAGCCGAAGATTCTGCCGCTGATCCTGAAGCATCATGGCGCCTCGGACACGGCGATCGGCGTGATCATCGGCTCGTTCAACGCCGTGCTGCAGTTGCTGATCATGCCGCCGTTGGGCTACTACTCGGACCGGCTGCGCACCCGCTGGGGGCGGCGCATTCCGATTCTGTTCCTCTCGATTCCGTTCGTCACTTTCTTCCTGGCCCTGACCCCTTCGCGCCCGAGATCGCCCGTTGGCTGGAGGGGAGCGGAGGCCTCGGCCCGTGGATGCGCTCGCTGCCGGTGACGCCGGTGATTCTGGTTTTTGCCGGGTTGGTCCTGCTGTATCGGGCCGCTCAAAACATCACCAATGTCATGTTCTTTGGCCTGCTGCGCGACGTGGTGCCCGACACGCACATGGGCCGGTTCCTCGCGCTGTTTCGCCTGTTTGGTGCCGGCACGACTTTCATCCTCACCTATTGGCTGCTCGGCATGGCCACCACGCACAGCAAGCCGATCTTCCTCGGCATCGCGGCGCTCAATCTCGTCGGGTTTTCCGCCATCTGCTGGTTTGTGCGCGAGGGGCAGTATCCCGAGATGGGCGCGGCGGAGGCCTCGGCGCCGTCCGCCTCGCGCATTGCCCGCTTTTGGAGCGCCACGCGCACCTTTATCGCGGAATCGTACCGGCATCCGGTGTATCTGTGGGTCTACTTTGTGCGCGTCTGCCTGTACGGTGCGCTGCTGGGGCTGTCGGGTTTCACCGTCTTCTTCCCCCAGCGTGAGCTCGGCATGGATCTCACCAGCGTGGGCCACATGATGGCCTGGCCGTCGTTGGTGTGGGTGTTTATTGCGTACCCGATGGGGCGGTTGATCGACTCGCGCGGTGCGCTGTTCGTGCTGCAACTCGGGCTGGTGATGATCACGGTCGGCTACGGTCTGTCGTATTTCCTCGTGGTGGGACCGATCAGCTTCCTGGTGTCTTCGCTCGTGACCGGCGTGGCTTTCTGGTTGGTGATGGTCGCGCAGCTCAAGCTCACCCAGGAGATCTTCCACCCCATGCGCTACAGCCAGCTGGCGGGGGCCAACACCATTGTCCAGTCGCTCATGATCGCGATCATCATCAGTCCGGCCTGCGGTTGGATTCTCGATGCGCTCAAGGGCTGGAGCTTCACCTTTCCGATGCCCTGGGTGGGGGATGTCGCCTTTGGCCCTTACCGTCTCGTCAACCTCATGATGGCCGCCCTCTATGGGGCCGCCTGGTTCGGTGTGATCATGGTGAAGCGCCATCGTGACAAGCTCGGCGGGCGTGATGGCTATGTTGCGCCGTTGTGAGCGAAGTCTATTCCGGTGAACATGCGCGATCTCCTCGCTCTGATCTTCGCCCTGTCGATTCTACCGTTTGGTGGAGCGGAGCCGGTGCTGTCCTGGGGCGATCAGGGCGATGGCGGCTTTCGCAATCCAGTCCTGCCGGCCGACTACTCGGACCCGGATGTGATCCGTGTGGGCGATGACTTCTACCTGGTCGCCTCGGAGTTCCATTTCATGGGCATCCAGATCCTGCACTCGCGGGATCTGGTGAACTGGCAGGTCATCACCCGCGTCTTCGATCGGCTGCCGTCGGCAGCGAAATACGATGAGATGACTGGCTACGGTGAGGGCACGTGGGCGCCGACGCTGCGCTACCACGACGGCCGCTTCTTCCTCTACGTCTGCACACCCCACGAAGGCTTGTTTCTCTGGACCGCGCGTGATCCGGCGGGCCCGTGGTCCGAGCGGATCACCGTGAAGGCCGTCGACCAGTGGGAGGATCCGTGCCCGTTCTGGGACGACGACGGCCAGGCCTATCTGGTGCGTGGGCGGCTTGGGGCCGGTCCGCTGTTCCTGCACCGGATGAGCGCGGACGGCACGCGGTTGCTTGACGATGGGGTTGAGATTTACCGCGGCCCGGTGGCCGAGGGTCCCAAGCTCTTTAAGCGCGAGGGCTGGTACTACCTCTCGCTGCCCGAGGGCGGAGTGGAACGCGGAGGCCAGTCGGTCCTGCGCTCGCGCAGTCTTTATGGTCCCTACGAGCGCCGCGTGGTCGTGCCCGACGGCGGCCCGCATCAGGGCGGCATCGTGGAACTCGAGAGCGGCGAGTCTTGGTTCATCGGCTTCAAATCGAGCGGGCACCTTGGCCGGGTCTGCCATCTGCAGCCGGTCCGCTGGCAGGACGGCTGGCCTGTCTTCGGCGAGAACGGACGTCCGGTCCTCAGCGGCAGAAAGCCGGTGGTCGGTGCAAACGAGCCGATCGCCCATCCACAGACCAGCGACGCGTTCGACACTCCGGCGCTGTCGCCCCAATGGCAATGGAATCACAATCCCACTTCCGACGCCTGCTCGCTCACGGAGCGCCCCGGCTGGCTACGCCTGCGTGGGCAAGCGGCCGGGGAGTTGGCGCTGGCTCGCAATACGCTTACCCAGAAGCTTTGGGGCCAGTCGGGAACGGTTGAGATCAAGGTCGATGCGGACCGCCTCACCGAAGGGCAGCAGGCCGGCCTGGCGTTCATGAGCGGCAAGGTATTCGGCACCATGGGCGTGTGCCGCGAGGGCGGGACACTGCGGATCATCAGAGACGGGTCCATCGGGCCGGCCCTCGACGCGTCCAGCGTCTGGTTGCGCGGAGCGTATCACGGCGCCGAGGCCCGGTTGGCGTACAGCGTCGATGGCACGGAGTTCACGGATACCGGCACTGCGATCCCGCTGAAGTTCAGCCAATGGAAGGGCGCGCGCCTCGCGCTCTTCTGTTATGGGCCCGGCGGCGGCTCGGCGGACTTCGACTACTTTCGTTTCACCCACGGCTCGAGGCCTTGTCTGTCGCGATGCCGGAGGCGACGCCGATCGACCGCGAGGCGCTCGTGCGCCGGCACAATCCGGTGGTGCGTTCGGTCGACCCCACGGCGCCGCTCACCGTGGGCAATGGAGGGTTCGCGTTCACGGTGGACGTCACCGGGCTGCAGACTTTCGGGGAGCTCTACTGGCAACGTGGTATTCCGCTGGAGACCCTCGCGCGCTGGTGTTGGGTCACCGATCCGAACCCTCAGGGCTACACCTTGGCCGACGCCAACCAGGACTACACCCAAGCGGACGGGCGCGTGGTCGGCTACCCGACGCGCTCCGGCACGCCGGCCGGGGACTGGTTGCGCAGGAATCCACGGCTGCAACCGCTGGGCCAGCTAACGTTGGAATGGGACAAACCCGACGGCACGGCGCTGGCCCCGGAGGATATTCTGGAACCGGAGCAGCAGCTTGATCTGTGGACCGGCATTATCACCAGTCGCTTCAAGCTCGGCGGCGTGCCGGTCACGGTGACCACCGCCTGCCACCCGCAGGTCGATGCCCTCGGGCTGCGTCTTGAGTCCGAATTGGTTCGGCAAGGGAAGCTCCGCGTGCGGCTGGACTTCCCGCGCGGCCACGATCCGAGCGTGAAGAACACGCCGGCGCTGGATTGGAGCCGGCCGGAAACGCACGAGTCGATCCTTTCCGGCACGACCGATCATTCGCTGGTGACGCGGTCAGTCGCAGGAACCCAGTACCACGTTGCGCTCGGCGGCCAGGTGCGTCGAGTTGGGCCCCATGCCTTCACCCTGAGCGCAGATGGGCAGGCGGGAAGCGTGGAGTTCACGGTTTCGTTTGTGTCAGCTGCGCCCGGAACAACGCCCGATTCAGCCGCCATACTTGCCGCGAGTGCCGACGCTTGGCAGCGCTTCTGGCGCGGTGGAGCGGCGGTCGACTTCACCGGCAGCACCAACCCGCTCGCGCCGAAGGTGGAGGAGCGGATCGTGCTTTCGCGCTATCTCACCGCCGTGCAGTGCGTGGGTGATGTCCCCCCGCAGGAAAGCGGGCTGACCTGCAATACGTGGTACGGCAAGCACCACACCGAGATGCTTTGGTGGCATGCGGCGCATTTTGTCCTCTGGGGCCAGCCGGAGCTGGCCAAGCGTAGCCTCGACTGGTTTGTGGCCCGGCTGCCCGAGGCGCGCACGTTGGCCACCACTCGCGGATTGAGCGGCGCGCGGTGGGCGAAGATGGTCGGCCCCGACGGCCGCGAGAGTCCAGGGGGCAATCCGCTCATCGTTTGGAATCAGCCGCATCCGATCTATCTCGCCGACCTGATCCTGCGCCAATCCCCTTCGGCCGAGAATCTCGCGGCGTATCGCGACCTCGTGCTGGAGACGGCGGAGTGCCTGGCGTCGATGCTCGTCTTCGACCCGGAACGCGGGGAATACGTCCTCGGTCCGCCGCTCTGGATCGCCCAGGAAATCCATGATCCGGCGACGAGCCGGAATCCGGCCTTCGAGCTGGCCTACTGGCGTTGGGCGCTCGATACCGCCCAGCGTTGGCGCGTGCGCTCCGGTCTCGGGCGCAAGGGCGAGTGGGACGCGATCATCGCCCATCTCCCGCGGCTGCCCCAGAAGGACGGGAAGTATGTCGCGCTCGAATCGAGCCCCGACACTTGGGATACTCTCGCCAGTCGGCACGATCACCCGGAGATGTTGATGGCCCTCGGCTTCCTGCCGGCCACGCCCTCGGTGGATCGTGCGACGATGGACCGCACCCTCGACGCGGTACTCGCGCAGTGGGACTGGAAGACCAAGATCTGGGGGTGGGACTATCCGATGATCGCGATGACCGCGACCCGTCTTGGTCGGCCGGAGGTCGCCGTGGAGGTGCTGATGCGCGAAGGGCCGAACAACCGATACACCTCGAATGGGCACTGTCCGCAGGGCGGGGACGAGGCGCGGCGGGACCAATCCAAGGGCCGGCGCGAGATCGCGGTCTATCTTCCGGCCAACGGCGCGTTTCTTTCCGCCGTTGCGCTCATGGTCGCCGGCTGGGCCGGTTGCGAAGCGCCTCATCCCGGGTTTCCCGCAGACGCCACGTGGACGATTCGCGCGGAAGGGCTGCAGTCTCTGCCGTGAAGCCGGCAGACTGGTGGATGATGGCGTGATTGCTCGCGCTCAGTTTCGGGCCGGCGCGGGCCTCACTGCTGGGAGTTCTATGCCGGACGGATGGATCTGGTTTGGAAGACGGCATCCGCGCCGTTGAAGCCGTCACTGTCGCTCACGCGTAAGGCGGTGGCGCGTTCCAACACCCAGTCCCTCGGCGTGGCGACCGGCCGCAACCGGACTCCGGAGAATTCCGCCGCCACTGCATTTTCCAGCCACAGCGCCGGGCGTTCGTCGGGAGCGAGCAGTTGCATCGTCACATTGCACACGGCGAGGCCGCTGACGTGGCGCGCGAAGAGCCCCCACGAGGGCAGGGTGCCGAACAGCATCGGTTCAGGGTAGTCGGTGGGCATCTCGGGCACCGTCCGGGCGGCGTCGGCCGCGGTGCCGCCGCCACGGGAATACAGATGGATGTCGGTCAGCCAGAGGTCGACCACCGGATGGTCCTCGAGGCCGGCAATGAAGATGCCCTGCTCCGGGGCCACGTCGTAGGCGACGACGTTGTTGATCGCGATTCGCCGCGCCGAGCCCGGCTCGGTGATCCCGGGCGCTCGCAGGCGGGCCCCGAGCCGGACAAAAATGGGGGCGTTCATCACCTCGCGCATCGTTAGGTTGGAGACCACGATGTCCTCCATCAATCCTCCGTCCACCTGCTCAAGCGCCAAGCCGCGGCAGAACTCGAAGACGCAGTTGGTGATCGCGATGTTGCGGTAGCCGCCGCTGCCTTCTGTGCCCAGCTTGATGCGGCCGATCGGCCCGCCGCGGTGGCGGATGACGCGCGAACGCCGCCCGTCGTACAACGTGCCTTCCTCGAAGCCGCTGACGTAGCAGTCGCTGATCGTCACGTTCTCCACTGGGCGCAGCACGCCCGCCCCGAAGGAGGACTTGATGCAGATGCCGTCATCCCAGGGCGAATTCACCGAGCACTTGGAGATGCGCACATTGCAGCAGGCATCGATGTCGATGCCGTCGCGGTTGGTGTCGATCAGGAGATTGTCGATGGTGAGGTTGTCGCAGGCTGTCGCGAGGATGGCGAAGTGGCCGCCGTGCAGGATGGTGAGATCGCGTACGGTCACGTTGCGGCAACCACGCAGCGCGATGGCTTTGTTGCCCACGCCCGACGGCAGCACGTCGCGACCATGAGGATAGCCGAACGGGCCCGGGGCTGCCGCCACGGCGATGCCCTCGACCGGGCCGTCGGCCTCGAGCACATCGGGCAGGTGGCCTGGAGGCTGTGGGCCGACGACGCCGACGGGGAGGGCCACCCGGCCGTTGCCCCGACTGAGCCCCCGGCCGAAAATCCGCCCGGGGCCGCGGATGACGACGCCATCAAGGTCTTCGCCCCAGATGAGGCTGTTGCGGAAGCGCGAGTGGCCGAAGTCCTGGTACACGTTGGGCGCGGCCTCCTCGGGGGCGTCGTAGCCGCCGGCTTCGCCCGCGGGCGGCGGTTCGGCGGCGATGAGGGTCGCTCCGGAATCGAGCGCGAGGGTGATGCGGCTCTGCAGCCGGAGGGAGTGGCTGAGGTAGTCGCCGGCCGGAAACACCACCGTACCGCCGCCGGCGGCATGGGCGGCAGCGATCGCCCGATTAATGGCGGCAGTGTCGAGGGTGAAGCCGTCGCCCTTGGCTCCGTGGGAGCGGACATCAAATATGGAGCTGCGGGGGGAGTCGGGAGTGGCTTGTTTCACGGGAGAAGGGTATGGCGGCGTCGGCGATGGGGCGGGCACGCCCAAGAAGCTGAGCGGCCGCGGTCCATTGAGGCAACGTGCGTTACAGCCGGGCGACCGGCGGCAAGGGAGGGGATGTTGGCTAGCGAAGTGGCATGCGCATGGTCGCCGCAGAGGCCAAGAGGGGCCAACCCTGCGGGGGCTTTCCACGTAAAACCCGGTTGCTGGTTTTTTTGTCCGGCCGCCCCGGTGCTGGTTTCGAGCCCCCGCCTTTCGAAGCCCCGAGGTTAGCCGAAAGCGCTCAACGGATTCCGGTGAAAGCCGCGACGAGCTGGAGAGCAGCAGGAGGCGAGGGGGCGATGCGACACGCCGCTTCCTTTAGGTCCACGCAGGGGTAGGGATTGCCATGTGGCAACGAATCGGGTACGTAGCGGCCCAGATGAAAACCTATGCGACATATGGGCTGGCGGGCGCGCTGTTGGGGGCGCTGCAAACGCTGGTGTTGTTCTTTCTCGGTTTCCACGGTGAGCGCGCCCACCTGCTCAACGATTGGAAGGTATCGGTGCCTCTCGGCGTTTTCGGCTTTGGACTCGGGGTTGCGGTGATCGTGCTGGGCCTGCGCGCCTGGCGCGAAGCCTCCCCGAACAAAGCCATGAGCTATGGTCGGGGCGTGGGCGGAGGGACGCTCATCGGGCTCTGGCAGGGGTTGGGCAGCGCGGCGTTCCTGTTGCTCTATGGCTTAGCCATCAATCCCGGCTTCAAGGAGGCCATGGTGGCTAATCAAATGGCCCAACTGCGCGCCAAAGGCGGGATACCGGCAGAGGGCTATGCGATGGCGGAAAACATGCTGAACATCACCCTCAGCCCGGTGGTACAGGCGGTGGGGGCGTTGGTCGGCAGTGTTGTCCTGGGTACGATCGTGGCGTTGGTCGCCGCGGCGGTGCTGCGACGTGAGGCGACGGAGGGTTTCGCCAGCGAGCCTCCAGCCGCGGGGGGACGCGATTGATCCATTTGACGGCGGTTACGCTCTTGTGATGTCCGGACTTCGCCGGTGCCGCACGCCGTCGTCGGGGAAGGTGTCCGCGATCATTGGAGTTTTTCTGCGTGCCACGATTGGGACAGCCGCCTCCGGCCGCATGCTCTAGCCGCGTCCATCGGTGTGAATTCGAGGTTCCATGTCCCGGAGAAGAAGCCGCAGATCTGCGGACGGCGTTCCCGCTGACGTCGCTACGCCCGGGCACAGCCCAGGAGCACCGAGATATCGGGGCGCGGGTGGACCACCCGCCACTCTGCCAGCGGGGCCGCAGAGCGTTCGATCACTGCCGCGGGCAGCACTCCGTAGTTGAGGATCAAGGCGGAGGGCCAGCCCAGCGCGCACAACCGGCGGATGAGCTCGTCGTGGATGCCGCAGGGGCTCGTGCCGCCGGGATAGGCGGAAAGGGCGGGCATCTGGTCGTAGTAGTGGCCGTCGCGCGTCTCGTCGTAGAGATCGGTGGGGCCACCCCAGGGTGGGTCGCCGAAGAGCAGATCGGGGGGCTCGGCCGCCGCCGGCCAGGCGGAGAGAAAATCGCTCTCCAAAAGCTCGAGCGCCACGCCGTGGGCCGCAGCATTGGTCCTGGCTAAGGCCAGGGCGGGTGGGTCGATATCGAGTCCGGTGAAGGACCACTCCGGGTGTTCGATCTTCAGCGACAGCGAGAGGGTTCCCGCGCCGATGCCGAACTCGAGCAGGCGGAGTGGGCGCCTGAGCTGCGCGGCGAGGCTCGTACCGGCCGAGGCCACCGCATCGACAAGATGGGTGAGCTCGGGATCGGTGATGTAGGCGCGGTGGTCCATGGTGAATCGGTGGCCCCGAAACAGGAGGAAGCCGGCGACATAGGGCGCTGGTTCCCCGGCCGCATGCCGCTGCCTCATCTTCGCCAGGAGGCCCTCGTCCCCGCCGGCGGCAAGGATCAGCAGGGAGTCGTCCTGTGGATCCGCCGGGCGGCCGGGGGCCGGTGTTTCGGAAAGCGGATTCATCCCAGATAGCGGATGGAGAGCACGGTGATGTCGTCGGCCTGGAAATGGCCCTTGGAGAAGGTGGCAACATCCTCGGTGACGGCGGTCACCCACTGGTGGGCGGTGGCGTCGGGCGCCATCCGGGTAAGCAGCGTCTCGAGGCGGGGCTCGCCGTAGAACGAGTCGTTGGCGGCGATGGCCTCGGTGACGCCGTCGGTGTAGAGGAACAGCGTCTCGCCTGGCTTGAGCTGGACGGTGTGGCGGGTGAAGACGGCCTCCGGCATCACCCCGAGCGCGATTCCGCCGCCGCGTGGCAGCATGCGGGCTGGTTGGCCGAGCGGGCGATGGTAGGGGCGGTTGTGCCCGCCGTCGGCGTAGGTCACCAGGCCGGTGGTCAGGTCGAGCACGCCAAGGAAGGTGGTGACGAACTGGTACATCGAATTCTGGCGAATGAGCTGCTCGTTGATCTGGGCGAGCAGGATCTCGGGAGTGTCCACCATTTGGACGGTGGCGCGGGCGCGCAGGATGGTGACGGCGGCGGCCGTGAAGAGGGCCGCGGGCATTCCCTTATCGGAGACGTCGGCAATGACGAAGAGAAGGTGGTCGTCGTCGAGGTGGATGAGGTCGTAGAGGTCGCCGCCGGCCTCCTTGGCGGGTTTCATCGAGGCGAAAACGTCGACGCGCTTGCGGTCGGAAGGGGCGGAATACTCCTGGGGGAGCATGCTGGCCTGGATCTCTCCGGCGATGCGCAGCTCGCCCTGGATGCGCTCCTTGGCCGCGGTGGTCTCGGTGAGCTCACGGAGATAGGACAGGAGGCGAGCCTCCATGGAGAGGAAGGAGGAGGCCAACTGGCCGATCTCGTCGGCGCGGGTGGCCGGCAACAGGTGGATCTTCCGGCTGAGCGGGGAATCGGGGCGGGCCTCAAAATTCGAGTCGCTGAGCTCGTGGGTGTAGGTGGCCAGCCAGCGGATATGGCGGCAGAAGCGGGTGCTGGCCCAAAAGCTGATGGCGAAGAAGAGCGGGAAGCTGCATCCGCCGATGGAGAGGGTGCGGCGAAGCGACTGGGTGAGGATCGCCTCGACGAAGTCGATCGGCAGATCGGAACCGGCGATGAAGCGGGACCCCGACTTGGTGGTGAGGGGAAGAAACAGGGTGTAGCTGCGGCCCCAGGTGTCGGATACTTCCTTGTACACTCCGGTGTTTGTGTCCCAGGCCTCGAAGAGCGCCGCGGGGGCAGTGTCGTACCGGTCCCAGTAGCGGGTGTGGGTGTCAGTCTTGAGCTCCTCGGGTGTGCCGTTGGAGGAGGTGCAAAAGAAGGCGCCGTCGTGGCGTGTGTAGGTATAGAGGTATCGGATGCCGGTGGCGTTGCAGAAGTCCGAGAGTTTGTTCACGAGGGGGCGGTACTCGGTTTCGGCGATGGCGGCAGGGGTGTTGGCGCGATCGAGGTAGCCGTCCGGCAGCATCTCCGGCAGCGCCCGGGCGCTGGTATCGAGCCGGTGGCGCAGCCCTTCCATGATGCGCTGCTTCTCGGCCGACCAGCGGTCGACGGTGAAGACGGCGATGGCGAGGGTGTTGAAGATGGTTAGTGCGAGCAGGATCTTGAAGCGGAGGCTGAAGCGGATCGACGCCGCCGAAGGCGCGTGGGAGGGGGATTCGTTGCTCTTCATGGCGAGGGAGCGATTTCGTAGAGGACGAGGAGGCCGCGGTCGTGGACGGAAAGAATGGTGGAGAGTTTGTCGGCCGCCGCGGCGAGGGGCTGGTCGGGGAACTGGCGGAGGTAGTCGCGGGCGATGCGCAGTGAGCCGGCATCGAGGGTGCCGACCACATCGCGGGAGCCGGCGGGCGCCGTATCAGCGGAGGAGGGGAACTGGCCGTGGTGGCGCCCGCCAGCGGCGAGGCCCCCCACGTGTTCTCCTCGCGCGCAAGGGATCACGGCGGAGAGTTGCAGCCAGGGATCGGCGGGCGGCGACGCGGCGAGGCAGGCGCCCAGGAAGAAATCGCGGGCGGAGTTGGCGCGTACGACCCGCTCCAGCAGGTCCGTTTCCTGGGGCGGTACGACGAGGCGACCGGCCGCCACGCACCAACCGGTGGCGCCGCTGCGCACGCCCCAGAAGTCCTCGGGATGGCCGCGGTTAATCCGCCGGACGATGACGTGGGGGCCGGTGCCGGCCGGCGGCGGCGCGGCATCGCAGAGGTCTTGGCAGTCGGCCGCGGTGTCCTCCTGGCGCGGCAGGAGCTCGGCCTGCACGAAACGGCGGCGAGTTTGGCGGATGCCCTCCTGAAGGATGTCGGCGATGTTCTGCAGTGTGTTGCCCAGATCGTTGAGCTCGGCGACGCGGAGAGGTTCCCAGGTTCCTGCGTATTCGCCGTGGGCGAGAGCTGTGGCATCGGCTTCCAGCCGGGCAATGCTCCTGCGGGTGAAGCGGGTGAGGCTCTCGGCCGCGGCAAGCCCGGTGACGAGGGCCAGGGCGCAGAACAGGGCGCTGGTGTGCCAGACTTCGAGCATCCGGGTGCGCATGACGGTGTCGCGGGCCGCGACGCCCACGACCGCCCGCAGTTCGCCACCGGGGCTGCGGATGGCGGCGTAACCGTAGTTGAGGTCGTGATCGGCGGAGGGAGTGCCCAGGAAGCGCGAAGCTGCGGGGGAGTGCTCGATTTCGGCCAGGACGTCGGCGGCGGGAGGTGGCGGCACGGGGAGATCGGCACGATCGAGCAGGGGCCGGGCCTGGCTGGGGGAACTGCCCACCTCGAAGTACTGCAGGCCCAGGCCACCGGTGGTGCTTAGGCGGAGCAGGGCGGGCTGCAGGCGTTCCATCACCTCGGGGGTGAGCGCTTTTTCGCGACCAAGAAAGACCGACAGGCAGATCGCGTAGCCCTTGCTCTGCTCGGCGAGTCCCCAGGCCGTCTCAGCGCGCTCGATGGAGCGATACAACGCCACGTTGCCGAGTGCGAGCGCCGCAAACAGCGAGACAAACAAAAGATGATAGCGCAGCCTCAGGGTCATGGCGCAGGAGCGCAGGCGTAGTCGATGCCCAGCAGCGGAATCTGGAAGAAGCCGGTGAGCAGGATGGGGCACTCGTTGATCACGGTGAAGAGCTTGCCCCGGGGCAGCAGCAGGGCGTGGTAGCCCTCCGGCCCGGCGGAGATGGTGAAGCGGGCGTGCTGCCCGATGAGCAGCGAGGGAGTGCCCACCACCGGGGCCAAGGGCGTGCCGCGTTCATCGACAAGATCGCCGGCCACCCGCACGTAGAGGCGAGTCAAGGACTCGCCGACCGGGCAGATGACGTGGCCGGGATCGTAGCGCCGCGGGGAGAACGCGGTGGCCACGATCAGCAACTCCTCGGGTTGGAGCTGGGAGAATGGGAACACCGCGTGGAGCGCGAAGATTTTCTCGGCGAGGGTCATGGCGGCGGACCTCCGTTGCTTGCGGCTGGCGGGACCTCGTCAATCCAGCTGAAGGATGCGTCGGTGGCCAGTTCGATGGCGCCGTGGCCGTCGACGATTTGGACGCTGGCGCCGATGAGCAGGCGGCTGGGCCGGCGGGTGGCGTAGAGCAGCCGGCGGGTGGCGGTATGCCAGCGGGCACAGGCGAAGAGCTGGGGGGCACTGGCGAGCAAGGCCCCGGGGGAGTCCTGCGGGGGGAGGGCCGAGGCCAGCAGGCTGCGGGCCAGGCAGGCAAGGCGGGCGCGTAGGCAGGAGGCGGAGACGGCGTCGGCCACCACCGGGCCCTGCCAGAAGAGGCCGTCGAGGCCGCGCCAGCAGTTGCCGGAGGCTTGGCGGGCCGGGACGGAGGTGGCATTGTCCGGGACGGTGCCGCGCACGGCGAGGTCCTCGAGCGCGCGGGCCAGCGTGGTCTGGCGGCGGCGCGCGTGCAGGCTCGATTGGAAGGAGTGCGAGCGGCGCACTTCCTCCTCGAGGCGTTCGCTCAGGAGGTTGAGTAGCCCGGCCAGCCGGGCGGTTTCGCGGTGGCCGCCGGTAGCCACTGCGGTGCGGTAGTAGCCGGCGGCGATGCGCAGGGCGGACTCTTTCACCTCGCGCAAGGGCCGGGTGAGGCTGCGGGTGATCAGCAGCGAGACGAGCAGTGCGGCGAGCAACGAGCCCACACCGACGAAAGAGACGGCGGCCATCGCCCAGCGGGTTTTCTCCCGGACGATGGTGATGTCCACATCGGCCCCTGCCAGGGCCACGGTACGGCCGTCGGCGTCGGGGATGGGGAAGGACGATGTCTTGAGCAGGCCCCATTGCTCCCAGTGTTGCAATGGGGAGACCCATGGGCGGCCGAGAAACTGGGCGCGTTGGGCGCCATCGATGGACTCCTGGTTGGGGATGCGGTCGTCGGCGCCGGGCAGGGAATGTTTCTCACCGACGGTGCCGTCGAGCACGTAGTAGATCCTGTCGTCGCCGGCGTAAACATAGGTATAGAGGAAGGTAAGGTGCGCGGCCTCGCGGATGGCGATAAACGGCACCCGGTAGTTGAAGTAGAACGCCGATTGGTCGTCGAGGTAGCCCGTTGCGGCGCGGGCCGAGTCGAGCTGGCCGGTGGCCGGGTCGAGGGTGGTGAGCGCTGCGCCGGCGAGGAAGAGGGATTCGCCCGAGGCGGCCAGGGTGTGCGGGGCGGGGCGGGGCGAGTCGGCGCCGAGGTCGAGGGCGGTGGTGGTGAGCAGTTTGCCCTGGCGATCGATGCGCAGCACGGCGGTGCAATCGGCGGAGAGGCCGACAAAACCGTCGAAGGCCGGCGGTCGGCAAAGGGCGGCGACGGGGACCGGCAGGACGGTTGGCAGCGCGGTGCAAGCGCCGGTGGAGGGCTCGACCTGGAGGAGCTGAGTCCCGGACCAGCCCTTGACGGAAGCCCCATCGACGAAGACGCCGTCGAGCTTGGCCGACAGCGCTACCGCGGTGAGCGTATTGGCGGGAAGGAAGGTGAAGCGCTCCAGCAGGTCGCCGGCGGCGGAGAGTGCGAGTAGTTGGCCCAGCGTGTTGGAGTAGGCCAGCGAGCGGACCGGCCCCGAGGGCTGAAACGCCAAGAGGCGGGCGCCGCCGTTGTCGGGGTCGACGGAGACCAACTCGCCTGTATCGGCATCGCGGCCGATGAGCTGGCCGTCGGGACCGCTGCAGAAGGCCGAGAGGGTGCGGCGGCGCTGGTAGGCGGCATGGGCGTCGGCATCGATGAAGGCGGTGGTGCCGCCGGCCAGCGCGAGCAGCTTGCGATCGAAGCCGGCGAGAATGGTGCGGTGGGCGGAAGAATACACGAGCCAGCCCCAGCCGACAGTGAGCACCAGCAGCAGCGGGATGAGTGCCCGCAGGATGAGGGTTCGCAGGGAGAGGGCGGGTTTCATGGCAGCGCTCGGGCGGTCTTGACCCGGAAAAGGCTGATCCCGAGCGAGGGGAAGATCTCGATGGCGCCGGCGACGGTGGCGCCGGTGAGACCGAGCACGACGCAGCCGCGGGAGTGGGCGGACTCGGCGCGCTGGATCGAGCCCATGAGCACGCGTTCGTTGAGATAGTCCCCCGTGGTAAGCAGGCGACTACGCCCCCTTTGGCTGAGCTCGATGGTGCCGGTGGCGAGGACGAAAAGCTCGTCGGCCGGACGTTCCGCGGAGAAGAGTAGGGTCTGGTCGGGCAGCGCGCGTTCGGAGGCGCGGGAGGCCAGGAAGTCGAGGGCGTCGATGCGGGCGCCGTCGAAGACGCTGCTGCGGGCGAGGGCGGCAATGCGTTCGACCGGATGCAACGCTCCGGTGGTGGCGGAATGGAAACGCGGCCAGAGGTCCTGCAACCAGGCGGTGGTGCGCGCGGAGGAGCTGCGGGCCATGCTTTGATGCAGCCAGTCGCGACTTTGCGGCAACTGGAGCTCGTGGGCCGCCAGCAGGGCGGCGGCGCACTCCACCGGGTGGTCGCTGGAGGAGGCCCGTTGCAGGGCGGCGGGCAGCGGCTCGCAGGGGCCGGTCTCGTGGACGTGGCGGAGGCCGCGGCCCTCGATCAGTGGGCGCAGCCGTTCGAAGAGGGCGCGGGGGCTGCTCTGGGCGATGGTCTCGATGGCGTTGGCCCGATCCTTGGGATTGGCGAAGGAGAGCGAGGCGCGGATCAGGTCGAAGTCGGGGAGGCGGCCGGTGAGGCTGAGTAGTTGCAGGACAAAATCCAGCAAGTCGGCGGCGGAGTCGTGGTAGAAGCGGACGAGCACCATCAGGCCGTTGCCACTGGTGGCGGGCTGGTGGGCGAAGGTGCGGCCGGCGGCGGTGACCGTTTGCGCGTGTTCAAGGCTGCGGTCGATGAGCTCGTCGACGATGAGCTCGAGCTCCGGCAGGGCCAGCCTGGCAAGGGCCCGGGCGGCGAGGGCGCGGGAGCGGCAGGTGGCGGACGGGTCGCGCAGGAGGTGGATGAGGCCGGGGACGGTCTTGAGCCCGAGCCCGAGGATGAACTCCTCCAGTTGGTGGCTCTCGGCCGAGGAGAAGTATTCGGCTGCCCGCAATAGGGGGGCGACCGCGCCCTCGTCGCCGATGCGGGCGGCGATTCCAAGCACCAGGCTGCGCTCGTCGGCGGTGGCCTCGGCCACGTAGGCGAGCAGGCGCTCGAGCACGGCGCCGGAATCCGGGCCGGCCATCCGGTGCAGCGCCCGCAGCGTCTCGATGCGCAGCTCGCGGTCGGGGTCGTCGAGGAAACGCAGCAGTTCGCGGGCGTGGTGGGAATGCCGGAAGGTGCCCAGGGCGCGCACCCCCCAGCGGCGTGTGGTGGGATCTCCCTGGAGCAGGTTGGCGACATCGGTGAGGGCGCTGCGGGTGTCCTCGATGCGCGAACTGTACCAGCGGGCTACCGCGGACATGGCGATGCGCGAGGGGTGCTGGGAAGTACGCCAGTGGTGGAGATGGCGCAGGGGCATGACGCCGGCGGCGGTGAATTCGTCGAGCAACTCGGGTTCCTCGGGGCCATCGTCGCTCTCAAGCCAGAGCAGGGTCTGGGCGATGGTGGCGGTGTCGCCGCCCTGGATCATGCGGCGGATCGCGGGCCGGAGGCGCTCGGCTTCGGCGGGGCGTGCGGTGCTGACAATCTGGAGCAGGGCGGAACAGGCCTGGGGATCGTCGACGTAGCCGAGCAGATCCACGGCCAGCGCGCGTTCGGGCCGGCTGGCGCTTGTGAGGGCCTTCTGGCGGAAGAGCTGGCGATCGGCGTCGGTGACCTGTTCGCGCCAACGGCGACCGGGCAGGGCGAAGTCGAGCCAGTCGCGGCGCAGGTTGACGGAGAGGGCCTTCACGTAGTCGTGACGCACGAGCAGGGCGAGGGCGACGGCGACGATGGAGGCGAGCAGGCCGCAGAGGGCGAGGTTGCCGTGGCCCAAGCTGGAGGCCCAGGTGAGCAGGAAGACGCCGGCCAGGGCCGTGGCCAAGGGTTCGCCCATGGCCTCGATGAAGGTGCGCAACTGCCGTTTCACCAATGCGGGCAGGGCGTTGAACAGGAGGTTGATGTTGTTGTATTCAACCGAGAGGAGAAGGCTTTGGTAGACAAAGAACGCCACAAGAGCGGCGGCCACCCCGGACTTCAAGTAGAGCACGACGAAGACGGCGAGATAGGCGAGAGGGAGGATGAGCGCGGTATTGTTGACGCCCAAGCGGCCGACGATGCGATTGAACAGCACCAGATTCACCACGAGGGTGACTGCATTGGCCACGGCGTGGAGCCGGCCCAGCAGCCCGGCGAGCTCGGCGGCCGATTTGCCCTCCGCCAGGATGCCCAATGAGAGGTACTCCATCACCCCGGTAAGGGTGGCGGCGCAGAAGCAGATCGCGGTGATGGCGAGGGCGAAACGAGACGAGCGGAAGGTGCCCAGGATGACGCGCAGCAGACGGCCGGGATGGATGGCGTCGTCGTCGGTATCCGCCGCATCGACCTCGATGCGCGGAAACCGCCGGGCCAGCATCACGAAGACCGGGACGGCGGCGGCCGCCAGCGCGGCCCAAACTAGAAACATCCGGGCTGGCGGCAGGAAGGCGATGAACCAGCCGACCAGCGCGGCGCCGCACATGGCCCCGCCGGCCCCGCCGGCGGCGATGAGGCCGTAGAGGCGCTTGCTGTCGAGGATGCTGAAGTAGTCGTCGGCGAAATTCCAGAACAGGGTGTAGAGGGCGATGTACAATACGCCCACGTAGAGCTTCATCACGAAGGGGAACCAGCCGGAGTCGCCGGCGACCTCGGCCCCGAGGCCGAAACACAGGCCGCCGGCCACGAGCAGCCCCAAGGTGGCGTAGACGAGGCGATGCACCCCGAAGCGTGCCTGCAGGACGGCGGAGACCGGCGCGTAGAGGGCCATGAGCACCGGGATGCAAAGATAGAAGACTGGGAGCCACTCGACGCCGAGCTGGGCTAGAAAGAGCGAATCGGCAGCCGCCATGCCGACGGCCACGCCGGACTGCAACAGCGCTGCGAAGAGGGCGAAGGTGGCCACCTTCGCGCCTTCACCGGGGACAACCCGGAAGAGCCGGTGCAGACTGGGGGACATGCGGGCGGTGGGGGATCAGGCGGCGAGAGGCGGGCGACGCACCAGAAAGACGAGACTGACATGCCGGTGGTCCTCAGGGCGATAGCCGGGGTGCGCGGCCTCTTCCCATTCGGTGTGCGCCTGCCGGCATATCTCGAAGCCGGCCGAGCGCAGCAGGGCGGCGGCCTGGTCGGGAGAGTGGAATTCGTAGAAATAGCGGTCGCGATACAGGAAGGAGCTGGCGCCGAGGGTCTGCATGTCGATGCCGGCCACGCCGTCGTCCAGGCCGGGGATGTTGCAGAGCAGCAAGCCGCCAGGTTTAAGGATACGGTAGAGTTCGCGCAGCACCGGGGCGGTGTCGGGGAGGGTCTCCACAACGTCGAGCAGGGTGATGCCGTCGATGCTGGAATCGGGCAGGCCGGTGGCACCGAGGTCGGCGCGGCGGGCCTTTACCCGGGCGCCGATGGCCGGGGGCATCTTGGCAAGGGCGTGCAGGGAGGCGTCGACTGCGTGGGTCTCGTCGGCCCCGCAGCTGAGCAGGAAGGGCAGGTTGCGGCCTTCGCCCGCACCGGCGTCGAGCAGCCGCGAGGGGGACTGGAGGGAGAGGCGGAAGTCGTCGCGGTAGGAGGCGAGGAACGGCAGCGGCTCGCGGCCCCAGACCAGTTCGGGCACAGAGGCGTAGAGGCTGTCCCAAGCGTGCTTGTTGGCCTCGTTGAGCGCGGCCGGGGTGGGCGCGGGGGCCGGGGTGGCGAGGGTCGCGCGCTGGGGGATCCAGTGTTCTTTCATTTCGTGGCGAAGGCAGTGGTGGCTGGCCATGGCGGCGCCGTAGCCGCCGGCGTTGAGAAATGCGAGGGTATCGCCCTCCCGGACCTCGGGTAGGGGGAAATCGGAGGCCCAGAGATCGAGGGCCTCGTTGACGTTGCCCGCGATGGTCACCGGCTGCAGCGGACCTGGGCGGCGGTGAACGGGGGCCGGTTCAAGGGGCAACTGGTAGAAGGCCGGCTCGGGGTGGACGTTGAAGCCGGCGTTGACGCCGACGAAGGTGCGTCCGCCCTTTTCCTCGACCTGGGTGACCTCGGTGAGCAGCAGGCCGGCGTCCTTGACGAGGTAGTCGCCGGGCTCGAATTCGAGCTGTAGGGCCTGCCGTTGGCCGAAGTGGCGGCGGACCAACGCGGCCCAGGCGTCGAGGTCGAGGGGGGCGTCGGCCGCGGTGAGCGGGATGCCCAGCCCGCCGCCGAGGTTGAGGCGGTTGATGTGGGGCGCGGCGTCGAGAAAGTCTCCGATACGGCCGAACACCTCGTCGAGGGCTGGTAGTTGCGGAGTGAGGAAGCCACAGCCGGCGTGGCAATGCAGACCGGTGAGGCGCAGGCCGAGCTCGCCGGCGAGGGCGAGGGCCTCGGCAAAGCGGTCGCGGTACACGCCGAACTTGGTGGGCTTGGCGCCGGAGTAGCGTACGAGCGAATTGGAGGCGTAGCCGAGGCCGGCGGCGGGGTTGATGCGCAGGCCGAGCTCGCGCCCTGGGGAGACCTGTGCGAGGCGGCGCAGGGCGGTGAGGGAGTCGGCGTTGACCCACACGTCGGGGGCCTGGGCGAGGGCGGTGTAATCGGCCGTGCTCAGCGAACCGGCGGTGAAGGAAAGCGCGCGGTCGGCGAAGCCGCAGGCGCGCGCCCAGGCGATCTCGCCGGGCGAACAGACGTCGAGGCCCACCTCGAGACTGTGCAGGAAGCGCAGGACGGGCTCGAAGCGATTGGACTTCATCGCGTAGAGCAGGCGCGCGGGCCGGCCCACGGTGGCGAGGTGCCCGTGTAGGCGGGCGACGTTGGCGGCGATCCGATCGCCTCCGTAGAAGTAGGACGGGGTGCCGTGGCAGGCGGCAAGGTCGGCGACGCGATGCTCGGCGAACCAGAGGTCGCCGGCGGGGTCGCGTTGGAGGCCGGGCCGGGACCACCACTCGGGGGCGGGCAGGGCGGAGTGGGGGAATGGATGAGTCTCCATGGCGCGCCGCCGGCTTAGGCGATGGCGATGGTCACGCGGCTGCCGGTGATCTCCTTTTCCAGGTCGGCCTTGAGTTCGCGGGCGACGGCCTCGACCTCGGCGGCCGGTTGCGCCGGGGGGAAGCCGAGCAGGATCTCCACAAACACCTGACTGCCGGAACGCCGGGAGCGGATTTCGCGCAACTCCTCGTAGCGTTCGAAGTGCTTGGCCAGGGAGCGCAGGATGGCGATCTGCTGGTTCTCTTCCAGGGTGCGGTCGAGCAGGTCCAGGGTGGAGTTCTTGAAGATGCCCAGGGCGGCGAACAGGATCGAACTGGCGATGATGAGGGAAGCCGCTGGATCGATGTAGAGTGCCCAGGAGTAGGCCCCCAGCAACGAGCTCAGCGCGAGGGAGAGGAGGATGAAGCCGTTGCCGACCGCCTTGGTGAGGAAGAGCCCGGCCTGGGCGGTGAGCAGGGGCGAGTTGCGTTCCCGCCCCAACCGGCGCGACTGCAGATACAGGCGGGAGTTGACCACGGCATAGACGACTTGGGCGACTCCGCTAATCCAGACGCCCACGCCGCTGATATGGGCGGGGTGCAGGAGGGAGCGCACGGCGTTGGCGACGATCACGACCAGGCACAGGAACATGAGCAGGCCGACGATGAGGCTGGAGAGGTTTTCCAGCTTGCCCACGCCGTAGTCGAACTGGTGGTTCACGCCGCGCTGGATGCGCCGAATCGTTATCCAAGCAAGCAACACCGCCATGAATTCCAGCGAGGTCTTGCAGAAGTCGGCCAAGATAACCGCGGAGTGTGCGGCCAAGAGGGCGGCCAGCGTGATGGCAAGATCGATGCCACCGGCGACGACCGCGGTCCGGGTGGCGGATTCGCGATCGCCTCCGCCTTCGTGGGGGACGGCGTGCATGTCAGGAGGGAAAGAGGAGGCGGGCGGCGGCGAGGTCGGGCGCGAGGGTGAGAATCCGGGTGAAGCCGGAGACATCGAGCACGTCGTAGACGGCCGGTTGCACCGCGCAGAGCACGAAGGTGCCACCGGCGGTTTTGATGCGTTTGGCGCAGGCGAGGAAGACGCGTAGGCCGGCGCTGGAGGTGTAGGTGAGTCCGCTCAGGTCGAGCACGCAACGCGGCGGGTTCTGTCCGGCGAGGGCGGCGGTGATGGCCTGTTCAACCTGGGGCGCGCTAGCGCTGTTGATATCGCCGCGGAGCGTGACGAGGGCGAAGCCTTCGGCAGGGGTGGGGAGAATTTCGAGCATGGTGGGGGGAGCGGGTCAGGCGGGGGCTGGCCGGTTGACCACAAAGGTCATACGGTTGCGGTCGCCGCGGCGAGAATAGAGTAGCTCGTCGACGCTGCGGCGGGCCAGAAAGAGGCCGAGCCCCCCGATCTCGCGCTCTTCGAGCGGGGCGTCGAGGTTGGTGGGGTCGGGGCGGGTGGTGGGGTCGTAGGCCTCTCCGGTATCTTCGACGTGGAGGCGCAGCGCGCCGGCGTCGATGTCGGCCGCCAAATAGAGCTCTCCGTCGCGGCCCTTTTCCTGGTAGGCGTGCATGACGACGTTGGTGGCCACCTCGTCGACGGCGAGCTGCAGGCGGTTGGCGACCTTGTCGGTGAGCTGCGCCTCACGGGCGGCTGCGTGAACGAACTCCGCCACCTGTTCGAGCGACTCGAGGCGGCCGGGCAGAACGAGCGGGGTCATGGGAGGGAAGCTTCAACCCTCGATGACAGTGGCGTCGTAGGCGGGTAGGAGGATCACCGCCTGGGAGAAGCCGCTGATCTCGATGGTCTCGCGGACGAGATCCTGGGGGGCGACCACGTAGATCTTCACGGCGACGCCCATCTTCTGGCGGGCGAAGACGAGGATACGCAGGCCGGCGCTGGCCATGTATTCGAGGTCGCCAAGGAGGAGGGCGGCGGCTTTCACCTTCTGGGCTGCGGCCTGTTCAATGAGTTCGCGGAACTGGTTGGCGGTGGAGGCGTCGAGGCGGCCGGTGAGGGCGATCTTGGCCACGTTGTTGACGATTTCGAGCTTGGCGGTGAGGGCCATGGGAAACGGGGTACTGAGGTTGAGGGATTGGAGAGGGGAAGGGATTAACGGGCGACCAAAATCACGACGGAGCGGGCGCCCACAAGGATGTGGTCCTGGGCGGAGAGGATCGGTTCGCTGCCCGGGTCGAAGACGTCGTCGGGGGCGGTGGCGCCGGTGTTGGCGAAGACGTGCCACCGGCTGCCTGATGGAGGGGCCGGCAGGGCGAAGCCGAGGGCGTCCCAATGCATGTTGAAGGCGATGTAGAGGGTGTTGTCGGGGGCTTGGCCGTCACGAGCCTGGGTGCCGTCGAGCAGGTAGGCGAAGACGCGGCTGCCGGGCGAGAAGTCGGCGTACCAGGAGGCGGTGCCGTGGAAGGAGATCTCCGGCAGCCCGCTGGTGGGCGAGATGCGGCCGGTGAGGTGATGGAGCGGCCGCAGCACGGGATGGGCGCGGCGGAAGGCGATCATCCGGCTGAAGAAGCGGAAGAGATCGGCGTTGGCCGCGCGGGCCGACCAGTCGATCCAGGAGAGATCGGTGTCGTGGCAATAGTTGTTGTTGTTGCCGTATTGGGTGCGGCCGAGCTCATCGCCGGCGAGCAGCAGGGGCACGCCGTGGGCGAGCAGGAGCATGGCGGCAGCATTCTTGATCTGGCGACGGCGGAGCGCGTTGACCTCGGGGTCGGTGCTCTCGCCCTCCCAGCCGCAATTCCAGCTGTGGTTGTCGTTGCCGCCGTCGTTGTTGTGCTCCCCGTTGGCCTCGTTGTGCTTGCCGTTGTAGGCAAAGGAATCGTACAGGGTGAAGCCGTCGTGGCAGGTGATGAAGTTGATCGAGGCGGTGGGGCCACGGCCGTTCCAGCCGTAGAGGTCAGGCGAGCCCTGCATGCGCGTGGAGATGGCCCCGGCCATGCCGGAGTCGCCCTTGAGGAACTGGCGCACGTCGTCGCGGAACTTGCCGTTCCACTCGGCCCAGCGGCCGTAGGCGGGGAAGGAGCCCACCTGGTAGAGGCCGCCGGCGTCCCAAGCCTCGGCGACGAGCTTGCACTTGGAGAGGATGGGGTCGTAGGCGAGGCTCTCGAGCAGGGGTGGGTTGGCCAGAGGGGCGCCGAAGGCGTCGCGCCCGAGGATGGAGGCGAGGTCGAAGCGGAACCCGTCGATATGATACTCGGCGGCCCAGTAGCGCAGGCAGTCGAGCACGAAAGCGCGCACGACCGGGTTGTTGCAGTTGAGGGTGTTGCCGCAGCCGCTGAAGTTGTAGTAGTAGCCCTCGGGTGTGAGGATGTAATAGGTCTGGTTGTCGATGCCGCGGAAGGACACGTAGGGGCCGTGCTCGTTGCCCTCGGCGGTGTGGTTGAAGACGACATCGAGCATGACCTCAATGCCGGCCTCGTGGAGCTGGCGTACGAGGGTCTTGAACTCGTCCATCTGCATGCCGAACTGGCCGGTGGCGGCGAGGCCCGCCTTGGGCGCGAAGAAGCCGACGGTGCTGTAGCCCCAGTAGTTGAGCAGGCGCTCACCGGTGCCGGGGGCGATGCGGCTGTTCTCGAACTCGTCGAACTCGAACACCGGCATGAGCTCGACGCAGTTCACCCCAAGCTCCTTCAGGTAGGGAATCTTCTCAGCGAGACCGGCGTAGGTGCCGGGATTGCGGACGCCGGCACTGGGGTGCTGGGTGAAGCTACGCACATGCAGCTCGTAGATGACGAGGTCGGCCAGCGGGGTGCCCACGGGGCGGTCGCCCTGCCAGTCGAAGTCGTCGAAGGCGATGCGGGCCCGGTGCGGGTACGGCGCGGCCCAGTCGGGCTCCACCCCCCACTGGTTGCGGCCGGAAAGCAGGCGAGCGTACGGATCGGAGAGGATCTTGGTCGGGTCGAAGCGATGGCCGCGCGCGGGATCGAAGGGGCCGTCCATCCGATACCCGTACTCGATTTCCTCGACCTCAAGGTCGAAAACGGTGACGCAGAACACGTCGCCGATGCGGAACTCGGGCGGGAAGGGCAACTCCGCGAACGGGGTGGGTTCTCCCTTGCGGAAGAGCACGAGCGCACAGGCGGTAGCGTGGCGCGAGAAGATCGAGAAGTTCACGCCGCCGGGCACCAGCGTGGCCCCGAAGGGCAGCGGCCGGCCGGCCCGGGCCTTGAGCCCGGCGATCTCATGGGTGGGATAGACGTCGATGCGCGTGTCCATGGTGGGGGGCGCGGTCAGAGTTTGACCTCGGCCAGGGTGGCGTGGGTCTCGAAGAATTGGAGGAAGCCGGTGATGCGCATCGTCTCCGTGAGGTTCTCGGCGAGCCCGACCAGGATGGCCTTGCCCTTCTTGGCGGTGAGCTGGCGGTGCAGCAGCAGGAGCACGCGTAGCCCGGCGCTGGACATGTAGCCCACGCGGGTGAGGTCGAGCACGAGCACCGAGCACTCGCCGAGCACCGGGGCCAGCGCGGCCTGCACCTCCGGGGCGGTCTTGCCGTCGATGGCGCCGTCGAAGGTGACGATGGCGTGCGTGGGATGGCGGGCGATATCGATCTTCATGAGGTGGCGGCGCTCTGTACCGGAGCGATGGTGACCTTGAACTTGAGCCGGGGGCCGTCGGCGGGCACCTCGACGGTGAGCGCCTCGGCATCGAAGGCGGTGTAGGGCTGGCCGTCGACGGTGACGGCGGCGATGCGAATGGAGCCCTTGGGCAGGAGATCCGGGGCGACGTTGAGCTTGTTGCCGGCGAGGTGGCCCGGATACGGCATGAAGAAGAAGTCCATCGGCACCTTGCGAACAAGCAGGTTGGTGTAGGTGGCCGCCAGGAACGCCAGCTCGAAGGAGTGGTAGCCGCTCATCGAGTGGCTGCCCTTGAGCCGCTCGGTGCCCATGAGGAAGGGGATACCGTTGGCGAGCACGTTGAAGTAGACCGCGCCGTCCTGGTGATCGAGGAAGTAGGAGTTGTAGAAGGCGGACGACTCGCGGGCGTGGCGCAGGTATTCCTCCTGACCGACGCAGCCGTGCAGGATGAGGTAGGCGAGGATGGCCTGCTCCTGCTGCCACCAGGCCTTGCGGTCGTGCCAGGCGTAGCGGTGGAACTTCTCGCCGGGGCCGAGCACACGCTCGACGACGTCGTACCAACCGCCGCGCTGGCGGTCCTCGCCGGCGAAGGGCATGAGGTCGGCGATCTTGCGGGCGAGCGCCACGTACTTGTCCTTCGGAGCCAGGGCGTTGATGCGCATCAGGTTCCAGGCGATCTTGAGATTGTGGCCGATGACGGCGCGATTCTGCTGCCAGCCCCAGGTCTGGTCCTTGCTCCAGTCCTCGAAGAACTTCTCCTGCACGAAGGGGCTGTTCTCGTAGTCGGGGAAGCGGTCAGCGATGGTGTCGCCGGTCTCGACAAGGAAATCGGCGAGATCCTTGCGGCCGGTCGCCAGCACGAGATTGATGAGGAAGGCCGGGGCATGGTCGCCCACGGAGTTCCAGTTCTTCTTGGCGCGGTTGTGCCCGAGGCTCTCGGCGCGCGGGTCGAGGGTGACGGGGTCGATGTGGGAGAAGTAGCCGCCCTGCTTATCGTCGCGGAAGAAGCGCTTGAAGAGCTCGATGGTGAGCTCGGCATCCTTGAGGATAGTCTTGTCGCCGGTCATGCGGTACGTCTGGACCGGGCCGGCCAGGGCGTAGATCTGCTCGTAGGCGGGGATGGCGTAGTAGTCGTCGCCAAACTCGGAGGCGAAGACCTTGTGCTCCTCGCCGCCCTTGAGGTCGATACCGTGGTACCAGTAGACGATGTTCTCGTCGCGGTCGTAGAAGCGCATGTGGTCGCGCAGGTACTGGGTGCCGCGTTCGGCGGCCAGCAGGAAGTCCTCGCGGCCGGTGAGATGGAAGGCGCTGGCGAAGCCGTAGACGAGGCGCGAGATCGTATCGGTCTCCTGGCGATGGTCGGTGGTCTTCGAGCCGCCAAGGGTGAGGTTGGTGCGGTAGTTCCTGTAATCGATCTTGTCGCCACCGCCGCCGAACTGGGCGTTGAGGTAGAACTCGCCCAGTTCGTTGATCTGGGTGACCCACCAGGAGGGCTTCTCGAAGACGTAGTCGGAGGCGGTGCGGCCCACGAACTTGAGCTCCTTGACCTCGAACTTGGTGGCGTCGTCCTCGGGGTAGAAGATGCCGTAGGCGTAGATAAAACGGCCCTCCACGAGCATGGTGCGGATCAGGCCGGTGCAGTCCTGCCAGGGCTCACCGAGGTTGCGTACCATCTGGGCATAGAGGTTGGCTCCGAGCTTCACCTCGAAGAGGCGCCCATCGCTGGTGCGCATGGTGAATTTCTGGCTGTCGCCGAGGGGGGTGACGACGTATCCGGCGATAAGATCCGAAAACGTGAAGGAGAGACGGTTCGGGGCGGTGGACATGGCGGGAAGAATGGCGGTAACGATGAAGGGAGGGAGAGGGTGGTGGAGGCGGCGGTTCAGCCGGCGAAAGGCGGCGGGGCGGGGTCGTCTTTGTATCCTTGGCAGACTTCGACGACGCGATCGTCGGGGTCGAGGATCCAGACGGCGGCCCAGCCCGGGATGAACGAATCGAAGTGGAGCGGCCCGAGGTTGACCTTGAGCTCGGCGCCGAGGGTCTGGGCGAAGGCGTCGACATCGGGCACCTGGAAGGCGAGGTGGCGGAAGCCGGGGAAGCTGTGGCCGTCGGCCTTGGGGACGCCGGCGGGATCGGTGCCCTCGCCCTGGAAGAGTTCGAGGTAGGTATTCTCGTTCTTGAGAAAGATGATCTGTTTGCCCCCGCCAATATCGAGCACGCGCGCGCGGCGGAAGCCGAAATGGCGGGTGTAGAAACGCTCGGTGGTGGCGAGGTCGCGGCAGGTCAGGCCGGTGTGTGCGTAGAGGGCCATGGGAATCAGGAGCTGAGGCATTCGATGATCTTCCGGGCGAAGAGGTGGCAGTGGCCGCCGGTGCGACCGGTGACGAGGTCGCCATCGACGACCACATCCTCGTCGACGTAGACGGCACCCATGTTTACGGCGTCGCCGTGGAGGTTGTTGTGGGTGGTGAGCCGGCGGCCGCGCACCAGTTCTGGAGCCGGGGCGACAAGCCAGATCCCGTGGCAGATGATACCCTTGAGGATGGCCTTGTTGGCGAAGGCGCGCTGGAGGAACTGTACGGCCGGCGGCAGGACCTTCACATCGGGCGTCCAGCGCAGGCGGTCGGAGACCATGCCGGCGGGCACGATGATGGCGGCGAAGGCGGCGAGTTGGGCGTCGGTGAGATCCTCGAACGAGTGATCGCAGTAGAAGGGGGCGCGATACTCGTGGCCCTTGAACTCCAGGCCGGGCTGGCCCCAAAGCTTACTGAGGAAGACGACCTCGGCGCCCTCCTCGGCGAAACGGAACTTGTAATACCAGATCTCCGGCTCGTAGTAGTCGTTCTCGAGGAGGATGCCGATCTTCTTGCCTTGGAGTGTCATGACGAAGGGTGGAGGGCGAGGGGTCAGAACTTGATGTGGACGGCGAGCTCGAGCGCCTGCAGCCGGGCATCGGGATGGATGGTGCTGCCGTCGGCCAAGTTGATATCGAGGGTGGAACCCTCCAGGCGGCGGTATCCAACGAGCAGGTCCACGCGCGGGGTGGGGCTGTACTTCACCCCGACGCGAAGCTGGTAGGCGTTGGTCCAGTCGCTCTTGGCATAGACAATCACCGGGCCACCCCACTCTGGCGGTAAGGTGCGCAGGGTCGGAGTGGTGAGACCGTTGATCGAGACCCGGTGCAGGCCAAGGCCTCCCCCGAGGTAGACGCTGGCCCCGCCCTGGCCGAGCGGGAACTCGTAGGAGTAGTTGGCCATGAAGGCATCGACGTCAACGTTGCCCGAGGACGGCTCGACGCCAATGGCATCGCCGGCGGGGTCGGTGGTGTTGCAGCGGTTGTTGAAGGAGGAGACCTCCGCTTCGATGTGATGCGAGCGGGCCGCGTATCCGAGGGCGGCGTCGACCACGAAACCGGTCTTGAAAGTGGTGGATCCGGCGGAGTCGGAGGCGCGGGCCCGGCGTTGGGTACCGGCCGAGAGGCGGAGGTAGAACGAGTCGTCGCCTTCCGGGGTGACTTCCGCGGTGGTCTGCGCGTGTGTGGGAAGAACCAGGAGGCAAGCGCACCCGAGGGCCGCGGAGAGGCGTTTGAGTTGGTTGGAGGTATGCATGGTCGGGAAAGTGGTGGCAGGGAAGGTTCAGCGACGAGCCGTCAAGATGAGGTCGGCGGCCTTCTCGCCGATCATGATGCAGGCGGCGGCGGTGTTGCCGGCGGGAATGGTGGGCATGACCGAAGCGTCGGCCACGCGCAGGCCCTCGACGCCGTAGACGCGCAGTTGCGGATCGACGACCGCCAGGGCGTCTCGGCCCATCTTGCAGGTGCCCACGGGGTGCCAGACGGTGCCGGCCCAGGAGCGGACGTACTCGATTGTCTCGGACTTCGTGGCCGAGGCGGGCAGGTGGATGGCGCCGCCGGCGAACTCCGCCATCGCGGGGGTGGCGGACAACTCGCGGCAGAGACGGATGCCGTCGACGAAGGTGTCCACGTCGGTCGGGCACTGCAGATAGTTGGGCTGCAAATCGAGAGTGTCGGCGGGATTGGCGGAACGCAGGCCGAGCCAGCCGCGGCTTTGCGGCTGGATGATGATCATAACGAAGCCGAAGAAGTCGCCGAGGTTGGGCGGCGCCAGCGGGGGGACGCCGGCGCTGATGTTGATCTGCAGGTTGGGGGAGGCGGCCTCCATGCCCGCGCGGGTTTTGGTGAAGAGACCGGCTTCGCCGAGGAACTCCGGATACGGCAGGGGTTGCTTGGAGTGCTGCAGGAACGGCAGCAGCATGTGGTCGATCAGATTCTGGCCGACGCCCGGGAGGTCGGACTTCACCGCGATGCCGAGCTTAGTCAGGGCGTTCGCAGGTCCGATACCGGAGAGCTGGAGCAGTTTGGGCGAGTCGAAGGCGCCGGCCGCCACGATGATTTCGCGGGAGCAGCGAACGACGGACTCGGCGCCCGCCGCGCGGCAACGCACGGCGACGGCGCGGCCGGACTCGATCTCGATCTTGGTGACGAGCACGCCTGTGCGGATCGTGAGATTGGGGCGGCTGAGAATCGGACGCAGGTAGGCCTGCGAGGAACTGGCGCGCTTGCCGTCGCGGGTGAGCACCAACTGGTAGAGGCTGGCACCTTCCTGGAGCGCGCCGTTGTAGTCATGGTTGACCGAGCGCATGCCGAGCTGACCGGCACCTGCGACGAAGGCCTTGGCAACCGGGGTGGGATTGGGGTTGTAGCGCACGCTCAGCGGGCCACCGACGCCGCGATGCACATCCGCGCCGCCTTCCCAGTCCTCGCTGCGCTTGAAGTAGGGGAGCACGTCGGCGAAGGACCAACCGTCGGCGCCGAGAAAATCCCAGGTGTCGAAGTCGCGCGGATTGCCGCGCACATGCATGAGGGCGTGGACGTTGGTGCTGCCGCCGAGAACCTTGCCGCGTCCGATCTTGACGGAGCGGCCGTTGAGCCCCGCCTGGGGCAGTGTGGCGTAGCCGTAGTCGTACTCCGGAGCCCAGGTGGCGATGATATCGCGCGGGGTGTCGAAAATCGGGTTGCTGTCCGGGCCTCCGGCTTCGAGCAGGAGCACGGAGTTGGCGGGATCGGCGGAAAGGCGGTGGGCGAGGGCGCAGCCGCCGGCGCCGGCGCCGATGATGATATAATCGAAAGCGGAGGGAGTGGACATGGCGATGGTTGGTTTGGGGCGGGGCGGGCTCAGGCCTCGGGACGATGAAGGAGATGGAAGGGGCGACGGTGGTTTTCGATGACGTACTCGCTGCGGCCGTAGAGCAGGCCGCGCGAGTAGAAGCCGGGCAAACGCGGGCTTCCGAACTCGAGCATGGGATACGGATAGGGGCCGACCTCGGGCCAGACGGAGGCGACCGCGGGCCGGGAGGCGGCCTCGACCGCCCGCCACTCCTCGGGCGAGAGCGTGAAGGTGACCGTGCCCATGATCTCGGCGCACTGGGCGGCGGAATGGGCGGCGAAGATCGGGATCGTGGGGACGAGCTGTTGGGTGAGCCAGCGCAGGGCAACCTGCACCGTGGGGCGGCCAATGCGGGCGGCCACGGCGTTCACCTGCTCCATGATCCGAAGGTTGCGGGACGTGGCGGCGTGCCAGAAGGCCTGACGCGCGGGATCGACGTGCTCTTCGAGCCGGCGATAGGCCGCGGGGTCGGGATTGGGGCGGTTATACTTTCCAGTACAGATGCCGCCGCCGAGGGGCGACCAAGCGCAGAGGGCGATGTCCTCCTCGTGGCACATGGGGAGGAACTCGGGCTCGGCGGAGCGTTCCGTGAGCGCGTATTCGATCTGGGTCGCGACGAACGGGGTGAGTGCGTGGTGCCGGGCGTGGGCGTTGGCCTTCACCAGCCACCAGGCGGGGAAGTTCGAGGCCCCTACGTAGCGGACCTTCCCGGACCGGACGAGATCGTCGAGCGAACGCATGATCTCCTCCACCGGGGTGGTGTAGTCCCACATGTGCAGCCAGAGCACGTCGATATAGTCGGTGCGCAGGCGTTTGAGCGAGGACTCGACGGAGCGTAGCAGATTCTTGCGGTGGTTGCCGGAGGCATTCGGGTCGGAACCGTCCTTGAGGCCGTCGACCAGCGAATATTTTGTACCCACGACCCAGTAATCGCGGTTGTCCTGGATGAACTCACCGGTGAGCTCCTCCGACTGGCCCTCCTGGTATTTGTTCGATGTATCAAGGAAGTTGCCGCCGGCCTGGGCGAAGGTGTCGAAGATGCGTCGAGCCTCGTCGCGCCCGGTTCCGATCGGTCCCCAATTGGTCCCGAAAGTGGTGCAACCCAGGCAGAGGTCGGAGACGCGCAGGCCGCTGCGACCGAGTAGTTTGTATTTCATGGTGAGTTGGGGCGGAGCCGAGGGTGGCCTCGGACCTTCGCCCAGCGGTGGGAGCTGAAGTTGTCGCGTAACCGGATCTCGAACGTTCGGAATCAGGCGAGGGAACCGTCGGGGTGCTGGACCATGCCGGCAAAATGGATGGCGATCTTGCCGTCGCGCAGCACCCAGCTGTCGGCGAAGATCATCTTGGCGGTCTGACCGCCAGCCTGGAGGGTGATGTCCTCGGTGACCATGAGGGTGTTAACGGTTTCGGCCCAGAAGCGGATGCTGGTCTGCAGCCCTTCGATCCCGAGGATGCCCTGCATGTGCCCATTGAGCTCCTTCTTGCCGCGGTAGTAGATGGGTTTTTTCTGGAAACTGCTGATTAGCAAGCAGTCGTCGGTGTACTGATCGAGAAGCGACTGGATGTCCTTCTTGAGGATGAAGTCGATGTGGGCCCGGTAGAGGCGGCCGAGCGGGGAGTCGGGGACGTTTTCCATGGCGATGGTGGGCTAGAGTTTGACGGAGCCGCGGGCGTACTTGAGGCCGTCGACGATGTAGGTGACGATCTCGGGCTTCCCGGTCGCCGCGGAGCGACGTACGATCCAGGTTTGGAAGGCGTCGGCGATGATGCGCTCACTGGTGGCGGCGGGGGCCTTCCAGCGGCTGGCCTCCCAGCGGACGACGACCTTCACGGTGGCGGTCTCGCCGGAGATCTTGGCCTTGGCGCTTTTGACCGTGTGCACCTCATCGAAGAAGATGCGCACGACCGTCTGGAACCAGCCTTCGAAGCCGGCCCAGCCGCGGATCGTAACCTCGGGAAAGCGCATTTCGAGATCGCGGTCGGCCAGCATCGGCAGGCATTCGACCATCGGGGCGTGGACATCGAGTTTGCGATACCAGGCGGCGGCGAACTCGGAGATTTCTTTTTGGGTCAGGGGTGTGCTCATGGAAGGAGTAAGAAGCGGTGTCATTGCCCGCACTTGACCCCGATGTGCTCGGGGTGGACGTCGCCGGTCAGCACGAGGTCGAGGAGGAAGGGCCCGGGGTGGGCGAGCATCTCGCGGATGGCGGGCGCGACCTCGGCGGGTTGGGACACCCGGCGGCCGGCCACGCCCAGGCCGCGGGCCAGCTCTACGAATCCGAGCGGCGGATTCGAAAGATCGAAACAGAGGGGGAACTCGTGCGGGGCCACGCCGGCCTCCTGCCACCACTGCTGGATGTTCAGTTGGAGGAGCTTGTAGGAGGCGTTGTTGCACACGACAAACTTGGCGGGGAGGCGGTGGCGGGCGGCGCTCCACAGGGCCTGGATGGTGTACATCGCGCCGCCGTCGCCGCTGAAGCCGATCACGGTGCGGCCGGGATTGAGGACCTGGAGACCGATGGCCCCGGGGAAGCCCACGCCGAGCGAACCCCCGCGGGTCTGGAAGAACTGGCCGGGCTCGTGCGGGGGCAGGTAGCGGTTGAGGGCCGGGGAGTTGGTCAGGGCTTCGTCAAAGAGGATGGCGTCGGCGGGCAACTCCTTGGCGAGCTCGCTCATGAAGAGCGCGGAGGTCATCGGCGTTCGCTCGAAGGAGGCGGCGTCCGTGGCCTTCGCTTGCGCGTCCGCAGCGTGTTTGGCCTCGGCCAGGGACTGGACTGCCTGCGCGGCTTTCGCGGCCTGGACTGGCGTGCGGCGGGCCCGCAGAGCCGTAGCCAGGGCGGCGAGGGAGAGTTTGGGGTCGCAAACCACGCCAATGTCGACGCGGTGGTTCTTCGCGATCTCGTAGGCGTTGAGGTCGAAATGGACGACCTTGGCGGTCGGAGCGAATACCTCGCCGAGCTCCGGGAAGACCTCTGGTACGATGTAGGTGCCGACCACGAGCACGCCGTCGCCCTTGGCGAGAATGGCCTTGCTGGAGGCGCCGAACATGTGCCCGGTCTGCCCGCGGTAGAGCGGGTGGTCGTAGGCGATGTTCAATTCGCCGGAATCCACACCGTAGACCTCGGCGCCGAGCAGTTCGGCCACCTCAGTAAGCTCGGGCTGGGCGCCGGAATAGGCGACGCCGTCGCCCATGAATACCATCGGGCGCTCCGCGACGAGCAGCGCGTCGGCCACCTGCTCGATCACCTCGGGGGCCGGGGCGACGCGGGTGGAGGGAGTAAAGGTAGGGCGGATCTCCTCATCGGTGTTTTGATCGAGGATATCCTGCGGCAGGCAGAGGTAGACCGGGCCCATCGGAGCGGTGCCGGCGATCTTGATCGCACGGCGCAACATGCGGAGCAGCGAACGGGGGTCCTGCACCACGGCCGCCCATTTGCAGACCGGTTCGCACATGGCGACGAGATCACCCGCCATCTGCGCATCCATGGCGGCGTATTTGATGCCGGAGTCGCCACCAATGACCACCAGCGGCGAGTGGCCGCGCTTGGCCTGGTAGAGGGCCCCGATGGCGTTGCCCACGCCTGGGGTACTGTGCAACTGCACGAGCGTGGGTCGGCGAGAGGCCCGCGCGTAGGCGTCGGCGGCCAGCACGGTGACCGACTCCTGAAGGGTGAGAATGTAACGAAAATCCGGATGGTCGCGGAGCGCGTCGAGGAACCCCTGTTCGACTGTGCCGGGGTTACCGAACATCACCGTCATGCCGTCGGCGATGAACTGCTGGAGGATGGCTTTACGACCGGGCAAGCTGGCGCACATGGGCAAGGGGGCGGAATACTTCCGCCGGGCGACGATGCGCACTGCATCGCCGTCCGGCTGGGGGACGGGGAGGAGGCGAGGGGGCCAAGCGGCTGTTACCAGCCGTAGCGACGCAGTCCCTGTTCGAGGGCGGCGACGAGCAGTTCGCCTGTCTTGTAGGAGTCGGCGGTGGAACGCCCGGTGATGAACGGGTAATCGACCAAGGCCGACACATTGCGCCCGACGTTGCCGTGGAACCCGCCGTCTGGGCCAGTGGCGTCGCGCAGGATGTATTCGAGCGTGTAGGGCGGAGGGCCCATATTGAGGTCGGAGCCCAGGAAGCCGGTGCCGTCGTGGTAGTCGTATTCGATCGGGTGGCCGGTGACGTGCTTGCCCCAGAGCAGGCTCTTGCGCAGGTGGTAGTCGCGAGCGAAAGCCAAGCAGGCCACCCCGTAGCACTCGGCGGCGATGGGTTTGCCGGCCTTATAGAAGCCGAGGATGAGGTCGTGGACGCGCTGGTTGTTCACCATGTCGACGATCGGGCCCGAGCCGCCAACCAGGACGATGGCGGCATAGTCGGCGGTGAGCGTGGCCAGCGCGGCGTCGACGGCGTCGTTGTAGCGTTCGAAGTCGCGGATGAAGGTGGGGGAACTCGGATACGGACGTTCGGGGAGGAGCTGCGTGAGGGAGAGCGGCTGGTCAAGCCGGGGGGAGGCTTCGAGGGCCTTCACCTTGGTGGCCATTTCAGCGGAGGTGACGGCTTTGCCCAGCGGCGGATCGATGTAGGTGGGATCCATGCTCGGCGGCAACGCGTGGGCCCGGCGGCCCTTGGCGGTGGCGAACTTCAAGGTGTACCCGGCCTTTTCCAGGGTCTCCAAGGGGCCGATGAGCTCTTCGCCCCAATAGCCGAATTCAGAGAGTACGATGAGGACTTGTTTGTTCATGCGCGGTAGGTGCTGCTTGCAGGTGTGGGGCCGGAGCTGGATGCGCAGCTGCCCGGACCAGGGGTTAGGGAATACTACTCAGATACGTGCGGGCCCTATCGTATCCGAAACCCGTAAACTTGAGCGCGAAATGGTGCATAATAAGCCCGGCCACTGCGAATCTTGAAAGCTGCTACTAGTTTGCTGATAGTAGTGGAAACTTAGTCGCGATTTCGGACCACTCGGCGGGGGGGGGCGGACGACGCTGTCGCGGCGGCTGGCAATCGCGACTTTTCCCGCAGGAGGAGCGCCCTGCGTGGATTCGACGCTGGCCTTCTGCGAAGGCCGGCCGATCACTCCGTTTTGTCGCATGCTTCCCCTTATCGCGTTGTTCCTCGCTGGTCTGGGTCTGTTCTTCCACGGGCTCTCCGGCCTGCGGCAGAGCATGCAGGGGCTGGCCAGCCGGCGCGTGCGCCGCTGGCTGGCCCGTTGGGCGCAGTCGCCGCTACGGGCAGGCGCCGGCGGCTTCGGGCTGGGCGCTCTGACGCAGAGTGTGACCGCGGTGGCGTTCATCGTCGCCAGCTTGGTCGGCGGTGGGCTTCTGACGGTACGCCGTGCCCTGCCGATCGTGGCCGGGGCGAATCTGGGGACGGCGGTGCTGGTGCTGCTGGCCAGCTTTGATGTGCATCTTGCCGTCCTGCTATTACTCGGATTCATGGGAATCGCGGTCGCGTTCGACCTCGGGGGACGCGGGCGGGCGGTAGTGCTGGCGCTGTTCTTCGCGGCGCTGTTGTTTTTCGGACTACGGCAGATGAGGGAGGCGTTTGTACCGTTGCCCCACCTGCCGGGATTCGCCCGGGTGGCGGCGATTGCCCAGAGTTCGCTGGTGGCGACCTTCTTACTTGGGGCGGGGCTACGGCTTTTCATCCAGTCCTCGCCCGCGATTGCGATCATCGCGATCACGCTCAGCCAGGGCGGGCTGCTCGGCGAGGAGCAGGCGATCGCGATGATGTTTGGCACTGGGCTGGGCGTGGGGGGAGCGGTGTTTCTGCTCGCTTCGAATCTGCGCGGAGTGCCGCGACAGATCGCGCTGTATCAGGCGTTGATGAGCATGACGGCGGGGGGAGTTGCCGCCGGTGCGCTCGCGCTGGAGCGCCTCACGGGATGGCCATTGCTGGTGCACCAGTTGCGCGCCCTGCCGGGAGGGGAGGCACTGCGCCTGGCTTCGGCCTTTGTGGCGATGCAACTGCTCTCAGTGGTGTTGGCGGCGGTAGCCTCGCGTTGGACGGTGCCGCTGCTCGAGAGGCTTTCTCCGGCGACCGCGGTACAGGAGCTCACCCGGCCGCAGTTCATCCAAGAGGAGGCGCTGCGGGACCCGGAGTCGGCGTTGGTTCTGGCGGCCAAGGAGCAGCAACGCCTGCTGGGCTGGCTCCCGCAGATGCTGGACCCGTTGTGTGGTGAAACGGAGGTGACGCGGCTCTCCGCCGAAAACCTGCACGCCGCGGGGCTGTCGGTCGGAGCCGAGTTGCGTGCGTTTCTTGACGCGATCGGCGGGCAACAGGTCGATGCCGCCACCGCGGGGTGTTGGCTGGAGCTGCAGCGCCGGCAGTCCCTGGTCACGGCGCTGGGCGAGACGACCTACGAGTTCGCGGATACCTGGGAGCGCATGCGTGGGGCGGCGGGCAGCGAGGCTTTGCGGCGTTCGTTGGTGGAGGGGCTGCACGCGCTCACCTGCGTGGTCGTAGAGGCAGTGGAGCGACCGGCCGAGGCGGACCGGGTGCTGTTGCTCGCAATGACCGCCGACCGCGGCGAGATGATGGAGAAGCGGCGCCGCGGGATCCTGGCGGCCTCGCCCGAACTCGACCCCGAGGCACGCCTGCAACTGGTCCACCTGACTTCCTTGTTTGAACGCGAGGTGTGGTTGCTGCGCCAGCTCGTGCAGTCGCTGCCGGAGCAGGCAGGTACTGGGGCTGACCGGGGCGAGGGTTAGGGGGCGTCGGCTCCGGCAGGTGCCGGTCGAAGACGATGAGGCGGGGTGAGGGGAACTTGCGGCGCGGGTCCGGGCCGGTTCTAGTGCGGCCCCTACGAATGACCGCCACCACCATTGCACCGACCTCCGCCTACCTGTTGCTGCTCTTCAACGAAGCGAATCTGGCGTTGCTGCATCGCGCGGCACCGACGGCGCTCTGGCAGGCCACGGCGTCCGGTCCGGTGGCCGGTGGTGCCGATGCGGCGGTCGCCGCGCTGGCCGGCCTGCGGGCGGTGGCGGGCGAGTGCACAGGGGTGGTGCGGGTGGCCGAGGTGGCCGGTACGGCCCTGTGCTTCGCCCTTGCCGAGAACTGCCGCGGCGGCACGCCGCCCGGGCCGGAGGAGTGGGGCCGCTTCTCATTGCAGGAGCTGGCGGCGCTCGCCAGCGCGGGCGCACTCGCCCCGGGACTGGCGGCGTTGCTGCCGGTGGTGCGCGAACACTCGATCCGTATCCCTTATCTCAATCATAGCGCAAACGACTACATCTACCGATTCCGCACCGAGAAGCAGCGCAACCGTGCCGTCTACGGCCTCGATCCCGGCGCCAGCCGGCTTTACCAGAGCCCGCTGTGCGAGGCGATCAAGCGCCTCAAACGCACCAAGGAGCGCTGCTCCGCGGCGCCGGCCGAACTCGATTTCGGTCCCGTGCGCTATGTGCTCCCCAGCCATTTCGGCTTCTGCCTGGGCGTGCAGAACGCCATCGAGCGCGCCTACGAGACCATCGCCGCCAATCCCGGCCGGCGCGTATTCATGCTCAGCGAGCTCATCCACAATCCGTTCGTCAACGACGACCTGCTCGCCCGCGGCTTGCGTTTCCTCCAAAGCGACAAGGGGCGTCCGCTCAACGACCCCGCCACCGGCCGGGTGCTCTGGGACGAGCTGCACCGCGACGACATCGTGATCGTGCCGGCCTTCGGCGCCACCGACGACGACAAGCGGCGTCTCATCGAACGCGGCCTCGAGCTCAACCGCCACGACGCCACCTGCATGCTCGTGGAGAAGGTCTGGAAGGCGGCGCAGCGGTACGGGGCGCTTGGGTACACAGTGATCATCCACGGCAAGCACGAGCATGAGGAGACGAAGGCCACCTTCTCCAACAGCGCCAAATACGCCCCGTCGCTCATCATCCGCGACGCCCACGAGGCCGAGCAGCTCGCCGCGGTGATCGCCGCCGCGGCCCCGGAGGAGGCGCGGACGCTCTTCGCCACGGCTTTCGCGGGACGCCACACGGCGGGCTTCGACCCTGTCCGGGACCTGCAGCGGGTGGCCGTTGTCAACCAGACCACGCTGCTGCGCAACGAGACGCTGCGTATCATCGATCTGCTGGAACAGGCCTACGCGCACCGCTACGGCCCCACCGCCCTGGCGGAGCACCTGTACTCGGAGAGCCGGGGCGACACGCTCTGCTACGCCACCCAGGTCAACCAGGATGCCCTGGCGCGGGCCCTCGAGCTGCCGCTCGACGCCGCGCTGGTGGTCGGAGGGAAGAACAGCTCCAATACCTTCCAGCTCTTCCGGCTCTGCTCGGCCCGCTTGGGGAGCAGCGCCTTCTACATCCAGTCGGAGCGCGACATCCTCTCGCGCGAGGAGGTGGACCACTTTGTGTATCCGTACCATCCCGAGGACCCGCGAGAAGGGCGTATCGAGCAGCGGGCGTTCCTGCCGGGCACCCGGCCGCTGCGGCTGCTGATCACCGGCGGAGCTTCGTGTCCGGACGGGCTGATCCAACAGGTCGTGGCGCGGATCAATTCGTTTTATCCCACCGGCGATCTGCGCCCGGTCGAGACGGTGTTGGCAGAGCTGGAAGCGGCGACGCCCTGAGGAAGGGTGGCCTCGCCCGTTCGACAAACACAGGGCCGCGAGCCCGGCGAGGCGCACGACCGGTGAGTCGCGGCATTCGCGAGCACGAACGCCCAAAGACGAAGAAGTGGGGCGCAAGCGCCCTCCCACAACAAGCCCCTCCACAATCGGGCACCGGCTTAGGGGCCGGTGACGAGGGAGGTGGTCACGTCGGTGCCGTTGTCTTCGACGAGTCGGGTTTGGATGGTCTGGGCGGGCGCGGCGCGGCCGCACGAGTCCTGGCCGGCGCCCATGGTGACGTGCGAGAGGCCTCCGACGGTGATGCTGTCGCCGACGGATTGCGCGAGGGCGCCGCCGGCGACCTTTACCTCGATCTGGCTGCCGGGGGCGAAATAGAGGTAGGGGAGGGCATGGTCCGAGGCCGCGATGGCGTGCACGACCACGGGCCCGCCGACTGAGTTCACGGTCGGAGCGTAGAGACCGGTGTAGCCGAGTGTGGCATTGTAGGAGACGTTGCCTTGATGGATACCGCCAAGGCCACCGCCGGAGGATACGATGCCCGCGACGGCCACATCGGCCCAGCCGGCGTAGGCCACATCGGAGCGAGTGACGCCGGGGTTGGTCGCAGTGCCCACCGAGTAGATGGTGAAGTGCGTGGTGGAGTCCGCGCCGGCGAGGATGATCGTCGCTTTGCCCTGCATGTATTCGATCCCGCTCTGGTTGTAGAGTGCGGGAGCCATCGGGCCGGTGGCGTTGTCGAGCACGATGGTGATCGCGCCGGCCCCGGACATCTCGACCTGGACGATGCTGTCGTTGGAGTCGAGGTACGAGCAGCGCGCGATTTGTCCGGGATCGGCGGTGAAGGTGCCGGCCGCCCCGGTGAGCAGGAACTGGTCGTAGATGGCTCCGTTGGGATGGTGGATGTCCTGCCACGCGGGACGGGTGGAGACACCGCCAGCCGTACGTTCTCCCGCAGGCAGAGTCAGGCCGACCACCGCGGGATGGCTGAGTGCGGAACTGCCGTTGGCGGAGACCGCGCAGTCGTAGAGTCCCGCTTGGAGCGGAGCGAGACTGCCGAGTGCGAGGGTGGCGTTGGTGGCGCCGGCAATCTGGGTGCCGTTGCGGAACCATTGGTAGGTCAGCGGTCCTTCGCCTGCCGCGGAGACCGCCAGATCGAGTGTGTTTCCGGGCATTCCGAAAGTGGAAACTGGATGCGCGGCAATGCTCGCCAACGCGGACGTCGGGCTTTGGTAGATGAGGTTGAGGTTGTCGTCGAAGAGGGTGAACCGTGGCCGCTGTTTCACGAGGGTGACGGCGAGCAGTTGGCCGTTGGGCAGGGTGACCAACCGCAGGGGGTAGCCTTCGGTTTCCACGCTGCGGGTCTGGGTGAACCCCGGATCGGACCACTGTTGTAGCTCGCTGGTCGTCAAACCTACTCGAATGGTCGTTAGCCGGCCGCCCACCCAGTCGCCGTCGTCGATCGCGTTGGCGAGCGCCCCGACGCGTTGCAGTGTAGTGCCGCTGTAGAGCTGCCCGGAGCCGAGCAGGACAAACTGCCCATCGGGCGAAACGCGGATCGGAGGGATGGCGTTGACCGCGCCATCATCGGGCGACTCGACCGGGGCGCCAAGCATGCCGTTGGCGTTGATCTCTTCGAAGCGAAGGCTGTTGGGCGTGTCGTCGCGGAATTGAAACAGGCGGCGATTGACCGCCGACCAAGTGTAGACGCGCGAATAGTAGTTCCAATCCACTCGGGATAGGAGGGTTCCGTCCTGCGCTATTGTGTAATGCGAAGCCCAGGCCCCGCTTGCGTCAGCCGCGAAGATCACGTCTCCGGCGGAGGCGAGGCCGGTCGTCCCCAAGGGGGTCGCCCCCCGCCCGGTTTCGGCACCGGTTGTCGATGGCTTGCTGGTAATGCGACCATCAGGATACGCCACCAACAACTCGTTGGCGGAGTCGGAATAGGCTACATACGACGGGGTTCCCGTCAGCGTCGCCGGCGTCAAATACTTGCGTTCGTTGGTGGACCAGCGAAACACATTCCGATGCAGCCGGCTGGTCAACAGCACGGTGCCCTCGCGGTCCACCGTCACATCATCTGGCGAATACGCCAAATCGGCTACATCTATTGGCTCGGCGGGCGGCCGCGGGAGGAGACTCGACAAGGCCACGCGCGTGACTCCGATGGGCCCACCAGCCGTGGAGGCCTGGGTGAACACCACTGCATCGCTGCCGTTCACAAACAGCCGGTCGCCGACCGCGGCAAAGGTGGCCACCCCCGTTTCCCGCCATGCCGTATCCAGTCGATGTAATCGATTGCTCCGCAATACGACCGCGCCGCCAGCGGCAAGGAAGGCGACGTCCTGCAGCGGGCCGCCGAGTCCCGCCACGAGCTTGAGATCGCTCGTGCGGTAAAGGATGCCACCGTTGTCCGCGAGCAGATCCTCGCCCGGTGCGAGGAAGACGCGGGTGGGCTTGGGGAATGCCCCATGGTAGGGAGTATCCAAGAAGCTCGCGATAGTGCCCTCGTCTCCGAGGGCGAGGTAGCCGACGTCGGAAGGGTCTAACCACTGGCTGGCTGCGTAGATGCGGTGACTTGTTGGTGCAAACGCAAGCGTGGGCCAAAAAGTATAGAACGTTTCGACGGTGCGAACCGCCCCGCCGGTCCTTTTGTCGATGACGGTAATCCTTCCAAAAGACTCGCCGGAGAACGCGTAGATGTGGCTGCTTGCCACGACGAGCATCGTGGTGTCCCTCTCCGTCCTTGCTATCGCCATCTCACCCGCGATTGCCGTGGTGAAAAGGGACAGATTTTGCCCGAACGCGATGTAGACGCCATCCGCACCGACCCGGAAAGCGGTAGCCGCTCTGGGCAAAAGAACACTCGGCAACCACTGACCCGCGGCAAGATCGTAGCGCTCGATGCGACCCGGTGCAGCGTAGAGCACATAGACGATGCCACTATATTTCTGGATATCGAGCCAGCTCCCTGCGAGCGACTGTTCGTAGGGCCCGCTTTGGGGCATGATCGCCACCAGCGCCGGAGCCGAGGTGACGGGCCCCGTCGGATTGGTCACCCGCAACAGATATTCGCCCGCGTCGGCGAGGGTGGCGTTGGAAAGGGCGTAGGAATCGCTCGTGGCGCCGGGGATGGCTGCGCCATTGCGGAACCACTGGAACGTGGCGTCGGGGTCGTTGATGTACGAGAACAGATTCAGGCTACTGCCCAACCTTACCTGCCCGCCAAATGCCTGCAGCGTACGATTCAGCGGCCGCATTGTGACCGAAATGCTCGCTGGTGCGCTGGTGACTTCGCCGGCGACGTTGGTGACCCGTACGGTGAACGACGCCCCCTGGTCCGACGCGCTGACCGAATTGATCTGAAACCAAGAACTCGTGGCCCAGTTGATGGCCGTGCCGTTCTTGAACCACTGGTAGGATAATGGACTGGAGCCGTCGACCATCACACTGAAACTGGCCTGAGCTCCAAGTGCTGTGGAGATGCTGCGGGGATCCTCCGTGATACGCGGCGGCAGCGCCGAGTTGACAGTCAGGGTTGCCGGATTGCTGGTTACGCTGCCAGCGGCGTTGGTAACAGTGAGCGTGTAAACCCCGGCATCGACCTTCGTTACCGGGTTGAATGACAGTATCCCGTTCCCAGAATTCGGAAGAAGCGCGTCGTCGTGTTTCCACTGGTAGGTAAGGTGTCGACCGAGGGCCCATCCGCTGATGGTCGCGTAAGCGCCCTCTGTGACGGTGACGTTGGAGGGCTGATTGCGGAATACCGGCGGTTCGAGCGCATGTACTGTGAGCCGGGCAGAATTGCTGATCGTGGTTCCAGCTGCATTGGTCACCTCCACGCTGTAGTCGCCGGCGTCTGTCATCGCCACCGACCGGATTTCGAAAGATGAGTTCGTCGCGCCTGTCAGCGCTATTCCATCCTTGCGCCATTGGTAATGTAGCGGCGCGGTTCCGGTGGCATAGACGGAGAACCCGGCCCAGTCGCTTTCGTCACGATCGGTTGATGACGGATGGGATGTTATGATTGGTGGCGCGGGGCGGTAGTCCGGACCCCATCCGTACAGCAATCCGATGCCGACCTTGTCGTCCTCGGCCAGGGTGTCTAGGTCCGATACGGCGGAGTTCATCAGCGCCGAGAGCCATTGTTCGTTCTCGTCGGGGTGGCCGAGCCCGAGGACGTGCCCGAGCTCGTGCATCGCCACGCGGCGAAATTCGGAGGTCGCAGAGCCGTAGCCATTCGGGTACCGGAGGGATCCGCGGTAGGCATCCCATTGCTCCGCCTTGTTGAAGAGAATGTCGGACTCGATGCGGGTGCCCCCGGAGATCCAAGTGGTAGTCACCGCCAGCACATTCGCGCCCCAGTCCTCGCCGTAGATGTCGCTCGCAAAGAACAGATCGTTGAGCCGGTTGTGTTTCGACGCGGTGGTCGTGCCGTTGGTCTGCCAGGCCAGCTGCAGGTCGTGCATGCAGCCGTTCCAGGTCTGCATGGCCTCGATCGCGTTCGCATCCCAGGTGCGCCCGTCGATCAGCGGCGGACTGGTCCCGAGCCGCAGTTGCATTGTCACCACTGCACCGACAGGCCAAGTGGCCTCCGGCGAGGAGCGTACCCAAGCGGATGCCGGCGAGAGCAGCGTGATGAAGAAGAATAGGGGCAAGAGCAGGCGCGATTTCGCGGTGGGGCTTCGCGGTTATTGCGCTGACGCTTGGTGCGGGCGGCTCAGCTCGGTGCGGATCGCCGCCTGAAATCGGCGGCGCGCATGGGTGTTTGAGCCATGCGGTTCAGCATCGGTCGGGCTTCAGTTCGCCGAGTGGACTCGCCACCTGAGCGGTGGCGGTCAGCGGGGTTCCATCGGCGCGTGCCACAAAGTCGGTCCCTCTCGTGTGATCGCTCACCACCGGATAGCGACCGTGGGGAATGGCGACTAGGGGGCACATTGCGCGGCCATTGCCTGCGATGAAGAGATAGTCGCGGTCGCCCGCTCCGAACTGAGGCAGCCCCTCAATCTCCATCCGTTCGTCGTCGATTTGCCCGCCGAGCTGTCGGAGTTCGATCTCGCTGGCTGCTGTACCCTTCAATGTGGTCTCGATGCGGAACTTCACGATGGTGACGATCACGCGTCCACGGGGTGATTCCCGCCATTCGCAGCGGCTAGCGATCGCCTCGGCGCGAACGATGGAGTCTGCTTGCGCCACGAGTTCCGCAAAGGTCGGAGGACGTACGGTGAGTGCGTGAGCAGGCACGCCAACCAGAACGGTCGCCAGGAGGATAGAACGCAGCAAAGACATGGGAGGGAAGGGACGCTGGTCGCAGGGAGCATCGCACCCGCCAAGGTGAACACGCCTCGCGTCCGTTGAAAAGAGACGACAAAAAGCCGGTTCCGAAGAACCGGCTCGCAAGCGTGGGAACCCGATAGGCGGAAGCAAGCTTCGTCCAGGCAATACGGGAGATCGGGTGATTACGCGAGGTATTGGCTGGGAACGCCCGGAGTGGACGTCTAGCCGGGAATCAGGGGCCAGTGACAAGGGCGGCGGTGACATCGACGCCGGCGGCGTCGATGAGCTGCGTCTGGATGGCCTGCCCAGCAGCGGCACGGCCACAGGAGTCCTGGCCGGCGCCCATCTGGACCTGCGAGAGACCGCCGACGGTGACGCTGTCGCCATTGGGCTGGACCAGCGCCCGCCGGCGATCTTGACGCTGATCGTGCCTCCGGGGCCGAAATACAGATAGGGGTCGCCGAGCCTCGGGCCGAAATCTCGTGCACGACCGCGAGCGAGCTCATCCCGATCACGGTGGGCGCGTAGATACCGGTGAAGCCGGTCCCGGAGTTGTACGAGGCATTTCCTTGATGGATACCCCCGAGGAGCCCATTGCTGCTGACAATGCCCGCCACCGCGACATCGGCCCAGCCGTTATAGGTCACATCGGGGCGGGTCACTCCGGGATTGGTGGCGGTACCCACCGAGTAGATCGTGAAGTGCGTGGTGGCGTCGGCTCCTGCGAGGATGATGGTCGCCTTGCCGCGCATATACTGGATCCCCGATTGGTTGTAGAGGGCCGGTGCCCCCGGCCCGGTGGCGTTGGCGAGCACGACGGTGATGGCGCCCGCACCAGACATCTCGACCTGCACAATGCTGCCGTTGGTATCGACATACGACATGCGGGCGATCTGGTTGGGGTCGGCCGTGAAGGTGCCCGCTGCACCGGAGAGCAGGTACTGGTCGTAGGTGTGCCCGTTGGAATGGTGGATATTCTGCCACTCCGCACGCGTGGTCACGCTGCCGGCGGTGCGCTGCCCGGCGGCCGGGACGATGCCGACCACTGCGGCGGCGGAAAGTGTACTGCTCGATCCCGCCGATAGAACGGCGTCGTAGATACCCGCATCAGAAGGAGCACTGGAGTTCAAGAGGAGCGAACTGCTGGTGCCGCTGGTCACCGGTACGCCGTCGTGGTACCACTGGACGGCCGGTGTCCCGGTGGCGGCGACAGTCAGGGTGGCGTTGGTGCCGGCGACCACGGTGCGACTTAGCGGCTGGGTCGTGATGACCGGCGCATTCTGCACGATGCTGCCGTTGGCGACGACGAGGGAATGAGCCGATCCCGCCGCGACTCGCTGCACGTTGCGTGCAATCAGGACCGAGTACGATACGGGTGGCGGTCGTGCCATCGCCGAGTTGGCCGTCGAAGTTGTGGCCCGTGGCCCACAAACTCCCATCGGTTTTCAAGATCAGGCTGAAGCTGGAGCCGGCCACCGCTGACTGGACGCCACTGGCAAGAATCTGTACCGGACTGGGTTGATTCGTGGAAGTGCCGTCACCGAGTTGGCCGGATACGTTGTAACCCATGCCCCAAAGGCTTCCGTCCGTCTTCACAATCAGGCTATGCCACCCGGCCGCGGCGATCGACTGGACCCCGCCCGAGAGGATCTGCACCGGGCTGGTGCGGCGGGTGGAGGTGCCATCGCCGAGCTGGCCAGCGGAGTTGTCACCCATGGCCCACAGGCTGCCGTTGGTTTTCAGGACCAAGCTGTGCGCACTGCCGGCGGCGACCGACTGGACGCCGCTGGCGAGGATCTGCACCGGGCTGGTCTGACTGGTGGTCGTCCCGTCGCCGAGTTGGCCGGACGAATTGGCGCCCATGCCCCAGAGGCTGCCGCCGGCCTTGACGACAAGGCTATGATACGTTCCCGCCGCCACCGACTGGACGCCGCTTGGAACAATCAGCACCGGCACGGGGCGGTTGGTCACGGTTCCATCACCGAGTTGGCCGTTGGCGTTGTTGCCCATCGCCCACAGGCTGCCGTCGGTCTTGACGATGAGGCTGTGGTATTTGGCCGCCACAGACTGAACGCCGGTCGCCAGTATTTGTACCGGAGTGGAGCGGTGGATTGGCGTCGCATCGCCGAGCTGACCGAACAGATTGCTGCCCACAGTCCACAGGCTCCCGTCGGTTGGCACGATCAGGCTATACGATGCGCCGGCCGCGAGGGACCCGAATGCCGCCAGCGAGTATTTGCACCGGGATCGTGCGCCTGATCGGCGTGCCGTCGCCGAGCTGGCTGGAGGCGTTGCTGCCCATGGACTGCAGGTGTCCGTCGGTCTTCACGACGAGACTGTGTGCGTCTCCGGCCGCCACCGACCGGACGCCGCTGGCCAGGATCTGCACCGGGCTGATACGGTTGGTGGTCGTACCATCGCCGAGCTGGCCGGTGGCGTTGTCGCCCATCGCCCACAGGCTTCCTGCGGTCTTCACCACTAGGCTGTGCGCGAGGCCCGCCGCCGCCGACTGAACTCCACTGGTAAGAATCTGCACGGGGCTGGAGTGGCTATCCACGGTCCCGGTGCCGAGCTGGCCCGCAGAGTTGCGGCCCATGGCCCACAGGCTCCCGTCGGTCTTCACGATCAGACTATGGGACGCACCCGCGGCGACCGACTGAACTCCGCCGGCGAGAATCAACACCGGGCTGGACCGATCTGTCGTCGAACCATCGCCGAGTTGCCCTTTGGCATTATAGCCCATGGCCCACAGGCTGCCATCGGTCTTGACGATCAGACTGTGCAAGGAACCAGCGGCAACGGAGCGGACCCCGCTGGCGAGAATGCGCACCGGGGTGGGGCGACTGGTGTTGGTGTCGTCGCCGAGCTGGCCGGAGAGGTTGTAGCCCATGGCCCACAGGCTCCCATCCGTCTTGACGAAGAGGCTATGCGAGGAGCCTGCGGCGGCGGATTGCACGCCGCTAGGAAGGATCTGCACCGGAACGGGTTGATTGGTGGTCGAGCCGTCGCCGAGCTGGCCGGTGGAGTTGTTGCCCATGGCCCACAGACTTCCGTCTGTCTTCACGAACAAGCTGTGGAGGAGCCGACGGCCACCGACTGCACATCGCCGGCGAGAATTTGCACTGGACTGGGCCGATCGGTGGTCGAGCCGTCGCCGAGCTGGCCGGCGGAATTGGCGCCGGTGGCCCACAGGCTGCCGTTCATTCGCACGATCAGGCTGTGCGAGGCTCCCGCGGCCACCGACTGAACGCTGCTCGTCACTTCACCTGGGAACAGACGTTGGAGCAGGACGTTGTCGCCCAATCTTCCGGAGCGGACGTTACCGAAGGCCCAAAGTTCCGGCAGCGTCGTCGCAGCGGAGCGCTGCGTGACCGTGTGCGACGCGCCGCCCACTAGGATGGTGGCGGTGCGATCGGCCCCGTGGTGTTGGGGGCTGCCGTCACCAAAATGTTGCCTTCCTGTGAACCGCTGGTGCGCGACAGGGTGATCCAGTTTGCGATCGTCGAGGCGGTCCAGTTCGTGTCGGAACTCACCAGAATCTGGTATGGCACGACTCCGGCGCCGACTTCGTGGGCCGAGGGGGTGATCGTGGTCTGGGCAGCGGCAAATGCGCCGAACAGCAGTGCGGACAGCACGAGTAACAGGCGGAGGGAAGTTTTCATGGTCAAGGGCAGGCCTTCGGTGGCGGAGGGCGGAGAGAATGCTGAGGTTATCAGCCCGATCGGTACGCTGGGCGCGAAAGCGCTTAGCGCCTCTGGGCCGGAGTATTCATGCATCGACCCCGCGCGCTCCTCTGTGCCCGAGCAGTCGGGAATGAGCAATGACGTTTTCCCGGGACGTGGCTGGGCGGGCCAGCGAAGCGCAGTCGGGCCTTCGGCTTGGGCTGGATTGGGAACGCCCGTCACGACCGCTCGGTTGCGGGCGGAATCCTGCCGTCCGGCAGAAACCTAAAGGGAGGCGTACCGCATTGAAGTCTGTTGGGGCCGGAGACAAGGGTAACGCGGTCCACCGGGAGTGCCTGCTGGTGGAAGCGAGCCTGCTCGCGACCCGGGTAGTCGCAGCAGTCGTGCGCAAGCGCACTCCCACAGTCGGAGAGTCGGGTGCAAGCCCCCTTCCCCCGAGCAGACCAATGGTCAAACCTCGCTGGCAGGCGCGATTGAGCTCCGCGCCGCCGTTGCCGGTCAACGCGGGCCGTCTTTTGGCCTGGGGGCGTCGCGAGCGACGCCCTACGGTCCGACGGCATGAGCACGGCTTCACGGGCCGGTGACGATGGAGGGAGTCACATCGGTGCCGTTGTCTTCGACGAGGCGGGTTTGGATGGCCTGGGCCGGGGCGGGGCGGCCACAGGAGTCCTGGCCGGCGCCCATCTGGACCTGCGAGAGACCCGAGACGGTGAGCACATCGTTGTTGGGCTGGGCGAGGGAGCCGCCGGCGATCTTGACCTGCACCCCCGCGGTGGGCCCGAAGTACAAATACGGGACGGCGCTGGCGGAGGCGGCGATGTCGTGGACGACCACCAGGCCGCCGACCGAAGTGACCGTGGGTGCGTAGAGGCCGGTGAAGCCGGTGGCGGCGGTGAAGGCGACGTTGCCTTGATGGATACCGCCGAGCCCGCCATTGGTGGAGACGATGCCGGCGACGGCCACATCGGCCCAGCCGGCGTAGTCGACATCGGCGCGGGTGACGCCAGGATTGGTGGCGGTGCCCACCGAGTAGATGGTGAAGTGCGTGGTTTCGTCGGCTCCGGCGAGGATGATCGTGGGCTTTCCCTTCATATAGAGGATGCCAGGCTGGTTATAGAGGGCGGGGGCCATCGGGCCGGAGGCGTTGGCGAGCACGATGGTGACGGCACCGGCGCCGGACATTTCCACCTGCACGATACTTTCGTTCTCATCGAGGAAGGACATGCGGGCCACCCGGCCGGGGGCGGCGGTGAAGGTGCCCGCGTTTCCAGCGAGCAGGAACTGGTCGTAGGCAACGCCGACGAGAGGCTGGATACCCTGCCATTCGCTGCGAGTGGTCACGCTGCCGGAGGTACGGGTGCCGGGGGCGGGCACGATGCCGATCACCACCGGTCGAGACAGTACCGAGCTCCCTGAGCCCGTAACTAGGCAATCGTAGATGCCCGCCGCGGTCGGGCCCGCGCCGGGCAGAGTGAGGGTGGGACTGGTGGCGTCGGGGATCCGCAGGCCCTGCCGGTACCACTGATAGGTCAGGCCTTCGCCCCTGGCGGTGACCGAGACGGTTACCGTGCCGCCGGCGGTGGTGGACTGCGAGGCGGGCTGCGTGGTGATCGAAGGGGCCGCTGGGGCGGCGATGGTCAACGTGCCGTTGATACGCGTGATGGCATAGTCGAAGGACGCCCCGCCCACCGGCACCAGCGCGTAGGTTCCTGCCGGGCTGCTGGCCGAGGCCGTGGTGGCGACCACGACCGGATTGAGCAGCGCGGACGGACCGTCGCCGTTGATCCAGCCGCTGAAACGCGGCATGCCGGTCGGGATAGGTGAGCCGCGGGTGATCGTAAGGTCGTCAACTCGCACGGTCAGCGGGGCCGGGGTGACGGTGAGCGTGTTCGGCGCCGTGGCGGCCATGTAGTTGCCGGAATCGGTCGGGGTGAAAGCAGCCGCGAGTGGGTGGATGCCCGCGTGCAGGGCCGTGCCGGCGGCGGGCGTATAGGTAACGACTCCGGGCACGTTCGCGGTGGCGTTCAACTGCGCGGCCGAGAGCGGCGTGCCGTAGACGATCGCAGCGGGCGCAGGCCAGGTGAGCGAGGTCGGGGCTTTGGCGATGACCAAGGTGCCGGTGGACTCGCCGGCGTAGTCGGCATCGTCGATGGTCGCAACCACGGCGTAGGTGCCCGCGGAGGTGGGAGCGGTCGGGCTCCCGGAGTAGGTGACGACCACGTTCAGACCGGCCGGAGTCGTCGTGGCGGTGAGCGCATGCGGCGTGCCGTCGTAAGTCACCGTGCGGTTGCCGACGGTCACCGAGGCGAAGCGCTTCGACACGTTGAAGCGGCGGACCACATCGGCAGCAGCCATGTAGTTGGAATTTCCGGGCTGGCGGGCCGTCACGACGATTTCCCCAATACCGGTGAAGGTCAGGACGTTGCCGCTCAGACGCGCCGGTCCGCTTACCGAGTAGCCCACGCGCAGCCCGCTCGAAGCGGAGGCGCCGAGCGTTAGTGATGCCGGAGGTACGGTCAGGTCAGGCAGCGGCGGGAAATCGATCGATTGCGCAGACCGGTGCACCGTGATGATTGTGGAGACGGTGGCGGATTCGCAGTTGGCCGGGTCGGCCGGGGTGAAGGTTGCGCACAGCGTTTGCTCCGTGCCGACGGCGAGCACGGTGCCGGCCGGCGGGTCGTAGGTGAAGACTCCGGCCACGCTGGCGCTCGCGTTGAGCTGGGTGGCGGAGAGCGAACTGCCGTAGATGAGGTCAGCGGGTTGATGCCAAGTGAGCACCGGTGTGGCTTTATGGACGGTGAGCGTCGCGGCTGCGCTGGTGGCGAAGGAGACAGAATTGGTGGCGACGCAGCGGAACTGGTCGGTGTTCAAGCCGATCGTGCTGAGGACCGTTAGCGTATTCGTTGTCGTGCCACCATAGGTCGCGTTGTCCGACAGGTCGGACCAGGAGCCGGAGCCGAGCGGGTTGCGCTGCCAACGCAAGGTGGGTGCCGGGATGCCCGAGGCGACGACGGTGAAGGTGGCGGTGGAGCCGCTGAATACAGTCTGCGGCGTCGGATCGGTGCCGAAGGTGGGCGCGATGGAGGTGACGACTTCGTACGCACCGATGTCGCTGCGGCCGTTCTGCGGCCGAAGGGCGCCGCGCTGGTCGGTGGCGGTAGCGTCGGCGGGATCGGCGGCATTGATCGCCGGCGAGCCGGCCAACAGCGCGTGGGTCCGGGTAGGGCCGCCGTTGTTGGCCAGAGCGCCGAGCAACGGGTTAGCGGTCAAGTCGCCGGTGGTCGTTGCCCGGCCGTTCCAGTCGTTGGACAGGTTGTAGCCCAGCGAGGTGAAGGTGCCGCCGGTAACCGAGAAATTGTCCGTACCGCCCGCGCCGTTGTTGGCGACGATGCTGTTGTTTAGCGTCAGCGTGCCGTTCAAGATGAAGATGCCGCTGGTGGCTTCGTTTGGACCGGCGGCGGTATTGCCGACGATGGTGCAGTGTTCGAGGACGGTGTCACCGAATTGAAAGATGGCACCGCCTCCGTCGCCGGGATCTGTGCCCGTGGCCTGGTTGCCGCTGAGGGTACAGTTCTGCAGCGTCATTGGCCCCATGCTCGCGATGCCGCCGCCGATGAGGGCCTGATTGCCAAGGGAGGGTGCAGCTGCGCATGATCCAGTGTCCCAAGATTCGCGATGCCACCGCCTCCGCTTGACGACTGCATTGCCGGAAAGACTGCAATCCTGCATCGTGAGGTTGCCTTGGACGTTGCAAATGGCGCCGCCGTCCCTGGCCGCATTGCCGGAAAGACTGCAACCTTGCATCGTGAGGTTGCCCTGGTAGTTGCAAATGGCGCCTCCGGTTTCGGCCGAATTGCCGGAAAGGTTACAATCCTGCATCGTGAGATTGCCTAGGCTAAGGATGGCGCCTCCGCTCGGCCCGATGAAAAAATTGAGTCCCGTGCCGTCGATGATGTCCAGATGGGCGAGGGTCACAGTGATCTCAGGGGAAATACTAAATGCCCCGGTTGCCCCCGCGCCGCTGATCTTGACGTGCGCGGCCGGCCCACTGGCGTCGATCGTGAGGTTTTGAGGATGATCAAGGGGCTCGCCAAAATGATGGTTTGCCCGAGAGACTAGAGTCGAAGTGGATGGTGCTGCCGGAGGGCACCACGCGAATTCCCTCGCGCAGGGAGCCTGCGCCGTCGTCGTTGGTGTTGTTGACGGTGTAGGTACTGGGCGCCAGGAGCTTTCTCACGGTCGCCGTACTTCCGGCATTGCTATATGCGAGATAGGGGGTGCCATCCGGGGCGAACGCCAGACTCGTATAATTGGCGCGTTCGAGCGACAAATCCGCCGATCCGGTCAGCACCCAGCTGGAACCGTTGTATTTCATCACCGTTGCATGGAAGTCGAGTTGTCCGTTTCTGAATGCGACGTAGGGCGTACCGTCCGGCGCGATCGCTAGACTTATGGTGTCTGCCATGCGTGGGGGGAAACCCGCCGCGCCGACCGCAACCCAGGTGGAACCGTCGAAGGTCATTACCGTCGCGTTGCCTCCGCCGTTGATGAAGTTCTCAAATGCGACGGAGAGCTTTCCGTCTGGCGCAATGGCCAGGCTCATGGAGCCGACTTCATCAGCGGAGAAGCCCGCGGCGCCAACCAACTCCCACGCCGTGCCATTGAATTGCATGACCGTCGCCTTGCCGTTGTTGGCGCTGTCCCCGTAGGCGACGCAGGGCGAGCCATCCGGCGCGAACGCCAAACTCGTGGCGGCGACGGCGGCAGCGGAAAAGCCCGCCGGGCCGACCGGCATCCACGCCGTGCCGTTAAACTTCATCACCGTCGCCTTGTCACTGTTGGCGTTGTCCATGTAGGCAACGCAGGGCGAGCCATCCGGCGCGAACGCTAGACTTGGAGTATTGATTCCACCGGCAGAGAAACCCGCTGGGCCCACCGTCTCCCAAGCGGTGCCGTTGAAATTCATGACGGTCGCCATGTCGCTGTTGGCACCGTCCGGGAAGGCAACGTAGGGCGTGCCGTTGGGCGCAAAAGCCAGGCTCAGAAACCAAGCTCGACCGGGGGAGAAATGTGCCGCGCCCACGGTCTCCCACGCTGTGCCGTTGAACCGCATCACGGTCGCCTTTTTGTCATTGTTCATGTCGTTGTAGGCGACGTAAGGCGTGCCGTCGGGCGCGAACGCCAGTTTCATGAATTCGACCTGATCGGTCGAGAAGCCTGGCGTACCGACAAAAGACCAGTCCATGCCGGTCAGGTTCGTCGCCGCGGTGGTCGTGAAGGAGACCGAGGCGTCGACCCCGGCCGCGAGGGTGAGGTGTCGGCCGCCGTGAAGCAAACGGCGTAGTGAGTATTTGAGGAAAGGTTGCACACCGTGTAGGTGCCGTTGGTCGCGGCGGTCAGCGGCAGTGAGCCGTGGCGGAACGCGGCGGCTCCGCCGAGGATTTGCCCGGCAGCAGTCTGCGCCGGCGTGCCAGCGGTTTCACTGCCGGTGAGAAGCGTGAAATACCCCGTGCCCGTCGCGCTTGATCGCAGGGTGAGCGTCACCTGATTGGCGCCAAGGTTGCTGATGGCAGGCGCGGTGACGGTGGGTTGGGCGTGCGCGGCCGTCGCGCACAGGCCGTAAACCAGCGCCAAAACTGCGAGACGGCGAAGGAAGGACGGGAAGGGGGCAGCGAGGTGTTTCATGGGAGCACTTTGCGAGTCGTGTAGGGATGCGCCGCCCTGCAACGGCGCCATGGTTTGGGGCCGGACACACTGCAGCAGAGTGCACCTCGGCCATTCTGGTTCTCACTGGAGCCCGAAGGAAAACGACGCCTGTAGGATTTTTCCTACAAAATCGCGTTTTGTAGGAAAAATTAGCCCCGCATGGACGCCTCGCATGGACAACCCCGCGAGCGTTCATAGGCTCGCGCTCGCGCATGAACGACCAGGACGACCGCCCCCTCGGCCCCAGCGAAAGCCGCTGGCCAGCCCCGAGACAAGAGGATCCAGCCCTCCGGGGCCTGCTCGACGACTATCTGCGGATGTATGCCACCCGAGATGATCGGCTGACCGCGAGGTTCGCGGAGAACTTTTCCGGCTTCACCGGCGGCGGGGATTTCTTGGTCAAGAACCGGTTGGAATGGGTGGCCATCACCCGGCAGGATTTCGCCCAGGTCAAAGACGCGCTGCGGCTCGAGCTCAAGGATGTGTGCATCCAATCGCTCTCGGATACGATTGCGGTGGCGACCAGTTTCTTCACCATCCATCTGCCGATCAAAGACCATATCCTATCGCGGGAGACGGCACGCCTGGTGTTGATCTTCCGCAAGGAGTCCGCCGACTGGATGATTGCCCACAGCAGCATTTCCATCCCTTACCAAGGCGTCGGGGTGGACGAGGTTTATCCGCTAAAAGACCTCGTCGAACGCAACCGTTTCCTGGAGGAGCAGGTCGCCGAACGCACGACTCAGCTCTCCGAGGCCAACGACCATCTGCGACAGACCAACGAGGAACTGGCGACGGAGATCACGGAGCACCAGCGCACTGAGCGGCAATTGCACGACCTGTTGGCGAGTCGCACCTGGGAGCTGCGGGAAGCCACCGCTATCGCCTTGCGCAGCGGCGCCGAGGAGGAAGACCGTATCGGCCGCGAGCTGCACGATGTGCTTTGTCCCGAACTGATTGGTCTGGCTCGCCATGCGGAGACCCTCGCCACCAGCCCGCAACCGCCTCCGGACCTAGCCGACCAGCTAGCCGCGCTCGCCGAGAAGGCCAGCACCGCCGCCCGGCGCGCCCGCAATCTTTCCCATCTGCTGGCACGTCCCGATCTTGTGCACACCAGCTTTCCCGAGTTGTTGCAGGCGCAGCTCGACCAGCTAGAGAAGACCTTCGGGCTCACCTGCGAACTCACCATCGACGAGGCTTTCCCGTCGCTCGGCCCCGAGCCGAGCGGGCACTTGATCCGCATTGTGCGCGAAGCGGTAACCAATGCCTCTCGGCATGGCGGTGCCCAACGGGTCTGGATCGACTGTGTCCGGCAGGGCGACCGAGCGACGGTTAGTATCTCGAACGACGGGCGCCTCTTGCCCTCACCGGAGGGGTTGGCCGCGGGGCTCGGGTTGCGCCAGATGCAGATGCGGGCCGACCAGCTCGAGGCGACGTTGAGCGTGCGCCCTGGACAGTCCTCCGGCGCAGTCGTGGAATTGACCCTTCCGGTTCCTCGCGGCCACGCCACTTCCCCCAACTTGTCATGAATTGCCCCCTGCGCGTTCTCATTGTCGACGACCACCCCGCCACCCGTGAAGGATTGCGGGTGGGTATCGCCTCGCAACCCGACCTTTTCGTGGCCGGGGAGGCCGATACATGGGTTCGGGCCCTGCAGTTGGCGTTGGCGCTGCGGCCCGACGTGATGGTGCTCGATCTCAACCTGCCCGACGGCAACGGGTGGACCTTGATCGAACAACTCAAGAGCGCCCAGGCGTTGCCGGGCACGCTGGTGTTGTCGGTCTGCGAGGAGCAGGTCTATGCCCGCGGCCTCTTGCGGAGCGGAGCGCGCGGCTACCTCATGAAGGACGAACCGCTAGCCCGCATCCTGCAGGCGATCCGCGATATCGCGGGCGGCCAGCTGGTCGCCAGCCCCGTATTGACCAACCAGCTCATCCAAGAGGCCCTCGGCGGGTCCGATGAACCGCCCCTGAGCGAATCAGCGGGAGGGCTGGGGGCATTGAGCGATCGTGAGCTGCAGATCTTCGCGTTGTTGGGGCGGGGCGATCGCAACAAGGAGATCGCCCCGCGGCTTGGGCTGAGTGCGAAATCGGTGGCCACCTACAAAGTGCGCCTCTTCAAGAAGCTCGGGGTGGGCAATACGCCCGAGCTGATCGAGCGCTTCCGTACTTCCGGGCTGCCGCCGGCGCTGGCGCCGGTGCAACCGCCCACAGTCGCCTGAGTTTGGCTGGTTGTGGGAGCGAGTTTGCTCGCGACTGGGGGTGTCGCGCGCAAGCGCGCTCCCACAACCAGGCACCTTCTTAGGGGCCGGTGACGATGGCCGGGGTCAAATCAGTGCCGATGTCGCTGATCAAACGCGTCTGAATGACTTGGGCCGGGGCGGCTCGCCCGCACGAGTCCTGGCCAGCGCCCATGATGACCCGGGAGAGCCCCCCGACGGCAATAAACCTGCCGTTGGGTTGGGCCAGTGCGCCGCCAGCGATCGTCGCCGCCCCCGAGCTGACGGGGTTGCCTGGATCGCCGATCGAGAACCCATTCAGTGCGATGTCCCCGGAAGCGATGCGCGAGCCGGCCTCCTCCTGGCCTTGCGCGGTCCCCGCATCGAAGAGGGCATTGCCGGGCGACGTGCGTAGTCCCCTGATGGTATCGCCAAAGTAGAGATACGGTTCGGCCAGGCCGCTGGCGGCGATATCGTGGAGGACCACGGTGGACGCCCCAATCATGGTGTGGGGCGCATAGATGCCGGTGTAGCCGGTGGTGGCGCTGTACGAGACGTTGCCTTGGTGAATGGATCCGATGGCGCCGTCGTCGTAGGTGCTGACAATTCCCGACACGGCGATGTCGGCCCATCCCACGTAGGTTGTATCGGGGCGGGTGACGCCGGGATTGTTGGCGGTGCCAACCGAGTAGATCGTGAAGTGGGTGGTGGAGTCGGCCCCGGCAAGGATCACGGTGGCCTTGCCCTTCATGTAGTCGATGCCGCCCTGGTTGTAGAGGGCGGGCGCCATGGGGCCGGCGACGGTTGTGGGATCGAGCACGATAGTGATCGCACCCGCCCCGGACATTTCCACCTGCACAATGCTGTTGTTGGGGTCGAGGTACGAGCAGCGCGCAATCTGGCCGAAATCGGCGGTGAAGGTACCGGCGGCCCCGGTGAGCAGGAACTGGTCGTACACGGCGCCATTGGGATGGTGGATATCCTGCCACTCCGCCCGGGTCGTAATCGCGCCGGCGGTGCGTTCGCCGGAGGCGGGCAGCACGCCGAGTACTGCGGGCCGCGAGAGCACGTCGTCCACTCCCGAGACGACCACATCGTAGAGCCCGGCGTCGGCCGGGATCAGGGGGGACAAGGAGAGCGTGGCGGTGGTGGCGCCGGCGACAGGGGCGCCGCCGCGATACCACTGGTAGCTCAGGGGTCCGGTGCCGGTAGCAATCACATCCAGGGTGGCGGTTTGTCCCAGGGAGAAGGAGCGCGAGCTTGGGTGGTTCTGGGTGGCGATGACGGGGGCCTGGTCTGGTGAACTGAGGACGACGTGGGCTGCGGTAAGGGCGGGCAGATTCAGCGTGAAGCGGTTGGCCGCGATCGAAGGAATCGGCGTGCGTTCCGTGATCGTCGCGCTGGCCGAGTCGAAGGCGAAGACGCGCGCGCTGGTGTAGGTGCGCGGCCCGGCGATCTCGATGGTGGTGGTCGTGGAGCTATCGTAGTTTTTGTTCAGCACGACGAGGTGCAGCTTCGCCTCGTCGTGGGAGTCGAGGGCGGCGTAGGCGGAGGCGTTGACGGTGTCGGAGGCCTGGGCGGAGACGGTGGTGTCGCCGTAGGTCGAGCCGAGGCCGTCGTAATTGCGATACAGGCGGAAGGCGGCGGCGGCGTAGGCGGCCTCGGGGTGGAGCTGCCAGAAGGTGGCGAGGTAGACGCCGTATTTGCCGTAGAGGCCGAGGTAGTCGGCCTGAGCGATGCCGCCGGAGATGTGCCCCTCGCCGCCGGCGTTGTATTCGGTGAAGGCGAGCTTGGTGCCCGGGTAGAAGGTGTCGATCGAGGTGCGCAGCTGGGGGAGATAGGGCAGGAAGTCGGCGAACCACTGGCCGATCCAGCTGTTCTCGACAAAGGTGGGGTCCCACAGGCCACGCGGGGCCTGCATCCGTCCCTGGTTGCACGCGATGTTGCTGTAGTCGGTGGTTTCCGACACGCGGTAGCCCCCGGCGGAGTGCTCGCTGTAGTTGTGCAGATCGAGGACGTCGACAAGGCGCAACCCCGCGGTGGCGGAGGCCTGCCGCATCTGGTCGAGATAGTAGTCGATGAACCAGCGATACCGTCCGGCGCCCTTGGCCCGCTCGGTCGCCCAGTCGGGCGCGCCCTGCAGATCGCGGAAGCCCCCGAAGCCGTAGCTGACGAAGCCGAGCGTCTCGGCGGACGGATCCATGCGTTTGATGGTGCGCCCGAGCTCGGTGGAACGTGCGATCAGTTCGGTGCAGGTGAGCTTGGAGGGATGCAGGCGGGCGTGGGTGGCGGCCCAGAGGTCGGGCTCGTTGTCGAAGGCATAGCCGCGGATGCCGCGGGCCGAGGAAGCGGGGCCGTAGCGAGTGAGGAGAAAGTGGAGCAACTCGTCGGTATAGACGTAGCCGTCGGTGGTGTCGGGAGTGGTGAGCAGTGCGCTACCTTTGGTATGACGGACTTCAGCCCAGCGAGGGGAAGGGGCGGCCTCCGCCACGCTGACGCTGCCGCTCTGGTCGAGGGCCACGTAGCCGGCCATCGGCAAGGTGACAATCGAGTAGGGGACGCCCGAGGCCAACGACCGGTCGTGGAAGTTGGTGATGGTGATTCCGGGGACGCTGCGCAGCTCGGCAGGTAAGTTGCTGACCAGGTAGCCGTCGCTGCTGTGGTACCAGTCGGAGCCGGCATTGGAGGCGTTGGTTTCCCAATTGTAGCCGGTGATGCGGTTGCCGCCCATGCGGCGCACGGTGAGCGGTGCGCTGGGGAGATCCTGGCTCGAACCGTAGATGTACGGGCTGATCGGGGCTCGATCGAGCCGCGGGTCGATGCGGATGGAAAGGGTGAGGTCGGCGGCGGCAGCGCTGGCGGCGGCGAGGCCGGCTGCAGCGAGCACGAAGGCGGCGCGAAGGCCGACGGTGGCGAGGGAGCATGGGGGGCGCATGGGGGGATTCGAAAGCAACGCGCTCGCAGGGGCGGGGCAAGAGGCAAGGTGACCACCGACCTGTTTCTCGCCTGAACCAGCGGGAATTGGACGACGGGCGGAAGAGCGTCTCCCCGTAGCAATCGCCGGGGCCTGGAACGGCCCCGGCAGCGAAGGCCGGAAACCGGCGACTATGGGCCGATGATGACGGAGGCAGTCAAGTCGGTGCCGTTGTCGTCGACGAGTCGGGTTTGGATGGTCTGGGCGGGCGCGGGGCGGCCGCAGGAGTCCTGGCCGGCGCCCATTTGGACCAGGGAGAGACCGGAGACGGTAACGACATCGGCGTTGGGCTGGGCGAGGGAGCTGCCGGCAATCTTGACCTGAACCTGCGCGGTGGGGCCGAAATACAGATAGGGAGTGGCATCGGTGGAGGCGGTGATACCATGGATGACCACGAGCCCGGCGACGGAGTTCACCGTGGGGGCATAGAGACCGGTGAATCCGAGGGAGGCGTTGTAGTCGACGTTGCCCTGATGGATGCCGCCGAGTCCGCCATCCTTGGAAACGATACCTGCGGCCGCCACATCGGCCCAGCCGGCGTACTCCACATCGCTGCGGGTGACGCCGGGGTTGGTGGCGGTGCCCACCGAGTAGATGGTGAAGTGGGTGGTGGCATCGGCTCCCGCGAGGATGATCGTCGCCTTGCCTTTCATGTACTGGATACCGTTCTGGTTGTAGAGGGAGGGGGCCATCGGGCCGGAGGCGTTGTCGAGCACGACCGTGATGGCGCCGGCGCCGGACATCTCGACCTGAACGATGCTCTCGTTCTCATCAAGGAAGGACATGCGCGCTACTCGTCCGGTTGCGGCGGTGAAGGTGCCGGCGCTACCGGCGAGCAGGAACTGGTCGTAGACGTTGCCCTTCGGATGGACGATGCCTTGCCACTCCGCCCGGGTCGTGACGGCACCGGCGGTTTGCGATCCCGCGGGCGGCAGGACACCAACGACGGCGGGTTTGGAGAGGGTGCTGCCCGAGTCCGTCACGGAGACGTCGTAGATCCCGGCATCGGCCGGCGTGAAGGCGGGGAAAGTGAGCGTGGCGGAGGTGGCGCCGGCTACAGGGCGGCCGGCACGGTACCACTGATACGTCACCGGGGATGCTCCGGTGGCGGCGACCGTTAGGGCGGCGCTCGTACCGCTGGCGACGGACTGGCTGGCCGGCTGGGTGGTGATCGTGGGCCGCGTGACCGGCTGCGCCGTGGAAGGAGACAAGCTCTTCCTCTTTGGCGGGCCCGAAGGCCCGGCAGTTGTACGATTTCACCATCCCAACACCCAGAGCCCACCATGTGATCTCATACTGCCAGAGCGCATCCTCCACCAGACGAACGCGAAGGCAAAGGCAGTCACTGAACACGCCGGCCGGCGTGGTGACGGACTCGATAGCGAATAGGCTGTACGCCGCAGTCTGGGACCCGGTCCAGACTCCGTTACTGTAAGAATCGCTTACGAGGATGGCCGATTCGCCGACCGCCATCGTTGCCGGCAACTGGAAAGAACCATCGAAACGTTGGGCCAGCGGACCAGCCGAGTCGCTTCCGCCGATGCCGAGTCGGTCGCCGTGGCTCGTGTAGTAGTCGGTCCACTCCGAACTCGGGGCGAAGCTTCCGGCGCTGGCGACGCCGTAGGCACCGGAGAATGCCGCCACGCGCAACACGGCCGGATGGGCGGTGGCTCCGCCCGTGTAACTGGTGATCGATCGATCAAGGCCCACGACCGCCGTGCGCCGGTGCGTGCGCTCCGGGGTATCGCCCGTGCGCGAGTAGATCCATTCATTGCCGACCACCAGCGGGTTGAAGTAGTCGAGCAGTCGGTAGCGCGGGCCGGCCACGCCGGAGATGCCGAGCATCACTGACTGGCTCATCACGAAGCCGCCAGGGCCCGACACTTCGACAGAATAGCGGCCGAAGTCGGGGGGTTGGAGGTTGGGTAAGACCAGCGTGGCGCCGAGAGACCTGGCTTGGCCGTCTTTGTACCACCGGTAGGCTAAAGCCTCTCCGATCGCGTCCACCGAGAGCGTGACGAGTTCGCCCACACCCGCATCGAGCGAGGTTGGCTGGCGGGTGATGCGCGGGAGCGGCGGCAGAGCCTCCGGCTTGAGCATGATGAGCCCGTTGAAGGGAACGCCGTTGCGGGCTCCGTAGGCGCCGCAGAGCAGCAGCCGACCATCGTCGGTGTACTGCATGCTCGGGACGGCAGAGCCGGTTACATCGGCCGCCATAAAGGCTGTGTCGAGCGAGTCATCGGCGCGGAGACGGAACAGGGGACCCACACGGATGCCGTTGATGGATCCCTGACTACCAACGAGCAGAACCTTGTTGTCGGATTGGGCCGCAAGCCCGGAAAACCTCCCAAGCGATAGACGCGCCGGATCCGCACCGGCGTCCGCCACCGACCCATCGGCGTTGAGGCGGGCGAAACCGAGGCGGGGTTGACCACCGACCGATTGGAAACCGCCCCCCACGAGCAGGCGGCCGGAGGCATCCGTTCCAAGCCGGTACACCGAGCCCGGACCCTGGTCCGAGCCCTGTGGATAGAGCCATTCGCCTAACGGGTTTAGCCAAACCAGCGAGCGACTGCTGCCGTAGTTCTGACTAATGCTACCGGAAAAGGCAAAAGCACCGTTAGCGGCTGCCTCGAGCGCGTAGATGTTTCCGGAGGGGCGAAACTGGAGGTTCATGGACGGATCACGCCGGCCATCGGGCAGAAGCACAACCACTCCTGTATCCAGTAACTCCCCATTGTAGCCGGAAATCCAACCAGCCGCGACAATGCGCCCATCGGGCAGGACTCGGATATTGTCGTTGAGGAGCGAGCCGAAGCCGGTGCCGGCGTTGAAAAGAAACGATGGATCGTTTTGCCCGTTGGGGAGTAGGCGCCGGGCGACTGCCGGACCGCCGCCGACGGCGAGGAGCGCGCCATCGCCTTGCGTGACCAACGTCGCGATTGAGAGACCTAGGCTCGGGGGCTCGAATGCGGTGTCGGTGCTTCCGTCGGCATTGAGGCGTACGAGCCCGGGGCAGGCCACATTGTTGGCGTAGGCAAAACGACCGGCGACGATCCATTTTCCCCCAACGGAGGGGAGAAGTTTCTGCGGAAAACCGGCGGACCGCAGCCCAAGAGCTGCCGTGGCCACGGGCGCTCCGTCTGGAGCGTAGCAGGCTAGCCCTCCGGGAAATGGAAATCCGGTCGAAGCCGAGAAACCGCCAATATAGAGCACGTTTTCCCAGGGGCTGCCAAGACGCTCAATCGCACCGTACTGCTGTTTGCCGTGGTGGAGTGGGAATACTCAAGCGCTCCGGTCGTGGAGAGCACGCCATAGGAATACTTGGGGTAGGTGTCGTCCTCGATTACAGCGATACGTCCGTCGGGCATAGCTCGTGCGTTGCGCGGAACGGAGTCGAGCGCGCACTGGTAGCTCGGATCGATAGTCCCGTCGTCCAACAGACGAACGAATGCACTGGTCTTCGGGAAGGTGCCCGCATTGAAGGAGGCGGCGGCGTAGATTTGGCCGGCAGGGTCTACGACCAACGGTCTATAGAAATCGCGCGCGAGGGAGGATTGTGTGAAGGTGGTGTCGCGGCTCCCGTCGCTGGTCAGTCGGATGAGTTGGTGGTTGGTGCCGGGGGCCGGCTTGAAGATGCCGAGCAGGACAATCTTGTCGTGCGACACTAATACCGAAGTAATCGAGGGCTCCGCACCAAGATCAGGATTGAAGGTTAGGTCCACGGTGCCCTCCGTGTTGAGCCGGGTAAGAGCGGATCGCGCGAGCGAATTGACGGAATCGAAGGAGCCGGCGACGAGGATCTTCCCGTCGGGCTGGAGCGCGAGGTCGCCGATGCTTACCAAGCCTCGCGACTGACGAAACTCCGCGGCGGCGAAGCTCTCGTCGAGCGAACCGTCGGAGTTGAGGCGGCCGAGGGGACCGACGATGCGGCCATCGGCCAGTCGCACGCTTCCACGAAACAGGATTTTCCCATCGGGCTGGGCAAGCAGGCCGAAGAGCGAGCTCGCGGCCGCGGGCGCGTAACTAGAGTCCAACACGAGATCGGCCGAGAACCGGGCGAGCCCGGCGCGTGGCTGACCGGCGATATGCGTAAAGTTACCACAGACATAGACCATCCCGTTCGGCGCAACTGCTATGCTGTCGATCGTGGCTCCATCGAGCTCGAACAGGGGAGCAAAACTGGTGTCGAGCCGGAGGGTATTTGGGTATCCTCCGACTGGGGTGACGAGCACCCGGCACGGCCGGGAGGTGGTCGAGCCGGCGTCGTCGGTAACCACGACGTCGTAGAATCCCACTTCGGCCATCGTTGCTGCCGGCAAGGTGAGCGTCGGTCCGGTCTGGCCGGTCAGGGCCCCGCCCATGCGGCGCCATTGCCAGCGGATGGGGCCGGTACCGGTGGCCTGGGCGGAGAACACCGCCGCCTGGCCACTGGTGACGATGACGGTCGCCTGTGGTTGCTGCGTGATGGTGGGTGCGGCGTGCAGCCAACCGGCCAGGCTGGCGACGGCGAACAAAACAAGGGCGCGAAGGCGCGAGGGGAGAGGGGACATGGTTAGGGTTTAGGCACGCCGCGGCCGGGATCTAGTCCCGCCCGTTCCGCGCATTCTGCTCGAGGATGCTCACCATGTATCGGAACCCTCGTCGGCACACGCAAGCGCCATCCCCGTACTGCGGTCCCCTGATGGCAGATCTCTCGGTTCAAGCGGGCGGGGGCTAAGTCTGGCTGCCGGGCAGCGAGCTCGCCGGTTTGTCTGGCTCAGGGCCTTGAGCTTGGCTCGGGCGGAGCCTCGCCCTCCAGTCAGATCGCCCGCCAGATTCAGGGGCCAATGAGGAGTCCGGCGGTGACATCGACGTCGTCGACGTCGAAGAGCCGAGTTTGGATGGTCTGGGCGGGCGCGGGGCGGCCGCACGAGTCTTGGCCGGCGCCCATCTGGACCTGCGAGAGGCCGGAGACGCTGATCCCATCGCCGTTGGGCTGGGCGAGGGAACTGCCGGCGATCTTCACGGTGGTGCATCCGGGACCAAAGAACAGGTAGGGCTGGGCCAGGGCGCTGGCCGTGATGTTGTGAACGACCACGAGCTCGCCGACCGAGTTGGCGTTGGGCGCCACGATACCGGTGTAGCCCGTAGCGGCGTTGAACGAGACGTTGCCTTGATGGATACCGCCGAGACCGCCGTTGGTGCTCACGATCCCTACTACCGCCACGTTGGCCCAGCCGGCGTAGACGACCCCGGGGCGGGTCACTCCGGGATTATTGGCCGTGCCCACCGAGTAGATGGTGAAGTGGGTTTTCTCGGTGGCCCCGGCCAGGATGATCGTCGCTTTCCCCTTCATGTATTCGATCCCGGGCTGGTTGTACCGAGCCGCAGCCATCGGGCCGGTGGGGTTGTCGAGCTTGATGGTGATGGCGCCGGGGCCGGACATCTCGACCTGGACGATGCTGTCGTCCTCATCGAGGAACGAGCAGCGGGCGATCTTCGGCCAGTAGCCGTAGATGTTGGCGGTGCTGAAGGTGCCGACGGCACCGGTGAGCAGATACTGGTCGTAGATGGCGCCGTTGGGATGATGGATATCCTGCCACTCGGGACGGGTGGTGACGCTGCCGGCGGTGCGCTCGTAGTTGGGCGTGACGCCGATGACTGCTGGCTGGGAGAGGGTGCGGGTTGTCCCCACCGACAAAACGGCTTCATAAATGCCGGCATCGGCCGGGGTGACCTCGCGCAGGGTGAGGGTGCTGCTGGTGCCGTTGGCGATCGCGCGGCCGTCGCGGAACCACTGAATCTCCGGCGAAGCGAAACTCTCTACAGTCAGGGTCGCGTCATCGCTTTCCTCCACTGTCTTGCTCGTCGGCTGGATCCTCACAACCTGACCTGTCGGGGCGATGGAGCCACTGGCGACGACGAGCGAATGTGTCCCACCTGCGGCGACCATTTGCACGTTGTGCGCGAGCAAAACCGGCACGTGGCGATCGTCCTTTGTCCCATCGCCGAGTTGGCCGTAGTTGTTGTAGCCCATCGCCCAGAGGCTGCCGTCGGTTTTCAAGATCAGGCTGTGATCGCCGCCTGCGGCGGCCGACCGGACGCAGCCGGAAAGGATCCGCACCGGGCTCTTACGAACTTCCGTAGTCCCATCGCCGAGTCGGCCGTGGTAGTTGTCGCCCATGGCCCAGAGGCTGCCGTCGGTTTTCACGATCAGGTTGTGACCACTCGCAGAAACCGATTGGACTCCGCTGGCGATGATTTGCATCGGCGTCTCTTGATCATAATACCCCCCACCGGCGAGGCTGGCGCCCATGGCCCAGAGACTGCCGTCGGTTTTCACAATTAGGCTTTGGGAGCCGCCCGCCGCGGCCGACTGGGCGCCGCTGAAAAGGATCTGCACCGGGCTCGTCCGATCGGTCTTCGTTCCATCGCCCAGCTGGCCGTATTCGTTGGAGCCCATCGCCCAGAGACTACCGTCGGTTTTCACGATCAGGCTGTGGCGATAGCCCGCCGCGGCCGATTGAACGCCGCTGGCAAGGATTAGCGACGGACTCGTCCGATCGGTCGTGGTCCCATCGCCGAGTTGGCCGTAGTTATTGCTGCCCATGGCCCAGAGGCTGCCGTCGGTTTTTACGATCAGGCTGTATTTGGAACCCGCCGATATCGATCCCACTCCGCTGGCAGCGATGAGCGTCGGACGCGCCCGATTCGTAGTGGTCCCGTCGCCGAGCTGGCCGTGGTCATTGAGGCCCGTGGCCCAGAGGCTGCCATCGGTTTTCAGGACAAGGCTGTGCGCGTCGCCTGTCGCAAGCGACTGGATCTCGCCGGCTTGGATCTGAAGGGGGCTTGGTCGATCGATTCTCGCTCCGCCGCCAAGCTGGCCGTAGGTGTTGTCGCCCATGCCCCAGAGGCTGCCATCCGTTTTCACGATGAGGCTGTGCTTCATTCCCATGGAGACGGTTTGCACGCCGCCGGCGAGGATTTGTACCGGAAGGGTGCGCTCGGTGCGGGTCCCGTCGCCCAGCTGGCCGTAGTGGTTGGAGCCCATGGCCCAGAGGCTGCCATCGGTTTTCACGATCAGAGCGTCAGAGCGGTAGGTGGTTGATCCCCGCCAGTTGGGCTGTTCGTCCGATCCCACCGTCGTGGCCGACTGCACTCCGTCGGCGAGGATCGGCACTAAATACTCGCTCGTGGGCCAGCTGGTGATGCCCGTCTTTATCACCAGGGCCCAGAGGCTGCCGTCGGTCTTGACGATCAAGCTCTCCCGCGGGCCCGATGAAACCGAGCGGACTCCGCTGGCGAGAATCTGGGTTTGCGCGGTGGCCGAGATTTTCCAGAGGCTGCCGTCGGTTTTGATGATCAGGGCATAGCCATTCCCCTCCGATACCGACTGGACCGCGCTGGGAAAAATCTGCGCAAACTCGGAGGAGTATCCGGGCTCGCCAGTCGCCCAGAGGCTACCGTCGGTCTTCACGATCAGGCTGCGATACGGGTCTTCCTCCCCGGCGAGGGGCCACGAGTCGATGGCGATTCTGCTCCCGCCTACGGCGACGGACCGCGCGCTATTGGCCAAAATCAGCACCGGGCTCGAACGATTCGTCCACGTTCCATCGCCGAGCTGGCCGTCGCGGTTGGAACCCATGGTCCAAAGGCTGCCGTCCGTTTTCACAATCAGGCTGTGGTGGACGCCCGCCGCGACCGACTGGACTCCGCTGACGAGAATGAGCACGGGGCTCGTCCGATCAGTCGTGGTTCCGTCGCCGAGCTGGCCGCCGTAGTTGGCCCCCATGGCCCAGAGGCTGCCGTCGGTTTTCACGATCAGAGTGTGGCCCTCGCCCGCGGCGACAGAACGAACACCGCTGTCCAAAATCAGCCCCGGGCTCGAGCGCTGGAAATGGGGCGCATTGTTGTCACCCAGTTGCCCGTTGCTGTCGTTGCCAAACGCCCACAATTCCTGAAGGGTGGCGCTACCCGAGCGCTGGGTGAGGGTGTGGGGTACCCCGTTTACCAGAATTGTGGCGGTGCGGTCGGCTCCGGTGGTATTCGCGGCCGCCGTCACCACGATGTTGCCTTCTTGCGAACCGCTGGCGCGCGAGAGCGTCACCCAGTTGGCCGGCGTGGTTGCTGTCCAGTCGGCATCGGAATCTACCAGGATCTGGTAGGGCACGGTGCCAGCGCCCACCTCATGGGTGGAGGGGGTGATCGTGGTCGTGGCAGCGGCGAGCGTACCCAGAAACAGGGCGAGGAGCGCGGGAAGGAGACGCAGGGCAATTCTCATGGGCAAGGGCAGGTCGTGGACGGGTAAGTCGGGGAAGTGGGATGAGACTGCCCAAGGCTCTGAATCACACGAGTTGGCCACCGCATAGGGGCCACAAGACCAGGGTTGTGCACGCTCGCATCGACCACAGCCTCGATGATGTGCCCCCCCGGTCGGGCCTTGGCAATGACGATTTGGCGGAGTGCAGTCGGATCGCCAACGTGGCGCAGCCTCCATCCTTTTGCTGGAGGTCGTAGTGGAGACGCGCGCCATCGCCTGACGCGGGCGGTGGGGACCCTGCCGGTCTGGCAAACCCCAAGCGCGACAAGCCGCGTTGAGGTCAACGCGGGCTACTTTTGGGCCAGCAGTCGCGTGTAAGCGCACTCCCACAACTGGGCACGAGCTCAAGGGCCGGTGACGACGGTGGTGGTCACGTCGGTGCCGTTGTCGTCGACGAGTCGGGTTTGGATGGTCTGGGCGGGCGCGGCGCGGCCGCACGAGTCCTGGCCGGCGCCCATGGTGACGTGCGAGAGGCCTCCGACGGTGATGCTGTCGCCGACGGATTGCGCGAGGGCGCCGCCGGCGACCTTTACCTCGATCTGGCTGCCGGGGCGAAATAGAGGTAGGGGAGGGGCATGGTCCCGAGGCCGCGATGCGTGCACGACCACGGGCTGGCCAACGACTCGCGCGACGGTCGGAGCGCAGAGGCCGGTATAGCCAATCGAGGCGTTGTAGGAAACGTTGCCCTGATGGATACCGCCAAGTCCACCATCGGAAGACACGACGCCCGCAACCGCCACATCGGCCCAGCCGGCGTAGGCCACATCCGGGCGGGTGACGCCGGGATTGGTGGCCGTACCCACCGAGTAGATGGTGAAGTGCGTGGTGGAGTCGGCGCCGGCGAGGATGATCGTCGCCTTGCCTTTCATGTACTCGATGCCGGGCTGATTATAGAGTCGGGGCGGCACCCGCCAGAACATGGTGTAGGATCCGAGCGACCGTGATCGAACCCGCGCCCGACATCTCGACCTGTACAATGCTGCCGTTGAGATCGAGATACGACATCCGCGCGATCTGTCCCGGTTCGGCGGAGAAGGTGCCGGCAGGCCCGCTGAGCAGGTACCTGGTCGTAGATGGCGCCGTTGGAGTGATGGATGTCCTGCCACTCGGGGCGGGTGACAACCGAGCCCGCAGTCCGAACGCCGGCGGGCAACTTCGGCCCCACGACCGCCGGGCGGCTCAGCACCGAACCGACTTTGTCGGTGACCGCACAGTCGTAGAGACCCGCCTCGAGCGGGCCGACCGCGGTAACTGCTAGTCCGGTTTCGTTGGCTCCTGTAAGCGGGATTCCATTGTGATACCACTGGAAGGCAAGCGGACCATCGCCGGTGGCACCGACCGAAAGGACCAGCGGATCCCCATCGACCACGGCCGCCGAAGCCGGCGAGGTCGTGAAGGCAGGCGGCACCGAAAACGAGCTCTGGAAGGCGATGGCAAGCGCAGCATCGAGCAAATGGAAGCGGGGACGGTCATGGACGAGCGTGACAAGGAGCAGTTGTCCGCCGGGCAAAGAGGCCAAGCGCAATGGATACCCCTCGACCTTCTGACTGCGGGTCTGAGTGAACGAAGTGTCCGACCACTGCTGCAGCTCGCACTCCGTCAATCCGGTCCGGACGGTGGTAAGAGTGCCTCCGAACCAGACGGCGTCGTCGATCCGGTTCGCCAATGCCGCAACCCGCTCGAGCTTGAGGCCGCTGTAGATTTCGCCGGACCCCAGCAACACGAGGAGGCCATCCGGCGATACGCGAATGGGGGCAAGCAGTTGACCACGTCAAGATAAGGCGCGCCGCCGTTCCCACTGATCTGGCCATTTGCATCTATATCCTCGAAGCAAAGGTCGTTTGACGACGAGTCGTCGCTAAACAGTATACTCTTCGATTCGTCGCGGACAGGCGAAGGCACGAGATTCGATGCGATACGCCAACCCCGAGCGAACGATGCCATCTGGGGCGAAGGTGGTATGACCCGCTAGCGTCGACCGCAAGGACGACAGCGCCGGCGACCACGAGTCCGGTAGGCGCGGAGAAAGTGGCTCCACATTGCACACTGGCTCCATCCGAAAGCGCCTTACGGACGATGCTCCCGGTGGGCTGGGCCAAGATGAGCGCATCGTCGATCTCGGAATAGGCGACATAGCTCGGCGTCGAGGGGAGCGTGACGGGGGCAAGATAGCGGCGCTCGGCAGTGGACCACCGGAAGACGTTGCGGTGTACGCGGCTGACGAGCAGCACGTTGCCCGCGCGGTCGACCAACACGTCGTCGGGTGCATAGTGGAGTCCGCTCGCATCGATCGGAGCTGCGGATGGCCGAGGCTGCATGTCATCGGGGCCGACGCGGGCAACACCGATTGCTCCGCCGGGGGTCGTGGTCTGGGCAAAGGCGAGGATCTCGCCGCCAAAAGAAAACATGCGATCGCCCGCCACATCGATCTTCGCCTCGGCGAATTCGCGCCAAGCGGCATCGAGCCGCTGGACACGATTGCCGCGCAAGACCGCGGCCCCGCCTCCGGGTAGGAACACGATGTCCTGAAATCCTCCGCCCAGGGCCGCCGCCCATTGGAAATCGCTCGTGCGGTATAGTATCCCCCCGCCATCAGAGATCAGCGCTGCGTCGGGACTCAGGAAGCAACGGCGGCCGACCGGGACATCCCAGAGCCGCGACAACTCCGTATAAGCCCCCACCGTGCCGTCGGTCGCCAACGGGAAGTAGCCCGCCGTTCCCGCATAGAGACGCGCCAAGGTCGGGGCCAAGGACACGGCGGCGGGCATGCCCCATGGGCCATTGGCAGAAGCGATTCGTACTCCGGTCTGCTCGTCAAAAACCTCGAGTTTAGGATTCGCCACAGCCGTGATCGAATACAGCCGTCCGCTCCACCGCACCAGTTGCCGGCATTCCTGGCTCGCCTGCGCCACAGTCGTCTCACCGGTCAAATCCAGAGCGAAGCGGGAGATCTTGGTGCCGAAGGCCACATGCACCCCGGCAGCGTCGACGAGGAAGGCCGAGGCGGTGGCGGGCAACATCACCGGCGGAAGCCATTTCCGGGCGGACATGTCGTAACGCTCGATTCGCCCGGGAGTGGCGTACAGTACGTAGACCACGCCGGCGTGCGCTTGGATGTCGACCCAAGTGCCGGAAGCGGGAGTCTCCCCCTCGAAGGAGGGGTCGACGCATGACACGACGGAAACGAGCCCAGGTGTCGACGACACCGTGCCGCTGGAGTTCGTACGCGTGAGCAGATACTCGCCGGAGTCGGCAATCATAGCGTTCACGATGCTGTACCTCCCCCAAGAGTCTGCGGCGATAGGCACGCCATTGTGGTACCATTGGAACGTACAGGGCACGCCCGTGTCGTCGAAGCTCGCGCCGAGATCAAATCTTCCCCCGAGCCGCACTTCGCCGCCATTTGCAACCAAATTGCGATCCAAGGGCGGCGCCACGAGATGCAGCTGCACCGCCGCGCTGGTAACGCTCCCACCGGCATTGGTGACCTTCACGGAGTACGATCCTTCGTTGGCCTCGGTAAGGGCACGAATATCCAGCCAACTCCAGGTCGCACCGCGGATCGCGAGGCCGTCACGATACCATTGGTAGGTGAGTGGCTGCGAGCCGGAGACGTCAACACCATAGGACACGGATCCTCCCAATACCGCGGTGGCGTTGCGCGGCCCATAGTTTATCCGCGGCGGTACGGCGGGAATCACAGTTACCGTCGCAGGGGTGCTCACGACGCTTCCGCCTGCGTTGCTCGCCACCACCGTGTAGACGCCGGCATCACCGAGAGTCGCAGCACGAAGCTCGAAGGACGAATACGTAGCCCCGGCGATGGGGGCACCGTCTTTGGACCATTGGTAGGTCACGTTGCGGCCATCCACCCAGCAATAGAGGTACAGACGGTCGCCCTGCACTGCTAAGGCGTTGTACAGAGGTGAGGTGAAGACCGGCGGCGGGACCGGAAGAACCACCAACTGCGCGGGGTTGCTCGTCGCGCGACCGCCCTCGTTCGACACCACGACTGTATAACTGCCGGCATCAGCGAGCGTCGACGCAGACTTCGAATAGTCCCTATCGATGGCGCCGGGAAGGTCGACGCCGTCCTTCTGCCATTGGTAGGAGAGCCCACGACCGCTGGCCCCGATGGTGAACGAAAACGATTCGCCGGCATAACACTCCTGCGAAAACGGGTGCGGGTCGATCTGCGGCGGGAGGATCTGGTTGTCGGGACCACGCCCGTAGAGCGTGCCGATGCCGTCCTTGTCATCCTCGGCCAGGGTGTCTAGGTCCGACATGGCGGAGTTCATCAGCGCCGAGAGCCATTGTTCGTTCTCGTCGGGGTGGCCGAGCTCGAGGACGTGCCCGAGCTCGTGCATGGCCACGCGTCGGAATTCAGAGGTCGGATAGCCGTAGCCATCCGGGTATCGGAGGGATCCGCGGTAGGCATTCCACTGCCTCGATGTGGTGAAGAGAATGTCGGACTCGGTGCGGGTGGTCCCGGATGACCACGTGATGGTCACCGCCAGCACGTTCGCGCCCCAGGCCTCGCCATAGATGTTGTCGGCAAAGAGCAAGTCGTTGAGTTGGTTGTGTTCCGGCGCGGTGGTCGTGCCGGTGGTCTGCCAGGCCAGCTGCAGGTCGTGCATGCAGCCGTTCCAGATCTGCATGGCCTCGATCGCGTTGGCGTCCCAGGTGCGCCCGTCGATCAGCGGGGGACTGGTCCCGAGCCGCAGTTGCATTGTCACCACTGCACCGACAGGCCAAGCGGCCTCAGGCGAGGATCGCACCCAAGCGGATGCCGGCGAGAGCAGCGTGATGAAGAACAACAGCGGCAACAGCAGGCGCGATTTCATGGTGGGGGCTTCGCGGTTATTGCGCTGACGCTTGGCGTGGGCGGCTCAGCTCGGTGCGGATGGCCGACTCGAAATCGGCGGCGCGCATCGGTGTCTGAGCCATCTGGTTCAGCGTCGGCCGGGCTTCGGTCTCGCCGAGCGGACTAGCCACCTGAGCGGTGGCGGTCAGCGGGGTTCCATCGGCGCGTGCCACAAAGTCGGTCCCGCCGGTGTGATCGCTCACCACCGGATAGCGGCCGTGGGGAATGGCGACCAGGGGGCACATCGCGCGGCCATTGCCTGCAATGAAGAGGTAGTCGCGGTCGCCCGCGCCGAATTGAGGCAGCCCCTCAATCTCCATCCGCTCGTCGCCGATTTGCCCGCCGAGCTGTCGGAGTTCGATCTCGCTGGCTGCTGTACCCTTCAAGGTGGTTTCGATGCGGAATTTCACGATGGTGACGATCACGCGTCCGCGGGGGGATTCTCGCCATTCGCAGCGGCTATCGATCGCCTTGGCGCGAACGATGGAGTCGGCTTGCGCAACGAGTTCCGCAAAGGTTGGAGGACGTACCGTGAGTGCGTGAGCAGGCACGCCGGCCAGAACGGCCGCTGAGGACGGCGGTGACATCGACGCCGGCAGGGTCGAAGAGCTGCGTCTGGATGGTCTGCGCCGCAGCGGCCCGGCCACAGGAGTCCTGCCCGGCTCCCATGGTGACCTGCGCGAGGCCGCCGACGGTGATGCTGGCGCCATTGGGCTGGGCCAGCGCTCCGCCGGCGATCTTGACGCTGATCGTGCCTCCGGGGCCGAAATACCCAGGATAGGGGGTCGCCGAGCCTCGGGCCGAAATCTCGTGCACGACCCGGGCGAGCTCATCCCGATCACGGTGGGCGCGTAGATGCCGGAGAAGCCGGTTCCGGAATTGTACGAGGCGTTGCCTTGATGGATACCCCCGAGACCGCCGTTGGTGGAGACGATGCCGGCGACGGCGACATCAGCCCAGCCGGCGTAGGCCGCATCCGGGCGGGTGACGCCGGGGTTGGTGGCCGTACCCACCGAGTAGATGGTGAAGTGGGTGGAGGCGTCGGCCCCGGCGAGGATGATCGTCGCCTTGCCTCGCATGTATTCGATCCCAGTTTGGTTGTAGAGCGTGGGAGCCATGGGACCGGCGACCGTCGTAGGATCGAGCACGATGGTGATGGCACCCGCGCCCGACATCTCGACCTGGACGATGCTGTTGTTGGTGTCGAGGTACGAGCAGCGCGCGATCTGGTCGGGATCGGCCGTGAAAGTTCCGGCCGCACCGGTGAGCAGGAACTGGTCGTAGGTGTGTCCGTTGGAATGGTGGATGTCCTGCCACTCGGGGCGGGTGGTGAGACTGCCGGCGGTACGCTGGCCCGGCACCGGTATGACGCCGAGCACCACCGGGGTGGAAAGCGTGGTGGCGCCCGAGCCCGTCACGGCGCAGTCGTAAAGGCCGGCGTGATCGGGGCCGACAGCCGGAAGGTTGAGCGTTGCGGAAGCGGCTTCTTGCACAACGAGGCCGCCCTTGGACCATTGATAGCTTGAGGCGCAGGAGGCCTCCACGCTGAGTGTGGCGGGTTGCAGGGAAACCACAGCCATGCACCCCGTCTGGGTGGTTATCACGGGAGGGCCGCCTTCGAGGCCGAGCACGTCGGTGAGAATCTCGGTGGGCAGCAGTAGCGTAAAACCGCCGTCGTAGTGCGAGTTCATCGCGCCCAGGATGGCGTTGGCGATCAGGGCTTGGGCGGCGGTGGAGGCGTGGAAACCGTCTTTGGCGAAAAGGTACTGGGGGCGGTTCTCCGCATCCCCGGAATTGAAGAACGGAAGCCCGCCGATGAGAAATTCGGTGTCGCCAGCAATCGAACGCGTGATTGAGCAGATGTCAGCGTAGGCGATGCCGCGCTCGGTGGCGAGAGCGGCGAGGAACGTGTTGAGCTCGCCGATGCGCGCGGAAGCCACCGCGCGCAGGGCTGGATCGGGCACCCGGCCCTTCACGGATGGCGTGACGCCGACATCGGGTGCGTTGACCAGGACAACCTTTAACGCGGCATTCTGGGTGCGTACGAAATCGATCGTGGTGGCGAGATTATCGCGGATTGCCGCGAGGTCGGCGTTGGTGGCCACGCTGGTGCAAAGTTCCGTGTAGAGGGCGCTGAGGTCGTTGCCCGAACAGAATACCACCACCCAGGCGACGGAGCCGTCGCGCAGCTGGGTCTTCAGTTTGGGGCAGGACACGGCATCGAGCAGTTGCTCCGCCGTACTCGGAAACAGGGGAGGATTGAGGAGCTCGACGAGGTCAGTGGTGCGGAACCCGGGCACGGCCCAGTTGAAGGCATGCCCGCCATTGCGGTAGTCGGGATAGGAGGCGAGCTGGCCGGAGTAGTGGCCGAAGGAGATCTCGTCGGCGCGGGCGACCGCGAGGATCTCGACCCAGTTGGCGATATTGGCCTCGAGGGGATTGCTGGCGGGGGCAGAAAATGGAATCTCGAACGCGTACTCTTCCGAGAGGCTGTCGCCCAGCACCAGCACGTTTTGCGGAGCGGCGGGCAGCGCGAGCGCGCCGAGGAGGAACAGGGTGGCGAGAGCGGCGAGGCTCGGGCGACGCGTGGCGTGCATAGTCCAATCATGCACGAGACCCTGTGTCCGGAAAGGCAATTCCCGGCTCGGGCGGAGCCTCGCCCTCCAATCAACCAGACGAAAGGCCCCCTCCCGCAATCAGATCGATGGCTAGGCGAGTGCCTTCTTGATCAACGCCTCAGTGGTGGCGGCGCCGCCGAGGGCGGCCAGCGCCTTGCGCACGGCTTTGTCGGCATCCGGCGGACGATAACCCAGGGCAACGAGCGCGGCCAAGGCATCGCCGAGTACCGAGGGTTCGGATGCCGCGGCGGCTCCGGCTCCGCTTGGGGCGACGATCTGCGAGATCGGGCCCATCTTGTCCTTCAAATCGAGAATGATCCGCTCGGCCGTTTTTCGGCCGATGCCTGGGCACTTCGAGAGCAGATCCGCATCGGAGGCGACGATCGCGCTCTGCAGCGAGGGCAGGGAAAGGTGGCTCATCAACGCCAGGCCCACCTTCGGGCCCACGCCGCTGACCTTCTCGATGAGCATGCGAAAAAAGTCGCGCTCCGCCGCGCTGGCGAAACCGTAGAGCGCCTGCGAGTCCTCGCGGTAAACGACGACGGTGTGCAGAAAAGCCGGTTGCCCGGCGGAGGGCAGCTTCTCGGCGGTCGTCACCGGAACATTGATCTCGTAGCCAACTCCAGCCACCTCGAGCACCGCGCGTAGCGGAGTGGTCGACAGCAGGGTCCCGCGCAGACTGGCGATCATGAGGTGGAGGCGGGTTTGCGGAAGCCAAGCACGTCCTGCATGTCGTAAAGCCCGGCCGGGCGGCCGGCGGACCAGACCGCGGCGTGGAGCGCGCCACGGGCGAAAATTCCGCGGTCAGAGGCCTTGTGGGTGAGCTCTACGCGTTCGCCCAGCGCAGCGAAGACGACGGTGTGATCGCCCACGACGTCGCCGCCGCGTAGCGAATGGATCCCGATCTCGCGCTTGGTGCGTTCGCCGGTGATACCCTGGCGGCCGTACCGCAGGTCAGTCTCGTTGAGGTCGCGGGCGCGCATCAGGACTTCCACGAGGTTGGCGGCGGTGCCGCTGGGGGCGTCCTTCTTGAAACGATGGTGCATCTCGATCACCTCGGCGTCGTAGCTGGAGTCGAGCACCCGGGCGGCCTCGGCAGTGAGATGGTAGAGCAGGTTGACGCCCACCGAGTAGTTGCCCGTCCAAACGCAGGGAATGGCGGCGGCGACGCGGGCCGAGAGCTTGGCCTTCTCCTCGAAGGAATGGCCGGTGGTGCCGACGACGAGCGCCTTGCCGTGGCGGATCGCCAGCTCGATCAGGCCGGCGGTGACGGAGTGATGGCTGAAGTCGACGACAACGTCGGCGGAGGGTAGGGCGGCGGCGAGGTCGTCGCCCTGGTCGAGGGCGGCGGAGACGGTCAAGCCGAGCTCCTTGGCGGTGGCCAGCAGCGCGAGGCCCATGCGGCCCTTCGCACCATTGATGAGAATACGGGGAGAGGACATGGGTCAGAGGCCGAGACCGGCGAGGGTCTTGTCGAGAAGGGCGCGGCTCGAGTCGGTGAGTTCGCAGAGCGGCAGGCGCACTTCCGGCGTACCGATGAGGCGGAGGCGCGCCATCGCGTATTTCACCGGCACCGGGTTGGGCTCGACGAAGAGATTCTTGAAGAGGGGTTGCAGGCGCTGATGCAGGACGGCGGCCTCGGCAAGTTCGCCGGCGAGGGCGAGATCACAGAGGGCCACCACTTCGGCAGGCAACAGATTGGAAGCAACGGAGATGACCCCCTTCGCCCCGAGGGAGATGAAGGGCAGGGTGAGGCCGTCGTCGCCGCAGAGGATGGTGACCGAGTCGCCGCAGGTCTGCTTGAGCTGGTCCACGCGGTCGCAGGAACCACCGGCCTCCTTGATGTGGTTAATGTGCGGGAACGCGGCGCGCAGCCGGGCCACGGTCGGTACGGCAATCTCGATGCCGCAGCGGCCGGGAATCGAGTAGAGCACGATCGGCTTCGTGGTGGCCTCGGCGATCGCGGCGAAATGGCGGAAGAGCCCTTCCTGGCTTGGCTTGTTGTAGTAGGGGGCGACCACGAGCATGGCATCCGCGCCCGCAGCGTCGGCCTTCCGGGTGAGCTCCACGGCTTCGCGGGTGCAGTTCGAGCCGGTGCCGGCCATGACCGGGATGCGACCAGCGGTGCGCACGACCACGCGACGGATCACCTCAAGGTGCTCGTCGTAGTCGAGGGTCGGCGACTCGCCGGTGGTACCCATCGGCACCAGGCCTTTGATGCCGGCGGCAATCTGGGCGTCGACGAGACGATCCAAATCGTCATAGGCGACTTTGCCGTTGCGGAACGGCGTCACAAGGGCGGTGATGGCACCGGTGAACTCGCGCGGTTGACTCATGCTTAGGGATTTTTGATCGGCGGTTTACGAAACAAGACCTTGAGGAGCAATGCAGCGTTCAATAGGTAAAATCCATCCCATTTTCCCCAACGGAGCTTTTCCGCGCGGAAACAAGACCCAGCCCTAATGCATACCCAGATTTTCAACGAGTTGCTCAAGCTCGGTGTCGAGACCGGCGCGAGCGACTGCATCATCAAAACCAACAAGGTTGGCTATCTGCGCATCAGTGGGCGCCTCAAACCGGTGGATATGGAGCCGGTGCCGCGGCATATCATCCAGGCCTTCGTGGACGAGTATGTGCCGTTCGTCTTCAAACCGCAGTGGGATACCGACGGGCAGATCGACTTCGCTTACATGGCGGAAAACATCGGTCGTTTCCGCGTCAACGCCTTCCAGCAGCGTGGCTCGATCTCGGTGGTCTTCCGTCACATCAAGAGCCACATCCCGCAGTTCAGTGACCTGAACCTCCAGGCCGAACGCCTGATCAAGCTGGCCCAATACAAGGACGGGTTGGTGCTGGTCTGCGGCCCGACCGGCTCGGGCAAGAGCTCGACGATGGCTTCGATGCTCAACTGGATCAACCAGAACATGGAGCGCCACGTGGTGACCATGGAGGATCCGATCGAATTCACTTTTCAGGATGGCAAATCGATCTTCAACCAGCGCGAGATCGGCATCGACACCCCGAGCTTCGGGTTGGCAGTGCGCGCGGTGCTGCGCCAGAACCCGGACATCATCCTCATCGGCGAAATGCGCGACGCCGTCTCGCTGGAGACGGCCATCTCCGCCGCCGAGACCGGCCATTTGGTCGTCACCACGCTGCACTCGGCCAATGTGCAGCAGTCGTTGAACCGTATTTTCGAGTTCTTCCCGCACGAACAACGCATGAGCAGATCCGCCGGCAACTCTCGGCGGTGCTCCGTGGGGTCGTCTGCCAGAAGCTGATCCCGGCCCTGGAGGGCGGCGGGCGTTATGCCGCCCAGGAAGTGCTCATGGTGGATTCGACCGCCAAGAACCTCATTCTGGAAGGTCACTTCGACAAGGTGCAGTCGCTGCTGGAGGCCACGACCGAATCCAACTCGGTCTCGTTCAACAAGGACATCTTCCGGCTCATCAAAGAGGGCAAGATTGCCAAGAGTGACGGTCTCAAGTTCTCGCCGAATCCGCAGTCGCTGGAGATGAACCTGAAGGGCATCTTCATCCGGACTTGAGCGAGGGCAGGGGGATCGGCTCCCAGGTTTTCCGTTTTTGAACGATCGCCGGCGCCGCGCTGGCGGTCCTGCTCGGCGGGTTCACCGTTTACACGCACCGCATGCTCGGGGGCAGCCTGTTTGAACTGGCCTGTATTTCGGAGCGAGGGAGTTTTGTCGCGAACCTGTTCATGCGGGGCAGAGCGCCGATCATCAGTGGTGGTATGGAGTCGGGTACACATTCTGGAACTTAGCCCGCGTTCCGTTCTGCTGTTTCCTCGCGGTACTTACCGGTGCGGGCGCACGATGGTGGCTGAACAGCCGCCGCGCGAAGGCGGCCGCCGCAGTTTCGGTGACACGTTGAAACGCACTCTGGCTGCGCCGGGAATGCGAACGGAGCCGGCTCGTTTTTCGCGCAATTAGTCGGTTTTGCGCGGCCGCCAGGGTACAAGAACGCGACGTTTCCGACCTCGTGGGCGGCGTTTCGCCCAAACCCGCCCTGAAGTTCGGACTTGGTTTTTGGAGCCCCGGCCCTTTCCTCAACCCTTTCTCACACATGTCACTCGCCCTTATTTTTTCCGGTCAAGGAGCGCAGAAGGTCGGCATGGGCAAAAGCCTCGCCGACAATTCGCCCACCGCCGCGCGGCTCTACGCCCGCGCCAATGAGGTTCTCGGCTGGGACTTGGCCAAGACCTGCTTCGAAGGCCCCGACGAATTGCTCGTGCCCACTCGCGTCTGCCAACCGGCGCTCTTCGTTCACGGCTACACGCTCTATTCTCTCCTCCAGGAGCAGGGCCGTCTGAATGATCTGACCACGGTCCTGGGCCTGAGCCTGGGCGAGGTCACCGCGCTGACCGTCGCTGGAGTCTTCGATTTTGACACCGGCCTGCGCGTGGTCGCCGAACGCGGTCGCCTCATGCAGGTGGCCTGCGAGGCCACCCGTGGCGGCATGGCCAGTATCATCGGAGAGGATTTGGCCAAGATCACCGACCTCTGCCATGAGTTCGACATCGAGGTCGCCAATCTCAACTGCCCGGGCCAAGTCGTCGTCTCCGGCGAGAAGACCAAGGTCGACGCCTGTGTGACCGCCGCCAAGGAGCGCGGCATGAAAAAGGTGATCTCGCTCAACGTTGCCGGCGCCTACCACAGCCGCCTGATGGAACCGGCCCGCGCCGAGTTCGCCCAGTTCCTCCAAGGTGTGTCGTTCAACGCCCCGCGCGTGACGGTGCTCACCAATACCACCGGCAAGGCCGTCTCCGATCCCGCCGCGATCCGCGAGGCCCTCATCAAGCAGGTCGTCTCCCCCGTACGGTGGGAGGAATGCATGCGCGAAGCGGCCGTGCTCGGCGCCTCCGAATTTTGGGAGTGCGGCCCGGGTGCCGTCCTCGTGGGCCTGGCCCGTCGCATCAATCGCGAATGGCCGACCCGTACCTTCAACGAATTTCCCGATCTCTCCGCGGCCTGACGCCCGGCCGACCCCCAGCCCGCATGGACGTTTCCCTCAAGCGCAACTTCTGCATCATTGCCCACGTCGATCACGGTAAGACGACGCTTTCCGACCGCCTGTTGGAATACACCAGCACCGTCTCCAAACGCGTGCTTCAGGCCCAGCATCTCGACTCGATGGACCTCGAGCGCGAGCGGGGCATCACCATCAAGTCCCATCCGGTCACGATGCTCTATCCAGCCAAGGATGGGCGCATCTACCAGCTGGGGCTGATGGATACTCCCGGGCACGTGGACTTCAGCTACGAGGTGTCGCGCAGCCTCGCCGCCTGCGAAGGCGCCGTGCTGCTCATCGATGCGGGGCAGGGCGTCGAGGCCCAGACCGTAGCCAACGCCCATCTGGCGTTCAGCCAAAAGCTCAAGGTGGTGCCGGTGATCAACAAGATCGACCTGCCCAGCGCCGACCTCGCCCTCTGTGTCCGCCAGATGGAGGACATTCTCACCATCCCGGGCGACGAGGCCATCCTGGCCAGCGGCAAGTCGGGCATCGGCATCGTCGACATCCTCGAGGCGGTGGTCGCCCGGGTGCCGCCGCCGCGCTGGACCGACTATCCCTCCGCGCGCATCCTGGTCTTTGATTCGATGTACGACACCTACCGGGGCGTGATCGCCTACGTGCGGGTGTTCTCCGGCTCCATCAAGGCGGGCGACTTCGCCCTGCTCATGAGCAACAACGTCAAATTCGAGGTTAAGGAGGTCGGCACCTTCAACCCGAAGATGGAGGTCGCGGACGTCCTGGAGCCGGGCGATGTGGGCTACGTCGTGTGCAACATCAAGACCGTCGCCGATATCCACACCGGCGACACCATCACGCTCGTCAACAAGCCGGCCCAGGCGATGTTGCCCGACTTCAAGGAAGTCCGGCCGATGGTCTTCAGCGGCGTCTATCCGATCGACACCTCCGACTTCGAAAAGCTGCGCACCGGTCTGGGCAAGCTGCAGCTCAACGACTCGGCATTCCAATACCAGGCCGAGAGCTCCGTGGCCCTCGGGTTTGGCTTCCGCTGCGGTTTCCTCGGGCTGCTCCACATGGAGATCATCCTCGAGCGCATCCGCCGCGAATACGACGTCGACATCATCTCCACCTATCCGAGTGTCATCTACCAAGTGCGCCTCGAGGGCGCCGAAAAGGTCTTGGAGATCGACAATCCGGTGCAGCTGCCCGACGTCTCCAGCATCGCCGAGATCCTCGAACCCACGATCAAGGCCACCATCCATATCCCGAACTGGGCCATGGGCGACGTGCTCGGCATCATCCAGGACAAGCGTGGTTCCTGCGACCACACCGACACGCTCGACGACACCCGCGTGATGCTCACCTGCACGCTGCCGCTCAACGAGATCCTCGTGGATTTCCACGACCGACTCAAAAGCGTTACCCGCGGCTACGGCTCGATGGACTATGAGCTTTCCGGCTACGTCGTCTCCGACCTCGTGAAGCTCGACATCCTGGTCAACGCCGAACCGGTCGACGCCTTCTCCTCGATCGTGCACCGCACCAAGGCCGAGGCCAAGGGCCGCAGCCTCTGCGAGAAGCTCAAGGAGATCATCCCCCCGCAGATGTTCCAGATCGCCGTGCAGGCGGCCATTGGCGGCAAGATCGTGGCCCGCGAGTCGGTGCGCGCCATGCGCAAGGACGTCACCGCGAAGTGCTACGGCGGCGACATCTCGCGCAAGCGCAAGCTCCTCGACAAGCAGAAGGAGGGAAAGAAGAAGATGAAGCAGATCGGCTCCGTCTCCATCCCGCCGGAGGCGTTCATCCAAGTGCTCAAGAACACCTGACCGGAAGAATTCCATGTTCAGCTTCCTCATGACCCAGTCCGCCCGGGCGCGGCGCGATGCCAAGAACTGGCTCGAGGTGGCCGACAAGGTCTTCCACTACCGGCGCGACGAGCTGTCCGAGCCCGACCTGCAGGCGCTCAATCAGCGCCGCGAGGAGCTGCGCGCGCGGGTGCGTGGCAAGGCCGACGCTGCCCAGATCAAGCTGGGCATCGAGGCGTTGGAGCAGGCCCTGCATCGCACTGGCGGCCGCGTGTATCCGAAGGGAGCGATGGCCGACAACGTCGAGTTCTTCCTCGCGGCCTCGATCATCATCCTGGGCATCCGCGCCTTCTTCGTGCAGCCCTTCAAGATCCCGACCAACTCGATGTGGCCGACCTATTTCGGGATGAAGCACGAGGTCTATGCGGAACCCGCACAGGCTCCCGGGGCGGTGGCGCAGATTTTCCGGCTGGCGGCCTTCGGGGCGACGCGCCGTGAGGTCGTGGCACCGACCGCGGGCGAGTTGCGGATCCCGTTCCAAGCGGGCGAGAGCCGCATCACGGTGCCGGCCGGACTGGTACCCGGGCGCAAATGGCTGGTGGTTCCGACCACCGTCAAGGAGTACACGCTGTTCATCGGCGAGGAGCCCGTGCGTTTTCGCGTGCCGGCCGACTTCGATTTCGACACCCTGGCAATCGAGGCGTTTTTCGGGGGCCAATACCGCGGTGCCGAAACGATGATGGCGCTGCAGAAGGCAGGAAAACTGGGCGAAAAGTTCTACACCATCCAGGATCGCAGCTCGCGGAAGAGCGTGCGCACCCATCTGCTTGGGACCGGGAAGACGGTGCGCAGCGGCGAGATTGCGCTTAGCTTCGATGTGCTTACCGGCGACCAACTCTTCGTCGACCGGTTCAGCTACAACTTTTTCAAACCCGAGGTGGGGCAGGGGTTCGTGTTTCGCACCGGCAACATCAAAGGCATCGGTCAGGACCAGTACTACATCAAGCGGCTCGTGGGCACGCCCGGCGACACGCTGCAGATCAAGGAGCCGGTATTATTGCGCAATGGCAGTGCTAACACCGGGGCCGAGGCCTTCGATCTCAACGCCAAGCGCGCCGGCCTGTATCGCGGCTACCAAGCCTCCGGGTTGCTCGCGGCCGGCCAGCTAGTGACCGTCCCCAAGGACGAGTACTTCGCCCTCGGCGACAATTCCTACAACAGTGCCGACGGCCGAGTCTGGGGTTTCGTGCCGGCCAAGGATGCCATCGGTCGGCCGTTGTTCATCTATTATCCGTTCACCAAGCGCTGGGGACCGGCGCGCTGAGTGGGTGTTTGCTAGGCGACGGTTTTTGCCTGGCGGATGATCCGTTTGGCCAGGTTCACCGGAACACTCGCCACAAGCGCGGACGTTTTCCCTTGGAGGGCGAGGTTTTGCCCGAGCCGGTTGTGGGATGGGCGCGGTGAACCGGAAGATTGGCGCCCGCGCGAAGCGGCAGATTCGGGCCTCGGCCAGGAGCTAGAACCTGAAGGTTGTCCCCCGTCTTCTGGATCCAGCCATCTGCCGCACAATAAGCGTTATGTCTAATCAAGGTGGGCGCCGATTCTGCTTCACCATTTGCTCAAAACGCCGAATCCATTCTTCCCCGCCAAGTCCAACCGTGCATGCTCCCAATCGCGCATGAGCTCTCCCTCCGCTGCTCCGCTCTTCAACTGGCTCGACCACCGCGCCGCCGGCGTCCTGCTTCATCCCACTTCCTTTCCCGGACCCTACGGCATCGGAACGCTCGACTCCAACGCCGCGCGTTTCCTCGATTTTCTCGCCCGCTCCGGCCTCCGCTACTGGCAGGTTTGCCCGCTGGGCGCCACCGGTTACGGCAACTCGCCGTATCAGTCCTTCTCGGCCTTCGCCGGAAATCCCTACCTGATCGATCCGGCGCCGTTGCTGGCTGCCGGGCTGCTCCAACCGCCTGAATTGACCAAGCTGGCCGCGTTGCCCGCTGATCGCGTCGACTTCGGCGGTATCTGGCAGCTCAAATGGCCCGTGCTCCTGGCCGCTGCGGAACGTTTCCAGGCTAAACCCGTCACCTTGCCCTACGGCGACTTCGCCGAATTCTGCGCCGCTCAGGCCCATTGGCTCGACGACTACGCGTTCTTCCTCGCTCTGAAGGACCACCATGCAGGTCGGCCCTGGTGGGAATGGTCCGCCGAGCTGCGCAACTTCGAGCGCGCGACCAAATCCCCACTGCGCCGCACTTTGGCGGCCAAGATCTTCGCCCACCAATTCCTCCAATACCTCTTCTTCGGCCAATGGCGGCAGCTGCGCGCCCGGGCGGCCAAGCTCGGGATCCAGATCGTGGGCGACGTGCCCATCTTTGTCGCCCTCGACAGCGCCGACGCCTGGGCGAACCCGGGGCTCTTCCTGCTCGACCCGGCCACCCGGCGCCCGACCTTCGTGGCCGGCGTGCCGCCCGACTACTTCTCGGCCGACGGTCAGCTCTGGGGCAACCCGCTTTACGATTGGCCCGGTCATCAACGCACTGGTTACGATTGGTGGCGTCGCCGGATGGCGGCGACGTTCGAACTGTGCGACGTGGTCCGAATCGACCATTTCCGTGGCTTTGAGAGCTACTGGGCGGTGCCCGCCGGCTCGCCCAACGCCCGCAAAGGCAGCTGGGAACAGGGGCCGGGTCTCGAGCTCTTCTCCGTGCTACGGGCCGCCTTTCCACAGGCCAAGATCATTGCCGAGGATCTCGGCGTGCTCACCCCCGAGGTCATGGCCCTGCGTGAGGCCACCGGCTTGCCCGGCATGTCGATCTTCCAGTTCGCCTTCGGCGGCGACGCCAAGAACCTCTATCTGCCGCACAATCACACGCAGAACAGCGTGCTCTATCCCGGCACCCACGACAACGACACCACGCGTGGTTGGTATGCCGCGGCCGATGAGAAGACCCGTGACCATGTGCGCCGCTATTTCCGTGTCAGCGGCGCCGAGATCTCCTGGGATTTCATCCGGGCTGCCTACGCCTCGCCGTGCCGCCTGGCCATCTTCGCGCTGCAGGATCTGCTCAACCTCGATACCTCTGCGCGCTTCAACACCCCCGGTCTGCCCGACGGCAACTGGGAGTGGCGCTACCGCCCCGAGCAGCTCGAGGGACTTGAACGCAACACCGCGCCCTATCTCCGTGAATTGGGCGAGCTCTACGGGCGGTTGCCGACGCCGGAGAGGAAACCCAAAGCGTAGGTTCAGCGATCCGTGCCGCGTCCTGTCAGCCAGGACGCCGACCGGGCCGAGGCCACCTCGCCGCGGTGGACTACATCAATCAGCCAGCCGCGCCGCCGGGGCTCATCCGGAAGCGTGTGCGAGCATGCTACCTACGAACTCGTACCGCTCTTCACCGCGCCAGAAATTCGGCGATGCGCGGGATCAGCTTATCGCCGGCATCCTCGAGCACGTAGTGTCCGGCGTTCGCGTAGTACTCGATCTCTGCATGCGAACAAACGCTCTTCCAGCGATTGAGGAAATGCTCGGTGAAACAGAAGTCGTGACCGCCCCACCCGATCAAAATCGGTTTGGCCCGCAGCCATGCCAGATCGGTGCTGATCTGCTGCATGATGGCGCGGCTCGGATGATCCTGCTCCATGGGGATGTCGCGGATGAATCCGTGCACCGCCACCCGCGAGCTCCAGTTAGGATACGGTGCCAGGTAGCCGGCGCGCACCGCCGGCGAGAGTGGCTTGGTCACCGTCATGGTTGTGGCCGGGCGGACAAAGCCGTTGAGTCCGCGCACAATCAAGGCGCCGAGCACGCGTGAACGGCACAGCGCGATTCGGCCCGGGATGTTCACGTCGGGGAACGCCGCGGTGTTCATCAACACGATCTTGCCGGTGATATCGGCGGCCCGCGTGGCCACTCCCATGCCGATCGCGCCACCCCAATCGTGCACCACGAGGTGGATGCGCTTCAGCCCCAGATGGGCGATGAGCTTCTGGATGTCGGCGACGCGCCGTTCGAGCCGGTACGGATAATCCTCCGGCTTGTCCGATAGGCCCATGCCCACGTGGTCCGGTACGATGCACCGCATGCGCCCGCGCAGGGCGAGCACGACGTTGCGGAAGAGGAACGACCACGTCGGGTTGCCGTGGAGCATCAGCACGGCCTCGTCGGTGCGCGGGCCCTCGTCGAGATAGTGCATCCGGATGCCGGCGCCCACCTCGAGAAAGTTCGATTCGAACGGATATTCGCTGCGCCAGTTTTCCATGTTCAACATTCCAGAACGAGCATCACGCAATTGATTCCGCTGCCGATACCCAGCAGCCCGACACGCTGTCCGGTGGTGATGAACCCGGATTCCCGTGCCTGCGCCAAAGTAAACGGCAACGCCACCGAGCCGGTGTTGCCGAAGTTCTCAAAGGTTGAAAAGTCCTTCGCCGCATCCAGTCCGAGGGTCTCGTAGAGTCGGCGGCGGTGCATCACCCCGACCTGGTGACAGACGAAGCGGTCGAAATCCTTCTCCGTGTAACCGAGCTCGCGGCCGAGATCGCCCCAGGTCAGTCGCGCGGTTTCCACGCCCGCGACGAGCAACTGCTCGGAGTCGGTCTGCATGGCGAGCGCCTCACCCTCGGCGCGATCGCCCATGCAAAGCGCGCTGTGTTCGCTGGCCGCCCGCGCTACGCCGCCGACCAGTCGCGGGCTGCCCGCTGGCGCCAGATCGCGATGACAAAGCACCGCTGCCACCGCGCCTGAGCCGATGGTGAGATTGGCGAAGTACGGTTTGATCTGCTGCCGATCGAGCGGGCTGGTGCACAGCCGGCGGATCGTCTCCTCGACGAGAGGGCCGCCGTTCTCCCCGCAGGCAACGATGCCCGCGCGAATCTGGCCCGACTCGATCATGCCGCCAAGCAGCGTGCAGGCGTTGAGGAACCCGAGACAGGCGTTGGAGAGGTCGAGCACCTGCATCTGGGCCGGGAGCCCGGATTCACGGTGCACGAAGGCCGCCGTCGCCGGCTCCAGCATGTCGCGCGACACCGCACCATGGACGAGCATCTCCAGCGCGGCCACCGGCACGGTGGTCTTCGCGAGCGCCGCACGTACGGCCTGGGCGCTGGCCTGGGAGGGGCGCGTACCCGGTTCCCAGAAACGCCGCTCTTTGATACCTGTCATGAGCTCCAAGCGGCCAAACGGCAGCTTGAGTCGCTCGTAGAGGGGGCGCAGCCGCTCCTCCAAAGCCGCCGAGGTCAACACGACCGGAGGCAGCGCGGTGGCTAGGGATTCGAGAACGACGTTCTTGAAGCGCATCGGGTCAGCTTCTCGTCTCCGGACGCATGGCGAGCCGGATGACCTCTTTGTCGAAGTAGTTCATCCCGAGGCCGGCATCGACGACCATCGTGGTGCCGTTGATGCCGCTGGAGCGCGCGCTGAGCAGGAACAGCGCGGCATTGGCCACCTCCTGCGTCTCCAAATTGCGGCGGCGGAAGGTCAGCTTTTCGGCGTAGAGGTAGCTCTCGACATAGCCCGGGATGCCCGAACTGCTGGCGGTTTTCAGCGGACCGGCGCCCACGGCGTTGAACCGCACCTCGGTGTCCGCGCTAAACGACTTGGCGAGGTTGCGCACGATACCGTCGAGCGCGGCCTTGATCGGCGACATGTAGCCATAGTTTTCCGCCGTCACCAGCAGCGAGGAGATGCCCATCGCCACCACCGAGGCGTCGGGGGCCAAGTACGGTTTGAAGGCCCGGGCCAGCTCGACCAGCGAGAAGGCCGAGATCGTGGTGGCCTGCAGAAAATCGGCACGCTTGGTCTCATGGAACGGCTTGAAACCCTCCGCGTAGTTGGCGAAGGCCACCGAGTGCACGATGCCGTGGACCGGTCCGAACTTCGGGCCCACCTCGGCCGCCAGCGCGTCGCAGGCGCCGTCGCGTTCGAGATCGCACACGAAGACCGGGGCCGTCGGAGCCAACTTCTGCACCTCGGTGCGGCGTTTTTCCGAATGCACGCTGTAGAGCACGCGGGCACCTTCGGCTTCGAGCGACTTCGCCACATGCCAGGCGACGCTCTTCTTGTTGGCCACACCGGCGACGAGCACCGTCTTGCCGGCCAGTCCCAGGAAACTCAAGTTGCACCTCCGGGGGTCTTCCAGGCCACGGCGAAGTCGACACTGAGCACGCGCTTGTCGCCTGATTTGATGCTGCCCGCCATCATGGTGAAGCCGCCCACGATTTCTTTGATCTTGGTAGTGATCTCGATCGTTTCGCCCGGGAATACCGGGTTGCGGAAGCGAACGTCGCTCACCCGGGCCAGCAGCGGCACCCCACCCTGCTCCCCTGCCCCGGCGGCCTTGGCGCGGCGCGCCATCAAGAGGGCGCCGGTCTGGAAAACCGCCTCGCACAGCAGCACGCCCGGCGTGATCGGCTGGCTGGGATAGTGCCCACGGTAGAAATCCTCGTCGGCGCGGAACGTGCGCCGGGCCACCAGGGAGTCGGCCGTCTCGCTGACGATTTCGTCGACAAAGAGGAACGGCGGGCGGTGCGGGATGAGATCGGTGACGGAGTCGGACATGGCGGGAGGTGAAGGGCGAGAAGCTAGAGGGAGAACCTCCCCCGCGGAAAGTCTTACTTTCGCCCGTTGCGCAGCTCCGCAGTTCGGGCTGCTAGGTCACTGCGACCAGCCGCTTCTCCAACACCACAATCGAGTGCAGCCCGCGACCAAACAGCCAGTTGGCCCAGAACGGATAGAGCCCGAGCTTCGTCACGCTCTGTGACACCACCAGCCCGGCACGTCGATAACCGGCCGCCCACTGCGCGTGGCTCCAGTAATTGTACGGTAGCGCCACACCAAAGCGGGCGTTGCCGACCCAATCCATGAAACGCAGTGTCGGCCCGGCCAACAGGCCGTTCCGGCAATGGTCTTTGATGATCACGCACCGCCGGGCGACTCGAGCGGCTTCATCCAGGAGAACCTGTGGATCCTCAGTGTGGTGCAGCACGTCGACGAACAGGACCACGTCGAACGAGTTGTCCGCATACGGAATGCTCTTCCCATCGAACGGCGTCACCGGGATTTTGGTCTCCCGTCGAACCAGTACATCAATACCGCGAATCTCGACACCTGTCTTCTGGCTTTGAATCGCCTGCGCGATGCTTCCGTCGCCCGTGCCGACATCGAGCACCGTGCAACCGTCGGGGATAAGCGCAGCAATGTGCCCGACCAGCACGCGTTGGCGGCGGGGAAAGACTTTCCCTCCGTGGAGGGTGTTGAGGAGCGACATGTCAGGGAGAGATTGCGCGCGTCTCGCAGCGGTGGTTGCTTCTGCGCGGTGTCGGAGGCCACGTCAATCGCCGGTCACCGGTTGTGCAACGCGCGGGCCAAGGCGCAGGAGTTGGCGTCGATCGCCTGCCCTTGCCGGTAGCGGGTGAGCAACTGCACCGAGCGCTGCGCCAGCATCCGGCGCACCTCGCGCCGCTCGCCCTTCACCCGAGGGATGACCATGTTGTCGTAGCCGGTGGTCTGGTGGCGCATCCACGCGATGGTGGCCGCCTCGGCACGCTCTTCTATCGGGATGCGCTCGGTGCGCGCCACAGTGCCGCTGCCCACCGGCGTGGCGTGGTCGGCGATCCGCTTGGCCATCACCTCGGCCACCTCCCGGTGGACCGGATGAAAGGCCAGGAACGTCAGCACCGCGGCACGGAAATCCTCGACGTAGCCGACCTGTTCTTCAGCGCGGCGCTTGCGGCCGGCGTCGAGCTTGCGCTGATAGGCCGGATCCATGCGCTCGACGAGCAGCTCCGCCCGCAACGCCTCGATCCGCGCGGCCGGCGCCCAGATACCGCGCGAGAAGCGCTTGTTGCCCTTCACTTCGATCATGGTCCAGGTGGGGCCGTCGGCCTTGATGCGCCGGCTGAGCGCGGCATCGCCAGGCGCGAGCAGGCTCCAGTGCTCGGGGACGTTGAGCACGCGCCCGTCCGCGCAGAGCACGCGGCGGGGCGTTGAAAACGGTCGGACTTCGCGGGTTTCGGTCGGCACAGGGTCGAGGCAAAGGCCTGCGCGCCCAACCTCAAGCCCGGAGCACTTGGATGCCCGGCCGACCCGAGAATCGGACGGAGTCAAAATGCGGCCGTTACAGAAGCTAGGCCCCCGGCCGGCCGGGGAATATCGGGAAGAAACTGGCCCGCCCCTCACCTCGGATGGCGGGCATAAAGCCCGCCCCACCGGGCGCTCCGGCGCCACAATCGGGCTGAGCCGCCAGCTCTTAGATCTCCACCATTTGGAGCGGGGTCGGATCGGTGACCTTGATATGCGGGGCGCTGCGGGCGAACTCGGCGGCGAACCAGGCGCGGGCGTCGGGGTCGCCATGGTTGAGCACGATTGCGCGCGGATCGCGGCGGAGGGCGAACTCGACGAGCTCCTCACGGTCGGCATGGCCGCTGAGTTCGAAGCGCTCAACCTTGCAGTTGATCTTCGTCTCGTAGTCGAGGGTCGCGAAGAGGAACTTCTCACCGTGGCGGGAGGCCATCAACCGGCCGCCAGGGGTATCCGGATCGCAATAGCCGACAAAGCCGATGGTATTGTGCGCGTGCGCCGCGAGACACGAGGCCATCAGATAGGAGGGCGTGCGCTCGACGAGCATGCCGCTGCTGAGCAGATAGATGCCGTTCTGGCGTGGGTCGACACCCGGGATGACCTTCTTCGGGGTCTTTTGGACGCGGAGCGTCTTGAGGACGTTGCGGTTGAAATTGATGTGCTTGGTCTTCTTGGCGATGTCGTCGAAATAGTCGCACAGATCCATGCCCAGCCCGGAGGAGTAGATCGGGCACGGGCAGAGGCGGCCCTGGTTGCGGGCGTAGTCGAAAATCGTCAGCAGCTCCTGGTAACGGCCGAGCGCGAAGACCGGGATGAGCATCGAACCGCCACGCTCGATGGTGTGGTTGATCGTGGCGATGAGGCGGTCGATCTCCGTCTCGCGCTCCTTGCCGGCCGGGCGGTCGGTGGCTCCGCGGGTGGTTTCCAGCACGATGGTGTCGAAGTGGCCGGTGGGGAAACGCGCGCCGGGTATGGTGCGCTGGCTGTCGAAGAGCACATCGCCGGAGATGAAGATGCGCCGCCCCTTGAACTTGAGCTCCACGCCTGCCGCACCGGCTACGTGGCCCGCGGGATGCAGGGTGCTCTCCACGTCGTCCTTCTCGCCACTGATCTTGCGGGTCTGGCCGAAGGCGAGGGAATGGAAGCGAGGGGTGATGCGATCAACATCCTCGTGCGTGAACAGCGGGAGGTCGCTGCGTCCCTGCTCGTCGCGCTGGCGTAGCATCACGCTGGCGGAGTTGTGGAGCATGCGGCCGATGAGCAGGGCGCTGGAGGCGGTCATCACCACGGGGGCACGCTGCTGTTGACGCAGCAGGAGCGGGATCGAGCCGATGTGGTCGAGGTGGCAATGCGTGACGATGATCAGATCGACATCAATACCGAGCAGAGGCGAGAGATCGGGGGTGGCCTCGAGGCCGGAAAGTTTGGGGTGGAGCCCGCAGTCGATCACGATGCGGACATCGCCGAGCTGGAGCAGATGGCAACTGGCGCCGATGCCGCCGTTGCGGTTGAGATCAAGAAGTTTCATTCGTGGGAGGAGGGCGGCGCAGCAGAAGCGGCGGCCGAACAGATGGAAAGGTCGACGATGGGCAAGCCGGCAGCGCGTACAAACCCCATCTGCACGCGGCGGGGCAAAACACCCTTTCGGTTCGGACTGGCGATCTGCGAGCAGCTGGACCGGTGAAGCGCCGGGGGCCGGGGCGGGGGGGGCCGGGCGCGAGCAGGAGAAAGGGGCGGCCTCGGGGGCCGGGCCCCACCACGGCCTCGGCGCGAGCCACGGCCCAGCAGGGAATCCCCAGCGGCTTCAGAAAACGGAGCTGGAAGGCGAGGCTCCGCCCGAGCCGCCTTCCGGGGGGGTTCTGTGCCCTCGGTTCCTCGAATCCGGGGGGGCCGGGGGGGTCGCGGGCCCGGGCCGCCGCGCGGCGCCCCCCGCCGCCCCGCCGCGGGGGCGCGGGGTTTCGGGGAGGCGGGGGGCCGCGGGGGGTTTGGGGGGCCTCACCGCTTGCCGGCCGGCGCGTTACCGGCGGGTTTGCCCTCGAGACGGCCGAGAAGGCGCAGCAGGCCATCGAGAATCGTGAGCGGATGCGGGGGGCAGCCCGGGATGAAGAGATCGACGGGCACCACAGCAGCCGCGCCTCCGTTGTGTTCGGCGTGCCCCACGAACGGGCCCCCGGAGATCGCGCACGCACCAACGGCGATGACGATCTTCGGCTCGGGCACGGCCTCCCACGTCTTCCGCAGCGCCAGCTCCATGGCCTTGGTCACCGGGCCGGTGATCAGCAAGCCATCGGCGTGCCGGGGCGAGGCCACATACTGGATTCCGAAGCGGGATAGATCCCAGCCGATGGTCCCCAGCACGTTGATGTCGGCCTCGCAGGCGCCACACCCTCCCGCACTCACCTGCCGCAGCCGCAGCGAGCGGCCGAGCAGGCGGCGCAACTCATCGCCGAGAGCACCGGCGAGGCGAAGCTCTTCCTGCTCTTTGGCGCCGAGTAACAAGTCCTCACGACGGCTCACCGCCATGCGATGGTCGCGAGTCTGCACGATGGCCTGAGTCGGGCAGGCGGCCACGCACTCCGCGCAGAAGATACAGCGCCCCAGGTCGAGCACCGCCGAGCGGCGCGTGGCACCGTCCGCGCCTTTGGCAAAGATCGGGCGTGCTATAGCCTCCGTCGGGCACACCGCCACACACGCCATACAACCATCGACGCACTTCGCCGCCTCCACTCGCAGCGAGCCGCCGTGGCGATCCGGCAGCGCCGGCGCCGGCCCGTTGGGATACGCCATGGTCTCGCAGCCGCGTTTCAGCCGATGGATGATGGTATCGAGGACAAACATGGCAGAGCGGAGGTTAGGAGTTCACGAGAAAGACTTCGACAGAAGCCGGGCACCCGTGCTGGCCGGGCTCGGCGATATCGAGTAGCAATCTCGAAACGCAGTCCGGCGTCGGACAAAGAAGCCCCCCTCCAGCTCCACGGAGGAGCCTAGTTTGCAGGCGATGTCGTTCGCGGATTCTTGAGAAACGATTGCAGTTTCTTCTGCTTTCTCATGCCGCAGCGTCTTGAAATCGACAAACTCAGGAAAACGCTCGAGATAGGTGACGTCGATGGCTGCGGGATTCTCACGCAGTACCGCGCGTCCGCGCTCAGTAATCAATAGAAAGCCACGTCGCGGTGTAGAAAGGAGCCCGGCCTTCTTCATGTAGGTGCGAGCCCACGCGACCCGGTTCTGAATGACGGTCTGCTGGCCGCTGGGAAGATACTCGCTCCTTTCCTCATCGGTCAGGCGGAACTCCTCTGCCAATGCGGCCACAGCCTCCTTGAGAGCGTGTTCAGCACCGGTAGCTGAGAATCGAAGGAGTGGCAGCATGCACGACTGATAATCAGGAATAGGCATTGTCTTCAGTATCCAAACTATTGAAAATGTGTGCTCCGTGGCGCGCCCCTCACAGGTCGAACCCGCAGTACGACAGGTTGAAGCTTTTGTTGCAGATCGGGAAGTCGGAGATCGCCTGGCCGCGTAGTGCGAGAGCGAGCCCAGTCCAGTTGTGGAACGAGGGATCGACGATTTTGTAGCGGCGGAAACGTCCGGCCGCATCCGTGAGCGCCACATGGCATACCTCTCCGCGCCAGCCTTCGACCAGCGCCACAGCCAGTGTCTCGGGCGCCGCCGGCAGCAGATCCTCGCGGACGGCGCCGTCCGGCGGCGAGGCGAGTTGCTCGCGGATGAACTGCCCCGAACGTTGGATCTCCAACCAGCGAACACGCGCCCGGGCGAGCACGTCGCCGCCCGACCACACGGCCACCGGCGCCTGGGCAAAACGATGCCAGCCTGCCGGATGATCGTAGCGCACATCGCGGACCAAGCCGCTAGCGCGCGCCGCCGGGCCGACCAGCCCGATCTCCGTGGCCTGCGACGCGAACACCGTGCCCACGTTCTCAAAACGCGCGCGGACCGAAGCCGCATCCCAGAGCCACGTCGCCGCCTGCTCGATATCGGCCAGATGGGTTTCCAGCCGGCTGAGCAGCTGTTGAGCGCGAGCCGGCTCCAGATCATGCCCGCAGCCGCCCGGCCGCACGAGACTGCGACCAAAACGGTTGCCGCAGAGCAGCGCGCTGAGGTTGAGGAAATCGCCACGGATCTTCCCACATGCCGCGGAGGTGGGCAGAAACGCCACGTCCCCCGCCAGCGCGCCGAGATCGCCGGTGTGGCTGGCCAGACGCTCCAGCTCGAGCGCGATGGCGCGCAGCCATTGGGCGCGTAACGGAGCCTCGCCGCCGGCCAGCGTTTCCAGCACGGTCGCGTAGGCGGTGGTGTGCGCAATGGTGGAGTCGCCGGCCACCGTCTCCATCTGGGAAAGCGTCGCGCGATGCGGCCCACCGGCCATCGCCGTCTCCACTCCCCGGTGCTGGTAGCCGAGCGCGATCTCGAGGTGGATCACCTCTTCCCCTGCACATTGGAAACGGAAGTGTCCCGGCTCGATCACGCCCGCATGCACCGGCCCCACGGCGACCTCGTGGATCTCGCCCCCATCGACGCGGAAGAACTCGCCCACGGCAGGCGCGGTGCCGGCGGTGCGGCGCACCGGCTTGAGCCAGGGATGCCCTTCGGGCTCGACACCATGTTGCTCCCACACTTCGCGCTCGAAAAGATGCGCCTGGTGGTTGAGCGGCGTGAGGGCCGGATACTTGCCCGAAAACGGCGCGCTGCGTCCCACGGCGAGGATGTTTTCTGCGTCGGAAGCGACAATGGCGACTAGGCTGATCGCGGGCCCTTCGGCTTTGCTCGGCCCAACTGTTGCCATCGGTTCAGGCACGCCGAACCAAGCGCAGAGGCGGCCGCCGCGTTCCAGCGCAGCGGCGGTCACGCGTACAAACTCGGCCACCGGCCACGCGGGCACCTCCGCCCACGGCAGCGAGGTGGCGTTGGCCAACTGGACAAAGCTAGTGGTCGAATTCATGGCGCGGGATAAAGCTGGGCCACGGCGGCCATCCACGACTCGCTGAGTACATCCGGCAGGGCAAGACCGAGCCAGAGCGACAGACCGAGCAGTACAAGCGGCGGCACAATCACGCCGGAGGTCTCCGCAAAACGCCGCCCCACCGCCCGAGTGGCGACGCGCGGCCGTCCGTCAACGATGGCAAAGACCACGCGAGTGAGCCCGAAGAAGGCAAAAAGCAGGCACCCCAGAAACATCGCGCCAGCGGCGCCGTGCCCGGTGGCAAACGTTGCGCGCAAGACCAGCAATTCGCTGAAGAACGGTCCGAAGGGCGGCAACGCCGTCACCGCAAACATGCCCGCGACAAACATCGCAGCGGATACTGGCGTGAGCGTGGCCATGCCCCCGACCTCGTCCATCGAGCGCCCCCCGGCAGCCCGGCGGATCGTGCCGGCGCTGAGGAAGAGCGCACCCTTGGTCAGACTGTTGGCCCAGACGTGAAACAGTGCTGCATACAGCCCCGGCGCGCCGAGCCCGGCCGCGAGCGCGAGAATGCCCATGTGCTCCACACTCGAGTAGGCCAACATGCGCTTGAAGTCGCGCGTCCCGAGGAGAAAGAGCGCGGCCACGACCAGGGAGAACAGCCCGATCACGATGAGCGTCCGATCGGCGATGGCTCCCTGCCCCGCCGCCGCCACCACGGCCCGGATTCGCAGGAGCGCGGTGAACGCCACGGTCGTCACGCCACCGGCCAGGATCGCACCGACGATGCCCGGGGCCTCGCCGTAGGCGTCGGGCTTCCAGGTGTGCATCGGGGCCAACCCCATCTTGGTGCCGTAGCCCACCAGCAGTAGCACCCAGGCCGTCAGCACCCAGGGACGCGTGAGACCCGCGCCCTGGGTGATCAACGTGCCGAAGGTCAGGTCGCCGCTGCCGCCGCCGTGCAGCGACGCGTAACCCAGGCAAAACGAACCCAGCAGCGAGAGTGCGATGCCGGTGCCTCCGACCAACAGATACTTCCAAGTGGCCTCGTAGGCGCGCGGGGTGCCGTTGAAATGCAATAGCGGCAGGGCGGCGAGGGTCACCCCCTCGGTGGCGATCCACAGCGCGCCGAGGTGGCGCGCCATGTGCCCGGCGCTGAGCAGGCCGAGCACGGTGAGCAACAGGGCGACGAAGACGCGGTTCGGCCGCTCGGCCCGTACCCGCAAATACGCCACGCCGTAGGCCGCGCAGAGCAGAAACAGCAACGACACCGCCGGCAGCACCGCACGGGCAATCGGGTCGAAGGCGAACCACGCCCCGGACTCGATCGCCGGCGGCACGAGCAACAGCCAGAGCGACAGCACGGCATGCACCGCGCCGATGATCGGCAGCAGCCAGGGCCGCGTACGATCGCTGCGCCAGATCGCCGCCAGCGCGGCGCCGGCCAAGGGCAGGATCACGAGGAGGAGTTCTTTCATTCGCGGAGCACGGTGAGTTTGCGGGTGTCCAGCGAATCGAACGCGCGCTGGATGTGATCAACGATGATACCGATGACGAAAACGCCCACGGTCAGATCCAGGAGAATGCCGGCCTCGACCATCAGCGGCGTGGCCTTGATGAGCAGCAGGCCGAAGAGATAGATGCCGTTCTCCAGGATCAGGTAACCACACACCTGGGAAATCGCCTTGGTGCGCCCGATGAGCAGGACGAAACCGGTCAGCACCGAGGCCAGCGCGCCGGGCACCAGCAGCGAGCCGGTATGCTCGGGCATCAAGGGCAGCGAGCGGGCCAGCGCCATCGCCGCGATCGTGCCGCCCGCACCGAGCAGGAGCGACGGGATAAAGCCGATGAGCGGTTCCATGTCGCGGTCGATGTTGGCCGCGCGCATCGCCCGCTGCAGCAAACGCGGAATGATGAAGCCCTTCACCGCAACAGTTGCCACCGCGATCAGCGTCAACGGCCAAGCGAAGTGCTCCATCAGCAGCGGCATGATGCCCAGCACCACGCCCTGCACGGACATCGCGCGGATGAGCGACGGCATGCGGCTGCTGCCCAGCGCCATGAGGTTGAGGCCCATGGCCAGGCCAATCATGAGATTGAGGGTACCGGTCATGGGTAGAAGGTCCCAAAGGACTGAGTCACAGAGTTCACAGAGGCAGAGGAGACCACAGAGAACTGAATCAGCGGTTCACCGTCGGTGGGGGTCAGATGACGCACATCCTTCTGCTTTCGATTACTAGGTTCGGAAGCTCCGTGCTCTCCTCCCTCTCCGTGCCCTCTGTGTCCAATGATCTGGTTTGGTTTCACGCCGCACCGCCTTTCCACGCCACGAGCAACGCGAACAAACAGAGCAGGAACGCCAGCGTCAGCAGGAACGGCACCTGCCGAAAGGCGAAGCGCGCCAACAACGACTCCACCAATCCGACCCCGATGGTGACCACGAGCACGCCGCCGGCGAGCGCTCCGCCCGCCGCGAGCGGGGAGAGATCGCCCAGCGGGATCACCGCCTGCACCAGCAGCACGGAAAAAAGCAACAGCTTCACGGACGCGCCGTGCAGAATCGCGGCCAGCGGCGGGCCGCTGTGATCGAGCACCATCACCTCGTGAATCATCGTGAGTTCCAGGTGGGTGTTGGGATCGTCGAACGGCACCCGGCAGTTCTCCGCCAGCAATACCGTGAAGAGCCCGCCGGCCAGCAGCGCCGCGCCGGCTCCGGCCGCCGGGGCCAGGATCGTCGCCAACGACAACCCGCCGGTATGCACGCACAACGACAATACGGCAGCGATGATTGCCGCCTCCGTGAGCACGGCATAGCTCACTTCGCGCACCGAGCCCATGCCCTCGAAGGCCGAGCCCGTCTCCATCGCAGCCCACACGGTGCAGAACCGCGCCAGCGCCAACAGGTAGATCATCAGCAGCACATCGCCACGGAAACTCAGCGCCGTGCCCCCCGGCCCGAGCGGCAGTAGCAGAGCCGCCCCCACCAGCGCCACCCACGCAACCGCAGGGGCGATGATGAAACCGGGCGAGGCGAGCGTGCTTAGCACGACACCCTTCCGCCACAAGCGCGCCAGATCGTAGTAAAGCTGCAAGACTGGCGGCCCGCGGCGCCCCGCCACCCAGGCCTTCACCTTGTTGATGAGCCCTGGCAGCAGCGGCGCGAGCAACAGCCACAGGGCGAGCCGCAGGGCAAAACCGAGAATCGTAATCGTCATTGCGTCCCCTCCAGAAACACCAGCACCCCCAGTGCGGCCAGCCCCACCACCAGATAAAGAATATAGGCTTGCAGCCGGCCGTGCTGCAGCCGACGCACCGCGGTCGACACGCGCAACGCCCCCGCCGCCACAGGACCGATCAGCCGTTCCAGCACCGTCTCGGGCACCCGCTCCACCCGGTGCGCCCGTTCGGGTAGCAGTCCGCGCGGTCGGTGCAGCGAGGCTTCGGTCTGGAGCAGCCAGCCGAACCAGCCCGCGGCGATCCCGGCAAACGATCCGCCGGTGTACTGCATGCGCGCCGTGGGCGCGGCGTAACCGCAATCCCAGGTCAGTCCGTGGCGCAGTCCGTTGGCTCGAGCCCGCCACCACAGGCCGGCCGCCGCCGCCAGCGCCAACACCGCGAGCGCGACATGCACCGCGCCCAGGGTGGCCAGCGGTGCCGGTGCCGGCCCTGTGAACGCCCAGGCGGGATTCCACGTCGCACACACCCGGGCCACCACCGGCCAGAGATACGCCGGCGCCAGGCCGATGGTCACACACGCCCCGGCCAACGCCAGCATCGGGCCGAGCATCCACGGCCCCGCCTCATGGGCGTGGGCGACGCGTTTGGTCCGTGGTGCACCGCAGAAGACCAATGTTCCGGCCTTAACGAAGCTCGCCAGGGCCAGCGCACCGGCCATCCCAAGCACGATGGCCACCGGCATTGCAGCCCAGGCCGCCGGACCGTGCGTGATGCCCGCTTCGAAGAGGCCGAGATACACCAGCCATTCGCTCACGAATCCATTGAGCGGAGGCAGCCCGGACACCGCGACGGCGCCGAGGGTGAACAGCCCGGCCGTCCATGGCATCCGGTGCCAGAGTCCGCCCAGCCGGCTCATCTCGCGCGTCCCCGTAGCATGGAGCACCGAGCCCGCGCCAAAGAAGAGCAGCGCCTTGAACAGCCCATGGTTCCAGATGTGCAACAGCGCCCCCGCCAAGGCCAACCGCCCCCACGCAATGTCGCCATGTGCTGCAGCTAACATTGCCCCACCGAGACCGACGAGGATCACGCCGATGTTCTCCACCGAGCAGTAGGCCAACAGGCGCTTGAAATCGTTTTGCGCAAAGGCGAATGCGATGCCGAACAGCGCGCCCACCGCACCAAGCCCGATCACCACCCAGCCGGCCTGGGGCGGCAGCGGCAGCCACCCGCTGAAACGCACGAGGCCATAGATTCCCATCTTGAGCGCCATGCCGGAGAGCATCGCCGATACGTGACTGGGGGCGTTCGCATGTGCCGAGGGCAGCCAGACGTGCAGCGGGAACATGCCGGCCTTCACGCCGAAGCCGACCAGCGCCAGCCAGAACAACGGTGCCAGCCCGGCCTGAGCCCGCAGGTGCGGCCCCAAATCCCAACTACCGCTCGTGCGTTCCGCCACCAACGCAAAGAACGCGAACAGACAGAGGGTGCCCACATGCGAAGCCGCGAGGTAGAGCCAACCGGCCGAGCGCACCCGGCGCCGCCGATTCTCCAGCGTGATAAGGAAGTATGCGGCGACGGTGAACAGCTCCCAGCCGAAGAGGAAATGCAGCCCGTTGGCCGAGGTCAGTACGAGGCCCATCATGAGCACCAACGCGCTCCACCACAACCGGCCGCGCCCCGCCGACTTCGGGTAGTCAGTATCACTCCAGTAGTCGCGGGAATACGCCGCCCCGGCTCCGCCAAGCACCGATAGCAGCGCGAGAAAGAGCGCGCTGATCGCGTCGAGCAACAAGTGGGGTTTCTCGCCGCCGATGAGAAATTCGCCCCTCCACTCCCACGCCGGAACGCCGCCGAGCAGCACCACCAGCGCCGCGGCCAGTCCCGCCGCAGTAGCCACGAGCGTGAGCCCGAGCCACAGCCGCGGACGCCGCAGGCCGAGTGCCATGCCCGCGATCAGCCCCGCAGCCGCCACCGAAAGAAGGGATCCGACAGTCACCGCGGGGCCTCCTTCATGAGAGCGTCGGCGCCCTGTTGCCTCATGCAGTGGGAGTCTGCTCGCAGACGTTTCCCCGAGGGGCGCTGCTCCAGCACACCCTGCCCGACACCGCTGGCCTCCGGAATTGCGTGCAGGCACGCTCCGCCAACGGAATCCTCCCTGTCGTTTCTCCTCATCACCTTCACGATTTGCCCGCCCCGCCCGCGCCCGCCGCGGCTTCAGCCGCGGCGATGGCCTTGAAGATCTCACCGTCCGGCGCGCCCTGAATGACCAACTCACGCAACACGCCGCGGCTCAGCAACCGGCTGAGGCGGCCAAGCAAGTCGAGGTGCGCGCGTGGCGACGGCGCGATGAAAAAGAGCAACCGAGTGACCGGTACGTCGTCGGGCGGGGGCTCGGGCAGCTCCAAGGCCTCACGCAACAACAACAGCGCGACCGTGCCCGAATCGCGACCGAGTGCGAGTCGGGCGCTCGGATGCGGCAGGGCGAAGCCTCCGCCCACCGGAGCGATCACCACGCCGCCTGGTGCCCGCAACCGTTGCGCCACCAAATTTCGGATCGGAGGCGTCGCCCCCGGAAGCGCATTCACTACTTGCTCAAACACGCTCGCTACCCCGGCGGCCGGCACGTCGCGCCAAATCTTGCCCGCCTGCAACAGCGCTACCACTCCTCCCCCGCTCGCCACACTTGAGGCCGTGGGGGCGAGAAACCCGGCTTGCGCGGCGAGCCCGCGTGCGGCGGCCCAGTTGGCCACCTGGGTGCGGTCGAAAAGCATCCGGTCTCGGTCCGGCGTGAAGGGCAGTCCCTCGAGGCGGACCCAGCGTTCCACCACCTCCTCCGCAACGCCGAACGACTCGGCGATCTGGATAATGTTCAGGTACATGGTGGGTAAACGGACTCTGGGGTTTGCTGACGCACGGAGCTTAGGGGGCTGAGGGGATTAATGTCAGCCAGGAATCGGAGGTGTTTCCGGGCCGAAATCGGTCACCTTCCTTCGGTAAGCTAGAGCTGAGTTCAATGTCGCCTATTTGTGGGAGCGTGCTCGCACTCGCTTCAGGGCGAAGGTCGCATGCGAACATACTCCTACGGCGAACGCCAAATTCGCTGAGGACGGTCTGCTGCGAAGTGCGCCTGCCTGCATTCATGCTCAGGGATTTCCTCCTCCGATCACCAACGCGGCCAGCGCGGCGACGCCAAGGAGGAGATAGAGGATGTAGGCCTGCATTCGGCCATGCTGGAGGCGGCGCACGGCGGTGGAAAGCCGGAGCACCACTCCGCCCGTAGGCTGGACGATGTGCTCCAAAACCGTTTCCGGAGTGTGCTCCTCACGTTGGGCGCCGACCGGAAAGAGGTCCTCCATAACCGGCACGTGCTCGTGGCGCACAGTCCGCAGGATCCAGTCGAACCACTCGACGATGGTGGCGGCGAAGGAGCCGGCGGTGTACTGCATTCGGCCAGTGGGCACCGCGTAACCGCAGTCCCAGGTGAGCGCGCGCCGCAGTCCGGCGCGCTGGGCCCGATGCCACAGCCAAGCCGCCCCCAGTGCGGCGAGCCCCGCCAGCACGAGGTGGAAGAGCGTAAGTGGCAGCAGCGGCGCAGTCGTGCCGACGGCCGTCCAGGTCGGCCGCCAAGCCTCCACCGCGCGGGCGATCGCCGGCCAGAAGAGCACGGGGGCCAACCCGATGGCAGCACACAGGAGGGCCAGGGCGATCATCGCCCCCTTCATCGCGGGCCCGCATTCGTGGGCCCTCTCGGCCGCGGCCGTCCTCGGGGCGCCAAGGAAGACTACCCCGCAGACTTTCGCGAAGCAGGCCAACGCCAGCGCGCCGGTCACCCCGAGCGCGATCGCCGCCGGAATGGCGGCCCAGGCGGACGGACCGTGTGTGAGCGCTGCGTCGAAGAGGCCAAGATACACCAGCCACTCGCTCACAAAACCGTTGAGCGGCGGCAGGCCGCAGATGGCCACCGCGCCAAGCGTAAACAGAGAGGCCGTCCACGGCATCGTGCGCCAGAGTCCGCCCAGCCGGCTCATCTCGCGCGTACCCGTGGCGTGGAGCACCGAGCCGGCGCCGAGGAAGAGCAGTGCCTTGAAGAGACCGTGGTTCCAGATGTGCAGCAGCCCGCCGGCAAGCGCGAGCCGGCCCCACGGCGCATCCCCCTGCTCCACCGCCACCAGCGCGAAGCCGAAACCGAGCAGAATGATGCCGATGTTCTCCACACTGTGGTAGGCGAGTAGGCGTTTGAGGTCATGCTGGCCGAGCGCAAACGCCACGCCGAGCACCGCGCTGGTCGCACCGAGCGCGATCACCGCCCACCCTGCTTCCGCCGGCACGGGCAGCCAGCCGCTGAAGCGGATCAGGCCGTAGAGTCCGATCTTGATGGTGACGCCAGAGAGGATCGCGGAGACGTGGCTCGGGGCGTTGGCGTGGGCGGAAGGCAGCCACACATGCAGCGGAAAGAGGCCGGCCTTGAGTCCGAAGCCGATCAGGGCCAGCCAGAACAGGGGCGCGAGGTCAGCGTGGTCGCGCAGTGGACCAAGGCCCCAACTGCCGTTGTGCTCGGCCAGCAACGCGAAGAAGGCGAACAGCGCGAGCATCGCCACGTGCGAAGCCCCAAGATACAGCCACCCCGCCGCCCGCACGGCGGCGCGTTGGCGGTCGAGGGTGACGAGAAAATACGCCGCGAGCGTGAATAGCTCCCACGCGATGAGAAAATGCAGTCCGTTGGCCGCCACGAGCACGACCCCAAGATTCAGCAACAATACGCTCCACCACAGACGCCCGGCCCGCGCCGAGCGCGGATGGGCGCGATCGGACCAATACTCGCGTCCGTAGATCGCGCCGACCCCGCCGACTACGCAGGTGAGCGCGAGGAACAGCGCGCTGAGGGCGTCGAGCCGCAGGTGCACCATTTCGCCGCAGACGGCGAAGCCGGGAGCCCAGTCCCACGCGCCGGCGTTCGGGGCCTCGGGCCAATCCGCGCCGCCGCAGAGCACGAAGACCGCGGCGGCGAGCCCGGCGACGGAGGCGAGCAACGTCGCCGCCAACCAGAGACGCGGCGCCCGGTAGGTGACCAGGCCCGCGAGCCCACCCACCGCGGCGAGGAGAAGCAATACCGCGGGAACCTGAAACGCCCAGGTGTGGGCGTAGGGCGCGAACAGATCATCGCGCCAGAGCGGCCCGACCAACGCCGCAATCGGGATGCGGGGGCAGGTACTCATGGGCGGGCGCCCGAGGGGAGCAGGCGTGCCGTGGAGCGGTGCTTTAGCTCGCGAGGATGAGGCTCAGCAACGTCGAGCGACCCGGGCTGAAGCCACGGACCACCGCATGCACCGACGTTGGTTGGGGCCCGGCACGCCGAGAAGGTCAGCGTGCTTGCATGTACCTTCAGGGGCCCAGCTTGTGCCTGGATTGTTGGTGGGGCGGGGTTTGTCCCCGCCATATGCCACGGCTGGCGGGCGTAAAGCCCGCCCCACCACCGGCAGAATCGAAAGGCCGACCCCCTCGACCTATCCGCAGAACGGCTGCCCATTCCGCCTTTCGCCTTCAGCCTTCGGCCTTCAGTTCCCTCCCCCCTCTCCGCTCCGCCTTCAGCGTTCTGCATTTTGCCTTCGCGGAGCATGGGGAGCGGCGTGTTCATTATTTCCGGGGAGCGGGGTCGTCCCCGGGACGGTCCGACTTATGAAGGATTTGCTGCGCCCGATCAAGCGCAGCAGAAATCTCGCGACGGGCGGCGGCGAGATCGAGCTTCTCGCTGCGGAGCTGCTCCGGCGCGTTGTCGGGCTCGATCTCGGGCGGAAGGTTCAGGATGACGCGAGCCCGGGCCAGCGCGTCGGCGATGTGCGGGCAGACGTTGTCGCGGCCGATGGCATCGATGAAGCCAGCGTTCTCCATCACCGCGAGCGGTTGGGTATGCGGCGCGCTGAGGATGAGGTGTTTGCCCTTCGACTTGAGCTTATGGTGGAGGTCGATGAGCGCCTGCAACCCGGTGGCGTCGATCGCGAGAACCTTGCGCATCCGAATAATCAGGATCTCGGGTTCCATCTTCGCGCGCTTGAGCTCGTCGTCGAGCTTGTCGACCACGCCGAAGAAGAACGCCCCAAACACGCGGAAGATCAGCACCCCCTTGGGCACGGTGCGGCCCACCAACGAATGGTGCGAGCCCTCGGTCTCGCTGGCCTCGTCGACAGCGGTGATCTGCGAAGTCTCGGCCACTCGCTTAACCATCAACAAGCAAGCCAGCACCACGCCCACCTCGACCGCGAGGGTGAGATTGGTGAGCACCGTGAGGGCGAAGGTGGCGAGGAAGACCGAGCTGTCGCTGAAGGGCCAGCGGTGGAGCCGCAGGAATTGTTTCCAGGATACCATGCGGTAGGCGGCGACGATGAGCACGGCGCTCAGCGTGGCCAACGGCACATAGCGTAGCAGCGGCGCAGCGGCCACCAGCACGACCAGCAGAAGGAGCGAATGGGCGAGGCCGGCCACGGGGGTGCGGGCGCCGGAGCGGACGTTGACGACCGAGCGCGCCACCGCGCCGGTGGCCGGGATGCAGCCAAACAGCGGCCCGACCATGTTGGCGATTCCCTGTCCGATGAGCTCCTGGTTGGAGTCGTGGCGCTCGTCGAGCACGCCGTCGGTGACCACTGCGCACATCAACGCCTGCATTGCCACGAGCATGGCGATGGTGAAGGCCGGCTGCACGAGATCACCGAGCTGGCCGAAGTCGACGCTGGGCAACGCGAAGGTCGGCAGCGCGCCCGAGAAATTGGGAAACTGGGAACCGATGGTGCCGATCCCAAATCGATCGTGCAGACCGAATACCGTGGCCAGGAGCGTCATCACCACCAGGCCGACCATCGAGCCGGGGACGAAGCGCGAGAGCCTCTTGGGCCAGAACCCCATCAACGCCACCGACAGCACCCCGAGCCCCACCGTGTACCAGTTGATCACCCCGAAGCTCGCGGCGAGCATGCGCAACTTGCCGATGAACTCCACCGGCATGGTCGCCTCCAGACCGAAGAAGTACTTGATCTGCGAGCTGAGGATGAGGATCGCGATGCCCTTGGTGAAGGCTCGAGAAACCGGGTACGGAATGAACCGGATGATCGAGCCGAGCCGGGCCGTGCCCATCACCACGAGCATCGCCCCGGCCATGATCGTGCACAGCATCAACCCGCCCATGCCGTGGGCGGTCATCACTCCGTAGGTGATGATGACGAAGGCCCCCGTGGGCCCGCCGATCTGCACCCGCGAACCGCCCAACGCGGCGATGATCGCACCCCCGATGATCGCCGTGAACAGGCCACGCTCGGGGTTCACGCCGGAGGCGATGGCGAAGGCCATCGAAAGCGGCAACGCCACCGTCATCACGTTGAGGCCGGCGAGCAGATCGCGGCGCAGTTGGTCTTTGGTCAGACCGGAAAAGCGGCCAAGCAAGGCCGCACCCATCGAAGAAGCGAAGTTCATTGTCCGGGACTAGCGGCCCTTCCGTCCGCCGAGCGGGCCACCGCCGACGATGCGGCGGCCGACCACGACCGGGACAAGCCCGATCCGGGGATAGAAGAGTCGAAATGCCAGGAGGTGTGATTTCATGCCGTTCAGTTGCCGGAGCGAAAACGGTGCAAGTGAGACGGGTAAAGGCATCGACCGCCAGATTGTTTCCGGGCGCAATTTCCCTCCCATGCGTGCGCCTCATGCAAAAAAGAAGCTTGTCAACGCGCACACTCATTGACTCCCCCCGCGGCGGCTCCGTAATTTCGCCAGAATTCCCATGGCAACCGCTGTCCCCGCCCCCTCCTCCGCACCTTCCACCCAAGGCAACGGCCAGACTGTCCGCGATGTCGTCATTCGCCTCGCGGGCAATTCCCAGGACGGCATCCAGGCCATCGGCGGCTTCCTCGCCCGCTTGGCCGGCCGCAGCGACCAGGAGGTGATGACGTTCATGACCATCCCCGCCACCATCTCCGGCGGGCCGTCCATTTTTCAGGTACGCATGGGCAGTGGCGAGATCCTCTCCCCCGGCGACCGCTCCGACCTGCTCGTGGCATTCTACCAGCACAGCTACGACGCGCACCGCGCCCAACTCCGCGACGGTGGCGTGCTCCTCTACGACTCCGACCACGTCAAACCCGACGAGACCGACAAGCGCGTGCGCACCATCGGGGTGCCGATCACCAGCGCCACGGTCGAAGCCGTTGGCGGCAGCGCCAAGGACAAGGGCAAGAACATCTTCGTGCTCGGCCTGCTCGCGCGGCTCTTCAACCTCAACGTCGAGAAGCTCAAGGGCATCATGCAGGAGCGCTTCGGCAAGAAGAACGAGGATATCCTACGCAACGCCACCCTCACCTTCGACTCCGGCTACGCCTACGACTTGGGTGACGAGGTTCGCGCCGCCTTCCAATTCGGTCCTGCCCGGGCGACTCCGGCCGCAGACGCCCGCCCGATCGTGACCATGGACGGCAACCAGGCCATCGTCATGGGCCTGATCACCGCCGGTGTGCGCTTTGGCGCCGCGTATCCGATCACTCCGGCCTCCAGCATCATGGAGGATCTCCGCGGCGCCCTGCCGAAATATGGAGGGCTCTACGTGCAGGCCGAGGATGAGATCGCCGCCATCGCGATCGCGCTCGGCTTCTCGTATGCCGGCCATGTGGCGGTAACCAACACCTCCGGCCCCGGCATGTCGTTGAAGATGGAAGCCCTCGGCTGGGGTGTCATGGCCGAGATGCCGCTGGTGATCGTCAACGTCCAGCGCGGCGGACCCAGCACCGGCCTGCCCACCATGGTTGAGCAGAGCGATCTGCTCCAGGCCGTCTGCGGCACCCACGGCGACGCCCCGCGCATCGTCCTGGCCCCCTATTCGGTGGGCGACTGCTTCCACGCCTCCTACGAGGCCGTGCAACTGGCCCGCGAATACTCGGTGCCGGTCATCCTGCTCTCCGACCAGGCGCTCTCCACGCGCATCGGCGCCTTCCCCGAGCCCGATCTCAAGGCGCTCTACGTCAAGCCCGGCATCACGCTCTCGGCTCGCGAAGGCGAGTATTTCGCCTACTCCCACACCAAGCCCACGCAGCACGTGCCGCCCGGCACTCCGATGCTCGGCGGCAAGTATCCGCTCGTCACTGGATTGGAGCACGACGAGGCCGGTCATCCCAACGCCAGCCCGGCCAACCACCAGAAGATGACCGCGCGCCGCCGCGAGAAAATCAAAACGCTCGCCGCCACACTGCCGGTTCCTGAAGTCTACGGAGACCAGGACGGCGAAGTCCTGCTCGTCGGTTGGGGCTCCACCTTCGGCCAGATCCGCGAGGCGACCAACGCCCTGCGTGCCCAGGGGCGCAAGGCCGGCCACCTCCACTTCCGCCACCTCAACCCGTTGCCCAACGGCATCGAGTCGGTCTTCGCGCGCTTCCGTCAGATCGACGTGGTCGAGATCAACGATGAGGGACTGTATGGCTATGGCCAGTTCGCCACCCTGCTGCGCGCCCGCTACGCCAATCCCGCCATCCGTAGCATCTGCAAGACCGACGGGCTCACCTTCAAGGTGACCGAGATCCTCGCCGGCGTAGCCCGCAACACCGCGAAGTAACCCGCGACCCGAAACCAGAAACTCGGAACCCGAAATCCACCTTCCGCCATGTTCACGCACACCCGCCCCGCTCCGGTCGCCGTCCCCGAAGCCAAAGTCACCCGCACCACGCTCAAGTCCGACACCCCCACCTGGTGCCCCGGCTGTGGCGATTTCACGGTGCTGGGCGCCTTCAACCGCGTGCTCGAGAAGCTCCAGATCCCGCAACACAATTTGGTGACAATCGCCGGCATCGGCTGCTCCTCACGCCTGCCCTACTTCGTCAACACCCACGGCACCCACTTCATCCACGGCCGCGCCCTCGCCTTCGCCAGCGGCGTGAGCCTGGGCCGCGACGACCTGCATGTGGTCGTCTTCGGTGGCGACGGCGACGGTTTCTCCATCGGCGGCAACCATCTCGATCATACGGCGCGCAAGAACATCAAGATGACCTACGTCATCATGGACAACTCGGTGTACGGCCTCACCAAGAAGCAGACCTCGCCCACCTCGCCCGCCGGTTTCAAGTCGAAGTCCGACCCCACCGGCGCACTCGATCCGTCCATCAACCCGATGCGCCGCCTGCTGGGCACCGGCGCCACCTTCGTGGGCCGCACCTACGCCGGCCAGCTCCAGCACATGACCGACCTGATCGAGCGCGCGATGAAGCACGACGGCTTCAGCGTGATCGAGGTGCTCACCCACTGTGCCGAGTTTTTCGAGACCGCCTTTGATCACGTGAACCCCCGCAAGGGCGGCAAGTTCGAGGTGATCGACGAGACCCAGCACGACGTCACCGATCTCAACGCCGCCTTCAAGCTCGCCTCCCTCGAGGGCGCCGGCGTCTTCGGCGTGTTCTACGAGGTGAAGGAGCCCACCAAGAACGCCCGCGAGGCCGGCCTGATGGAGCGCGCCCAAGAGGTGTCCAAGGGGGCCGACGACCTCACAATGCTCCAAGCCGCGTTCAATCGGATGAAGTGACCGCAGCGCAGGCTGCTGCACCGGCGTCTGTTTCGCGTAGCGCAGGCCTCTATACCTGCGACTTCGACGGAGGGATCCCCTCACGCCATCGTTCGTTTGTTCGGCTCTGCAACCTCGCCCCGAGCCGTTCCCCCCGACCGCCAGTTCCTGCTGGCGGTTTTTTTGGCCGCGACCTCCAAGCCCACCCCGAGTCGGTTGATTGGCCGCCCGCTCAAGCCCATTCCGCTCGGCCCGCCGGGCGGGCTCCGGACATAAGGATGCCCGCGACCGCCGTAAGCCAGAAAAGCCAATTACATCCCCTATGCATATTCACTTTTCCTACCTGGACGACGATCGCGGGCAAATTCGTGGGTCTGAAAGAACCGCCAGACAGCGCCCCTCGAGGCGAGTTCATGGCGACGCCGTCTAGCGCTAGCGACGGCTCTGCTTTTGTCCAGAATAAGTTTATGTAGATCCTCGCTCGGCTGGGCCCTTTTCCAGGTGCAAACGCCCTTGCCCCGCCGGGAGCGCGCTTCTTCCGGCCCGTGGTGGGCGCGGGACCCTTGTGCCCCGCTATCACACCGTGCCGTCGCCCCAGCTGGCGGCACGCGACTCGGGTTTTGCTGGCCAACCCCGCCCCTTCCTGCACGGTGCTGCGCATGCGCATCCTGATCACCGGCGGAGCGGGTTTCCTCGGGTCGCACCTGTGCGACCGCCTCATCACCGACGGCCACGAAGTCGTCTGCCTCGACAACCTTTTCACCGGGCGTAAGGAGAACATCACCCACCTCCTCCAGCACCCGCGCTTCGAGTTCGTGCGCCACGACGTGGTCGACCCCTTCAAGTTCGAGGTCGACCAGATCTACAACCTCGCCTGCCCCGCCTCGCCTCCACACTACCAGTACAATCCGATCAAGACCACCAAGACCTCGGTCATGGGCGCGATCAACTGCCTGGGGCTGGCCAAACGGGTGAAGGCGCGCGTCTTCCAGGCCTCCACCTCCGAGGTCTACGGCGACCCCGCCATGCACCCCCAGCGCGAGGAGTACTGGGGCCACGTCAACCCGATCGGCCGCCGCTCCTGCTACGACGAGGGCAAGCGCTGCGCCGAGACGCTCTTCTTCGACTACCATCGCGAGAACAAGGTGGATATCCGGGTGATCCGCATCTTCAACACCTACGGCCCGCGCATGCTCGCCCACGATGGCCGCGTCGTCTCCAACTTCATCGTCCAGGCCCTCAAGGGCGAGGATCTGACCATCTACGGCGACGGCACCCAGACCCGCTCGTTCTGCTTTGTCGACGACCTGATCGAGGGCTTCGTGCGCTTCATGAACCAGACGGAGATCGTCGGCCCGATGAACTGCGGCAATCCCGGCGAGTTCACGATGCTCCAGCTCGCCGAGCTCACGCTCAAGCTCGTCGGAGGAAAGGGCAAGATCGTCTTCAAGCCCCTGCCCTCCGACGACCCCAAGCAGCGCCAGCCCGACATTTCGCTGGCGCGCCGGGTGATCAAATGGGAGCCGCAGGTTCCGCTTGAGGAAGGCCTCGGGCGCACGATCGCGTATTTCCGCAAGCAGATCAGCTGAGGGTTGCCATCGTGGCACGGGTTTCCCGACCCGTGATCTGACCGATCACACCGACACGGGGCGGGAGACCCGTGCCGTCGAGCTTGAGGCGCCGCCGAATTGGCCAACTTCCGGCCACAGGGCGGGCCGTCCCGTGCCACCCTCAGGCGCTTGTCATCGGAACAGCAGCACCGGCACGCGGCACTGGCGCATCATCGCCGTAGTCGTGCTACCGATCACAAACTGCCGGATGCGGGTGTGCCCGTAGGCACCCATGATCAGGCAATTAATGCCGTGCGCGGCCACGTACGCGGCGATCTCGTCCTCGGTCACCCCATGGAGCATCTGGCAGTGGGGCGAAAAGCCGGCGGCGCTCAGCGCTGTCTCGGCCTCGCGGAGATAGCCGAGCGAGGCCTCCTCTCCCGCCCGTGGCGACACGATCACGACATGCACCTCGAGTCCGCGGAAGGTCTTGCTCTCGGTCAAGTACTGCAGCGCCTTGCGGCAGCTGCGTCCCCCGTCGTAGGCGAGCAGGAGGCGCTCGATGGGCGCGAAACTGCGCGAGGTGACAAAGCAAGGCTGGTGGCTCGCTCGCACCACCCGCTCCATCGTGGATCCGAGATGACCGGTGGCGAAATTGGCGTTCTCGCCGCGTTTGCCCAGCATCACAAAATCGGCCGTGCGCTCATACTCGTGGAAGCAGTCGACGATGAAGCCGGTGCGATGGGTGAATACCGTCGGGGTACCCGCCGGCACCTCCGCCAGCAGACGCGCAGCATCCTGCAGGACAAGTTTCGCCTTCTCCACTTCCAGCTCCTGGAGCTTGGCCAGCACCGCCTGATAAGGCTGTACGCCAAGACTGCCGCTGAGGTCGGCCACCATCGGCACTTCGAACTGGCGCAGGTCGCTCACATAGAGCACCTCGAACTCACAGGCTACCCGGCCGGCCAGCCAGGCGGCATATTGGCAGCAGACCTGGGAATAGGCGGAACCGTCGGTGCAAAGAAGGACGCGTGTCATGGGGGCAAGGGGTTGGGGTTGGGGGAACGACCGCCGGGGCGGCGCGGTGGAGCAAAGAGTAGCGACAAGCGCCCAAGTGCAACCGCCGTCTCCATTCCGGTGCGATGAACGCATCGTACGCGATTCCTCGGGCGCGGGCCTTCCTCACGCCGGCCAGTCGCATTTTGCACGGATGGGGTCGCGGTCAGGATCGAAGGACCCAACCATCTCCCGCAACCCCTGCCGTGCGCTTACTTCGACCCGAGGGAACGCCTCGCCTCGAACCGGGCATTGGGCGGCACCGGTACATAGCCCAGCTTCACCAGGCCGGCGGCCACCTCGTCGCCGAGCAGCGCCCCCACTACTCCGGAAAGCTCCGCCGCCCGCGTAGGCTTGAAGACGATATAGAACGGCAGACGCAGTGGATAATCGCCGGCATGGATATTCTCGGGCGTGGGCCCGAAGGCCACGTCCTTGTCGTCGCGCGAGACCAGCAGCACATGCATGCCCTCGGTGTCGGCCGGCACACGGGGAAAAAGGCCGATACTGGTGTCGTCCACCCGCACCCGCTTCACCAACTCCTCGAGCGTGGCGTGCACCGTCATGGTGGGCTTGAGCTGGGGCACCCGCAGCACGGTATAACGGATCAGGTCCTGCGCCAGCAACTCGGGCGCCTCCATGGTGTTCAGTGTCACCGTTTTTTCCTGCCACACGCCCGGCGCCCCGAGCGCGCCCCATTGCCGGTAGTTGACCGTCTCCTTCTCCCCGAACAGCCCGCCCAGCTGGGCGTAGCTCAACTGACGGGTCGGATTGCTCGCTGTCACCGCCAGCACCACCACCTGGTAGGCCAACGGCACCAGCCGGAACTCGGCCTCCGGTAGCGGCTCATCCGGCGCGAAGGCCACCACCGCCACGTCGGCCTTGCCCGCGCGCAGCTCCAACAGGCCGGAGTGGCTGCCCTGGAGGCGCAGGCGGACCGCCCCCCCGACAGCTTGCAGGCCCCTGTCAGTAACGGCTCCAGCGCGGGGAGCAGCAGATCGGAGCCGGTCACGGTGTGATCACCGGCAAGAAGGGCCGGGGTCATTCCGGACAAAAGGGCGGCGAGAAGAAAACGTCGGAGCATCGCGGACACGAGGGTTGCCCGGAGCACAGCCCGGAAACCGCGGCGAAGCGAGCGGAAAGCACACGCCGCCCCGGCGCTAAGGGCGTTCCCCGCGCGTCCTCGGCGCCCTTCTACCCGAACAGCTGGAGACTCAACCCCGGTCGGTCACGTCCAGCTCGGGCCATTGCGCGAGCTTGCGGTGCAGCGTGCGCCGGCTGATGCCCATGAGCTTGGCGGCCTGGGTGCGATTGCCGCGCGACTCCATCAACGCCTGCCGCAGCAGCCGCCGCTCGTTCTCCTCCACCGAGAGCGACGGCCCAGCCGCCATCGTCGCCCCACCCGGTGCCGTCGGGGCGACCGCCGGCACCACGGCGCCACCGGCGTTCACGTCGACAATGGCCGGCCGGGGCGGCGGCGCCAGTGGCACCGTCCCGCGAAACTTCGGCTCCAGGTCGAACTCGGTCAGGCGTCCACCGCGACGCAGCACCACCACGTTCTCGGCGAAATTGCGCAGCTCGCGGATGTTGCCCGGCCAGGGGTAGGTGGTGAGATGCTTGAGCGCCCCGGGCTCGATGCTGAGTGGGGGCACGTTGTTCTCCTTGCTGAATTCGGCGATGAAATGCTCCAGCAACAACGGAATGTCGTCGGTGCGGTCGCGCAGCGGCGGGGTGGTGATGCGCACGACATTGAGCCGGAAGAACAGATCCTCGCGAAAGGTCCCCTGCGCCACCATCTGCTCGAGGACACGGTTGGACGCCGCCACCAGCCGCACGTCCAGCTGCACCGGCTTCTGGCTGCCGATACGCTCGACCGCCCGGGTCTCCAAAAAGCGCAGCAGCTTTACCTGCGTCGACGGGCTCACCTCGCCGATTTCGTCCAGAAACAGGGTTCCGCCGTCGGCCGCCTCAAAGCGGCCCACCCGCCGCTCCGTCGCCCCGGTGAAGGCGCCCTTCTCATGGCCGAAGAGCTCGCTCTCCAGCAGGGTGGCCGGTAGCGCCGCGCAATGCACCGCCAAAAAAGGCGCCCGCGCCCGCGGACTGGCCTGGTGGATGGCCTGTGCGATGAGCTCCTTGCCGGTGCCCGTCTCCCCATCGATGAGCACCGTCGCCCGCGAGGGCGCCACCAGTTTCACCCGCTCGATCACCTCCGTGAGGCGGGTCGAATGGCCCACGATGCCCTCGAAGCTGAATTTCCGGTCGAGGCGCTCGTGGAGCTGCTTCACCTCCACCTCGAGGGTACGCGACTTGAGCGCCCGCTGGATCAGAATCTCCAGTTTCTCCAGATTGACCGGCTTGGTGAGGAAATCGAAGGCGCCGCGCTTCATCGCCTCCACCGCCGAGTCGATGTTGCCGTACGCGGTCATCATGATGACCACCGGGCGGTTCGGCAGGGTCAGCGCCTTGTCGATCACCTTCAGGCCAGACTTCCCCGGCATTCTCAGGTCGGTGACGATCACGTCGAACTCGTGGGCCTCGAGCAGGTTGAACGCCTCCTCGGCGCTGCTGGCCACCGAGACGTCATAGTTCTCCTCGAACGCCAGCAACAGCCCTTCACGGGTGTGCTTTTCGTCGTCCACGATCAGCACCGACGGTATCATGCCACTATGAACGCGGGGCAGGAAAACCGGGTCAACGGGAATTCCAGCCCCCACCCACCCCGCCGCCAATAAATGCTGAGCAAATTGCAACGTGTGCGTGGCCGCGGCGAGCCCAGTCGGCTACCCTCTGCGCGCCCCACCAAAGCGGACGGCTTAGCTGAAAGCAGCGGCGGGGCATTCTCTAGATCGCCAATTTGCAGTCCTTGGGCGCCGGTGCCGTGAGTGACACCGACGTCCAACACAAAAAGGTGGATCGCAGAACAGCCCCGGTCCTGGGGTAGCGGGACCGGGGCCTTTGCGTTTTTGAGGCGCAAACCCACGCTGCCAGACGACGGATACCGGTCAACGCCGCAACCCCGCGGCGCCCCAGACAGAAGCCCGATTGATCGCGCCGCCCGCACCCATGCCGGCTGCTTATGGCGAGGACGCTACCGCCGCCCCTGGCGCCAACCCTGGCCGCAACACCGCCCGCAATACCTCCACTGGGTGCCGCGCCGCCCGCCCCGCCCCGTCCGCAATCTGGGTGCGGCAACTCGTGCCCGCTGCCACGATCACCGTCGCCGACGCCGCCGCCCGCACCGCGGGCAGCAGCACCAACTCGCCGATCTGCTGCGAGACGGCGTAGTGCTCCTTCTCGTAGCCGAAGGCCCCGGCCATCCCGCAGCAGCCCGAGGGGATCGTCCGCACCCTGTGTCCGCGTGGCAAAGACAGGGCGGCCACCGCCGCGTCGAGGCTGGACAACGCCTTCTGGTGGCAATGCCCGTGCAGCAGGATCTCCGCCGGAGCGTCGCCGAAATCCTCCGCCACGATCCGCCCCGCCTGCGCCTCGCGCGCGATCCATTCCTCGGCCAGCAGGCAATGCGGGGCCAGCGCCTCGGCCTGCGCGCGCAGGTCTGTCCCCACCAACAGCGGATACTCGTCGCGAAACCCCAGCAGCGCGGACGGCTCGAGCCCGAGCAGCGGCCGCTCCGCCGTCACCGTGCCGTGCAGCGCGCGCACATTCGCCCGCGCCACCTCGGCCGCCTCGCGCAGCAGCCCCTTCGAAATCAACGAGCGCCCGCTCTCGGCGTGCATCGGCACCGTCACCTCGTACCCGAGGGACGTACACAGCTCGACCAGGGCGCGTCCGAGCTCCGGCTCCTGGGCGTCGGTGAACTCGTCGACAAACAAGTGCACCCCCCCGCGCCGGCGCACACCGGCCGCCGGGCGCAGCGCCTCGGGGTGGCGGCCCAGCCACGCCCGGAAGGTCTCCCGCACGAACAGCGGCAAGGACCGTTGCGGGGCGACCCCGAGCACGCGCTTGAGCACGGGGACGTCACCGCGCTGTGCGCCGCCCAGTTGGCCGCTGCCGGCCACCGCCCGGCGAGTCGCGCCAGCGCGGCGAAGCGGCCAAAGAAGCGGCTGCGCCACGGCACGCCGACCAGCGTCATGGCGCTGCTGCAGCCATTCGGCGCGCAGCAGCGCCACGTCCACACTGGATGGACACTCCGACCTGCAGGCCTTGCAAGCCAGGCACAGCTCCATCGCCTCGGCGATGGCCGGATGGACGAAGGGATTGGCCCCGGGGGAGCGGGTGAGGTACTCGCGCACCGCGTTGGCCCGCGCGCGGGTGGAGTGGCGTTCGTCGCGCGTCGCCATGAAGCTGGGGCACATCGTGCCGCCCATGCTGGCCGATTTGCGACAGTCGGCGGTGCCGTTGCACTGCTCGGCCAGGCGCAGGACCCCACCCCACCGGGAAAAATCCAACACGGTGGCGAACTCACGTGTCGACTGCCCGTCCTCGTAGCGCAGCGACTCCGTCATCGGCCGGGCCTCGACGATCTTGCCGGGGTTGAAGATCCCCGCCGGGTCCCAGGTGCGCTTCAGCTCGACCAACAACGCGTAGTTGCGATCGCCGACCATCGCCCGCAGGAACGGCCCGCGCACCCGCCCGTCGCCATGCTCGCCGCTGAGCGAGCCGCCGTGGCGTTTCACCAGCGCTGCCACTTCGGCGGTGAGCGCCTGGAACCGCGCGCGGTCCGGCCCGAGCTTCAGATCGAGCACCGGGCGGGTGTGGATCTCGCCGTCGCCGATGTGGGCATAGAACACGCAATCCATTCCATGGCGACGCATGATCGCCTCGAACTCCTCCAGGTACGCCGGCTGGTCCTCGACGGCCACCGCGGTGTCCTCGACGCATGCCACGGCCTTGGCATCGCCCGGGATATTCGCGAGCACGCCGAGCCCGGCCTTGCGCAGCGCCCAGACGCGGTTGACCTCCGCGCCGAAAAGTCGGGGGAACGAATACCCGAAGCCGGCCTCGCGCAGCTCCGCCTCCAGCACGGCGGCGAGGTGCTCGACCTCCGCGCGCGTGTCCCGCGTCCACTCGACCACCAGCAGCGCCCCGGGGTCGCCCTGCACGAAGGCGCGATTGCGCGCCTGCTCCCGGTTGCGTCTGGCGCAGTCCAGGATCATCCGGTCGATCAGCTCCACGGCATCCGGGGCGTGGCGCAGCACGAGCAGGTTGGCCCGCGTGGCCTCGTGGACGGAGTGCAGGTGCACCGCCAGAACCCCGCGCTCGGCCGGCGGCAGGGGCACGAGGTTGAGCGTGAACTCCGTCGCCAAGGCCAGGGTACCCTCGGCGCCGGCCAGTAGCGTGCACAGGTTCAGCAGCCCACCGTCGGGGGCGAATGGTTGTCGGCGCAGCAGCAGATCGATGGCATAGCCGGTGTTGCGCCGGCGGATTGCCGGCTTGGGAAACTCGCGCCGGATCTCGGCGGCCACCACCGGCTCCGCCAATCGGCGCAGGAGCCAGCGGTAGAGCTCCGCCTCCAGCCCGGGCCCGGCGCATTTCGCAGCGAGCTCGTCCGCGGCAAGCGCGCGTAGCACCGTTTCGCTGCCGTCGGCGAGCATCACGCACGCCTCCAGCAGATGGTCACGCGTGGAGCCGAAACGCAGCGAGTTGGCCCCGCAGGAGTTGTTGCCCACCATCCCGCCGATCATCGCGCGATTGGAGGTCGAGGTCTCGGGTGCGAACATCAGCCCATACGGGCGCAGAGCCAGGTTGAGCTCGTCGCGCACCACCCCCGGTTGCACACGGACCCGCCGGCCCGGGGCATCGATTTCCAGGATGCGGTTGAGGTGGAATCCGAGGTCCACTACGATCCCCGACCCGACCACCTGCCCGGCCAGCGAAGTACCAGCGGTACGGGGTATGAGCGAGGTACCGTGCGTGCGGGCGAATGCGATCAGCGTTCGGAGGTCGGCACTGCTGCGCGGCCGGGCCACCGCCAGCGGCAGTTCGCGATACACCGACGCGTCGGTGGCATGGAGCACCCGACTGGCCTCATCCCAGGACAATTCACCAGTTAGCGCGCGCTGCAGCTCGGGTAGATGCCGGCGGAGCGAGGCGGAATCGGTCGCGAGGGGGGCGGGCGGGCAAGTCATCGACCGCTGCATCGAAACACCCCGCCGCCCGACCGCAACCCCCGGTTGCACCCTGCCAACATCCCTCAAGTCGTCCCGCCTCAATCCGATAGTATGAGGAACAACACGCCCACCATGTTTACTTGGACCATCGGTCGCCGCATCGTTGCGGGCTTCGCAACCGTGCTTCTCATCGCCGCCGCCATCGGCGGTTTCGCCCTCAGCCGCGTCCAACAGATCGCCGACGATACCGGGAAGCTCACCGAACAGACCCTGCCGAGCATCGTGGCCTTCGCCTCGATCGAGTCGCTGGTGAAGGAGAACTTCATCAACACCACCCAGCATATCAACGAAACGGATGAGGCGGCCATGGCCGCGATCGAGAGGGAGATGAACTCCAAGAGTGAAAAGCTCACCGCGCTCTACAAGGAGGTCGAAGCGCTGCTCGCCTCCGACGCCGCCAAACAAAACTACGAGTTGATCAAACCCCAACGCGTGGCCTACCGCGACCTGCGCGCCCAGATCCTCGCCCTCAGCCGCAAGGACGAGAAAGCGTCCGCGCAAAACTGGATCAACACCCAGCTCCTCCCCGTCTACCAAAAATACACCGCGGCCCTCCAGGGTTGCATCACGGCGAACCGCGAGGACGCTGCGCGCTCCGCCGCCCAGGCCGCCGCCAGCATCCGCCAAACCCGTATCGGCGTTCCACTCGGCACCCTCTTTGCCGTCCTCGTGGGCGCCGCCCTCGCTTTCGTGATCACCCGCCTGATCAACCAGGTGCTTTGGAGCGTGTCCGGCGAGGTTCGCGACGGCGCCGGGCAGGTCGGCCAGGCCGCTACCCAGGTCAACCTCGCCAGCCAATCCCTCGCCCAGGGCACCAGCGAACAGGCCGCTTCGCTTGAGGAGACCAGCGCTTCGCTCGAAGAGATCACGAGCATGACCAGCCGCAACGCCGAGTCGGCCGCCACCGCCAAGACCTTGGCCAACGTGACCCGCACCACAGCCGAATCTGGCTCCGCCGACATGCTGGCGATGACCACCGCGATGGCCGCCATCAAGACCTCCAGCGACGCCATCGCGAAAATCATCAAGACCATCGACGAGATCGCCTTCCAGACCAACATCCTCGCGCTCAACGCCGCCGTCGAGGCCGCCCGGGCCGGCGAGGCCGGGGCCGGTTTCGCCGTCGTCGCCGAGGAGGTACGCGCCCTCGCCCAGCGCTGCGCCCAGGCCGCCCGCGAGACGACCACCAGTATCGAAGACTCGATCCAGAAAGCCGGACATGGCGTCGCCATCTCCGACAAAGTCGCCACCTCGCTCCAGCAGATCGTCGAGAACGCACGCAAGGTCGATGAACTCATCGCCGAGATTGCCACCGCCTCCAAGGAGCAGACCCAGGGGTTGAACCAGATCGTCACCGCCGTCTCCCCAGATGGACACGGTCACCCAGTCTCTGGCCGCTGGCGCCGAGGAATCGGCCGCCTCCGCCCAGGAGATGCACGGCCAGGCTTTGTCGCTCGAGCACACCATCAGCCAGCTCGACGCATTGGTCGGCAACCTCCGCGAGCCCGCCGCTTCCCCCGCCGGGCCGAGCCGTCCCGTCGCGCCCGCTTCCGCCCCGGCCAGACCCGTCGCCCGCCCAGCCCGCGCGGCCGGTCCGTCCGCCCACGCAGACCGCTTCCGGTAGACCCGAGTCAGGCTCGTCAATGGGCGGAACGCCGGGTGCGCGAAGGAGCGTGCGTGCCAGTAAGGGAGCATCCTCTCGAATGCGACGTGGAGAAAGTCGCACGCTCGGAGATTGGCTCCAGCCTTCGGGCCCTCCACGCTGCGCCCGCCCATGACCAGCTCCGAACAGCTCTTCGCCCGCGCCAAGGAACTCATCCCTGGCGGCGTTAACTCTCCCGTACGCGCCTTCCGCTCCGTGGGCGGCGCCCCGTTTTTCGTACGCCGCGCCGAGGGCGCCCATCTCATCACCGCCGACGACCGCACGCTCATTGACTTCGTCTGCACCTGGGGACCGGCCATTCACGGTCACAACCACCCTCGCATCCGCGCGGCCATCGCCGCCGCTCTCGACAACGGGACCTCCTTTGGCACCCCCAATCCCTACGAGGTGGAGATGGCCGAGCTCATCGTCCGCTTCGTCCCCTCCATTCAGAAGGTGCGCATGTGCAACAGCGGCACCGAGGCCACCATGTCCGCCATCCGGTTGGCCCGCGGTTTCACCAAGCGCGACAAGATCATCAAGTTCGCCGGTTGCTACCACGGCCACTCCGATTCGCTGCTCATCAAGGCCGGTTCCGGCGCACTCACCCACGGCCACCCCGACAGCGCCGGCATCCCCGCCTCGTTCGCCCGGGAAACCATCGTCCTACCCTACAACGACACCGCCGCCCTTGAGGCCGCCTTCGCCGCCAACCCCGACCAAATCGCCGGCGTCATCATCGAGCCCTACTGCGGTAACGTCGGTTTCATCATGCCCGACCCCAGCTATCTCGCCTTCCTGCGCGCGATCACCACTCGGCATGGCGCCCTGCTCATCTTCGACGAAGTGATGACCGGCTTCCGCCTCCACCAGGCGGGTGTCCAAGGACTGCTCGCCGACCAAGCGGCTGCTGCCGCCGTCCATGGTGCACCGGCTTCGCTTCCCGTGGTCCCCGACATCACCTGCCTGGGCAAGATCATCGGCGGCGGCCTGCCGGTGGGCGCCTTCGGCGGCCGCGCCGACGTCATGGACCAGCTCGCCCCGTTGGGCCCGGTGTATCAGGCCGGCACACTCAGCGGCAACCCGCTCGCGATGGCCGCCGGCATCGCCGCGCTGCGCCTGCTCGAGGAGGAGGACCCGTATCCGCGCCTCGATGCACTCGGCCGGCAATTGCGCGATGCCGTGCTCGCCGCCGCCGTCGCCAAGGGGCTGCCCGTCCAGGTGCCGCAATGCGGCTCGATGTTCAGCATCTTCTTCACCGCCACCCCGGTGCGCGACTACACCACGGCTCTCACCGGCGACGCCACGCTCTTTCGGCGCTTCTTCCATACCTGTCTCGATCAGGGCGTCTATCTCGCCCCCAGCCCCTACGAGGCCGGCTTCATCAGCACGGCCCACGCCGGAGCCGACCTCGACCGCGCCTGCACCGTGATGGCCGGGGCGATCCGGGCCTTGTGATTCCAAGTCGCGCTCCAAATGAGACGAACGCCGGGGCGGAGGCGACGCGCCGCCTTCAGGCCGGCCGGCCCGCCCAAACAAGCGCCGCCCCCACATTCAGGCACCGGGATGGCGCCGCCCCACCGATTCTTCGGGTGTGAAGAGACCCTCGCCGGCCGGCCGGTTCTCCGGGAAACAGATCCGGCCCACGGCCTCGTTGAAGTCCGCCGCCCCCCGCAGGATCTCGATCTCCAGCCGCAGATAGTAGAGCGGCAGCGGGAACTTCGTCGCGGGGTCGATGCGCACGGCGTCCTTTTCAGTCGTCACCACATAGTCCAAACCGGCATTGAGCGCCTCCTCGAAGATGAGGTCCAGGTCGTCCTCGGTGAACCGGTAGTGGTCGATGAAGCGTTTCGTGTAGAGCAGGTTGGCGCCGAACTTGCGCAGGAACGCCTCGAAGCTCTCGGGAGTGGCGATGCCGCTGAACGCGCCCACGCGCCGGCCCTTCAGATGGGAGAGCTCATGGCGCTCGCTCCCGTCGTTGACCCGTTGGAGGTACTTGGGGACGTGCGCGCACTCGATGATCTCGGCCGTGGGATTGTGCGCGCGGATCGTCTCCTCCAGCTCGCGGTCGCGCTGGCCGTCGGACTTGGTCATGAACACGTAGGAGGCGCGTCGCAGGTGCTTGATCGGCTCGCGCAGGATCCCTCGCGGGATCAGCTGGCCGTTGCCGAACGGATTGGTCTTGTCGACCAAGAGCAGGTTGAGCCGGCCCTTGAGGGGCATGTATTGAAAACCATCATCGAGCAGGAGGGTGTCGCAACCGAAACGACGGATCGCATACGCCCCGCTCTTCACCCGGTTCTTGTCCACCAGCACGACCACCCCGGGCAGGTTGCGCGCCAGCATGTAGGGCTCGTCGCCGGCGTGTTCAGAATCGAGCAGGACGCGGTGGCCGTCGCTGACAATTTTGGGCGGCGGCTCCTTGCGGCTATAGAGCCAGCGCAGGGCGCGCTTCCATAGGGGGTTGGGTCGGCTGCGATAGCCCCGGCTCAGGATCGCCACCCGCCGGCCACGTTGGGCCAGGGCGCGGGCGAATTTCTCCACCACCGGAGTCTTGCCGGTCCCGCCCCAGGTGAGGTTGCCAACCACGACCACCAAGCACCCCAGCGGCTGGTCGCGCAGGATCCGCTGGTGGTAGAGCCACACCTTCAACTGTGCGCCGACATTCCAAAGCCAGGACAGACTGAGCAGGAACGCCGACCAGGCCAGCGCCGCGCGGTCGTCGCGCCGCCCGTAGATGACGTCCACGGAGAACTGCTCGAGCTCGTTGAGCTTATGCTTGAACCAGCGGGTCATCGGTGGGGAGGAAGATCACGGCAACTGGACTGTGGAAGGAGCTCGCGCGTTTTCCAAGCCGGGAGGCGCGCGCCCCGCGCAAATCATCGCGCGGCCAGTTCACCCCGCTGGCAGGCAGTGTGCCTACGCGCCGCTTGGTTTGACGGACGGGGCGGATGCTGGCCCCACCTGTAGGCCCCCGCGCCGAGGGGGGGTTTACCCGAAGAAGAATACCCTCAGCGCCTCAATACCCGACCTTCTGTTTCCTTCGCCACCTTCTGTTGTCTGTGGAACGCTGGGTCATTGAGGCCGCGCGGCCGAAGTCTCGGCCACTCTGCCCGCTGATGCCAGGGGCAGGGGCTCCCACCGCAAACGAAGTTTGACCCGCCCCCGCGTTCCCGAGTGTCTCCTCCCCTGCGCCGGCCCGAGCCGGCTTCATCCGCCCTTCTCGCCCATGGCCCTGCCCGCTGCCCGCCCCTCCCTGCCCCCGACCAGCCCCACCGTACGCTGGCTGTTCGGGGTCGTGGTGGTTTTCGTTCTGGCGATGGTGGCCTTCCGCTGGGATTCGCAGAGCGGATTCACCTCGCTGCTTCGATTCGGCGACGACTTCGCCCCGCGGCGGCTGCCCACGGTCGCGGCGTTGCCGGTCGCCTCGGTGTCGGGCCCGGGTTACGACGGCCAGTTCTATGCCCAACTCGCCGTCGACCCCGCAGTGCGCCAGCCCGAGGTGCAGGCCGCGCTCGACGCCCCGGCGTATCGGGCCCAACGCATCTTGTTGCCGCTTCTCGCACACCTGGCGATCCGGCCGTGGTGGATCCTCCAGACCTTCGCGCTGCTCAACGTCGTCGCCTGGCTGATCTTCGCCCGCTTCTGGTGGGCCGAAGTCCGCGAGCTCGCCCTGACTCGAGCTCCGTTGCTCTGGCTGGCCGGGGTGCTTTCGCTCGGCGCCCTCGATAGCGTGCGCCTCTCGCTCGTCGATCTGCCGGCCACCCTGTTCATCCTGCTCGCGGTGCGCAGCGCACGTCACATGTCCGCCGGTGGTGGTGGTGGTGCCCACGCCAGTATCTTGCTGGCACTCGCCGGCCTCACCCGAGAAACCGCGCTGCTCGCCTTTCCCGCCGCGGACCATCCCGGCGCTTTGCGACGCTGGCTGCTTCGCGGCCTCGCCGCGCTGCCGGCGCTGGTTTGGTTTGTCTGGTTACGCTGGCAATTGCCCAACGGCGGCGGTTTCACCGGAAATTTCGGCTGGCCCGGTTGTGCGCTCGCCGAACACCTGGTGCGTTGCGGTTGGGAACTGGCTCACGGTAGCTCCGACTCCCGTTTTCTTTTCGGTCTGCTCGGGGCCGTCGGTCTGGCCTTTCAAGCCGCGCGCCTGCTCTTGCTCTGGCTGCGAGCACCGCACCAACCATGGCTGCGCAGCACCATTGGATTCGCACTGCTATTTTGGGTGCTTGGAGGCTTCGTCTGGAACGGCTACTGGGCGGTGGCGCGCACGTGCCTGCCGCTCACGCTGGCTTTTAATCTCACCCTGCCAGCGGGCCGCGGCTTTTGGTGGCGATTTGCCCTGGGCAACGCCTGCGCCCTGCACGCCGTTTACCGCCTGTTGCCGGAGTACTAAATCCCGCCGCCGGGGCGGATGGGGTTTTGGAATTCACTTTCATGTCTCGATCGCGACACGAAAGTGAATTCCAATTTCCCAAACTCTCGGGGCGCAAGGACCTGCGCCGCTCCGCCCCTCCGTCGCTTGAAGGCTCCATACCTCGAGCGCTTTCGGCGGCCGCCGTTCCCCGCCCGTACGCGAAAAATCCGGGCGCGCCGAAAAACGCGGGCTTGATAAATTCTCGCATGAGCCTAGCGAACAAACCCTTCATGACCAAAACTCTCGTCATCGCCGAGAAACCGAGTGTCGCCGCCGACATCGCGCGGGCCCTGGGCAAAGTGCCCAAGGCCGGCGACCACTTCGAGAACGACGAGTACGTCATCAGCTCGGCCGTCGGCCACCTCGTGGAACTCGAGATGCCCGAGGACATCGACGAGAAGAAATACAGCTTCTGGCGCCTCGAAACCCTGCCGATCATCCCCGCCAAGTTCGGCGTGAAGCCCATCGAGAAGACCAAGGACCGCTTCATGCAGCTCAAGAAGTTGCTGGCCCGCAAGGACGTCACCGCCGTCATCAACGCCTGCGACGCCGGCCGCGAGGGCGAGCTGATCTTTGGCTACATCCTCCAGGCCGTCGGCTCCAAGAAGCCCGTGCAGCGCCTCTGGATGTCGTCGATGACCAACGCGGGCATCCTCCAGGCCTTCGCCAAACTGCGCCCCTCCGCCGAGATGCAGCCCCTGCAGGACGCCGCCCGTTGCCGCTCCGAGGCCGACTGGCTCATCGGTCTCAACGGCACCCGCGCCGTCACCAAGCGCCTCTTCGGCTCGCGCAAGGGCTCTATGGCCACCGTCGGCCGCGTGCAGACCCCCACCCTCGCCATTGTCATGCAGCGCGAGCGCGAGATCCGCGCCTTCAAGTCGCGCGTCTTCCATCGCGTGGTCGCCACCCTTCAAATCGCCGCCGGCGAGTACGAGGGCGTGTACGAGAAACCCGACTTCAAGAAGAACGGCGACGAGCACGATCGCGCCGAGCGCCTCTGGCAGCGCGCCGCCGCCGAAGCCGTCGCCGCCACCCAGCCGGGGGCCAAGGCCATCGTCTCCGACGAGGGCAAACGCACCACCCAGATCTCCCCGCGCCTCTTCGACCTCACCTCGCTCCAGCGCGACGCCAACAACCGCTTCTCCTTCTCTGCGCGCCGCACCCTGCAGATCGCGCAGACCCTCTATGAGAAGCACAAGATGATCACCTATCCTCGTACGGACTCGCGCGCCCTGCCCGAGGACTACATCGAGACGGTGAACGCCACTCTCGCCCGCCTCCACGGCGACCTCGCCCCTCACGCCGAAACCGTGATCAAAAACGGCTGGGTGCGCCCCAATAAACGCATTTTCAACAACGCCGAGGTTACGGATCACTTTGCAATCATCCCGACCGCCGAAGAACACGGCCACCTCGACGGCGACGAGGCCAAGATCTTCGATCTCATCGCCCGCCGCTTTGTCGCCATCTTCTTCCCCCCGGCGCAGATCGACGTCACCACCCGCACCAGCCGCGTGGGCCCCCATACCTTCAAGAGTGAGGGCAAGGTTCTCGTCGAAGCCGGCTACCTCGCCGTCGCCGGCAAGACCGGTTTCGAGGACGGCGCCAAGAGCCTGCCCGCCCTCACTAAGCCCGACGGCACCCCGCCGCAGGCCGCGATCACTAAGCTCGAGGTCACCGACGAGGCCACCAAGCCGCCGCCGCGCTACACGGAAGCTACACTGCTTTCCGCGATGGAGAACGCCGGCAAGTTCGTCGACGACGAGGACCTCGCCGACGCCATGAGCGAGCGCGGCCTGGGCACCCCCGCCACCCGCGCCTCCACCATCGAACATCTCATCGGCGAGAAGTACGTCTCCCGCGAGGGCCGCGAACTCATCCCGACCACCAAGGCCGAGACTGTCCTGGATTTCCTCGGCCATACCAAGTGCGACGAACTCACCTCTCCCGCCCTCACCGGCGAATGGGAGTTCAAGCTGCGCAAGGTCGAGCACGGCAAGGTGTCCCGCGAGACCTTCATGGAGAGCATCACCGATCTCACCAAGAAGATCGTGGCCAACATCAAGGAGCACGAGGAAACCGGCGTGCCCACCGACGCCGTCTCGTACACCGACAACCAGCCGCTTCTTGAATTCAACCGTTGGTGGCAGTCGCAGGATGAGAATCTGCGCGTCTACAAGGTGATGAACAACCGCCGCTTCACCCTCGACGACGCGAAGCAGCTCATCGCCAACAAGGAGATTGGGCCGTTCGACGACTTCATCTCCGAAAAGTCCGGCAAACGTTTCGCGGCCAAAATCGTCCTCGAGAAGGACGAGGAGACCGGGAAGGTCAAAGCCAAGCTCGACCTCGGCAACAAGGTCGAGGTGGGCGACCTCACCCCACTGTGGACCTCCGCCGAGACTGGCAACGAGCTTTGTGAGACGGCCACCCATTTTGTCTGTCGCAAGAAGACGGAGGCCGGCACCTACGAGGAAGTCTTCCGGGTAAATCGCCTGCTCTGCCGCAAGGAACTGCCCCGCGAGCAGGTCATCAAGATCGCGGAAGCCGGCAAGTCGGACCTCTTCGAGGACTTCATCTCGCGCTTCAACCGTCCCTTCTCCGCCTTCCTCCTGCTCGACATGAAGGAGGAGAATCCCGGTCGACGCGTCCGCTTCGAGTTCCCCCCGCGCAAGCCGCGCGCCGAGGGCGAGGCCGGCAAGAAGGGCGCCCGCGCGCCGAAGGTCCCCGTCGATCTCACCGGCGCCGTGTCGCTGGGCAAGAGCGCGGTCCACGGCGGTGCAGAGATTCTGCAGACGGCCGACACCTACTACGTCACCAAGCCCGGTTCCGAAGCGCCGCGGGTGGTCTTCAAGATGGCCCGGTCGATCTGCAAGAAGGAGATCCCGGTCGACGAGCTGAAGCGCCTGCTGACAGACGGCCGCAGCGAGCAACTCGATGGCTTCATCTCCAAGCGTGGCTCCGAGTTCTCCGCCTATCTGGTGCTCTCGAAGAAGAAGGATCGCAGCGAATTCGAGTTTCCGGAGCGGTAGGCCCTTGTGCGCTACCGCGGTGACGCTGCCCTCTGCCGTCGTCCTGTGGGCCACGGCGGAGACGCGGCTCGGGCAATTACGGCCACCTCACCGCGGTGGCCTACAACGCGACCATTCCACCGTAGCGACGTTCGCAAGAACGTCGTTTCTGCGTGGCCAGGGCTCCGCCCCGTCGGCATCCGCCCTCCGAATTCACGCCCTCTCTCGGATCACGGCCAATTCCCGCTCCAGCTCCTATCCCGCCACCGACGCACGCTGACGCTCGGCGAACGCCACGGCGAGCCGGCGCGTCACCTGGTTGCGCCCGAGGTCGAAACACCGCCCGCCGAACTCGGCCACAGGCATCACGCCCATCACAGCGTTGGTCACAAAGACTTCCTCGGCCGCAGCGACCACCTCCGGGGTGAGCGCGCGCTCCACCACCCCGGCCCCGCAAAGCTCCAGCACTACGCTACGCGCGACACCGGGTAGCAGGTCGGTCGCCGGCGGAGTGCAGACCTGCCCGCCCACCACCACGAAGAGATTGCTGCCGCCGCCCTCGAGAAGGTTGCCGGCGGGGTCGGCAAAGACCACCTCGTCAAATCCCGCCGCCTGCGCCGCGCGTCGCGCGAGCAAGTTCTCAAGATACGCGAGCGACTTCACCACGTGCATCGAACCGGCCCGCGGCGTCGGAGCCATCCCCAGACGGAATCCGCGCGCGTAGCGATCGCTTGCGTAACCGCTGGCTCGGGTCACGGCGAACTCGCCTACCCCGTCCAGATCGCGAAACCGCACCACCTTGAAACTGCCATCGGCGAGTTGATTGGCGTGCGCCAATCGGGCCAGCCGCTCGCGCCATTCCTCCAATGAGGTCGGCAATTCCAGACCAAGCGCGTGCGCTGCCTGCTGCATCCGCGCGTGATGGCGATCGAGGAAGGCCGGTCGACCCCCGAGCGCCCGGATGGTCTCAAACAGCCCGTGCGCATACATGAAGCCGTCGCCCAGCGGCGACACGCACAGCTCGGCCGCCTCGACGAGTTCGTCGCCGCGGATCGCGAAGCGCTGGAAAGCCGGTGTCGCCATGGTCGGTGATCCCATCAATGCCGCCCGCATCGCCCGGCCCTTGTCGAGTGTTTCCTGAAACTCCGCCTCGGGATCGGAATCCCACACGATCCCGCCACCGACATGGTAATACGCCTGCCCGCCGCGGCAAAGCATCGTGCGGATGGCAATGTTTAGGTCGCAGTTGCCATCGAAGCCAAGCCAGCCGATCGCCCCGGTGTATACGCCGCGGCGGCTGGGTTCGAGTTCCTCGATGATCTGCATGGCCCGAATCTTCGGCGCACCGGTGATCGAGCCGCCGGGAAACGCCGCACGCACCGCGTCGAGGGCATCGCACTCCGGCCGCAGCCGTCCGCGCACCGTCGCCACAAGGTGGTGTACTGTCGGGTGCGTCTCCAGCCGGTTGAGCTCGTCCACCTGCACCGAACCCGACTCGCAGACGCGTCCGAGATCATTCCGCTCGAGGTCTACGATCATGAGCAGCTCGGCCCGGTCCTTCGCGCTGGCCAGCAACTCGGCCTGCAGGCGCCGATCCTCCTCCGGCGTGGCGCCACGCGGCCGCGTGCCCTTGATCGGCCGCGTCTCCACCTCGCGCCCGGCGATGCGCAGGAAACGCTCCGGCGAGCTGCTCGCCACCTGGAAGTCGCCGCCATTCAGGTACGCGGCGAAGGGCGCCGGGCTGCCAGCCCGCAGCCGTCGGTAGAGCGCGTACGGGTCGCCGGCATGGGCGGTCGAGAATCGCTGGGTGAGATTGATCTGATAGACATCGCCAGCCTCGATGTACGCGCGCACCCGCCGCACCCTCTCGAGATACTCGGCCTTCGTGAGATTCGATACCGGTTCGCTCGGGGTCTCCCGCGACTCCAGCTCCGGGGAACTCCGCCGCCCCGCCGCGTCGACCGCCTCCGCCAGCGCGGCGAAGATCTGCTCCGCCGTCCGCTCATGCACCGGGTTGGCCACCGCGAACGTTCGCCCGGTTGCGTGCTCATGGGCGATCACCCCGTCGTGGAACCAGAGCAGGATGCGCGGCAGCGCTAGGTCGTCGGCCGCCCGCCTCGGAATGGCGTCGAACGCTGCGCACAATTCGTACGAGAGATACCCCACCGCGCCACCCGTGAACGGTATATCCGGATGCGCGAGAGCCGCGAAACGTCGCAGGCACTCGCGCAGCCGCACCAACGGATCGCCGTCGAGCCGCACCGCCGCCCGTCCCCGCTCGGCCACCGTCGCGCCCTCCTGCTCTGTTTCGCGGAAGGTGAGGAAAGGTTCAAACCCGATGAACGAATACTGTCCGGCGCCACCGGCCGTCCGGGCGCTATCGAGGAAGAACGCCCCCGGACGGTCGTGCAAGCCGGCGAAGATGCGCTCCGGAATCAGCCCACGCGCCAGTTCTCGGATGACCGCGATCATGGCCTGGCCTCGGCAGCGTGGCGCAGGCCGCCGTGCCTGAGAACTCCGGCGCCGCAGGCACGGAGGCCGGCGCCGCCCCGATCGCGGTTGGCGGCACAGATTGCGTTCCCATTGCAGAACCGGCGGTTCATCTCGCCCCCCCACACTCCTCCAGCATACCGATCCGCCGCAAGCCGCTCCGGTCGACCTGGGCCGCCAGCCGGCCGGCCGTGTTGTCACCAACGCGCAACTCCGGCGCGATCTCCGCCAGTGGCACCAGCACGAACGCCCGCTCCGCCATCCGCGGGTGCGGCAGCCTGAGGCGCTCAGTTTGGCGCTCGGTGTCGCCGTAGCTGAGCAGATCGAGGTCAAGCGTCCGCGCCCCCCAGCGTTCCCGCCGCACCCGGCCGTGCGCCGTTTCGATGGCGAGGCAGCGTTCCAGCAACGCGTCCGGGGAGAGCAGCGTCGCTACCGCCACGACCATATTCAGATAATCCGGCTGTTCCGGCCCGCCTACTGGGGCGGTCTCGTACACCGCCGACTCGGCCAGAAGCCGGATGTCGCCCTCGCTTCGCAGCGCCTCCACCGCCCCCCGCAGCATCGCGACGCGGTCGCCGAGATTGCTGCCCAGCGCGAGATAAACCGTTGTTTGCGTGGAAGCCACGTTCGGGGGATAGCCGGACGATCCGTGGTTCAAACGCTCTGGCGCGTCCGGCTCGTTTCCACGGCCACGTAGTCCAACACACCCTTCATCGGCACGCTGGGCTTCTTGACCAACACCTCGACGGCGCTCAGGCGCCCAAAATCCGCTAGCAACCGTTCCGCAATGCGGGCGGCCAGCGTCTCGATCATGCGGACGCGCTCCCCTTCGACCAGCTGCCGGCATACCTCGTGCACGCGCACATAGTCCACCGTCGACTCGAGGGCATCAGTCTGTGCAACCTCGGCGATATCCAGAGTCAGGATCAGATCGACGATGAAGCGCTGCCCCAGCCGGTTCTCCTCGGCGAGGTCGCCGTGGTAACCGTAGAAGAGCATGTTCTTGAGATGGATTCGTCCGTTCATGGTAGCTCCTTCCGCAGGGCGGCCGCCATGCGGGCGGCGCGCAGGTTGGCGCGCACGTCGTGCACCCGCAGAAACTCCACCGACTGCCACACGGCGAGGGCCGTCGTGGCGAGCGTGCCCTCGAGCCGTTCGTCGGGCGGCAGATCGAGCACATGGGAGATCACCGACTTGCGCGATGCGCCCAGCAGCACCGGCACGCCGAGGGCGCGCAACTCCCCGATACGGGCGATGAGTTCCAGGTTCTGCTCCTGGGTCTTGTGAAAACCGATTCCCGGGTCGATCACCAGCCGATCCGCGGGCAGCCCGGCCTCGATGGCGATGGCCATCGTCCGGCGAAAGAACGCGAGCTGCAGCTCGATGACATCGCGCGGGGCGAAGGAAAAGGTCTCGTCGAAATGCATTGCGATCGCCGCCGCTCCGAACTCCACCGCCAACCGCAGCACCTCCGGTTCGCGTTGGAAACCGTGGATGTGGTTGACCACATGCGCCCCCGCTTCGAGTGCCGCCTGGACGACCGCCGGCTTATAGCTGTCGATCGAGAGCGGCACCGAGGTGCGACCCGCCAGCGCGGCGATCACCGGGACCACCCGCGCGGTCTCCTCCGCGGCGGAGACTTCCTCGTGTCCGGGCCGAGTGGACTGCCCGCCGATATCGAGCATACCCGCCCCCTCCGCGATCAGCCGCTCGGCCTGCTGCAGGGCCGCCTCGGTGGTGGCGTGGCGGCCGCCGTCGTAGAACGAATCCGGCGTCACGTTGACGACGCCCACGATCACCGGCCCGAAGGCGCAATCGATGCTCAAACCCCGGCAATCGAGGCGGTGCGGCGGCGGAGGCGGAATCCGGATGGTCATACGGGGTCCCATCGGTGCCGTAGCGGCGCATCGCCGCCAAGCCCAAAGCCAGGGGCGCGCAGTGCGCCCCGCCCCTTCCGCACCGCCCCTTTTGGCGAGGTATGGTAAACCCGGGGTCCAAAGCGAAGGGACGCGGCGGCCTGGCGCCGGCGAAGGCTCGGCCTCCTATCCTCGTCACCGGCCTTTCCCGTCCCTGCATCCATTACAAGATTTCATCATACGCACCGTGTATCCGAACCTGTTTCGAGTTGAAAACTGGTTTCAGATTGGCCAACTCGTTTTCCCGATGAAATCCGTGCACTTTCACGGGGCGTGGTTGGGCCAAGTACTCGTCGCGCTCTCCTTCTTCGGCGCTGCTCTTGCCGTCACCGCGGCGGATCCGGAGCCCGTCCGCGGCGTGCTCCTTACTGCCGGCTACAACTCCAGTGGCCAGACAGGCTTGGGCTACGACAACTTCTACAAGACATTCGCGTCGCCAGCCGAAGCCTGTGTTGGCCGGTGATCGCAGCGGCGGCGGGCGACGCGCATAGCCTTTTCGTCAAAGCTGACGGCACCGTCTACGCCATGGGACTGCAGGGGGCGGGGAGGCTCGGCGACGGCGTGACGCTCAGCAACGGCAAACAATACACGCCGAAGAAGATCACCAGTATCGCGAATGTCGTCGCGGTCGCGGCGGGCAACGGGCACAGCCTCTTCATCAAGGCCGACGGCACCGTTTGGGGCGTGGGGTCCAACAACAATGGAGAACTTGGCCAAGGCACCACGGTCTACCCCGGAGCAACACCGGTCCGAATCCCGGGGATTGTCGACGCCGTTGCCGTGGCCGCCTGCAGCGACCGGAGCTTCGTGCTCAAGCGGGACGGTACGCTCCTGGGCATGGGCGTGAATCCTGGTTTGGGCCTCGACCTGAAGGGGGCCGTCACCACTCCCACAATCATCGCCACCGGAGTGAAATCGATCGCCGCCGGTTTCGAGCACTCGATTTTCGTGAAAACCGATGGATCGCTGTGGGGTATGGGCAACGACGACAAGGGGCGGCTCGGCGTCGATCCGATCACTGGAGACCGTAAGACCCCGGTCAAGATTCTCGCTTCCGGCGTCGCCGGTGCAGCCTGCGGTGCCTATCACAGTGTCATCTACAAGACCGACGGCACGCTCTGGACCATGGGCATCAACTTCTCCGGCGCCCTCGGAATTGGCTACGCGGACAACACAATGGTGCACACCCTGACGCAGGTGACGGTACCCGTGGGCGCCCAAGTCGTGGCGGTCGCCGCCGGCAAGAGCTGTACCTACTTCATCACGAACGACCGTGTTCTCTACGGCATGGGCAATGGCGCCTACGGGAGGTTTGGCAACGGCAGCACCATCGACTACAACCGCCCGACTGCGCTCGCGACCAATGTACTCGCCTGCTTCGCCAACGGCCAAGCGAGAGCAGGCACTCATCTTGAAGTATCCGATACCGCCATCCATCACCACTCAGCCTGCCTCGACGACGATCAACAGCGGCCTCACGGCGGCCCTCTCGGTAGCCGCCATCGGGACTTCGCCGCTGAGCTATCAGTGGTACTCCGGCACCAGCGGTAACACCACGCACCCCATCACGGGAGGGACCACGGCGTCTCTCACCTCCCTCCCTCACTGCCGCTACCTCCTACTGGGTCCGGGTTTCAAATGGCGCCACCCCCGATGCCGATAGTGCGACTGCCATCGTCACAGTGGGAACAGCACCAACCATCACCACCCAGCCCCTCGCCCGGACGATCGCTAGCGGCGAAACCGCAGGCCTGTCGGTGGTCGCCACCGGCACCGCACCGTTGACCTACCAGTGGTACATCGGAATCAGTGGCGACACCGCCCAACCCGTGGCCGGCGCGACCAGCGCCTCCTTCAGCCCTGTCGTCACCGGCACCACCTCTTACTGGGTGCGCGTCACCAATGCGGCCGGCGCGGCGAGCAGCACCACTGCCGTAATCACGATCGCTTCGGCCCCCACGATCACCACCCAGCCCCTGCCCAAAACGATCAACAGTGGCCAAACCGCAAGCCTGTCGGTCGTCGCCACCGGCACCGCACCGTTAACCTACCAGTGGTACAGCGGCACCAGTGGCACCACCACTCAGCCGGT
>JADJTK010000010.1 GCA_016711225.1 Opitutaceae bacterium
CTGATCGAGCTCAACGAGATTCACGATGTGTGTCAGGGAAGCAGCGATGCCGGCGGCATTTACTGCGGCGGCGGGTGGGTCTCCCTGGGCAATCAGCTTCGGCACAACTTCATCCATGACCTCCACTCCATCTTCGGGACGGATGTGCAGGGGATCTATATCGATGAGACCGGCGCGGGCTTCCGCTGCGAAGGTAATGTCTTCGCCTCCATCGCGGGCAGCGCCTTCCAAGTCGGAGGCGGGCGCGACAATGTGCTGTTGCACAATCTCGCGGTTCGGTGTGGCTCCGGGTTGCTCGCCGATGCGCGCGGACTCACCCAGATGACAACCCCCGACGGCATCGGGCTGCTCAAGGCGCGTCAGCAGGGCCTCATTACCATGAAGTATCGGGAGGAGTTGTGGGCCGCGCGCTACCCCGACTGTGCCCTCATTCCGCCCGACTGGGCCACGCTCATCGCGCAGTCGGATCGTTGGCTCACGCCCCGAGGCAGCGTCTTTTCCGGCAACCTGGGCTGGCAAAACGCAGTGTGGATCAGTGGCGACGCCGTGGTGCGGAACTACTTCCAGGCGGCCGCCGACAATGTGGTGGATCGGGATCCGCTTTTCGTCGACGAAACCAACTTGTTGCTGGGGCTCAAACCTGGTTCGCCGGTGTCGGCGATCCCTGGATGGGAGCCGATTCCCTTCGGGCGGATCGGGGTGCGGGAGTGAGCGGTTCTGCGCCGCCGAGCCGACGCAAAATCGGAGGCACCGGGCGCAGACCGGTTCTACCCGCAAGCGTGCTGGTGCGCCCCTCGCGTCCGCCCCGGGAACGCGCCGCGCCATCGCCGTGTATTGACCCCTGCCCAGCCGCTGTTGAGATCGACCTGGTCTTCAACGACCCATCCCCCACATGCTCCCCCCACGCATCCTCTTCGGTGCGAGCCTTGTGCTCACGCTTGTTCTTGGCGCGTCGCCGCTTCCCGCGATTATCGATCGCAACAGCGACGGCATTTCCGACGTCTGGTCGACGCTGTATTTGCCGGAGGTCACGGTGCTCGCCGCCGCCGCCGATCTTGATGGCGATGGTTGTACCAACGCCCAGGAGGCGCTCGCCGGCACTGACCCGCTGAACGCGGGCAGCCGCTTCGCCGCCGTGCCGCCGCAGACCGATGCGGCCGGCAACCTCGTGCTGCGCTGGCCCGGTGCATGGGGCAATCGCTACATGGTGCAGAGCAGTACTGACCTCAAAACGTGGACCACGTTGCCCGAGTTGCATCTCGGCCGTGGGCAGAAGCTGAGCGCCATCGTGCGCGCCGCTGGCTCGGCGGCGACCGAACTGCGCGGCTACTGGCGAGTAACCGTGGCTGACGTCGACACCGACGGCGATGGCATGACCAACGCCGAGGAGATCGAGTTGGGCAGCGACCCGACCACCAAGCCCAAGCCTGAGGAGCCCGCGCTTGGCACCCCCCGGGTCTACGGCGCGGAGTTCTTCGTGAGCTTGTCCGGCGACGACAACGCCGCCGGCACCAAGGCCGCGCCGTTTCGCACGCTCGAAAAGGCCAGGGCCGCCGTGCGGGCGCGTATCGTAGCCGGCATGCCGACCGGCGGCATCGCGGTCTGGCTGCGGGGCGGCGTCTACGAGCGCCTGGGAAGCTTGACCCTGGGTTCGCTGGATTCCGGCGTGAGCGCGGCGGAATCCGTCGACTGGCGCGGGTGGCCTGGTGAGGAGGTCCGCCTCATTGGTGGACGGCGGTTGTCCGCGAGCGCGTTCAGCGTGGTGACGAGCGCCTCGTCGGTTTGGGCGCGGCTCGACGAGGCGGCACGGGGTCAGGTACTCGAGTGCGATCTGCCGGCCCAGGGCATCACGGATTACGGGACCTTGCGTCCTCGTGGGATCGGGCTGGATGCGATCGCCGCATTGGAGCTGTTTGTCGACGCCGAGCCGATGCGGCTGGCGCGTTGGCCTGACGTCGGGGTGACGCAGATGACCACGCCGGACCTCTCGGGCGAGACCTTCACGATCTATGGCGCGGCGACGCCGGGGGTCGCCGGCACCTATACGCGGTATGCGACACTGGATGGGGTGTCGGCCTACAAGCGCGACGGGCTGGTGGCTGGCGATCTGCAGTACTATCTGCGCCGTTACTCCTACCCAAACGCCACGGGTGGGCGCAACGTCGTGTGGTTCATCACCACCGTGGCCACGGATAACTGGCCGAACGCAGCCGCCGGCCCGACGTGGCAGTGCTGGGCGGCCGAGCCGACCAACTTCGCGCCGCCCGCCGCGCTCCCCTCAGCGGGCACCTTGTTCGCGCTCGACCCGGCGCGCCTCAATAACGGTTACGCCCATACAACCTCGCCGATTACGACCACGAGCTTCTCCTACGCGGGAGACCGGCCGGCCCGTTGGCTCCAGGCGCCGGATGCGTGGGTCGACGGGTTCTGGTGTTGGACGTGGGCGGAGTACCATCTGCCCGTGGCGGGCATCGACACTGCCGGCCGCACCCTCTCGGTGCAGCACGCGCCAGCGAAGTACGGCCTCAAGGCCGGCAGCCCGTGGTATGTCTACAATCTGCTCGAGGAGATCACCCAGCCGGGCGAATGGTACCTCGATCGCACCACCGGGCGGCTCTATCTCTGGCCTCCGGCGGGTTTCGCGGCGGGCACGGATGTCGTGGTGTCTCTGCTTGAGGCGCCGCTGTTCAATCTCGACCATGCGCGGCATGTCACGCTCCGCGATCTGGTGGTGGAGGGCGGGCGCCGGACCCAAGTATCGTTGTGGGAGTGTAACGACGTGGTGCTCCACGGGCTGGTATTGCGCAATTCCGGAGGCGGCGCGGTCTCGATGAGCGGCTATGCGGCGAGCGCCGCGACCCGCAATCGCGACAACGTGCTGCGGCGCTCCCGCATCGCGGGCACCGGGCATACCGCGGTCTGGATTACCGGCGGCGAGCGCAGCTCGATCACCCCGGGCGGCAACCGGGTGGAGGATTGCGAGTTGCACGACTACGCGCGTTTCCAGCTCAGCGGGGTGTCGGGCGTGAGCCTGCGCGGGTGCGGCCAGATCGTCCGACATAACCGGTTCCACCACGCGCCACGCGAGGCGGTCGCTTTCCGCGGCAATGAACAACTGATCGAGGCCAACGACATCCGCGAGGTTTGCCTGGAGAGCGCCGATGCCGGCGCAATCTATGGCGACGACGACTGGGGCGCGCGCGGCACGATAGTGCGGCACAATCTCATCCGCGAGGTCCACAACCGGTTCGGCAGCGACGATGTGCACGGGATCTATCTCGACGAGACGATCGCCGGGGTGGGCGTTGTGGGCAACCTCATCTATGGAGTCGACGGATACGGCATCAAGGTCAACGGCGGCCGCGACCACTCGCTCCGCGGCAATCTGATCGCCCGCAGTGGCGGAGCGCTCACCGCGGCCGACTGGGGCCTGTACGAGCTGCGCACGCAGGAGTGGCTGTTGCAGACGCGGCACGCCGCGCTGGTGGCGCTGGGCTACCGCTCCGAGCCGTGGCTCTCGCGTTATCCGCCGTGCGGCGACATGCCGGACACGTGGGCGACAGTGAAGGCGGAGGCGGATACCTGGCGCACGCCCCGCGGCTGCGAGTTCACGGGTAATCTGGTCTGGCAGTCGCGCAAGCCCTGGATTGACGGCGAGCCGATCGTGCAGCGCTACTTCGTGCACGGGACGTCCGTCGCCACGGAGAATCTCCCCGATGCCGATCCGTTCTTCGTCGATGAATCCTCCGGCGATCTGCGACTGCGGCCGGAGTCGCCCGCGTATCTGATCCCTGGGTGGGAGGATATTCCACTCGAGCGGATTGGAGTGCGGGAGTGAGCATTTTGGCGCCCTCGACGGGCGCCAGAATGGAAGGAACGTTGCGGGTCCCACGGAGGAATTGGGCTCGAGTGGTGGGGCGGGCTTCACGCCCGCCAAGCGTAGGGCGCATCTCTTCGACGCCTTGGCCGGCCCGGTGCGCCGGAGGCGCGAGTGGCGCGCTTGCTCCGTCCAGTAGGTCCGGTCTCCGACCGGATGCGTTGGGCGCGAGCCGGCGGCTGGCCCGCGCCGGAGGCGACCGGTCAAAGACCGGTCCTACGTGCCAGCCTGGCGATCTCGGCGTGAATTCGTTCTGAAAGCGGGGGCCCGGCGGCACGGCCGTTGACGGAGGGTGGGCCCATCGGTGGACTGGGCTCGTCGCCCACGGACATCCCCGCTCCCCTATGCTCCCCTCACGCATCCTTTTCGGTGCGGGCCTTGCGCTCGTGCTCGGCGCAGCCCCGCTTGCGGCCATCATCGATCGCAACAACGACGGCCTTTCCGACGTGTGGGCCGCGCTGTACCGCTTGCCGACGGGGGCGGCAGCCAACGCTGACGAGGACGGGGATGGAATCCCCAACGCCCAGGAGGCGCTCGCTGGCACTGATCCGCGCGACGCCGCGAGCCGCTTCGTAACGCCTCCACCCCAAACCGATGCCGCCGGCAACCTCGTGCTGCGGTGGCGCGGCGCGTGGGGCAAACGCTACACGGTGCAGAGCAGTACGAACCTCAAAACCTGGACGGCTTTGCCGGGGACCCATGTCGGCCGCGTGCGGGCCAATCTAAGTAACGAAAATATGTTGACGCGGCAGCTGAATGGTATCTCCTCGGGCCTGTTCGGGCGGGTGATCGAGGCGGCTCGGCGTGGCTGAAAACATGCCGGGGTCGCGAGTAGCATCTGCCGTCCGACACTCTAGAAATCCAGACATGAACATCGCAAAAATCGCCTCCTCGGTTGTCGTTGCCGCCGCCTTTCAGGCGGCGTTGAGCGCCGAAATCCTCGTCAATGGCGGCTTCGAGAGCCCCAACCCTCTCGCGGGGTGGAGTACCATGACCTTCGATGCAGGGATCAACGCGGTGTCCGGAGGTGACGTGAGTCCGTTCGGCTCGTCGAATGGAGCCTCGACCAAGGCGGTGCAACTCTTGGATCGTGCCGGATCCTACGCCAGCCCGGCGTTGTACCAGCATTTTTCCATCGAGGGGCCGGTGCGTTTCAGCTTCGACTTCAGACTCTCCGAGTTTAGTTCGGACTACTGGTTTGTGTCTACGACCTATCATTCGACCCAGTCACAGGGGAACAGCTTTCCGTTCAACGTGAGGATCGGGTCTGATGGCGCGTTCAAGTTCTTGGCCTCTGGGAGCTCGTTTGTCCAACCCATCGACCTCGGTGACTGGTACCGGGTGGTCATTGATCTGGATTTCGTCACTCAGCGACTCAGCGGCTCCTTGACGGAGTTCGGCGGAGCGCGGGCGACGTGGACCGATTTTCGCTTCCTGCAGAAGATGCCAACCGTGACCGATGTCCTGTTCGAAGATTACGTTTCAACTACGGCCAAGAACGGCGATCTCTTCCTTGACAATGTCTCGGTGACGAATAGCCCGGCGGTGCCGGAGCCCTCGACCTACGGCGTGGTTGCGATCGGAGCCTTGGTGGTGCTGGTCGTGCGCCGGCGGTTCGGACGGAAGCGGGGTTGATCTTCTTGTGTGGTCCGTATCGCGGGGAAGAAAGGGCAGGACCTCTTCCCCATTCGGGCCCTGAGCGGCTCACGTGGTTTCGAAGGCGCGCAGAGTCCAGAACCCAGAGGCGCGGAGGGAGGGGGCTGCATTGCGGGAGAAGCTACAGGATTTGGCGGCTTGGACTACCAGGGGAATATTTGGACTCAGGCGTATCCGAACGGTGCGGCTATCCCCAACGACCGGGCGACTTTTACGGATCTCACTTCCGACGGCCTTTGGCTGGCACCCGGTGGATGCCGCTTCATCGGCAATCTGGGATGGCGATCCTCCCCCGAACGGACGTTGCTGGAAGTGAATTCGCGTAGCGAGCTGAGTGCGTCGGAGAACGCCCGGTGGATAGGCTCTGTCCGGGCCAAGATCGAGCTCGGCGACAATCTGGTCGATGTGGATCCGCTTTTTGTCGATGAGGCTGCCGGCGACCTGAATTTGCATCCGGGCTCACCCGTATCCGCCATCCCGAGCTGGCAGACGATCCCCTGCGATCAGATCGGCATCCGGGAGTGATCGCGGTTTTGCGTCGCCGAGCCGGCGCAAAACCGGAGGAAACGCTGCGCGTTTCCGCGGGGGCGTGGCTCCTCGGCAGGCGCGGTGCGGGCTCGTCGGGTAGGTCCGGTCTCCGACCGGACTCATCGGACGCGAGCGGGCATGCCGGCCCTAGCCGAAGGGAACCGGTCGGAGACCGGTCCTACCCGTAAGCGTGCTGGCCCGAACGTGAATTCCTCCTGAAACCGGCGCGGTAGCGGCTCGGTCGGTTGACCAATCGCCGGAGGTGGGTGGACTGGCCGGGTCGCCTGCGGACATCCCCAACCCCCTATGCACCCCACGCGTATCATTCTTGGTGCGGGCCTCGCACTCGTGCTCGGCGCTTCGTCTCTTTCCGCGATCATCGATCGAAATGGCGACGGCTTGTCCGATGTCTGGGCGGCGCTGTATCAGCCGGTCAAGGGTGCCGCGGCCGACGAGGACGGCGATGGGTTTTCCAATGCCCAAGAGGCCCTCGCTGGTACTGATCCGCTCAATGCGGCGAGCCGCTTCGCCGCGGCGCTGCCACAGACCGATGCGGCCGGCAACTCCGTGCTGCGCTGGCGCGGCGCGTGGGGGAAGCGCTACACGGTGCAGAGCAGTACCGATCTCAAGACATGGACGGCGTTGCCCGAGACACACATCGGCCGCGGGCAGGAACTGAGCGGCATTGTGCGCGCATCCGGCGCTGCGGCTGAGGCGCGCCGCTACTGGCGGGTGGTCGTAGCGGATATCGACGGCGACGGCGACGGCATGACCAATGCCGAGGAGATCGAGCTGGGCAGCGACCCGACTTCTGCCGTCGGCGCCGAGGGCGCACTCGGCATGCCGCGCGTCTACGGTGCGGAGTACTTCGTGAGTCCGACTGGCAACGACGCGAATCCCGGCACGAAGCCCGCGCCGTTTCTCACACTGGAGAAAGCCAAGGCGGCGGTGCGCACCCGCATCGCCGCCGGCGCGCCCGCGGGTGGCATTGTCGTGTGGTTACGCGGCGGCTACTACGAACGGACGATTCCCCTGGATCTAAACGCGAGCGACTCGGGCTCCTCGGCGGCGGACTCGGTGGACTGGCGCGGCTATCCCGGCGAACAGGCCCGCATCGCCGGCGGGCGGCGGTTGGCGCCCGCGTCCTTTTCCCTCGTCACGAGCGCTTCGCCGATCTGGGAGCGGCTCGATGCCTCGGCCCGGGGCAAGGTGCGGCAGCTCAATCTGCGGGAGCAGGGAATCACCAACTTCGGCACCCTCAAACAGCGGGGCTTCGGCTCAAGCATCGGTGCGGCGCTGGAGCTGTTCGTCGATGCGCAGGCGATGACCTTGGCGCGCTGGCCCGATGTCGACGAGACGGCGTTGCTGCAGGATCCGATGGGGGAGGTGATCGAGATTTTTGGCACCACGAAGCCCAATGTGGGCGGGATGTATACGAAAATCGGGGTCGCCGACGACATGCCGCTCTTTCAGCGCGACGGGTTGGTCGACGGATCGGTCTATTATCTGCGCCGGATGACGTGGGTGGACAACGGCAACCGCGGGCGGGCCTGGTTCCTCACGGCGGACCGCACCGGCTGGCCGAAGGACGCGAAAGCCTGGTGGTCGACCGGCGCCGATCTGGGGATCTTTCATCCTGACGGCAAACATTCCGACGCCGGCGCGGTCACTGCGTTGAACCCGGCCCGGCTCAACCACGGCTATGCGCACACGGCAGATCCGGCCGCCGGCGTCAGTTTCTCCTACGTGGGCGAGCGTCCCTCCCGCTGGCGGCAGGCGCCGGATGCCTGGGTCGACGGCTACTGGGCCTATACCTGGGCGGAGTATCATCTGCCGATTGCCGGCATCGATACCGACAATCGTAAACTGACGCTGCTCAATGCACCGTATTCCTATGGTATCGAGGCCGACCAGCCTTGGTACGCCTACAACCTGCTCGAGGAGATCACGCAGCCCGGCGAGTGGTACCTCGATCGCGCGAGCGGCATCCTCTACCTGTGGCCACCGGATGGATTCGTTCCGTCTTCCGATGTGGTCGTCTCCCTGCAGGAAAACGCGCTCTTCGCGTTGCACGGGACCACGAATATCTCGTTCCGGGATCTCACCCTCGAGGCCACTCGCAGCAGTCTGATCAACGTAAGCGGCGGCAAGAACGTCACCCTCGCCAGGCTTCTGCTGCGCAACAGCGGGAGCACGATGGCCTCGGTCGCCGGGGAGTCGTGCCTCGTGCGCTATTGCCGCCTGACCGGAGCCGGCGGCCTGGGCATCGGGCTCGACGGCGGGGATCGCAAGCTGCTGACGCCCGGCAATGTCCGGATGGAGGATTGCGAGGTCGATCACTTCGCGCGCTTCGTGCGCAGCGGGCAGACCGGCGTGTCGCTCAGCGGCTGCGGCAACACCCTGCGCCACTCCTGGATTCATGATACGCCGCAGGGGGCCGTCGACCTCAAGGGCAACGAGCACCGGGTCGAGTTCAACGAGATCCACGATGTGGGCACGATCACCACGGATGCCGGCGCCGTCTATTCCGGCCGCGACTGGGGCGCGCGCGGCAATGTCATCCGCCACAACTTCATCCACCGCCTCCATTCCATCTTCGGGGCCGACCTCAACGGCATCTACCTGGACGATTGCGTGAGCGGCTTCCGCGTGGAGGGCAACATCCTCCACGACATCACCGGCGCCGCCATCAAGGCCGGCGGCGGGCGCGACAGCATCCTGGTGAACAACCTCCTGATCAAATGCGGCAACGGCATCTTCGCCGACTCCCGCGCCAAGGAGTGGCTGGCGAAGGGTTTTCCCAACAACATCCCGGGCGACAACTGGAACCTGCTCGAGCGGCTGAACGCGCTGGATTACAAGGGGGTGACGTGGGCCGCGCGGTATCCGGAGTGTGAGATCATCCCGAACGACTGGGCCGCGATCATCGCGCCGACGTCGAACTGGCTCTACCCCGAGGGCTGCGTGTTTTCCCGGAACCTGGGCTGGCAGATCTTCCGCTGGAGTTATGCCTCCGCCGGTACGTTTTCGCATTACCGCGAGATCGCCGACAATGTGCCCGACGCGGACCCGCTCTTTGTCGACGAGGCCAACCTGTTGCTGGGGCTCAAACCCGGTTCGCCGGTGTCGGCGATCCCGGGCTGGGAGCCGATCCCGTTCGCGCGGATCGGCGTGCGGGAGTAGCGCGGTTCTGCGCCGCCGGGCCGGCGCAAAACCGGAGGGACCGCTGCGCGTTTCCGCTGCTTGTGAAACGCTCTGCTTTCGCCAACCTCCTCGGCCATGTCGCCCGCTGCCGAGACCCTCGTCGCCGATCTGAAACGCGCCAACGTGCTCGCCTCTGTATCGAGCCTGCTCAGCTGGGATGAGCAGGTGCACCTTCCGCCCGCCTCTGCGGCGCGCCGCGGCGAGCAGTCGGCGCTGTTGGCGGAGCTGCACCACGCGGCGGCAACGGCCCCGCGCATTGGTGATTCGCTCGCCTTGCTCGAGGCTGCCGGAGCCTCCGCCCCGGCCGACGAGCAGGTGCTGCGCCGCCACGCGCGCAAGGACTACGACCGGCTCACCAAGTTGCCGGCGGAGTTTGTGCGCGAAAAGGCGCGGCTCGACAGCGAGGCCTACCACGCCTGGGCCGAGGCGCGCGCAGCGAAGGACTTCCCGAAGTTCGCCCCGTTCCTCCAACGCCAGCTCGATCTGGCCAAGCGTGAGGCGGAGCTGCTCGGTCTGCCCGACGGCTACGATTACGCTCTCGACAAACACGACCCGGGCATGACGGCCGCTCGTATTGAGGCACTCTTCACGGAGCTCAAGCGCGACCTCGTGCCGCTCGCGCGCCGCATCGCGGGAAACCGCCAGCCGACGAAGCGTGACGCGTTGCGCGGCTTCCCGGTGGAGGCGCAGCGCGAGTTTCTTCGCGCGGTCACCACCGCGCTCGGCTTCGACTACTCGCGCGGGCGCATCGACGTATCCCTGCATCCGTTCTGCTCGGGCGACGGCCACGACATCCGTATGACGACGCGCTTCGATGCCGACAACCCACTCGACTCGCTCTTCAGCGCCATCCATGAGACCGGCCACGGCCTTTACGAACAGGGTCTGCCGCGCGAGTGGATCGGCACGCCGTTGGGCGAGGCGGTGGGCATGGGTATCCACGAGTCGCAGAGCCGCCTCTGGGAGAACCAGGTGGCGCGCAGCACGGCGTTCTGGCAGCACTGGGAGCCGAAGTTTCGCGCCGCCTTTGCGCCCCGGCTCGACGGCGTCTCGTTCGACGAACTTCTCCGGACGGTCAACGAGGTCGCGCCCACGCTCATCCGGGTCGACGCCGACGAGGTCACCTACAACCTGCACATCGTGCTGCGCTTCGAGCTCGAACGGCGTCTCTTCCGTGGCGATCTGGCCGTGGCCGATGTACCCGCGGCCTGGAATGCGCTCTCGCAGGAGTTGCTCGGGCTCACCCCCGCGCACGATGGCGAGGGTTGCCTGCAGGACATCCACTGGTCGGGCGGGGCGTTTGGCTATTTCCCGAGCTATTGCCTGGGCAACATGATTGCCGCGCAGCTCTGGTATACCGTGCTGGCGGCCTTGCCGGGCCTGGAGGCTGACTTCGCTGCCGGGCGCTATGGCCGGCTCCTCGGCTGGTTGCGCACGCAGATTCACGAGCGCGGCCGCCGGTTGGAGACCGAGGAACTGGTGCGTGCGGTCACCGGCGAGGGGATCTCGCCGCGCCACCTCGTGCGTTACTTGGGCGAGCGCTACGGCGGGTGAGCGGGGGATTGATCGCGTTGGGGTCAACGCGATCCACCCTCGGGAGTTTGCGTTCGTTGGGGGGGGGGCCCGCTTGACCGCAAGCGGGACGAGGAACTCGGTCCGGGGAGGATGGATTTCGGGGGCGGGATCTGGGACGGGGATCGCGGGCCTCCGCGCATCCCGCTTGCCGCGACGGGGTTGGGCTGGTTGGCTTGGTGTTGCCGCGACGGCGACTCTCAACCCCGAACGACTCTCCCCCTTTCCCATGGCCTTCAAGAAGCTCTTCTCCCCGACCGCTCAGCCCAACGACGGGATGCTCCAGTCCGCCCGTGAGGCGATTGTCGATCTGTTGCACTTCGGCGTCTACGTGGATTCCCACATCGCCCTGGCCGAGGATGCGATGGTCGAGGCGGCGGCGCGCCAGTTGAGCTGGGATCCGAACATTTCCTTCGATTACTACGAGGGAAAATCGATCGGCGAAGTGCGGCGGGTGCGGAAGGACGAGGGTGAGTGCGAGGAGTTTTTCCAGACGATCCGCGACCGCCTGCCGAAGCGCGAGGATCGCCAGCTCGCGCTGAAACTGGTTGAGCAGCTTTTCGCGGCCGATGGCACGACTGCGATCGAGACCCAGTCGTTGCCGATGATCCGCAAGGCGCTGGAGTTGCGGTGAGCACGTAGCCAGGCGCCGTCCGCTGCTGCGCAGGAGCGTTGTGGCGCGGCCGGCGCCAGTAATCGCGTTGAGGTCAACGCGATCTACCGTCGGATGTTTGGCTACGGTTGCGGGTGGTCACGCTTGCCCCCAAGCGGGACGAGCGACGCGGTCCGCGGCGGACAGAATAGACTACCATGCCACGGCAGTGTCCCCTGACGCCCACACCCATGGCCAGTCTTCGGCTTCAGCGCACAGGCTTTTCGCGACTGGATTGCGGCGGATGTAGGCCTCGGTTGTCTCCAGTTCTTTCAGAGTCCGGAGGCGGTGGTCGAAGTAGCCGTCTTGCCATGCGACGTGTTGGAACCGGGCGGCAGCACGTTTGAAGCTGCGGATCGCCTCGGACATCCGGCTGCTCTGCTCGAAGGCGAGCAGCGCGTGGAGATGATCCGGCATCAGCAGGATGAGGCGGCAGTACCAGCAGCAACGAGTGTGGTAGTCACAGACGGAGCGAAGCAGTGCACGAGCTACTGCCGGATTGGTCAGCGTGCTGTTGAAGCTGTGGGAGACGCGAATCCGCACGTGGAAGAACGCGCCGGGTTCGACCCAGCTCGGAACGGCGTGGTGCAGTTTGCCGGGAAACGAGCCGTCTTGGGCCAGCGCCGACATAGGTGCGTCTTTGCCCGAACGGCCGCCTAGGCGCAAGCGCCTCATTCTGGTGACGGGTGTCGATACTCGGTTGCGCGTGAGCAACATCGGCCGATCGCGTTGGGGGCAACGCGATCCACCCTCGACCTGCCTGCAGGTGGTCCCGCTTGACCTCAAGCGGGATGACTGATGCGGCCGTCCGCCGATTTGGCTTTGGGGCGTGTCGCTTCTCTCAGCGCCGATCGTGTTGAGGTTAACGCGAGCCACCGCTCCCCTCACACCGCCGATTTTGTCTTTGATTCGGGCAGCGTGATGGTACGCACGGCGGGATCGGGGTGTTGCCGGTAGAAGAGCGCGGTCTTGCCCACGGCGCCCACTTCGATCGAGCCGGTCTCCGCCTCGATCTGGGCGCAGAGCTTAGGGCGTTCGTCGCGTTCGGCATGGACCTTCACCTTCACCAGTTCCTGGTGCCCGAAGAGTTTCTTCAGCTCGATGATCACGGTGCGCGAGACCCCTTCTTTGCCGATGGCGATACCGCAGTCCATGGTTTGGCCGAGGCTGCGGAGATGCGATTTCTGGGCGCCAGTGAGTACGGGTACGGTCATGGTGATGGAGCAGCGTGGGCGGCGGGGCGGGGGGAAGGCAAGCGCGGGGGTGCGGGGCTTCCGGCTCACTGATGCCGGGCGCGGGGCAGCAGCTTCAGCAGGCCCAGAAGGATCAGCACGTACGCGCCGGCATGGGCGAGTGTGGCGAGCACGCTGACGATCTGGTAGATCGATGAGTATGAGGTGACCGGGATCCTCAGGATGGCGAGGAGGCCCTGGATCGCTGGGTAAAGCAGGGAGAGTGCGCCGAGCAGGCCGAAACCAAGCTGGGCCTGCAGCGGCCCGCGCCGTTGGATTAGCAACACGAGCGCCACAATGGCCACGATCAGCGAGGGCAGGCCATGAAGGAGCGACTGCAGGGCAATCCGAAGGAGAGGAAGCGTGATATCCATAGTGTGGCTGGTGAGGCGCCTACTCCCAGGCGCAGAGCCGCTCGATCGCGGCGGCGGAGCCGTCGCGCAACCAACCGTCGAGCTGGGCCTGCTCCTTGAGCTGCTGGCCGCGCGCCCGGGGCACGGCGAAGAAGAGCGTGTTCGACTCCGGCAGGGTGGACATGTCGCCCCAGAGCTTCTCCCACTGGAGCACGGGCATGATGTCCTCCTGGCCGTTGCCCCAGCGCTTCTTCACGTCCTTGAGCGTCACGTACGTAGGCATGCGCGCGGCCAGCGTGCGTACCGCAGCGGCCACGCGGGCGGCGTCGCCAAGTGCGGCGCGGTCGAGGCCGAAGAGCGCCAGCATCTTGTCGATGGCGATCCAGCACGTCGCGGTGTTGTAGAAGGTGAGCTTGAACTCGTCCTCCTCGCGGGACAGCGCCATGCCCTCGACCAGACGCAACTGGCCGCCCACGCGCGCGAGCCCGCCGCCGCGGTCCTCGATGCGCCGGCGGATCACCTCGAAGGCGAGCGGCCGGCCCTCACGGTCGTGGCGGCCGAGCAGCGCAGGATCGAGGTCGGCGCCGAGCGTATCTATGTTGTGAAGCAGAAGGTGCCTGAGCTGCGGACGGTCGTGCAGCAGGTCGCGCAGTACGCCGTTGCGCAGGAGGTTCGCGATCTCGAACCAGTGGCCGACGGGGTGCAGGCACTGGGGCGGCAGGTTGTCGGTGTAGTCGCGGCCCTCGCCGGTTTGCACGGCCCATTCCAGGAGCGCCTTGCGCACGCTCTGGCGCATCTTCTCCTGCTGCACGTCGAGGACCTGATGGGCCATCTCCTCCCATTGGAAGCGCAGGTCGCGGGTGGTGGGCACCAGACGCAGGCCGATCGCGCGGCCGGGCGAGAGCAGGAGCGGCGCGGTGTAACCGAAATCCCGGTGCTTCTCGAGGAACGCGCGGATCGGCTCGTGCGTGAGGTGGCTGGTGGTGAAAAGGTGGGGAACCTCCGCCCCGGCGGCGCGGCTGGTACGCCGGCTCTTGGCGAGATGGACCTCGAGGAAACTGCGGTGGCGGCCGCCGAGCTTGGCGAAGGGATGCAGGGCCTTCACCGTGCCGGCTCCCTGGGTCCAACGGCTGCCAGCGCCGGCGGCCAGGGTGACGACGGCCACCGCGCCGGCGTGCAGGAGCGCCGTCCCCCGGGCGGTATCGTCGGCATCCGTTGAGTACATCGGGACGATATCGCCGGGGCGCGCGTCCTCGACGGTGGCGGAGACGGGCAGGCGGTTCTGTGGTAGGCCGATGCGGCCGGCCAGCAGGTCGGCGCGGATCTGCTCGTGTTGGAGGGGGTCGAAACCGTTCTCGTCGAGCAGTTCGCGTAGCGAGCGGCCGGCCGCGCCGGCGCTGCCGTTGGCCTGCGTGGGGAAGAGGCGGTGGAGCAGCGCGGAGGAGAGTCCGGCGTCGGCGCGCGGGCCGAGGTGTTGGGCGAGGAAGAGGTCGAGGTCGCGGCGGGCGGCGTCGGGCAGGGTGCGCGGATCCTGTCTCACCCAAGCGGGCACGCGGTAGAGGTAATACTCGGGCGAGAAGAGGGCGCGCGGGCCGCTGAGTAGTTGCGCGAAAGTGCCGCGGGGGTTGAGCGAGAAGTCGTAGACCACCGGATCCATCGCGAAGGGCAGCGCGTGCTGGAGCTCGCGTTTGGTGCGGCGCATGAGGTCGAGGAGGAGCTCGCGGGCGCGGGGCTTGTGGTCGGGATCGACCCAGAAACCCATGCCGCCGCCGGACATGCCCCCGAGCATGACAAAGCCGCGGAAGGCGGGGCCGAGGAGCCGGCGCGCCTCGGTGATGAGGCGCTCGGTGTACGCGTTGCTGGCCCACGGGATGATGGTCTGAATCGGGCCGAAGAAATTGCGGGTGGTGAGCGCGGCGAGCCGGGCAATGTCGCCGCTTTTCACTGCCCCGATGATGTCGCGCAGGATCTCGCCGGCCTCCAGGCGCGCGTGCCACTCGCCCTCCAGCTTGAGCAGGTATTTTTCGGTGACCATCTCGAGGATGGGGCCGACGTTTTGCGACATGCCACCGTGGACGAGGATAAGGCTGTCCTGCAGCGCCTCCCGGGAACTGCGGGGGGCGGCCGTCTCGTCGAGCACGCGGTGGCGCGGGAGCAGGCGGCCGCGGCTCACGCCGTATTCGACATCGCCCGGCTCGGCGAGCTCACCCTCGATCAGCTTGATGCCCGGCCACACCCCGCCGGAGTCCTGCCAACCGCCGCCGGAGCCGCCGAGCCATTCGCCGAGGATCGCCCGGCTGGCGACGGTGCGCCGCTCGGGCTCGGTGAGCTCGCCGGTGAGCGCGCCGGTCTGGCCGGTGGCGCGCATGAGCAGCGCGATGAGACAGCCGAGGAGATTGGTGGAGACGGCCAGGCGCGAGCCCTTCGGGATGTCGCGTACTTGGGAGACGATTTCGAGGCCGCGCCCGGGGCCGACCAGCCGCGCGAGGATGCCGGCGAGCTCGTGCCCCGAGCCTTCCAGGCCGGAGGGCACGACGCCGGAGGCGATCACCGCGGCCTTGAGCAGCCCGAGGTAGTCCTTGGCGAAGTCGAAGAGGTCGGCCAGCGAGGCGACGTCGGCGCTGGCGCCCAGATCGACGCTGACCAGGCGCAGCACGGGCTCGTCGATCACCCGCAGGAAGGCGCAAACAGGCGGGCGCGTGGTGGTGTCGCGGCCGAAGACGCCGAGGTCCACGGAAAGGTTGAGCACCTTCGCACCCTCGGGGTAGTCCATGCCGAGGAAGAAGATGTCGCTCCAGCCGGCATGGCTGAGGTCGAGGCGCACCGGCGTCTCCTCGTGGAGGATCGGGGTGGGGGCGTCGCCGCCCGGGGGCAGCAACTCGGGGCGCAGGCGCAGCGGGTAGTCGAGCGGGTGGCCGGTGCGGAACATCCACTGGTTGCCGCGGACGGTGCGCACCGTCTTCTGGACCTGTTGGGCGAGCGTCTTGAATTCGAGTCCGTGGTACGCGGCGGCCAGGGCGCTGCTCAGGGCGTCGCTGGCGCCGTGCTCGCGCTGGTGGCGCAGGAAGGTGTCGATGGCCTCCTCGAAGCGGCGCTCGAGGGAGTGTTGGTGGCCCTCGAAGGGGATGGTGCCGGCGGCGTCGGCCGGGTAGTGGGGCGGCAGGAAGTAGCGGTGGATCGCCTCGAGGAAGAAGAGCGCGCGGACGCGGTGGTAGAAATTCGGGGTCGCACGGCGGAACTCCTCCAGCTCGGCGGCCATGGCCTCGAGGCCGGCCCGCGGGGTGGCCCGGCAGAGCTGCTCGAAATACCGGGGATCAGCGGCCGGCTCGCGGCCTTCGAGAAGAGTGAGAAGGAGAGGGGACACGGCGGAAGGAAGGCGGAACGGAGAAGGCAGAAGGCGGAAGGCGGGCGAAGGACCAAGTGACGCGGGCCAAGTAACAAGTGGCGGAGGACGGAGTTGATCGGGCGGATCGGACGGATCGGGCGGAGCAGGAGCAGGAGAATGAGTAGCCCCCTAATCCCTCACTCCCTCACTCCCTTTCTTTGTCTCCGCGGCCAGGGCGAGCTCCTCGGCGAGCAGGGCGAGGATGTCGGAGCGGTTGGCCCCGCTCAGCCCGAGGGCGACTTGCGCGCGCAGCAGACCGAGGTGTGCCTCCAGATTTGCGCGACGCCCGTCGAGCACCGCGGCCAGGTATTTCTCGCGGGTGGCCAGGGTGTTGAGCGAGGGGGAAAGGCCGAGCTTCCCGGAGGGGTCGGCCTGCCGGGCGGCGGCGAGCAGGTCGAGCAGGGCGGGGGTGAGCACGTGCATGCCAAAGAAGCACAGGTAGTAGCCGGCGCGTAGGCCGGGCACCAGGCACTGCTGCTCGGCGACGGTGGGAGTTGGCTTCTCCAGGACGCGTTCGATGGCCGTGAGGCCGCGGCGGCCGGGCACCAGCGAGCCGCCGATGGTGCCGTAGTACTGGAGCTGGCCCTCGTGGGTGGGTTGCACGGCGGAAACGGCGCAGTCCTCGGCCTCGGCGAGGTCGAGCAGTTGGCGGGTGCAGCTCTTGGCCGACTGGGAAACGTAGAGGTGGTCGCTGACCTGGAGAAGGAAGGGCTGGTTGCCGACGAACTCGCGCCCGCAGAGTACCGCGTGGCCGTAGCCGAGGGGGGCGGGCTGTTCGATGAAGGTCAGCTTCGCTGCATAGGGGGCGAGTACCGACTCGTAGGCGGCGCGGTCGCCTTGGGCGTGGACGAGACCGACCTGCTCGATGCCGGCGGCGAGCATCTCGTCGAGCAGTAGCGCGAGGGCGGGCTTCTGGGCGCCGTCGCGGTCGGTGAGATTCTGGAGCGGCAGGCGCCGCTGGGCCGGGCCGGCGGCCGTGATCAGGGCTTTCGTGACGCGGGAGGACATGGCGGGGGCAGGCAACTCCCAAAGGGTGGGGTGCGGCAAGAGGTTAAACCGGCGTAGCTCAAGGCGACGAGGTGGCGCCGCGGCCGCGGAAATTTCCTTTATCTGGGCGCCTCCGTCCCGATAGTCGCCGCCAATCCAATCCTTCCATGAGTATTCGGTTTAGGCTTTTCCTCTCGGTGTCCTGTGGCTGCCTTCTCGCCCTCGCGGCCCGCGCTCAGACCACCCAGGTCGACACTTCCACCACCACGCTCCCGACCGAGGTCGAGAGTCGCTCCTACACGACGGAGGACGGCCGCCAAGTCACCGAGACGACGACCATCTCGAAGGTGCGCCAGGAGATCGCGACCAAGCACACCGGGACCTACAAGGCCGCGATCTTCATTTCCAACCGCGCCGGTGCAGCGTTCGACGAGAAGATGATGGAGCTGGAGGATCTGGTGACCGCGCGCATCACGGACAAAGGGATGCAGGTGCTCAGCCGCGAGGCCATCGCCGATGCCATGCGCTCCTTTGATCCGGCAGTCGCTTCCGCCCCACGCCCGGCCGACAGCCTGGATGCCAAACTCACGGAGCAGAGCTCGGTCCTGCGTCTGGCCCAGGGGCTGGGCGCCGACTACTTGCTGATCGCCTCCATTGCCAGCGTCGGCGCCAAGGAGCGCGCGTTGAACGCCTACGGGGTCAACACCGTCACCAAGGAGACCACGATGCGTGTGACCTACAAGATCCTCGACGGGAACACCGGCGGCAGTCTCACCGCCGATGCGATCAAGGTGACGGCGGGCACTCGGCAGTCGGAGAACGTCGCCGAGACCAACGACGACATCTTCAACGATCTGCTCGACCAGGCCTCCGTTCAGCTCGCCGACAGCCTGGGCAACCGTATCGCCCAGCGCCGCATCGCCCCGGTGAGCGCCGCGGGCGCCCTGGTGAACTTCACCATCAACGTCGAGGCGGCCGACCTCTTCGTTCCCGACGTGCGTATCGATGACGACCACACCATTCGCATCGGCGAGAGCAAGCTCCGCGTGTCCCCCCTGCAGGTGACTGTCGAGATCGACGGCGTCGCCGTGGGCACCGCACCGGGCACCCTGCAGCTCCGGCCCGGGTTCAGCAAGATCCGGCTCAGCCGCGACGGCTATCGCTCCTGGGAGCGCACCATCAACGCGGTCAACGGCCAGAGCCTGACTGTCGCCATGGAGATGACCGATGCGACCATCGCCCGCTGGAAGGACGCCACCGCGTTCATGAACGACCTCAAGAATGGAGCCAAGCTCACCGACGCGCAGGTCAAGGTCCTGGAAGGGCGGGCGCAGATGCTGCGGCAGAGCGGGTTCAAGGTGGATACAACGGACGCCCCGCAGATCCGCGTGACCAACAACTCGATCTTCGGCGCCGACTGAGCCGACCCCTTCAACCACGAAAGCTTTCCGCATGAACCTTCGCCCGTTCTTCCTTCTCGCCGTCGGCCTCGCCTTCGCGGCCGGCCTCGGGGCCCAAACCACAACGACCGGACTCAAGAAGATCGCCATCAGCGATGTCCGCCCGATCGGCGCGCTCACCGAAAGTGTGACCGCCGCCGGCCGCAAGAACTCCCTCGACCGCGTGGTCCAGTCGCTCGACAGCCAGCTGCTGGATCGCTTGCAGAACACCCGCAAATTTGAGGTCATCGCCCGCTCGGACATGAGCTCGATCCTCAAGGAGGCCGATTTCAGCGGCGGCGCCTTCCAGGTCAGCGGCGTCGACTACCTGCTGGTCACCACGCTGGGTGATTTCCAGGACTACGCCGAGACGCGCGAGTTTGCCGCGCTCGGCAAGAGCGCGAGCTGGCGCGTGATCCGCCTGGCCTTGGTCGGGAAGATCTACGACGGCAAGACGGGCAAGCTGATCGAATCGGCGAACATCCCCATCGAGCTGCGCGAGCAGACCGAGAACAGCGCCAATTCCATCAAGAACGGCGACCTCAGCGACGCGCTCCTGCAGCAGGTCACGTTCAAGGCGGCCGAGGCCGTCGCCGCCCGGGTGGCCGATGTCATCTACCCCCCCCGCATCGTGTCCAAGATCGATCGACAGGTCACGATCAGCCGCGGCGAGGGCAGCGGCGTTGAATTGGGGCAGCGCTGGGAGGTCTTCGCGCTCGGCGAGGAGATGGTCGACCCGGATACCGGCGCCTCCCTCGGACGCGAGGAACTCAAGGTCGGCTTGGTGCGGATCACCCGGGTGAATCCCAAGACTTCCCAGGCGCAGATCATCGACGACGACGGCATCGACAAGGGAGCGCTGCTGCGCCTGCCCGTCGGCGCGGAGCGTTGAAACTCCGATTTCCTTCCTCTCACGACATGAACTTCACGAATATCCCCTTCCGGGCCGGGCTTCCCGTCGCGCTGGCCGCGATCGCGCTGCTGTCGGGTTGCACGACCTACACCCAGCAGACGGCCGACTTCCATGAATCGTGGAAGTCGGGCCAGTTGGCGGCCGCTTCGATCGAGATCGACAAGAAGGCGGACAAGAACGCCAACAATCAGAGCACGGTGGTCTGGAGCCTCGAGCAGGGCGCCGTCTACCGCGCCCGGGCCTTGGAGAACCAGCCGCCTCCGGTGGCCGCCCCCACACCGCAGATGCAGGTGGCCCCGTCCAGCGATGCGACTCCGTCGGTTCCCTACGAGGTGGAGATGACCCGGCGCAGCATCGATGCCTTCAATTGGGCCTCCGATCGGATCACGACCTACGACGAGCAGGCGAAGGCCAAGGTGGCCAGTGAAGCCGGGGCGATCCTGACCAATCCCGCCAATCTGTCCTACCGCGGCCGGGCCTCCGATCGCATCATGCTGGAGACCTACCAGGCGCTCAATTTCCTGAAGCTCGGCGAATTCGACAATGCGCGCGTCGCCCTGAATCGCGTCCTGCAACACCAACGCGACGCCGTCGAGGCCAATGCCCAACGCATCGCCGAGGCGCAGGCGAAGGCCGCCGACGCCAAGGAGGGCAAGGTGGCCGATGAGCAGGGGCAGACCGCCGAGTACGACACCGGCAAGGCCCTCGAGGATGAGAAGGTGGCGGCCGCGCTCCAGGAGGTCGAGACCGAGCTCGAGACCGATGTGCGGCCCTACGAAGTGTACGTCAATCCATTCGCGGTTTTCCTCGACGGCTTGTTCTTCATGACCCGCGGGGATGACTCCTCGGACATGGAACGGGCGCGCAAATCCATCGAGCGTGTTGCTGGCATGGCGCCGGACTGCTCCTTCCTCCGGGAGGACCTGCAGCTCGCCGAAGGCCTGGCCTACGGCAAGAAGCCCGACGGGCTGACGTACGTCGTCTTCGAGACCGGCTCGGCCCCCTCGCTCGACCAGTTGCTCATTCCGATCCCGCTCTTCCTGGTCACCAGCAAGGTCGACTATATGCAGTGCGCCCTGCCGCGGCTGAAACGTGATCCCTTCTTCACGCCCGCGGCCGACATCACTGTGGACGGCGAGAGCGTGCAGACCCAGCTGCTGTGCAGCATGGACAGCGTCGTCGCCCGGGAGTTCAAGAACGAGTGGCCGGCGGTGCTCACCAAGTCGATCCTCTCGGCCGGTGTGAAGGGCCTGATTCAATACCAGGTGAAGAAGGAGCTCAAGAAGCAGGGCGGCTACGCCGACCTGATCGGCTCGCTGGTGACGTCGGTGTATACCGCGACCACGACCATCGCCGACACCCGCAGCTGGACCACGCTGCCGAAGCAGTTCCAATACGCCCGCTTTGCGACGCCGCAGAGCCGCACCATCACCATCGCGGCCGGCGGGGCCCCGCAGACCGTCGCGCTCGAGCCCGGCAAGGTGAACCTGGTCTACGTGAAGAACGTCGCCCCGGGCCTGCCCGCCCTGATCTCCCAGACCGTCCTCAAATGACCTCATTCTCCATGTCAAAATCTCTCCTCGTTGTTTCGGTCGCCGCCGCGGCGCTCCTCTCCGGGTGCAGCACGGTCAATACGATCGAGCGGGCCTCGCCGCAGGGCCGGCCCGCCTATGTCCCCGACCGGCGCGTCGTCACCGACATCGATCTTGCGGACTCGCTGCACGTCTTCGGGATTCTGCAGACCTACGTCTCCGGCGATCTGCTCAAGATCGAGATGCGGGTGCAGAACACCCACCACCATGCCAAGACCTACCGGTACCGCATCGAGTGGTTCGGCAAGGACGGGATGGCCCTGCCTTCGCCCACCGACGCGTGGAAGCTGGTGACGCTCGAAGGGCAGGAGACCGCCAGCCTCGCCGCGATCGCCACCACGCCGAGGGCGGTCGACTTCGTCATCAAATTCCAACACTCGTCCCAATGAGCCCCGCCATGAACCAACGCACCCTCTTCGTCGCCCTGCTCGGCGCCGCCGCGCTGGCGCTGGCCCCGGCTCCGGCTTCGGCCAACACCGTCAAGAAGGTGGATCCGAAGTCCAAGGTCGTGGTGAACGCCACCCAGATCAGCCCGAGCGAATGGACGGAGGCCGCCGACAAGCTGGTCACCAACCTGCTCGACTCCGAGGTGCTGCTGCAGATCGAGCATCCGCCGGCGGTGATGGCGATCAGCCGCATCCGTAACGACACCACGATGCAGATCGACATCGCTTCGCTCACCAAGAAGATCCGCGTGGCGCTCAACCAGAGCGGCAAGATCCTCACCACCACGACGGTGGGCCTGGGCGGCCAGGCGGAGGACCCCCTGGCCAAGGAGTCGGCGGAGTACGCCCAGTTCATGGGTGGGCAGAAGCAGGAGACCAAGATGCCCGACTATACCCTGTCCGGGAAGATTCAGGAATCCCGCATCAAGCAGGGCCGCGAGACGCTCATCACCTACACCTTTCAGCTCAGCCTCACGGAAGTGCGGTCGGGCCTGGCGGTGTGGGAGGCCGAGGAGGCCATCGCCAAGACCTCCAAGAAGAGCGTCGTCGGCTGGTAGGACTGCAGCGGTGCATTCCGGCGGGTGCGTAGCTGGACGACTGCCTCGTTCAGCCCTTCGCGCCCGCTGCGGGGGCCTTCAGGGGAAGCGTAGCTGGACGACGCCGTCGTCCAGTCTGGCCGGGCGCAAAGCCTGGTCGACTGTCCGCCCGCTTTCGCGGTCGCGCGGCGGCGCGACGGTGTCAGGCTCCGGTGCGTGACCATCCCGATGAAGACCCTGAGACTGTTCCCGACCTTGGCGCTGCTGGGCGTGGCGCTGTTCCCCGTTCGCGCCCGCGCGACCGTCGTGCCGAATCCGTTGTTCTGCGACCATGCCGTCCTCCAGCAGGGGGGCGAGGTGCCGGTCTGGGGCATTGCGGCCGAGGGCGAGGCGGTCACCGTGGCCATCGCCGGGCGCAGCGCCAGCACGACTGCGCGCGCCGGCCGCTGGCTGGTGCGGTTGCCGGAGCTTCCGGTGGGCGGGCCTTACACCCTCACCATCCGCGGCACCAATACTGTGGTGCTGCAGGACGTGCTGGTTGGCGAGGTGTGGATCTGCGGCGGGCAGTCCAACATGGAGCGCCAGCTCGGTCCCCGGCAGGGGCAGAAGCCGATTATCGGCTGGGAGCGGGACGTCGCCGCCGCTGACCTGCCGCAGCTGCGCCACTTCGGCGTGGCGCAGACGCTTTCGCCCGTGCCGCTGGCGGAGGTGAAGGGCCGCTGGTTGGTGTGCTCGCCGGCCACCGCCCCGGAGTTCTCCGCCGTCGGCTTCCATTTCGGCCGGGCGCTGCTGGCGGCCCGCGGTGTACCGATTGGGCTGATTCACTCTTCCTGGGGCGGCACGCCGGCCGAGGCCTGGACCAGCGCCGAGACCATGCGGACGATCCCCGGCCAGGAGGCGATGCTCGCCCTGCTTGCCGAACAGTCGCGCGATCCGGCCGGGGCCGCCGAACGCTACCGGCAGGTGCTCGACGGCTGGTGCCGGGCGCATGATGCCGGCTCCGCCCCGGCGGCCCCCTGGAGCGCCGAGAAAGTTCCGGTGGACGGCTGGGCGACGACGACCGAACCCGGATTGTGGGAGGCGAGCGGCCTGCCCGCCTTCGATGGGGTGGTCTGGTTTCGCAAGGAGTTTGCGTTGCCCGCCGGCACCGAGACCGGCGAAGCGCTGCTGAACCTCGGGGCCATTGACGACATCGACACCACCTGGGTGAACGGCGTCGAGGTGGGCTCCACGACGCTCTACAGCACCCCGCGGGAGTATCGCGTCCCGGCCGGGCTGTTGCGCGCCGGGCGCAACGTCGTCGCCATCCGCGTGGTTGATACCGGTGGCGGCGGCGGCCTCTGGGGCAAGCCCGAGTCGCTCGCCCTGCAGCCGGCGGCGGGCGCGCCCGTGCCGCTTGCCGGCGCGTGGCAGCGGAGAGTTTCCGTATCGATGGCCGATTCCGGGTATCCGCCCGCCAGTCCCGCGACCGGCAGCAACGTACCGACGGTGTTGCACAACGGCATGATCGCCCCGCTCCAGCCTTACGCGATCCGTGGCGCGATCTGGTACCAGGGGGAGGCGAACAACGCCCGCCCCCAGGAGTACCGCCGGCTGCTGCCCGCCACCATCGCCGACTGGCGCCGCGGCTGGGGCCGGGGCGACTTCCCTTTCCTCTTCGTGCAGATCGCGCCCTATTCAGGGATGTCGCCGGAGCTGCGCGAGGCGCAGCTGCAGATCTGGCAGGAGACGGTGGCTACCGCGATGGTCGTCACCACCGACTGTGGCGACGCCGAGGATATCCATCCCGCCGACAAGCGGCCCGTGGGCGAGCGGCTCGCGCTAGCGGCCCGCGCGGTGGCCTACGGGGAGAAGATCGAGGCCTCGGGCCCGGTGTTCGCCGCGGCCGAGTTTGGCGGCGCGCAGGCCGTGCTGCGCTTCACCCATCTCGGCGGCGGTCTGGTGGCTCCGGGCGGCCAGCTGCGCGGGTTTGCAGTGGCCGGGAGCGACGGGGTGTTCTACTCCGCGGAGGCGTCAATTGTTGGAGACACCGTGCTGGTGACCTCGGCCGCCGTGCCAGCTCCGGTGGCGGTGCGCTACGGCTGGGCCAATGTGCCGGACTGCAATCTCTTCAACGCCGCCGGCCTGCCCGCCTCGCCGTTCCGGGCCGGTGGACGGTGAGCGAAGGCGCCGCCTCGCCTCGGCCTCAAGGGTCGAGGCGCTGGATCGCTGGTTCAATGTCTGGTCGCCGGCTTGGCGGGGGGCTTCGCGTAGCTGATTCCGAACTGGATGACGGCTCGCCGGGAGGCTCGCCCTCCAATGGTCGAAGGTCCCGGCTGGAGGGCGAGGCTCCGCCCGAGCCGTTTTGGGTGGATTGATGATCGCGCAATAACCTGACTCCATTTAATGGACGCAATTAGCCTCAATCCCGTCTGACCGTGTTGAGGGCAACGCGGTCCACCTCTGTCAGTCTGTCGAGGCACATCGACGAGTGCCGCCCCTACGGGGAACACGTCAAGAGGACAGGCGTGGCTTCGCCGTTCTGACACCAACGTTCCTTCGTTCTCAGATTCGGAATTCATGTAGCGGAGCCGCTTCCGGTTCCGGACGGCGCGGAAGCCGCGCCGCTACGCAAAGTCTCGATTCGGAGGGCCGTTCGTATGCGGCGCCTCGGGAGTCCGGCGCCAGTCTGCACTCGGACACGGGTCGGGAGACCCGTGCCACGGGCGGCTCACCACTCGCCGGTGTCGGACTTGTCGAGACTGAGGGCGAACTCGACCAGCAGCTTGATGCAGTTCTCCGCATCTTCGAGATCGATGACCTCGCTGGGGGTGTGCATGTAGCGCAGGGGAATGGAGACGAGCCCGGTGGCCACGCCGCCGCGCCCCATCTGCAGCGCGCGGGCATCCGTGCCGGTGGGCCGCGGGTCGGCCTCGAACTGGTGGGGGACCTTCGCCGCCTTCGCGGCAGCCAGCAGCTTCTTGTAGACGATCGGATTGATGTTGGCGCCGCGGCACAGGATCGGGCCGCCGCCAAGCTTGGTCTCGCCGAACTTGCGGTTGTCGCAGTCGGGATGGTCGGTGGCGTGGCCCACGTCGATGGCGACGGCCAGGTGCGGGTTCACCGAGTACGCGGCCACGGTGGCCCCGCGGGTGCCGATTTCCTCCTGCGAGGTGGCGACGGCCACCACGCAGGCGGCGAGCTTCTTCTTTGAGGCGGCCAGGCGGCGCAGCGTTTCGCCCACGATGTAGGCGCCCACCTTGTCGTCGAAGGCGCGGGCGGTGGCCACGGTGCCGTGGATGAGCTCGAATTCGTGGTCGTAGGTGGCGGGATCGCCGATGGCCACGCGGGCGAGAGCCTCCTCCTTGGTGCGCGCGCCGATATCGATCCAGATCTCGTGGATCTCGGGCACCTTCTTGCGGTCGGCCTCGTCCATGAGGTGCACGGCGCGCTTGCCAGTGACGCCCTTCACCGGGCCGTGGGCCGTCTGGATGATCACGCGCCGGCCGGGGATCATGATGCGGTCGTGGCCGCCGATTGTATCGAAATAGATAAACCCGTCCTTGTTGACGTAGGTGAGGATGAGGCCGAGCTCGTCGATGTGGCCGGCAAGCATGAGCACGGGGCAGCCCTCGGGGTTGAGGGTGGCGATGCGGTTGCCGATGCGGTCCTTCTCGTAGCGGTCGGCGGCCGGTTTCACATGGTGGTCGAAGACGGCCTGGGCCTCGGATTCGTAGCCCGACGGCGAGTGCGCGGCGAGCAGGTCGGTGAGAAACGCGGGGGGGACGAATTCCTTTTTGGCCATGGACCGAGCAAAGCGGCCGGCGGCGCCGTTTCAACGGACAAACGGAGGGCGAGCGTCCGCGGGGCCGGCGGGCGGGCGGGGCGTTGTGGCGGGCGTTCTACGGTTAGAGCGGCGGGGCTTTTGCGGGGGCCGGGTGGGCCGGGTTGGCTGGTCTCCAGATACTCGGTGTTGCCAAATAGTATCGGTCCCTTGGGGGGGGCCGATTGGGTTGGGCTCCGCCAGGTATGGCCAGCATAGCAAGTTGCAGAGGGAGGGCGGGGGCACCCGCTCTCCCATCTGCAATGCTGGCTGGCCCGCTGCTCGTAGCCCACGGATTTTGCCCGGGTTGCCGGATTCTCACCACAGAGGTCACGGAGAGCACAGAGGCCCGGAAGAGGCTGGCCGCAAGGGACGCAAGGATCGCAATGGCAGGATCGATTCCACGAAACCCGAAACGCGAAACCCTGAACCCTAAACCGACCCGGTCACGGAGGGCACAGAGGGGGAGGAGAGCACGGAGGACGGAAGGTTTTGACCACGGATAACGCGGATGGACGCGGATAAGTCATTCGGAAATGGAGTGACGCGGGCGGCCCCGCCTGCGTGCTGGTCGTAGCGACGTTCGCCGGAATGTCGTCCGCCTGGTCCTTGTCTCTTGCGCCTTGTCCCGTGGAACGAGGTGGTCGGCCGCCGCGCCGGTCGACGCTTGCCTCGCGCCGCCCGCATATTACCGTGGTAATACCATGCCGGTCGTGACCTTTAAAGTTTCCGTGCAGGACGCGCGCCGGCTCCGCCAGCTCGCCAAGGCCCGCCAGACCACCGTCTCCGCCTATCTCCGATCCGTGGCCCTGCCGCCGCAGTCCGAGGCGGCGTTGGACCTTCAGACGCATCCGGTGTCCGGATGCCTGTATAACGCCGCTGCGGGGCGGGTGGTGTCGGATGCGCAGATCCGGGCGACCCTCGCCAGTTTTCCATGAGATACCTGCTGGATGTGAACGCTCTGCTGGCGTGGCACCATGGTGGCTCCACCCACCACGCCGCTTTCCACCGCTGGAAGAAGAAGCGGCCGGCCGACGAGCTGTGCACGTGCGCCTTGGTTGAACTGGGGTTTCTTCGCGTCTCGATGCAGAATTTTGGGTACACGATGGGGCAGGCGACCCAGGCGCTGGCGAGCATCCGGCGCGATGTCGGGCACTTCCTCGCGGAGCTTCCCCCGCCGGAGCTGCCGCGCTGGGTGACTCGCGGGGACGAGACGACCGACGGCTATCTTTGCCGGCTGGCCGCGGCGCACGGGCTGAAGCTGGCCACCTTCGACGCCCGCCTCAAGGACCCAGTGGCCTTGCTGCTGACGTGAGCCGCCGTCCGTAGCCGGTGGTTTTAGCCCGATTTTCCGGGTTTTCACCACAGAGGGCATAGAGATCACGGAGGCCCGGAAGAGGCTGGCCGCAAGGAACGCAAAGAGCGCAAAGGATGGCGGGATCGATTTCTCGAAACCCGAAACGCAAAACCCTGAACCCTGAACCCAAAACCCTGAACCGACCCGGTCACGGAGAGCACGGAGGGGGAGGAGAGCACGGAGGACGGAAGGTTTTGACCACGGATAACGCGGATGAACGCGGATAAGTCATTCGGAGATGGGGTGGCGCGGGCGGCCCTGCCTGCGTGCTGGTCGTAGCGACGCTCGCTAGAACGTCGGCCGTGTAGGCCACCGCGATGAGGTGGCCGGGGCGGGGAGAAGCAATTGTCGTTGCCGGGGCCGGGTCGAGGTTGGCTTCTTGCTACCCGCTACTGTTGTTCCCCCGAGAGGACGCAGAGGTAGGATAATCTCCCAGCCGTAGCTGGAGCGCGGAGCGATCAAGCCGTGTCTGCGGTTGCGCCACGCGGAGTTCGTACAACGGAGTCGGACTACGCGGAGGGCGCGGATGCGATCCGGCGAGACTCGCCGCGCCCGTCTCCGATGCCTTCCGTTTCCGCCTTCAGGTTTCAGACCTTCAGCCAGTCCGCTTCGCTCTTGCTCCTCGACCATTGGAACTTGCGCACCTCCGCGCCTTGTCCGATGGGGCCTGCGGCCGCGCCGCCGGCCGGCAGTTTCGGATTGGTGACCGGGACGGTGGCCGACATCCTTCGCCGAGCCCCCCGCGTGACCCATTTCATCATGCGTACCTCAAAGAAGAGCCCCAAGGCGGTTGCCGCCTCCACCGAGATTGAAGCGTTGATCCGTACCGTCCGTGGCCGGAAGGTGCTCTTGGACGCCGATCTGGCGCGTATCTATGGCGTGCAGACGAAGGCCCTCAACCAGGCCGTCCGCCGCAACACCGACAAGTTCCCGGAGGACTTCCGGTTCCGGCTGACGCCGGCGGAAGTGGAGGACTTGATGCGGTCACAAATTGTGACCGCATCAGCAGCGGAGGAATCGGGCAGGCGGGCGCAATTTGCGACCGGTTCATCTTCTAGGTCGAACCGGTCACAATTTGTGACCGGTTCCCAGAAGCACCGTGATCCCCGCTTCCTCCCCTACGCCTTCACCGAGCATGGGGCGATCATGGCGGCCAACGTCCTCAATTCCCCGGCGGCGGTGCGTCTGAGCGTGTTTGAAGTGCGCGCCTTCGTGCAGATGAGGGAGCTGCTGGGCGGCACGCGCGAGCTCGCGCAACAACTGGCCGCGTTGGACCGCCGGCTCACCGGCCGGCTCGACGGCCATGAGGTGGCGATCGTCGAGGTGCTGCACCGGATCATGACGCTGATCGATCCGCCGCCGCCCCCACCGGAGCCGCCGCGGCGGAGCATCGGGTTTGTGGCCCGCCGCTCGTAGCCGGTGGCTTCCGCCCGGGCTCCGGGATTTCTCCACGGAGGCCGGAGAGTTCTGACCGCAGATAACCCAGATGGCGCGGATGCGATCAACGGATCAAGCTTAGGCGCCTCCGCCGCCTTCCGTTTTCAGCCTTTAGGTTTCAGCTTTCCCTACCGTCCCTCGGTACTTGCGGCGCCTGCGCCGCTTTATGACTCATCGTCTGTACACTTCGGAGTCGTGAGCCGGTAGGATGGCCGGATGCAAAAACAGAAGGCCGAGCAGCCCGCGGACTCCGGTGTGCGGAGTCTTGACGCCTTCCTGAATCCGTATCCGCAGGCTCGGAGAACGATGCAGATGCTACTTCTAGTCGGTGGCATTCTATTGCCCGTATCTGACATGATCGGGAATGCCGCGCAGCGTTCCCGAGAAGGTGCTTCTGAAGCTGGGTGAGAACGTTCGATCTCTCCGTGAAAGAGCCACGCTCACGCAGGAGGAACTTGCTGCCCAAGCGGAGGTTGATCGCACGTATGTCGGCGGCCTCGAACGGGGTGAACGCAACGCCACGATACAGAGTCTCGCGCGGGTGGCCAAGGCGCTTGGCACTTCGGTTGCCGAGCTCTGCCGAGGGATCGAAGGATGAAGACGATCCGAGCTCTCGATCTCTTCTGTGGCGCCGGCGGCAGTAGTTGGGGCGCCCGTGAGGCTGGCGTCGAGATTGTGGCCGCTTTCGACCTTTGGCCTCTGGCAGGCGAAGCGCATGACGTGAACTTTCCTGAGGTTGAGTTTATCCAGGGCCGCTTGGAGGAGCATGATACGGATGCGCTCGCAAAACGTTTTGGGAAGATCGACCTGATCCTGGCGTCGCCGGAATGTACCAACCACAGCCCGGCCAAGGGCAACAAGCCGCGCTGTGAGCTGAGCAAGGAAACAGCCTTCCAGGTCGTTCGCTTTGCGAAAGCATTCCAGCCGCGCTGGGTCGTCATCGAGAACGTCGTCAATATGCGCAAATGGACTCGGTACGCGGAGTTCAAGGCGGCGATGGTGGAACTCGGTTACCACATGAACGAACAGGTGTTGAATTCGGCCAACTTTGGAGTGGCCCAGTCGCGCTGCCGCCTCTTTCTGCTGGCGGACAAATTGCAGGAGCCGCCGAATGTCCCTCCCCCGAGATCGAAACCAAAGGCGATCTCGGGTTTGGTCGATCTCAACGGTACCTATCGCTGGACCCCACTTCACAAAAAGGGGCGTGCCAAGCCTACGCTGGACCGGGCGGAACGGGGTTTCGCCACTCTTGGCAAGAAGACTCCCTTCTTGCTGGTATATTACGGTTCGGACGGTGGCGGTGGTTGGCAGCGTTTGAGCCGGCCCCTGCGAACCATCACTACCGTGGATCGCTTCGCCCTCGTGAAGCCCGATCCCAACCACGGCCACGTCATGCGGATGTTGCAGGTCCCGGAGCTGCAAGCGGCGATGGGCATGCCGCCAAAGATGAAATTCGAGACCGGCTCGCGCCGGGATCGCATCAAGATGATTGGCAACGCCGTCTGCCCGCCGGTGATGCGTGCAGTAGTACAGCAGCTCACTGCGAAACCGAGCCTTCAAGACTGAGAAATTTCGGACACGTTTGGCAGCAGCATATTACCTCCATAACCAAATGACGACGGCGCAACCACTTCAGAAATCCGGCTCTGCAAAGATGCGTCCACGCGCTCGCATCATTTCTCTGATCGGTGAGGAGCTTATCAGCGATGAGGCTGTTGCTGTCGTCGAATTGGTCAAAAATGCATATGATGCAGATGTCAAAAAGGTCGTGGTGAGATTTGAGGGCTCGGATCCCATGCAGCCAGAGACGCTTGTGATAGCGGACGATGGTCTTGGCATGACTCTAGATACGGTCCTAAACGGATGGTTTGAACCGGGCACCATAACCAAGAGAAAACACGCACGATCGCCAAGTGGGCGCCTCTATCAGGGCGCGAAGGGTGTAGGGCGCTTTGCTGCTGCTCGCCTGGCCGAAGCACTCTTTCTCGAGACAAGAGCCGAGAACGAGCCTGACGGAGTTACCGTTTTACTCGAATGGGGCCGTTTTGATGAAAATAGCTATCTGGATGAGATCGGAATTGAGTATGAGGTAAGGCCTCTTCCTGAGCTTAAGCATGGCACCACACTCACCCTACTCAAACTCCGGAGGAAAGAAGATAAAAGTCTGTTGGTTAATTTTGAGACACTACATAACCGACTTTCTCGGCTTATATCGCCGTTCGGCGATGTGGAGGATTTCTGTATCGAGCTTATTATTCCTGGGTTTCCCCAACTATCCGGAGAAATAAGCGCTCACGAACTGATCGCGAATCCTCCGTATAGAATTGAGGGGTGCTCGATGCGGACGGTACATTCACGGGAAATATATCGATAAATGGTGTCATTGTGAGGACGCTTCCGAAGCATCAGCTTGGTGACAGGGGGTGTGTGGTTGGCTGCGGTGGCTTCACAGTTGAGTTTCGGGCTTGGGACCGAGACCGTAAGGGGCTAACCCCGTTCATGCTGAAGCACAATATGGGGCTCCAAGAGATTCGAGCAGTTCTCGACAATTATTGTGGTGTGAGCATCTACCGTGATGGCTTCCGGGTGCATCCCTATGGGGCACCTGGCAACGATTGGTTGAGATTAGATTATTGGAGCCGACAGAATCCGACTATGCGTTTGGCGAACAATCAAGTTGTTGCAGCGATACGGAGTTCGCGGGAAAGCAATCCCGGCCTAATCGACCGCACCACCCGGGAGGGATTAGTTCACAACTCGGACTACGAACAACTTACGATCTGGGCACCACGCATATTGGCGCTGCTCGAAGAGGAGCGCTATATAGCTCGTCCTCGCGAAGAAAAAGAGTCCGAAGAAATACATACTCTCTTTGAAGCCTTCGATTTGTCGCCGGTGGTTGAAGAAGCCGACCGTCGGCTCGGCAGGCAGCACCCAGTGGCGCAACTAGTGCGGAAATCTGATGGTAATATTCGCGAAGGTGTCCGGCGTCTTCAGGAACATTACTCCAGACTTTTGATGACTGCGGGCATAGGGCAGATGGTCGACATTGTTATACACGAGATTGGTGCTCCCGTTGGCCGCGTGAATCGCGAGATTGCTCATCTCGAAAGCTTCTTCGGAAACAATTTCCGAGTGCCGAGATCAAAGATGCTGAAGACAGCATAGGGTTGATAAAGGGATGGATGGAGCAGATTGTCGCTCTTCGCGCGCGGCTTGATCCTAAGACTGCAGGTAAGCGAGGCCGAGCTAGTACCTTCAGCGTTCAGGAGGAGATTCTCGGGAATCTGCTCCTATTCGAGAACCTGCTTTCCAAGCAGAAAATCAAACAAAGTCTCCACATGCCCCAGCATCCGGTCGTTGTCAAAATGACAAGGTCGGTGTTGGGGCAAGTGCTCGCAAATTTGCTTGATAACAGCATATATTGGCTAACTCGCCACCACGGTGACGGTAAAGGTGGCGAAATAGATATCACCCTGCGGACATCCGAGCGTGGTTTTTCTGTACGTTTCTGTGACGACGGTTCTGGAATTGATGAGGCAAACCGCGAACGCGTGTTCGATCCGTATTTCTCGACTAAAGAGAATGGTATGGGACTCGGGCTTTATGTTGCACGCCAAGTAATCGAGCCGTACGGGAAGCTGATCTACCGTGATGACTGCCGCCTGGGAGGTGCTGGTTTTGAGGCAATCTTTGAGAAACATGTAGGCCTTTGAGGGCATCCAATGAAACTGAATGTACTTCTCGTTGAGGATAATCCGCACGACCTGGACACCTATATGCGCGATTTTCCTGCGGTTTTTAATGAAGCCGGGGTTGATGCGATCATTCACCCGACTGGTAATTTCGGTGATGCATTGCGTCTCATTGAATCTACGCATATTCGCTACGACCTAATTCTCTCTGATACGTTCCGTGGACATCTAAAAGATCGGGACGCAGCGGTGCTTGGGATGGTTCAAAATTACAGGGCCGGTCGATTCTGCCCCTGATTGTGTTTAGCGCCAGTGTTCGACCGGATGTGCTTACCCTGGTGCGTTTGTCGCCTGGGCCGACAAGACAGTGCCAGGGGAAATCGAATTTGTTATCAAGAAGATGCTCGCCACAGGCATTCCGCAACTTGCTAGAAGTCTCCATGACGAACTAGACCGTACGGCAGGTGGTTTTCTTTGGGAATTTCTCGAGAAGAACTGGGTTCGATTATGGCCTGATGGCGTTGCTGATGCGAAAGTTGTTGAGCGGCTAGTTCGTCGACGTGCGGCACTTCAATTGGCTGAGATTGGAGGTAGTGCGGAAGGGGTGGAGCCGATTAGCTCTGTTGCTGGTCTGGAATATTATACATATCCTCCATTGCATAGTAGAGGGTTTAAGCTCGGGCACATTATACAAAGAAAACAGTTGGCTGCAGATATCCGTGTGGTTTTGACTCCGCATTGCCACCTAACGATTCAACAGGCCCAAACAGAACCGCGCGCGAAGTATGTGCTGACTATCAAAACTTCTGACGCGAAATCGCTTATTGGTGATACTAAAAGAGCTGATGCGAAGAGTTCCGACATTCTGAAGCGCGAGAAAAAGCTAAGGGGGTGGGCTACCCCGCCCAGCGGACAAGATGTAGGGTTCCCTGAAGGGCGATTCTGGTTTCTACCAGCGTTTCTAGATATCCCGCATTGTTACTGTGATTTTCAGCAGCTTGAAACGATCCCGTACGCCGATATCGCGAGTGGATTCACGTCAATAGCTTCCTTGACGCCGCCGTTTGCGGAATCACTCCAGTCATGTTTTCTGGCCTATTATTCCGGTGTCGGGATTCCGAATATTAAGCCAGAGAGTATCACGAGTTTGTTGGATTAGGCGCCAGATAATGAACTCGACCAAGAGTCCCGAATTGTGTGGTATATGCATCGAGAAATTGAGGGATTCGGAACTACTGCAACTCCGTGCACGCACTCGCGCTGAGATGCAAAGGCGCGGGCTCGCCGATTCTGTCGGGGCGGTGGGTGAGCGGTTGGTGGTCGATCATTTTGGCACGACTCCTGGATTGCCGAAGCTGCAGCTTGCGCCACCCGGGACCAAGAACGTCGATGCGCTTTCACGGAACGGCGAAAGGTTCTCAATCAAAACCGTCTGCACAGGATCAAAGACTGGAACGATCTATCCAGAACGTGGAGCGAAGGACAAACAGCTCTTTGAATTTATCCTCATCGTGAAGTTGGCTGAGCACTGGGCACTTGAATCGATCCATCAGTTGAGCTGGGAACAGTTTGTCGATGCTCGCTCCTGGGACAAACGCATGAATGCCTGGTATATCGCGTTCAACAAACGAGCGTTACCGGACTCGGTTTTGGTCTACCGAGCAGAGGGGGAGGAGTAGGTGGCCGACGTCCTCACCCCGACACAGCGCTCGGCGCTGATGGCCCGGATCCGGTCGGCGGGGAATGCGTCCACCGAACTGCGGCTGGTCGGGCTGCTGCGCGCGGCGGGGATTACGGGGTGGAGGAGAGGCGTTCGCCTCAAGTGCCAAGTGACAGGTGACAAGTGGCAAGGTCCCGGGAAATGCCGGAAGGACTCACCACAGAGTTCACAGAGAGCACAGAGCAAGGACCGGAGAGGCCAAGGCGGTTTGGTCCCTGTGGGCTCCGTGTCCTCTGTGGCTGAAATCCGTCGCACGTCTGTCGTCGTTTGCCATCGGCCTTCGCCTATCCGCCATCGTCCATTCACCGTGAAGCCCGACTTCGTCTTCCGGACGGAACGGCTGGTGGTCTTTGTCGACGGCTGCTTCTGGCATGGGTGCCCGCTCCACTACACGCGGCCTAAGTCCCGCCGTGCGTTCTGGGACGCCAAGATCGCGACCAACCGGGCGCGCGACCGCCGCATCGACCGTGCGCTGCGCGCTGCCGGCTCGCCGCGTTCCTCGCTTCGCTGCGGTACGCGGCTGGGCTGGCGTGTGCTACATCTCTGGGAACACGCCCTCGCCCCGCGGGCGATCGCGCGCACGCTGGCACGGTTGGGGCGGGCGCTCGGAGGGCGCGTGCGAGCACGCTGACCTACGGCCGGAAACGCAGCCGCCGGTGTCAAGCAGCGAGCACCAAGGGACAAGGGTGGGAAGGCTGAGGCGATGGGTGTTGGCGGAGCAGCGCGGGGGGCCAACGCCGCACGAAAGGTGAGGATTGCAGCGCGCGGGCTTGGCGGGATCATGGCGGCATGCGGCGAATCCTTCTTGGGCTGATGTGCGGAGGGCTGTGTTGGAGCGGCCGGGCGACGGTGGCAGCGGACGTGCACCCGGTGGAGTTCTGGCGCGATATCGTGCGGCACGAATACGCGGTGCCCGCGGGGGCCACGGCACCGGCGTTGGCGCGGGAACTGGCGGAATTTGTCGGGCACCCGGACCCGGTGCTGCGCGACGAATTCGGTTACACGATCACGGCGGAATGGGTGCGGCGGGGCACGCTCGCGCCGGAGGACCTGCGCCTCCTGGTGCCGATCTGGCGGGCACACCTCAGGGCCGCCGGCCCGGACAGGGTTCTCGGCCGCGCGTTCGGGGCGCTGAACCTCGCGCTGGCCGCCGCGGCGGACGTGCGCCACCCGTTGCTGGAGGAGCCGGAGTATCGCGGGCTGCTCGACGAAGCGCTGCAGTTGCTCACCAACGAAGAGGATCTGCGCGGTTGGGATCCCGCGGTGGGCTGGGTGCACGTCACGGCACATGTGGCCGACCTCCTGAAGGCTCTCGTGCGCAGCCCGCGGCTGCAGCCTGCCGACCAGTCCCGTGTGTTGGCCGCCCTGGCCCGCCGGCTCGAGACGGCCCCGGAGGTCTTCGTCCATGGCGAGGGGGATCGTCTGGCGGCGGTGGCGGTGGCAGTGGCGATGCGCGATGACTTCGACCGCGTGGAGTTTCTGGCGGTCATGACGCGGCTGGCGGGGCTGCCCGAGGGCTTCTCCGGCATCGCGCCCGTGCCCGTCGCCTATGCGGTCCGGCGCAATGCGGTCGCCTTTCTCGAAGCGGTGTACTTCGCGCTCGGTGTCCAGGGCTTGAAACATCCCCCCGCCAAGGCGACGGCGGAGGCCTTGCTCGCGGCGATCACCGGGTGAGGCGGGGAAGTTCCAAGGGACAAGTGACAAGGGCCAAGCGCCAGGTGGAAGGGGAGGCCTGGCGCGCCCAACGGAGAACGAAGAGGAAGGCTGGAGAACGGAAGGGCAGGAGTAGGAGCAGGAGGCCAAAAGGCGCGTGCGCGCACGCTGCCAACGGGTAGGACGGCGACGGAGGACCGTCTCTAGCCCGGCCTTTCCGGCCTATGGCCAGGTCGGCGCCCTGCACTACAGGGATATCCACCGGCGGGAGCCTCGCGGGCAGGCCTGTCGGCCCATCCCTCGCTTGCCTTGTGGAGGCGGAACTCACTGAGTCGACGCTGCGCGGCGTTGGCTCGCCGGATGGCCGGAGGAGCGGAGTGCGGCGCATCCTCGTGGTCCGCTTTCCTCCCAGAACAACAGCCCTCCCTCTCCGATGAAAACCTCCCGTTCACTCCTCTCCGCAGTGGCGTTGCTGCTGCTGCCCCTCGCCATCGCCGCGGCCGAACCCGAAGCCCCGGCGGCGACCAATCCCGCGCCCGAAGCCGAGGCCGCACCGAAAAGCTACGCCGAGAAACTCCGCGGCGCCGGCGTGAAGCTCACCTCCGGCCCGGCCAAGGTCACCTTGGGCAAGATCGCCGAATACGACCTGCCCGCCGGCCAGCATTTTGTCGGGGCCGACTCGCTCGACCTGTTCTTCAAACTCACCAAGAACATGCGCGGCGGCAACGAGGTGGGCGTGGTCGTCTCCGACGAGCACTGGATGATGTTCTTCGACTACGACGAGGTCGGGTACGTGAAGGACGACGACAAGGACAAGCTCGACGCGGACAAGCTCATGCAGTCGATGCGCGAAGGCGAGGTGCGCAGCAACGAGGCGCGCAAGGAGCAGGGCTGGGACGAGATGAAGATCGTCGGCTGGGCGGCCGCCCCGCACTACGACGAGGCGACCCACAATCTGAAGTGGGCGCTCAAGCTTTCCTCCTCCTCCGACAACTACAAGGAGGTGTGGATCAACGAGAGCATCCGCCTGCTCGGTCGCGGCGGGTACATGAACGTCACCCTGGTCGCCAATCCCGAGCTCTTCGACACCGCCTCGCGGGCGGCCGGCACCCTGCTGGCCACGAATTTTGGCTACAGCGCCGGGCAGAAATACGCGGAGTGGAAACAGGGCGACAAGGTGGCGGCCTATGGGCTCTCCGCCCTGGTGCTCGGTGGTGCCGCCGTGGGCGCCGCGAAGCTGGGCCTGTTGGCCAAGTTCGGCGCCGTTTTGGCCAAGGGCTGGAAGGTCGTGGTGCTCGCCGTCGGCGCGCTGGGGGCCGGCATCGTGAAGCTCTTCCGCCGGCTCACCGGTTCCCATCCGAGGGAATAGCTGGAGGCGCAGTCACCGTGAAGTGGTGTCGGGGGAGCACCCGAGCACTCCACCAGACGCCTCGCATCTTCCTGAGTATGAAACCGTCTTCTCCCGTAGCGAAAGCCGCGGAGGCTTTTGTCCGAGAGCCCTCGGACGAAGTTCTTGCGAACTTCGCTACCGCAAGCGCCCGCATGAAGGGCGAGCCGCGATAGCCCATGTCCGACTGGCTGCTGGTTGTCGTGGTGTTCTGGGGGGCGTACCTGCTCGACGGGCTGCGCCGCGGGCGGCGGGCGCGCCCGGCGTTGGTGCGGGCCTTCCCCGGGCCGCAGGTGGTGCGGCAGGAGCGCCTCCACTTTCTGGCCCCGCTGCCGTGGGCGACCCGGTTTTGGGCGGACGATCCGCCCTTCGTGTTTTCGCCGGGGGATCTGCAATCAGCCCATAGGCGTGGCGGGCCGGCCGGTGGAACCGGCGATTTTCACGGCGGTGTGGCGCTGGGACGAAATTGAGACGGTGGTGGAGCGTGAGGGATGGATGGTGATCAATGGACGGCCGTTTTGCCCGGCGGCGCCGGCCTGGCCCGCGGCCGAGCTGCAGCGGCTCGTGCTTGCGCTGCGGCAGGCGGGCGTGGAAACGCGGGCGGCGTGCCTGCGGCGGGAACTCGCCCGGCAGTTCCGGCCCGCGCACTGGGCCCGGCGCCAGCAGCTGGTGCGCCGCGTGAGCCGCTGGCCGGTGGTGGCCAATACGCTGGCACTGCTGGCGTTGGCCGCGCTGAGCCCGGCGGCTTTGCCCCCCGGCGTGCTCCTGTCCAAGGAGGTAGCGGAGCGGCTGGCGCAGTTTGTGCCGGGGCTGCTCGCGGCCGGGGCCCTGGCGTTTGTCGTCGGCGCGGTGGCGGCGGTGCTGGCGGCGCGGAGGCTGCGGCGTTGGCTCACCCCGGGCACCGTGAAGGTGATCTTGGTGGCGCTGCTGTTTCCGCCGCAGGGGCTGCGCTGGCGCCGGGTGCTCACCGATGCGATGCGCCCGGCTCCGCATCCCTTGTTGCTGGTCTCGGGGCCGGGAGGGCGGTCGGTTCGGCGTGAGCTGGCGTTGGCGACACTCGCGGATGTGCGGTGGCCGCTGCCGTTGCCGGAGCGTGGTGACATCGGGCGGCTGGCCGAAGCGGCCGCGATGAGGAAGTGGTATGCCGCGGAATTTGAGGGGCGGGTGCTGGGCCCCTGGTTGGCGCAGGCCGGGTTGACGGCGGAGGAGCTGTTGGCGCCGCCGCCGCCGGACTCCGCGGCGAGCTGCGCGTATTGCCCGCGGTGCGGATCGCAGTTTGTGCGGACCGACGGGGGCTGCCCCCGGGGGATCGCCCTGGTGGAGCTGAAGCGGCCGCGGCGGCAGCAAGTGACAAGTGCCAAGTAACAAGGGACAAGGGGCCCGGTCGGTGGAGGCCAGGGCGCCGACGTGGCGGTTCCGAGGCCGATTGGGCCACCTCACCGCGGAGGCCTGGAGACGGCCGGAAATACCCCCGCAGATTCGGAGTGCGTTGGCGCAAAAGGCGGGCAGAGTGGTCGCGCCGCTTGAGCCTCCTCGAATACACCCTCTTCGCCTTCGCCTCGCTGTTTGTGATCGTCGATCCGATCGCGATCGTGCCGGCGTTTTTGGCGATGACCGCGCGCGATACCCCGGCGGCGCAGAACCGTATGGCCTTCCTCGCCTCGGCGGTGGCGGCCGGGGTGCTGGTCGGCTTCGCGCTGGTGGGCAAGTGGGTGTTCCAGATGCTGGGCATCACCATGGCGGCCTTCCAGATCGCCGGCAGTGTGCTGCTCTTCCGAATCGCGTTGGACATGCTCTATGCGAACCGCTCGCGCGACCGCCAGACCGACGAGGAAGTGGAGGCCGGCGCGGCCAAGGACGACATCGCGATCACTCCGCTGGGCGTGCCGATGCTCGCCGGGCCCGGTGCGATCTCGACCTCCCTCATCTTGCTCGGCCAAGCGCGGGGGCTGATGCAGCACCTGGCACTGCTCGTCTGCATTCTCGCCGTGGCGGCGCTTTCGTATGTGATCCTTCGTTTCGCCAGCACCGGTGCGCGGCGCGTCAACCCGCTGGTGCTCAAACTGGTCACCCGTATCATGGGCCTGCTGCTGGCGGCCGTGGCCGTGCAGTTTGTGATCAACGGTCTGGGCCGCGTAACCACCCCCTCAGCATGACTTTGGTTGGAGCCTGTTTACGGAGTTCAGCAACCAGGGGCGCCAGGGGGGCGGGGCGGGCGGGGGGGGGGGGGGGGGGTACGTCCCGGTCGAGCACGGGTCTCCAGCTGTTCTCACCGTCGACTTCCAGGCCGTGCAGATAGCCCTGCGGGTGCAAGGGGCGCGCGGCCCAGACTGCGGATCACCGGCAGAGCCCGAGGATGTTCACCCGCGGCGCCGGGCCGCCGTCCCGGCCAGTTCTTCCAACGTTGGCACTCGCTTGGCCCGGCCTTTTGGCGTGGCTCTGGCACCTTCAACTTGCCGCCCAGCCGATGGAGCACTTTGCTTCGCGAGCTCAGCGCATCCTTGGCTCGCCGGAACTTGCCCTGCCCGTTGCTGTAGGAGTTCCTCCGCACCGCCCCGCGCACCACCGAGGGCGTGCCGCCCCCAGCTCGCGCTGCAAGGCCGCGCCCGCCAGCAATGTGTCACGATAGGTGCACGGTTTGGCGACACACGTCGGCAGCGCGCGATCTGCGCCACGGTCAGCTCGTGCTGGGCGATCAAGCGCACCACCAGCAAACGCCGCCGCGCCCAATCGGGCTGGGGCTGCACCCATGCTGGCTCGATTTGCTGGAGCCCCAATGCCGGAAGGGTTCGTGCCATGCCCAAACCTGCCCGCCCGCCCCCCCCCTCGTGTACAATTCCCCGGGGGGGGGGGGAAGGGTAAAAGGCCAGGGAGGCGCGTATTCTGCCGTGCGGCAGAATTTCCAGCAGCACGCTGCCTACGGGGGGGCGGCTGTCGGTCAGGTTGCTGGCGTCGTGGTTGGGGCAGCCAGTAGTCGGTTGGTCAGGTGGTCGATGAACTCGGGCAGATTCTTCCAGCGCAGGGCGACGCGGGCGCGGAACGGGCCGGCGGGATCGGGCACGGTGGCCCCGTTCTCCTCGATGCGGAAGGAGACGGGCTCGATCTCGACGAGCGCCTCGGAATAGGCGAGGTACACGGCCACGCAGTCGAAGAGCACGGTGGAGCGGGTGGCGAAGAAGTCGCAGTGCATCCACGGGACGCGGGCGGCGAAGGCGCAGTAGTTCTCGATCACCGCGCGCAGCATCGGATCGCCGGTGCTGCTCCAGAGGCGGTGGTAGTTCTCCCCGCTGATCACGGCTGTGCCGCAGGTGTCGAGCGGAGTGAGGAGAACGTCCTGCCACGGGGCGGCGAGCACGGTGCGCAAGGCGGCGACGTTGTTGTAGACGTTGTACTCCGGCGCCGGCTTCGGGGCGCCGTCGTAGCCGACGAAGAAACTGCCGAACATGCCCACGAAGCGGCAGCGGGCCGCGATCCGCGGCTCACGTGCGAGCGCGGCGGCGAGGCTGGGCACGGGACCGACGGCGATGATGGTGAGCGGCTGCGGGGAGTGCATCACCAGCTCGATGAACGCCCCGATGCCGTCCTCGTGGAGTTTGCCAGGATAGCGCGCGATGTCGTAGCCACGCAACCACGGTCCTTGATTGCGGTGCTCCTCGCCCATCGGGCCGAAATCGCGGCCCAGGCCGACGGGGATGTCGGTGCGGCCGACCACCTCGAAGAATTTGGTGACGAAGGCGGCGCGGTACTTGGCCTCCCCGGTCTCGGTGAGAACGAACTGCAGGTCGAGCTCGGGCGAGCGGAGGAGCTGCGCGAGCGCCCACGTATCGTCGATGTCGGAGCCGATGTCGGTGACGAAGACGACGGGGGTTCGGCCGGTGGCTCCGGGAACTGGCGACGAGATGGGCGCGGCGGAGGTGGTCATGGTGGAGAGGGCGAGCGCGAGCAGGAGGCAGGGGAGGCGGAGGCTCATGGGGCCGCAGCGTAGGCCGGGTGCCGCGGGGAGCGAGCGGGTTACGCCCGTTTGGTGTAAACGTATGCGGCTCCGATGCATCCCTGGCGTCGGGGCGGGAGGTGCGTCCGCGGGAGGCGCGGGGCCGTTCCCGAGCGCTGGGGTGACGGCGGCGGTTCCTGGGGTTGGATGGCCCGCCGAATCCGGGGGGCGCGCCTTGGCACATCAGTGGGGAATCCACAATGCCTTGCCAGCATCGGAGCCACCATCACGCTGGTTGGCACGCCGTTTGCCTTAGCTGGCGCTTTCCCTGCGATGCACCCCTTCAAATGCCCCGATTGCGGCGAAGAGTCGTCCGCTTCCCCCTGCCCGAAGTGTTCTCCCGCCGCGGAGCGTGGCGCCCCTGATCCACGACTCGAACACGCCGGCGACATCGTCAACGGCACCCGCGCCGCCTGTGCTCCCCGGCTGCGGATGAATCCGCTCCGCTACCTGTGGTTCTCGCTCCTGGGGCCGTTCTTCCGGTGCTGGCTGGTGCTTGTGGCGTTCACAACTGGGGCCTTCGTGCTCCACTGGTGGGTGGTGGGCGGGCTTTTGGCGCTTCCGGTGGTTGCGGTGGGTCTCCTGCTCGGGTTGATGACTTGGCGCACGTCCGTGGTTTATCATAACGGGCTGCTCACGCCGGGGATCGTCGTGAGCACGAATCCGTTGGAGTTCGTGGCTGTCGCCAACATGTCGACCGACTTTGGGCCGCATTGTTGGGCCATGTGCCGGGTCGATATCGCGCGGCTTCCGGTGCATGGCGAGGCGGTGGGCACCACCTTCCCCTGCGTGTCTTTCTTCAGCGAAGGGGAGGAACTCGACCGCTGGGAGAAGTTCACGCCGCAGCCCTTGTCCTTCGGCACGGGCAACCGGAAGGTGCTCGACGCGCAGCGGGCGAAGATTGGCGAGTCGGAATTCACGGAACTGCAGCAGTTCTTCGCCGCGGGTAAGATCCCCAAGACGACTGACGAGATGGTCTGGCTCGACGCTGGCGGCAACGTCACCGGGGTGGAGTCCTTGGCCAAGCGGCAGTCGCCCCCGGCGGGCGTGCCGCCACCGCTGCCTTCGAAACCTTCGCGACCGCCGCTGCAGCCTCCGGCTCCTCCTTCACTGCCTTCGGAGCCCTCTCCGGTGCCCGTCGATCCGCTCGTCGATCCGGTGCGGGAGTAAGAAATCGCCACTCGCCCTGCCGCTCGCGGCTGGGCTTTTCCTGCAATCTCGCCTCACGCGGCTACGCCGCAACCAAAGTAGCGCGGAGCGGGTAGCGAGTAGAGGAAACAGAAGACGGCACCTTGTGGCGCCGGCCTCCGTGCCGGCGAAAACCGATTCCGCAGGCACGGAGGCCCGCGCCACGCCAACAGGCTTCCACGACGCACGCGGCGGGAAATCCGTGCAAAATGAAACGGTTCTGAGGGACAGCTATGCGACGTGATCGAACCTCCATTTTTCGATCGAAGTCGTTCGCCCGGCCTGCTCAACATCTTGGCGACGCGACACACGGTGTCGCCCCGGATGAGGCGGACGCCGCCGGCCATTGGGAGTACGATTCTTATGGTGCTGTGTCCGCTTGGTCCCTGAGTACCCCGCCTTTGAACAGAGCTCTATCCGATCCCTTCCGAGGGGACTCTCCTCGAAACCTCTATAGCATCCTTGCCACGTCTTATGAATGGGAAGCAGCCGATCATCGTAGAATCCTCAGCGGAGGCCTCGGCCGGTGCTCGGGCGCGCGCAGGTCGGATCGCGGCGTCCTGCCTCGACAGCGGGTTTGGCGGGTTTGTGCTCAACTATCTTGCGACATTCATTCCATTTCGGTTTCGCGGTCTCGTTCCTTGGTTGAAGGATCGCGTCGAGCGCTGGGCCTTCTATCGCGATCTGGCGTATTATGGAGACAGCGTCCCCGCCAAAGTGATCGAGTTGAGTTCGGGCACGATCGCAGTCTATACTGATCTGGACAAATCCTGCGTCCATCCAGTGAGTGTGATCAAAGTCATTCCGCAGGCGTTAACGCCTTTCGGTATCGGGAAGCTCACCGAGGGCAGTTACCTGCCGGCCATCGCATACTATGGCGGCGAGACCAATGAGCATGCCGCACGCCGGTGGGACGATTTCGTACCAATTCCGGCTTTGTTTTTGGTTGGGTCCGACAAGGAGTGCGCGCAGGTCGTGAAACGCATCCACAAGAGCGCTTGGGATGCGCTCGATTTCGGACTCAGTCGCCTCGGCGCGGATCTGCAACCGGGTCTGAACCATTTCCAAATGCCGAAGGAGATTCAGCGGCCGCTAGGTCGCGAGGTCCGCGACGGTCTCGGGCGTTAGGGCGTGCGAACTGGGCTCGCGGCACCGCGTTGGCGGTCTTGGCCGGCATTGCTCGCTCTGGGGAATCGCGAAGGTCTTCAGTCGAGAGATTTCGCGTATTATTTGTTCGAGCTCTGAGTGCTGGGCCTTTCAGTATTGCGGCATCGCGACATTTGTTGTCGCCCCGGGTTGAACGACCAGCGTGCGCGCCCGGGTGTTGTATGCGCCTGTTCTCCGATGCCCCCCGCCCTGCCCAACGAACGTGCGTCCCTGCTCCTCGTCGAAGAATGCTTCGCGGGGGCGGATGCCCGTTTTGTCGAGGCGCTGCGCCAGGTGAGCTCGCCCAAGTTCCTCGCCGCCTTCGCTGACCGGTGGAAGAAGGACGCCCGGCCCTGGGCGCGCCAGCAGCTCTTCGCCTACCTTGACCAGCCGCTCGACGGTCCTGGGCACCAGCCGTTGGTGAAACGCCTCTTCAAGGACGCCGAGGCCCGGCGCGACGACGCGCTCATGGCCGCCTTCCTCGCCGCGTTCGACACGCTCGTGCGGCGCGTCCGCCGCTCCCGCTGGCATTGGGATCGGGCGACGCGCACGGCCGCCGAGGAGGAATATCTCGCTACGCCGCACGATGTGCTCCCGCGCGACCCTGTGCAGGTCCTGGTGCATCCGAAGACCGGGGAGCGCGTCGTTGTGGCCAAGACGGGCCGGCGGATCCGGAGCGGCCGGTTGTTCAGTCACCGCACGCGGCATTACCTGCGGCGGCGGGCGTGGCGCTATTTCCGCTGGTTGGGTTACGCCCGGCCCGCCGACTACCCGGCAGCGATCGTTCCCGTGCTGCGCCGCTACCACGATGCCGATCTCGCGAAGGGCGAGGCGATCCTCGATAGCTGGGCGTTGCTGAACGTCTGTTTTCGCGGCTGCGACGCGCTCGAGTTTCACTCTGTCCACCTGCGCCTCCGGCCCGGCCGCACCTTGACCGAGCTGCGGGCGGCTCCGCGTTTTCCCACCGCGTGGGAGACTCCGGCGGCGGCCAAGCTGTTGCTGGGCCTGGTCGCCCAAGCGCCGGCTCAGCTCGTGCGGCTGTGGGCGATGGATCTCTTCCGGCAGGTGCGGGCGAAGGCCGCCCTGGAAATTCCGGCGGAGGACCTGCTCGGCCTGCTCGATCACGCCGACGAACGGGTCCAACAGTTCGGCGCCGACCTCTTCGAGTCGCACCCGGGCGTGGACAAGCTGCCGGTGACCACCTGGCTTCGCTTGCTGGGTACGCGCAACCTGACGGCGCTCGCCACCCTCTGTAGCGCTTTCTCCAAACACGTTTCCGGGGAGCGGCTCACGCTGGCGCAGTGTCTCGAACTGGCTCGGGCACAACCGGTGCCGGTCGCGCGGCTGGGTCAGTCGCTGCTCGCGGCGCGCCCGATCCCGCCGGCGGAGTATCCGTCGCTGGGGGCGTTGGCGGAGGCACGTTGCCCCGCGGTGGCCGGGGAGCTCGCGACGTGGGCCCTGGCGCGGCTGGGGGCCCGTGAGCACTACGAAGTCGAGGCCGTTTCACGTTTCCTCGACAGCCTCGAGCCGGCGACACGCGAGGCCGCGTGGACCTGGTTGCTCGCCGGGTCGGCGGGCTACGACGACCCGGTGCTGTGGAGCCGCTTGGCGGAGACGCCGTTCGACGATCTCAAACTCAAGCTGGTCGACCGGCTCGCACTGCGCGTGAAGCTGCCCACGCTCTCGGCCGATCAGCTGGCGCCGATCTGGTGCGCGGTGCTGCTCGGTGTGCATCGCGGCGGTCGCCAAAAACTCAAGGCCGTGCGCGACCTTGCGGAGGCGATTGTGGACAATCCCGCCCAGGCGGTGCCGCTGCTGCCGGTGCTTTCGGTGGCCGTGCGCTCGGTGCGTGGGCCGGAGCAGCGGGCCGGACTTGCGGCGGTGATGAGTGTGGTGGCCCGGCGCCCGGAACTGGCGGTGCAGGTGCGCGCGCGCCTGCCCGAGCTGAGCTTTGTGGATGCGGAGGTGGTGGCGTGAACTTCCCGTTCTCGTACCTGGGCCGCAGCGGACTCTCGGGCCAGACGCTCAGCTTCGCCCCGAATCTCGCGCGGGAGCCGGTGGCCTTCGATGCCGCGCTGCGGCGCCCGCAGCGCTTCCGCGAGGCGATGTCGGCGCTGCACGAGGTGGTGGTCAGCGACCTGCGCTTCAAGAAGCGCGACAAAGCCGCCTACGAGGCGTGGAAGGAGGCGGAGAGCGGGCGGGTGCGTGCGGTCCGCTCGGATGCGCTCCAGCAGGCGAAGGCCGACGTGCTGGCGCGCCACGGCGCGGCGGTGCCGGCTGATCTCGAGAAACAGTTCAGCCAGGCGTGCAAGGCGTACTGGGGCGCGCGGCAAAGCTACGCCACGCATCTGCGTGAGCACGACATGGATCTTTGGCGTAAGCTCATGCCCTGCGATCCGGTGATCACCGTCGCGGACGACGTGGTCTTCTTCGAGTGCTTCTCCGCCGACGAGTCGAGCTACGGCTGCCTGACGGTGAACCGCGAGGACGGCTTCGGCGCCTCGCCGCAGCTCCAGTTGGGCACCACGAACGTCGATTACTCGTGGGATCTCTACAACCACTTCCAGGGGTTGCGTTCGTATCGTGAGACGCGTTTCCGTCTCGATCCGGCGGGCTTCGACGTGGCGACCCACGGCCACGCCGACTACCGCGAGGAGAAGATCGACCTGCCCCAGGGTTGGCTGCGCGGTTTCATGCAGCTGCAGGCGGCGATGGCGCTGCCGATGCGGCGCGCGACGCTCACGCGCGAGGCGGTCTACTCGCTGCTGGTGTGGTTGAAACGGCACAAGGCCCGCACCAGTCCCCGCGCGCTGCGCTTCGAACAGGCGCCCGGCCAGCCGCTCGCGCTCGTGCTCGAACCGTGGGAACAACGGATTCCCGTGCATGGCGGCGCCGCCGAGGGGGACTGGGGCGAGTCGGTGCGCATCTGGGGCCGTCAGCGTCTGCTCGCGCTCGCCCGCCTGCTGCCCCTGGTCGAACGGCTCGACGTGTATCTGCTCGGCACCGGCTATCCGAGCTTCTGGGTGGCGCACATGGGCGAGATGCGCCTCACCCTCGGCCTCTCCGGATGGACGGCCAACGACTGGACGCACGGCTCCTCGCTCGACGTGTTGGCGCCGCCCGTGGCGCCCGCGCCGTATGAGATCGAGACGATCGCGGCGTATCTGCAGCTCCACCGGTCGGCGAAGTTTGCCGACATTGACGCCGCCGGCGCACGCTCGCCCGGGGCCACCGCCGCGGCGCTCAACCGGCTCGCCGGCACCGGGCAGGTGATCCACGACCTCGCCGCCGGGGTGTATCGTTGGCGGCAGATCATGGCGCGCGCCCTCGGCGAGGCCGAGCTCGGTCCCGAAAACGAGGAGGTGGTCGCCTCGCGCGAGATCGTGCGGCTTGGTCGGGTCGCGCTCGAGTCGCGGGTGGCGGCGCCCGGCGGCGGCATGATCTACGTGGGCAAGGCCGAGTCGAAGCCGGTCGAGCTGTTGATCGACGCCGACGGGCGGATCAAGCGGGGGCGTTGCCTCTGCGGGCATTTTCGCAAGGCGGGACTGCGCATGGGACCGTGCCGGCATCTGCTGGCCCTGCGTACGCTCGCCCTCAATCCCGCGCCGGCGGAGACGGCGGCACGCGACTGGTACAACCGGTTGCGCGCGCAGGCCGAACGGAAAGGAGGCGCGTGAGGTAACTTTGAGAGTGGCGGGCCGGCGCTTGCTGAGACCACCATGCTGCGGCGTTCCGCCGCGGTTGCGTTTGCCTAGCCATGCTTCCCCACGACCGTTGTTCGTTTGGCACCGCAGGCCACTATGCGCCGCGGCCAAAACGACCCAAGGGTCCCGCGGCGCATAGTGGCCTGCGGTGCCTTGGTTAACGGCCGCGGTCCTAAGCGAGTAGTCAACAAGACCGCCCGCCACTCTCTTCCCTTTCGTCTCACGCGTATCACACCATGGGGTTGTTCTCCACCCTGTTCCGCTGGCTCCGCGGAGGGCCTACGCTCGACGAAGCTCGCCGCGCGGCGGCCCGCCGTGTACCCGCCGATCGCGCACCGGAGGGGCAACCGTATCGCGCGGCTGTGCCCGGTGCCGGAGCCCGGCCACCGGTGCTTCCGTCCGCCCAACCGTCCAGCCGCCCAGCGGCCGGGAAGCTCAACCTCGACGCCGGGCAGTTCACGCCCCTCAGCCCGGAGGAGGTGAAGAAGCGCGCCGCCAGCCTGAGCTGGAACTGGTCGACGGTAAACTTCGACCGCCGCGACCAGATTCCTTCGACGGCGGAGCCGCGCACGGCCTTGATCGACCGCGCGCTGGTCGCCCAGGGCCTGCTCACCCCCGAGCAGCTCGTGCAGATCCACGAGGTGGGTGCGCAGATGGCCGCGTTGCGGCCGGAGCTGGCCAACATCCACACGATCGCCCACAACGCCGTGGCCGCCGATGCGGCGGAGCGCCGTTTGCGCAAAGAGCGCAAGCAGGCCGAGGCGGCCCAGCGCCGCACCGCGCGCGCCACGGCGGTCGCGCACCGCAAGGCGACGGACATCGTTTTCCTCGGACGCGGCGTCTCGGGCGGGCTGGCCGACCGACGGGCGAACATCGAGCGCCTCCAGTTGCTGGGGCTGCCGGTACTGGGCCCGCCCGGCGACCTCGCGCAGGCGCTCGGGCTGGAGGTTTCGCGGTTGCGCTGGCTGGCGTTCCACAGCGAGGCGAGCGCTGTTTCCCATTACGTGCGCTTCCGGATCCCCAAGAAGAGCGGCGGCACGCGTGAGCTGGCCGCGCCGCACCGCGACCTCGCCCGGTGCCAGGACTGGATCCGGCGCAACATTCTCGACCGCGTGCCGCTGCACGAGGCGGCGCACGGCTTCGTAACCAAACGCAACACACTCAGCAACGCCACCCCGCATGTGCATCGCGCGGTGGTAGTGAACGCGGACCTCAAGGACTTCTTCCCGAGCATCACGTTTCCCCGCATCAAGGGCGTGTTCCAGCAGCTCGGGTATTCGCCCGCTGCGGCCACGGTGCTCGCGCTGCTCTGCACGGAGTGCCCGCGCACGGCGGTGAAGTACGAGGAACGTGAACTCTGGGTGGCGACCGGTCCGCGCGGCCTGCCGCAGGGCGCGTGCACCAGCCCGGCGTTGAGCAATCTCGTCGCCCGCGGGCTGGATGGCCGCATCGCCGGCCTCGCCCGCAAGCTCGGGTGGACCTACACCCGCTACGCCGACGACCTCACCTTTTCGACCGACGCCGAGGGTGCGCCGAAGACGGCGTGGTTGCTCGCGCGGCTGCGGCACATCGTCGGCGAGGAGAATTTTTTGGTGAATGAGAAGAAGACGCGCGTGCAGCGGCCCAACACGCAGCAGAGCGTGACGGGGATTGTGGTGAACCAGCATCCGAACGTGCCGCGCGAGACGGTGCGCCGCCTGCGGGCGATCCTGCACCGCGCGAAGACCGAGGGGCTGGCGGCGCAGAACCGCGAGGCGCATCCGCATTTCGCCGGCTGGGTGCGCGGCATGATCGCCTATATCCAGGTGGTCAATCCAGAGCGCGGCCGCGAGCTGCTCGCGGATTTCGAGGCCCTGCCGCAGGGACGGTGAGGGCAGCGGTCAGAAGGCGTGGCACGTTACCTCGTGGGGCACCGAAACCCGATGCAGGCCGATGGAGTGGTGTCCTTTGAGCTCGGCGACGCCCATCATCAGTGCGGTCCACGCAAGCCTTTTAAGGCGACCTCGCGCTGCGGTGCAGGCCGCCTGGTCGGAGACCAAGCAATCGACCAACAGAGGTGTGAAGTCGTCCCAATAGCCGACATCGAAGCTCTTCTCCGTACCGGTGAAAAGGCAGGCGGACGCGAGTTGCGTGCCCTCCTCGGCGAGTGAACGCGGGAGCAGATGTAGCGGCTCGGCGGTGATCTGAATCGCGGGAATGCTCCGCTCGCCGCGGGCATTGAGATTGGTGAAGGTCGCCACCAATTGCTGCTCCCGATCGACAATCATCGAAGGGCAGAGACATCCGAACTGCAGATGCTCCCGCGTTCGCAACCATCGCCATGCACACGCTTTCATTCCCAAGACCGGTGGCGCGCCCCACAATGGCAGGAATGAGCCGAGGCAAAGCAACGCCATCTCCATCGGGGTGTGCCCATAGTAACGGGCGAATTTTCGCCGGGCCGGCGCCAGTTGCCCGGGAATCTTTGCCTCCGCTCTCGGATCAAGCGTCTTCATGGGAGCTTCAGTCCAGCCGAGCCTTTGTAGGTACGCCAGCCTGGCGTTGGTCTGCAGGGCTACAGCTTGCTCAAGCCGTTTGGGTTCCGCTCGGCGCGGATCGGCCACGGCGGATTGCGTTGCCAGCGAATCGAGCCCCAGCAGTTCACTCACCGAACGGGCCGGCACCGGGCGGGCCGTAGCCGGCCGCGGCATCGTCGAGCACCAGCACCCAGTCCGGGCCTTGCATTGGCGAGCGGAAAGTGCGGGTGGCCTCGGCCGCGCGGGTGTCGATGGGACGAGCGTAACCGGTGCGCGGATCGTACCACCACGCGCGCAGCGTCTTCCCCTGGAAGGCGGCGAGGTCGAGCGTGGCGGTGAGGTCGTTGAGCGGGAAGTAGACGAAAGCGTAGGTGGCGGCGTTGTCGCGCGTGGCCCGCAGGTGCGCGCCGCCGGTGCCGGGATCGCCAACAATCAGCGACTGATCGGGGATGCGCCCATGGAACGGCCGCGACTCGAGCAGTTGGCGCAGGAAGAGCATCTGCCGCGCGCCAGGGCGCTCGAGTGCGTCGACCCAGTCGCGGTCGGCGTGGTTGATCACCGGGTTGCGGTCGCCCACGAAGCCCCAGACGGCGTGATGGCCGTAGGTCACGCCGCAGGCTCCGGCAAAGACGGACCGGTAGCATTGTTTGCGCACATCGTGGTCGCGGAAGTAACCGTTCGCCGGATCCCACCGGGGCCAGGGACTGACCGGGTGATCCTCGTAGTTGGGTTCAAGGTCGAGCGTGGGTTTGGCCGGCCGCAGACCGAAGTCGCGCTCCACCCAGTCCCACACGGGTTGGTCGTGCCCGCCGCCGTGTCCGCTCTGCATGCCTTGGATCGAGAGCCACGGCTCGTCGGGCAGCATCTGCGAGGTCGTCCAGTCGCCGCCCTGGGGGTGGTAAAGGCAGACCGGCGTGGTGCCGGTGCCCTCGGCGAGACCGGCGGCCATCTCCCGCCAGATCGGCCGCCAGTCGTGCCCGGCGGGGAAGCCTGTCGCGAGCCCTTGGTTGTTCGGCCACGAATCGGGCTTCGCTCCGTCCACCCAGGCAGGGCGGTCGCCGCCCAGCATCCAGACAACATTGGTACGGCCGCGCAGCTTGGTCCCAAGGTATCGCGCGTAAGCGCGGGCAACGGGGAGGTTGTCGGTGCGAAATAGTCGTGGGCCGTCGCCCCAGGGCGCGGTGAGCTTGTCGCCCCAGGTTGGCAGCAACGCGACATACAGTCCGCGTGCTGCCGCTTCATCGACGACGGCGGTCACGCGATCGAAATAGGCCTCGTTCGGGAGCGCCGGGTCGGCGTCGACGAAGGGAAGTTCGCCGAGGGCACTGCGCCCGAGGATGCCGTTGCCCTCGGCGAGTACCACCGCTTGCACGACGGTGTACCCCTGCCGCGCCCGGGTTCGCAGGTAGTGGCTGCACTCCTCGCGCGTGGTCGCGTGGAGCAGCGCCCAGGCGGTGTCGCCGAGCCAGAAGAAGGGGCGGCCGTCGTCGGTCTCAAGGAAATGGCCGTCCGCATGGACTCTCACGGCGGGGAGCTCGGTCGCTGGCGTGGTGGCGAAGAGGGGCATGGGAGCGGAGCTGAGGAGCGCGAGCAGGCGGAAGCAGCGGATGGGGTTCATGTTTTAGGCGGATTGAGGTAGTTATGGCCACACCGCAGGTGCGGCACCAAGGAGACGGCGGGCGAGGTCGTTTTCAAATGCCCAGGTGTCGTCGATGTCGGAGCCCATGTCGGTCGCGAAGACCACTGGTCGAGGCGCGGCCGCCAGAGGGGAGAGCAGGAACAGGAGCAGGAGTATCGACCAACTGGTGCGAAGATGCATGGGAGGAGTACCCCCACTCTACACCGCAACAGCGCCGCGCGATTCCATCAAATTGACGGGAACCAGCCCGGCATTTGCATCGCCGCCGACCGGTCAACGCATTCGGCGCGCGTACACAGCAGGAGACACTCCCTTGAGCTGTTTGAATGCCCGGTTGAAATGGCTCTGGCTGGCAAAGCCCGTCGCCAACGCGATATCGGCCACCGTCCGATCGCTGCCCGTGAGCAACTCCGCTGCGTTGTCGATCCGGATCCACCGTAGATATTCGGAGAAGGTGCAGCCAACGACCCCACGAAATAGCCGGCAGAAATGCGCCGCACTCAGGTGCGCGCACCCGGCCAGCTCGCGCAGGGATAGTCGCTGGTCGGACCGGCGTTGCGCGAGTTCGAACACCGGCCGCAGCCGCGCGAGATCCCGCGCGCGGCGGCCAAGCGAAAGAGTCGCCTCGGAATCCCAGTCGCGGGCCTGAGTGATCTCCAGGAGTATGTCGGCGAGGAAGGTCCGCACCGCCAGCGGCCGGCTTGGGTGGCTGCTCCGCAAAGCCCGTTCAATCCGTCCCATGCGCTCGGCCACGAGTCGGGCATCAAGCGCCCGGGCTTCGATCCGATGCACGAAGTTGGCACTTCGGTATTGGAAAGGTCGCAGATACTCGAGTTCGAGCGGCGCCGCCCCGGGCCGATGGATGAACTCCCGTGCGAAGTGCAGGGCCGCGACCCGCAACACGCTCCGCGACGCGGTCTCGATTCGGTGAAACTCCCCCGACCCGACCAGCAGCACGTCGCCCGGCACGATCCGGTGGCAACGGTTCTCGACCACATAGCGCCCGGTTCCCTCCATGATCTGCATTACTTCCAGGAAGTCATGATAACTTGGGCTCACCTGGTAGTCGCCGGAAAACTCGCACCAGAGCAGTCGCACGGGACAGTCCGCCGGCAGGTCCAGCTCGTATTTTCCCCGCACGGAGAAATGCAACTGCCGGCTCGGTGTCCATTGGACCCCCGGCGGGGCCGGCGTAATTGGCCGGAACGCGGAGGCGGAGGGCATGGGGACTTCTCAGCTCTTTTCGAGTTTCATCCCGTACGCCCGCCAGCCCGGATACGCGCCGACGAGGTGGAAACCGAGGCGCTCGTAGAAGGCGATGGCACCGGTGTTGCGCTCGCCCACGCCGAGATGCACGGCCGGCACGCGAGCGGCGCGGAGCGCGGCGAGGAAACGCTTCATGAGCCGGCGTCCGAGGCCGTGGCCCTGGGCGAGAGGCAGCAGGTCGATGTGCAGATGCGCGGGGTAGGCAACGAGATCGGGATGGATCGAGTAGCCCGTGTGGATGAGGCGAAGCAGCGCGGCCTCGGGCGAGGTGTCGCCATCCGCTGGTCGCGGCAGGCGCGTGCGCAGGGCGGGGAACCACTCGCGCTCGGCGCGGGCGTTGAAGGCGGCGGTGTCGGCGGTGCCGAGGATGTAGCCGCAGGGTTGGTCGTCGGCGGTGAGCACGGAGCATAGCCCGGGTTCGAGCGCTGCGTACGGCGCGGCGTAGTAGTGGCTGAGCAGTTCGGGGTCGCGGTAGAGCGGAGTGGCGTCGGCGCCAGCATCGCCGGTGAGGAGGCAGATACGGTGGAGCGCGGGGAGATCAGCCGGGCAATAGGGGCGAATCGCGAAGACCATGGCGCGACTTTGGCTCGGTGCGGGAACGCGGACAATCGCGCAGTTGGCCCGGCGGGACGGCGGCACCCGGGCCAAAACCAAAGGCCAGCGACTCAACTCGGACACCCCGTCCTTCACGGCGCCCACCGTGGCAACGCAGGTACGCCGGCGGTTGGGCGTGGGCAGCTCCGTCGGGCGGTGCAAACCCCTGTAAGAATCCGGCTGCGGCTGGCGTGGCGCCGCAACGGCGTTGACCCGGCTCGCCGGAGGCGGAATTGCTGGGGGCCCCACACGGGTAGCCCCTCCATGTCCTTCTCCCGATCCTTCCTGCGCGCCGCCCTCGGCGCTTGCCTATGCTCCACGCCGCTGCCGGCCACCATCGATCGTAATCTCGATGGAGTCTCCGATGTGTGGAGCGCGCGCTACCCGACCGCCGGCGCGCCGTCCGCGGATCCCGACGGGGATGGGGCCTCCAATCGGGCCGAGTCGGTGGCCGGTACGGATCCGGCGTCCTCGCTCGATCGTTTCAGCGCGGCCACGCAGGCCGACGGCACCGGCGCTCTTGCCCTGCGCTGGGCGAAGGTGGTGGGCAAACACTATTCGGTCGAAGCCTCCAGCGATCTGCGCACTTGGCTGGAGTTTCCCTGCACGCTGATCCCGGCCGGCGCCGATCTCGTCGCGATCGTCCGCCCCGCCGGTGCCAGTACGGGCCCGGCGAAGTATTGGCGAGTGGTGGTCGCCGACACCGATACCGATGGCGACGGCCTCGACGACTGGGAGGAGGCGCAAGGCGGCACCGGGCAGGCTGAGGCCGATACCGATGGCGACGGCTTTTCCGATGGGTTTGAGGTCGCCTATGGTTTTGATCCGAAGGTGGCCGAGACGGGGGCGCGAGAGATCCCGCTATGGACCGGAACGGCTCCGGTGGGTGGCGACGCGACCGAACCCGCCGCCGACTACAACCTCCTCACCCTCAGTCGCGCCACGGGCGGCGACGGCTCTGCCTTTGTGATCTGCCCCGGAGGTGGCTATGCGGGGTGGATGCTTGGAGACGAGGGGGTCTACATCGGGACCTGGCTCCAGTCCCACGGCATCACCGGTTGTACCCTTAGGTACCGCTTGCCCGCCGGGCGGTCCGAGGTGCCCCTGCTCGACGCCCAGCGCGCGCTGCGCTTTCTGCGCGCCCATGCCCGGGATCTCGGGCTCAATCCGCGGCGGATCGGAATCATGGGCTTCTCCGCCGGCGGACACCTCGCCGGCTCGGCGGCGACCATCTACGACGCCGGCGACCCGCAGGCGCCGGATCCGGTGGAGCGGGTGTCCTCACGGCCCGACTTCGCGGTGCTGGTCTATCCGGTGGTCTCGATGACGGACGCGTTGACGCATCACTTCTCCCGCCAGCAGTTGCTTGGGGCCGGGCCGTATTCGGGCGAGATCATCCAGCACTTCTCGGTCGAACAGAACGTCACCACCGATACGCCACCGGTGTACCTTGCCCACGCGGTGGACGACACGGTGGTGAGTATCGAGAACAGCCGTGTTCTTGCCGCTGCGCTCTCCGCCAAGGGCATCCCGCACGTGCTGCTCGAATTACCCAACGGCGGCCACGGCCTCCAGTACAACGGCAACTATTACAGCGGCCCGAGCTGGGAGGCGTGGAAGGCCGGCTCGCTAGCCTGGATCAACGCGCTGCCGACGCCGACCGGGGGACCGTGAGGCCCGTTGGCGGCGTCTTGAGCGGGGAGGGGGGAGAACCCCTCCGCCGACTGTCCCTGAGACCCGATTGGGGGCAATCGGGTCCACCCCTGGACGCCAGCCAATCGTGCGAGGCTGGAGAGTGGTTTTGATGTGTCCTTTCGGCTGTGACAATGGCGCGCCACGTCCCGGTGGGTCGGTTGCCGGCCGTCGGCCTACTGCGGAAAGTTGATTGTGGCGAACGCGGCGACGAGTGCGTCGCGCCAACGCGGATAGACCGCCGGCTCGGGGTGGAGCAGGTCGGTGAACTCGACCGGATCGGGAAACCCGTCGGCGTCGGCATAGAGGCTCCAGGAATCGCACACGGCGGTGCGCGGGCGGCCGGCGGCCAAGGCGACGATGCGCTGGTTGAGCTCCGCGACGGCCGGCCGGACATCGTTCGCCGGCTCCGGATTGCCGCGTGGCATGATCAGGTTGACCACGACGGCGACGCGCGGCTTGCCCGCCATCATTCGGGTCTGGGTCCAGGCTTCGATTCGGTCGAGGATCGTGGTGATGTTGGCGGCAATTGTTTCGGGAGGGATGCCGGCGCTGAGATCGTTGGTGCCGATCAGCAGCGAGATCGCCGGCGGATCGAAATCGAGTACGTCGGTCTGGAGACGGAAGAGGATGCCGCGAGTGAAGTCGCCCATGATCCCGCGGTTGGCGGTGGGGAAGGCGAAGGCGTCGGCCGAGGTCCACCAGAATTGGGTGATCGAGTCGCCCAGGAGCACCGCTTTGCCGTGGTCGGCGGTGCGGTCGAGCCAGTAGCGGTTGCGGCAGCCGATCCAGTTCTGGACATACCAATCGGCGCGCCAGAAGAACGGGATGTCTCCGGATCCCGGAAATTCGGAGGCGTTGTCCGGAAACGGTGCAAGGCGGTCGGAGCTGACCGGATCGGTGCCGGCGGCGTACTCGGCGGCATTGGTGAGACCGTCGGTGTCGGGGTCGGCGGAGGCGTCGGCGACCGTTGGCTCAAGGCCGAAGGCGGCCTCCCAAGAGTCGGGTAGGCCATCGTGGTCGGTATCCCTTTCGGTGGACGAAGTCCCGAGCTGGGACTCCTCCCAATCGTTGAGACCGTCGGCGTCGGTGTCCTGGTCGGAGACGCGGATGCGCCAGAAAAGCGGCGTTGGCGTGACCGGGGAGCCGGCGGGGTGGACGAGGGCGGTGAGGTCGGGGCCGGAGGGAAGCTGGGCGGCGGCGAACTCGCTCCAGTGGCGCAGGTCGGAGGAGGCCTCGAGGGTGTAACGTTTGCCGGGGACGGAAAGCCAGCGCAGTCCCAGGCTGCCCGAGGGATCGGTCTCGGTGGCGGCGGTGAAGCGGTTGGCGGCGGAGGCCGGGTTGGTGCCGGCGAGCGCCTCGGCGAGAGTGCTGAACCCGTCGCCATCGAGGTCGGCGGTGGGGACGCCGGCGGCGGGATACGCTGTTGTCCAAATGTCGGATATGCCGTCGCGATTGCGGTCCAGGGCGGCGCAGAAGGGCGAGGCGAGGGCGGCGGCAAGCCACGCGGAGAGGAGCGGGCGGAAGGACGGCATGGGTTGGCGTGGAGGGCGGTTGCACGGCCCGGGCGAGCCGGCACAGGGAATCCGGGGTTGCCGGGGACGGGCAAGGCCGAAGGCCGACAACGGGTCGTGAAAACCACGGGGCGGAGGCACCGCGGAGGTGGAAAGTTGCTTCTCGGGGTGCGGGGTGGTCGGTGGTGGCGGGTGGTTGCAAGCGGGACGGCGCGCTTGAACTGGCTGCCGGACAACGATTTGCGGGATCTCCGCCTCCTGCCTGGGTTCGGAGTGCGCCGGCGGTGACGGTCGCAGGGCTACTGCGACTTTTTCCTCGTCCATCCTTGGGGAAACCGGCAACTTGTCCGTTTTTCCACGATGATGCACTTCCTCCAAGAGACCGACTTCACTACCGAGCAGGCGCGAGCCGTGTTCAACTCGGCGGCGAAGTTCAAACGGCTCCGCTCCTCCGAGCGGCCGGCGGTCTTGGCCGGGCAGACGTGGGCGATGATCTTCGCCAAGTCCAGTACGCGCACCCGGGTGTCCTTCGAGGTCGGTATCCATGAGCTGGGCGGCAATCCGCTGTTCCTGAGCAAGAACGACATCCAGCTCGGCCGTGGCGAGACGATCGCCGACACCGCGCGGGTGCTTTCCCGCTACGTGCACGGCCTGATCGTGCGCACCTTCGACCAGGCCGAGGTCGAGGAACTGGCGAAGTGGGGCACGGTGCCCGTCGTCAACGCGCTCACCGACCTGCTGCACCCCTGCCAGATCTACGCCGACGCCCTCACGATGGCCGAGCGTTGGGCCAAGGGCGGCGACCTGCTCGACTCGTTGCGGGGCCGCAAGGTGGTCTTTCTGGGCGACGCCGGCTGCAACGTGGCCAATTCCTGGCTGCTCGGGGGCAACCATTTCGGCATGCAGGTTTGCGTGTGCGGGCCGAAAGGGTACGCGCCGGGTGCGGCCGTCCAGGCGCTCCTGGCGAAGAACGGCTGGGCGGGTCGTTACCAGTACACCACCGACCCGCGCGAGGCGGTGGCCGGCGCCGATGTGGTCTACACCGATGTGTGGGTGAGCATGGGCAAGGAGGCCGAGTCGGCCGACCGGCTTGCAGCGATGGCCCCCTATCAGGTGACGGCGCAGCTGCTGCGTCTGGCCAAGCCCGACGCCCTGTTCATGCACTGCCTACCCGCGTACTCGGGCAAGGAGGTCACCGCGGAGGTGTTGGAGTCGCCGCAGTCGATCGTCTTCGACCAAGCCGAGAACCGCCTGCACATGCAGAAGGCCATTCTCGCCGCGTTGGCCCAGCAGCCGCGCAGCTGAGGCGGAAGGCTCCGTCTCCGGGGCACGGAGCACAGCCCGCGGCGGGCCGAGCTGGCTTTGGCCCGGCCCCGCGCCGGAGGGCGCGGTTGATTCAGAATTCGATCACATAGATGTAGCCGCTGGGGCGGGCCCGGAAGTTGCCGGACCCGAGGTTGCCGTCGTCGACCAGTCGGTCGACCTCCTGCATCTGGCCGGCATCCGCGGTGGGCTCGTAGACGGAGATGCCGGCCTTGACGCCGAACTGATCGTAGTCCCAGTCCCACATCCCCCCGACGGGGGTGCGATGGCTGCCGATCCCAGTGGGAAGATAGGCCTCCAGCGCCGCGGGAAAGTTCCCAGGGAAGCCATCCGGTGGATACTCGCCATGCTCCATGTTGCACTCCTCGGCGGCGGCGCGCATCTGGCGCAGGTCGTTGACGAAGGTGTTGTTCTGGGTGTTGCGGCGGACCTTCTGGAAGGCCGGAATCGCCATCGAGGCGAGGAAACCGATGATCACGACGACGATCATGATCTCAATGAGCGTGAAGCCCTGCGCTCGCCTGCGGCGGCGCCGGGTTCTCGACCGGAGTAGAGGGTTCATGGAGGGATGAGGGCATGGATGATGGAATGATAATATTCTGACTCCTCCTACGTCGGCCGAAGCCGAACCGGGACAACCGCCCCCTGGATCAATAGACCGTAAAAGCCGCTGGGGCGGACACCCCGTCCGGCCTGGGGGCTTTTGAACCGGCGGGGTTTGGCGCACCCCGGAGGATTTGCTTTGCCGCCTCCCGGGAAGCGGGCCTATCTCCCCAACTCTCTCCATGAAAATCGTCCTCGCTTACTCGGGCGGACTCGACACGTCCGTCATCGTCAAGTGGCTCAAGGAAACTTACGACGCCGAGATCGTGACCTTCGCAGCCGACATCGGCCAGGAGGAGGAACTCAAAGGCCTCCCGCAGAAGGCGAAGAAGACCGGCGCCTCGAAACACTACACCCTCGATCTGGTCGAGGAGTTCGCCAGCGACTTCATCTACCCGATGATCCGTGCCAACGCGCAATACGAGAGCCAGTACTATCTGGGCACCTCGATCGCGCGCCCGCTCATCGCCAAGGCCCAGGTTGAGATCGCTGCCCGCGAGAACGCCGACACCGTCGCCCATGGCGCCACCGGCAAGGGCAACGACCAGTGCCGTTTCGAGCTCACCTACATGGCGCTCGCCCCCCACTTGGAGATCCTCGCCCCGTGGAAGATCGAGAAGTTCCGCGACGAGTTCCCCGGCCGCGCCGAGATGATCGCCTACTGCCAGGCGCACAAGATCCCGATCGAGGCCTCGCTCAAGAAGCCGTATTCGATGGATCGCAACCTCCTGCACATCTCCTACGAGGCCGGCATCCTCGAGGATCCCTGGTTCGACCCGACCACCAAGGAGAACAAGGAGATGTTCAAGCTCTCCGTCTCCCCCGAGGACGCCCCGGACAAGGCCGAGTACGTCGAACTCGAATTCGTGAAGGGCGACTGTGTGGCCGTGAACGGCAAGAAGCTCTCCCCCGCCGGCGTGCTCAAGGCCCTCAACAAGCTCGGCGGCAAGCACGGCGTGGGTCGCGTCGACCTGGTCGAGAACCGTTTCGTCGGCATGAAGTCGCGCGGCGTGTACGAGACTCCCGGTGGCACGATTCTCATGCAGGCCCATCGCCAGATGGAGACACTCACGATGGATCGCGAGGTCATGCACCTGCGCGACTCGCTGGTGCCGAAGTACGCCGAGCTGATCTACAACGGCTACTGGTACGCCCCGGAGCGCGAGGTCCTGCAGGCACTCATCGACGAGAGCCAGAAGGCGGTGGCCGGCACCGTCCGGCTCAAGCTCTACAAGGGCAACATCATCACCTGCGGCCGCAAGTCACAGTTCTCGCTCTACGATCCGCATGTCGCCTCGATGGAGGGCGTGAAGAGCTGGTACAACCAGAGCGACGCCACCGGCTTCATTCGCCTCAACGGCCTGCGCCTGCGCGCCCGCAAGCTCGCCCAGGGCGGCCCGAAGGTGTGACCTGATCCGCTTGGTATCGGATTCTCCGACCGAAGGCCGGCCTTCCCGCCGGCCTTTCTTGTGTCCGCAGGGGGGGCGCCGGCGAAGTGCCGGCGCCCCCGGGCCCGCTGCCGTGCCCTGGCCCCAGGTGTGTCCAGAAGGGCGGCGCCGGCCTACGCCACGCCCTCCTGGGCACCCGGGTGCCGCCTACCGCAGCCAGCGTTCGAGGGCGAGGATCTTGGCGGCATAGCCGCTGATCACGCTGTCGGCCGCTTCCGGCTCTGCCCCGCGCTTCTGCCCGGGCGCCGGCATGGTCTTGACCACCTCCTGCGCGATCATGCGCGCTTCGGCGAGCAGGGTGGTCATCGCCTGCTGGCTGGGGGCGCGGGCGGGCTCGAACTGGTGCTCGATGGGCACGACGACCTCGGCTCCAAAGTTCCATTTGCGCAGCACGAAGGCGGCGACCTGGGCGTGGTTCATGCCGATCAGCCGCGACTCCTGCCGGGCCAACGGGCTGGCGGGCATCTCGCGCAGCAGCATGCCGGGGTCGCCCACGACGCGCAGGTGGCGGTCGACCAGGATCATGCCCAGCGCGTGCAGCAGGCCCGCGGTGTAGGCCACGCATTCGTCGAGCCCGCGCGAGGGGGCCTGCTGCTCCATCACCAGGGCGCACGCCAGCGACCGCCGCCAATACTCCGCGGGCCCCATCCCGTAGATGCGCAGCGAGGTATTGAGGAAACGGCTCATCGCGAAGGCCGCCGTCACCCGGTAGGCCTCCCGCAGGCCGAGCAGGGCGATGGCGTCCTCCAACGAGGTGATGTCGCGGGCGCGACCATAGTAGGCGCTGCCGGCGGCGTGCATCACGCGGGTGGCCAGTGAGGGGTCGAAGCGTACCAACTCGACTACTTCGGAGACGTTGGTGTCGTCGCTCAGCAGCAGCATCTGCAGGCGCGGCAACACGGCGGCCGCCACCGGCAGATCGCGCAGGTAGGCCTCCAGGTTGGCGGGGCAGAGCAGGAGAGAGGACACAGGACCATCATCGTGCGGGAAGCGTAAAAACTAAAGCAAACCTGTCGTGGAAAAATCACCCGAAGCGCTGGGGGGCTCCCCCCTGCCAGTCGGAGGGCCCCGGCCCGCCCCGGACGGGGCCCGGCGTGCTACGGGCGCAGGGCGCGCCACTGCGCTCCTCCGGGGCCGGCGCGGAGGCCGGCGGCGCGGCGGGGCGGCTGCGGGCCCGCCGGGCGGCCCCAGCCCGCCCCAGTGAATCCCCCCGGAAAACCGCCCCGGGCGCCGCCCCCCCGGCCGGGACCGCGGGCGGCGGCGACGATTTTTACGCGGCGTTGCCGCGCCCCGACCGAGTATCCATAGGGCACTGAGGACCAGGGGTCGGCGTGGGATAATGTCCTTGCCCCGTCGTGCCATTGCGGCTTGTTTGGCGACGCTTCGCCGGGCGGCAGAAAACCGGGGCGAGGCTTGTACCATGTCCACCCCCCTGGTCACCCCTGCAACCGGAGCCGCGCGGCACTGCGGCCGTGCTGAGGGAGCGGCCCGGGCCTGCGCCCGGCGCACCGTCTAGCCGCGCGGGGAATGTGCGCGGCGCACCGAGGAATTTTCCGAACACCTCAACCTTCCACCCCGAACCCAGAGGAGTCTCCAATGAAGGAATACGCCCCGCACGAGATCCGGAATTTCGCCGTCGTCGGCCATGTCGGCGCCGGCAAGACCATGCTCTGCGAAGCCATGCTGGCCTGCAGCGGCGCCATCCCCAAGATCGGCAGTATCACACAGGGAACGACAGTCTCCGACTACCACGCCAGCGAGCGTGAGCACCAGATGTCGATGCATGTGACCTGCATGCACACCGAGTGGCTCGGCAAGAAGCTCAACCTGCTCGACTGTCCCGGCTATGCCGACTTCGCCGGCGACGGGCTGAGCGCCCTGCGGGTGGGCGACTTTGCGCTGCTCGCGGTGCACGGGGCCCACGGCATCCAGGTGGGCACCGACCAGGCCTGGGACTTCGCCACCAAATACGGCCTGCCCAAGATGATCGTGGTCAACGCGCTCGACCGTGAGAATACCAGGTTCGACACCATCCTCGAGGAGGCCCGCGCGCACTTCGGCCCCAAGGTCTTCCCGCTGAGCCTGCCGCTCAACGCCGGCCCCGGCTTTAATCGGCTCCTCGACGTCATGCGCAGCGAGGTCGTCACCTACGCCACCGACGGCTCGGGCAAGTTCACCGAGGAGGCCGCCAGCGGCCCGCTGGCCGAGCGGGTGCGCGCCCTCCACAAGCAGCTCATCGAGCTCATCGCCGAAAGCGACGACACCCTCATGACGAAGTTCTTCGACGAGGGCGGCACCCTCACCGAGGAGGAGTTGCGCGCGGGGGTGCACGGCGCCATCCAGTCTGGCACCTTGGTGCCCGTCTTCGCCGTCTCCGCCCAGACCGACATCGGCATCGCCCGGCTGCTGGACATCATCGCCAAGTACGGCTCCTCGCCGGTGGACCGCGCTCGCGTCCCGGCCCAGACCGCCTCCGGGGCCGAGACCGAGGTGCGGCTCGACCGCCCCGAACCCGTTGTCCATATTTTCAAGACACTGGCCGAGCCGCATGTCGGCGAGCTCTCCTTTTTCCGCGTCTACTCCGGGGGGGTCACCTCCAACATGGAGCTCTACAACGCCTCGCGTAAGGTCACCGAGAAGCTCGGACAGCTGCTGGTGGCCAACGGCAAGACGCGCACCCAGGTCACCCGGCTGGGGCCCGGGGACATCGGCTGCGTGCTCAAGCTCAAGGATACCCACACTGGCAACACCCTCTGCGCCCCCGGGCTCGCCCTGGAGTTGGCGAAGGTCGCCTACCCCAAGCCGAAGGTCCACGCCGCCATCCTCCTGCGCACCCGCGGCGAGGAGGACAAGCTGGCCGTGGGCCTCAACACCCTGCGCGAGGAGGACCCCACCTTCGCCCACCGCTACGATGGCGAGATCAAGCAGCACATCCTCTCCGGCCAGGGCGACATGCACCTGCAGGTCATCGCCGAGCGCCTCAAGCGCCGCTTCAACGTGCTCGTCGACCTGGTCGAACCGCGTATCCCGTACCGGGAAACGATTCGCGGTCGCGCCGAGGCGAAGTACCGCCACAAGAAGCAGACCGGCGGCTCGGGCCAGTTCGCCGAGGTATGGATGCGCATCGAGCCGCTGCCGCGCGACACGGGCGTGGAGTTCACCGAGTGCCTGGTCGGGCAGAACGTGGACCGCGTCTTCGTGCCCTCGGTGGAGAAGGGGGTGAAGACCGCCTGCAACGAGGGCATCCTCGCCCATTTCCACGTGACGGATGTGAAGATCGAGTTCTTCGACGGCAAGATGCACCCCGTGGACTCCAACGACGTGGCCTTCCAGGTGGCCGGCTACTGGGCGTTCAAGGAGGCCTTCGGCGCCGCGCGCCCCTGCCTCATCGAGCCCATCTGCACGGTCGAAGTGCAGGTGCCGGAGGAATACATCGGGGCGGTGATGGGCGACATTTCCGCGCGCCGCGGCAAGATCAGCGGAGTGGACGGCGACGGAGCATTCCAGATCGTGAAGGCGGTGATCCCGCAAAAGGAGCTGGCGAAGTATTCGGCCGTGCTGCGGGCGCTCACCGGCGGGCGGGCCAACCACACCGAGGCGTTCGCCTACTACCAGGAGCTGCCGGCCGAGTTTGAGAAGCCCGTGATCGAGGAGCGCAAGAAGCAGCACGCGGCCGAGCACAACGGGCACTGAGTTCTGGGCCGAGCGTTGGGGGCGACCTCCGGGTGGCCCGAACCCAAACCGCGGCGGGGGCGAAGTTACGGCGCGGGCCGGGACTCGCCCCCTCCTCGTGTTAGGATCTACCTATTACGCGCCGGCGGCCGGCCCGGCTGCGGGTGCGGCCGCCTTGCCGCAGCAGTGCTTGAACTTCTCGCCGCTGCCGCAGGGGCAGGGGTCGTTGCGGCCGATCTTGATCGGGAGTGGGGCGCTGGAGGCGGCAGGGGCGAGGGGCTTGGTGGGGCTGCGGGCGAGCCAGAAACGGTGCAGTTCGATCACGCAGGTGGTGAGGATCTGCGAGGGCGAGCCGTTCTCCGCCGAGAGCTTGCCGAGGATCTCGGCATGCACCGGCTTGTCGGGTTCGAGCAGCGCGCGCACCAGCGCGATGAAGGGCGCCGCCGGGGAGTCGACCACGGGTTGCCAGGCGGCGTTGTCGAGCTTCACGCCGCACAGGAAGCCAAAGCACCAATCGGTGACGACTTCGGAGACGCGGCCGTCCTCCTCCCGCGTGTAGGTGAGCGGCGCGTACTTGGGGGGCTGGGAGGCGAGCAGCAGGGCAACGGTGTTGAGGTGACGCACCAGCAGCGAGGTGATGTGCTCGACCTGTTGCTGCGACTGCCAGCGGGGCTGGCCCTGGCCCCAGACGTAGGCCAGCCACACACTCGGCGGGATGGCGCGCGGACCGATGATGATCGAGGTCAGCAGGCCGTTGACCGCGGAGATGCGCATCGTGGCGGGCGGGACGAGCTCGGACTCGAGAAACGCAGCCAGTTCGTAGAGTTCCGCCTCAGTGAGGGGCTGGTAAGATTCGGGGTGTCGGGACATGGCGGCGGCGAGGTTGACGGGGCGCGGAGCGGAGGCAAGCGGAGGCCGCGGGCGAAGGGATGGTGGGGCCGAGGACGAGCGGGGTCTCCGCGATTTGGCGGACTGGCGGAGTCGCCGTGCCGCCCCACCGCAGGAGCCAAGGACCGGGGGAGGGCCCCAAGGCGAGCCGCCTCAAACGAGCCGTTCAGCGAATCGCCATGAAGCCGATGCGGAATTGGGCGTCGGCGCGTTCGTTGTAGTGCAGCAGGCTTTCGCCCCAACCATTGAAATACTGGAGGTGAAGATAGCCGTGGACGAGGCCGAGGGGGAAGATGTCGTTGAGCCTGGAAAAAGGATAGGAGGCGTCGAGCAGCACGCTGCCCTTGCCGGCGGTGCCCGCGCGGAACGTGGCGGAGAGTTTCCAGCTGGCGGGGTGGGTGAGGGCAAAGTGGAAGTCACCGTAGCCGCGGAAACGGGTGATGTCCGCGTTTTCGCCCTTGTCGAGGTACCAGTAGAGCTTGGGCGAGGCGAGGAACTGCCACCCGTCCGCTTCGCCCCAACGCAGGATGGGGCGGGCGAAGAGCAGGTTGAGGCTGCGGCTGTCGGGGGCGCCCTTGCCGTTGGACTCGTGTTCGGAGCCGGCGGAGATGCCGAGTCGGGCGCCGAGCAGGGTGCGCCCGGTGTCGTAGCGGTGGTAGAACAAGGCGGGCCGGTAGCTGGAGTCGGTGAAAGGCTTGGACAGCGAGTGCAGGTCCCAGAGGGAGGTTTGGGTGTAGGCGACGTACGTATCCTCCCAGAATCCACGGCCGGCGATGCGGTCGTCGGAGGGGCCGATGGGGCGGAACTTGAAGCTGAGCTGGAACCGGGCGTTGAGGCCACCGTTGCCACCGACGACGAAGAAGATCGGGTCGTGTGGGGAGAGTCCAAATTCGCGCCGGGGCGGAGGCGGTTCGGGCGTGGCTTGGGCGACTGCGGCTGGGTCTTGCGGTGCACGCGAAGGGGCGCCAGTGGCGGCTGCCACCGCCGGGACGACTTCGACGGCCACCCGACCTGCCATGCTGCTGGAGGCGTCGAGCACGACCCAACCGAGAAAATCCGCCGGCAGGCGGCCGCGCAACAGCACGCGCCGGAACCCGCCGGCGGGTAAAGCGGTGTGGTCCTGGGGGGAAAGCGCGTCGGTCCGGAAGAGCGCGGAGACCGCCCGTGTATCGGCCCGGGCGATCAACGGGAGGACCGTCGGGATCTCCACCGTGGCCGGCGCGTCGCCGGGATTGGCGACGACGAGCGTCAGCGCGAACTCCCGGCCGGCGGCCACCGCGGCTTGGGGTGCCTGCAACACCAGTTCGGCTCGGGCGTGCGTGGAGGCGAGGCCGAGGAGCAGTGCGAGGGCCAAGCGTGCGTGGGACATGGAGGCAAAATCGGGCCTTTCGCCCTGAGCACAAGACTTGAAGGCGGGCGCGGGGAGCGGCGAGGGCGCTCAGCCCGGCCGCGGGACCTCGCGCCACTGGCCGGGGGCGAGATCGCCCAGGGTGTATTCGCCAAAACGGCTGCGGTGCAGGCGCTGCACCTCGTAGCCGAAGTGCGCGAACATGCGTTTCACCTGATGGAAGCGACCCTCGGTAAGGGTGAGCTCGATTTCGGGGCCGCCGCGCAACACCAGCCGGGCCGGGGCGCAGGGCTTTTCTTCGTCCTCGAGCAGGAGGGTCCCGCTCGCGAATTCCTCGATGAGGCGCGGCTCCGGCGCGCGGTCGAGCGTGGCCTCGTAGACCTTGTCGACATGGTGCTTGGGCGAGGTGAGCCGGTGGACCAGCGCCGTGTCGTCGGTAACCAGCAGCAGCCCGGTGGTGTCGCGGTCGAGGCGGCCGATGGTGGTGGCGGCCGGGTTGCGGGCGAGCCAGCGGGGGGGGAGCAGGTCGTAGACGCGTTGGCCCTCGCGGGTGTCGTGGGAGCAGACGCAGCCGGCGGGCTTGTGGAAGAGCACGAAGAGGCCGTCGGGGAACTCCAGGGGGAGTCCGTCGAGTCGGACGGCGGCGGGGGTGGTCTTGGTGGCGGCGTCGCGCTCGATCGCTCCGGCGACGGTGACGCGGCGCTTGGTGATGAATTCGCGCACTTCCTTGCGCGAGCCGTAGCCGAGCGAGGCGAGGATCTGGTCGAGGCGGCGGAGCATGACCGCAGCGTGGGGCGGGCGGGAGCCGGGGCAAGCGCGGGCTGGGCAGGGGAAGGGAGGGAGCGCCGGGCAACGACAGCGGGCCTAATGGGATGAAGTAGGATCGGGAATACTTGGACAGAGGGGATACACGGTGATTGCTGATTTGTTACGGAAGGAGCTGTCTACCGAGTGCAAACCTGAGGAGAAGTCCTCATGCTTTCCGAGACCATGCAAACGACCCGCGCGAGCTTCTTCACCCGTCTGACAATGTCTGTGGCCGCCGCGGCCCCGGTGCTGGCGGTGTGTCTGGCGCTGGCGACGGCCGGGCCGGCGGCGGGGGCGAGCTACGAGTGGGACCCGAACGGCTCGAGCGCTGGAATCGGTGGATCCGGGGTGTGGGATGCAGATCCCCTGCATTTATACTTTGCGACCTCAGGTGTTTGGGAGGCCTGGGCGAATAGTTCCAGCCCTCCGGACAGCGTACAGTTCTCTGGTTCGGGAACGGTTACGATCGACGCGACCACGATCTACGCAGATCGGTTGAGTTTTACCGGAGGGAACTACCGACTCCAGCAAACCAACAGTTCCTCGATATTGAATCTTGCAGGTGGCCTCACGATTGCCTCGGGCCGCACGGTGACCTCCGTCGTTACGATCACAGGTGCGGCGCTAGCACTCGATGGAGGCGGAACCTTCAGACTCGGGGGCAATGACCTGATCGGGAACGCGACTGCTATCGATCTGCTAGGCTCGACCAGATTCAATCTAGACGGATACACCGCTACTGTAGGCGGTTTCACCCTCACCCAGGGGACGATCGAAGGCAATGGCACCCTGACCGCCTCGTCGTATCTGCTGCGCAGCGGCAACGTAAATGCCATCTTGGCCGGCACCGGCAATCTGGAGAAGACAGGATCCGGATCGGTCTGGGTTCGTTCCGCCAATATCTTCACAGGCAGCACTCTTATCTCGGGCGGCGAATTGATTCTCTCTGCCAATGCTGGACTGGACCAGAGCTCGTCGGTGACCGTTTCGGGGGGAAGGCTTACAATCTCGGAATTGACGGGACAGAATATCAAACGTGTAAACGTGGACAGCGGTAGTCTGGTACTTACTGGCAATCTGCGCACGGATACTGGAACTCACGTCTCGAACGGCGGACGGCTGATCGGATCGGGCTTTGCCGGCGAGTCCGATGTGACGATCAATCGTGGGGGCGTAATAGAGCCGGGCGTTGAGAACGGGGTGGGCACCATCACGACTGGCAACCTCCTCCTGAATAGTGGCGGGACCTACCGTTGGGACGTGCAAGACTCGTTGGGTGAATCGGGCAGCGATTGGGATTTGATCCGGGCGAACGGGAATCTGACCGTCGCCAGCACCAGCAGCGATAGGTTCATCTTTTTCGTCAATGGCCTTGGCGTCGCTCCGGTAGTTCCAGCGGTCGGTTCCTCGTTGTCCTGGGAGGTCGCCCGTTTCTCGAGCGGTCAGCTGTACCAGACTGGTGCGGACTTGAGTGCGCTCTACGATATCCAGCTGTACGGTACGTGGGCTGCTGCGGGGTTGGATCCCCAACTGTTCTCGATCACCGCGCTGAACAATTCGCTCTATCTCACCATGGCCGTCCCTGAGCCGATCCACTACGCGATGATCCTCGGGGCCGTCACGCTTGGGCTGGTGGGCTACCGCCGTTGGCGCCGCTCCCCGCTGGCAGCCTGAGCCTGCTCCGCTTTCATCCGTCCGCAGCCGGTTCCGGCTGCGGACTTTTTATCGCAGGGCCGGGCGACTCGCACCGCCCCTTTTGGGATTGCACTGGCGCCGGGAGAATGCGGACACCGAAAAGGCGTCGGTCCTACCCCACGAACGGCCTCAGGTTCCCCGGCGGATCTTCGAGCCTTCGAACTGCAGGCGCACACGGTATACCTGCTTGGTGCGGCAGTGGATCTCGCCGGTCTGCAGGTCCACGCGTTCCGGCACCTCCATGCGGTTCAGGTCCACGACCGCGACAAACCCGCGTTCGGCGAGCACGTCCAGCAGCATCGCCAGGGCCGCGGGGTCGTCGAAGAGGGAATCCTCGGTGTTGACTAGGGACATGCCGGCCAGCGCGTGCCGCTGCACGATGGGCATGACCTTGCGCTCGATGAAGGAAACGACTGCGGCGAAGCGCTCGGTATCCTCCAGTTCGTAGCTATCGAGCCGTTTGACCAGTTCCTGGCGGGCGTGGATGACGATTTCGCTGGCGAGTTTGATCGGGCGCAGACGTTCGAAGGTGCGCGGGTCCAGCTCGAGCGAGCTCTGATACTGGAGCTCGTGGACGATGTTGCGCTCGACCTCCTGCAGCGGTCCCTCGGCGTTGACGAAATGGTAGTGGAAGACCTCTTTCAGCGAGGTGAGCGCCTCCCAGGTTTGCTCCTTGAAGACGCGGTAGCGGCGGCGGGCGAGCTCCTCGTCGAGGTCGGTGACGCGTTCCTCGAGTAGTTCCCCAACCCCGGTGCGGCGGATTTCCTCGTTGTGCACCCGGATTTCGCGTCCGCGTTTCATTTGCCGGGCCACCGCCTCCTTCTCCGAGACGAACAGCACCATGATGTGGATAGTCGGCTGGCGGAAATGGATGCTCAGCGGAGAATCGGCGAACTCATGGCGCAGCTCTTGAATCTGGGAGACAAGGAGTTTGAGGCATTCAACCTGCACCCTAGTCCGAGGGAACCCGTCGATGATGGCGCCGTCGCGGTATTCGGGCCGGAGGAGTTCGCGTAACAGGATGCCGATGACCTCGCGGTCGCCCACCATGTTGCCGGCGTCCTTGAGGCGGCGGGCCTCGGGGGTGTCGAGCAGGGCGCTTACGACGATGGGCGGGCAGGTGAGGCCGCGCGCCTTCATGATGAAGGGGGTGTTGGTGCCTTTGCCCGAGCCCGGCGCTCCGCCCAGGAGGATGATTTCCTTGGGGAAGTGCAGCGTCTCGCGCCCGCGCTCGGTCTCGAGGTCGTTCCAGAGAGCGGAAAAGATCACCTTGGCGTCCTTGATCTCGTGGTCGGGGAGATGTTGGGCGGGCTTGTCGGCGGGACCGGTGGAGGATGCGGAGTTCATCGGCGGGAGGAAGAAAGCAGAAGCAAGGGCCGGCAGTTGCGCGGGGGCAACCGCCGAAGCGAGGCTCTGGCGGAGCGTCACATTCGGGTTGCGGTAGGCCGAGGGATGCCTCCGCATTCGCCCAACTCCATGGGCGCTCCCCTCATCGTGCTCCTCGACAACGGCTCGCTGCGGCCGGCGGCGGTGCGCGCATTGCGGGCGACGGCGCAGGCGTTGGCGGCGCGCATCGGTCGGGAGGTGGTGCCGGTTTCGCTGCTCCATTCGCATAAGATCGCCGCCGCGGAGCTTGATGGGGTGCCGGCGCCGGTGATCGAGCCGTGGTTGAAAGTGCAAACCGAGGCCGGGATGCGGGAATTTCTGGTGGTGCCCTATTTTCTGGGCCCGAGCCGGGCACTTACCGAGTATCTGCCGGCGCGGGTGGCGAAGCTGCGGATGTCATGGCCGGACCTGATGGTGCGGGTGGCCGAGCCGTTGGGTGCGGGCGGCGAGGGTGCGGTCGACCAATTGGCCGCTGTGCTTGAGGAGCGGGTGCGCGCGGAGTTGGCGCGCGTTGCGGGCGGTGACGAACGGCCGGCGGTGGCGATGGTCGACCATGGCAGCCCGGAGCCGAGGGTCACGGCCGTGCGCGATGCGGTGGCGGAGCGGTTGCAGGCACGCCTTGGTGCGGCGGTGCGGGCGGTGGCGGCGTGTTCGATGGAGCGGCGGGAGGGCGAGGAGTTCGCCTTCTCCGACCCGTTGCTGGCGGCATTGCTGGATCGTGCCCCGTATGATCGCGGTACGGTGATCGTGGCGATGCTCTTTCTTTCACCTGGGCGGCATGCAGGGCCGGAGGGGGATGTTGCGGTGATCTGCCGGGAGGCGCAGGTGCGGCATTCAGGTTTGCAGGTGACGATGACCGAGCTGCTTGGTGGGCACCCCGTGCTGGTGGCGATGTTGGCCGAGCGGTTGGAGGCGGCTCTTAGCGGGGGGAGCGAATCGGGGCCACTGTAGGCAGCGTGCTTGCACGCGCCCGCTGGATCGGAGCGTGAGCGGAAATGGCGCGTGCAAGCACGCTGCCTACAAATCTTCGATCGTGTGTTCGCTGGCTTCCGGCCGTGACTACACCTTCGCCGCCCAACGACCAAAGATGCCGCAGGGCAGAATGGTGCCGTCGCGCTGGGCGGGCAGGCCGATCTCCCCCACCGAGATCGTGCCGCTGCCGCTGGGCAGGAGCGCCGCGAGCAGGTTGCCGGCGACGACGGGCGAGAGGCGGGCGGTGTAGCTGTTGATCAGGAAAAACAGGGGACGATCGGTGAGGATCTTGCCGCAATCCTGCAGCAGGCTCCAGAGATCGTCCTCGAGCTTCCACATCTCGCCGGAACCGCCATGGCCGTAGGTGGGCGGATCCATGATGATGGCATCGTAGCGTTTGCCGCGGCGCTGCTCGCGCTGCACGAACTTGCGGCAGTCGTCGACCAGGTAGCGGATGGGCGCCTCGGCCAGGCCGCTGAGGGCGGCGTTGTCGCGACACCACTCCACCATGCCCTTGGCGGCGTCGACATGGCAGACACTGGCCCCGGCGCGCGCGGCGGCGACGCTGGCCGCCCCGGTGTAGCCGAAGAGGTTGAGCACGCTGATCTCGCGGCCGGCCTTGCGCGCGGCGCGAATGAGGTCGGTGGACCACTCCCAGTTGACCGCCTGCTCGGGGAAGAGGCCGGTGTGCTTGAAGCCCGTGGGGCGGATGCGAAAGGTGAGATCGAGCGGGGCGTACCGAATCGTCCACGACTCCGGCAGCGGACGGCGGAACTCCCAGCGGCCGCCGCCGGTTTCGCTGCGGTGGTAGTAGCCGTCCCAGCCTTCCCAGGGCTTGGGTTCGCGGCGGGGCCAGACCACCTGCGGGTCGGGGCGCACGAAGACGTAGTCGCCCCAGCGTTCCTGTTTCATGCCGCCGCCGCATTCGAGGAGGCGGTAGTCCTCCCAGTGGTCGGCGAGTTGGATGGGCGAGTAGTCGAGCGGCATGGGGACAGAGCGGAACGGGGAAAGGCCCCGCCGGAAAGCGAAAAGCGGCGGTGGGCCTGCGGATGGGGAAACGTCCCCCGGAGGCAGCCCTCGGTTCGCGCACCAACGGGGGGGCTCCGCGCCGTGCGACCGCTTGAGTTGACGGCCGTCTACTTAAGCGGTCGGAAGGGGGACGCGGCCCTTGACTCCGACGCTCGGAGGCCCGCCGGAACTGGGCCGTGGAGCCTGCCGCCAATCAGCGTATTGGAACGGCGGACGGGCGCTGGCCCAGGCGGCGCACCTCCTCGACCAGGGACTCCAGATCCTCCGGGCGGGTGCGATGATTGGTGATGGCCACCCGCAGCGTGAAGCGACCGTGGATGCGATTGTGCGACGGCACCGAGTGCCCGGACTCGTGCAGCTCGATGAGGATACGACGGTTCAGCGCCTCGAGCTCGGACTCGGCGGTGAGCGCGGCGGGGTGGAACCGGAAGTTGACGATGTTGGCCGGAGCGGTCGCCATGAGTTCCAAGTCGGCATGGCGGCCGAGCAGGGCGACGAGATGGGCGGCCTGGGCGAGGTTGGCGGACATCGCTTCGGCGAAGGCCTGCCGTCCCTGCTCCTTGAGCGACAACCAGACTTTGAGGGCTTTGAAGCCGCGCGACAGTTCGGGCCCCAGTTGGTTGGGCCAGCGGTCGCCGGAGCTGAGGCCGCCTTCGAGCGCGGCCAGGTAGGCCGTGGTATTGGCGAACGCCTCGCGATGGCGGTGCCCCTCACGGACCATCAGGCAGCCGGACTCGTAGGGGATGTGGAGCCATTTGTGCAGATCGAAGGCGACGGAGTCGGCGAGGCGCACGGCATCCAGCGCCGGGTGCAGCTCCGGCGTGATGCGCGCCAGCGCTCCGATCGCGCCGTCCACGTGGAACCAAAGACCTTCGCGCCCACAGACAGCCGCGATTTCGGCGAGCGGGTCGATGGCCCCGGTGCCGACCGTTATGGCATTTCCAACCACGCAGAACGGAACCCATCCCGCCGCCCGGTCCTCGGCGATGGCCTGCTCGAGCGCGGGCAACGACAGGCGGAAGTCCTGATCCACGGCCACGTGCCGCAACGCGCTGCGTCCGAGGCCGAGCAACTCGGCCGTCTTGTCGAGGCAGTTGTGGGTTTCGGTGGAGGCGTAGAAGCGGAAACGTCGCGGTTGGCTGCAGAGTCCCTCGGTGCGGAGCGCGGGGCCGGCGTGGCAACGCAGCGCGACGCACAGCCCGAGCAGATTCGCCATGGAGCCGCCGCTCAGCAGCAACCCGCTGGCGGTGGCGGGAAAACCCAGCATTTCGCCGAGCCAGCCCAATACTTGGTTTTCCACGAGGCTGCCGACCTGTTCGCCGCCGAAGACGTTGCAGTTCATCGACGCCGCGAGGAAGTCGCCGAACGCGCCCATGGCGGTGCCGGTGCCGATCACGTGGCTCCAGAAGCGCGGGTGGATGTTGCCTGTCGGATACGGCAGGATGTCGCGACGGAACTCCTCGTACACGCTTTCGGGGCTTTGCCCGCCGGCGGCCAGCGGCGTCCGGAGCGAAGCGCGCACGTCGTCGCCGGGTTTCTGCCACGTCGGGCGCGACCGCGCCCCGGCCCAGAAGTCGACCATGTCGTCGATCATGCGGTGACCGAGCCGCCGATGCGTTGCCCAATCGGAGGGGTCCAGCGTGCGGTGCAGCGCGGGGGCCGGCGTCGGGGCTGGCAGGGCGCCGGCGGCGGGACTGTCTGGATGTGGGGCGGTGGCGGAGTTCATGGTCCGGACTTGCCGCGCGGATTGTATCGCGTCAATAGACTCAATGTACGCATGACAATCCGAGGCTTGGAGAAAGTCTTCAATCAGGAGGCCAAGGCGCTCTACCAGGCGCTCGCCGATCACCTGGCCCAAGCGATCGAGCGGGGTGAGCTCGCGGCCGGGCAGCAGCTCCCCACGCAACGCGAGCTGGCGAAGCAGCTTGGTGTCACCACGGGGACGGTGACGCGCGCCTTCCAGGAATTGGGCAACCGGGGACTGGTTTCGTGCGAAGTGGGGCGCGGCACCTTCGTGCGTGCCTTCGGCGGGGGCGGGGTGCGCCACGATTTTGGCCGGACTTCCGAGCGCAGCCTCATCGACATGGCCTACAACCTGCCGCCGCCCCTACCGGGCGACGTGGAGACGCAAGCCTTTCGCGCGGGCTTCCGGGCGCTGGCGACGGCCGACGACCTGGTGCGCACGATGCACTACCACTTCCCGCAGACCGATCCGGATGCGCGCCAACTCGGCTGCGAATGGGTACGCCGCTGCGGCCTGGCGGCCTCGCCGGAGGAGTTGATCGTCACCGCGGGGGCCCAGAATGCGTTGTTCGTGGCGCTGCTGTGCCTGTGCCGGCCGGGCGACGAGGTGCTGTGCGAGGGCCTTACGTATCCGAGCTTTCGCTCGGCGGCGGACGCCCTGCACCTGCGCGTCGGCGGGCTCGCGCTGGACGAGGAGGGCGTGCTGCCCGCCGCCTTCGAGGAGGCCTGCCGGCGCAAGCCCAAGCTGATCTATCTGGTGCCCACCCTCCAGAACCCGACGACTGCGACGATGGGGCCGGCGCGGCGGCGCGAGATCGTCGCCATCGCCCGGCGCGAGGGGGTCGCGATCCTGGAGGACGACATCCATGCGCTGCTGGCCGAGCCCGGAGCGACGCCGCTGTGCGCCGAATATCCGGAGGCCGGATGGTATCTGGCTAGTACCGACAAGCTGCTCGCCCCCGCCCTGCGGATCTGCTTTGTGCGGGTGCCGGGCGCCCACCGGGCGGCGGTGGAGCGGCTGGTGCAGGCGACCCAGTGGATGATTCCCGCCGTGGGCCTGTGGCTGGTGCAGCGTTGGTTGGAGGACGGGACGGTGGAGCGGCTGGTCGCCGGCCGGCGGACGGAGGCGGCGGCCCGGCTCGCGATGGCGCGGGCAAGCCTGGCCGGCTGCGGGGCGCGCATCCCCTCCGGCGGTTTCCACCTGTGGCTGCCTTTGCCGTCGCCGTGGCGGAGCGACGCGTTTCGCCTGCGGGCGGCGGAAGACGGGGTGGCGGTCACCACGGCGGAGGCGTTTGCGCCCGGGCCCGGCCTGCCCCAGGCGGCGCGGCTATGCCTCGGAGGGCCGCGCGACCGCCCGGAGCTGGCGAAGGCGCTTGGAATCATCCGGCGGATCCTCGATCGGGGACCTGCGGATATGCGATCGGTTTGCTGAACCCGGCCGGCGCAGCCGGCGCGGTGGTCCTCCCCGTGGTCGGAGCGTTGGGTGGGCGCGCAGTCGAGCGGCACGGGGACCGTGCGGTGCGGAACAGGGCGCCGCCGGAAAGCGAAAAGCGGCACGCTGGCGGCGGAGTTACCCGAAGCCGGCCGTAGGATTACGCCAAGCGCGGAAGAATGATGTGACAGCGGTGTAAGATCTCCAATGACGATGGCGGGGTCGGCCGATCCCGAGCCGATTTCACCAGTGCGTTACCAGGCCCGGGCTGGAGCCGGCCCCGCCGGCCGTGGCAGCTTCGGGAGCGTTCTGTCTCCCCCATGAACTCATTCCCCGCCATTCGTCATCTGCTTTTAGTTGCGCTCGCGCTCGCCGGAGCCTCCGTCGGCCCTGGCCCAAACTCGATCCCCGGAAAGCCGGTGACGACCGCTCGCACCGGCTCGCACGCCACCTACAACGTCGGCCCCGGCCAGACCTACCTCGAGCCCGACACCGTGCCCTGGGGCGCGTTGCAGGCGGGCGATGTGGTCAACATCTACCAGCGCGCCACCCCTTACCGTTGGAAGATCGGCATTCGAGGGCAGGGAACGCAGGCGGCGCCCATCGTCGTCAACGGCGTGACCGACGCCGCCGGCAACCGCCCGGTCTTCGACTTTAACGGCGCGCGCACCGCTTCCGGCTCCAATCCCGGAGGGAACAACAATGTGTTCAACCCTGCCTCCCCTGAGTACGGCGAATCGCTCGGCGGTATCGTAGTCAAGCGCGGCCCCGACGACGATTATGGCAGCTATTCGCCGCGGTGGATCGAGGTCCGCAACCTCGAGCTGCACGGCGCCACGAATGGCAACTCCTACACTACGCTCGCCGGCGGCACGGCGACCTACAGCGGCAGTGCCGGGGTCTGGTTGCAGCTCGGGGACGACATTCTGCTCGAGAACCTCGTCATCTACGACAATGCCTTCGGCATCTTCACCATGGCCAAGGACGGCCTGCTTTCGGAGACCTGCCGGCGAGTCACGGTGCGCGGCTGCCGCGTCTACGGCAATGGAGTCGTCGGCTCCTACTACGAGCACAACTTCTACGTGCAGTGCCACCTCCCTGTCATCGAAGGCAATTACATCGGCCGCGTGCGGGCCGGCTCCGAAGGTTCCAGCTACAAGAGCCGCAGCTCTGGGGAGATCTTCCGCTACAACTACGTCGAGGGCTCCTCTCGGGCTATCGACTGGGTCTACAGCGAGGAGCAGGACACCGACGGGATTGTCACCCAGCCCGAGTACGGCACCGACTTTGCCTACGGCAACGTGATCGTGAACGACACCCAGGCCAGCAGCTTCGCGTCGAGTCCCATCCATTACGGAGGCGACAACCTGGGGAGAGCAGGATCCAGGCGCCCCCGTGCTGGTCCCCGAGGCCGCGTACCGCTCGCACCTCTATTTCTGGAACAATACCGTCGTCCTCCGCGGCAAGCAGGAGTCGCAGCAGTGGCGACAGAACGTGTTCGACCTTTCCCTGGTCGGCACGACGGTCGAGGCTTGGAACAACATCGTCGTGGTCGATGCCGGCGGTGCCACGCCGCCCGACACCAGCTGGGTGGAGGTCTCCGGACACTTGAATCTGCGCGGCAACAATCTGGCCTTTGGTGCTCCGGTCAGCGCGGCTGCGTACGGGGCGAACACGGCGCACTTCAACGTCCAACAACTCGGCACCCTGCTCACGACCAACCCGCAGTTCGCCAATCTGGCCGCGAATGACTTCCGCCTCCTCGCCGCCTCGCCCGCCGTGAACGTTGGTGGCGCCGCGCTGCCCACGGTGATTCAGACGGTGGCGACGGCGCACCCGGTGCAGTTGCAGCCGCACTTGGCGCTCAACGGCGCGGATCTGCGCAGCCCGCTCGGCTTGGCGATCGATCTGGGCGCGTTCGAGTATTTCGCGCCGCCGGCCACGGGCTACTGGGGATGGATCGGTACCTACGCGCTAGCCCCCGGCAACGACGCTCCGTTGGCCGATCCGGACGGCGATGGCATCTCCAATCTGCTGGAGTATTTCCTCGGCCTCGATCCGGCGGTGCCGGGAGTCACCGGTATCAGCTGCCTCACCGTGAACGACTCCGGTATCGACTATCCGGCGATCCGCTTCACGCGGCGCCTCTCGGCGACCGACGTCGCGACGCAGGTCCAGATCGCGGCGGACGTGGGCTTTGGGGCCCTGCTCGGGAGTGCCCAGGTATCGGTGACGCCGGGCGCCGCCGGCATGGAGATCGTGACGGTGCGCTCCACCACGGCGATGAGTGCCGCGCCGCGGCAGTTCTTGCGCCTGCAGTGCACGTTGCCGTAAGCGTTCCAGGTGCGCCGGGCACCCAGTCTGTCCGCCTCCGCTGGTGGTGTAGGGCGGGTGCCTCGCGAGCCTCGCAACGAAGCGGGCTTGCTGGCGTGTCGTCCACGCCGATCCGGCACGGACCCAAGGTCCGGCACTGCAAGCAGACGCTCAAGAAGGTGCGTTCGTCTGTTCGGTCGCCGGAGAGAGGGGGCCGGAGGCGTCCCGATCGCCCCCCCCGCGAAGCTCCCTAGTATCCATAGGTTGGTTCGAACGGCGAGAGGATCACGGTTTCATCATCGATGGAGCCGGCGACCGGCTTGCCGGTCATCAGGGCCTGGATCGAGTCGCGAGGCAGGTCGGTTTGCGCCAGCCAGGTCGAGGCAGATACGCGATCGAATTGCAGCCAGCGTGCAGCGAGGCTGGCGATGGCCTGGTGCCGGCGCTCGGGGGCGGGGATCTGCCCGACCCAGGAAGCGGCCACCTCGGGCGTGGCCGCCGCAGTGGCCTCAACCAGCGCCACTACCGCGGCCGATCGGGCCTGGCCGGCGGGCAGTTGCGCCACCCATTGCGCGGCGGCATCGGCATCCCACCCGGCCCAGCCACGGGTTACCGCTGCGCAGACGGAGTCCTGTCCGAGGAGGTTCGGTTGGCTTTGCACCCATTGTGCGGCCGCACTCGGGTTCGCCGCAGCCCATTGCCGGGTGACCGTGAGCGTGGCCTGTTGGCGCGCCTCGCCCGGGCCCATCGTGCCCAGAAGTTCGGCTGCCGCCCGGGGTTCCGATTGGGCCAGTGTATCGACGGCCCCCTGTACGAAAGCATTGCGGGTCGCGCCTGCCGGCAGGCTCGCCGCCTGCGCCGTGGCGGCCTCCCGATCCTCCCCTGCGAGTCGGCTACCCAGCGTCGCCATGAAGCTATTGCGCTCGTCCGGAGTTCCTAGGGTTTGCGCAAAGGCGACGGCGCTGGCGGCGTCGGTTTGCGGCCAGCCTCCGGCCAGGCTGCGGAGCCCGGCGCGGCGAAGATCCGGATCGGTTAGTTGCCGGACCCAGGCGCCGGCGCCCGATTGGTTTTGCGCGGCGAGGCGAGCCACTGCGAGCGTGACGGCGTTGGTACGCATCGGACCAAGCGGCAACCCGAGGGCGAAGCCGGCGGCGGCCTGCGGATCGATCCCCTCGCTGTGCGCCAACGCCCAGGAGGCGTTTCCCAGGGTCGCGCGCTTGGTGGGGCCGTCGGGCAACTCGGCGAGCCACTGCATGGCCGCCTGGGGATCCTGCTGGATGAGGCTCATCGTGGCGCGGCTCAGCAGCCGCTGCTGCATCTCGCCCGCCGGGAAAGTGAGTGCGAGGTCCACCGCCATGCGGGGATCCTCGGCCGAAAGCGCGGATACGACGGACTCGGCCGCCTCCATTCGCGCCTTACCGGCCGGGAGCAGGTCGAGCAGGGGCAACGCCTTGAGGGGGTCGCGTTGGGCCGCGCTGCTGGTGGCGGCGACGATCACCGCCTGCCGCTTCTCGTCGGGCAGGTCGCGCACCTGGGCCAAGGCGGCGGTGGGGTCGGTGTCCGCCAGCGCGGCGAGCGAGTGCATGAGCATCTTGTCTCGGCCGGTGCCGGCCGGTTGCAGGCGCGCATACTGGAGCGCCGCGGCTGGATCCGCGCGGGCGAAACGCCCAAACGCCTCGGCGCGGACCTGTTCGCGCAAGGATCCGTGCGGCAGTGTATCCGCTGCGGCGAGCATCGGGGCGGGCCCGGGGGAGCCGGGTTCGTCGAGCGCGCGGGTGATCTCCCAATGCGAGAGCAGTGCCCCCGGTTGTTGGGCGCACCAGTTGAGCGCGGCGGTGCAGTCGCTACGCAACCAAGCCGTCGCCACCGCCTTGCTCGCCTCGTCGCGTTCGGGGCCGGCGGGCAGGCGGGCGAGGTGGGCGGCGGCGGCGGCGGGGGCGTTGGTCGCCCAGCCTTCGAAGACGGCTTGGCGCACGGCGCTCCGCTCGGCGGTGCTGGCGTTGCGCTCCGCCCAGGCGAGCGCCGCCTGGGGGTCCGCGGCGCCCCAGGCCTCGGTTACGGTGAGCCGCGCGGCAGCGGCGGCGGAGCCGGACAATGTCGCGGCCGCCGCCAGCGCGGCGGCGGGGTCACGGGATCCCCAGATCGCGAAGACGGCCGTCGCGGTGCGATGGCGCGGATCAGTCGCTCCGGCGTGCTGGAGCAAGGCGAGGGCGGCCTCGGGAGCCTGGGCCGCGAGTTCAAGGGCGAGGGGCGGGAGCAGCTCTCGGCGTATCCGATCATCGGGAAGACGGAGGAGCATTGCCGCAGCCGCTGCGGGGTCCACGTGGGCCCAGCCGCGAAAGACGGTCCGCACGGCGGCGCCCGCCGGGCGGGCTCGGCGAGGTCCTGCGCATGGCGCAACGCGAGGGCGGGCTCAATTTCGGCCCAACGTTGCAGGAACGCGCAGTGCAGTTGGTCACGCAGTACGCGCACGGGCAGCCGCTCGATCGCCGCCAACGCCGGCCCCATGGCGGTGGCGTCCAGGGCGTTGAGAATGGTCTCCCATTCCTTGTTCAGTCGCCACGCTCCGGTTGCGCCGATGGCGGCGATCCGGTCCTCCAACTCGGTGGTGGTGAGTGGGTTGGGGGCGCGGGGCATCCCGAAAGGGGCGGAGGTCGCAGGGGCGCAGAGTGTGGCCGCCGGTGCGGAAACCGTCCACGCGCCAAGCGAGGGCGACCAGCGGCCGATGGCGATGCCGGTGGCGAAGAGGGTGCCGGCTCCGGCGGTGGCGAGCCCGAGGAGTTTGGGGATCATGGCTGCAGGGAAGACGCGCGGCCTGCCATTTTCTTAGGAGGGGAGAGTTGACACCGGCCGGCGGGCAAACCGGCGGTGGCAGGCGAGGAGTGAGGCGGGGGCATGGTCGGGGCGGTTCGGCGACGGGAAGGGGATGAGCTTGTCCCCACCTTACCTGAAACGCCCTGCGGATGTGTCAGGGCCACGTCAGACTTTGTCAGAAGTTGTCAGGGAAGCGTCAGGCGATGGCCTGCGCGTGGCGCCCGGCCAGGGCGCGGCTCGCCTGGAGGGGGCGCTCGGTTGAGGCTCACCCAATCGGCTCGCAGAGGTGGACCGCGTTGACCTCAGCGCGGTCAGACACGCCGACTGCGGCCACCGGCAAGTGCTCACCTGCCGCTGGCCGAGTTCTCGTCCCTCATGAGGGCAAGCGGTGCCACCTGAGCGCATCCGGCGTTAGGGCAGACCCCAGTTCCGCCGAAGTCTAAGAAATAGTAGCACGAGGCGGTTGGCGGCTGCCGACCTCGCCGCGACCGCGGTGAGAGTCCTTGCAGGTGGCCGGGCTCGCGGGTCGGAGGATTAGTGCCACGACAGGCACGAGGTTCTCGCGAACGTCGCTACGGCGCGAGGGGCGGACGAAGGGCGAGGCTCACGGGTCGGGAGACCCGTGCCAGCCGGTCACAGGAGGTCGCGCTCGACCTTGCGCTCGAGGTGGCGCTCAAAGGTGCGCCGCAAGGCCTTGGGCCGGCCGTGCATGCCGGGCATGAGCGCGAGCCAGTGGTAGACCTCCTCGCGCAGGTGCTTGGGCATGAGCGGCTCGGTCTTCATCACCCGGTCGAGGGCGCGCACGGTCTGCATCGCGATGCGGTCGTACACGACCTGCGCCCCGGCGGTGCTGTATTGGCCGGCCAGGCGGGTGGAGGGGTCGAGCCGACTATGGCGCAGGGCGGTGGCGCGGTAGTCCAGCAGGCTGTCGCAAAGTACGGTGACGGTGCGCGGGAAGAAGCTCGTCATCAGGTTCCATGGCTCGCGGAACTGGTCGCCGCCGCGGCGGATGTCGGAGCGCAGGAGCACGGCGGGGATGTCGGCGAACTTGGCGAACATGAACTCGACCACGGTGCCGGAATCGAGCTCGGTGCCGTCGTAGTTGAAGAGGGCGACGTCGGAGTCGAGCAGGGCGTCGAGGTTCTGGTCGCGGATGCCGCGCAGGCTGCGGCGGCGGGTATCGAAGTCCTGGGGCAGGCGGCACTGGAAGCGGCCGTGGGAGCGCTCGTGGATGGCCTCCGCGAGGTAGGCGTTGCCGATGAGGTGTTTCGCGCTGAACAATTCGCCGGCGAAATAGACGGTGTAGGGCTTGGTTTTTTTCACTTCGCGAGGAGGAGTTGGTCAAAGACCTGCGGGTCGTTGGCGTTGCGGCGGGCTTCTTCTAGGGAGATCTCGCCGGCGCGGGCCAGGGCGAGCAGGTGGCGCTCGAGGGTGATCATGCCGTCCTTGTGGCCGGTCTCCAGCTGGGAGTAGAGCTGGTGCCAGACGCCGGTGCGCACGAGGTTGGCCACGCCGGTGGTGTTCTTGAATACCTCCACCGCGATGCGCCGCCCGCCCTCCTGCCGGGAGACGAGCTTTTGGCCGATCACGTAGGAGAGGCTGAGGGAGAGCTGGGCGGCGATCTCCTTGCTGCGGTCGGAAGGGAACATGTCGACGATGCGCGTGATCGTGCCCTTGGCGTCCTTGGTGTGCAGGGTGGAGAAGACGAGGTGGCCGGTCTCGGCGGCGGTGAGGGCCAGGGCGGTGGTCTCGCGGTCGCGCATCTCGCCCACGAAGATGATGTCGGGGTCCTCGCGCAGGGCGCTGCGCAGGCCGGCGGAGAAGTTGGGGACGTGCGGGCCCACCTCACGCTGGGAGAAGAGGGCGCGCCGGCTGGCGAAGGTGTATTCGATCGGGTCCTCGAGGGTGATCACGCGCACGGCGCGGTGCTCGTTGATGTGCTGGAGGAAGCTGGCGATGGTGGTGCTCTTGCCGCTGCCGGTGTTACCGGCGACAATGATCAGGCCCTGCTGCAGCGCGCAGATGTCCTGCCACACGCGGGCGTCGGGCAGGCCGAGGCTCTCGGCCTGGGGGATGTAGTGGGGCAGTACGCGCACGACGGCGGCCAGGCCGTCGCGGTCGCGAAAGGCGTTGACACGGAAATTCTGTCCGCCCTCGGCCCAGCTGAAGGAGGCGTCGACATCCACCGGTGCCTTGGTCTGGAGCTGGGCGAGTTGTGCCGGGGAAATCATCGCGCCGATGAGCCGCTCGGCGACCTCCGGGCGCATGGCGGTGGCGTCGGGCAGGGGGATGATGTCGCCGTCGTAGCGGTAGTGGGCGGCCTCGCCGGTCTTGAGGTGGAGGTCGGAGAAGCGGGAGAGGCCGCCGAGCATGTGGGCGGGGTCGGTGAACACGCCCAACAGGTCGCGCAGGCTGTGCAGTTTGCCGGCGACGGGATAGACCGGCTCTTCGAGGGCGGAAGCCATGGCGTGGGCGGAGTGTGGGGAGAAGGGAGGGCGCTGACGAGTGAAGAGTAGGGGCGGTGAGGTGGCCGGTCCGGATGGCGGACCTGCGCGTGAGCCGAGAGGGTCTCCGCCAATCTGCGCTTATCCGCGTTCATCTGCGGTTTACTCCTCAAGGACAGGGAACCACGGATTCAGATGCGGATAAGGCATTCGGCGGGAGGTGACAGCAAGGAAGGCAAAGATTCGGAAGTTTCACCACAGAGGGCACGGAGATCACAGAGATTCGGAAGAGGTTAACCGTTCCGAACGCAAACGCTCGGAAGATTCACCACGGATTGCGCGGATAACGCGGATGCGGTTTCCGACGTGGCCCGCTCCTTTAGGACGGGCCCGCCGTGTAGGCCACCGCGGCGAGGTGGATTGTCGGGGTCGAATGCTCGCTACTCGCTGCTCGCTCCTCGCTACTTCTGTTTTGCCGCAAGGAACGCAAAGACCGCAAAGAATCGGAATCGGGGAAGGTCACTGAGATCACAGAGGCAGAAGAGGCCACAGAGGGATTCCAGGGTGGCGCCGTCCCTGCCTGCGTTCAGGCCGTGGCGACGCGCGTTGGGACGTAGGCCGTGTAGGCCACTGCGGTGAGGTGGCCTGTACGTCTGGAGAGCGCGAACCTCCGCGTGAGCCGGCGCGGGGTGATCAAAATTCCACCATCAAGCGCAGCTAGCCGTGGGCGGCCTCGATCCCCTGGGCGCACCGGACCGGCGGGTGTCAAGTAGGGTGAATTGCGGATGTCTCCCAACTTGCGATACGAAGCGGCGCCGTGCACCGCATGCAGCATTGGGAGCGGGAGGCATCGGGACCGGATACATTTTCGTTTCGAAAATCGGAATTCGGTTCGCCCTGTTTGACTCCGCGGCAGCGGAGGGTGGGTGGGTGGAAACAACTGGTACGCGCTGGTTCAGCCCTCAGTTTGTTTCCCGCGCCCGGTGGATACTCGACTTGGCGAGCACCGCGCGCCCGCACTGGCAGTCCCTCCACGCTCTTGAGAACGAACAAGCGTATCCGGCAGTCATGGCGCCCTTGCTGCCAGGCCTGGGGCGGCCTGGTCCAGTGCTTGATGATCTGTGACGTCAATGTAAAAACTGCGCCGTGACAGTGTAACTACTTGTCGAGTGCAGTAGAGGCGCAATACTTCGGCGCCTCGGCAGGCGGTTCCGGCTTAACCGGGAGCGTGGTTACGCCTCAGTCTTCAACCCCTTGGCATAAACAGTTATCCTACGATGTGCTCTCCCGTTTTCTCCCACAAGGCTCGACGCCGGAGGTTGAGCATTCTTGTCGTGTCGTTGCTGTTGGCTTGGGGCTCGGCGGCCTCGAGCCGTGCAGCCCCGGCTGCAGCCCCGACGGGCCAGGATGCGTTCCAAGACTGGTTGGTCGGCCATGGGTTGCCCCCCGATAGTGAGCCGGCTGCTGATCCAGACGGCGACGGCTTGGGGAACTTCCGTGAGTACGCGTTCTCCGGCGTGCCCACCGATCCAACCTCCGCACCGGAACCAGTCGGGCAGGTTTCCGGTGCTCGTCTGCAGGTCACCTTTTCTCGTGCACGCAGCGAATTGAACTACCTCGTTGAGGCGAGCGATGATCTCCGCTCGTGGTCCGGGATTGCTACCAATCCCGGTGCCCCCGGCCAAGAAGTGACCTGTCCGGATACCATTAATGTCGGGTCCACAGCGGCACGTTTTCTCCGTGTTCGGGTGACCACCGACGCCGCTGTCGCGACTCCGGAGTTCTCGGTTCCGGGCGGAAGTTATGACGTAACGCAAATCGTCGTTCTAACCACTGCGACTTCCGGTGCCACGCTTCGGTATACCACTGACGGCTCGGCCCCTTCGGCCAACAACGGCATAGACTATACTGGGCCTCTCACGGTTTCCGCGAGCGTAACCCTCCGTGTGATCGCGCTGCTGGACGGGATGCCCTCCAGCGGCGTGGTGGAGGCCCGCTACGTCATCACCACCGGCGAGGTTACCAACGCTGCCTACCTCGGCATTGGGGTGGGCTCTTCCCTCGACTGGGATCGTTGCCGTGCGCTCGCCGATGTGATGAAGCTAGCCCGGGACTTTCTCGTGCCGGGTACAGAGACCTTAGCCAAGGTCGACGCAGATGGTTGGCCATTGGAGGATGCGGATGTGGTCGTCTGGCAGGGCATCGACCGGATGCATGGCACCTACCGCTTGAGTTTTGCCGGAGAAGCGGTCATCAAGACCGCTTGGGGCGATGCCTCTGTAGCGGGCATGACTTATGATGCCGCTACTAATACGACGACGGCCAATCTCATCTATCGGAGCACCGATGGATCCGGACTCCGGCTTTCTTTCACAGGTACCAAGCGCACTCCTGGCAGCGGAGTCGGGACCGGTGTGTCCGGTGTTCGCTTGATTCGCCCGCGGGTTCCGGGTGGCACGGCGACCTATGACACGGAAGTCTTCACCGACCAGTTCAAGGCTTCGCTCGCGTCTGTGCGTGTGCTCCGGTTCATGGATTGGCTGGCGACCAACAGCAATCCGCAGACGACTTGGGACTCGCGCACACGGCCCACGCACGCTTCGCAGCAGGTGGGCAATCCGACGACTTTTCCGACCGGTGGATGGCAGGGACGCGGCGGCTGCTTCGAGTACGCAATCCTCCTCGCGAACGAAGTTGGTAAGGACGCATGGATTTGTGTGCCGGTCGGTGCGACCGATGACTATGTCCTTAAGCTGGCACAGATTTGTAGATATGGTTCCGATGGCCGCGACCCCTACACCGGCCCGCAGTCCAATCCCGTCTATCCACCGTTGGCCGAGGGGCTCCGGCTGTACGTTGAGTTCAGCAACGAGATTTGGAACACGAACGGCCACTTCGGTCAGTCTCAGAAAAACCATGAGGATGCGATCGCTGAGGTCGCTGCTGGTAACTCGCCTCTCAATTACGACGGTGCTGCCGCCAATGATTGGGAGTGGGCCTGGCGCCGTATCACCAAGCGGACGATCGATGTTAGCAACACCTTCCGGGCCGTCTTCGGCGACAACGCCATGGGCGACCGGGTGCGCGTTGTGCTCATGAGTCAACTCGGCTACGCCGATGGACCCACCTTGCAGCAGTTCAAATTGGCCGAGGAATATTACAACAATCCGGCGCGCGTGTCGGTGCCGAGGCCGCTCAACTATTATGTCTACGGCGCGGGCGGTTCGGCCTATTACAACCCACAGAACGACAGCGCCGACCTGACCCTTAGCACGATCTGGGATAGCTACACCTACGACTCGGGCCTGTGGAAAAGCATGCTTGCGCGGGACGTCGATCTCGTTCTCGCGTTCGGCCTGAAGCGCATTGCCTACGAAGGTGGCCCCAGCCTGGATATCACCGGAAGGAGCGAGTCGGTGAAAGCGGCTTCGATTGCCGACCCGCGGACGACAGAGGAGATCGCGGAGCACCATACCGTCTGGAACCAAACGGCCGGCGATCTTCTGGTGTACTACCAGCTCTCGGGCGACTACCAGTGGGGTTTCCTCCACGATGTCTACGATACGTGGACGACTCCGAAGATGCTGGGGCTTGCCCGGTTGGGTGCCGCGACCCGGGAAGAGTCGACCTATGGCACGCCGTTGCCGGCGACCCTCTCTGGCAGCGGGCAGAACGCTCCCCCGGGCTGGGGCGGTGGAGGCGCGCGATATTCATACGCTCGACACACCTGGAACTGTTATGTGGTTCGGGTGATGGAGGCCCGGGCCTACACTCTTACGGTGAACGTGAGCGAAGGCACCAGTGGAGCCAAGTTGGACGTCTATGTGGATGGTGCGAAGCTCGGGACCATCGCGGTGCCGGCGAGCGGAGACGCTGTGTCGGTTATCACGCCAAGTCTCGCGCGTGGCACTCATGGTCTGCGCTTGGTCTGCGCGGGCGGAACGTTCATCGTGAATACCATCTCGGTTCAGTAGCAGCACCGGGCCGGCACACGCGGAGGTTCGCCGCATGGGCCGTCCCTGCCTGCGTTCCGGCTGTAACGAAGCTCGCCAGAGCTTCGTCAGGCCCCCGCTCGCCTGTAGTCCACCGCGGTGAGATGGCCGTCCGGAGTTGGATGCTCGCTACACGCTACCCACGACTCGCTACTGCCGATTCACCACGGAGGGCACTGAGAGCACAGAGGTTCGGAAGAGGTTAGCCGCAAGGAACGGCAGGATCGATTTCTTGAAACTCGAAACCCGAAACCCGAAACGCGAAACTCAAAACCCTAAACCGACCCGGTCACAGAGGTCACGGAGGGGGAGGAGATCACGGAGGAATTGGAGTGGCGCAGGCGGCCCTGGCTGTGTGCCGGTCGTAGCGACGTTCGTTGGGACGTAGGCCGTGTAGGCCACCGCGGTGAGGTGGCCTGTACGTCTTCCGCCCGTAGCGAAGCTCGCCAGAGCTTCGTCCACCCCGCCTCCGGCGTTGTTGGACGGCGCAGCCGTTCAGGCCTGGGGCCGCCTCCTCCGACCCTCCGCGGCCCCTTCGTTCTGCCCTCTTCATTCTTCGCTGCCTTAGACCCGCCGCCCGCCTCGGCCTCGGGTTACAACGCCGGAATAACAGTGTTATGGAGAGGGCTGTCATCATCGGCAACGGACGCCTCTGGTTCACGGAACCTCCTCAATGACCGAGACTTTTGGCCGCTTCCGTCCCTCCGGCGCTGTTCGGATCCGTGCTCTTCAATCCCTGATATCATGCATGCTGCCATATTGCACAACGCTCCGGCTTGGCTCCCGTAATTTGATTTCTGACATACACCGATTCTCCTCCCGCGCACTCTCACGCCGCGCCAACCAACGCCGCAACTGGCCATCTACCAATCAGATATCCAGCGCACGTCCCCAACCACGGCCCTTGCTCCACTCGCCTCGCTGCACGCCCTTTTCTCCGTACCTTATCGACCGGTGAAGGTTATCCCCGGCGCGACAAAACCTGGGCGGGCCCGTTTTCTTGCATGTTTTCGGGGAGCACTTTTCGCCAGTCCCGCGAGCTCCCAAGTCAGTCCTTGATTTCCAAGGCCCGATCGATCAGAGACTTCAGTAGCGAACGATGAGAGCATTCACCCCCAAAACCGGCCCGCAAGGCGTTTGGATATCACGCAACTTCGTTGCGCCATAATACTCTGTTGGGCGAAAAAATGAAACGATTCGTCGCCATCTTTGCTATGCTCGGTCTGCTCAGCGGCTGTCTCGAAAAGAAGCCGCGCAGCTTTTTCGCGATCGACGGGATCTGTGTTGGCTCTGCCGTGAAGGAGGGCGAACGGTTTCGGCTGCCCATTGGATTTAGCACAGCATTTGTGCATTCAGGCCAGTGGCTCTACGACGTGAAAGCTGTGACCGAAGCGGATTCGATCTATCTCACCGCCGTGTTCACGACGCCACCCGGCTTGAAGGAATCCCGCTATGTCGGTTCGGTCGACCTAGGCGCGATCCGATCCGGCACATACAAGGTACGCTATCGCGATCCTGATGGGCGGGTTCACGATCTGGGTCTCGTCACCCTGCAATGAAAAAAAGCCCAACAAGTCACTACTGCACAACGCCGGTAGAAGTGTCCGTTTTCCAAGCGACGTCCGATTCCCGGCGTGGCAGACCTGAAGCGTTCGCCGGAAGAAGCATGCCGACTCACATCCAGACGATTGCTGAGGATCGACCGCTGATCGAAAGCGAGAAGATCCTGCTGCGTTGGTTGCTGGAGCATGGCGAGACGCGTGGGCGAGATTTCCTGCCGCAAACAGATCGTGCCAGGGTTTCAGGGCGATGCGGCTGCGGCGGCTGTGCGACGGTCGATCTGGCCGTCGACGGTTTGAAAGAAGAAGACAAGGGTCTGTTTCCCGTCGCCGATTTCTTATACCGCACACCGTCCGGCGGGCTGTGCGGTGTGGTGGCGGTGGCCCGAGGTGATCGACTTGCCGGGCTCGAGGTAGGGAGCGTCGATGGCCGAGAGACTCCGACCGAGTTGCCGACGACCGGCAGGCTCTTTCCTGCCGCGGAACTGGAAAACGGAGGGCGAACCAGCGACCAGAGCGCAACGCCGGTTAAGTGCCCGGTTTCCAATCACTGCCCGCCGCCCGGCGTGGCTCATCCGTAAGCGTTCGGCTGATATGCACCGTTTTCTTCCCTTTCTTCTCAGCACAGCGTTCATCTTGAGCGGATGCGTGACGCACCCTTTCGTTGGAAACTATCGCGCAGAGACCGGTGAAGTTTTGAAAATACACAAGAGCGGGGTTGTAATGTTGTCACGGTTATCTAGCGAATATCCCGTCGGGCGAATACATATTGCTTATAGTGTTCTGGTTTCGTGACCGGAAGGAAGCTACTGCACATAGCATCCTGCTCGAACACCCATCACCTCATTGCGTATGCGTGGTGCGGAATTCTTGTTTTCGGCAGATTGGTCTGACGTTATTGTAGGATGGAATGGTGTCTTGAAACAAGAACCGTTGCCGACGATATTTCAGAAAGAAATAAAGACAGAGCCGAACAAGTCGTCACAGAACAACGCCGGTAAAGTGTCGCCTCCGAACTCGGAGTCCACGGCCCGGCGTGTCTGAACTGAAGCGTTGGGCAAAAGAAGATGGACGTTTCAAACAGCACGACCGGGGAGAAGATATCGATACGCGTTGACAATACGGTCGCTTCTCCGGCTGGAACACTGGTTGTCGAGGCGATGTTCAGTAAGTTCGTCGACCTCAGTGAATCGCCGGAGATGGTTCTTGCCCGGATTCATCCTAGCAAAGTGAAGGTCTTTGACTGGATACTATCCGGCCAGTGCTCGGCAGTTTCGCGAGATACTGATTCACAGTCGCCGGTTTCTTTGCTTCCAGAAGTCGAGCTTCACATAGGGCATCCAGGGCGTACATCGGTTGTGCGAAAGTATTCTGAGATTCGGGCAGGGGGCATTGCACGACCGGCTGTATCCGAGACCATCACTGGATTCGATCCAATCGCTGAGCCCGTGATGATGCGCCTTCTGATGGTTCATTCGCGCTCGTATTTGCCGCACTGCCGCCACTGAGCATAGACACGGAAGTAGAGCCGTTCGATCTGAATAGTTTCGGAAAGGGTCTATGCGCTGTTGCCGGGGGATCGCTCGACTGGGACGATCGGGATGTGTTCGTTCTTAGCGCGGCTGGTACTGCTGCGATTCCGAGGATCCGCAAGTTCGTCTCGGGTTTCCGGACGCCACGGTCATGGTGGAGGCTATGGTGAGAAGAGACAGCCCAACCAGACACCAGTGCCAATGCCGGGATCACGTCGCTTTTCCAATCGCTGTCCGGTTCCCGGCATGGCACACCTGTAGCGTTCGCCAAATGAAGATCGTCGCATTCCTCCTCCTTACGGTTCTGATCTCGGGCTGCGCAAGCGTTGATCGCCGACCGCTCCTGTCCAGCCCGCCGAAAGAAATTTCTGTTGGGACTACGGTGAAAGTCTTTGGTCAGGGGCTCTCGAAGTCCGAGTGGGTCGAGTTGCCGGCGGGGATCTATATTCTCCGCTTCGAAAGAGATGGTAGTCGCTACTACATGCGCGAGGATCCTCTGGTTCGCATCAAGACGCTCTATCCCGAGACCCAAAGGCCAGGTGGGATCTTGTACTACCGGCTGACAGGGCGATTCCATGCATTCGCGGCCATGACGGGTCCGATTCATATGTGGATGGGGGTCGGCCTTGCGACCGTCGGAAGCAAGGGTCAGTTGTTGCCGTTCCCGATGGGTGTGATTCCGGACGAAGTTCTTGCCACATACAAAGATGAGGCGAACAAGCCACTACAGGGAACGGAGGGAACGTCCCCGTCCTCTTCGATTCAGCCTGAGGCCCTCCGTCCCTGACCTCGAACGTTAGGTGCAAGAGATGCACTTGTATCTTAAAATCGAAGGATCGCTTGAAGACGTCGCCCGAAAGATTGGTGACTCGGTGTTGCGTGGCTGGGACTGCCCAGTTGCGGGAAGGACTGAATCTGGGGAGGTGGCGAATACTACAAGTTCGCGCGTCCTGGCTCAGAGGTTCTTCTGGTTTGCAACGATGAGAGGAGCACCCCGATGTGTTCTACGAAGAAAGAAGTGGTTTCCTTTCTACCTCTACTGCTATGGTTCGAGGAACGGAGATCAGGTTCTCGAAGAAATCCGTCGCCTGCTTGATGGCACAGGCGTCATCTGCGAGATGCATGAAGACACCTAACCAGCGGTCACAGCGCAACGGCTCTATCATGTCCATTTCAACCTCAATATCCGCGGTTCGCCGTGGCTGACCCGGAACGTTCGGCAAGAATGAAAAGCAAGATGATCGCCTTGTGGATATCGATGGGGGTGCTCGCATGTCTCATCTCGTTCTTCCTCGGGAAGCACTACTCGCTCTTCACGCCTGAAAGCGAGCGAAACGGAAATGCAGAGCTTCATGGCACAGATGAAGCCGTTGCTCGCAAATGACGAGGCTAGGACGAACGATCATCTTTCGCTGTTGATCGAAGTTCTCAAAGCTCTGGACGCAGGCGAGGATACGCGGGCGAAGAAAGAGATCATCGATCGCTTGGGTCGATTTTACTACAATTACACCTACGAAAACGAACGAAACATGAATAGCGAGGCCACCGAGTCGCTTCTGAAGTCGATGGAAAGCCTCGGCGCTACTTCTAAGAGTTTTTCCAGCGTCCTGATATTTAGGCCCGAAGAATAAAAGTGCCGAACCAGTCACTACAGCGCAATGCCTCTACGATGTCCTCTTCAACTATAAAGTCCGCAGTTCGGCATGGCTGACCTATGAGGCGTTCGGCGACAAATTTATGCAGAGAATACTATTGCTTATCCTCGTTGGGCTCACTGCCGCACTTGCCGCGTTACGAGCCATTGCTGGCATCGTGCTTTTCATCCTCGATATGAGAAATGGCGGACGGCATGCTCCAGAAGTCCTCGGTGCCTTAACGGCTTCAATTGTGGTTGCGCTCGGGCTGGGCTGGCTATGGAGAAGAATGTACTTTTCAAAAGCAGAAAAGACGACATCTGGCACTGTCAAATGAAGGTGCGGCCGAACCAGACGCCACATCCAACGACTCTATGATGCCCGATTTCCAATCAACGTCCGCGGTTCGTCGTGGCTGAGCTTTGACGTTAGGCAAAGAAAGCATGGGATTCCTCGCATCACTCTTCAAGAGACGCAAAGAAGCGCCGGTAGAGCCTCTTGGCAGCGTGGATTTCGACGATTCCCGCGTCGTATTCCGCTACCGTGACCGTGTCGAGGGGATCGCCTGGCGAGATCTGATCGAGGTTGGCATTGTCACGACGGACGAGGGTCCGTTCCAAGAGGACGTTTATTTCCTTCTGCTCGGCCCCAAGCAAAGAGAAAGGCTGTTCGATTCCGCATGGCGCAAAGGGCAGTAAAGAGCTGCTTGAGCGCCTGCAGAGCTTGCCCGACTTCAATCACGACGCTGTGATCCGTGCGATGGGCTGTACCAGCAATAATAGCTTCACCTGCTGGCAGAAAAAGAATGCCTAACAAGACACCACTGCCAATGCCGGGAGAGTCTCCTTCTTCCAAGCTGTGTCCGGTGTCCGGCATGGCAGGCCTCTGACGTTCGGCGCAAAGAAAATGGCCCTTTCGAAGAAAGAGATCGTCGTTACCGGAGCATTCGCAGCCATCGCTGGGTTTTCTGCTGCTACGTTGATCTGGGCCTTTTGGGCGTACAGCACGCCCGGTGATTTCTTCGCGAACGGAAGTCCATTGGTTCTGCCGACGATTGCGGTTGGTTCCATTGCTGCGAGCGTCTTAGGCTGGCGGGTACGAAGTAAGAAGATGCGCGGCATTCTTATCCTCCTCGGGGTCCCTCTCCGTGACCTACATCATTATTCTCCCGGATGGTTGGTGGTCGCATGGTCCGCCGGGAAATCACTAAGCCATGAAGAACGGGCCGAACAAGTCACCACTGCGCAACGCCGGTAGAAGCGCCCGTTTTCCAAGCGACGTCCGATTCCCGGCGTGGCAGACCTGAGGCGTTAGCCAAATATGAAGGCCGTCGACCTCTCAACTGCCCAAGCGTGGTGCGCCGAACATGGGTTCGCTATCGGGGAGTTTGGCTTACCTGCTTTGCGAGGTGCTGACGGTCTTAAGGAGTTCGCGATACCCGAAGACGCCGGAAAGCGAGTTGCGCTGGTCCGAGGTCACATGCGACGGTTCGAAAAGGAAGAAGAAGTGTGCATCTGGCTCGACGATTGGGACGTTTGGCAGTCGGGGCAGCGGTGGCACATCTTCGAGCGCTTTCGCCTCTCTTACGGTGTCGGCGAGTCCATCATGCAGCGACCATGTCACCTCATTCAGAAGGAGGAGTTCGACACTGCTATTTCGATCGCCGTCTTCGCGGTCCTTATGTTGGCCGATTGCCATATTCTCGGATCGTCCGGTGGCGTCTACACATTCTATTCCCACGACGAATGGGGAAAGAACTGGGCTAACCAGACGCCACATCCAACGACTCTATGATGCCCGTTTTCCAATCAACGTCCGCGATTCGTCGTGGCTGAGCAGTGGCGTTGGGCGAAAGATGACCTTCCTCCGAAAACACTTTGTCGGCTTTCTACTGGGAGCACTGTCGATTCTGGTACTCGCCGAAGTGTGCCCGGTCTTCACCATCGGGTTTTGGCGTCTGGCGATCTGGCCAGAGTTAGCGATCGGTGGAGTTGCGACATCCCGGGGCGAGCGTCTGTACATCCGGTTGCGGAATTCGTTCTCGCCCGAGTGTTCGTTCGTTGCGCTCTACCACGTTGGAAACAGCCAAGCGCAAGCGTACGCACTGCACGGCTTGCATGAGATTCGATCTGCCCGCTTCCCCGAGCTCAGAGACGCTTTCCGCGCGAAGTCCGGCACCGTGACGATGCGGGTTGGGTGTACGACCGTGGATATCGAAAAGAGGGAAGTATCGTATGTGTTCGAAGATCACACCTACCTCATTCGCGAAGAAGAACCGGAGGCCAACAAGACACCACTGCCAACTCCGGTAGCGAGTCCGCCTTCCAAGCACGATCAGGTGCCCGGAGCGGCAGACCTCTGACGTTCGGCAAAAATCCCAATGAAGCATAAGCGTCTAGGAATTTCATTGGTGTGTGTGGCGGCGCTGGCGGTTGCCATTCCGTGGGGCGTCTCGACGTACCGCTTCTGGCTGCCGAGATTCCAGGAACCGAAGTTTGATGAGCCCCGCGGCGATGGGCTTGAGTGCGTTTCCATCGTGCGGCTTCTCGCGGCTCCGAATGAGCTGGCCGGTCGGCGGGTCCGTATCGAGGGGTTCCTCTGGATCGAGTACGAAGGGAATGCGATCTACCTTCATGAAGAGGATTATCGTCGGGGCCTCTATCGGAATGGGCTCCGACTTGAGCTGACCCAAGACGAGAAGGCGAAAGAAGACATCCTGAGGAAGTTGAGCGGCCACTATGTCATGCTTGAAGGTGTTTTCGTCGGAGGCCGGAGTCAGATGCAGCTCTGGAGCGGAACGATCCGCGACATTAGCCGGGTTCAGCTGGAGTGGTGAAAAAGATGGCCGAACCAGCCACCAGTACCAATGCCGGGGAAAGTGCCCAGTTTCCAATCACCGCCAGCCGCCCGGCATGGTACACCTGAAACGTTCGGCGAAAGAAGAAGTACATGGCAAAAGTCGCTTACGTTGATGTCGATGACACGCTCGTCCGGTCTGAGGTGGACCCCGAACACGAGACAGCGGGGACGGGTTGGTTAGTTATGGATTGAACAAGGAAAGTAAAGACAAGGGAGGGGGCGCAGGGGGAGGGGCTTGGCTCCTCCCCCGCCTTCTGGATTCAGCGGAGGGGTGGACGGGGAGGCAGCAGCCTCCCCGCCGTTCAGGCCGCCCGGTGGTTGAGGAGGGCGCGATAGACGCGGGCAGGGGGCACTCCGTCATGGACCTTGTGGGGGCGGCGTTCGTTGTAGAACTCGAAGTAGGCGGTGAGCTGAGCGTGGGCGTCGATGAGCGATTCGTAGCTCTTGAGATAGACCTCCTCGTATTTCACCGATCGCCACAGGCGTTCGACGAACACGTTGTCCAGGCACCGGCCCTTGCCGTCCATCGGACAGCTTCACCTTGGCGTCGAGCAGCACCTTGGTGAACTCGGCCGAGGTGAACTGACAACCCTGATCTGTATTGAAGATCTCCGGGATGCCGAACTCCGCCATCGCCCGCTGTACGGCTCGCACGCAGAAGGTCGCGTCGAGCGTGTTGGACAGCTCCCAGCTCAGTACCCGACGGGTGTGCCAGTCGATGACCGCACAGAGATAGGCGAAGCCGCCCTTGATAGGCAGGTAGGTGATATCGGTGGCCCAGACCTGGTTGGGTCGATCGACGATCAGTCCTTTCAGCAGGTACGGATAGACCCGGTGCTGCGGGTTGGCCGCTGATAGGTTGGGCTTGCGATAGATCGCCTCCAATCCGAGCTGGCGCATCAGCCGCTGCACCCGCTTGCGGTTGACCCGGTGACCCCGCAAGCGCAGCCAGTTGCGCATCTGCCGCGATCCAAAGAACGGGTACTCCAGATAGGTTTCGTCGATGAGGCGCATCAGCTGCAGGTTCTTGTCGCTCTCCGGCTGGGGTTGGCGGTAGTAGCTGGCGCGAGGCAATTCCAGCAGCGCGCACTGCTGGCTCACGCTCAACTTGGGATGTTTGGGCTCGATCATGCTGCGGCGCTCCTCAGTTCCCAAGTGGACCAACTTTTTTTTTGAGCCATTCGAGCTCCATCTTGAGCCGTCCGATTTCCTCGAACAGCTCTCGCTCTCGGGCAATGGACTGGGCCGGATCGACCGCCGGCTTTTGACCAAACACCTCGGGCAGGCGTTCGGAGACTTCCTTCTTCCACTGGCTCACCTGCACCGGATGCACCTTGTGCCGGGCGGCGATGGCGTGGACCGGCTCGATGCCCTTCAAGGCTTCGAGCCCGACCTGGGCTTTGAACTCGGGACTAAACGTACGACGTTTCTTGGACATGACTGGATCTTGGATGGTTTGAACTTAACCATCCCCGCTGTCCAACTTCCGGGGTCCACCTCAGTCCGCCGGCACGAAGCGCATTCCGATCGTCAATGTCGTGCGTGCCGTCAAAGCGCTGAAAGAAGAAGGTTGGGAGCTATACTGCTGGAGCAGCGGCGGTGGAGAGTACGCGAAGACGTCAGCGGAAGAGTTGGGCATCGCCGCCTGCTTTGTCGGCTTCCTCCCAAAGCCTGACGTGATGATCGACGATGTCCCGCCGCAGTCGTGGCCGTTCCTTCGAGTGATCCATCCCGCAGAAATCCAGCAGCCGAACAAGCCACCAGAGGCAATGGCGGTTAAGTGTCCGCCTTCCAATCAATCTCAGGCACCCGCCATGCTTCACCTGTGACGTTAGCCGAGAAAGGATCATGCCGTCTCCAGCGCTCAAGCTCATGCCAGACTATGGCAGCTGGCCGATCTGGCGTCACGATGGCGAGATCGGGAATCTTGATCCCCGCAAGCTTGGCGTCACCGAGGAGTTGGCTTGCGCGCTGGAAGATTGGGCGGCCACGTACGACTCACATCTGAATGTCAGTGACCCGGCTGCGACCACCTGGACCGAAGAAGAGAAGAAGGAGTTCGATATCGTAGGCCGCAGCCTGTGCCAGCGGCTGAGTGAAGAGGTTGGTGCGCGTTTCCGAGTCTTCTATTCTGCGCGATGCATCCCTGTTGAGGAGCTCACGACGAGAAACGGAGGGCTAACCAGCGGCCAGAGCGCAACGCCGGGAAAGTGCCCGGTTTCCAATCACTGCCCGCCGCCCGGCGTGGCTCATCCGTAAGCGTTAGCCAAATGAAGTCCTCCGCGAGAGCACTCTTTCTGGTTCCACTCCTCCTTAGCTCGGGGCTCGGTGTTTTTCTGGCCGACGCGATGTGGTGGCACAAAAGCAACGGGGTGATGGAGTGGATCGCGAGTATGCCGATTCTAGGATCGATACTCTACACACCGGCGTTTTGGATCCTCTATGTTTGCACCACATTCGGGATTGGACCGTCCGGCGATGCAGCTTGGGGAATGCTTCCGTGGTGCGTGATCGCTTACTGGGTTCTCCTCGGGTTATTCGGCGGCGTGGCTTTGGTCTGGCTATCCGGAAGAAAAAACAGAGTGGGCCGAACCAGCGGTCACAGCCCAACGCCTCTACGATGTCCTTTTCAAACTCAGTATCCGGTGTTCGGCGCGGCTGATCCGGAGCGTTCGGCAGAAGATATGACCGCGCACCAAGCAGACATTATCTATACTTCGCTTGCGTTCATTCTCCCAATCGCGGCGGTCGTTGTGATACGGAAAGGCTGGGTTGCCATCCCGCTTGCCGCATTTTCGCATTGGGCCACTGTCGATTTCGCAAGAAGAGTCCTGCAGCAACTCGATCCGAAAAGAGATGCAGGATTATACGACGCATTATGGAAAGTGTTTGGATGGATTCAGGCAATTCTCTTGGTCATTATATTATGGACAATGAAGCAGTGCTATCTGCGGCTTAGAGACAGAACAGCTACGCAGAACGTCGCTACGACCAGCACGCAGGCAGGGACGCCTGCGACACCCACGAATGGGACCAGCGGGCTAACCGGAAATGCCCGGACAGGCTGAATGACTTCGTCATCCAGTTACACGGATTCGCCTCCGTGTCCTCCTCCGCCTCAGGCGAGCTTGAGCAGCTCGGCGGTGGCGGGCACGTCCTTGATGATCTGCGCGGGCAGCGGGCCGACCCCGAGGTAACGGAGATTCGGCAACACCGCCGGCAACGGTTCGCCGGCGTAGGCGCAGCCGACGATCGCTTTCATCATCGCGGCGACATAACGCTGCGCGGCGGCGGGCAGATCGGCCCACTGGCGGGCGGTCGAGATGTCCTCGGCCCAGCCGAGGTGGCGCTCGTAGATCGGCGTGAGTGTTTTGCGGACTTCCTCGTGGCGCGGCACGTGGCGGAGCGTCTTGCCGTCGGTGGTGCGGTAGCCGGTGCAGAGGAGCAGATCCTCGCTCCAGTCGCCGGCCCAGGTGAGCGCATCGATCTTGTTGATCATCACGTCGTGGTAGCCGCCGTAGCGCAGGGCGTCGCCCTTTTCCACGGCGTCGAACCAGCCGACCATGCGCTGGCGGCCGGTGGAGGTGCCGAACTCGATCTGCTTGAGCTTCTTGGCGAGCGGATGGGCGTCGTCCATCTGCGTGAGGAAGGTGTGGGTACCGACCTTGGTGTCGTAGCCCTTGGCCACGCCGAAGACGTGCAGGGGCTGCAGCGGAATGCCGATGGATTCGAAGAACTCGGGCGTGTAGGTGTGCGAGGCGGTGACGTTGGGCGAGAAGCCGCGGCGCTTGTCCAGCCAGTAGGACTGGCCGAACTCGCCCACGATGGAGCGGCCCGCGAGGATTTCCTTGAGCACGAGCTCGCGCACTTCGACCACGCGGTGGGCGAGGGTGGAACCGGCCTGCCAATACACCTCGGTGAGCGCCTCGAGATTGAGGGTGAAGGGCGTGGCGCCTTTGAACCGTAGGAAGTCGAATTCGGCGGCGGTGAACACTCCGGCCTCGATGGCCTCGGCGTTGGCGCGCTGCTCGGCGGCGGTGAGCTTGGCGAAGAAGCTGTCCCAAGTCTCCGGGCTCACGCGGCAGACGTGCTGGATGGTGCGCAGGGCGCGGTCGACGCGGCCGGCGAGCTTGCGGGCGAAGGCCTCGCGCGAGCCGCGGAAGTCGGCGTAGTAGATCTGCCACTGGCCAGTCTCGTCGTTGTAGGATGGGGTGATGCCGCGGCCGGTGGAGCCGCGGGGTTCCTCGGCGAGGACGTGCACCCGATACTCTTCCCAGGCCAGATCCAGCAGGCGGTGGGTGAGGTCGGAAACGAGGGTGCGCTCGTCGATGGCGAGGCGCTCGACGACCTTGAAGCCGCGTTGTTCGAGCGGTTTGATCTCCCACCAGAATTTGCGCGGGTCGGCCACGACGCCGCTGCCGATGGCGAGGTGGGGCACGCTCGACTCGATGATGCCGGCGGGCAGGAGGTTGAGCTTGATGCCGCCCGTGGTGTGGCCGGAGTTGGCGCCGCCGTTGACCTTCAATACCACCGAGACGGGTTTGCCGCCGGGGGTGGCGCGCAGTTCCTCGACCACCTCGGAGATGAGGCGGCCTTTGCCTTCGTCGCCGAAGCTGATGCCGACGTCGGCGATGAGTTGGCTGGTGATGGGAGTGAGCATGGCGCGGATAAAATGCGGATTGCGGATCTCTGATTGCGGAATGGCAGAATAGCGGACGGCGGCGAAAAGGAGAGAGCGAGTAGGAGAACGAACGGAAATGTGAGAGCGGTGGCGTGCCCTCCGAAGCCTTGGCGAAGGAGGGGAACGAAGCAGGAAAAAGGGTGGGAACGGTGTTGGCGAGCGCGGAGAAGGCGGGGGGTTAGGGGGACGATTCGCTGGGATGCCGGCCGAGCCAACTTGCGGCATACTCGTCGATCACCCGGTCGATGTTGGAACGATCTGCATTGGCCCAATACCATTGTACCGGTTCGGATTCGAGATCCCACTTCGCGTGGTAGAGAAGATAGAAGTCTCTGAGTTGGTCGTCGTAGTGGCGCGCGAGGTGCAGATCCGCAAGGCGGCGCAGCGTCTCCTTGCGGGCTAGCTTGCCCTGCCGCATCTCCTCGAGGAGGGACGTCGTGTACAAGGCGACATGCTGATCGCTCGGGCGGGTTTGGATACCCTGCTCCTTGAATACCAACGCGAATAGCTGCTGCACTTCGTTGTGGTCGAGCGGGGGCTCGAGGCCCGCCAGGATCCTAAGGCTCTTGGTGTCGCAGTCTTGGCTCAGAACGTTGCCCGCCCAGCCGACGACTCCATCCGCGGACACTAGCCCGAGCGCCATCCCTGCGTGAACCTCGTGGATGTGGGGCGGGAGCATGGGGTGTCGTGGGGCTGGCGTGGTTCGAAATCGTTGTCGTTTTCGGTGGGGCTAGCGGGCTCGGGCGTGGTGCCGAGCCGAGTGCGGGCGGGCGGGTTGAGAACGAGGACGAGAACGAGGACGAGCAGGAGCAGGAGAATGGCCCCTGCTCAGACGTGCGCTTTGTGGGCTTTGATCTCGATCACGTCGTGGGGGCGGCTTCGCGCTGGCCGGCGGGGCTCACCCGGATGTAGCGGGCGCGCTGGCGATGGGCGGCGAGAGTCGGGGCGCCGAGATAGCCGAGGCCGCTTTGCACGCCGCCGATGAGCTGGCCGAGCACGTCGTCGATCGAACCGGACACTTCTTTCAACGCCTCGATGCCTTCGGCGGCGACCTTGCGCGTGTTGTCGTTCTTGTCGTGACCGTAGCGGGCGGCGGAGCCGGCCTTCATTGCGGCCAGCGTGCCCATGCCGCGGTACTGCTTGTAGAGTTTGCCGTCGATTTCGACGATGTCGCCCGGAGCTTCGCGGCAACCGGCGAGCAGGCCGCCGCACATGACGACGTCGGCGAGGGTGAGGGCCTTCACGATGTCGCCGGACTTCACGATGCCGCCGTCGGCGATGAGGCGCACGCCCTTGGCGGCGGCGGCCTTGCTGCAGACGTAGAGGGCGGTGAGCTGCGGGATGCCCACGCCGGCGACGACGCGGGTGGTGCAGATCGAGCCGGGGCCCTGGCCGACCTTGATGGCATTGGCGCCGCAGTCGGCGAGGTATTCGACTCCGGAGCCGCTGGTGACGTTGCCGGCGATGATGGTGAGGCCGGGGAAGGCGGAGCGGATGAGCTTCACTGTCTCTCCCACGCCCTTGGTGTGGCCGTGGGCGGTGGAGACGGCGACGCAGTCGACGTGTTCGGCGACGAGGGCGCCGATGTGGGCCACGATCTTGTCGCGGTCCAGCGAGCCGTCGGGCAGGCGCACGGGGGCGACGGCGGCGCCGACCACGAGGCGGAAATCGGTATCGCGAGCGGGCTTCCGGTTGGTCTTGGCCTCGGCGAGGATGCGCTCGACGTCGGAGCTGGTGACCAAGCCGCGGAACTTCCCGTTGTCGTCGACGACGAGCATCTTGTTCACGCCCACATGCTCGTTGAAGAAGCGGTCGGCGGCGCGGATGGGGTCGGGGCCGACATCGCGGAGGTTGATGGTGAAGAGGCGGTCTCGGGGCGTCATGGCCTCGGCGACGGTCTTGGCGCGGTAGCGCTCTTTCACGACATTGCCGCCGAGCAGGCCGGCGAGGCGGCCGGCTTCGTCGACGACGGGGAAGGCGCGGAAGTCGAAACGCTTCTGCTCGACGAGGGCGAGGATGTCGCCGATGAGCTGGCCGGACTGTACGGTGATGGGATCCTGGATCATGCCGTGCACGTGGCGTTTCACGCGGGCGACTTCCTTGATCTGCTCCTTCGCCTGCATGTTGTAGTGGATCAGGCCGATGCCGCCGTTGAGGGCCATCGAGATGGCCATGCGCGACTCGGTGACGGTGTCCATGTCGGCGGAGACGACGGGGACCTGGAGGCGGAGGGAGTCCGAGAGGGAGGCGGAAAGGTCGGTGTCCTTGGGGAGGATATCCGAGTAGAGCGTGGCCAGGGAGACGTCGTCGTACGTCAGGGCCATGGGGCGGTTCGCGGCGAAGAATTCGTCGGCGGAGAGATAGAATTGCGCGTCGGAAGCAGCAGTGAAGCTCATGGACGAGTTTAACTTCGACGGGGAGGGGAAGGGGTCAATGCGGATTTGCGCGGGCGGATTACGGAGAGTCGTCACGGAGAGCACAGAGAGGGCGGAGGCCACAGAGGCTCGGAAGAGGTTAACCGCAAGGAACGCAGAGAACGCAAAGGATCGGATTTCACCACGAAGGGCACAGTGAACACAGAGGCAGAGGCGGGCACGGAGGAATGGGGGAGGGTGGCCGCGTTGACCTCAACGCGGCAGACTCGATTGAGGTCAATCGAGTCCATCGACTGGCGGGGGGGCGGACCGCGGGGCCGGTTTCGGAGCGACTGGCCCTCCTTGGGCTCAACGAAGAAGACGCGGCCGCGGATATTCGGGCGCGTGCAGGCCCGCTGATCTACCGCGGAATCGCAGGCAGGGACGCCTACGCCACGCGAACGGGTGTCACCTGGTCGTTTGTGAAGCCGCGCCGGTTCGCTCTGGCGGGCTCGCGCGCCGCCGCTCGACCTCGGACAAGATCGCCTGCCGCGCGGTCCAGTTTCCCCAGTCCTGTGCCAGTTGCAGGCTGTACTCGTAGATTGCCCACGGGGCCGCCTCGCGTAGGGCCGCGAACAGGGTGTCCCTGGCCTCCGGTCCGGGCCGCCGGAGCTTGCGAGGGATAAGCCGGCCCAGCCAGGCGAACAGCCGCGGCGAGGTTTGGCCCATCTCGAACTCGTGCGCGCTACCGTCGACGAAATGGAGTTTCAGCTTGTGGATGGTCCCGGTGGGGACGCCGTTGACGCGATGCTCAGTGTCGTTGCCGTAGGCCCAGACGAGGTTGGCCAAGGGGCGCAGGTGGGCGGTCAACACTCCGCCGTGATAGAACCAATCCCGGCTCAAGCGCAGACGCAGGGGGCGGCGGTGGCCGGCGGTGGCCGGCATGCTCCATCCGGCACCGAGCTAGGCACTCACAGCCTGCCAATCGTCGTTTGGGGACGTGGATGGTTCGAGCAGGGGGCGGAGCAGCGGATGCGTTACGGGGCACAGGTGACGGCGGAAAGCCCGGGCGGATAGCCAGAACCCGATCGCAACGAGGATGGCCCCGGGGAGGGCGAAAAGGGGGTGCGGCTGGGCCTCGCTGGTGGCATCGAACAGAAATGGCTCCAGTTCAGGCAATCCTGCCTTTTGCGCGCTGGCGCTCAGCCGGTCGGCCAAACCCGAGGACGCAGGAACGATACGCCCCAGGTAGGCATCGGACTCAGTATTCGGATCGAGACGCACGGCCACGGTTTTGCCGGCCATGGGGACGAAGTGAAACACCGCCACGAGTTGCTCCTGGGCGTTTCTGCCGGAGGACCGGCTCCATTCTTCGAGTTCGCAAGGGATCGCGCCGGCCGACTCCAGGCGGAACCACGGCCCGGCCTGGACGGCCCGAGGAACCGGCCCCGCGAACGCTTCAATGGTGAGTGGCCGCGGCCCTTGGATCGGGCCGAGCCATTCGTGCTGAAAGTAGGCCCCGCAGAGGAACCCAGCCGCCAGCACGGCAAGGCCGAGTCCGAGCAGGTTGCGGTTCAGTCGCCGGATTTCGGCGAGGAGGAAGGTGTTGGTGTCGAGCATGGTCTACACGGCACCTCCGCGTTCATCCACTGCCCGGGTGCCAGCGAGCGTATCCTTGGGCCGGTTGGCGCGAGGCGACGACTCAAAACTTGGCGGTTGGTGACTGTATCGTTAGAGCTCAACTACGTCGGACGGTGTGCGGATCGGGAGAGCGGACGCCGGTCCTGTGTTCTTCGCCGCGATGAACACAGGTTGGCGTTCCTACCGCGGACAATCGGGCGCGTGTGAGCACGCTGACCTACCGCGGAATCGCAGGCAGGGACGGCTGCGCCACCTATTCCCAGCCGATTTCTCGGCCGTGGTTCTGCTCCTCGAGCCAGGCTTGGAGCGGGGCGAAATACTCGAGCATGGCGCGCGTGGAGAGCTCCTCGCCGGTGGCGTCGCGCAGCACCTGGCGCCAATCCTCCGTGGCGCCTTTCTCCATGATCGTGCGCAGGAAGTCGCCGACTTCGGTGTGGCCGGCGTAGTTGCAGGACTGCGGCGGCTGGTGGAGAAACTTCTTGGCGATGAAGTCGTGGAGCTGGAAGCGGATCACCGTGGCGATCGCGTAGTTGGCGTAGTAGCAGGGCACGGAGTTGATGTGCGTCTTGGTGGCGGCATCGCACCACTGCTCGCCGCGCGGCTCCGGCGGCTCGATGCCCTGGAAGTCGCGCACGTATTGCCACCAACGCGCGTTCCACTGGTCGGGCGGCAGGTCGCGGGCGTAGAGGTCGGCCTCCCAGTGGGTCATCGTGCCGGAGGCGAAGAACATGAAGGGGAGGGACGGGTTGAGGGCGTCGTCGAGCAGGAAGGCGACGGGGTCGGGGGCGGTGCCGGCGGGCAGGATGCCGATCGATTGCAGGTAGGGGGCCTGGCGGGCGGCGAAGGCGCCCAGCTCGGCGATGCCCTCGTGGAGTCCGGAGACCGGGCTGTCGCGCAGCAGCGGGGGCACCTCGGGGCGCCGGTAGGCGAGAAAGTAGAAGGCGTGCCCGAACTCGTGGTGGGCGGTGCCGTACCAGTCGGTGTTGGCCTCAATGTTGAGCAGGCCGCGCACGTCGCCGTCGAGATCGACGTCGTAGCAGTAGGCGTGGTCGCTCTTGTGGCTGGGGGCGTCGACGGCGCGTGGGTACAGATCGGATTTTTGCCAGAAGCTGGCGGGCAGCGGGGCGAAGCCCAGGCCGGTGAAGAACTGTTCGGCGGTCTTGGCGACCCACTCGCGCGGGTGCCTGCGCGAACTGCGCGTCGAGGTTGGCGGCGGCTACGAGGGCGGGCCACTCCTGGCCCCAACGGTTGGCGAGCCAGTGGGCGGGGATGCGCTTGGGGACGGGCTGGCCGTAGCGCTTGGCCAGTTCGTATTTCGCCCAGGTGTGGAGCTGCAGGTAGAGGGGGCGCAGCACTCGCAGAAACTCGTCGTTGAGGCGGAGCATCTCGTCGGTGCCCAGCCCGTAGTTGGCGAACTGGAGGGCGAAGTAGTCGGGGTAACCGAGTTCCTGGGCCACGCCGTTGCGCAGCTTCTGGAGCTGGAGCAGACCTGGCTTGAGCGCGGGGCCGGACTGCTTCGAGGCTTCCCAGAGCGCGCGGCGCTCAGCGAGGTCGGTGCTGGTGAGCAGCCGCTGCTCGAGCTCGTTGGTGGTGAGCGGCTGGTTGCCGAGGTGGAAGGTGAAGCTGTTGAGGGTGGAATCCTGCGCGGTCTCGGCGGCGATGCGGGCGCGGGCGAGGGCGGGGTTGGTCATCGGGCCTTCGGCGGCATTGAGCAGCACGCGTTGAAGTTGGAGCACCGTGACGGGGGTGAGCTCGGTCCGGTGCGCGAGCAGGGCGCGAGCCTCTGCGATCACGGTGGCGTGGCCGGTGAAGGCGGCGAACGCGCGGCTAGTGGCCTCGGCGGCGGCATCGTGGGCCGGGGTGACGTCGACAGCGGCGTCCCAGCCGGCCGACTCGCGCACGGCAATCAACGACTGGTAGCCAGCGTTGAAAAGGGAGAGGAAATGGTCGGCCCGCTCCTGGAGGGGGGGAGGCGCGGTCAGCGCCGAGGCCGCCGGCGTGGGTGAGGCGGCATTCGGCGAAGGCGCGGCGGGGCTGGCCAGGGTGGCCGAAAGACTGAGCGCGAGGAGCAGGAGGGGAGGGCGCATCGCGGGAAGCTAGGCGGGCCGACGCCGGTGCCAATCCCGGAAGGGGGAGAGAACTCTCGATTTCGGATTGCCGATTTTCGATTGGGCCGAGGGCGCGGCGGGGGCGAAGTGCCAAGGAACAAGGGACAAGTGAAAAGGGGCGGCGGGTATTCGCATGCGCGGAGGCCCGTGCTCGTTCGTTGACTACGGGCGGACGGCGCCGCGCAGGCGCGCGTGCGCTCACGCCACCTACGGACGGAGTTCGCGGAGCGATGCCGAAACCCGGTCAGTGGTGTGCCGGGGTCGAGACGGGGGCGGGGTGGGCGGCCGGCGCAGCGTGCGCTTCCGGTCGGGGCGCCGCACCATGGGAGGCTGAGGGCGGGGCAGTGTGTCCAGAACTCGGGGCCGCATGGCCGACCGGCGCCGGTGAGCCCTCGAGAAACTCAACCGCGCCGCTCTCGATGTCGTAGAGGGCCCCGACCACCCGCGCTTGGCCGTGGGCAATGGCCCCGGCCAGATCGGGACTGAGCTGCTGAAGGTCGGCGATCGCCTGGTCCACGTTCGCCAGGATGGCTGCGGCCACCAGGGGGCCGCCGCTGACACCCGGATTCTGTTCTTGCGCCCGGGCGACGGCCGGAACGATGGGCTTGACGAGCTGAGCCAGGTTGGGGCCGACATGGGCCCCTTCCACCACGGCGGTCACCGCGCCGCACTTGGTGTGCCCGAGCACTACGATGAGTCGGGAACCGAGATGGCCGACTCCGTATTCGATGGTGGCGACCTCGTCGGTCTGGGCGACGTTGCCGGCCACCCGGATCACGAAGAGCGAGCCGATACCCTGATCGAAGAGCAGCTCGGGCGGCACGCGGGAGTCGGCGCAGGTGAGAATGATGGCGAAGGGCTTCTGGCCGTTGTTTGCGGTTTCACGGCGGCGCTTGGCATCCTGCTGGAAATGGATGGCCGTGCCGGACACAAAACGACGGTTGCCATCTTTGAGGAGAATCAGGGCATCGTCGGGCGGGATCCCGTTGGTGGCGTGGGGCGAAGCGGCGACCGGCAAGCTCGAGAGGGCTCCGAGCAGGCCGGCGAGCAGGAAGCGGCGAAGGGGCGATGGCATGATTCCCTCTTCGGCTCAGCCGGGCGTTTCTTGACCGGTGGCGAGGCCGGAGGTCGCCACAAATCCGGGAACGATCAGGTGCCCGTCACCGTGAATGCGGCGGCGCTGGCAGGTGGGGCGGGCTTTCCTCCCCCATACGAGGTGCGGGGCGGGCCTGGCGGGCATGAAGCCCGCCCCACCACCGGAGAAGTGCGGCCACGGCCCGCGCGGCCCCCAGCGCCAAAGGGCTCGGCAATTGGAGCGGCCGCGCGCGGACCGAGGACGCTATTTCAGCGGCTTGATCCGGATGCGGCGGTATTCCATCTGGCCACGGTCGCCTTCGAGGCCGATCGGACCGAAGGCGGCCAACGGCAGCGCCTCCTCGATGACTTCGCCGTTGCAGGAGCAGTGCGCCTTCCCGCCGCGCACGACGACCACGAGCTCGTTCCAGTCCTGCGCCTTGTAGCGGGTGAGCTTGTGGTAAGGGCCGGCCAGGAGGTAGTCGCGGCACTGGAGTTGCGGGCCGCAGATGAAGACGCCGCTGTCGGCGTTGGGCGTGGCGCGGAACTCGAGGCGGAGCTCGAAGTCGCCGGAGAAGTCGCGCAACGTCGCCAGCGTCTGGATTTTGCGGCCCTCGGGCGGGGTGGTGACAACGAGCCGGCCGTTCTTGGCGACGTAGCGGCCTTCGGGGGTGACGGTGTTGCCGGCAAACTCCTGTGGCGCGGTGACGATGGGCCAGGCGGCGGCGTTGGGATCCTTGGACTGCCAGTCGCGGGCGAAGTCGATGTCGCGCTGCGAGGTCGGGCGGTAACCCCAGCCGGTGAGGTCGCTGCCGTTGAAGAGGCTTTCGAAGCCGGGCTCGGGGGTGAAGGAGTCCGCGGCGGTCTCGAGGAAGCCGAGGGTGGCGAGTACGGGGCGCAGCGCGGCGGCCCACTTGGCGTAACCGGCGGCGTTGGGATGGAGGAGGTCGGGGAACTCGGCGGGGAGCGCGTCGCCCTGGGCGTCGGCGAAGAGCGGCCACGTCTCCAGCAAGGTGATCTGCGGGTCGCCCTTCACCGCGGCGGCATAGAGTTCATTGAGGCGGCGGATCTGCTCGGCTGGGCGCTTCTTGGAGGCGGCGCTGGGGAAGACCTGGCAGAGGATGATGGGCAGGCGGGCGTCGGCACGTTTCACCTCGGCGAGGATGAGCTTGAGGTTGCCGACGATGGTCTCGGGCGTGGCGCCTTCCTCGAGGTCGTTGGTGCCGATGAGCAGCGCCAGACCCTTGGGGTGGAGGGCGAGCACGTCTTCCTGGAGGCGGAGCAGCACGCCGCGGGTGGTGTCGCCGGAAATACCGCGGTTGGCGAGGGTCATGCCGGGGAAGTTGCCGCCGAGGTCGTCGCCCCACATCTGGGTGATGGAGTCACCGAGGAAGACAAAAGCGCGCTGCTCCTCGGCCACGCGGCGGGCCCAGGCGCTGCGGCGCTGTGTCCAGAGGTTCTGGAACCAGTCGTAGCGGCGGATGGGGCCGGCGCCGGGCAGGCCGTCATCGGTGGCCGGAATCTGGAAACGTGGTTCCACCGCCGGGGTGGCGGTGGGCTGGGCGGGGGCGGCGAAGGGGAGGAGGGCGCCGAGCAGGAGCAGGGCGAGGGGGCGGGCGGTTTTCATAGGGGTGGTTTGGATCATGGGAGCGGGCGCCGGTGTGGCAACAGCGCAGGGGGCTGAGTGCTAGGGGTCGTCCTCCAGGGGCAGTTTTGCGGTACTACGGATGACAAGCACGCTTGACATGTGTAAAGGAAGCTTTACCTCGTTTCTCGTGCGAAATGGTAACCCAGTGCGACCGGCGGAGGAGGGCGGGCAGGCGTGAAGAATCGCGTCCGCGAGCTCCGCACGGCGAAGGGGTGGTCGCAGGGGGAACTGGCCGAGCGGCTGGGCGTCTCGCGGCAGACGGTGAACGCGATCGAGACCGAGCGTTATGATCCGAGCCTGCCGCTGGCCTTCGTGATCGCCGCCCTTTTTGGCCAACGCATCGAGGATCTTTTTGAACCGGGGGAAACAAAATGAAACCAACGACCGCGGAACCGTGTTACTCCTATCTGGTTACAGTTAGTAGTTGGTTGTTGGTGCTCCTGAGTCTGCCCTCTCAGCTCTCACCGGAGCGCACGGGTGGCGCGGGGTTTATCGCGCTTGGCCTCGCCACCTCTTTTTTGCACTCCTACCAGCGTGGCGATGAACGCGGGCGCTCGCTGCAATTGAAAGCGTTGGCCGCGGGATTCTATTCAAGCGTGATGGGGTTTTTGTTCGGGTCGATGATGGTTCGGACCCTGGACACGGAGACGGTCATGCGTGATCTGCGGCATGAGCCACCGTTGCCATCGTCGTTGGGGATCTGGGATATCACGATCATGACCCTCGTGGTCGCCCAGCTTCTGTTCTGGTTCTGGCGTTATCGCGACGCGCGGGAGACGGCGCCGGTGACGGGTTGGCGGCGCGTGGTGCAGATGTGCCTTACTGGACGCTGAGGGCGGCGGGAATTTCGGTTTGCAGCCGGCGCCGCACGGCAAACGCTCGCCGCGATGTCCCTCCTTCTCCGCACGTCCTTGGCGCTGGCTTTGGTGCTCGCGCTACCGTTCTCCAGCTTGGCCGCCACCAAGAAGAAAGTCCCCGCCACGGCCGCCGGGGCTGCCGCTGCCAAACCCGCTGACCACGACTACACCGGGGCTATCGTCATCGACGCGGCCGACGGCAAGGTGCTCTTCGAGGACAACGCCGATGTCAGTGCGCTGCCGGCCAGCGTGACCAAGCTCATGAACCTGCTGCTCTGCGTCGAGGCCATCGATGCGGGCAAGGTTCGCCTCTCCGACAGGATCACCGTCACCGCCGAGGAGGCGGGGATGGGCGGCTCGCAGGTGTATTTGAAGCAGGGGGAGGTCTTCACGGTGGAAGAGCTGCTCTACGCCATGATGGTCCAGTCCGCCAACGACGCCGCGCTTGGCCTGGCCAAGCACGTGGGGGGAGAGCGGGAGAGTTTCGTGGCGCAGATGAACCAGCGGGCCGCCCAGCTCGGCATGAGCCACACCAAGTTTGTCACCCCCCATGGCCTCGCCTCCCCCAAGCAGGAGGCCGACACTTCGACACCGCGCGACATCGCCACGCTCTCGCGTGAAATGATTCGCCATCCGCTTGTGCTCAAGCTCACCTCCACCAAGAAGCGCGTCTTCCGCCGGGAACCGCTGATGGAGATGCAGAACCACAACAAACTGCTCTGGCAGATCCCGGGCTGCGATGGCTTGAAGACCGGTTACCTCGCCCGCGGCGGCTTTGCGCTCGCCGCCACGGTGTATCGCGACGGCAAGCGCGTGATCGCCGTCGTCATGGGCAGCCGTGGCACCCACGGCCGGCAGCGCGACGCCATTGCCCGGCGACTCATGGCTGAGGCGTTTCCGAAGGCTTCGCCGTTGCCGGCCCATCTCATCCCGCAGGAACCGGAACCGGAGGCTGCGGTGCCGGCGGGGGCCGAACCGGCGACCCCGGCCGCCGAAGGGGAAGAGGGCGCCGACGAGGCCGCCCCGATGATTCGCTTCAACCCGCCCGGCAAGTAAAGCGCGGGTAAGAGCGAGTGGCCTGCCTCGAGGGTTCCCGGACCGGCTGTGCACGCCCCGGGTGGGAGCGCTTCAGCGGGCCGCGTGGTCCGGGCCCGCGCGGCGTTGGGATCCGGCGCCGGCCGGCCGGCGGTCGTGCCGGTGGCGGCGCCGCTGCGGTTTGTCGTTCTCCACCTGAAAGGCGTGGTTTTGGGAGAATATCCAGGCGAGGGGGCGCTGGGGTCGCAACCCGAGCAGGCCGGGTAGCACATACAACACGGCGATGATGGCCACGGACAGGTCGAGCATGCGGAACAGCGTCGCCGCCGCGATCAGAGTGGCGGGCAACAGCCAGAATACGAGCTGCCAGCGCCGGAGCATGGCGGTGAGGGTGAAGCCCAGTATCCCGCCGAAGAGCCACACCTGCCAGCGTAGCAGCACCACGGTGATGCCAAGCAGGTAGAATAGGGGCGCCAGCCGCAGGCGGCGCGAACCGGTGAGCATGGTCTGGACCCACACGCCCAGGAGCAGGGCTGCGGGTACGGCGATGCGCAGGGCCCAGATCACGGCCTGGGTCGGCGGTTTGTCCGTCGGCAGGGCCGGTAGCACGACTTGGTGCAGCAACAGCCACAGGCCGCCGCCGGCCCGCAGCAGGTCGAACCACGCCCAAGGCGAGCGCAGCAATGCCGGCAGCGTCACCAACGAGCCCCGCGCCGGGTTGCGCAGTTCGCGGCGCACCCGGCGACCAAGCAGCGCCGCCAGTGGTAGCCAAAGTAAAACCACAGCGAGCGAAAGATAGAGATAGTCGAAGCGCATGGAGGAGGGCCTAGGCGGGCCGACGATACCACCAGAGGGGAAGAGGCGGCCGAAGACAAGGCGCCGGCGAGAGAGGTTGCGAATATGCGGTGGGCGGCCGCGCGGGCTCGGCTGGCCCGCGTGGCAGGGATGCCGACGGCGGCGGCTCTTTGCCCGGCGAGCCCTGCGGTAGACGGGGTGGTTGAGGGCGTCTGACTGCTGGATTTTTTGGTATTTGACCGCCCGGCGCGCTTCTGCCGCGCTCTTTCCAATATCCGGTCGACGTTCACTGCCCAGGTGGTTTGGTGCTTGGCCGAACAACACTGCAAACCCGATGAAGCAATCGCCCGCGAGCGTCCTCCTTTCGATTCTCCTGTTGGTGTCCGCGGCAGGGGCCCACGCCGCCGGTGCGGGCGAGGAAAACCTGCAGTTGCCCGAGGATGTTTTGCCGCAGCTCAGGCCGTTGCTTGAACAGGCGATGCGGCAGTCGCCGCGGGTGCTGGAGCGCAACCTCGACCTGCAGCAGGCCGAGGCCGATGCCTATGTCGCGCGCTCGTCGAGCCTGCCCTATGCTGGTGGTGGGGTGACCTACCAGGGACAGCGGGAGCGACAGGTCAATGGCAGCGGGGCGACCGACGCGCGTACGACCAACGGCGAACGCCTGTATTATAACTTCGCGGTCACGCAGGCCGTGTGGCAATGGGGCGCGCTCGAGGCCGCTCGTCGGATGTCGCGCATCGATCGGGATCTGGCCCAGATGAACTACGGCGAGGCCTACCGGGGACTGGCGGCGGAGATTCGGGCGGCCTATCTCGGGCTGGTGCTGCAGAAGATGGGCGTCCGCAATGCCGAGTTGGACAACCGCTTGGCGACGGAGAATCTCAGCCGCCAACAGGCCCGCTACAGCGCGAACCAGATCACCTATGGCGAGATCATGCTCCAGCAGCTTCGGCTCGACGAGGCCTCGTTGGCGATGCGCCGGGCGAAGGCGGAGCTGGAGTTCGCGCTGGGTGCGTTCCGCTCCTTGTGCGGCGATGCGTCGTTTGCCGAGACCGACGTTCCCGACGCGATCGGTGATATCGCGCAAGCACCGCTGGTGAGCCCGGTGGCCGCCAGCAGCGCCGCCGACTTGTCGACGGCGGTACAGATGGCCGAGAAGGAAGTGGCCAAGGCGAAGCTCGGGGTCGTGGCGCCCCGCTTCGCCCTCTTCCCCAGGGTGGGTTTGGTGGCCGGGGTGGTGCGCGACGAACTCAGCCGAGACATTATCGAAAATAGGAAGTACCAAGCCGATACGCTCTATGCGGGCGTGCAGGTGAACTGGGCGATCTTCGACGGTTATGCTTCGAAAGGGCAGTTGCTGGCGGCCCGGATCCGGCTGAGCCGGGCGGAGCGGCGGCTGTCGGTCCTGCGTGAGGCCACGACCCGCGTGCTCGACCGCGACCGCGCCGCTGTCGGTTTCACCTGGGACGCCTATCAGGTGGCGCAGATGCGCTTGCGGATGGCGCGGGAAGGCCTGGCCCACCAGAACGAGGAGGCCGGACGCGGCCTGGCCTCGCAGGAGCAAGTCGATGCGGCGCAGAGCCACGTTTTCGTCAGCCAATATTCGGCCCAGGCGGCCCTGGCGACCCACCTGAATGCGGCGGTGCAGTACCTATCTTCGAAGGGGATGGATCCCGTGGTTCGTTCCGCTGTCCCGCAACGCTAAGATCAATCACGTGATGTCCTCCAAAGTTAAGCTAGTCGGGGTTCTGGTGTTGTTGGCCGTGGCCGTCTGGTTCGGCCTGCAGCTGATGCGGCCCGAGGCCAAGGTGGCACTGGCCAAGCGCGGCCGCGCCATCAATGCGGTCCCGGGGTCGGTCACCGTGCTGGCGGAGCGCGCCCTGCAGGTGAAAAGCGATGTCAGCGGCCGCATCGTCCGCAGCAACCTCGTTCTCAGTGACAAGGTGGCTGCCGGCGGAGTCTTGCTCGAGCTCGATACAGGCGACCTCAATTTGCAGATCGAGCAGCTGGAAAACGACCGGGCGACCATCCAGAAGCGGATCAAGATCGGCTCGGCCACCCAGTTCGAGCTGCAGAACGCCACTGAGCAGCTGGAAAATTCCGAGCGCCTCCACAAACAGGGCACGGTGACGGCGGTCGATCTGGAACGCCAGCGGCGCGCGGTGAAGCAGATCGAGCAGAAGCTGGAGCTGGAGAATGTGGCCAACGCCCAGCAGCTGGCCAAGATCGAGAACGACCTCAAGGTGGCCCACCGCAACCGCAGCAAGATGACGGTGCGGTCGCCGGTCGAGGGAGTGGTGTCGGCGGTGTTGGCCAATGTCGGGGACCTGATTCCTGCCGGCGAGGCGGTGGCGACCATCATTGCCGACAGCCGCGTGATCGAGGCGCGCATCAGCGAGGAGAATTTTTCCGGTTTGAAGGTCGGGCAGGCGGCCACGCTGCGTTTCCTCAGCTACGGGGCCATCCAGTATGCTGGGCGGGTCGAGAAGATCCTGCCCGCGGCCGATCCGTTGACCAAGCGCTACATGGTGCACCTGTCGGCGGAAATCGATCCCAAGCTGCTGGTGCCCGGCATCACCGGGGAGGTGAACATCGTGGTGGATGCGCGGGACAACGCGGTGACGATTCCCCGCCGCGCCCTGCTGGGCCAGCGTGTGTTTCGGGTGAAGGACGGCCGGGTGGAGCTGCGGCCCGTCGTGCTGGGGTTTGCCAGTCTCAATTCCGTGGAGGTGCTCAGCGGCCTGGACGCCGGCGATGCCGTGATTGTCGAGGGGCTCGATCTTTTCCGTCCGGGCGACCGGGTGTCGGTCGCCCCGGTGCAACCCGGCAAGGAGCTGGAGTTCTAGCCGGATGTCCCCGAATATCCGCATCGCGCTGCGCTTTCTCACCGCCAAGCGGCGCTCCATGCTGATGAGCCTGACGGGCATCGTCTTCGGCGTGGGCTTCTTCATCTTCACCCAGGCGCAGACCAGCGGGTTCGAGGAGTTCTTCATCAAGACCATTTTGGGAACCAACGGCGCCCTGCGCATCGAGGACAGTATCCAGGACACCCTGAGCACGATGTCCTCGGACGGATCCGACTTCGCCTTCGCCCACCGCGACAGCGTGAAATACGTCGAGGGGATCGCCGAGCCCGAGAAGCTGCGCCAGGCCGTTGGGCAGTTCGGGGGCGTGACCGGCATCGCCGAGGTGCTCACCGGCGCGGTGCTGGTGCGCGGCAGCATCCGTAGCGACGCGGCCCGCGTCTTCGGCATCAATGTCGAGGACCAGTTGCGGGTATCCGATCTGGGCCGCCAGATTGTTTTCGGCCACCTCAACGACTTTAAAGTGAATCCCTCCGGCCTGCTCATCGGCCGGGTTTTGGCCAGCCGGCTGGGCGTCAACGTCGGCGAGCCGATCGCCCTGGAGGCCGCCGGGCAGATGCGGCACTACCGCGTGTCGGCGATCTTCGAGACGGGGGTGAGCGACATCGATCGCCAGCGTCTCTACATGCACATGCAGGAAACGCGTTCGCTGCTGCAGCAGGGGGATGGGGCCTCGTTCCTGCAGGTGGCCATCGCCGACCGCAACCGGGCGCCGGCCCTGGCCGCGCATATGCAGCGCACCCTGCAGCATGCGGTGACGCCCTGGCAGGAACGCGAGAAGACCTGGCTGGAGGTGTTCCGGGCGTTGCGCATCTCCTCCGCCCTCACCGTCTCCACGCTCATCATCATCTCTGGTCTTGGGATGTTCAACACGCTGGCCATGATCGTCATGGAGAAGACCAAGGAGATCGCGATCCTGCGCTCGATGGGCTACACCCGGCAGGACATCGCCCACATCTTCCTCTGGCAGGGGGTCATCGTGCTGCTGGTCGGCGTGATTCTCGGCTGGCTGTTCGGGGCCGGGATCACCTTCAGCGTCTCCCGCCTGCCCCTGCGCATCCGGGGCATTTTCTCCACCGACAGTTTTGTCGTGGCCTGGTCGATCTGGCACTACGTCTTCGCGGCGCTCACGGCCGCAGTGGTGGTGATGATGGCCAGCCTTATCCCGGCGCGCCGGGCCGCCCGCCTGGAGCCGGGCGACGTGATTCGGGGGACCTCGCAATGAGCCAACCCTTGTCCTCCCCCGATCTGGCCCTCTCCTGCGAGGGCGTGCATCGCTACCTCGGCTCGGGCGAGGGGCGGGTGCATGTGCTGAGGGGCGTGAGCTTCGAGGCCGAGCGCGGCAAGGTGTGCGCGATCGTCGGCCCGTCGGGCTGCGGCAAGAGCACGCTGCTGTATCTGCTGGGCCTGCTCGACCGCGCCGAGTCCGGGGAGCTCTGGATCAACGGCCAGCAACTGAGCCAGGCCGACGACGCCACCCGCACGGCGGTGCGTGGCGAGCACATCGGCTTTGTGTTCCAGTTCCATTTTCTGCTGCCGGAATTCAGCGCGTTGGAGAATGTGATGATGCCGATGCGCAAACTGGGGCGCCTGAGTGCGGAGCAGATGGAGGCGCGGGCGAGCGAGTTACTCTGTGAGGTGGGCCTGGGCGACAAGACCCGGCGGCTGGCCACCCAGCTCTCCGGCGGCGAGCAGCAGCGGGTGGCGATCGCGCGGGCGCTGGCCAACGCGCCCTCGATTATCTTGGCCGACGAGCCCACCGGCAATCTGGACCATGCGAACTCGGCGCTGGTGTTCGATCTGCTCTGCCAGCTCGCCCGCAACAACGGGCAGGCGGTGGTGTTGGTGACCCACAATCCGGATATCGCCCAACGCTGCGACATCATTCGCCCGATGAGCGACGGGCTCTTCGTCTGAGGCGCGGCCGCAGGTGGGTGCCGTGGATGTGATCAGCCGCTGATGACGGGGACGGCGCCCAGCGGCCCGCACCTGCCGGCGGCAGGGGGAGGGCCGCGCCCAAGCCGCACGTCGAAGCTCTCCGCGGCCTCAGCTCGGATTGTCGGCCTGTTCCTGCTCCTCGGGCTCGGGTTCAGCGGCCTCCTCTTCGTCGGACTCGGGGGTGGGCGGCTGCTGCGCGCTCATGAAGGCGATCAATCGTTCGTTGAATTCCTTGGCCGGGTCGCGGCCCATCTTCTTGAGGGCCTGGACCAGTGCGGCCACCTCCACGAGGCGGGCGATGTCGCGGCCGGGGCGCACGTGGATCTCGATGTGGGGTACCCGGATTCCAAGGATCGTGTAGAAGCTCTCCTCCAGGCCGGTGCGTTCCTCCTCCACGTCGGGCCGCCAGTCCTGCAGGGTCACCACCATGTCCAGACGCACCTCGGGGCGCACGCTGCGCACGCCGAACATCTCGGCCACGTTGATGATGCCGATGCCGCGGCACTCCATGTAGCCGCGGTTGAGCGGCAGGCTGGAGGCGATGAGCTCGCGCTCGTCGAGCACCCGCAGGTGCGTGAGATCGTCGGCCACCAGGCTGTGGCCGCGCTCGATGATGGCCAGGGCGGCCTCGCTCTTGCCCACGCCGCTGTGTCCGCGGATCATCACGCCGACGCCCTCGATGCTCAATGCCGTGCCGTGTTCGGTGGTCTGGCGGGCGAACTCGGCGTCGATGCACAACGTCGAGATGTTCACGAAATGCATCGTGATCAGCGGGGTGCGGTAGAGGGGTAGGCGCCGCTCGCGCGCCACCGTGAGCATCGGTTTGGGCGGGAGCAGATTGCGGGTAAGCACCAAGCAGGGGATACCGCGGTCGATCATCGCGTGCATCATCTCGGCCTGCCGGATCGGGGTGAGCGTCTTGAAATAGGTCATCTCGGTCGAGCCGATGACCTGCACGCGTTTGTAGGCGAAATACTTGTAGAAGCCGGTGAGGGCGAGGGCGGGCCGGTTGATGCTCGGCTCGCGGATCTGCCGATGCACCCCCTCGCTGCCGGCGATGAGCTCGGCCTTGAGTTTCTCGCCGTATTTCGCAAAGAAATCGGCGACGGAGACGGCGGTGACGGCTTTCGGCATGGGGCAGGTGTCGGGCCGAACCTAGAGTGGGCCCGCCGAAACGGAAGCGCGAAGTCAGAGTTTTGGCACGCTCCAATCCGTAGGGTCGCCGGAGTTCGGAAAGGTCATGGAGGCTCGGGGCCAGTCGAGGGGATCGGCTCGGGCGGAGCCTCGTCCTCCTGACTTGAAAAGTCGCTCGGTGGAGGGCGCACCTCCCGGTGAGCCGTCTCGTAGGGGCGTCGCTTGCGACGCCTGTGCGCTGGCAGTGGGGAAAGCTATCGGCACTAGGACAAGGGCGTCGCAAGCGACGCCCCTACGGCCGAGAAGAGGTCTCTGGGCCTCGATCTAGAGTCGGCTCGGGCAGAGCCCCTCCCTCATGGCTAACGGGGGCTGCGAACCCAAAAAAGCCGCGCGGGAAAACCGGCGCGGCTCGAGAGAAGGGGCAACGCGCGCGCCGCCTCAGGTGGCGGCGGATTCGCCCAGGAGGAAACGGATCACATCGGCCGCGGTGTAGCTCTCGCAACCGGCCGGAATGAAACGGGCGAGCTGCGACACGTCGTTGCCCGCGGTGAGGATCGGGGGTTCGACCGTGCCATCGGGGCGGCTCTGTCCAAGGCCGGCCGTGGCGAGCAGGCCGTTGCACAGGCATTTGCGACCGGCCAGTGCCGGGGTTTCGCCCTGCTTGCGCACATAGTCCTCGCCGGGTTCGGCGGCGCAGCGGTAGCCGATGGAGCCGTCGGGCCGCGAATAGGGGTCGCGCAAGTATCCGAGGTCGCAGATGCGCGGGCGGGCTGCGTACACGTTTTCGGCGGAGAGCGTACCTTCGACCTGCAGCACCTTGAAGGGGAAGCCGGTGGGCGAGGCGAGTGGGTCGGTATAGACTCCGGCCTTACCCTGAAGGGCGAGACGGCAGACCTCCAGTTTGAGGTCGGGGCGCACGGCCGACTCGTCGCAGAAGGCGAAGGCGGTGCCGATCTGCACGCCTGTGGCTCCGGCGGCGCGGGCCTCAGCGATCTTGGCCGGGTCGGCGTAGGCGCCGGCCAGCCAGAAGGGGAGGCCGATGGCGGCGATCTTGGGCAGGTCGGGCACATCGCGCGGGCCGTAAACGGGTTCGCCGATGGCGCTGAGCTGGAGTTGGCCGCGGGGAGGGGCGTTGTGGCCGCCGGCCACGTCGCCCTCGACGATGAAACCGTCCACCCGGCCGGTGGACTTCTTGGCCAAGGTGATGGCGAGGGTGGCCGAAGAAACGATGGCCAGAAATTGGGGACGGCGCAGTTGCGGGGCCGGGCCGCCGAAGAGTTCGGCGGGGTCGAAACGCGCAGTCGTCTTGGTGCCGGCGGGGGCGCCGAGCACATCGATCGCAATCTCAGCGGCTTCGCCCGCGGCGAAGCGGTCGAGCACTCCGGGGATTTCGCGAGGGATTCCCGCACCCATGAGCACGTAGTCCACCCCGGCGAGCATCGCGCCGTAGAGCGAGGCGAGGGTGGCGACTTGGATCTTCTCGAGAAGATTGATGCCGACCGGATTGTTATGGCCCTGCTTGGCGAGGTGGATCTCGACGAAGTTGGCCAATACGGTGAGCTCGTTGAGCGGTTTGCTCAGGTTCACCCCTGGCATGGCCACCGGCTTGAACGGCGCGGCGGCCGCCTTGCCACCGGGCAGAAAATAGCTGGCGAGCACCCGTTCGGTGATTGTCGGCAGGGGGAAGTGCACCATCGCATCCGCCATGTGGCCACCGGGGTCGCCGGCCTGCAGGCGGCGTGCAAACACCACCGCGAGCAATGTGCCAGATATGACACCGAGCTGGCCGAGTTGCGCGACGGAGCGGGCGAGACGCCAGTTGGAAACGGCGACGCCCATGCCGCCTTGAATGATGAGAGGTTGGGACATGGTGGGCTTTTGGGACGCCGGCGTTAGGGCGCCGAAACGTGTCCGGCAGCGGAGTGAAGTCCAGCTCCGTCACGCTTGGAGGGCGTGGAGATATGAACCGCGATCAACCGACGGGCTCCCGGACTGTGGGGCGGGCGGTGGTGCAATGGAAGCCGTAATTGTGGCAGGAAGGTAACTTTTACCCGGGCTCCAAGCTCGTGGGCGAGCGGCCGTACCCTGGGAGGAAAGGCCTGTTCCGCCCGCCCTCGAAGGCTTCAGGCGAGAGTGCCGAGCGGCGAAGCCCTAGCCTCGGGGGGGCATACTATGCCAACGTGGTGACGCCCGGCGAAGGCTTGCGTGCCGTGTTGGCTGCCGTCGTGCCCCTCCACGGTGGTGGGACACGGCGGCCTTTGGCCGCTTTAACCCAGGTTCAAGGGTTCGAGCACGTGTTCGTAGTGGTCTCCAACTTTGCGGACATAGCCGAGCGCGGGGAACGGCATATGCGCGCCGAAGAGGCGGGTACGATCGGCCGCGGCACGGTCCAGGAGCTTCTTGCGCGTTGCTACGGCGACCTGCGGCAACACGTCGTAGGCGAAGGCCCAGTCGGGATTGGCGAAGGAGACGGTGTGATGGTGGACGGTGTCGACGAAATGCAGGAGCTGCTCCTGACCCGAGGCGAAGAGGAAGGCGATGTGGCCGGGGGTGTGGCCGGGGGCGTCGATGATTTCCAGACCGCCGAGCAGCTTCTCGCCAGGGGCGATGAAGTGCCACTTCGACTTGAGGGCGTTGAGGCAGCTCTGCGCCCCGGCGATGGCGCCGCCCCGGTCCTCGACGGGGATTGCGGTGCCGGAGAGGTCGGGCGAGCTGCCTGTCCAGAATTCGAATTCGCGTCGGTTGATGAAGTGCTGGGCGTTGGTGAAGATCGGGGCCTTTGTCTGCGCGTCGAGCAGGCCGCCGAAGTGGTCGCCGTGGGCGTGGGAGAGGAAGACGGCGGTGATCTGCTCGGGCTTGATCCCGATCGCGGCCAAGCGGCTGGCAAGTTTGCCGTTCGTGGGGCCGAAGAGCGGGCCGCAACCGGCGTCGATCAACACGAGCTCGGAGCCCATGCGGAGGAGAAGATTGTTGAAGGGGAGGGCGAAGCGGTCGTTCGGCAGAAATGCTGCGGCCAGATCGGCCGCCATCTTGTCGCGATTGCCGCCCGGCCAAGGCGACTGTTCGAGCGGGCCGCCGAAGCCGCCGTCGTCGAGGCCGACGGCCTCGAACTCGCCGATCTTGAAGCGGTAGTAGCCGGCCTGGGTGCCGGCCAAGCTCGGGGCGGGACCGGCGGCGGGGGCGGCCGGCTTGGGCGCGGCCGGGGTGGCGGAGTCGGCTGCGCGGGCGGCGAAGCTGGGTAGGAGGGCGGCGGCGCCGGCGAGTCCGAGGAAACGCAGGGCGTCGCGCCGGGAGAGCGCGGAGGTGTTAGGGTGCATGAAAAGGAAGGACGGCGGAAGGTTGGCGCTTCGGGCGCGTTGGCAAATCGCTGACGGTATCAATCCCGCAACGGTACTACCTCCCGCGTTTTCGAGGAGCGGGCCGGAAAGGCGGGCCGGCTGTGCGGGATGCGGCAGACTCGTTCGAAGACGGCGAACCCGTTGGCCGGAATCCTGGCGGTGAACTGGCCCCAGAGCTTCTCGCGAAGATCGCATCGGTTGGCTTGCCGGTACGGGTTTGGCGGCGCCTCCTCCTTCGCCCATGAGGAGTAGCGGCACGCTGGCCGCAGTGGTGCCTGGGGACCGAAGGTGGGCCCGCGGGCTCGACGTCCCGGGCGAAGCCCCGCTTGCTGGACGACGGATATGACCGATTCCAATGCAAGTGCCGTTGTGCAGGAGTTTTGGCGACGCATGGCGACCAACGACTTTCCCTCGGTCGCGGAGCTTCTTGCGCCCGACTTCGTGCTCGAATGGCCCCAGTCGAAGGAGCGCATCCGTGGGCCCGAGCGCTTCACGCAAATGAATGTGGAGTATCCCGCTCAAGGGCGCTGGAGGTTTGCGGTGAACCGTCTGGTGGGCGGCGATACCGAGGTGGTTACCGATGTCACCGTCACCGATGGCGTGGTGATCGCCCGGGCGGTGACGTTCTTCACGGTTGCGCAGGGCCGGGTGGCGCGGATCGTGGAATATTGGCCGGAGCCCTACGCCGCCCCTGCCAGCCGGGGCCATCTGGTCGAACGGATGGACTGACGCGGCAGCCAAGGGAGGCAAAGCGGCGCTGGAGCCCTTGGCATTGTTGTGGGTGTTTGGCGCAGCGATCGGAAGGGCGGGCCGGCTCGTTTCGCCTCGCCGCCGCCGCCGCCGGTCGTTTGCTCTGCATCCCACCCCGGACGTCTTCATGCCCGCTACCGCCACCCGTCTCAACGTCTTCACCGAATCCGTCATCCGCGGGATGACGCGCCTGGCCAATCAGCACCGCGCCATCAACCTCGCGCAGGGCTTCCCTGACTTCGATCCGCCCGAGGCGCTGTTGGCCGCGCTGGAGAAAGCCACGCGCGGTCCCCATCACCAATACGCGATTACTTGGGGCGCCCCGCGGTTCCGTGCCGCGCTGGCCAGGAAGATCGGGCGCTGCACCGGAATGGAGGTCGACCCGGAGCGACACCTTGTGGTCACCTGCGGCAGCACCGAGGCGATGATGGTCGCCATGATGACCACCTGCAATCCGGGCGACAAGGTCGTCGTCTTCTCGCCCTTCTATGAGAACTACGCAGCCGACGCGATTCTCTCGGGTGCGGAGCCGATCTATGTGCCGCTGCGTCCGCCGCACTTCGACTTCGACCCGGCGGAGCTGGCGCGCGCCTTCGCGCAGGGACCGAAGGCGATCGTCGTCTGCAATCCGTCCAACCCCTGCGGCAAGGTCTTCACGCGTGACGAGCTGCTGGCCATCGCTGCGCTCGCCCAGAAGCACGACGCGTTCGTCATCACCGACGAGCCGTACGAGCACATCGTTTACGCACCGCACGCGCATGTGAGCTTTGCCGCGCTGCCCGGCATGGCGGCGCGCACGCTTACCTGCAACTCGCTCTCCAAGACCTATTCGATCACCGGTTGGCGGCTGGGCTACGTGCATGCCGCCCCGGAGGTGATCGCGCAGGCGCGCAAGGTCCATGATTTCCTCACTGTCGGCGCTGCGGCGCCGTTGCAGGAGGCCGCCGTCGCCGGGCTGGAATTGCCCGACACCTACTACGCCGGGCTGCGCGCCGCCTATACCGCCAAGCGTGATCTCTTTCTGGGCTGGTTGCGGCAGACGGGGCTGCCCTTTTCCGAGCCGCAGGGGGCGTATTATGTGATGGTCGACATTTCGTCGCTGGGTTTCGCCACCGACACGGCCGCAGCCGAATGGATGATCCGAGAGATCGGCGTGGCCGGCGTGCCGGGCTCGAGCTTCTTTCGCGAACCGGAGCATCGCTACATCCGGTTCCATTTCGCCAAACGCGACGAAACGCTCAATGCCGCCGGCGAGCGCTTGGTGCGCCTGCGCGACTGCGCCGGGGTTGGCGCCGCTGGGCGAAGGGCGTGAAGTGCGAGACCAATTTGGGGTTTGTGGAGATCCCTAACCGGGGAGGCGGCCGCCGAGGGAAATCGGGCCAGGAACGCATTGTGAATAACCTGTGAGCGATTGTGCCTTGCTGACTGGAAATTCGGGGCGAAGGCGGTCAGGGAAGAGCCGGGTTGGGCGCGGCACTTGCGCGCGGATTTAGCGCCCGTTTCTGTGGCGGAGGTTACGGCGGTTGTACCCAGTGGGAATGCCGTGGAAGTCGCTGATTTAAGCGTGACGTTTTGAGCTGTCGATTTCCGGCGCTAGGCATTGATTTATAACAACTAACAACGATATCGCCTGAACGCACCTAGGGCGCGTTTATTGGTGCGTTGGTTTCACCTGCCGGGGCGGCGGGGATGGAGCCAGTTTGATAGCCTGTTTTGCCGAGCTTCTGGCCCCCGGGAAGTGTGCCCAATTCGGCGGCTGCCGGTAGGTTACGTCGCGATGACGGGGACGCTGTGAGGAACTACCCCAACCCGCGGCTTTCCGCGGCGATTCGCGGTCCCGCTAGTTGCGCTCCACGCTGAGCGGAAGGGAGAAGTAGACGGTGGCTCCCTGATTGAGCACGGCATCGGCCCAGACTCGGCCGCCGTGGCGCATGACGATGCGTCGAACGTTCGCCAAACCGATGCCACTGCCCTCGAAATCGCGCGGGTGATGCAGGCGCTGGAAAACGCCAAACAGCTTCTCGGCGTACTTCGGGTTGAATCCGACGCCGTTGTCGCGCATGAAGAAAACGTGTTCGCCGGTGGACACGGTGGAGGGTAGCACACCGAACTCGATGACGGCCGGGGTGCGGCCGCGGGTGAATTTGAGTGCGTTGCTCAGCAGATTGACGAGCACTTGGCGCAGCAGAGTCGGATCGGCGGAAACCTCGGGCATGCTCGCGACGCGGAACTCGATGGCCCTATCTCCGACCTCGCGGAGGAGTTCGCTGCGCGCCTCGGTGAAAAGCGTCTCCATGTGGATGGACACGCGTTGCAGTTCGGCGCGGCCGAGGCGGGAGAAGACCAGCAGGCTGTCGATGAGTTGTCCCAAGCGGGTGGCCTCCGAGGAGATCACACTGAGAAAGTGGGTGCACTCGTCGTCGAGGTGCCCGGTGGTGCGGGTGTGCAGCAGATCGGCGAAGCCGCTGATGTTGCGCAGCGGGGCGCGCAGATCGTGAGAGACGGAGTAGGAGAACGACTCGAGTTCGCGGTTGGTGGTGATCAACCGCTCGTTGGCTCCGTGCAGCTCGGCGGTGCGCCGATCGACGCGCTGCTCCAACTCCTCGTTGAGGCGGCGGTAGCGGTCCTCGCTGGCCTGGAGTTCGGTGGCTTTGCGCAGGGTCGCGTCGACTTGGTGGGCAAGCTGGCTGTTGGTCTCGTGGAGCTCGCGGGTGCGCAGCGCGACCACGCGTTCGAGGCGCGCCTTTTCGCGGCGCTCGATCAAGGCCGCAGTCCAGGCCACCAGCATGATCGAGGCGACGATGGCAGCGAAGTAGACCACGTAGGCCACCGGGGTGCGGAACCAGGGGGGCTGGATGGTGAAGGCAAGAGTCGCCTCTTCGCCGATACTGGTGCCGGCGCGGGGGCGCACGTGCAGGATGTAGTTCCCTTCCTTGAGCCGGTCGAAGGCGGCCGCCCCGGTGCTGCCGGTGGAGAACCAATCGCCGGCGGCGCCCTCCAGTTTCACCTCGAAGCTGACCGGGGGGCCGAAGGGGTTGCCGGGGGCCAGGAAGTGGGCGAGCAGGGAGTTGTTGGCGTAAGCGAGCGCTGGCAGTCGTTTCTCGACCGGATAGAGGGTGCGCCCGCCGGCGCCCAGCTGGACCCGGGTGATGATCGCCCGCAACGGGGTAAGCTCGGGCAGGGGCATGGTCGGATCGTAGCGGGAAAGGCGGCGACGTTCGTGCATCCAGATCGCCCCTCCCTCTTCGATCGTGAACATGTAGGGGCGGATGTCGGCGGGCAGCGGCTCGGAGTAGCGGTGGCCCTCGTTGGCATGATCGTCGATCATGGCAACCCCGCCCTGGCGGGCGATCCAGAGCCGCCCGGCGGAGTCGCGCGTGGGGCGGCCATGGGCGCCCAAGGTCTCCGGGTAGCGCTGCGCGAGCTCGGTGTCGTCGACAAAGCGATGCTGGGCCCGCTCGAAGCGTTGGGTTTTGCCGGTGACACCGAAATGGGCCACCCCGTCGAGCACGAAGATCTGGGTCCAGCCGGAGCCGAGGCCTTGCTCGGGCCCGAGAATCTCGAGGCGGGGGAGGTTGCCGGTAAGGTCGATCCGGCCGACGCGGCTGTTGCCGAGTTCGACCCAGATGAAGCCGTCGCCATCCTCGGGCACGCCGAAGTTGTCGCCCAGTCCGGATACCGGGAAGCGCTCGAGTTGGAGGGCGCCGGGGGTGGGGGTGAGCCAGCCGATCTCGCCGCGCGCCACGTAGAGCCAGCGGCGGCCGTCGCGGGAGCGGATGTTGACGCGGGCGTTGACGGGCCCGGGGGCGGCCAGGACCCAACCCGAGCCGGTGTAGCGGAAGATGCCCTCCTCGTTGCTGGCAAGCAGCGGGCCGGCGAGCGCGGAGATGGAATGCACGTAGCTGCCCGGAGGGGTGTCGTCTTCAAGGCGGTCGAGCCGCTGCTCCGCGGTGTAGACGCCACGTAGGACGTGGCCGTCGGAGAGCAGCCAGATGCGGCCGTCGTGGCGAATGGGCTGGGCGTAGGCCAAGCCGGTGGGCACGAGCGGGCTGAAGTGGGAGAGGCGCGAGGGGAATTCGATGCGCGCGATGCCCTCGTTGAGCAAGGCCCAGACAATTCCGCCCGTGGCGTAGTGGAGACGTTGGACGCGCGAGAGGCGTTGGTCGAGCGCACCGGCGAGCACCTGTACGATGCGGCCGGTGCGGTCGAAGAAGACCAGGCCGAGGGAGTCGATCGCGGCGACATAGAAGCCGCTGCCGGCGGCGCAGAGATCGTTGATCCGGCGCCCGCCGGAGAGCGGGCCGGTAAGGGTGAAGGGGCGCAGCGTGGTGCCATCGAAGAGGCGCAGGCCCCCGGCGTTGGTGCCCACCAGCGAGGTGGTGGCGTCGAACGCTGCGGCGCAGGTGATGGTGTTGGTGGCGGTGGTGGCGCCGGCAGGGATGGTGGTGCGCAGGGAGTCCTCCTCGAGGCGAAGCACGGTGCCGGTGGCCTGCTCGCTGGCGAACACCACCGGGCCTACGGAGAAGACGCGTTCGCAGGCATTGAGCTGGCCGATGATGCGCGCCGTCTGTCCTGGTCGCCAGGAGACGAGGGGGCCGCTGCCGGAGTGCCAGTACCAGTTGCGGCCGGCGGTGGTGGCGATGGTGCCCACGGGCTGTTCATTGCGCTCGTTGAGCGGCACGGTGGCGACCGGCCGGTACTGCCAAGTGCCCTCGGAGCCGAACTCGATGCGGGCGAAGCCCCCCGGGATGCCGGCGTAGATGCCGCCCTCGGTGTCGACGGCCACACTCACGGTATCCACGCGGTGGCCGCCCTCGGACTGGCGGAAGACCTCCCAGCGCACGCCGTCGCCCAGGGCCAGCTCGCTGCGGGTGACCACCAGGATGCGCCCGTCGGGCAACTGGTGCAGATCGGTGGGAGCGGCGCTCAGGCCCAGGGCTTCCGTGCCCAGTACCACAAATGCCGGGGCCCCGGTTTCGACGGCCCCGGCCGGCGGCGCGGCTTGGGGAGGGTTCTGCGCAGCCGCCGGCCAAGCGGCAGCCACGGCGAGCAGGAGGCACCCCAGAATACGGCGACGCCGGGGACGGGCGAGGCAAGTCAACGGGGGTGCGGGGCGGAAAGGCATTTTCGGGGTCGGCCGGCCGGGAGACCATCCGAGGCCCGGGGCAGGCAGAGAAAAAGCGGAGCAGCCGCGGCAGGCAATGCCGGAGGTGCGCAGGGGCGGGATTTCCGGGCAGGGCGGAGACGCGGGCTTGCGCCGGCCGCCCGGCCGCTCTGGTCTCGGGCCCGGCCGCGCCGAACGAAGGACCGCTCACCCGTTCGGGCTGTTGTCTGCCGCGCTATCCTGCACCCTCCCGGTCATGCCCGTAACCGCCCCCCCTGTGTCCGCCCCGTCCCGCGCCTCCCGCTGGCGAGGGCATCGGCGCTACTGGCGGGCGCAGCTTCTGGGGTGGGGCGTGGTCGGCACGGTGTTCTTCGCCCAGGACCTGCTTGCCGCGAAGGAGCGGGTGAATCATGCCGGCACTGCCGGCTTCCTGGTGTACTTCGCCCTGTGCGGGATCGGAGCCAGCCATATGTTGAGGTGTTGGATGCAGTGGCGCGGGGCGATCGTGGGCCGGTGGCAGCGGCTCGTCGGGCCGGGGTTGACCGGCGTGTTCGGGGCCGGCCTTTTCCTGGCGGGGGCGGTCTTCGCGCTGCCGTTGGCGGTGCCGGTCGCCCGGGCGGATCTTTGGACGGACAAGCCCGCGGCCGCCTTCGGCGGGATGCTGGGGTTTTGTGCGCTGCTGTGCCTGGGCTGGTTGCTGCTGTATCTCGGGTACCAGTCGGTGCAGGCCTACCAGCAGGCCCTGGTTGAACGGGTGCGGCTCGACGCCGCGCTCAAGGATGCTGAGCTGCGCGCCCTGCGCGGCCAGCTCAACCCCCATTTCCTCTTCAACGCCCTCAACGTCGTGCGCCGGTTGGCCGCCACCGACCCCTCGCGTACCCGGCAGGCGATCACACAGCTGGCTTCGCTGTTGCGCGACACGCTCAACGGCGGCGATGCGCCCACCGTAAAGGTCTCCGCGGAGCTGCGGCAGGTGGAGGCCTATCTCGACCTGGAGAAGCTGCGCTTCGAGGAGCGGTTGGAGGTGGTGGTGGATTGCGACCCGGCGGCCCTGGGGCGGCCGGTGCCGCCGTTCTCGGTGCTCACGTTGGTCGAGAATGCCGTCAAGCACGGCATTGCCAGCAAGATCGCCGGGGGGCGCCTGGGCATCCGGATCGTTGCCGAGCCCGAGCTCACCGTGGTGCGCATCACCAATCCGGGCCCGTTGGACGGGGCCCCCCGCCAGGGCCGGGTGGGGCTGCCCAACCTGCGTGAACGGATGCGCCTGCTGTACGGCGAGCGGGCCACCCTGACGATCGGGTGCGAGGACGGCGCCACGGTTGTATCGGAACTCAAGATCCCCAATGAGTGGCCGCTGGTGCACCCGCTGGTGGTCGAGCCGGGTCCCGCACGAATTTCATGAGAGCCCTGATCATCGACGACGAACGACTGGCCCGGGAGGAGCTGCGCGCCCTGCTCGCGGCCCACCCCGAGATCGAGGTGGTGGGTGAGGCCGCAAACGGTCCGCAGGCCCAGGCGCGTATAACGGAGCTGCGGCCCGAGCTGCTGTTTCTCGACATCCAGATGCCCGAGCAGACCGGCTTCGAGCTGCTCGGCGCGCTCGAGCCGCCTCTGCCCCAAGTGATCTTCGTGACGGCCTACGACCGTTTCGCGCTGCAGGCCTTCGAGAGCAACGCCCTCGACTATCTGGTGAAGCCGGTCGAGCCCGAGCGGTTGGCCCGGGCGTTGGCCCGGCTGGCGCTCGCGGAGAAGCCGCCGCTCTCCGCCGAGGGGCCGCTGGCGGCCGAGGCGCGGGTGTTTGTGCGCGACGGCGACCGCTGCTGGTTTGTGCCGGTGCGTGATCTGGTGCTGCTGGAGGCGGACGGCAGCGCCACCCGGGTGTATTTCGGCCGCGAGAAGCCGTTGTTGGCGCGTGCGCTCACGGTGTTGGAGGCGCGGTTGCCCACGGACCGCTTCTTTCGGATCAATCGTTCGCAGATCGTGAACCTGCAGTGTATCGAGAGCATCGAGCCCTGGTTCAGCCGCTCGCTGCGCGCGAAGCTCACCGGCGGGCTGGAGGTGGAGTTCTCCCGGCGGCAGGCGCTGGCCTTCCGCGAGACGCAGGGCCTCTAGGCGGGCGGCGGCGCGAACGACCTGTACGAGGCGGGACCCGGTCTTCGGCCGAGCGGGCGCCGGCAGCGGTGGGCCGAAGAGAAAACGGCCGGCCCCCCTGTCCCGAGGAGCCGGCCGGTGGCGGCGCAAGTCCGCTTGGTTGTTGCTCCCGGCGGTGCGACTGTTGCCGGCGCCAGGATGGCCGAGCGGCACCGGTGCGGCGCGCGTAATAGGTTGAGTGGTCGCGGGCCGGGCCGGGCGGCGACCGGCCCCGGTTGGTCGGGTGGGGGCGGCACGATGCCGGGGCGGCAGGGACAACTCCCGGAGGCGGTGTGTTTTCACACCATGTTGCCGGGGCGGTGGCACCTTGTGGTTGATTCTCGGGGAGAGGGGCGTTGCGCTCGCAGCCACCCCATGTGTTGTTTATCCCATTCCATTGGCCGGCAGTGCCGCGCGGTATTCTGCGGACTCGGTCTGTCGGTCGCTGCCTCCGGATTCGCCGTGGTCGCCGTCGGCGATCTTGCGGTACATACCCGCGCCCGCACACCGGCGGCCTTGGACCCGGGGTGGAACAATGTCATTTCGCCCAACGGGTCCTCGGGGGTGTATCTCGGCAACCGCTGGGTGATAACCGCCGGCCACGTGATGGTGCCCGCTTCGGTGCCGATCGGCGGCATCCTGTTCGAGGTGGAGTCCAATTCGGACGTGCGCATGCGCCGCCTCGACAACGCCGACTGGGCCGACCTGCAGCTGTTCCGCCTAAAAACCGCCCCGGCCCTGCCGGCGATCGCGCTCATCGACTCGCCACTGGCCGTCGGCACGGAGATCACGTTGATCGGCTTCGGCGGTTGGTGCGGCGAGGCGGCAGCGTTCGACGCGAACTGGAATTCGGTGCCGGTGGAGGCATCCGCGCCCTACACCGGGTACTGGCGCAGCGGTTGGGGGAAGTGCTGGGGTACCAATCGGGTGAGCGGTATCACTGATTTTGACGACGGGGCGGGCCTGGCGCGCGTATATACCGCGGTCTTCGATGCGCCCGGAGCGGGCAGTGACGCGACGGCCGACGAGGCGCTCATCGCCCCGAGCGACTCGGGAGGGGCGATCTTCGCGCAGGTGAACGGGCAGTGGCGCCTGGCCGGCACGATGATCGACCTGGCAGTGGTCGGTGGGCGCAATTGGTTTCTCCCGATCGCGGTCCATGGCGATTGGACCTATGCGGTGGAACTCGCCGCGTATCGGCCGCAGATTGATGCGGTGCTCGCGTGCGCCACGCAGTACGATGTGTGGCAGTACAAGATTTTTCGCGGCACCGCAACCAGTGTCACGGCCGATCCCGACGGCGACGGCTTCACCAATCTAGAGGAGTATGCCTACGGGCTGGATCCCAAGGTGAGGAACCCGCGCTCGGCCGCGCCGCAGATCGGGTTTTCCGCGTACGCTGACGGATCGGCGCTCACGGTGACGTTCACGCGTAACAAACTCGCCACCGACGCCCTGCCGGTTGTCGAGGTGTCGGATGATCTGGTGACGTGGAGCAGCGGCGCGGGGGCGACGGTGGAGCTTCCGTCGGTGGCGTTGGCCGGCGATGTCGAGCGCGCCACGGTGCGGGATGCCACGCCGCTGGCGAAGGCGCCGCGACGGTTCCTGCGGGTGCGGGTGGCGCGGTGAGGGGGCGATCACCTCTGCTTTGTCCCGACCCATGCATTTCTCCTCTCAACGATCCCGCCGGCTGCGCCGCGCGGCACTCCTGGTTGCGGGTCTGGGCGCGGTGACATCCTCGGCGCCAGCGTTGGTTACCATCGGCGATCCCGCGGTGCACCTTATTGCGCCCACGCCGGCATCGGCCGATCCGGGTTGGCGGCGGACGGGCGGCGACGGCATCTACATCGGCCATGGCTGGATGATCACCGCCGGACACACCGGGTTTGGTGGTGGAGCGACGATCGACGGTGGATTCTACGACGCCTACCTTGGGTCCGATATCCGGTTACGCACGCTCGACGGCGCTGGAGACACCGATCTGCGGATGTACCGGCTGAAGTCGTCGCCGCCATTGCCAGCGATCAATGTGATCGATACCTCCCTGGCGCCGGGGACGGCGGTGACCCTGATCGGTAGCGGTCTCCGGCGCGGCGCGGCGGTGAAGTACGATGCGGCGTGGCATCTCAACGGTACGCCGGTGGCGTACACCGGTTTCCTCTTCGGGACGGAGATCGGGGTGAAGAGCTGGGGCACGAACCGCATCACAAGCGGCGTCGATTACGACGACGGTTACGGAATGGCCCGCTGCTACACCGCGGATTTCACCGCGCCCGGTTCAGGCAGCACCGCGACGGCCGACGAGACGCTCATCGCCGTGGGCGACTCGGGCGGGTCGATGTGGGCCTCCGTTGTCGGCGAGTGGCGGCTGGCTGGCGTGTTGATCGACCTGGGCGTATTGCCCGGACAGAACTGGGGCGAGGCGGCGATCCACGGCGACTGGACCTACGCGGTGGATCTGGCCCCGTATCGACCGCAGATCGATGCGCTGCTGGCGTTGTCGACTCCCTACGAGTTCTGGCAGTACAAGAACTTTCGTGGCACGCCGACCGCTGCCACGGCCGATCCCGACGGCGACGGTTTCACCAACCTCGAGGAGTATGCCTACGGGCTGGATCCCAAGGCGAAGAACCCACGCTCGGCTGCGCCGCAGATCGGACTCTCCACGTACGCGGACGGCCGGGCCCTCACCGCCACGTTCACGCGCTACAACTTCGCGTACGATACGCCGGTGGTGGTGGAGGTGTCGGAGGATTTGGTGACGTGGCGCAACGGCCCCGGGGCGACCATCACCTTGACCATCCTGGAACCGCACACGCCGGTGCAGGCCTTTGTGGTGCGTGATGCCACGCCGAGCACCGGTGCGAACCGACGATTCATGCGGGTGCGGGTGGCGCGGTGAGGCGGCCGTGGGTCGCCCGTTTGGCATGCCCCGTCGGGTGCTGGGTGCGCAGCGGGGACCGGGACGGTGCCGGTCGGGTCGGAACGGGCGACACGCGGCCGCGCGGGGCATCTTTTCACGCCAAGTTCTCGAAACGGTGCGATCTTGAGATTGCACGGGCGGCTGCGGGCGGCTCCGTTCTCCTGATTTCTCATGCCTCGTCGCCCCCCTATGCTTGGCCGGTACCCCCGCACCGCGTCGCTTGCCCTCGGATTGCTGGCGGCTTCATCCCTAGTGGCCGTGGTTTCCATCGGCGATCCCGCCGTGCAATTGGCGCGGCCGGCGGATGACCCGGGCTGGGACAGCGTCGTCACTCCCGCCAGGGCTTCGGGTGTGTATCTGGGGAATCGCTGGGTGCTTACGGCTGGACACATCGGGTTTCCAACCACGTGCGTCGGGGATGCTTGGGATATCGCCACTCAGCCTGGAGCGTGGGTCCATCTGCGGGCGCCCAACGGCTCCGCGGAGACGGACCTGCTGCTGTTTCGCCTGTCGGTCGACCCGAAGGTGCCGGTGGCGAAGGTCATCGATGCCCCGCTTCCGTTGGGAACTGAGATCGTGATGCTCGGATACGGGCTTCACCATGGAGACCCCGTCTCGTACGACGTCAACTGGGTGGTCGGCGGTTTGCCGGTGCGCTACACCGGGTTTCTGGTGTCCGGATGGGGCAAGAGCTGGGGGACGAATCGTATCAGTGGGATTACCGAGGGGGACTACGGTATCGGGCCGTGCCGAGTGTATGTCGCCGCGTTCGACCAGCCCGGGGTCGGCGGCAACGCCACCGCGGCGGAAGCGATGATCACAACCAGCGATTCTGGCGGGGCGGTCTTTGCGAAGATCGGCGGCCAGTGGCGGCTTGCCGGGATCATGGTCCAGTATCCCGACCTGCCCGGGCAGCCTGTCTATACCGCGATCTGGGGCAATGAGACCTGGGCGATGGAGCTGGCTGCGTATCGGCCGCAAATCGACGCCGTCCTCGCGCTGTCGTCCGGCTACGACATCTGGCAGTATCAGCGCTTTCGCGGCACGGCGACCGGCGCCACGGCCGATCCGGACGGCGACGGTTTCACCAATCTCGAGGAGTATGCCTACGGGCTGGATCCCAAAGCGAAGAACCCGCGCTCGGCCGCGCCCCAGGTGGCGACGGTGCCCTATGCCGATGGGCAGGCGCTCACGGCGACGTTCACCCGTAACAAGCTCGCGACCGATGCCCCGCCGGTTGTCGAAGTGTCGAGCGATCTGGTGACGTGGAGTAGCGGCGCGGGAGCGACGGTGGAGCTTCCGGCGGTGGCGTTGGCCGGCGATGTCGAGCGCGCCACGGTGCGGGATGCCACGCCGCTGGCGAAGGCGAACCGGCGCTTCCTGCGGGTGCGGGTGGCGCGGTGAGCGGCCGGAAACAGGCAGCGTGCTTGCACGCGCCTTGTCCGCTCGAGCATTCGCCCCGGAGCGCGTGCGAGTACGCTGCCTGCTACAAACGGCCCACGGGCGCCGGCCCCCGCGGGCTCACTCCCCGAGGGCGGGCGTGCTGGCGGCGCCCGGACGTGGCGGGAGCGAGTGGCCGTCGCGCCAAGTGCCCTCCACGTAGGTGGTGGTGGCGATGGCCGGCACTCCGTATTTGTTTTGCTGTAACTGGCCGGCGAGCAACTCGACGGCCAGGCGCCCCACCTCGTTGTGGTTTTGCACGACCCCGGCGGTCTTGCCGCTGAGGTCGTCGAGGAAGATGTCGACGAAGGCGAGGTCCTTGGGGATGCGCAGGCCCAGCTCCTTGAAGGTGGCGGTGACGAACTCGGCCTTGCCGATGACCGCGTCCGGCTTGGTGCGACGCAGCCAGTCGGCGAGGGGCTCGCGGTTGGGGATGAGATAGGGCGCGAGGCGGTCGGCTGGGGCCAGGGCCTGCTGCTCCCAGAGGTAGCCGGCGCGCCAGAGGTGGTCGACGGTGATGTCCCAGCCCTCGTCGATCACGAAGCCGATCCGGCGGTAGCCGGCGGCAAGCACCTTCTGCATGGCCAGACGGATGATCTGGAGTTGGTCGTTGGTTACGAGCGGGAGCTGGGGCTCGTGCGGGAAGTAATCGATCTTCACCGCCGCAAAGCGCGTCCAGTCGAACTGGAGCGCCACGTCGATCTCGCGCACATGGGAGGCGATGATCACGCCGTTGATGCCGCGGGTGTGCAGGATGCGGCTGAGGCGGCCGTGGGTGAGCCCGGGCTCGCGCATCCAGAAATGCTCGAGGTGGTAGCCCAGCTCGCGGGCGCGGGTCTCCGCCCCGGCATAAAAATCGGGATGCGCGGTGACCTCGCGCCAGCCCATGCGGGTGTTCCAGTTGGTTACGTAGGCGAGGGTGGGGGGGCTGCGGCGGGCGGCGGTGTTGCCGCGGTAGGCCACGAGGGCCTGCAGCATCGGGTCGGGGGCGTAGCCGAGCTCGTCGGCGAGCTTGCGGATACGCTCGCGGGTGGCGGCGGGCAGGCGCGGGCTGTTGCGCAGGGCGAGGGAGACGGTCGTCACGTGCACGCCGGCCTGGGTGGCGATGGCGGCGAGGGTGACGCGGGGGCGGTTCATGGTTGCCGAGCTAGAACGGTGGCGGGGCGCAGTGCAATTCTATCGTTAGCACCATCGATCGATTGAGCTTGTCCGCTGGCCGCTCGACTAAAGACGTCTGCTCCGGCATAACCCCTGACGATTCCCATGAAAAAGAACCGCTCTGCTTTTTTCCAGACGCCCGCGATTGCTTTCGAGGGCCCGAAATCCACCAACGCCTTGGCGTTCCGGCACTACAATCCGGACGAGGTGATCGATGGCCAGACGATGGCCGATCACATGCGCTTCTCGATCGCCTATTGGCACTCGTTCCGCGGCGTGGGCTCCGATCCGTTCGGCCCCGGCACCATCGCCCGCCCGTGGGAAGTCGGCAAGGACCCGGTCACCGTCGCGCTCAAGCGCATGGACGCCGCCTTCGAGTTTTTCACCAAGATCCGCGCGCCGTTCTGGTGCTGGCATGATCGTGACATCGCGCCCGAGGGCAAGACCCTGGCCGAGTCCAACAAGAATCTCGACGTGCTCGTCGCCCATGCCAAGGAGCTGCAGAAGGCCACTGGCGTGAAGCTGCTCTGGGGCACGGCCAATCTCTTCTCCAACCCGCGCTTCATGTGCGGCGCCTCCACCAATCCCGACGCGCATGTCTTCGCCTACGCCGCGGCCCAGGTGAAGAAGGCCCTCGAGGCCACCCTCGAGCTCGGTGGTGAAAACTACGTGTTCTGGGGAGGTCGTGAAGGCTACGAGACGCTGCTCAACACCGACCTCAAGCGCGAGCAGGCCCACATGGCCGCGTTCATGCGCATGGCCGCCGACTACGCCAAGGAGATCGGTTTCAAGGGCCAGTTCCTCATCGAGCCCAAGCCGAAGGAGCCGACCAAGCACCAGTACGACTTCGACTGCGCCACCTGCATCGCCTTCCTCAAGACGCACGGCCTCGACAAGCTCTTCAAGCTCAACATCGAGACCAACCACGCCACGCTGGCCGGCCACACCTTCCAGCACGAGATTGAGGTCGCCGGCGCCGCCGGGATGCTCGGCTCGATCGACGCGAACTCCGGCGACCCGCTGCTGGGCTGGGACACCGACCAGTTCAACACCGACGTCAAGGAGCTCACCCTCGCGATGGTCTCCATCCTCAAGGCCGGCGGCCTGGGCACCGGCGGCTTCAACTTCGACGCCAAGCTCCGTCGCCCCTCGGTCGACATGGAAGATCTCTTCCACGCCCATATCGGCGGCATGGATGCCTACGCGCTGGCCTTCAAGACGGCCCGCAAGATCATCGCCGACGGTCGCATGGCCGGCTTCGTCAAGGATCGCTACGCCTCCTACGACACCGGCTTCGGCAAGGCCATCGAGACCAAGAAGACCAGCTTCAAGGAACTCGAGAAGATCGCTCTCTCGCTCGGTGAGCCGACCCTCAAGTCCGGCAAGCAGGAGTATCTGGAGAATCTGCTCAACACCTACCTGCACGGCTGATCGGTCCGATTGCGGCCTTCGCCGCCCCGCCCCACCATGACCACCCCGGCCCACCCCGCCGTCGAGAGTTTCCATACTCAGCATTCGCCCTTCGGGGCGTTTGCGAGCTTCTCGGTGGGGTTGGTCGGCAGTCCCGGTGGATTCGGTCAGTCGCTGCGCGGTGCGGCCAAACAGAACGTTTACGTCGGATACCGCGCGGACGCTGCGGGGGCGGAGTGGCAGATGCTGCCGTTCTTCCGCCCGCCGCAGTCCAACGAGGTGGCTTTCACCGGCGGCGATCCGGGCAACTCGGTCGCCCCGAGCGGTTTTCGTATGCTGGCGCCGGCGGAGTACGATCGCTCCCTCGGCTGGGCCAGCGATACGTGGCGCGCCGATACCGGCCGCTTTGGTTTCAGTCTGCTCAGTCCATTTTCGCAGCTGCCCGATCCCGCGACGATGTCGCGCCCGGCAGCCCGCTTCGCGCTCGCTCCGGTCGTCACCGGCTGGATCGAGTTCGACAACCGCGCCGGGCGGACCCCGGTCGAATTGATCTTTGGCGTAGGGGATTCGGACCGTTTGCTTAGGCCCGTGCAGGATGCAGGACTCGACCTGCCGGGTTTCGCAGCCGGGACGGATTTTGGCTACGCCACAGCGCGCTCTTCAGCCGTCGTGCAGAGACTTGGGTTCGATGTCTTCGCGCCCAAGTTCCGTGATTACCGGGGGGTACATGTGATCGGTGGTGAGAGCGCGCTCGTCTTTACAGTGCCAGCGGGGAAGCGGAAACGCTTCCCCCTGGTCCTCGGTTTCTATCAGGGTGGCACCGTCACCACCGGCGTGAGCGCCGGCTACGCCTACGCGCGTTTCTTCAGCGACCTGGAGGACGTGCTGGCCCACGGTCTGGCGAATCTCGCCCGCTACGAGCGCATCGCCGCCCAGCGCGACCGCGAGCTCGCCCGCGCCAAGCTCGACGCCGACCAGAAGTTCCTGCTCGCGCAGGCCGCGCACAGCTACCTCGGCAGCTCGCAATTGCTCTGGAACCAGGGCAAGCCGCTGTGGGTGGTGAACGAGGGCGAGTATCGGATGGTCAATACCTTCGACCTCACCGTCGACCACCTCTTCTGGGAGCTGGAGTGGACGCCCTGGGCCGTGCGCAACGCCCTCGACCTGTTCGTCGACCGCTATTCCTACACCGACAAGATCAACGTCGGTGGCAAACTGGTACCCGGTGGTATTTCCTTCACGCACGACATGGGCGTGATGAACCATTTTACGCCTGCCGGCCACTCCAGTTACGAGTGCGACCATCTGCATGGCTGCTTCAGCCACATGACGATGGAGCAGCTGCTCAACTGGGTGCTCTGCGCGGTGACCTACGCGGAGAAGACCGGCGATGTGAAATGGTTGCGCCGCCGCCAGGCCGTGCTGCTCGCCTGCGCCGAGAGCCTGCGCCGCCGCGATCATCCGAATCCGAAGTTGCGCGACGGCATCCTCAAGCACGACAGCTCGCGCTGCGGCCTCGACGGGGCCGAGATCACCACCTACGACAGCCTCGACGTCTCCCTGGGGCAGGCGCGCAACAACCTCTACCTCGCCGTCAAGACGCTCGGCACATGGGTGCTGCTCGAACAGGCCTTCAAGAGCCTCGGTCTGAAGCAGGACGGTGCCGCCGCCCGTGATACCGCGGACCTGCTCGCCAAGACGCTGGCCACGAAGTTCGAGGCCGACACCCAGTCGTTCCCCGCCGTGTTCGAGAAGGGCAACCGCTCGCGGATCATCCCGGCGGTCGAGGGGTTTGCGTATCCGCTTTATCTCGGCCTCAAGGGCGCCTGCGACCGCCAGGGCCGCTTCGGCGAGCTGCTCGGGCTCCTTTCCAAGCATCTGTGTGGCATCCTCCAGCCAGGCGTCTGCCTCGACGGCAAGTCCGGCGGCTGGAAGATGAGCAGCACCAGCACCAACACTTGGTTCAGCAAGATCGCCATCGCCCAGCACGTCGTGCGCGAGCTCTTCCCCGAGGCGATGACCGACGCCGTGCGCGCCGCCGACCGGGTGCATGCCGACTGGCAGCGCCGCCCCGGCTGCGGCGAGCATGCGATGTGCGACCAGATCAACAGCGAGACGGGCGTCACCTGCGGCAGCCGCTACTATCCGCGCGGTGTCACCACGATCCTGTGGCTGCGCGAGTAGGCGGCGCGTCCGCCCGCGGCTGTCGTTTCTGTTTCGTGCACCCCCCACAAACCCCTTCATGAGTCAACCCCCTCAGCGTCTCTCGTTTCTGGAAAAAGCCGGCTACAGCGGTGGCGATGCCGCGGCCAACTTCGTCTTCATGACGATGGTGCTGTTCCAGACCAGTTTCTACACCGATGTCTTCGGTCTCTCGTCCAGCGCCGCCGCCGCGATTCTGCTGTGGCCGCGTTTGTGGGATGCGGTGTTCGATCCGATCATGGGCATCCTCGCGGATCGTACGACCACGCGTTGGGGCAAGTTTCGCCCGTGGGTCCTCTGGACCTCGATTCCGTGGGTGGTGGTGATGATCCTCGCCTACACCACGCCGAAGGGCTGGAGCATGGGCATGATGATTGCGTACGCCGGCATCACGAACACCATCCTGATGACGCTCTACTCGATGAACAACATGCCGTATTCGGCATTGGGCGGCGTCATGACTTCCGACCTCAACGAGCGGACGAAGCTGAATTCCTACCGCTTCGTGGCCGTTAATATTGCCCAGTTTATCGTTGGTGGACTGACCCTTCCGCTGGTGGCGAAGTTCGCGCAGGGCACGACAAGCAGTACGGCTGGCAGATCACCATGAGCATATGGGCTGCCCTCTGCTTCGTCCTCTTCCTCATTACGTTCTTCACCACCAAGGAGCGCATCAAGCCGGTGAATGAAGTGAAGTCCTCGCCCAAGGAGGACTTCCTGGACTTGCTCAAGAACAAGCCGTGGATGGCGCTGGTCGGCTACACGGTCTTCAACTTCGCGATGCTCACCTACCGCGGCGGTGCGCACTACAACTTCTACCACCAGTACGCCGACAAGGGCGCGATGTTCAACTTCCTCGCCAAGCTCGGTCTCACCACGCCGGATGCCGCCCCGTTGCCGGGCTGGTTTGGGAAGGTCTTTGACGAGACGCTCGGCTATATTGCGCACGGCACCAACATCAACGTGCCCGCGAACGTGGCGGACGTGTACAATAGCATCGTCAACATGGTCGGCACGGGCACGACGATCATCTTCATCATCCTTTGCGCCGGCTTCGCCAAGCGTTTCGGCAAGAAGGCTGTGATCTTCTGGGGCTTCACCCTCGGAGGTCTCAATGCCTGCGCGTACTACTGGCTCGCCCCGACCGACACCACCGCGATGGTCGTCTTGGCCGCCCTCGGCTCGGTGTTCTACGCCCCGACGATCGCCTCGGCCTGGTCGATGTACGCGGACGCCGCCGACTACTCGGAATGGCAGACGGGGCGCCGCTTCACCGGCATGGTTTTCGCCACCATCGGCTTCTCCCTCAAGTCCGGCTTGGCGCTCGGCTCGGCGGTCTTCCTCTGGGCCATGACCGGTTTCTGGGGTTATGACACCGCGGCTCCCAGTGCCGCCAATGCGATCGTCGGCTACCATTTGTCGAGCAGCTTCGGGGTGGGCGTTCTCTTCTTCGGTGGCGCCATCGCGATCGCGCTGTGCACGCTGAACAAGTCGCTGACCATCCAGATGTCGGACGAGCTCAACGAACGCCGCCGCAAGGCGGAGCTCGCGCGGGCCGCGGCCCCAGTGGCCTGATTATCCCCTTCGCTCTCTCTCGCCCCGTGCACAAGTCGTTGTGTACGGGGCTTGCGTTTTCGGAGGGGCCCGGCGGCCCCTCGGGTGCTCCCTTCGCAGCCTTTAGTTGCACTCGTTGGGCGCTCCTGTTGTCCTTTGCGCCGCCTCTCGTGCCGGCGTGGCCGCGTCTCCGCTATCTTCACCCATGAACTCTACCCCCCAGCGTCTTTCTTTTCTGGAGAAAGTCGGTTACAGCGGCGGCGATGCCGCGGCCAACTTCGTCTTCATGTCGATGGTGCTGTTCCAGACGAACTTCTACACCGACGTCTTTGGTCTGTCGTCGGGCGCGGCCGCCGCCGTCCTCCTTTGGCCGCGGCTGTGGGACGCCGCCTTTGATCCGATCATGGGTATTCTCGCGGACCGTACGAAGACGCGCTGGGGCAAGTTCCGTCCGTGGGTTCTGTGGACGTCGGTGCCGTGGGCGGTGGTGATGGTGCTCGCCTACACCACGCCGAAAGGCTGGAGCATGGGCATGATGATCGCCTACGCCGGCATCACGAACACCATCTTGATGACGCTCTATTCGATGAACAACATGCCGTACTCGGCGCTGAGCGCAGTCATGACGGGCGATCTCGACGAGCGGACCCGGCTCAACGGCTTCCGGTTCATCGGCGCCAATATTGCGCAGCTGATCGTCGGCGGTTGTACGCTGCCGCTGGTTGCCAAGTTCGCCCAGGGCCACGACCGCCAGCACGGCTGGCAGATGACGATGACGGTTTGGGCGATCCTCTGCTTTGTCCTTTTCATGGTCACCTTCCTGACGACGCGGGAACGCATCAAGCCCGTGCACGAGGTCAAGTCCTCCCCGAAGCAGGACTTCCTCGATCTCCTCAAGAACAAGCCCTGGTACGCGCTGGTGGCGTATACGCTGTTCAATTTTGCCTTGCTCACCTATCGCGGCAGCGCGCACTTCAATCTCTACCAGCGATTCGCCGACAAGGGCGCGATGTTCGACTTCCTCGCGAAGATCGGCCTGACCACCCCCGACGCCGGCGCACCCGTGGGACCGCTCGGGGCGGCCCTCGACTGGATCGGCTACATCGCCCACGGGACGAATGTGAACCTGCCCGGCAATGTGGCCGACGTCTTCAATAGCATCGTCAATATCATTGGGACGGGCACGACCATCGTCTTCATCGTGCTCTCCGCCAATCTCACGAAGCGTTTCGGCAAGAAGGCCGTGATCTTCTGGGGATTCACCCTCGCCGGGATCAATGCCTGTGCCTACTACTTGCTGACGCCGACCAGCACCACGGCGATGGTCGTCTTGGCCGTACTCGGCTCCATCGTCTATGCGCCGACGATCGCCGCCGCCTGGTCGATGTATGCGGATGCCGCCGACTACTCGGAATGGCAAACTGGCCATCGTTTCACCGGGATGGTCTATGCCACGATTGGGTTCTCCCTGAAATCCGGTTTGGCCCTCGGTTCGGCGGTGTTCCTCTGGGCGATGAGCGGCTTCTGGGGCTACGACACCGCGGCGCCCAACGCCGCCAACGCCATCGTGGGCTACCATTTCTCCAGCAGCATCGGCGTCGGCCTTCTCTTCTTCGGCGGCGCCATTTCGATCGGCATGTGCCAGCTCAACAAGCGGCTCACGCTGCAAGTGTCCGAGGAACTCAATGAACGACGTCGCCAGGCCGCGGCCGCCCCGACGCCCTGAACCTCGTCCCAGTCCCCCGCCGCCCTTTCGCACGTCATGAACCTGCGCCACCTTCCGCTCCTCTTCGTTTTCGTCTCGTCCGCCGTCTTCGCGGCGCCGGCGCCCGCTCCAACTTCCGGGGCGGAAGGTGCCTTCACCACCGGTCGGCACCGCAACCTCTTTGGCGAGCTGCTCGGCAAGAGCGAAGCCGAGGTGCAGGCCAAGATCGACGCTGCCTGGGTGCAGCTCTTCCACGGGCGCGATGCGGATCAGCGGCTCTATTATCCGGTCGGTGACGACAAGGCCTACATTGCCGATGTCGGCAGTGGCGATGTGCGCAGCGAGGGCATGTCCTATGGGCTGATGCTCGCGGTGCAGCTCGACAAACGTGCCGAGTTTGATCGCCTCTGGCGCTGGGTGAAGGCCTACATGTTTCACGCCGAAGGCCCCAACCAGGGGCTCTTCGCGTGGCAGTGCCGGTTCGACGGCACGATTATCGATCCCGGTTCCGCCTCCGATGGCGAGGAGTGGTTTGCGATGACGTTGCTCTTCGCCGCCAATCGCTGGGGCCGGATCGAAGGCGGGCTGGATTACGGCGCCGAGGCGCAGGCGGTGCTCGATGCGATGCGCCGTGAACGCCATGGACCCAATACCACGCCGCTGTTCGATCTGCAGCGCAAACAGGTGGTCTTCGCTCCGACCAACTGGGGCAGCCAGTTCACCGATCCGTCTTACCACCTTCCGTTCTTCTACGAACTCTGGGCCCGTTGGGATCGTACCGAGGCCGGTCGCCAGTTTTGGGCCGCCTGCGCCACCGAGAGCCGCGCGTTCTTCCGGAAAGCCGCGCATCCGAAGACTGGGCTCATGTCCGAGTACGCCCATTTCGACGGGCGCCCGGTCGACGGCGAGCGGGGCGATTTCCGCTACGACGCGTGGCGCACCCTCGGCCATGTCGCCCTTGATCACGCTTGGTTCGCCGCCGATCCGTGGCAGGTCGAGCAGAGCAACCGCGTCCTGCGGTTCCTGACGGCGCAGGGGACTTTCATTCCCGACCGCTACACGCTGGAGGGAAAATCGGTTTCGACCGACGACTCGATCGGCCTCTTCGCGATGGCTGCTGTCGCCGGGCTAGCGGCCGATGCGGAGCTGGCGCGCCCGTTCGTGCAGCGGGTCTGGGATGCTCCTATCCCGTCGGGCCGATGGCGGTACTACAACGGCCTGCTCTACTTCCTCGCCCTGCTGGAGGCCGGCGGTCGCTTCCAGGTCCACGCCCCGGCCAAGGCCGGACCCTGACTTTTCACGATCCAACAGAAGACAACGAAGGAAATTGAGAACGGGAAGAGTACCGAGAAGTCCCAGTTTGCTTTTGGAGGTGGGGCGGGCTTCACGCCCGCCAGTTTGGTTCCCTTTGGAATGGCGGGCGTAAAGCCCGCCCCACCGTCCGGCTTCTTGCAGCTTCGTTCCCTTCGTTGTCTTTTGTCGGGTAGTCCATCCTGCGCGGCGCTCCGTCTCCCTTCTCCCTCCCCATGCCTCCCCTCAAATCCACCCTCGTCGGGTGCAGCCTCGCCATGTGCGCCGCTGTGTTCGCCGTCCCTGAGACCAAGCCTGCCTTCGAGACGGGCCGTTACCGCAATCTTTTTGCCGAGCACCTCGGCAAGACCGAGGCCGAGCTCGATGCCAAGCTCGCCGCCGTCTGGCAGCAGTTTGCCATCGGCGATCCGGCCTCCGAGCGCCTTCTCTATACCACCGCCGACGGCATGACCTACGTGCCCGACATCAACAACAAGGATGTGCGCACCGAGGGCCAGTCCTACGGCCTGATGCTCGCGGTGCAGATGAACCGGCGGGACGAGTTCGACCGCATCTGGAAGTGGACGAAGCGCTACATGTTTCACTCGGAGGGCAAGTTTGCCGGGTACTACGCCTGGCACTGCCGCTACGACGGCACCCGCATCCACGCCGGTCCCGCGCCCGACGGCGAGGAGTGGTTTGTGATGGCACTGTTCTTCGCTGCGCACCGCTGGGGCAACGGCGAAGGGATCTTCAACTACGAGCAGGAAGCGCAGTCGCTGCTCCGGCTCATGCTGCACAAGAACGAGGGCGGCGACGACGCGGTGACCCCGATGTTCGATCGCCAGGAGAAGCAGATCGTCTTCACCCCCCATCTACCGGGCTCGAAGTTCACCGATCCCTCCTACCATCTGCCGGCCTTCTACGAACTTTGGGCGCGCTGGGCCGCCGACCCGGCCGACCGCGCGTTTCTGGCCGAAGCTGCCGAGGTGAGTCGCAAACACTTCCGTGCCGCGGCGCACCCGGTCACCGGCCTGATGCCCGACTACTCGAACTTCGACGGTACCCCGCACCCGCGCTGGGGCCACGAACACTTCCTCTTCGACGCCTTCCGCACCATCGGCAACGTCGCCCTCGACTGGTCGTGGTTCGGCAAGGACCAGTGGCAGGTCGAGCAGAGCAACCGTGTGCTTGCCTTCCTCGCCGCCCAAGGGCCGGAACTGCCCAACAACTACGCCCTCGACGGCAAGGCGCTCACCCAGGAGTATTCGCCCGGTCTGCCCGCAATGGCCGCCGTCGGGGCGCTTGCCGCCGACAACGAGGCGGCGAAGCTCTTTGTCCAGCGTCTCTGGGACATGCCGATCCCGGCCGGCGAGAAGCGCTATTACGACGGCCTGCTCTACTTCCTCGCCCTGTTGCAGACCGGCGGCCGCTACCAGATCCACGGACCGCGGTGAGCGCATTCGCTATCGCAGCATGAGGAATACAGAATGAAGAACGCAGACGGTCGATCATTCCTCATTCTATCAAGCGTGGCGCAGGCCGCCGTGCCTGCGTCGCCCGCCATCGCAGGCACGGAGGCCTGCGCCACGGCCCGCCGTTGCTTGTCTCCCGTAACCTCAGATCCGTTTTCGTGATGAAACTTCGCCCGTTGCTCCGTTGCCTGCTGCCCCTCCTTGTTGCTGCCTGCGCCACGCTCGGGCGCGCCGAGGACGGCTATCGTCTCTGGCTCCGCTATGAACCGGTCGCCGACGCGCAGTTGCGCGCGGCGTATTCGCAGGCCTTGGGCAAGGTGGTGCTCGCCACTCCGGCGGGGACGGAGTCTCCCACCATCGCCGCCGCGCGCGCCGAGTTGGTCGCGGGCCTGCGCGGACTGCTCGGCCGGGAGATCGCGGTGGTGGTGGAGAAGTCCTTAGCTCCGCTCGCCGACAAGGGGGACGACGCCTATGCGATCCGCTTGGATCGGGGGGCCACCCCTCGCTTGGTCATCGCCGCCAACCGCGATGTCGGCGTGCTCTATGGGACGTTCGCGCTGCTGCGGCAGATGCAGACCTCCCGTCCGGTCGACCAGCTCGCCGTGAGCGGAGCACCGCGCATCAAACGCCGGATGCTCAACCACTGGGATAATCTCACCCGCTTCGTCGAGCGCGGCGCGGCCGGCTTCTCCCTCTGGAACTGGTTCACGCTGCCCGAGGTGATCGATCCGCGCTACACCGACTACGCCCGCGCCTGCGCCTCGATCGGCCTCAACGGCACCGTCCTTACCAACGTGAACGCCAACGCCACCGTGCTCACTGAGCCGTACCTGCAGAAGGTGGCCGCGCTGGCCAACGTGTTCCGGCCCTACGGTGTTCGGGTCTATCTGACGGCACGCTTCAGCTCACCGAAGGAGATCGGCGGCCTGCCCACCGCCGACCCGGTCGATCCCGCCGTGCAGGCGTGGTGGAAGGCCAAGGCCGACGAGATCTACCGCCACGTGCCCGATTTCGGCGGCTTCCTCGTGAAGGCCAACTCCGAGGGGCAGCCCGGTCCGCAGGACTACGGCCGCAATCACGCCGACGGTGCCAATATGCTCGCCGACGCTCTTGCGCCACATGGCGGGGTCGTGATTTGGCGCGCCTTTGTCTATAGCCACGAGGCGCCGGACGATCGCGCGAAGCAGGCGGTGACGGAGTTCGCACCGCTCGACGGCAAGTTCCGCGAAAACGTCTTCGTGCAGGTGAAGAACGGGGCGATTGACTTCATGCCGCGCGAGCCGTTTCACCCGCTCTTCGGCGCGATGCCGCATACCCCGCTGGCCCCCGAGTTGCAGATCGCCCAGGAGTACCTCGGCGGCGGCACCCAGCTCGCATTCCTCGCCCCGATGTGGAAGGAAACTTTGGATTCCGACACGTTCTGCGCCGGTGCCGGCTCGACGGTCGCCCGAGTAATCGACGGCAGCGTCGACGCCCACGGCGACTCCTGCATTGCCGGGGTGGCCAACACGGGCAACGACCGCAACTGGACCGGGCACCCGCTCGCCGCCGCCAACTGGTATGCCTTCGGCCGCCTCGCCTGGGACCACTCGCTCAGCTCCGCCGCCATCGCCGAAGAGTGGACACGCATGACTTTCTCCAACGACCCCGCCGTGGCTCGCCCGATCACGGCCATGCTGCTCGCGTCCCACGAGACGGTGGTCAACTACTCGATGCCGCTGGGCCTGCACCACATCATGGCCGAGGGCCACCACTACGGTCCGGGACCCTGGGTGGCCGAGGCCGGCCGGGCGGACTGGACCTCTGTCTACTATCACCGGGCGGATGAGAAGGGTGTCGGTTTCGACCGCACCGCCACCGGCTCCAATGCCGTGGGCCAGTACCGCCCCGAGGTGACCAAGGTTTTTGGCGATCCGAAGCTTTGCCCCGAGAAGTATCTGCTCTGGTTCCACCACGTGCCGTGGGATCGTCCGCTCGCTTCCGGCCGCCCGCTCTGGGATGAAATCGCGCTGCATTACCAGGCCGGGGTCGGCGAGGTGCGCACCTGGGAGAAGACCTGGGCAAACCTCACGGGCAAGGTCGACGCCGAGCGCCACACCCATGTGGCGGCCTTGCTGAAACGCCAGGAGGCCGATGCGCGTTTCTGGCGCGACGGCTGCCTGCTCTATTTCCAGACCTTCTCGAAGCGTCCGCTGCCCGCCGGCGTGGAACCAGCGGAGTACACGCTCGAATACTATAGAGATTTTCGCCTGCGCTACTATCCCGGCAACCCGGGGGAGAAGTGAATCGATGAAGATGAAATACACAGCATCCCCGGGTGCGGCAGGGCGACCAGCACGTGGTGCGCTGCTTCAGCACGCACTGGCTGACTCCGTCGTCACCCTGGTTGGCCTCGCTCGAACAGGTCGCCCTGAAGGGACGACCCACGGCTGCCCCAAATCTGATCTCCCACTCCTATGAAACGTCTGCTCTCCGTTACGCTTCTCGCGTTCGTCTTCTGCGCGAGTCTCTTCGCTGCCGACACCGCGGCGCTGCCCTTCGTCAGTCCGGTGTTTGGCGAACACATGGTGCTCCAGCGCGGCAAGCCGAACCGCGTCTGGGGCTGGAGCACCCCCGGCGCCGAAGTGCGCGTCGAGATCGCCGGCAACACGGCGAAGGCGGTCGTTGCGGCCGACGGCCACTGGCAGGCCGAGTTCACCCCGCCACCCGCCGGCGGCCCCTACGTGTTGAAGATCGACGGACCGCAGCACGTCGAGCTCGCCGACATTCTGGTAGGCGATGTCTGGCTGTGCAGCGGCCAGTCGAACATGGAATATGGTCTCGCTCGCATCCTCGACGGCGAGGCGGCGGTGAAGACGGCGAACCACCTCTCCATCCGGTTGTTTCGCCTCAGCACCAAGCCTGCCTATGGCGCGGCCGCCGTGCCGCCGGGTCGGTGGCAGCTGTGCACGCCGGAGACCATCGGCAGCTTCTCGGCGGTCGGGTTCATCTTCGGGCGTAAGGTGAACGCCGAGACCGGGGTGCCCATCGGTTTGATTCAGGCAGCGGTCGGCGGCACTCCGGCCGAGACGTGGATGAGCCCTGACGCCCTGCGCTCGATGCCCGACTTCACGGCCGCCCTCACCGAGATCGAGCGGCTCAAGGCGCTCGGCGGCGAGCAGTACGGCAACTACATCAACCACTGGTACGACGAATTCGACCGCGGCCAGAAGGAAGGGTGGGGCAACGAGAAGTTCGACGACTCCGCTTGGAAGCCTGCGACGTTGAAGAGTGGTTTCGTTGACCTCGGCCTGCCGGAGACGGTGGCCGTCTGCTGGTTCCGCCGCGAGGTCACCTTGCCCGATCCGTTGCCCGCCGGCGCCGCCAAGATCTTGCTCGGAGTGGTGGAGCGCATGGACACCGTTTTCATCAACGGCCGTTGGATTGGGGCGAGTGCGTGGGTCGAGAACCCGCGAGCGTATACGATCGGTGCGGAGGTGCTTCACCCGGGCAAGAACCAGGTCACGATCCGCGTGCTCAAGACCAAGGCGGATGGCGGCTTCATGACCCCGGCGGCGGACCTTAAACTGGTTCTTGGCGACGGGTCCACGGTCCTGCTCGAAGGCGCCTGGAAGGGCGCAGTCAGTGTCGACGCGCGCGCGCCGCACCCGTTGCCGTTGGGCTACGAGAACTACCCGACGATGCCGACGGTGCTTTTCCAGGGCATGATCCGCCCGCTGGCCCCGCTCGCCCTCACCGGTGCGCTCTGGTACCAGGGTGAAGCGAACCAGTTCAAGCCGCTGCAATACCGGGGATTGATGGCGGGACTGATCGCCGACTGGCGCGCCGCGTTTGGCCAGGGCGATTTCCCGTTCTACCTCGTGAGCCTGCCCGCATTCATGGGCCGCACCGCGGAGCCCCAGGCCACGCCCGATGGCTGGACGCAGGTCCGCGAGGCGCAGATGCAGACCGCGCAGACGGTGCCCCATACCGGCATCGCGATCATCGTCGATACGGGTGAAGCCGGCGACATTCACCCCAAGGACAAGCTGCCCGTGGGCGAACGCCTGGCCCGCCTAGCCTTGAAGCACACTTACGGCCGCGACGTCGTCTGCATTGGCCCGACCTTCGCGGCACTGGATACGATGCCGGGCGCGCTGCGCATCCGCTACTCGGGCACCGAGGGCGGCCTGGTGGTGAAGGGCGAGAAGCTCGGCGAGTTCGCCGTGGCGGGGGCGGACCGGGTCTGGCGTTGGGCCGAGGCGCGGATCGACGGGGAAACGGTCGTCGTCTCCTCGCCGCAGGTGCCGCAACCCGTGGCCGTACGCTACGCCTGGCAGGCCAACCCGCTCGCCACGCTCTACAACGGCGCCGGCCTGCCCGCCGCCCCCTTTCGCTCGGATGATTGGTGAGCGTTCGGTAGGGACGGCGGACCGCTGCAGAAGGGCCGGCTGGCCGGCCCGTTGCAGCGGGGCGACTCGGTCATTCAGAGCGGCACTTGATTGGGGCACCGGGGTGTGTCCGGGAAATGGCGGCCCGGATCTCAGCCAGACCAGGATGTAGGCGGGAGTAATCACTGCTGCGATGGTGAGGTGAATGGAGCGGCGGATCGGAACGGACTTTGAGATCGCTGTGGCTCCGTGTTGTCAAAGGACGGAATTCCGGACATCCCTTGAACCTCCCAATCCCGTCCAACCCCTCCCCAACATGTTGCTCCTGCCAAAATTGCTTCTGGCCTCCGTGCTCGGCGTCGTCGTTTCCGCCGGCGCCGTCGCTGCCACCGCTCCAGCCCCTGCCGCGGCCGCGCCGGCCAACCCCTCGGGTTTCGCCATCCATCGTGGCACCAACCTCAGCCACTGGCTTTCCCAGGATTTCGGCTGGGCGCCCCGCGAGGAGTGGACGACCGAAAACGATATCCGCTACATCGCCTCGCTCGGCTTCGACCATGTGCGGCTGCCGGTCGACGAGATCGTGCTCTGGAAAGAGGACGGCTCACCCGACGAGAAGGCCTTTGGCCTATTGATCAGCGCGCTGGAGTGGTGCCGCGCCGCCAAGCTGCGGGTGATCGTCGACCTGCACTCGGTGCGTGCCCATCATTTCAATGCGGCCAACGAGGGCATGACCAAGAACACCCTCTGGACCGATCCGGCGGCGCAGGCGCATTTCCTCGACCTTTGGCGCCAGCTCTCCAGCCGGTTGGTGAAGTATCCCAACGACTTTCTCGCCTATGAGATCATGAACGAGCCCACCGCCGACGACTTCGAGGATTGGAACAAACTCGTCGCGCGGAGCATGGAGTTCATCCGTTCCGTCGAGCCGGGCCGGGTGGTCGTGATCGGCGCCAACCTGTGGCAGATCCCCCAGATGTTGCCCAAGCTGAAGGTGCCGGCCGGCGACAAGAACATCATCCTGAGCATGCACACCTACACGCCGTTGCTGTTCACCCATCACAAGGCCGGTTGGGTGCCCGCGCCCATCCGCGACTACCCCGGACCGGTGGCCTACCCGGGCCCGATCGTCGACGCCGCAACCTTTGCGAAGCTCATGGCCGCGTACCCGAAGGACCAGTTCAACTTCCTCGACAACTCGACCGACAACTGGGGCCCGGCCCGCTTCCGCGTGGAGTTCGAGCCCGCCATCGCCCGTGCCAAGGAGCTCGGACTCCAGCTCTATTGCGGCGAGTTCGGCTGCCTGCCCACGGTGCCGCGCGCGTCGCGCCTGGCCTACTACCGCGACCTCGTGGGCGTCTTCGAGGCCAACGGCATCGCCTGGGCCAACTGGGAGTACAAGGGCGACTTCGGCATCGCCGAGTGGCACGGGCTGAAGTCCCTCGACGGCGCCCCGGATGTGCAGTTGATCGACGTGCTCTTCCAGCGCTAAGCGCCTCGTGGATTGTGTGTTAGCTGAGGCCGCCGCAACTGGCGGTCTCTTTGCTTTTTCGGGCAGTTCTTAGCCGTATGCATCCCGTAGCAGGTGCGCGCTCGCAGGCGATCTCGCTCGCAAATCGCGCGCAAGCATGGTCCCAGGGTGCCCACGGCATCGTCGCCGCTTTGGGAACGAAGCCCCCGCCTGTTTGCATGGTCACGGCTTTGGGGCTGCTCCGTGGAGGTCGGGTTTCCCCAGGAAATGAAGGATCAGTTCCCTGGCGAGTTGCTGGCGGTCTCGCAGGACGAGATGCCCGCAGCCGGGAACGATGGCGAGCTGAGCGAGAGGGAAGGTCCGGTACAACCGCAGGAAAGTCTCCGGGCTGGCGTAGGGATCGTGCTCGCCCTGCACGAGCAGGAACGGGACCTGAACGCTTCGGAGTTGATCGCGGTCGAGGTAGGCCGGCGAAAGGTACAGCGCCTTCAATCGGTCGACGAATTCGTCCCAACGCTCCGGTTGCGGCATGAGCTTCCTGCGACCGGCGACGAAGTCCGGCATGGCCTTGGCCAATCCCTCGCCGCTCAGCATTTTCGCCTCTTCGATTTCCTGCTGGGTGGGAGAGTCGGCGATGCCCAGTGGTCCACCTCCGATGGCGATCACCCGCTCGAGGTGCTCGGGGTGTTGGAGCGCCATTGCGTAGGTGGTGATCGCGCCGTCACTGAAACCGAGCACGCAGGCCTTCTCCTGGGTGACAGCCGCCAGCACGGCGAGAGCGTCGCGGGCGAACAGTTGGTAGGTGAGCGGTTGGGCGCCGAGCTCGGAGCGACCGTGGCCGCGCGTGGCGATGGCGATCACTTGGTAGTGCTGGGCGAGCTCCGGGATGAAGTCGGCGAACTCGTCGATGTAACCGAACAAACCACCGTGCAGAAGCAACAGCGGCTTTCCGGTGCCGTAGACTTCGTAGTAGATAGTCGCGTCGTCGCAGCGGAGTTGGTGCGCCGCGGCCGGGTTGGAACCGTAGGGGATGGTTACGGCTGCGACAGCGTCGGGGCCAGCCTCCTTGGTTTCGTGGGCGAGCAGGGCGGGTCCCAGGAACAGACTCAAGAGCGAGGCGAATAGCGCGGTTTTCATGGGCTGCCGTTTCAGAGCGTCTCGTAGGCGATAAATGCGTCGAGCTTCCGCTTGGGCGGGGACTCGGGCCACTCGACTGGTACACCCAGGGGCGTGATGCAGACCCGGGTGTAGCGGTCGGGAATGGCCAGCACCTTCTTGGTGACCTCGTCGGGAATCACATCGGTGATGAACACCGTGCCGTAGCCCAGGGCCCTCGCGGCGAGCATCAGGTAGCCGGCGGCGAGCGGACCGTCCCAGTGGTTATAGTCGGGGTACTGCGATTGGCCGTCGGTTAGGACGACGAGGTAGACGGGGGCGGAGAAGTAGTCGTCGAAGCGACCGCGGGCCGCCTTCTCGGTCTCTTCGCGGGTGGCGGTGTTGTCGGTGCGTTGGTCGTAGAATCCGAGGACCCGTTGCACGCAGGCTTCCTTCATTTGGTCGATTTTGGCGCGGTCGCGGATCACCAGGAATTTCCAGGGCTGTTGGTTGCCCGAGGTCGGTGCGAGGCGGGCGGCATCGAGGATGCGGGTAAGGTCGACCTCGGGCACGGGGTCCGACTTGAATTTCCGGACGGAGCGACGGCCGGCGATTACGTTCCAGAAATCCTTGGACGGGCCAGGGATTGGGTGCCCGTCGGCAGCGAAGGCGATGCCGCCAAGGAGTGCTGCGCTGGCGGTGGCGCTGGTGCGAAGGAAGGTGCGGCGGGAATTCATGGTTGGGGCAGGCTGGTAGCTGGGTAGGGGCGGTTGGACGCGCAGACGGATACCGTCGAGGGGAACGCGGTTTGCTCGTTTAATCCCGACAAATCGACAAATCCCGCGAGGGAGATGAGATCTCCGGCTCGAATCCCCCTGAGGAGGAATGCGGTTCCCTTTTCACTCTGCGGATGGTCTACTCGTCTTGGTTTCGGTGACCCCTGTGTCGTACTGCATCTGGCATGAAACTCGGCATTATCGCGGATATCCACAGCAACGCGCCGGCACTCGCCGCCGTGCTGGCTGATCTCGCACGCCATAAGGTTGATCTGGTGGTCCAACTGGGTGACGCTTTCAACGGGCCGATCGCACCGGCGGAGGTGATGGCCTTGCTGCGCGCCCGGCCCATGCTGCACGTGAAGGGCAATGGCGAGCGGATGGTGCTCGCCGAGGACCCAGCGGAACGTTCGGCCAGCGCGACGTATGCCCGGTCTGTGCTGAGCGAGGCGGATCTCGCTTGGGTGGCGGCCTGGCCGGCCCGCCACGACCAACCCGAATTCACGGCCTGTCATGGTTCGCCGCGGAGCGACTTGGAGTATCTGCTGGAAGAGGTCACGAGTAGGGGTGTTTTTCTACGCAGCGGTGCGGATATCGCGGCGCGCTTGGAGGAAACGGTTTCGCCGCTGGTGTTGTGTGGGCATACGCACCTCCCGCGGGTGGTGCGGCTGCTGTCCGGTACGCTGGTAGTGAATCCCGGGAGCGTGGGCCTGCCGGCGTATGCGGATGTGCCCCCGTTCCCTCACAGGATGGAGACCGGGAGTCCGCACGCGCGGTATGCCGTCACCGAGGTGATCGCGGGGGAGTGGGCGGTCTCCCTGTGCGCCGTGGCTTACGATTGGGAGGCGGCGGCGAAGCTGGCCGAGGCGCGCGGTTTCCCGGACTGGGTGGTGCCTTTGCGCACAGGGTACGTGCGTTGAGCGGATGGCGCGGACACCCAGCTCGCGGTATTCCCTGGTTCAATTTCCTATGGAAACGAGCTTCTTAATCCGACCCTTTTCACTCGGCGACACGGACGCTGTCATCAACGTCTGGCGGCGCAGCGGGCTGGTGCACCCGAACAACAACCCGGCGAAAGACATCCAGCGGAAGCTGCGAGTGCGTCCGGATCTCTTCCTGGTGGGCCTGCTCGGTGCGGACATCGTCGCCACGGTCATGATTGGCTACGAGGGGCATCGCGGCTGGATCAATTATCTCGGGGTGTTGCCGGAGCATCAGCGCCGCGGGTACGCGCGGTGGCTGATGGAGGAGGCCGAGCGGCTCCTCCGATTGGAGGGGTGTTCAAAGATCAATTTGCAGGTCCGCTCCACCAATGCTTCCGCGCTCTCGTTCTATGACCGGATTGGTTTTGCCCGAGACGAGGTGATCAGCCTGGGCAAGCGCCTCGAGCCTGATTCGTGAGCCGTGGGGCGGCGGATTGTTTTGAGCGGACAGGACATGCATTGGCCGCTCAGGTCGGTCGGGTTCGTTCTCCACCGAAGGGCGTGGGGGGCCGCCACCTTTCGGCCTTCAATTCGAAGGGCGCTGTCTTGGCGTGCCGCTCGCGACGGGACAGTCCGGATGCGTTGCCGTGCGATAGAATCTCCGGCAGGTCCGGCCTTGCGGCCGGGATGCACGAAAACGGTTCAGCGGCCGAGTTGCGCTTCCATCTCGCTGTAGGTGACGAAGACGCAGCCCTGCCGTTTCAGCTCGGCGATGATCGCCTTCATCTGGGCGAAGGTCTCGGCGCGCCATTCGTGGAAGAGGATGACGGTGCCGTCCACGATGCCCGTGGTGGCACGGCGCAGGAGCTCGGCGGCATCCACGTCGTTCATATAGTCGCCGGAAGCGACGAGCTTGCGCGGGCTGTAGATCTTGAGTCCGGCCTTGGCGACGCTCGCCCGCACCTGATCGTCGATCGCGATGAACGGCGGCCAATACCACACCGGCGCCACTCCCGCCGCAGCGGTGATCTTCTGCTGGCCGTCGAGTACTTCGGCGTCCACGGCTGAGGCGTCGAGCTTCTGGGGATGCAGATGCGAGTAGGAGTGGTTCGCAATCTCGTGGCCGGCGGCGACGACTTGCTGGAGCAGGCCCGGATGTTTCTCCGCGTTCTTGCCGACCGTGCCGAAGGTCACGTGCACCTTCTCCTCGGCGAAGAGTGCGAGCAATTTCGCCGTCTGTTCCGCATGCGGACCGTCGTCAAAGATCATGGCGACGCGGATGGGCTTGGTGTCGGCCGCAGTCAGCGAACCGAGTAGGAGGAGGGCGGCGGCGATGGTGAGACGAAGCTTCATGGGGTCGCCAAGACAAAGCTCTAGTACGGCGGAGGGGAAGGAGAAATCCGCCGCGGTCCCCGCCGCGAGCCTCGCCGGTCCTAGATGAAGAGGAAGACGTAGGTGGCGAAGAGGAGCGCGGCCACACCGGCGGCGGCGGCGAGCGACCAGAGCAGGTTTCGCTTCCGCGCGGCGACGGCGAAGGTCGAGATGATCACGGCCATTTGCGCACCCAGCATGCCGTAGAAGAAGCGCTGGCTGCGGGCGTGATGGCGCTCGGCACTGAGGTTGTTTTTGCGCACCTGCAACTCGTAGAGACTGGCGATCACCTGGTTGAGTCGAGCTTCCGCGTCGTAGCGTGCCGCCGCGAAGGTCAGGCGGGCCGCGATGTAGTCGCGGTTGAGCGTCCCTCCATCGTGCTGGGCGGAGAGCGGGGCGTTGAGCGCTTCGATGAGCTGGTTGACGGGGCGGGTGAGCGTATCGAAGGCATCGCTGCGCGCTTTGGCGGCGAGCAGGGCGGAGCCCAGCGTCGGGTCGTCGATGCGGGCGATCAAGGCGGCGATCTCCGGCTCGGGCCGCATGCCCTCGATGGCGGTCAAGGCGGCTTGCACCTCCGGGGCGATGGGGGTCGCGGCGGGAACGGGGGGCGGCTCGCCTTTCAGCAGATGCGCGAGCGAGTGCTGACCGGTCTCGGAGGCGAGGAGCGTTGTCGCCGCCGCGCCTTGTGGGCCCGCGGCGGCGGCAGCGGACCGCAGCGTGGCCGTATCGAGAGGATGTAGTGGGTTGGCTGCCTGCAAGAGGTCGAGAGTGTTGTGCTGGAGCGCGCTGCGCATCCGCTTCGCCTGGAAGAAGCTCCATTGATCGCCCGCCTTGGACTGCTGCTGGGCGGCGAGCGAGCGGTCGTACTGGGCCTTGGTCATTTCGCTCGAGGCCAGCCCTGCCAACATGGTGGCGATCACCGTCATGACGACCGGTGTGGCGCCCAAGACCTTGCCCCAAAGTGTTGGCGGCAGGTCGGCTTTGAGGGAATCGGGCAGGTCGGTTTTCACGTGGAGGAAGGGTGCAGCGGAGGAGCCTTGGTTTCTAGCGAATCCGAAGGCCTGGGGCGAACCTTCCCTGAGGGACGTGGCCACTTAAAGGTGCGTTGGGGGGCGGGGAAGTATGCAGCAACGGCAGTTTTCCGCTTCGACTCCGGCGACGGCGCAGTCCTTGCTGGGTACAGCTCGCATGACTGACGCCGCCCCTTCCCCTGCCGCTCCGCCCACGCCCTGGAGCTGGCGCCTTGCCATCGTCTCTGCGATCCTCGGGGTCGGAGGGCTCGCCTATCTGCTCCACGAGGCCATCGGGCCGCGCGGGCAGGCGGTGGCGGGAGTGGTTTGTTTTTTCGGCTTGGTCGCGGCGGCGTCGGGCAACTTGCGCGCGGTGAATTGGCGGACGATTGGCTGGGGCTTTGCGCTGCAGATCGCGCTCGCACTGCTGGTGTTGAAGGTTCCGCTGGTGAACGAGGGGTTTAATGCGGCGAAGGTCGTCGTGCTGCGCTTCATCAGCTTCTCGGATGCCGGCGCGGAGTTCGTGTTTGGCAACCTCGCCCGGCCTGGCGACCTCGCGCTCAACCCGGGCAAGGAGTTTCTTTTCCTCTTCGCGTTCAAGGCGCTCCCGCCGATCCTGTTCGTCTCGGCCTTTTTCACGGTGCTGTACCACTATGGTGTGTTGCAGCGGCTCGTTCAGCTGATGGCCCGAGTGATGGTGCACCTCATGCGCACCAGCGGCGCGGAGACTCTCTCCGTCTCGGCCAACGTATTCATGGGTATGACGGAGGCTCCGTTGATCGTGAAGCCCTACCTGCCGCGGCTGACGCAGTCGGAGTTGTTTGCGCTCATGGCCAGCGGCATGGCGCACATCTCGGGCGGCATGATGGTGGTGTATATTAATTACGGCGCGGACCCGGTGGCGGTGCTGACCACCTGCATCATGGCTTGCCCGTGCAGCCTGTATTTGGCAAAACTCTTCATGCCCGAAACCACTGTGCCCGAGACGGCCAGCACGGTGCGCATGGCGCGGGAGAAGTCACCCTATGTGAACGGCATCGACGCGATGACCGGCGGCGCGGGCGATGGCATGCGACTGGCGCTCAATGTCGCGGCGATGCTGATCGTGTTCATCGCGTTTGTGGCGATGGCCGATGCGATAATCGGCTTTGTTTCGCCCGGCCTCTCGCTGCAGAAGATCTTCGGCTGGGCGTTCTCGCCTGCGGCCTTTCTCATGGGTGTGGAGTTGTCGGACGTGGGCAAGGTCGGAAGCCTGCTCGGCGCGAAACTCGCCATCAACGAGCACTACGCCTTCCTCGTGATGAAAGGATGGAAGGCGACGGCGGACTTCATGACGCCGCGTTCCTACACGCTTGCGGCGTTTGCACTGACGGGCTTTGCAAACTTTGCCTCGGTCGGCATCCAGCTCGGCGGCATCGGTGCAATCGCCCCGGAGCGACGGCACGACCTGGCGCGCCTTGGGCTGCGGGCGCTGTTCGTCGGTTTCGTCGCGACGCTGCTCAATGCGGCGGTAGCCGGTGTCCTGCTGAATTGAAGGTTGGGGCGGGATGAAAGTGCGGGTGCCGCTGGCTGGGGGGACTGGGTCTACCGGTTGTGGCGCCGGCGCGCCGGGACCACGGCTGCGGACAGGGCTGGCGGGCACCGTTCCCGCGAGCCTACTACACTGCTGACCAATCGACCCGCAGGCCCTGGTCTGGGGGCCATATGGCCGGGCCGAGATTCGAGGCGGTGAGAAGCTTCGGCACGGCGCAAGGACATGGTCGCCGTCGTTGCTATGGATGCTGGTGTTTTGGACGGTCCGGTCCGGCGATCTGCAGCGAGAGCAAGAACCCGAGCGCGAGCAGGCCGGCCCCGAGGGCGAAAGCGTAGCTGGCGGCTGAGGGGCCGAAACGATCTTTCAGTTGCGCGATGGCCTGCGGGCCGACCACGCCCGCGGCGGACCAGGCGGTAAGAATGGCCCCGTAGAGGACGGGCATTCGCGCGGCCCCAAAGGTATTCAGGACAAACGAGGGCATCACTCCGAAGCCTCCCCCGTAGCAGAGCAGCACGTAGCAAACCAAGGCACCGAAGAGCCAGGGATCGCGCACCACGCTGAGCGCGGCAAAGGCCAGCACCTGGGTGCCGAGCATCAACCGGAAGGTCGGCAGCTGACCGAGCCGGTCGGAGAGCGCGCCCCAGAACAACCGGCCGAGCCCATTGAACAGCGAACTCACGGCGATGAGTGTGGCTCCCAGGGCGGCGAGCGCGGCGGGGGTTAGGGAGGCGTCCTGCTGGTGCCACAGATCTTGAAGTAGTGGCGACTGAAAACCGATGATCGCGATGCCTGCGGCGATGTTGCAGAAGAACACCAGCCACATCAGGGCGAAGCGGCGGCGGTCGGAGGGGGCGGTTGGTTCCTGCTTGGCCGTATTTGATGGCGTCGCGGGCGCCCCGGCATCCGGCGGATTGCGTAAAAACAGCGCGGCGACAAGCCCGGTGCCTCCGACGATCACGCCGGCCCCGGCGAAGACCAGCGGCAGGAGTCCGGCGAACGCGGTGAGGAGCGCCGGCGCGATGACCTTGCTCATGAGCAGCGCCCCGAAACCGAAGCCCATCACCACCATGCCGGTCACCAGGCCCTTCTTGTCGGGAAACCACTTCGCGGCGGTGGCCACCGGGGTGACGTAGCCCAAGCCGAGTCCGATACCGCCCACTACGCCGTACCCGAGCCAGAGCAGCGGGAGCGAGTGGAGCGAGAGCGCGAGGGCGGCGAGAAGGTGACCGGCACCGAAGAGCAGGCTGCCGGTGACGGCCAGAACGCGCGGACCGAAGCGGGGTAGGGCGCGCCCGCCGACCGCGGCGGCCAGGCCGAGGAAGGCGATGGCGAAGCTGAAGGTCCAAGCCACCTGCGCGTTGCTCCACCCGTAGGTGTCAGCGAGCGGCTTTTGAAAATAGCTCCAGGCGTAGACCGAACCGAGACAGAGCTGTAACAGTGTTCCCATGCCGGCAATGAGCCAGCGCGAGGAAGGCTTTTCGGAAACGCCGGATTTCACGGATTGCACGGATGGGAGAGCTTCGAGTTGAGGCAGGGCCGTCCAGCGCAGGGCGGCAATACAGTGGAAGCGATCGCGATGGGCGAACGAACTGTGTCCAGCCGTGTGATCCGTGATCGGCCTGGGTGCGGAGTGCTCAGAACAGGCCCACGGTGTGCCCATCGGCGTCGACGTCCATCGCCTCGGCGGCGGGGACCTTGGGCAGGCCGGGCATTGTCATGATGTCGCCGGTGTACACGACGACGAAGCCCGGGCCGGCGCTGAGGCGGGCGTTGCGCAGCGGCACCGTGAAGCCCTTCGGGCGTCCGCGGAGCGTCGGTGAGGCGGAGAATGAATACTGCGTTTTCGCCATGCAGATGGGCAGGTGGCCGAAACCGGCCTCCTCGAAGGAACGCAGCTTGTCGGCGGTTGTGCCTTCGGCGACGACGTCGTCGGCGCCGTAGATCTTCTGGGCGATCAGACGGACCTTTTCCAGCAATGGAAGGTTGTCGGGATAGGTGAAATGGAGCGCGCCGTTGTGCGGTTTCGCGGTGGTCTCGACGACAAGACGGGCGAGTTCCTCGGCGCCAGCGCCGCCTTCGGAGAAATGCTTGGAGAGGGCGACGGATACGCCGACGGCGGCGCAGGCCTCGCGGATGACCTGCCACTCCTCGGGCGTGTCGCTGGCGAATACATTAATCGAGACGATCACAGGCAGGCCGAAGGCGCGCAGGTTCTCGATGTGCTTGAGCAGGTTCTCGCAGCCGGCCGCGAGGGCGGCGGTATTGGGCTTGGGGAGGTCGGCGACCTTCACGCCGCCGTGGTATTTCAGGGCGCGTACGGTGGCGACCAGCACGGCGGCGTCGGGGCGCAGGCCGGACTTGCGGCACTTGATGTTGATGAATTTCTCCGCGCCCAGGTCGGCGCCGAAGCCGGCTTCCGTGACGGTGAAGTCGGCCAGTCGCAGGCCGAGCTTGGTGGCGGTGACGGTGTTGCAGCCGTGGGCGATGTTGCCGAAGGGCCCGCCGTGGATGAGGGCCGGGTTGCCCTCAAGGGTCTGCACGAGGTTGGGCTGCACCCCGTAGCGCATGAGCACCGTCATGGCGCCGTCGGCCTTGAGGTCGCGCGCGGTGATCAGCTTTCCGCCAGCGGACCAGGCGACAACGATGCGGCCGAGGCGTTCCTTCAGCTCCGGCAGCGTCTCCGAGAAGCAGAGCGTGGCCATGACCTCGGAGGCGGCGGTGATGTCGAAGCCGGACTCGCGTGGTATCGAATTGCCGGAGCCTCCGAGGCCGATCACCATCTGGCGGAGGGCGCGTTCGTTCATGTCGAGCACGCGGCGCCAGAGGATGCGGCGCGGGTCGATGTCGAGCTCGTTGCCAAAGTGCAGGTGGTTGTCGAGCATCGCCGCCAGCAGGTTGTGGGAGGAGGTGACGACGTGGAAATCACCATTGAAGTGGAGGTTGATGTCCTCCATCGGTGCGACCTGGGCGAGGCCCCCGCCGGTGCCGCCGCCCTTCACGCCGAAGCACGGACCAACAGACGGCTCGCGCAGGCAGACGACGGTCTTTTTCCCGAGCCGGCTGAGGGCGTCGGTCAGGCCGATACTGGTGGTGGTCTTGCCTTCGCCTGCGGGAGTGGGGTTGATGGCGGTGACGAGGATGAGCTTTCCCTGGGGGGCAGACTCGAGGCGGCGGTAGAGATCGAGGGAGATCTTGGCGCGGGTCTTGCCGTAAAACTCGAGATCGTCGGAGCCGATGCCGAGTTTGGCGGCGACAGCCTCAATGGGGAGGAGTTTCGTCTGCCGTGAGATTTCGATGGCGCTGCGCGGGGCGGGGGCAGTCATAGGGTAGGAAGGGTGCGCAGATAGTTGCGACTTGGTGACGCCAGGCAAGCGGATTGCCGCAGGCTTCGGAACTCGCGCCACTTCTTTGGCCGCCGAGGGCTAAGTCGTGATCCACGCCGGCCGGTGGGTCGGGTGATTCATCTTCGGGACTCTCCGGTCGGGAAAGAAAAAGTGCCGGAGGCTGTCAGTCGCCGCAAAGACCGCGCAAATGTCAGTAGTCGGGCGACGGCTGAGTTTGAGCGTTGCTCAGGAACTTGAAGATCCACTACCGTTCGCGAACCCCGCGCTACGATCCACCCCCTTAACGCTATTCGCCCCATGAGATTCCCGATCCTGCTTCTCACGCTCGCTTCAATGCTGTGTCCCGTCGTCGCGGCGGACGCCGACCTCCCGCATGTGGCCGTCTATGGAACGGCCACGACCCAGGTGCAGCCCGACCTGCTGCGCTGGCGGCTTTCGGTCGACCGCGTCGGTGCAGAAGTGGCGGAGGTCGCTGATGCCCACGCGGCAGACGTCGCGGCAGTGCTCGATTTCTTGAAACAGCAGGGCATTCCGGCGAAGGAGATCCAGACCGCACACATGCAACTCTCGGAACATCGGGAGTTTCGCAACCAGAGTTGGATCAAGGAGGGTTACGAAGCGTCCACCGCGGTGTCGTTTACGTCGAAGGATTTGGGCCAGTACCGCACGCTGTGGCTCGGCCTTTCCCGCCTCAAGGGAATGTCGGTGAAGGCGGCGGTGTGGGATTCATCCCGGCGAATTCCCGTCCAAAACGAGACTCGCGAGGAGGCGCTCAAGGCAGCAAAGGAAAAGGCGACTAACATGGCCGCCACGCTTGGGATGAAACTGGCCGAGCCGCTCGCGATCGTAGAGATTCCTGTGCAAAGCGATTCTTCTTCGACACACGGCGTGTACGGAAACCGGCTTAATGTTGAGTCGAGGGATGACGACGACGAGGGCGACTCGATGGTCGCCCCCGGTTCGATTGAGGTGCGAATTCGCGTTTACGTCACCTTCAGGATCGTGGCGCGGTGAGGCTTGTGTGCCGCTGGTGCGTCGCCGCTTCGACGCCTCTTCACCCGCGAGACGGATCTGATCTTCATGCACGTGGTGAATGACCGCAAAGAGGCTTGCCGTGATGAAAACACGGTCCGCCAAGAACCCCACGTAGCGAGGGCTCAGCGCTGAAGTGGCTCGCCTGCGCATCCGCGCGGCCGAGCGGGGGCCTTGGTGACCCCAATGCCGCTGTGGCGCGTAACGCCGGCAGGCCCGGTGTGAAGTGGGAGCAGGCGAAGGCCGTGCTCGGGCTGGGCTGAGCGGGAAACGGGTGGCGCACAGCCCGGCATTCTGGCGAATGCCGCTACGGGGGGGCGGAGCCGAGTAGCAGCTTGGTGTTCCCATCGGCGGTTGCCTGAAAGGGGCGGCGGGGCAGTTGACTTACGCCAGCGACGAGGCGGTCCTGCGGCCGTCGAAGAGGTCGAGCTGATTGCGGAGCGCTGCGTTACCGATGCTCTCGTCTAAGGCGAAGCGGTAGCCCATCTGCCGATAGGCGGTCGCCCGACGCCGAAACATCGCGAGCGTGATGGGGTGGTTCTCATCGAGGTAGTCGTAGACTCGAATCTCCTCTTTGCCCGCATGCTCGCGGTGCAGTCGGCCCGCGTATTGGATCAGTCGCCCCTTGAAGGAGAGCGGCATTGCGAGAAACAGAGTATCGAGTCGCGGCAGATCAAAGCCCTCGCCGATCAGCGAGGCGGTCGCGAAGATGACGTAGCTCTTGCCCTCTGTCGCTCGGGCTTCGATCTCGGCACGGATCTCGCGCCGGCGTTTGATGCCGTCGCGGCTCAAGACTCGAAACAGGGTCACATCCTCGGCTCCGCGGAGTCGGGTGAGCGCCGCCTCGATGCTCTTGAGATGGGCGATGCGATCCGAGAGGACCAGTGGGCAACGCCCCTCGCCGATGGCGCCCCATATGTCGGCGGCGATTTGCTCGGTGCGGCCCGCGTCTTCGACCAGCGCTTGCCAGATTTCGTGGATGGGAGGTTTGGGGCCGAGTTCGGAGCGCAGGTGAAATGAACTCTTCCGGACGAAGACGATCCGAGGGACGGACTCCTCGGCCGGCGCTGCGAGGGTGTGTCGGATTGGACCGCACTGGAGGTGGAGCAACCGTTCGAGGCCGTCCTTGCGTTGCGGTGTGGCAGTGAGGCCGACGATGTGCCGACAGGTGCAGGCCTTTAGTAACGCCTCGAACGAAACCGCGGGCACGTGGTGGCATTCGTCGACGATGATCAGTCCGTACTGGGCGAAGACCTCGGCTGGGTTCTGGTGGCGGGCGAGGCTGGGCAGCATCGCGATATCGAAGCGGCCGGTGAGCTTGGTGGCCTTTCCGCGCCAGACGCCGACTTCCTTCTTCTTCAGACCGAGGAAACGCATGACTTCCTGGCGCCACTGATCGAGGAGCACGGCGCGGTGCACGAGCACCAGTGTGGAGGTGCGGTGACGCGCGATCAACGCGCAGCCCATGACGGTTTTCCCGGCACCCGGCGGCGCGGAGAGCACGCCGTATTCATGTGGTACCATCGCCCGCACGGCGCGTTCCTGCTCCGGTCGCGGTTCGCCCGTGAATTTCCAGCGGATGCGGCGGGCGGTCGGCCGGGCGTCGTGGACCGTCACGGTTGCACCGGCGTCCTCGATGAGGCGCTGCGTTTCATCGAGGACGCCGCGCGGAAGGACGAGGCGGTCCGGGTGCCACTCGCCAGCGAAGAGGAAGCGAGGAGTGTCGTAGGTCGGGAAGCGTAGCCGTTGCTTCTCGTAGAAGACCGGGTTGGCGAAGGTTGCGAGTCGTCTCAGGTTGGCGATGAGCGCTGGAGGCAGAGTCGTACGCGGGATGTGGATTGCGGCGTCGAGGCGCAGTGTGACCTCGCCCTGAATCGTGGTGGCATTGATTCTCGGGCACGAAAGGTCGAGCGTGCGTTCGTCGTTCTCAAGCGAGAAGGCGGAGCCGGCGTCGGTCGTTGAAGCGCTGAGGGGCTCGGGCGGGGCGAGCCGCTCCAGCAGCCGGTCGAGTTCATCGCGAGTCAGGCGGCGGATTGATGCGAGGAATGCCCACTGGTCGGTGTAGGGCTCGCGCCGCTCGTCGAGGAAGACGGTGTTGCCCAATTGGCGTGGGACCTTGGCGAGCGGCAGCGCAATGAGGTTGCCGAAGCCGCCTGCTGGCATCGTGTCCTGATTGGGGAACAACCGGTCGTATGCGCTCAGGCTCATCGATGGCCGTGCGGCGGAGGCCTTCGCCAGCAAGATGGTTCCGAGTCGGCGCGCGAGCACGGCCGGCACTGGTTCGGCGAAGAAGATCCAGGCGTGGGCGCCGTTGCCCGAACGCGAGCGTTCGACCGCCACGGGCACTTGCGCGTTTGCTGCGGTTTGGCGATAAGTCTGTACGTCGTCCCACCAGCCGTCGCCGTCGAAGTCCGCGGCGAGGAAGATGCAGGAATCGTCCTCGCGGATCGCGTAGCTGCCGATCGTGTGCGCGCCGCGTAGATGGGCTTCGACGGCCGCGGCGTCGAGCAGCGGGAATTTCTGGTGACGGCACTCGGAGCACTTGACCTTCGGTTTCGCGCAAAGCGGGCGCTGCCACTCGTTGGCGCAGGCCGGGGAGTAGCCTTTCTTGCCCGTCTTTGGGGTCTCCCAGAACTTTGGAAAGACTGAGCGGCGAGCGCCGAACAACGAGAGGAACAGGGCGACCTTTTCCGCCGGCAGCGCCGGTATTCCTGGGATCGAGGCGAGCGGCGTGAGCGGAAGTGCGTCGTGTATCGAGTTCGCCAGCGTTCGAAGCTCTGTCTCCAGTTGTTGCCTCTCGTCATCCAGAGCAGCCAACCGTGCACGGATCGCTCGGACCTGCGCTGTGCCTTTGGATGCTGGATCCTGTGTTGGCATCAAGGGCAAGGCAGCAGCGCGCGGAGGCTGACGACAACCCACAAGTTCCGTGGTCGAGTCCTGTGGGACGCCGGAAATCCGCCACTTGCCAGGCCTGCGCCGGCGGCTAGTCTGCCTGCCATGAACGCCGCCATTGCCAAGGAAGTCGCCGTGCTCTCGCCCGATCAGCGTATCGAGTTGATTGGCGAGATCTGGAACACTTTGGCGGCGACTCCTGAGACCGTTCCCGTGCCGGAGTCGCACCGGGTTGAGTTGGCTCGCCGAGTCGAGGCTCATCGTGCTGCCCCGGACGAGCTGATCCCGTGGGAACAGGTTGAGGCCCAGATCGACGAACAACTGCGGAAGCGCCCATGAGTCGATTGGTCGCGTTCGTCTCGCTCGCCTCGGCTGAGTATGCTGACGCGATCGTATGGTACGAAGACGCGCGGGCTGGCCTCGGGGAGGAATTCCGGTCTTCCGTTCAAGGCATGCTCCGCCTCGTTGGCGAGCGACCAAAGGTCTTCGCGGTGCATCCTCGTACTGGATTGCGACGGGCGCTCGTGCCGCGCTTCCCCTATGTGATCCACTTCGAGGCAACCGAGGAACGCATTGTTGTCTTCGCCGTCTTCCACGCGAAGCGCGATCCGGGGCAGATTATCGAGCGGCTGTGATTGGGTATCGCTGACTCTGTCGCTGGTGGCCGATTCGGTGGCGACGCTACCCGGGGCCGGTTCCGATAGCGGCGCATAAGTATCCGCAAATCGGTGTTATGGCCACCGCTCTCCAAACCCAGCCATGTACTTCGGGTTGGTCGCGAGATCGCGCGGCAATCCCTTGAGCGAGCCGGCCAGATCATGGGCCAGGTCGTAGCAGGTGGATTCGCCGCCGGTGAGCCGGCCTTCGAGCGATTTGGTCACGCACTCTCGCACCAAGGCGGACTTGGTGGTGCCGCGTACGCGGGATTCCTTTTCCAGCATCTCCAGCAGACGATCCGGCAATCTCAGGGAAATGGTGGGCGCGCGAATCGGATGGTACCGGCAAACCTCGCGCGCAATACCCGATTTGCTGAGGCGGCGCAGTGGGTCTTCCAGGAACACGCTGCGCTGACGCACAAGCTCAGCCAATGAACGAGCCGGTGTTCCTGTGGCTCAACGGCGTGATCGTGCTGCGGCCGACCGACGAGCTCAACGCGGCGATGATCGCCATCGCCGAGCGGAGGATGGGCAAGCCGGAGCTGGCGTCGCTGTTCCGGCGGTCGGGAAGGCCTGCTCAATCAAAAATGGCACGGGGATGGGCGCTCAACCAGCGCTCCTGGGGTGTGGGTTCCCTGGGGATTGTCCCTGCCCCTCGGCCGGCTGCTTTTACTGGCAGCGGAACCACCATCCACCCAATCATCTCTTATCGATCACGGGGGCGTTTCCCTTCCATCTGCATGCCTCACAAACGGGTTGTCTCCGTATAGATTCGATCAAGATGGGAATACAAATCGATGAGCCGGTGAAGAGAGGTTAGTCCCTTTTTTAACCTCCCGATTTCCCGTTCCCAACCTGCAACGGATCGCTCAAGGGAAGACACCATAAGCCCCGTGCCTGCGCCAGCAGATGGAGCTGCCTGCTCCTTCGCGAGCTTGGCTCTATCCTCATCCAGAAGGCGCTCTTCCTTGTCGATTTGGGCCTTAACGCGGTCAACGTCAGCCATCAGGTCCTCAAGCGAATGCGGCCTTTTTGCCCAATCATGCAATACCGACGCTTCATTTCGGGACAGCTTCTGAATCTCGGCCTCAATAAGCTGCGGGATAGCCGAGAGCTGCGCCGCTTGGACAGTGAGCCGATTCTGAATCTCCAACTGTTCCTTCTGTCCCCTCAACTCTTCCCTTGTTAGCTCCATCTCCTTCCGTTGCAGGCTCAGCTCCTCGCGTTGCAGGTAGACGGTGTAGATGATGGCGGCAAAAGCCAACCCTGAGAAAAGCGTGTTCAGCGCTCCGAACGCATCACCGAATGTACCTGTGACAATATTACAATGGGCCAGAACGGCAAAACCCAGCCAGAGGACTGTGCCTACGAGAATCGCGCCCCAGAAAATCCCCATCGGGACATTGCGATAATTTCTTACTTCCCTCGGGACTTCTTCCATTTGCCATCACACCTAGCAGTAGTGTCGTGCTTGAGGCAAGCGGACTGAGCCGACGGTCGCCCGATCAAGGTCGGTCTATGAAGAGAACCCGCCTTCAATTGGTTTCGAAGGGCCCATATCGTATCTCGCAACAAGCGTCACCGGTCCACTGTATTGGTTACTCGATCTCAGGGCGTACGCGCCATGCATTCCCCACCTCGCCCGTTTTGCATTCACCCATGTCGTAGGAGCGAACCCAGACTCAGGCGTCGTGATCATATTAAGTACGAGACCGCGGCGACGGCCAATGCCAGCACTGGCCCTACGATCAAGATTAGGCATCCGCTAGATGTCGGCGCACCACCTCCAGCCTTTGCCGCTGGTAAGGTCCGAGCCGTTTGCTGGGGCTTGGCCGACGTTTTCGCGGCCTCGGGCACGCGACAAGCACCTCCTTCGCGAGCTCGTCGCGTGGGCTATCCTCCCAATAACGATTCTTGGCCGACAGGTGTTTAACCATCACCGCCAACTGCACCTTGGTGAGCTTTTTGTAGCCCCAGCGGGTACGTAGCGTCTCGTCGTTGAGGTAGTCGCCAGCCTCGTTGATCTTGGCATTGCGACCGTCCCGCAGGTACATCAACCGCTGTTTGGCCTTGGCGTACGTGAGTCCGTCCGGGTTCCCGCCGAGATCCCGGATCTCTGTGATTTGCTCAGGAGTCGCAGTGCGAGGGTCGTCTTGCATGTAAATTGCACTACGACATGGCCGAATCTCCAGCAACCCAATTGGGTTTCTCGCCCGCTCACACCTCACACTGAGTTCGTGGGTTCCAGATAGGCCGAGCGGGCAGGAAACGGGGCAAAAACGGGGGCTGGCTAACCAAGGGGGGCAAACCAAGGGAGTTGGCCGTTGTTTGTTGGTTCTGTACGATCAGGCCGACTCGTTCCGTTCCCGGGAAGATAGGCGGGCGTGGAAGCCCGCCCCATAGACGGAGAGCCCAGCGGGGGGACCTTCGTGATCTCAATGCCGCGGTTACGCTCAACGCGGGCAAGCACGGCGTGAAGTGGGAGCAGACCAAAGTCGCTCGCGGCCTGGATTGAGCAGCTTACGGGACAGCCACGGCGATTTTGCGAGAATGGTCGCCAAGCTGCCCCGTTTTTTCGGTCCCTATGTCAGGCGGTGGCGCCAGTAGTCCGGGTGGCGCTCAAGGGCATGACGGCGACGATCCAACGATCTTGCGCGCCCGAGCCATGACTTCTTCGCCATCAACGCCCGGTTCGCGACCGCTCCGAATATCGGCTGCGCGGCGACCGATCTCCTCGCGCAACACCGGGCTCAGCGGCACATCGTCACTGCCGTGCCGGGCGAGCATGATGCGGTCAATCAGTTCGGCCACGGTGTCTTCCGGCAATTGCCGGGTTTCTTCGACGATCTGATCGAGCGACATGGGCATAGCGGGCACTGTGCAGGCAGGCCGGTGGGTTTCAACTCCGCTCTCGGGCTGGGCTGAGCGGGAGGCGGGGCGGCTCACAGCACGGCATTCTTGCGAATGCCGCTACGGGGAAAGCGGCCGAGCTGGAGCTCAGCGTTCCCAGGGGCGGAACCGGACGACGTTCTGGCGAACGTCGCTACGCGGAAACGACGAAACCCGGCGCGAGGGCCGGGTTTCGGAGGAGGGCAGCGCGGCACGGACACGAGGTTTACCCGCCTCCGGCGGCGCCGAAAGCGACCAGGGTCCGGCCCTACAGCGGAGCGACTCAGCGCAGGGCGATTTCGACGGTGCTCAGGCCGCCGAGGCCAGGGGCTGGATGCGGGCAAGGGAGCGTGACTGGTCGCGTTCGACCAGCCAGAGGTCGTAGGCGCTCTGCAGGTTGAGCCAGTTGCGCGGGTCTACCTTGAAGAAACGGCCGAGGCGGGCGGCGGTGTCGGCGGTGATGGCGCGGCGGCCGGCGAGAATTTCGCTCAGCCGGCTTTGCGGAATGCCGGTGGCTTTCGCGGCGGCGAGCTGGGTGATGCCCAGCGGCGCGAAGTATTCCTCGCGCAGAATCGTGCCGGGATGGGTCATGGGAATCTTGGTGGGCATGGTGTTGGGCGTCGCTGGTAGTCGATGATTTCGACCGCCTCGGCATCGGTTCATGCCAGCAACAGATCGGCGCTCACGGCGAAGCGGGCAGAGAGCTTCTTGATGTGCGTGGCGGTGAGGTTGCGCGCGCCTTTGAGGATGCGATACGCGATGGAGCGGTTGACCCCGAGAATTTGGCCGAGGTCGTCGGCGGTCAGCCCATTATCCGCCAAGAGGAACTTCAGGGTTTCGATGCCGGCGACGGGAGCGGGCTCGGGCAGGGTCTCGCTTTCGTAATCTTCGACGAGCTTGGCCATCAGTTGAAGATAATCGTCCTGGTCGCGGTTGAGTTTGAAGCCGGCGAGCGAGTGGACGATCTCGACCGCGTTGTCGTAGGCGGCGCGATCATGGATGGGGCGGGGAACCTGCAGGGCGACCAACTCCGTGTAGGTCGTGGGCAGAGCGGCGGGCTTGAGAGTGGTGGCTTTCATAGGGAGGCAATCCACGTGTTCTTGCTGTATTCGGCGTGGGTAAGGAAGCGCATGGTGAAGACCTCTTGCCGGTTGTAGTGGATGGCGGTGATGAGGCGGAAGTCGTTCGTGATGTTGAAGACGGTGACGATGCGTCCGCTCTTGGCGGTCACTTGGTCGGCGTGGGCGAAGGTCTTACGTGTCTGGTTGAAATCCCGCCATTGGGCGGCGCGGGTGATGCGGAACCAATGGTCGAGCGGTGCGCGTGCCTTTGCATGAGTCCGTTTCGCTGCTTCGAGAAACTTGCGGGTGATGATGCGCATGAGACCATGCATGAGAGTGACCGAAAAGGTCACAGCGTCAAGGGCGGAGCAGAGGGCCGGCTTTCGCGGAGGTGGTGTGATTGAGCGAGATGGCCGACGTTCTTGCGAACGTCTCTACGCGGAAACGACGAAACCCGGCGCGAGGGCCGGGTTTCGGAAGAGCAGGGCGGCACGGACGCGAGGCCCGGCCCTGCAGATCGGCTGTTGTTACTTCAGCGCGACTTCGACGGTACTCAGGCTGCTGGCGATCAGCTCCATCAGACGGCCGGGCACGACGCCGAGGGCGGTGATGGCGAGCAGAAGCGCGATGCAGGCGAAGCGTGTCGCGAAATCGGTGACGATCGCGGGGCGGTCGGCGGCGTCGGTGAAGTACGCTTCCTTCACGATTTTCAGGTAGTAGTAGATCGCGATGGCCGAGTTGATCACCGTCACCACGACCAGCCACAGCCAGCCCTTCGCGAGGGCGGCGTTGAGGAGGCCGAACTTGGCCATGAACCCGACGAAGGGTGGGATGCCCGCCAGCGCGAAGACCGCCACGCCGAGGGTGAAAGCGAGCAGCGGCGAGCGCTTGTGCAGACCGGCGAGATCGGAAAGGGAGACGTTGGTGCCGTCGGCCGACACGCGGCTGATCACGAGGAAGGCGGCGAGCACCATCAGGACGTAACCGGAGATGTAGAACAGCGCGGCGGCGTAGCCGGCGTTGTTGAGGGCCACGAAGCCGACGAGCGCGTAGCCGGCGTGGGCGATGCCGGAGAAACCGAGCAGGCGCTTCACGTCGGTCTGCACGAGGGCAACGAGGTTGCCGTAGCACATCGAGGCGGTGGCGAGGATCGCGAGCAGCGTCGGGATCACCGGATCGGTGGGCGAGGCGAGGCCGACGAAACGGGTGAGCACGGCGACGGCACCGAGTTTCGGGAGCGAAGCGACTAGACCGGCGGTCTCGTTGGAGGCGCCCTGGTAGACGTCTGGCGTCCAGAAGTGGAAGGGGAAGATCGCCATCTTGTAGAGCAGGCCGGCGAGCGAGAGGGCGAGGCCGACGACGGCCAGCGGGCTGATGTGGCCGGGCGTCAGGAAGGGCTGGAGGCGCGTGAACATCACGGGCAGCGAGGTCGAGCCGGTGAGGCCGAAGAGGTAGCTGAGGCCGAAGAACATGATGCCGTTGGCGGCGATGCCGAACATCATGTACTTGATCGCCGACTCCATCTGCACGCGCTGGCCGTCGCGTTCGCGGCGCATGGCGACCATGAGGTAGAGCGGGAACGACGAGAGCTCGAGGGAGACGATGATCGTGATCAGCTCGATCGAGCTGAACAGGAAGGTGAGACCGCAGAGACCGAGGCTGAGGAAGAGGTAGTACTCGGCGCGGATGTCGGCGCGGATGTCATCGAGGTCGCGGCCGAGGAAGAGCACGAAGAAGTAGCCGAGGCCGACGACGAGCTTGAGCAGCTGGGAGAACCCATCGACGCGGTACGCGCCGGCGAAGAGGTCGGCCTTCTCATTGAAGGAGAAGAGCACGGCGGCGATGAAGACGGCCGCTGTGGCGAGCGAGGCGATCTTCGCCTGTCGGGCGGAGCTGCCGAGCGTGAGCCCGAAAAGGGCGAGGGCTCCGACGAGGAGCACCAGCTCGGGCAGGAAGGCGATGAGGTGGCTGGACATTGCGGAAGGCGGATTGCGGAGTGCGGATTAGCCGGAGGCGGAATGGGAAACCGCTAATGGGCGCTAATGAAGAGAGGCGGAATGGAAGGGGACCTTCTCCGGTTTTGGCGTTTGGAGGTTTGGACCTTTGGGGTTTCGCGCTCCGGATCTTGGCTCTTGTTACTTGAACCTTGGTACTTCGGGTGCGGCGTCAGGGGCCCACCTGCGTCAGGATGTGCGCGAGGCTGGTGTGCATGACTTCGATGAAGGGCTGGGGCTGGAGGCCGATCCAGAGGATGAACACGGCGAGCGGGGCCAGCGCGAGGATCTCGCGGAGATTGAGGTCGGCGGTGCCGGAGTGGTCCGGATTGTTGGGCGTGCCGTAGCAAACCTTCTGGAGCATGCGCAGGTTGTAGGCCGCGGCGGCGACGATGCCGGGGACGGTGCAGAGCACCAGGACCTTGGAGACCGTGAAGCCGCCAGCCATGACGAGGAACTCGCCGATGAAGCTGTTGGTGCCCGGGAACGCCATCGAGGAGAGGCAGGCGAGGCCGAGGAAGGTCGAGAAGATCGGCATGTACTTGCCCACACCGGACGCGAGCGCGAGGTCGCGGGTGTGGAGGCGCTCGTAGATGATGCCCACGCAGATGAACAACGCGCCGGTGGTGACACCGTGGTTGATCATCACGAGGGTCGCGCCTTCGAGGCCGTTCTGCGTGAAGGAGAAGATGCCGAAGGTCGCGAAGCCCATGTGGGCGACGGACGAGTAGGCGACGAGCTTCTTGAGGTCGCTCTGCGCGAGGGCGGCGAAACCGCCGTAGATGATCGCCACCACCGACATCACGAGGATGGCCGGCGCGAAGTAGTGCGCGGCGAACGGGGTGATCGGCAGGCAGAAGCGGAGGAAACCGTACGTACCCATCTTCAGGAGCACGCTGGCCAGGATGACCGACCCGGCGGTGGGCGCCTCGACGTGGGCGGCGGGCAACCACGTGTGGAAGGGGAACATCGGGACCTTGATCGCGAACGAGAGGAAGAACGCCCCGAAGATCCAGAGCTGGAAGTTTTGGGGGAAGTTGGCCCCGGCGTCCATCATCTGCGGGATGCTGAAGCTGCCGATCTGCAGGCGCAGCGCGATGATCGCGACGAGCAGCATCACCGAGCCTGCCATCGTGTAGATGAAGAACTTCAACGCGGCGTAGATCTTGCGCGGGCCGCCCCAGACGCCGATGAGCAACGTCATCGGGATGAGCATCGATTCCCAGAAGACGAAGAAGAGCACGAGGTCGAGCGCGCTGAACACGCCGATCATCGCCGACTCCATGATCAGGAGGCAGACCATGAACTCGCGCACGCGCTTGCTGATGTACTTCCAGGAGCAGAGCACGCACAGCGGGGTGATCAGCGTGGTGAGCAGGATGAGCAGCACGCTGATTCCATCGACGCCGAGGTGGTAGTCGATCTTGAGGCTGGGAATCCAGCTGCAGTGCTCGACGAACTGGAAGCCGACCTGCGTGGCGACGTAGCTCGTGTAGAGCGGTACGGAGACGATGGCGACGACGAGCGAAGCCAGAAGCGTCCACCAGCGCAGGAGGCGCTCGTTGGGGATCGCAATCGCGACCGCCGCGGCGGCCAACGGGGCGAAGATGAGAACGCTGAGGAGGTGCTCTTTCATCGGGCGAGCGGCGGCTTAGGCGACAAAGTAGATGAGGGCCGCGATCACGAGCGCGGCCACGACGAAGGTGATGGCGAGGTTGGACTGCACTGCACCGCTCTGGGCGGAGCGCAGGCGCTGGCCGGTGGCGCGGACCTTTTCGGCGAGGCCGTCGACGACTCCGTCGATGCCGGCGCGGTCGAAGAGGTCGACGACGCGGGTGGTCCACATCAAGGGGATGATGCCGAGCACGCGGTAGATCTCACCCACGGCGGTATCAACGGCTTGGACGGGCTTGCTGGCGAACCACTGGAAAGCCTGGCCTCCGCGGCGGTAGAACCAGTCGTTGTCGATGTTCACCCCGGCGTGTGGCTCGATCTTGTGCGTACGCACCATGAGGAAGAACGCGCAGGCGGTGAAGAGCAGGATCTGGATGCTCTCCGCGAGATGCGGAATGTTGTACGGATGGTACGCGGCGGCGGCAGCCGGGTTCGGCAGCAGGCCGTAGAGGATGCCGTAGGCGCAGCCGAGGAGGATGCAGAGGAACGCGGCGATACCCATCGCGGCGAGCATGTTCCACGGCGGGTCGCCCGCGCGGTCGCGGACTTCGTCGGAGCACTTGTCGGAGCCGAACCAGACGAAGTAGGGCACCTTAAGGCCGTTGCAGTAGAAGGTACCGATCGAGGCCAGCATGAGGAGGAACGCGGCCCAGTAGAGGTGCGGGTCCTGGAAGCCGGCGGCGGTGATCATGGACTTCGAGACGAAGCCGCTGAAGAGCGGGAAGGCCGAGATGGAGAGACCACCGATGAGCGTGAGCAGGAAGGTCCACGGCATCTTCTTGTAGAGACCACCGAGCTGCGACATGCGCGTCTCGCCGGTCATATACAGAACGGCGCCGCCACCCATGAAGAGCAGTCCCTTGTAGAGAATGTGCGCGAAGGCGTGGGCGCAGACGCCGTTGATCGCGAGCTCGGTGCCGATGCCGGCACCGGCTACCATGTAGCCGACCTGGGAGATGATGTGGTAGGCGAAGAGGCGGCGGATGTCGTTTTCGATGACCGCGTAGATCACGCCGTAGAGCGACATGATCACACCGAGCCAGATGAGGACCTCCATGCCGGCGAAGCCGCGGCAGAGAGCGTAGACGGCGGTCTTGGTGGTGAACGCGCTGAGGAAGACGGAGCCGTTGAAGGTGCCGTTCGGGTACGCATCGGGCAGCCAGGCCTGGAAGGGCGGGACGGCGGCGTTGACGATGATGCCGACGAGGATGAAGAGGCCGGCGGGGGTGTAGGCGGCGTCGCCGAAGTTGACGAAGGCGATGGCCTCCTGACCGGACTTGCCGTTCACCCAGAGGATGATGCCGGCCAGCAGCGAGAGACCGCCGGCGACGTGGACGAGCAGGTAGCGGTATCCGGCGCGGGTCGACTCCGGCGTGCGGCGGAACCACACGAGGAAGACCGAGGAGAAAGCCATGACTTCCCAGAAGAGGAAGAGCACGAGCAGATCGCCCGCGAAGATCGCTCCGAGCGAGCCGGCGACGTAGACCCAGGAGGTGGAGTGTTGGGCGTCTTCCTTGACGTGCAGGCCGTAGAGGGTGCCGATGCAGGCCATGCCGCTCATGATGACGGCGAAGACGAGACTGAGCTTGTCGACGCGGCCGAAGGTGAGCGTCCAGTTCAGGAAATCGAGCTGGCCGTGCAACGCGTCGGGCTGGCCGAGCATCAGGAGCACGGTGACGAAGGACAGCAGCGGCACTGTTAGGAGAAACGCCTTCTTGAAGGCCTTCGGGATCAGCGGGAGCAGGAGTGCGCCGGCGATCAGGATAAGCGAGGGATGGATCCAGAGATTATTCACTGTAGTAGTCCTCCCGCTCGGAGACGCCGAGGTGGCCGTAGGTTTTGGAAACGACGACGATCAGCACGCAGCCGAGGAAACCGAAGAGCGTCCAGAAGACCGGCTTGGTTTCAGCGATGTGGTAGGCGGAGGCCCAAAAGCCGTGGGCGGGGGCGTGCTCGGTCGGAGCCGCGTGTTCCACAGGAGCCGTGGCGTGTTCGCCCGCAGGAGCGACAGCGTGCTCGCCGGCCGGAGCAGCAGAATGCTCCGTGGAGGCAGGCGCTTCATGCCCACCGGCAGCGGTGGCCCAACGCACGACGTCGGCGACGACGACGAGAACGAGTACGATCCAGCAACCGGCGATGACCGCCTTCAGATTGCGCCGGAGTGTTTCAATGATTCCGAGGAGACTCATTGGGCGATCCCTTTCACGAATTGCATGATGAGGTCGGGATAGATGCCGATGGCCACGGAGATCGCGGCGGTGATGCAGAGCGGGATGAGCATCGAGAGCGGGGCTTCACCGTGGTGCCCATCATCGTGGCCGTGGCTGTCGCCGTGGTGGGCGTCAGCGCCATGGGCCGCTGCGGCCACGGCCGGCTTGCCAAAGAAGGCGTGGTAGACGACCGGGGCGAAGTAGGCGGCGTTGAGCAGCGAACTGCCGATGAGGACGGCGAGGATGAAGTACGAGTGCGCCTCCATCGAACCGACAAGCATGTAGAGTTTGGAGACGAAGCCGGCCACCGGCGGGGCGCCGATCATCGAGAGCGCGGCGACCGCGAAGGCACCGAAGGTCCAGGGCATCTGGCGGCCGAGACCGCCCATCTCGGAGATGTTCTTCTTGTGGGTGACGATGTAGATCGCGCCGGCGCAGAAGAACAAAGTGATCTTGGAGAAGGCGTGCGCGGCGATGTGGAAGAGACCGCCCTCGATGCCGATCGGGTTGAGCAGCGCCACGCCGAGGATGACGTAGGAGAGCTGCGACACCGTGGAGTAGGCGAGCCGGGCCTTGAGGTTGTCCTTGCTCAGGGCAATCACCGAACCGAGCAGGATGGTGATCGAGACGAAGCAGGCGGTGGGCAGGCCGAGATGGAGACGGTCCATCAGGTCGACGCCGAAGATGTAGAGCATCACGCGCACGGTGGCGAAAACGCCGATCTTCACGACCGCGACGGCGTGGAGGAGGGCGGATACCGGCGTCGGGGCGACCATCGCGCTCGGCAGCCACGAGTGGAAGGGCATCACGCCGTTCTTGGCGAAGCCGAGGATGCAGGCGATGTAGAGGGCGATGACGATGCCGTTGTGCACGCCGGCGGGCAGGATGCCGACGTTGGCGTTCTGGGCGAAGTCGAGCGTGCCGGAGAGCACGTAGATCAGCACCATCGCCGGGAGGATGAACGCCTTGGCGGTGGTGGTGAGGTAGACGAGGTACTTCTGCGCGCCCTCGTAGCTTTCCTCGTCCTGGTGGTGTGCAACCAACGGGTACGTGGAGACGCTGACGATCTCGTAGAAGAAGTAGAGCGTGAGAAGATTGTCGGCGAAGGCACCGCCGACCGCGCCGAAGAGCGCGAGGGCGAAGCAGGCGTTGAAGCGCGTCTGGTTGGCCTCGTGGTGGGCGCGCATGTAGCCCATCGCGTAGAAGACCGCCAGCATCCAGAGAAAGGAGGCGGCGACCGCGAAGACCATCGAGAGACCGTCGGCGCGCAGCGAGAGGCTCAGGCCTTGGTAGAAACCGGCGCCATCGGCCGGGATCAGCTGGAAGATCGTGAAGTGGACGACCTTCTTAGCGAGGACGTCGGGGATGAGCGAGGCGACGAAGCCGAAGAGCGTGCAGGCGGCGATGAACGAGACCGCCTCGCGCAGATTGGGCTTTTTGCCGGTAACCATGACCAGCCCGGCGCCGAGAAGCGGCGCGAGCAGGGCGTACAGCAGTCGTGGATCGGATTCCGGGGTCATGGCGTCAGCGTTTCAGGTCGGAGAGCTCCGAGGACTTGATGGAGCCGTAATTGCGATACACCGCGATGACGATGCTCAGGGCGATGGCGACCTCGGCGGCGGCCAAGCCCATGATGAAGAGGACGACGATCTGGCCGACGGCGGGGTCGGGGGCGAAGAACCGGTTCACGGCCATGAAGTTCAACGACGCGGCGGCGAAGATGATTTCGCCGGAGATGAGCATGCCCACCAGCGTGCGGCGCCGGATCAGGCCGAAGAGGCCGATGGCCAGCAGCAGGGCCGCGAGCACGAGGTACGGCGCGGGCTGGAGGTGGAGGACGAGGAGCTGTTGCAGCAGCGTCTTCATGATACGTGGTGCCTTCCGGTGCGGGCAATGGCGATGGCGCCGAGGATGGCGACCAGCAGCACGAGCGAGATGACTTCGAAGGCCATGCTGTAGGTGGTCAGCAGGTGGATGCCGATGGACTCGACGGAACCGCTGGCCTGGTTGATCGCGAGCACGGGCCAGTCGCCGCAGGCGCCGAGGCGGGCCAGCGACCAGAAGATGGAGGCACTGACGACGCCGGCGCCGAGGGCGCCGAGCCAGTTGCGGCTGCGCTTCGTCTCCGGGGCGGGTTCGTCGGGCTCGGCGAGCATGACCGCGAAGATGATGGTGACGCAGACCGCGCCCACGTAGATGAGCAGCTCCATCAACGCCAGGAACGGGCTGTTGAGGAAGTAGTAGAGGCCGGCGAGGCCGAGGCAGCACAGGGCGAGACCGCAAACGCTGCGGATGATGCTCTGCGCGCCGACCGCGACGATCGCTCCGCCCACCATGGTGGCGACGAAGACGAGGAAGAGCGCGGGGACGATGTATTCCGAGAAGGCGAACTCGGCGATGGGGGACAACGTGGCGGGGCTCATTGCGGCGTGTTTTCCGGCGGCGACTGGGGCTGGGGGCGGACCTTCGCCATGCGTGTATCGAGGTCTTTGATGAGGTCCATCTTGGCGTAGATGACCTTGCTGGTGCTCGCCAAGTTGTAGCGTTTTGAGAAGGTGAGGGCGTCGGTCGGGCAGACTTCGACGCAGGCGCCGCAGAGGCTGCACTTGGTGAAATCGAGGTCGAACTGGGTGGCCGACTTCTTCTTTTCGCCCTCCTTCTTGAGGCCGTCGACGAAGATGCAGTCGGAGGGGCAGGCCTTCTCGCAGGCCTTGCAGGCGATGCAGGTGGACTTCCCGTTTTCGTCGTTGGTGAAGATGATGTGTCCGCGGTAACGATCCGGGATGGGGAGGACGGCGTGCGGATACGGGACGTTGTGGTCCTTGCGGAAGTTCTTGAGGAACTGTCCTAAGGTAATCCGCATGCCTGTGACCAGGCTGACGGCGCCGCCGAAGATTTCGCGGAAAGCTTTGATCATGGTCAGATCACCTTCAGCAGGAAGCTGGTAACCCAGAGGGTGACGAGCGACACCGGGATGAGGATTTTCCAGGAGAGGTTGAGGAGTCCGTAGAACTGGGTGCGGGGGAAGGTCCAGCGAATCCAGATGACGGTGAAGATGAGCGCGTAGAGCTTGGCGAAGAAGGCGGCGAGGCCGATCAGCGAGCCGGCCCAGGCAGGGGCGGAAGAGAAGAGCGAGCCGAGGCCGGTGTTCCAGCCGCCGAGGAAAAGCACCGTGGCCAGCGAGCAGCCGATGACGATGTTGGCATACTCGGCCATGAAGAAGACACCGAAGCTCATGCCCGCGTATTCGGTAAAGGCACCAGCAACCAACTCGCTCTCGGACTCGGCCATGTCGAACGGCGCGCGGTTGGTCTCGGCGAGCATGCAGATGTAGAAGGTGAGGAACGAGAGCGGCATCAGCGGGTTGTGCTGGAGCTGGAAGAGGTTCCAGTGCCAGAACCAGCCGCCTTGCTTGGTGACAATCTCGCCGAGGTTCATCGAGCCGGACATCATCACGATGGTGACGATCGTCAGCAGCATCGGGATTTCGTAGGCGATGTTCTGCGACACGACGCGCGCCGAGGAGATGATGGCGAACTTGTTGCGCGAGGCCCAGGCGCCGAGCATGAGCGCCATGACGTTGATCGAGGCGAAGGCAAAGACGGCGAGCAGGCCGAGATCGATGTTGGTCGGCGAGAGGTAGGTGCCGTAGGGAATCGCCACGAAGCTCAACATCGCCGACGTCATGATGAGGACGGGCGCGAGGCGGAATAGGATGGCATCGGCACCCGGCGGGACGAGCACCTGCTTCGCGAAGAGCTTGAAGGCGTCGGCGATGGGCTGGAGCAGGCCTTGGTAGCCGACTTCCATCGGGCCGGGACGGCGCTGCACGTAGGCGGCGGTCTTGCGCTCGACCCAAACGAGGTAGGCGGCGTTGGCGCCCACGAACGAGGCGATGCCGACCAAGAAGAGGCCGATACGCACGAAGGACCAGTAGGGCTCCTGCCCGAGGATTTCTAGAAAAGCGCTCATCGGTCGATGTCCGGAATCACGAGGTCGAGGCTGCCCATGAAGGCGAGCGCGTCGGGGAGCAGCATGCCCGCGCAGGCTTCCTCGAAGAGGCTCAGGTTGGCGAGGCAGGGCGTGCGCAGTTTCACACGATAGGGAGTGTCGGAGCCGTCGGCGACGAGGCGGACCATGAAACGACCGCGGGCGGCCTCGGTGGCGTAGGTGTAGTCGCCGGCCGGAACTTTGACGAACTTCGGGACCTTCGGGTTGACGAAGGGGCCTTCCGGGAAGGTGGCGAGGGCCTGCTCGATGATGCGCAGCGACTGCTCGATCTCATCCATGCGGACGAGGTAACGGGCCATCGAATCGCATTCGTGGTAGACCGGGATCTCGTAGTCGAACTTGTGGTAGATCGAGTAGGGCTCGGCGCGGCGGACGTCGTGCTGGATGCCGGAACCGCGCAGGACCGGACCGCAGGCGCCGTAGCGGCGGCACATGTCCTGGCTGATCATACCGATGCCCTCGATACGCTTGCGCAGGATGATGTTTCCGGTGACGAGCTTCTTGTACATCTTCATCCGCTCGCGCATGTAGGGGACGAAGTCCTTGGTGCCCTGGAGGAAGGCGGCGTCGACGTCGTTCACCACGCCGCCGAAGCGGTAGTAGCAGAACGTGAGGCGGGCGCCGCAGATGCCCTCGAGCAGGTCGAGGATCTTCTCGCGGTCGTCGAAGGCGTAGAGGATGGGGGTGAAGCCGCCCAGATCCATGACCCACGCGCCCCAGCCCACGAGGTGGCTGGCGATGCGGTTGAGCTCGGAAGTGATGACGCGGATGTATTCGGCGCGCTCGGGCACCTCGATCTTGCAGGCCTTCTCGACCACGCCCACCCAGGCGTGGGTGTACTGCATCGCCGAGAGGTAATCCAGGCGGCTGGTGTTGGGCAGGAACTGCGAGTAGTTGCGGTTCTCGCCCATCTTCTCGTGCATGCGGTGGATGTAGCCGCAGACGGGTTCGGCGCGCTGGATGAACTCACCGTCCATCGTGAGCTTCACACGCAACACGCCATGCGTGGCGGGATGCTGCGGCCCGAGATTGAGGACGAAGGTCTCGTTGGGACCGCCGACACTGTGGGTCGAGCGGGCGAGGGCTTGTTCTTTAGTCAGAAGCACCGGCGAAATCCTTCCTAAGGGGGTGGTACGTGGCGTCCTCGGGGAGCAGGAACGGGACGAGGTTCGGATGACCGAGGAAACGGATACCGAAGAAATCGTGCGTCTCGCGCTCGTGCCAGAGGGCGCCCTGGAACACGGAGGAAATGGTGGCCAGTTCGGGGTTGTCGCGCGGTACGCGGCAACGCACCACGACGTGGAGGTTGGTCGTGAAATGGACGAAGTCGTAGACGACCTCCATCTGGTTGAGCTTCATCCAGTCGACGCCGGTCATGGTATCGAGGGAGAACTCGTGGCGATAGAGGCGCTCGGCGACGGAGACGACGTCGGCGGCCGGGATCGAGAGATCGAGGTGGAAACCGCGGGCGGCGAAATCGACTGCTGTCGCGCCGAAGGGCGGCTCGGTCTGGAGGATGGGGCCGACGGGGGCCTTGGGGGCGGCGGGCTTCGGCGCAGGCGCCACCGGGGCGCCGGAGGCATCCGGCGTGGCCGCCGGGGCCACGGGAGCCGGCTCGGGTGCCGGTGCTGGTTTCTCCGCAACCGGAGCCGGCGGATACAGTGCTGCGAACTCCGCGTGGAGCTGCTCTGCGGTGGGGCTGCTGCTCATTGGGTTTCGACGCGGGGCCAGCGGCGGGTGCCGGTGAGTTTCTCCTCGAGCTCGAGGATGCCTTCGATCAACGCCTCGGGGCGCGGCGGGCAGCCGGGCACGTAGACGTCGACCGGGAAGAGTTTGTCCACGCCTTCAACCACGGCGTATTGGCCGGGGTAGACGAAGGGACCGCCGGAGATGGCGCAGTTGCCCATCGCGATGACCCACTTGGGCTCGGGCATCTGGTCGTAGAGGGTCTTGATGGCCGGGGCCATTTTCTTGTTCACCGTGCCGGCGACGATCATGAGATCGGCCTGGCGCGGCGAGGGGCGGAAGACCTCGGCGCCGAAGCGCGAAAGGTCCCAGCGCGCCATGCCGGAGGCCATCATCTCGATGGCGCAACAGGCTAGGCCGAAGGTCAGCGGCCAAAGCGAATTGGCACGGCTGAGGGCGATGATCTCGTCCAGCTTCGCGAAGCGGACAAGACCGGCCAGGTCCGGTGGAATCTCGTCCGACACAGGGCCGGCCGGGAGTTTCAATCCGGGTTGATTTTGGGAGCAGCCGGTTTGCGGGTCCATTCAAACACCCCTTTCTTCCGTGCATAAACGATCACCAGGGAAAGGATTCCCACGAAGATCGTTAGTTCGATGAAATCCCGCCACCCGTCCGCGAACCCAGCCTTGGGGCTGTTGTACACGAGGGCGACCGGGAAGAGGTAGAGAACGTCCACCGCGAAGGCGACGAACACCAAAGCGTACAGGTAGTAGACCGCGCTGTAGCGGATCCAAGCGTCGCCGATAGGCTCCATGCCGCACTCGATGAACTGGCCGGTCTTGCCGGCGGTCTGGCGGGTGTCCTTGGCGGAGAGCAGTCCGACCAAGATGAACGGGCCGACGGCAAACACCAGCCCGAGTCCGGCGAAGCCGAAAACGTAGATCAGGTCGTTGGCGAGTTTGACGTCCATGTGGAGGTGGGAATCAGCTGACGGTCAGTGGTGGGAGGCACCAATAGGAAAATAAAGGACCATCTTCGCAAGATTTTGCTGAGCGGGCCACGCAAAATTTGGCCAGTGCTATGCAGAAATTGTGGCGCCCGGTCCCGCTCTGGCCCCAGAGGAGGATTCGCGACCCTTTGCTGCAATAAAACGCAAAACCCCCGGTCGAATCCGGGGGTTTTGCGATGGGAAAGGAGCGACGCGGCGATGCGGCGCGGTACTTGGCGGGCTCAGGCCTTCTTGCCGGCGACCGCCTCGGGCGCAGGAGAAGGAGCAGGCAGGCCGATCTCTTCGTGCACGGCCTGCAGCAGGCCCTGGAGGGTGAAGGGTTTGTCGACCACGCGTACGGCGTGCTTGCCGCTGCGCAGGTACTCCGGAAGGTCTTCCCGGTATCCAGTAACCAGCAATACCTTTGTCTCGGGATGGTGGTGATGGACGGCGGCGACGATCACCGAGCCGTTCTGGTCGGGCATGTGGTAATCGCAGATCACGCCCTTGAATTTGTCGTGCTCGAGGAAGTGGAGGGCTTCGTCGGTACGGGTGGTGGACGTGATATCGTAGCCGCTGGCCTGGAGGATACGGCTGGTCGCTTTCAGGGCTACGATGTCGTCATCGACTACGAGGAGCTTCTTTTGCATCGCAGGGGCGAGTATGGGGCCGGGGGGATGGGCGTCGAGCCTGCTTGTGGCGAAGCCGCAGGTTTCGCACGATTCTTGCCAGTCCAAGGCTGGTGCGCCGATGGGCTCTGCGGTCCGCTCCGGCCACGCGTGCGAGGCTCTTCGCGGGCCGGCCTGCGCGAGGGCATCGGAGCAACCCGTTGGTCGGTGCGTTGTGGCTACTGGAGCACCACCGCGCACCATTCAATCGGGCTTTGGGGCGGGGCTCGCGGCGCAAGGTAGGGTAAAGTCCCTGTACCTTTGGGCCTCAAGAGTTTGCGGATTACGACCGATGGAGAAGGCGTTCGCCTCCCCCCACCATGGCCACCGTAGTCATCCCCCACTATTTTGACGTCGTCACTGCCCTTGAAAACGCGGCCATGGAGATGTCGCGCGACGCGGGGCTGGGGCTGAGCGTCTCGCCCAACCGGTACCTGCTGCCGTTGCAGAAGCGCTTGGAGTTTTCCTTTACCCGGCTAGGCGACCGGCAGTGGCGCCTGCGGGTGGCGGTCGAGAAGGTCGGCGGCGAATCGAAAAGCTCCGCCTACCGCATCCAGTTCTGGATGCCGAACGGCGAATTTAAGGACGAGGTGGTGCATCTGACCAGCGGTGAGCAGTTGGCCGATCTGGGACTGCGTTATGCCGAGCTGATCACTTCGGCCGCCGCCGAGGAGACCGTGCCGGTGCTGGCCGGTGTCGGTGGGTGAGCGGTGATCCTCGCGCTTGATTGCCGTAGTGTGTCTGCCGCGTCGATGCCTTGGTCTGAGCTCAGATTCAGAAGACGGCAGAAGCTAGGCACCCGGCCGGGCCGGGGGATATCGGGAAGAAACCGGCTCGCCCCTCACCTCGGATGGCGGGCATAAAGCCCGCCCCACCGGGCGGAGGTTTCTTGAGAGGTAATGAAGGAAACAAAGGCAGGCCCAAGGGGATCAACATCCCCTGACCGGGAAGCTCCCATCACCTGCCAGGTGAAGACCGTAGCCCCGGGAATCTGTTATCGAACTCGTTCACGCTTCGCGCTCGCTTAAGAGACCGCGCCCGGTGCTGCGGGCTGGTTCAGCGCGACGATACCGTTCCCCTGCGGCTTGCCTCCCGGTCTTGTGAGCGGGACCATGGCGCCATGACCAACCCCGCACGCGCTCGGCAAAGCGGCCCGTCCATTCCCCGGCAGGTTGGGGATTTCCAGGTGTATTGGCCGGGAACAGCGCTGGAGGCCCATGGCCTGGTTCTTGAGACGATCGATGAGAACAGAGCCGTGGTGATGATGCCGATCACCGACGCGGTGCGCCAACCGCTGGGCTGGTTGCATGGCGGCATGACCATGATGTTGGCGGAGAGTGCCGCGAGTCTGCACGCCTGCTGGGGTGTGGACTTAAGCGAGCGGGTCCCGGTTGGAGTCGAGATCAATGGCTCGCATGTGCGCTCCTGCCGCTCGGGCCGGATTCGGGCGGTGGCGACGGTGGTGCGGCGTTCGAGCGCGTTGATCGTGCACACGGTGGAGATTTTCAGCGAGAAATCCGGTGAGCTGCTGAGCACTTGCCGGGTAACCAACTACTACCGGAGACAGGAGCGGGAAGGGGCAGTATGACCGGACAGGTTGTGCCGGAGGGAGGGCGAGTCTTCTGACGAGCCGCGCCGATAGGGAAACCGGCTCGGGCGGAGCTCAGTCCTTCAGCGAAAGGCGCGCGCGCCTTTCGAGCGTACTGTAGGGGCGTCGCTTGCGACGCCTGTTGGGTCCGTTTGAGCGCCGAAATCGGCAATAGGGAAGGGCGTCGCAAGCGGCGCCTCTACAAAAGAACGACGCCCTCGCCGGAGCCGCTCGCGCCGGGCACAAAAAAGCCGCACGGCGTGAACCGTGCGGCTTGATAAAGAATCTCGAAGCTCAGGGCTTCTTCTTGCCGGCGTTGGCCATCACGTCCGCAACCATCGCTTGGCTCTGGGCCATACGGGTGGCGAGCATGTCGGTGTAGCGCTGGATCTCGAACTCGGCGTTGCGCTTGTCGACCTTGGCCTTTTCGAGGTCGAGCCGGGTGTCGCTGGCTTCGGCCTGGGCCTTGTCGCGGGCGGCGCGGGTTGTCTGGATGTCGCTCTGCAGCTTGATGATCAAGGCCTGGAGGCGCTTGCCTTCAGCGATGGCCGACTCGGTCTCGTTGAGGATCTTGCGCTCGGCTTCTTCCTTCGCGTTGCGGATCTCTTCCTTCTTCTTGTCGATCTCCGCTTGGCGAGCGGCCTTCTGGCGCTCGGCTTCTTTGTCCGAGGCGATCTTGAGCTCCAGTTTCCGGGCGTCGTCTTCAGCCTTGTTTTTTTCGGCCAGCGCCTGTTTCGCCTTCAGATCGATCGCCATCTGGGCGGTGTGCCCCTGATAGAGGAAGATGAAGACAATAAATACAGCGACCGGCGGGAGGATGAGAAATAGACGTTTCATGGGCGTTGGGAGGTCCGTGATTAGCTGTTGGCTTTGGCGGCGAGCTTGGCGGCTTCGACGCGGTCTTTTTCCAGCTTCTCCAGCTTGGCGAGCAGCTCTTTGAGGGCTTTTTCGTTGGCCTGGGCTTTGGCGACGTACTCGACGATGAACTTCTTCTCGTCGCGCATACCTTTGATGGCCTCCTCGGCAGCGTCCTTGGCGGCCTTCTCGGTGTTGAACGCTTCGGTCAGCTCCTTGACCACATTGTTGTAGCGGGCCGTCTCGCGCTTGGCGAAGTCACGGGTGTAGTCGATCTCGTCGAGGTGCTTGGCTTCGGCGGCCTTGAGGGCTTTCTCCTCTTCGTCCTTCCGGTTCTTCTCCTCGGTGATCTTCTTGCGTGCGATGATCGCCAATTCGGTCTGGCGCTGGTTCTCGGCGTTCTTGGCTTCGATAGCCAAACGTTTGGCCTCCTTCGCACGTTGTTCGTTGTGTTCGATCTCCACGCGCGACTGCAGGTAGATGAAGATGAAGAGGATCAGGACCGCGAGCGGTGCCAACCAATAGGCTTTTTTCATGTTCTTAGAGATGGGAGGGGTGAAAAATTAGGCTCCGGCTTTGGCCGCTCCGGCGGCGGCCGGGGCGGGGGGAGTAGTGGGTTCCTGGTCTTGCATGACGAACTTGCGGGCACGCTCGAGATCGGTGGCCGATACATCGCCGGACTTCTCAGCCAGTCCAAAGAACATTCTGGCGCGTTCGAAGTTACGCTGTTCGAAGTTTGCGGTGGCGAGAAAGAGAGCGGCTTTGCCGGCTTTCTTCATTCCACCTTTCTTCCAAGCGAGCTCGGCGGCTTCAAGGCCCTCCTTGTACTTGCCGTCATACCAGAGGTACTGGGCGAGCATATAGTCGAGGCTGCCCGTCTTGAATTGCTTGCGGGACTTGTCGAGAATTGCGCGTACTTGATCGTCGCGGCGAAGATTGGCGTAGCAGGAGGATACATTTTCCCAGTTGTCCTCAGTGCTGGGCACCTTGCCGCTGGTGATCCAGCCTTCCAACAGTTGGGCCGCCTGGCTGAACTCCTCGAGACGACAGTACAGACCGAAGACATTGAGATAGTCGTTCGCGGTGTTCATGAACCCGAAGGACTGCGCCCGCTGATAAGTGAGGATCGCCCGCAGTGTCTGGTCGGAATTCAGATAGGCTTGGGCCAAGTTCACCCAATATTCCTTCTTGTCCGGGAACTTGCGGATGAACATCTCGAAGGTTTCGGCAGCGGCGGCGTTCTCACCGCTCTCCTGCTGGGCCGCGAAGAGCAAAATCCACGCTTGGTCCTTCGGGTCGATCGCCAGGCGCACCAGCTTCTTCGACGTCTCGTACGAGAGCTTGTATTCCTTCAGGTAGTAGAGCGCGTTGGCGTAGAGCGAGACGGCGTCGCTATACGAGTCCATTTCGGGAGAGCCGAGCAGCGGCTCCTTGGTGCCGGCAAACCACTTTTCCAAAGTGACGCGGGATTGGGCCAACCGCTTCTCGCGGAGCTTCTCGTCGCTGGTCATACCGCCTTCCTGCATATACAGGGTGGCGAGCGCCAGGGTCAGGCCACTGGTCTCGGGTTTGGAGAAGTAGTCACCGACCAGAGAATCTTCGATCAAGCTGGTGGCCTTGAACGGCTCGCCCGAGCTGATATAGAGGTTCGCCTTCAGCTTCTTGACGTAGGCGAGGTCGTACCCGGTGAGCTTCTGGGCGACGATGATCGCATCGACTTTGGCGATCAGTGCCTTGAAGTCGGGCTTTTCTGCCTCGAGTAGCGGGCGAAGTTTGCCAAGTTCGTTGGAGAGCGACTCCGAGAGCTCGTGGATCTGGGAGGCGACCACCGTTTCGGGGGCGGCGCGGACGAGTCCAGGAGCAAGAGCGCAGCCCGCCAACAGCGAACCAAGGCGCAAGATTTTGCCGGCGCGCACGGAGCGGCGCTGCCAAGTGGGGCGAGGAGTAGGCATGGCGTCAGTTGGCGATATTGAAGGGGATGGGCTGCTGCATGCGTGTGGCGACCGCCCGGCCGTTCTTCATGCCGGGGCTGAAGCGCCATTGCGCGACTGCATCAAGAGAGGGCTTTTCGAATTCGCGATGGGTGGAGGAGACCACGATCGGATCGAGCACCATGCCCTTTTCGTCGACGAAGAACTGAACCGTGCACTCACCGGAGACGCCTTGGCGCTTCAACTCGAAAGGATAGCGCGGGGCGATCTGCTGGCGGGCCTTCGGGATCTTGTCGAGCTTGGCGAAATCGACGAATTCCTTGAACTTGCTGCTGTCGATCGAGCGGGTCTGCTTGCTCGGGGGCGACCAGGACACGGAGTCGGAGCGGGGGGCCACCGGGGCGCTCGGCTTGATCACCGTGGTGATGTCGCTCACGCCGATGGTGTTCATGGGCTCCGGAAGAGCTGCGGCGCCGGCATCGGCACCATCGTCGGAGTCGGAGGTGTCTTTATTGTCGGTAACCACCTCGGCTTCGTCGGGGAGCTTCTCTTCCTCCGGGGGAGCAAAGTCGATAAGCGCAGCGATAACTTGGGGATCGGCCGCGGCGACCACGACCTTCTTCTTGCCGGAGCCAAAGAGTTCACCGCCACCGAGCACGCCGCCGTGGATTCCGACCGAAACCAAAATTCCAACGATCAAATCGATTCGTTTCATATTGTCCTCCTTAGCGGATGGTCTGTTTGGCCTTGGTATCGATCGTGACCTTCATGATGCCGGCCTTGCGCGCTTCGTCGATGACGACGACCGCCTTGCCGAACTGGGCGCCGATCTCTCCGGAAATCAGAATCTTCGGGTCGGCGGCCTGGGCCTTGAGCCCGTTGATTCGGATCAGCAGATCGTCGAACGAGACGCGTTCGCCGACCCAGAAATAGTCACCGGCAGTGTCGATTGCGATGGAGACCGGCTTGGGCGCGTCATCTACAGGCACTCCTGCCTCACCAGTCGGCAACTCCAACGGGATGCTCTTGTTCTTGCTCATTCGAGAGCATGACCAAGACGAAAGCGGCCATCAGGAACATGATCACATCGATCAACGGAATGATCTCGATGCGGGCCTTCTTACGTACTGATTTCTTAACTTGCATCGTAATGGGAGTTGCGGCTCAAGAGCGACCGGCGTCGGGGATCTTGGTCGAAATATAGACCTTGATGGGCTTCGGGGCTTTGCGGATCTCGTCCAGCACCGACATCGACTGGCCGAAATTCGCGGCCTGGTCGAAGTTGATGAGGATGATCGGGTCGTCCTTACCGCTGAGCTCGATGACCTTGAGGATGAAACCGTCCCAGGTCTGCTGATCCTTGTTCCAGAACACCTGGCCGTCGGTGTTGACCGAGACGGTGGCCGCCTTGTTGGGGTCGATCTCAAACCCGGTGGTCGCCTCGTTCAACGAGATGCCGCCGGGCCCGGTCGCCTTGTTCATCGACAGCGTGAACAGCACGAAGGTGGCCAGAAGGAACATGATCACGTCGATCAGCGGGATGACGTTGATGTTGGCCTTCTTTTTGGAACCTGTTCCTGATGAGCCGCCTCCGTGCATGGTGAACGAGAGTTAAGTTTGCCTGAAGTTGAGGGAAGAGGGAACGCCGAGCTCAGTGCTCGGAGTTCACGCTGTTCTGCTTCTTGATGATGATCTCGAGCGCGTTGCCGGCGTCCTCGACCTCATGGCGGGCATTCTCCCAGCGGGCGTTGAGATAATTGAAGGGCAACAGACCGATAACGGCGATGGCGATACCGCAGGCGGTCGCGATCAAGGCTTCGGCGACGCCACCGGTGATCTTGCTGGCCGCCGAGCTGATGTCGCCTTCCATGCTGCCGAAGGTGGTCATCATGCCCGTGATGGTGCCGATGAGGCCCAGGTAGGGGGCGGCGGTGATGCAGGTGTCGAGGGTGGGCATGCCCTGACCGAAACGGGTGAGCTCGGCGTTGGAACTGCGGATGAACGCGTTTTGCAGCGAGGACTCGCGGTGCGTGAGCGTGTAGATCATGATACGCGCGATGAAGTCGTTGGTCTCGCGGCCGAGGGCGATGGCGCCGTCGATGTCTCCGGCTTCCACCTTCTCCAGCATCCGCTCCACGATCTCGGGTTTGCGGGCGCTCATCTCACGCAGGGTGAAGAGCACGCGCTCGATGACGACGGTGACGCCGACCAACGAAGTGACGAGAATGGGCCACATGATATAACCACCAGCATGGAACAGTTCCATGGGGGACTTTCCCATAAGGAAGGCGAGGGGCAGGTTCTGGATCATAGGAGTTGAGGAGTTGGAGGATTACTTGAGAGAGGGACGAGGGAAAGAAAGCAGGGGGTAGCTACTAGGGTGACGCGTGAACCGCGGAAATATTAGGGGCTTTCTTCGCAAAAAAGGGGTGGGGGAATTTGGGGGAGTAACACCGTTCGCTTGCAGATTACTTCAGGCGGTCCGTTCGAGTCGGGAGCCGGCGCGCCTAGACGAGAGAGGCAACAGCAGCGCAAATCCGCGGCTGCGCGGGTGTGGGGAGTGCTCTGGAGTTGAACGTGTGGAGGACAATTCGCTGGAGGTAAGCGCCAAGTCCGGAGTGCGTGTTGTGCGTTGTCAAAGGCAATTCTCTCCGGGGAGCATGAACCTAAATCATATCGTTAGAGCTTGGCGGCGCTAGGGGGATGGAAACCGGGGTATTCCCCCTGGTTTCTGGGGCGGAAGTCCCGAGGGGGGCGGTGCGGGCTGACTGGCGCGACGAACGAACCCTCGGCAAAGCGGACGGGCTGCCTTTGATTCCGCGCTACCGGGGCTGATCGCCGAACCACTCCGGGGTGCCCCGCGAGCCCTTGGCGGAGCCTCTGTCGTCGCGGGGCGGCGGCCTGCTTCGTAATGATGCGGGCGAGCAGGAGAGAGCCGGGGCCCTGGCGGATCATCAGGAGGGGGCTTAAGCGCCGGTCGCCACTGGCGGGGCTTGCGTGCTCGTTGTTCCGTTTTGGATTCGTGATCCTGGGATGGAGGCATTGTACCCGCTTTTGAAGAATAGGAAGGGCATGCGCTCGCCGGGCGCCGGGCTCGCGGTGATGGGCCGCAAGCATTCGTTTTGCGATACTGGCTGCGTCGGCTCGGGTTCCGGCGGTGAGCCGGGCGCTGGTGCCTCGCGCCGCCGAGTGCGGGCTGCGCTTGATCGGGCACGGAACCCAACCCCGGCCGCTACCGGCGGCTGTAGGATCCCGGCTGAATCGCGGCCCGTCGACCGGAGGCCCCCGGGGCCCGGCGCCGGCACCCTGCGCCGCGTCGTCGTGGTTTTGGTTTTGCGGCCTCCGGGCGGGCGCTCACGTTGTCGCTATGGCCGAAACCTCCGTCGTCTTTTTTCACCGCCAGCGCCGCGAGCTCCTCGAGGAGCAGGTGCCCGGCGAAGCGTGGCTACGTTGGTTGTACAGCAATTCTCCCAGTGGGCGGGCCACCCTGCATGTGTTGGTCAAGCGGGCCTTCTTTTCGGCTTGGTATGGTCGCAAGATGGACAAACCGAGGAGCGTGTTCCGGGTGCTGCCGTTCATCACCGAGCATGACCTGGATGTCGACGAGTTCGCGAAGTCGGCCTTTGCCTACAAGACGTTCAACGAGTTCTTCTACCGCCAGCTCAAGAGCTCCGCTCGGCCGATCGAAGCCGACCCGGCCAGTGCGATCCTGCCGGCTGACGGCCGGCATCTGGTCTTTCGCGACGTGGACCACGCCGACGGGTTCTATGTGAAGGGCGAGCGCTTCGAACTCGGTGAGTTGCTCGGCGGTGATCTGGTCGCGCAGCAGTTCGGCGGCGGCTCGATGGTGATCTCGCGCCTGGCACCGGTGGACTATCATCGTTTTCATTTCCCCTGTGCCGGCACGCCGGCCCGGGCGAGCGAGATTCGTGGCCCGCTCTTCTCGGTGAACCCGATCGCGCTGCGGCGCAACGTGCGCTATCTCGTGCAGAACAAGCGCATGATCACCCTGCTCGATTCCGAACGTTTCGGGGCGGTGGCGATGGTCGAGGTGGGCGCCACGATGGTGGGTGGTATTCGGCAGACCTATGTGGTGGGTCCGAAGGTTCGGAAGGGCGACGAGAAGGGGCTCTTCAAGTTCGGCGGCTCTTGTGTGATCACGCTGTTTCAGAAGGGGCGCATCGCCTTCGATGCCGACCTGCTCGCGCAGAGTGCGAAGTATACTGAGACGTACGCGAAGATGGGTGAGCGGCTCGGCCTGGCGCTGCGCTGACGGGGTGGGCGGCGCGGCGGAGGGGCGGCTGCCACCGGTGGGATGGTTTCCCTTTGTTTCCTGTTTCCGGTGCCAACAGGGCTTTCTGCTTTTTGTTCGCGGGGGAACGGGTGGGGATCCCCGACCGCTTAAGTTCCGGCCGCGGGTTTTAAGCGGTTTTGCGCTTCGGTTGCCCGCGATTGCCCGGAGGAGGAATGGCCCGACGGACCCGACCCTGCAACGGGGAACGGCTGGGACCGGTGGGTGGAGGTCGTCCGCGATAGGGGCGTGGCTCCGCACACCTTCGCCTTTCGGCCTTGCGCTTGGCGCGGGGCGCGCCGAAATCCGCCTCTTCGGTCCCCAACCGTTTGCCCGGGTGGCGGAATTGGTAGACGCAACAGCCTTAGGAGTTGTTTCTCGAAAGGGAGTGCAGGTTCGAGTCCTGTCCTGGGCACCATCTTCAACGAGGCTTAGCCTCTGTCATCCGCAGCAAGAAGTCTGTGCAGCCTGTGCTGACTCCTCCACCCGGCTTCCACGGGCCATTGTCCTTAACGCGCTCTGCGCGAGCGGGCGGGAATCTCCACCCCGGGCTTGAGTATTTTGCCCAGTCTCATCCCCTCCGACCCTCTCCTATGAAAGTCACTAAACTCCTCCACACCCGCATGCGCGTGAACGATCTCGAGCGCACGGTGAAATTCTACCAGGAGGCGCTCGGCCTCGAAGCGTCCCGTCGGTTCATCTCCCCGCGCGGCGCGCAGTTGGTTTTTCTCAGGACACCTGGCAGTAACGAGGAGATTGAGATCTGTCAGATGCCTGCCGGGGCCGAACCCGTGGTCGTGCAGCCCGACTTGGTCCATCTGGCTTTCGAGGTTGACGATCTCGAGGCGTTCGCCGCCGCACTGCAGAAGAAGGGCTTCCCCCTTTCCGACGGACCGACGAAGACCGGCTCGGGCACGGTGCTCGCCTTCATCGACGCGCCCGAAGGCTACGAGGTCGAGCTAATCCAGCACCCGAAGTGAGCGCAGTCGGGCGTCCGGTGGTGCGAACGGAGATGAAACCGGCGCGGCGCACCGGACGGTTCGGTTCAGGCCGCAAGGGCGCACGCTTCTCTTGTTTCACTCGGGCGAAAGACTGAGTGGTTACGGCTGGTTCTGCCGAGTGGCGGAAGGGGTGGACTCGATCGCCCCAATCGGGCCGAGGACTCGGCCCGAGGAAGGGTCGCTCTCTCGTACTACGACGCTGTCTGCCTCAGTTCGCGCGCGACCACGTTTTGGGGCCGCCCAGGTCGGAGCCAAGAGGACGGAGCTCACCTCGGTCAGGCTTGGCCTGGGACCTGAATACGGTACGGGTCCGAAAGGCGTAGGGGCTGAGATCGCCTGCGGGAATCCGCCTGTCATGGCTCAATCCTCAGGTCGTTCGCCGGCGCCCGCCATTTTTACGATCTGCGGGTCGAAGCGCGCCAGCACCTCGACCAGTTCGGCTTGGGCGGCCATCACGCGTTCGATGTTTTTGTAGACTCCGGGCACCTCGTCGATGCCGGCCGAAAGCAGAGTGATGCCTCGCTCCTGCAGCAGCGGGTTGACCTGTTTCCAGGTGAAAGTCTCGTGGGCACGCTTGCGGCTCATCAAGCGGCCGGCACCGTGCGCCGCGGAGTGCAGCGAGTCGGGGTGGCCCAACCCGCGTACGATGAAACCGGGGGCGGCCATCGAACCGGGAATCACCCCGAGCGCCCCGGGGCCGGCGGGGGTGGCGCCCTTGCGGTGCACGATCACGTCGCGGCCGTGGTGGCGCTCGCGCCAGGCGAAGTTGTGGTGATTCTCGATTGAGAGGAGTACGCCGGCCTGGAGGTGGCGGCTGATGTGCCGGTGGATGAGCGCGTGGTTGGCCGAGGCGTAGTGGCCCATCAGCTCCATGGCGGCCCAGTATTCCTGTCCCTCGGCGGAGGCGAGGTCCAGCCAGGCGAGCTTGGCAAATTCTCGCGGCAGCCCGGGCAACCGCTTCTCGGCGACGCGCGAGTAGTGTTCGCATACCGCCGCCCCGGTGCCGCGGCTGCCGCTGTGGCTGAGGAGCGCCAGGTAGACGCCCGGCGGCAGGCCGGCCGCACCGTCGGCGATGGTGAGCCGGCCGAACTCCACGAAATGGTTGCCGCTGCCGCTGGTGCCGAGCTGCGCCCAGGCCTTGTCGCGGTGCGAGCGTGTGATCGGGCTCACGTCCCAGTCCTCGTCCATCACGGGGTGTTCGCGGCGGCGCTTCTCGAAGTTGGCACCGATACCGAAACGCGTTTCTGCCTCGATCGCGCGGGCTAGGTCCTGGGCGTGGCGCTCCAGCCAGTCCAGGGGCAGGTCGAGCACGCTGAGCTTCATGCGACAGGCGATGTCGACACCAACCGCGTACGGGATCACCGCGCCCTCGGTGGCGAGCACCCCTCCGATGGGCAGGCCGTAACCGACATGCGCATCGGGCATGAGGGCTCCTTGTACCGCTACGGGCAGACGGCAGGCGCGCTCGAGCTGGGCGATCGACTCGGCCTCGATGTCGGAGCCCCACTGTCGCCAGAAGACCGGTTCGGGGCGGATCGTTGTCATCGCCGAAGGTGGGGGCGGGTCGGTGGCCGTGGGGATATGCGGGCGGGCTCGGCGTGCGCGGTCGCGCGCGCCACTCAGCCGCGGAGCGGGTGGCCGGTGGCGGCCCCGGTCCAGCCGAGCTTGGAGCGAAGCACTTCGAAGTGCTCGTAGCTGGGCTTCTGGACGAGCGTGAGACGGCGTTCGGAGACCGAGATCTCGATGGCCCTTCCGGCGCAGGTGAAGAGGTTGCGCTGGCCGTCCATGGCCACGAGCAGCTGTGAGTCTTCCATGCGGCTGGTCACGCGCAGCTTCACGCCGCTGCGGAAGATCACCGAGCGATTGCTCAGCGTGTGCGGACAGATCGGAGTCATCACGATGGTGTTGGCATCGGGATGGATGATCGGGCCGCCGGCGGAGAGGTTGTACGCCGTGGAGCCCGTGGGCGTGGCGAAGATCAGGCCGTCGCCGTGGAAATCGGTGACGAACTCGCCGTCGGCATGCACGCCCAGGCGCACGAGCTTGGAGTTGATCTCGTCCTTGATCACCACGTCGTTGAGCGCGACGTCCTCGTGTTTGGGGCCGGTGCGACAGGCCAGCAGCGAGCGCTCGGCCAGCCGGTACTCGCCGGCGAGCAGCGCGGGGAACTGGGCGAGTGCCTCTTCGGCCGAGAATGTGGTGAGGAATCCGAGACTGCCGCGGTTCACGCCGATCACCGGGACGCTGGCGCGGGTGGCTTCGCGGGCGGTGCCCAGCAGGGTGCCGTCGCCGCCGATCACGCAGCAGGCGTCGAAGCCGGCGAGGGCGCCCTCGGCCAGCGGGGTGTGCGCGAGGAGCTTGGTTTTGACCTTGGCGGTGCGGGCCAGTGCGACGAGGTCGCGGGCGAGGTCGTGGGCGCCGTGTTTGGTGCGGTTGACGACGAAGGCGAGTGTGCGGATCGGGGGCATCGCGGGCCGGTAGCGTAGGGAAGGTGCGGAGCTTGGCGAGCACCGAGGCGAAGGCGCCTTGGCGTTGTCGTCCCCCGGGTCCGCAGTGGGTGCGAGGGCGCACTTTCGTGTCGCGATCGCGACACGAAAGTGCGTTCGGAGGTTTCCCGGGCGGCGTTTTCCCTCGTGGAGGCGGCAGAACGGCGCGTCGCGCTGGCGCAAAACCGTGTCGCGATCGCGACACGGTTTTGCGTTCCGCGGGACGTGATTGATCTTATGCGACGCAGCTTCCGTCGGCGGCGGAGTGCAAGGATCAGCTCTTGCGCAGGGCCAAGAGGAATTCGCGGTTGCCGTCGGCACCGGTGAGGGGCGAGTCCATCGTGCCGAGCAGCACCGCTCCGGGCAGGCCGGTGGCGCAGGCGGTGATCTCGGCCACCACGCGGGCGTGGACCGACGGATCCCGGATCACGCCCTGGCCGCGGTCGGCCTCGGCCTTACCGGCCTCGAACTGGGGCTTCACCAGCGCCACGAGCACCCCACCGGGGCGCAGCAGTGGCCAGACGGGCGGCAGGATCGAGCGCAGCGAGATGAAGGAGACATCGATGACGATCGCGTCGTATTCGGCCCGCGGGAGTTGCTGGGCCCGCAGCTCGCGGGCGTTGATCTGCTCAAGGTTGGTCACTCGCGGGTCGGCCCGCAGCTTGGAGTGGAGTTGGGCGCGCCCCACATCGACGCAGACTACATCGGCCGCGCCGGCCTGGAGGGCGCAATCGGTGAAGCCACCGGTGGAGGCGCCAACGTCGAGCACGTGGGCCCCGACAAGACTGATCTGGAACTGCTCAAGGGCGCCGGCGAGCTTCTCGCCTCCGCGACTGACAAAGCGTGGTGGCTGCTCGAGCTCGAGGGCGAGGTCGACTGGGTAGTCCTTGCCTGGTTTGTCGAGGCGCTCGGTGCCGTGGCGCACTTTACCGGCGCGGATGAGGGCCTGCGCCTGGGAGCGCGAGACAGCGAGTCCGCGGGCGACGAGGAGTTCATCGAGGCGTTGTTTGGCGGCCATGGGAGGAGCATGGAGCGGTCGCGGGCGTCGGGTCGATGCGGAAGCACTGCCGGGCGACTGGGTGCCGTGTTGTTCAAGTGCTTCAGGGGTGGCTTGCTCGGGGTCTTCGATCCTTTCGCCTGTTACGATTGGGTGACCGCCCGACCGTCGCACCTCCGTACTTGATCTGTTGGGGGAGGGTGGTAATCCGAACCGGCACAAATTCCTGTATGAAAGAAATCAACTCCAACGGTATCATCAAAATCTTCGGGGCGGCCGTAGTCGCCTTGGCGCTGACTTCGGCGGCATCGGCTGCCGAGGGCACAAGCTCGTGGGCGGCGGTCGCCGGCTCTCTCGGCGGCTTGTTGCTCGGAGTGATCCAGCTCATCGTCGGCCTGAGCATGGCCGCGTTCTCGATCACCAAGGGCCTGAAGCTGCTCTCCAAGCTGCTCGGCGGGATCGACATCTGGGAAGAGGTGAAGAATCGGAACACCGCCGTCGCGTTGCTTGGGGCGGGCGTGGTCGTTTCCTACACGCGGGTCATCTCTGGCGGTATCGCGGCGATGTCTGATTCGCTGGCGACTCTGGGCACGGGCAGCGTCTTCAACGGTGCGATCGGTTTGGTCTCCGGTTTGATCAACCTCGCGGTGGCCATCGGTGTCGCCAGCTTTGCGATCACGGTGGTTTTCCGTGTGATGGACAAGCTCACCATCACGATTGACGAGAAGGCGGAGTTCAAAAAGGGCAACGTGGCGATCGGCGCGGTTTACTGCGGCATCCTGATCGGCGTTTCGAGCCTCGTGGCCGCCGGCGTGTCCGGTATCGGTTCCGGGGTCTCGGTCTTCCTGAGTGCGTTGGTCGGCGCGATTGGAGGTTGAATCTGAGGGATCACCCACTCTGCAGGCCGCGCTTCAGGGCGCGGCCTTTTTGTTGGGCCGGGGCGCCTTCTGCCTGGCCGGGGACCAGCAGGTGGTGCGGCCGCCGATCGTTTCGCGCCGGAGGGTGCAACCGGTGTGCGGGCAACGGCCGCCATCGCCCCAGCGGTGATTGAACAGCCAGGTGTCGGGAATGCGGAGATTGAGCGAGGGTGGAGTCTCCGCCTCGGTGCGGCCGGCGATGGTGGTGAGGGCCATCCGGGCGCCGCGGCGACATTCGCGCCAGAGCGTGCGCACCTCGGCGGGGCGCAGCGAGCCGGCGGAGCGGCGGGGGTGCAGGGCGGAGCGCCAGAGGATCTCGTCGGCCATCCAGTTGCCCACGCCGGGGAAACGTTCCTGCATCAGCAGCACGGCCTTGAGGGGGGCGCGGGTGCGGCGTGTCAAAAACTCGGCGACGGCGAGGGCGGTGAAGGCCGCCGAGAGCAGCGGCGGGGCGAGCCGGGTCCACCAATCGGGCGGCGTAGGGCCGAGGTGGAGGTCGACCCGGCCGAACATGCGTGGATCGGTGAAGACGAGCGCGTGGCCGGCGGTGCGCAGGACGAGGTGGTCGTGTTGGCTGGCGCAAGGGGCGGCGGGCCGGGCGGCGAGTTCGCCGCTCATGCCGAGGTGGAGGCCAAGCCAGACGGCAGTGTCCGGTGATTCGAGGAAGTCGGATGACGCCGGCACGGAGGCCGGCGCCACGGCGGCCGGCGAGGTGAAGCGGAAGAGGAGTTGTTTGGCGGCGGCCGCGGAGGACACGAGGACTTTGCCGTGCAGCGCCGCGGCGATGGCGCGGGCCTTCGCGCCGCGGAAGACGCGGGCTCGTGGATGCGTTTCCACTGCGAGGATGCGCTGCCCGAGTCCGGGATTCCACTGGCGGCGGTAGAATTCGACTTCGGCCAGCTCGGGCATGGGTGAGGAAGGAAGGCGGAACGAAGAATGAAGAAGGCAGAAGCCGGAAGCCGAAGGGAACTGCAGAGGAAGGAACGAAACTCTGGCGAGTTCCGCTACAGGGACGGCCACGGGGATCGCCTGGATCGGGTGTGGCGACGCTCGCAAGCGCGGGCGAGGTCGCCGGAAGAGATCGAGCAGGAGCAGGAGGAAGGAGGGGAGCAGGCGCGCCCGTTCGCAACAACGTCGGCGGGAGAACGAGAACGAGAACGAGTAAGAGAACGAGAACGATTCGAATCTCCTACGCGATCTCCCAGCGATACGGATGCTTGGAGAGCAGCTCGCAGCCGGTGGCGGTGACGTGCACCACATCCTCGATGCGACAACCGCCCAGGCCGGGATAGTACAGACCGGGCTCGACGGTGACGACATGTCCCTTTTTTAGGATCGCGTCGGTAGCGGAGACCCGAGGGGCCTCATGAACCGCAAGCCCGAGCCCGTGGCCGGTGCCGTGGAAAAAACCGCGCGATCCGTGTGCGTCGTGCGTGGTTTTGTAGCCTTCCTTCTCGAAAAGGGCGACGATGCCCTCGTGGACCCGGCGGCCATTGAGACCGGCACGGATGGTGCCCAGGCCGAGCTTCTGGCCGGCATGCACGGTGGCCACCAGGCGGCGTTGTTCGTCGCTGGCGCGGCCCTTGAGGTAGGTGCGCGTCATGTCGCCGTGGAAACCGGTGGCGGTGACCCGCGGGAAGATGTCGACGATGATCAGGTCGTTGGGGCGCAGCGGACCGGTGCCGCGGCAATGCGGGTCGCACGCCTGGTCGCCGCCGGCAACGATGGTGTTGTTGGACACCGCGCCGGCCTGGAGGCAGGCGACCTCGATGGCGAACTTGAGCGTCTCCGAGGTGAGTGGGCGGCGTTCGAACAGGAGGCGGTCGCCCTTGATCGTGGTGGCGCGCAGGATGCGCTCGACGGCGCTGAAGCCGAGCGCGCTGCAGCGATTGCCCTCCCGAATGGCGTCGAGCTCGGCGGGCTTCTTGAGGTCGCGCTGGGGGAAAAACGACCCTCGGCGAAGCCCACGGCAAGACCGAGATCGATCAGGTCGAAGGCGAGCTTGGCGGGGAAATCGTCGGGGACGAAGAAGCGCTGGATGCCGTAGTGTCGCGCTAGTGTGGCGACGATTTCGGCGGTGCCGGCGCGTGTCGCCGGGAACTTCTTCTGCGCCCGCTCCCGCCATTCCTCCAGCGAGAGGACCACGTCGAGGGCCGACTCCTTCCGGGCGCGGGAGAACTCGAGGGCGTTGAACACCCCGACCTTCTTGCGGCCCAGGCCGAAGGCGAGGAACGGGTCGGGCACGGAGAGGCCGGTGAAGTAGAGCTGATTGGCGTCGCGCTCGGAGTCGGCGTAAAGCAGCGGTGAAGGTGTGGTGGAAGATTTGGGCACGGGAAATCGTTTTGCGCGCACCGTAGTTGTCGGCATGTTCGCCGGCAATCTCGCTTCCGCTATGTCGACCTGCCGCCGTCTGCTGCCCCGTGCGTTGCTCATCCTTGCCGCGTTTTCCGCGGTGCTCGTGCTGCCCGGCTGCGGCGACGGGGGGGGCAGAGCGAAGGAGTTCAAGACGGTGGCGGAGTTTTTCCCGGTGAAGCTGGGCGAGCGCGCGGTGCGCCTGCAATTGGCGGTAAAACCGATGGAGATGCAGGCCGGACTGATGGACCGCCCGGCGCTGGGGGCCGACGACGGCATGATCTTCCTTTATCAGAGACCCCAGGAGATGAGTTTTTGGATGCGCAACACCCTGATCCCGCTCGACATCGGCTACTTCGACGGGAAGGGCGTGTTGAAGGAGGTGTGGCAGTTGTACCCGCGCGACGAACGGCCGGTGAAGTCCCGCAGCCAGGAGCTGCAGTTTGCCGTGGAAATGAACCAGGGCTGGTATCGCGAGCACGGAGTGAAGCCCGGCGCGAAGCTCGAGCTGGAGGCGCTGAAGCAGGCGCTGGTGGCGCGCGGGTTCGATCCAAGGCGTTTCGGGATCGATTGAGAGGTTTTGCGGGACGCAAAACCTGACGCGGCTGCGCCGCGAGCTCGCTGACCGGGGCGGCGGATCCGCGATGGGCGTAGCGACGTTCGCAAGAACGTCGGAGCGATGTGTGAGGTGGACCGCGCCGGGAACCGGAATCCCCGCGTTCATACCAACGCGGCTACGGGAGCGCAGTCGGCGTTGTCTTCGCCCTATGTCCCGAAGGCGGTGAGGGCGAAACGGAGGATCTGGGCCAGCCCAAATACGCCGATGGCGATGCCGCAGCCCTGATTGATTCGGCGCATCCAATAGCCGCTGGCCTTGTCGCGCAGCTTGCTGGCGAGATTGCTCAGGATGATCCACCACAGCATCGAGCCGCTGAAGACTCCCCCGACCAGCAGCACCGCCTCGAGCGGATTGTCGACCTGGGCGCCCACGGCAAAGGCGGCGAAGATACCACCGGCGCCAAGAATGGTCATCGGGTTGCTGATGGTGAGCGCCAGCGCGGTGGAGAAGGCGCCGAACCAGCCGGGCCGGGGCGGAGGTGTTTTGGGCATCTCGTGGGGCGGGGCGGTGTGCCACACGGCGTAGCCGATGATCAGCAGCACAAAGCCGCTCACGTTCACCAGCAGCCGGCTGTGCTGGGCGAGGAAGTCGGAAATCGTGGTGATGCCGAAGGTGAGGATCGCGCAGAGCAGGGCGTCCGCCAGCGCGGCGCCCAGGCCGGTGATGATGCCGGTGCGGGCGCGGTGCAGCAGCGAGCGGCGAAAGACCAGCAGCCCGATCGGCCCCACGGGGACGGCCAGCGCCAGTCCGATGGCCAGTCCGTAGAGCGGTATCCTTATATCCATGCCGTGGTTGATCCTTCGCGGTGGAAAGGTCCCAGCGCCCTCAGCTCCGGACCTGCCCGGTGCCGTCGATCACGAACTTGTAGCTGCAGAGCTCGGCCAGACCCATCGGGCCGCGGGCGTGTAGCCGGTCGGTGGAGATGCCGATCTCCGCGCCCAGCCCGAACTCGAAGCCGTCGGTGAAACGCGTGCTCGCGTTCCAGTAGACGGTGGCCGAGTCGACCTCGCCTTGGAAATGGCGCGCGGCGGTCTCGTCGGCGGTGACGATGGTGTCGCTGTGGTTGGAGCTGTCGCGATTGATCGTGGCGATGGCGGCGTCGAGGGAGTCGACCACGCGCACGGCCAGGATGTAGTCGAGAAACTCGGCGCGGTAGTCCTCGGCGGAGGCGGCGGAGTGCGGGAGGCCGGCGGCGGCGAGAATGGCGGCGCTGGCGGCATCGCACCGCAGTTCCACGCCGCCGTTACGCGAGGCCTGGAGGGCGCGGGCGAGGCGGGGCAGGGAGGTGGCGGCGACGTCGCGGTGGACGAGGAGCTGCTCGACGGCATTGCAGGCACTGGGGCGCTGGACCTTGGCGTTGAGGAGAAGCGACTCGGCCATCGCCACGTCGGCGGCGCGGTCGACGTAGAGGAAACAGACCCCCTTGTAGTGCTTGATGACCGGGATGCTGGAGTTTTCCGTGACGAAGCGGATGAGCGCCTCGCCGCCGCGGGGAATCACGCAGTGGATGAGCTCGTTGAGCTTGAGGAGGGTGTTGAGCGCGGCGCGGTCGGTGGTGGGCACCAGCTGCACGGCGGTGGCGGGCAAGCCGGTGGTGGCGAGCGCGGTGGCGATGAGGGCCGCCAGGGCCGTGTTGCTATGGAACGCCTCCTTGCCGCCGCGCAGGATCGTCGCGTTGCCGGATTTCAGGCACAGGGCGGCGCAGTCGATGGTCACATTGGGGCGCGACTCGTAAATGATGGCGACCACGCCGATGGGCACGCGGACCTTGCGGATGACCAGGCCGTTGGGACGAACGGTGCGCTCGAGCTCGGCTCCGACGGGATCGGGCAGGGCGACGATCTCGCGCACGCCTTGGGCCATCTGGCGGATACGGGCCTCGTTGAGGGTGAGGCGGTCGAGCAACGCGGCGGTTAGCCCGGCGGTGCGGCCCGCCTCCAGGTCCTGGGCGTTGGCGACGAGGAGAGCTGGGATGGAGGCTTCGATGGTGTCGGCGAGCGTGAGGAGCGCGCGGTTCTTGGCCTCGGAGGAGGCGACGGCCAGGCGCAGCGAAGCGGCGCGGGCGGCTTCGGCGAGTTGGCGGACAGTGACGGCGAGATCGGTATCCATCGGAACCGGCATTGAAACCGGGTCGGCGCGCCGGGGAAAGGGAAAAGGCGGGCGGGGAATTGCAGATTGCGGATTGCGGAGTGCGGAATGACGGAGTGCCGGAGCGAGGCGTGGGAGGAGTGCCCGAGGACGGATGCCCAATGACCAATGGAGGAGTCGTGTGCCGAGAGGGCGACCGATGACCACCGGCGTGGAAATCAGTCGACGTCGATGACGGGGTTGGTGCCCGACTCGGCGACGGCGGAGACGATGGTCTCCCAGTTGGCGCGGATCTCGGGCGCCAGGGGCTGGGTGCCGAGCCACTGGACGGCGGCAGCGCGATCCTTGCGGTAGAGCGTGTTGAAGACTTGGAAACGGGTACTGGTCTGCAGACGCGGGTCGGTGATCGCCGCGATCGTCGAGGCGGCCTGGGTGGCATTGCCGGAGTCGGTCCACTGGGAGGCGAGGCTGGCGAGCGCGCGGTTCTGGGCCTCGCCCGGGGCCAGGCTGCCGACCCAGGCAATGGCCTGGTCGCGGTTCCACTCGAAGAAGGCGGCCGCGGTTCGGGCGACGAAGCCGGCATCGACCACGGCGGGATGGCGGGCAATCCAGGCGCCGGCCTCGTCGGCGTTGAGCTGCGAGAGGGCGTTTTGGATGAGCGGCTTCTCGGTGAGGGCCGCAGGGTAGCTGTCGACCGAGGAGAGAAAGAGGCTCGGGTCGTTGCGGGCGGTGTCGCGCAGTCTGACCAGTTCGAGGCCGGCGCGTACCTCCGGGTCCTGCACGCCCGGCGGCCCAAGCCTCGGCGGCGAGACGATCCTGGTTGAGCCAGTTCCGCCACGCATCGGCGATCACCTGCTGCGCTTTGGCGGCGGGAAGATTGGCCCGGGCGATTGCGGCGAGGCGATCCGGCTCGTCGTCGAATCGGGTTCTTAGCGCGGTGCCGAGGACCTCGGCACGCTGAGCCGCGGGGATTTCCGTGGGATGATCGAGGACAAACTCCGGATTCCGGTAGGCCGCCATCCCCAAGAAGGAAGCGGACTCTTCGGGCGGGAAATTCCATTGGCGGAGCAACGCGAGCGCCTGTGTCGGGTCCTTTTCCATGAGTTTCGCCAGCACACCGAGTTGGGCGCTGCGCTCGGCCGGTTGGCCGTGCAGGCTTTCGATCCAGCGCAGCGCAGCGGCACGGTCCGTCTCCATCCATGTATTTGCGATGTCGCCCGCCGTCATTTCGCGGCCGCGGTCGGAGAGTCGGCCGAAGGCGGCGAGAGCCTCGGCCGGGGACTGGCGGATCAATTGGCTGAGGATGAGGCCAAAGTGTTCCCGGCCGACAGGCGTCTGCTCGGTCTCGGCGAGGACGAGGGCTTCCCGTGGCGCGTCCGTGTGGATGCGCTCGATGACCACCTCGGCGATGCGGCCACGTTCCTGCTCCGGAATGTTGGCGCGCAGCCAAGCGATGACCTGCTGTGGGTCGCGTCGGCAGAGCACGGCGAGCGGGAGGGCGAGGGCGTTGTTGCGGCCTGGAAAACGGGGCGCGGCGAAGACGAAGGCGAGCGCGGCTTGTGGCTCGGCGGCCGACCAGACCTTGATCCATTCGCGCAGTTGCCCCCCCTCGGTTTCCGGACAACCGGCGGCGAGCCAGGCGGCGAGTTTGCGCTTCGCCTCCTCGGCGGTGAGGGTGGCGGGGGAGTCGGTCGTGGCCGGCGCAGCCGAAGCAGGCTCCGGGGTCGATACCGGCGCGGTGGTGGTGATCGATTGCGGGCCGGCGGGCGCGGTGGGTGTCGCCGAACGGTGGATGCCGAGGGCGTAGCCGGCACCGAGGCCGGCGAGGAGTGCAAGACCGACCGCGAGCGCCTGTCGTTTCATGGGATGAAATCTGGTGGACGGGCTGGTGCGCTGGCGAATCCAAATGGTGGACGGCCTCCGGTGCCTGGCTTGACTCCGAAGAGGGGCGCGCTACCTCTGCGCTACATGGGCGCCACCGTGCCGACCTCCCTTCGCCTCGCCCCGGCCGACAAGCGCATCCTCTCACGGGCGGCCCGCCAACGCGGCCTGAGCCTGCAAAAGTACCTGGTCGACGCAGGGAAACGGGAGGCCGTAGCCCCATCTTCCGCGTTGGGGCGTGAATTGGAGAAACTGGCGATCGATGCGATGGCAGTGGTGGCAGTGGGTCGCATTCGCGATCGCCAGGACCGGGAGTGGACGGACGCGGAGATCGTCGCCGAGGTGAAGGCCGCGCGTCGATGAAGCCGGTGGTGCTCGATACCTGCGTGCTGATCGCGGGCCTAATCGGGCAGGGTGCTTCCGCCCGTTTGGTGGACGCGTTTTTCGCTGACCGGCTCCAGCTTGCATACACGGCGACGATTTTGGCCGAGTATGTCGATGTCATGGAGCGCCCGAAGTTCCGGATCGCGGCGAGCGAGCGACTGGCGGTTCTGATGAAATTGCGCGCTTCAGCGTTGGAGGTGGAGCCGGTGAGGCTGTCCGCCGTCGGCTGGCCCGATCCCAAGGATGTTCCGTTTGTCGCCGCAGCTCTGGCGGGAGAGGGGAAAATGATTGTGACGCTCAATCCGCGCGATTTTGTGCCCGCTGGCGCGCTCGGTATTGGGATTCTGAGCCCGGCTGAAGCGCTGCGGCTGGTGCGCTGAGCGAGGGGCGATTGACCGCGGAGCGCGGACTGGAGGCGGTGCGTCGAGGCGGCTGGTGGGGCGCACGGCCGGTGCGACGGGTCCGCGAGGAGTTGATCGATCGGATGCGCCTGAGCGGCCGGTGAGCAGTGGACCGGGCTTCGGCGCCGCTTCGCTCAGTCGCAGTGCTCGGAAACGGGGATAAGCGGAGCCGGGGAGGCCTCCGCTGTGGTGAGGGTCTCCCAGTTGGTGCGGACCTCGGGGCTGACGGGCTGAGTGGCGAGCCAGCGGAGGGCGGCGGGCCGGTCCTGCTGGCAGAGTGTGCTGAAGATCTGGAAGCGCGTGGAGGTCTGCAGTCGGGGGTCGGTGATGGCCTCGATGGTGTGGGTGGCCGTGGCGGCGTCGCCGGACTCTCCCCATGCCTGGGCGGTGCCGGCCAGGGCGCGATCACGGGCTGGGCCGGCCGGCAGGGTATGGGCCCAGGCGGAGGCCGCCTCGGGGTCGGTCTGGAAGTAGCTGAGCGCAGTACGCGCGGCGAAAGCGGGGGTGACCGCCTCGGAGTGCTCGGCGATCCAGCGCGCGGCCGAGGGGGCGGGGAGGTTGCCCAGCGCGGCTTCGATGGACGGTCGTTCGGTGTTGGATGGGGGCAGGGCGGCAAGGCAGGAGAGGAAGAGCGCGGGGTCGGCGTCGGCGGTTTCTTGGAGATGAACATCGGCGAAGATGCCGAGCAGGGCGGGATGCCTCGACGACGGCTTTGGCGGCTGCGCGCTGCTGGGCCGCGGGCAGGCGGGCGGCGATTGCCAGGCTGGTGGTGGCATCGAGGTAGGCGATCTGGCGCAGGACCGATTCGATGCTCTCGGCAGAGGGATGCAGGCGCTCGAGGGCGGCGCCGGCGGCCTTGGCATCTCGGTCGGTCAACGCGCTTAATACACCGCGAATGGCGAGGTCCTCGCCGGGTTGTCCTCGGAGGCTTTCGCACCAACGCAGGGCACTGCCGGGATCCTTCTCCGCCCACGCGCGGCCGATCCTCTCGGCGGCGTCGTCCTTCTGAGCGGAAGCGAGGGCGGAAAACAGGATGGCTGCCTGGGCGGGCTCGCGTTGGGCGAGGCAGCCGAGTACGTAGCCGAGGGTGTCCTTCTCAACTGGAATCTGGTCGGCGCGGGCCAGCGCCAGTGCCTCATGGGGGTTCTCGTCACAGAGGGAAGCGACCACTTGGGTGGCCAGGTCCTTGCGGTGGGCCTGGGGTAGATTGGCGCGGAGCCAGTCGGCCACGGATGCCGGAGCGGTTCGGGCGATGAACGAAAGGGGAATACACAGGGCATTGGATCGCTCCGGAAAGCGAGGGGCTTGGTGAACGAATGCCAGCGCTGCCCATGGGTCCGCCCGGGCCCAGCGCGTCAGGCAACGGCTGATTTCGGGCCAGTCGCGCAGCGGGCCCTGTGCGGCCAGCCAAACGGCGATGCGTGCTTGGTCGTTGGTGCTGTCGGTTGCGGGGGGCGGCGGTGCATCGGGGGTGGTGGAGGCGGGAACTGGCGGGGGTGGCGAGGGGAGAGTTGAGCGGTTGCGGGCGGCGGCTGTCGGCGGGTGGCCGAGGGCGGTGTGGTGCACGCCGATGGCGTAGCCGAGCCCGCATCCAGACAGCAGGCCGACTCCGAGGATGATTGCTGGTCGGTTCATGACACAGTGGAGCGTGGCGGAGGTGACCAGCGCTTTGCGACGTGCAAGCCACGAACGGTACCTGGGGACCGGCTGCCGGTCTGCGTGAATGTGGAACGGGCCGGGCGAGGGCGAGCGGGGCGGGGCGGCGCTTGCGCCGCCGGTCGGGCGAGTCTTGCGAGTCTGATAGCAGGAGAACGAGAACGAGAACGAGGATGAGTAGGAGAACGAGAACGACAAGGAGTCGGAGGATGCTCGCTACCCGCTACTCACTACTCGCTACGTGCCGCGTTACTGGCTGCGGTGAGCGGCGAGAGAAGCGTCGAGCTGGCGGAAGGACGCGGTGAAATCGCCCTCGAATTCGCTCTTCCAGTCGGGTACGCCCAGTTTTTCGAGACAGTAGAGATAGCGGGCCAGCAGATCCTCCTTGGCCAGCGGCACGGGCTGGTCGTCGCGGAAGGAGAGGCCGAAATACTCGTGCTTGGTGCCGATGGCGGCCCAATAGAGTTGGGCGGCCGGGCCGTAGCACTCGAGGCGCAGGGCGCAGTCGGCGAAGGAGCCGATCTTCTCGCCGAACTTCTCCGGCGGCTTGTTGGCAAGGCGGTGCAGGATGAGGCGGTCGAGCATCGCGCCCACGGAGCGGCCGCGGGCGGCCCCAAACTGGGAGTCAAAGAGCGGATTGCAGCGGTAGATCTCTGGGGCGACCTGGTCCCAAAGCTTGTTGGCGCGCTTGACCTTCTTCCTGGTGTCGAGGCCGTCGCGGGTGACGGTGGAGAAGAACAGTTCGTAGCGGGCCCACGCGGAGTTGGGATACGCAGCAAGCACCCGTTGAAAGCAGGTGATGGCCTCGGTGTACTTGCCCTTGTCCTGCAGGGCGATGCCGCGCTCCATCTCGACATTGAGTTGGCGGCGGAAGGGGCCGATGCGGGCGGCCAGATCGTTGAGAACTTGGCGGGCGAGCGGGCCCTCGCGGCTGAAACTGAGGACGAGGCTAAGCTGCGTGCTGGCTTGGTCGATCTCGCCGGCGGCGGCGTGGAGCAGCGCGGGCAAGGCGGCGACGAGCGGGTCTCCCGGAGCCATTTCCATGAGCCCGCGCCAGAAGTCGGCGCGACGGAAAGTGAGTTGCTCGACCGGTAGGGAGGATCCCGGAGGGAGGGCGGAAAGCGTGTTCCCCAGACTGACCACGCCGGCGAATTGGGCGTCGACGTGGGCGGCTCGGTGGGCGAGCAGGGGCAGTGCGTGAGTGCGCGCCCAGAGGCGCAACTCACGGTACTGGGTGGCGAGGTCGGCGGCGATGAAGTGGTTGAGTGCCGCCTCGTCCGGCGGTTGTAGGCGTGGGGTGTAGGCGGCGGCCTCGGCGAGGGGATTGTCGGTGCCTCCCGGGGTCTGTATCCGTACGGATACGGCGCAGAGTGGGGCCCGGTGGTCGGGGAGGGCGGCCAGGCGTGCGCGGAGGGCGGTGACGAAGGGCTCGTGGAGCGGGGGTTGCCGGCAATCTCGAAGGCGGGCGGGGCGTCGGGCCGCAGCGTGATCTGCACGAGCAGTCCGGGGTGTGTCGGATCGGAGGCGACAGCGGCGTCGCCGGCGGCGAGGGCGAGTTTCAGCCAGTCGGCCAACGGGGCCGGGGAGGGGTAGTTCTCCCGCAGGATCGCCTCGGAGCTGACGAAGACGACCGTCAGCGGTTCGGGGGCGGGGACGGCCGACACGAGGGCCGGTGCGAGTGTAGTGGGCGCGGCGACTGGGGCTGTGGCGGCGGAGTCGGGGGCGGCGCGGGTGCTGGCGCACAGAGCGAGGGTAAGGAGCAGGCAGCGCAGCAGGGGGCCGGAAGGCATGGTGGGAGTGAGACGCAGGCGGCGCGGCCGGGCAAGCACCGCGACGTCGCCGGACGCGTGTGGTGTGGTTTCGCACGCGCCCGAGAAGGTGGAGCCGCCGGGTGGGGCGGAGCGGCCATTTGCCTGTGCGTCAGCGCTGCTGGAGCCAGACGCGGAGCCGGAACCAACGGGCCGCTTCCGCGCCGGTGGCGGTCGGGTACGTCAGGGTTTGGGTGCCGGTCTCGATCGTGCGGTCCTCGAAGCCTGGGACGGGAGTCCAGGCGGTTGCGGAGGAGAGGGCTGTCGTGGTCTCGAGTCGGTAATGGCGGGCGGCGTTCTGGTAGCCGGTGGCGTCGACGGCCCGGGCGAGGAAAGCGACGACCACGGATTGCTCGGTGGTGGTGATCTGAAGCGGCGGCGGGCTGAGTCGCGAGGGGTCGGTGCCAAAGACGTATTCGTCAGAATCGAGGATGCCGTCGGCATCGGAGTCGCTGGTGGCGTCGGCGATCGAGAGGCTGCCCCACCAGCGCTGTTCCCAGGTGTCGGGGAGGCCGTCGCGGTCGGTGTCGGGTTCGTCCGGGGCGGTGGCGCCGGCGCGGAGGGCAGGCAGCAGCTGGGACACGGTGGCGGGGCCGAGCTCGAAGAGGACGAACCCGCCGGTGGCGCGGGTGCGAGTGGCCTCGATTTGGGCGAGCGTGCTGTCGGTCGCGAGGGTTTCGGCAATGATGCCGGGGTAGATCGGCATGCGCCCGGCGGCGTAGGCGAGCTGTTGGTCGACGAGGCTGGTGAAACGGGGGTACTCCGTCGTGTAGTCCATGGGACAGAGAAAATCGACCAGACCCTCGTCGATCCAGCGGCGCCAGTCCTGGCCGACCTCGTCGTAGGCGCTGACGGCGTCGGGGAACACGGCGGCGGAGATCTGGATCGCGGGCTTGATGGCCTTGGCGGCGGTGTGAACGTCGGCTACCAGGCGGGTGATTTGGGCGCGACGCCAATCGAGGAACGCCGTGCGCAGCGCGCCTGCGGTGAGGACATCGGCCGGCCAGTGTGCGACGGTGCGACCGGTCTGGGCTTGGAACCGGCTGCCGCAGCCGGCGCAGTAGCACGAGTTGCCGCCGGGGTAGCGGATGTAGTCGAAGTGAATGCCGTCGACGTCGTAGTTGCGGACCACCTCCAGGAGGCTGGCGGTCTCGAGTGCGAGGTTGTCGGGGTGCGACGGGCAGAGCCAGTCGAGCGGCTGGCCGTCGTTCGAGACCTGGGTGCGACCGGCGGCGCGCAGGGGATCGACGAAACTCGCGGGCGCCCCGCTGAGGTTCCAGTCGACTTTCCACGCATGGACCTGGATACCGCGGGCGTGGGCGGCCTGGACGCAGGCCGTGATCTGGTCGCCGTAGGTGGCAAATACAGCCGAGTGCGGGAGCAGGGCGCTGTCGTAGTGGGCCAGCCCGCCCCAGAGAAAGTTGGGGAAGACGGCGGTGAAGCCGTTGGCGGCCAGCGCATCGATAGTCGCGGGCCAGTTGCCCGGATTTGGCCCCGTGGCCTGGTGATCCCAGAAGGCGCGGAACTCGGGCGTCGTGGGCCGGAGGCTGAGCTGATAGGCTCGGCCCAGATGCCCCCGGGCGGTGCGGGCGGTATTGATGGCTTCGAGGTATTGGCCGGCGCTCTGGGCGGCGAGGGCCTGTTCGCGTGTGCTGGTGGCGGCTGACAACTCGTCTGTAACTGGCACCGCGCGCAATGTCGTTCGCGCCTGTTGGTCGATGGCCTCGGCCGCTTCGGCAAAGGAGCGGTAGGGCCCGATCTGGCCGATGGACTCGATGGCGCCTGCGGCGGCAGGGGGAAGCAGGTCGGGCAGGTAATGGGCCAGGAGGCAGAAGAGGGCGAAGGCCTTGGTGTCGGCGTCGTCCCCGAGCAGCACGTGGGAGTGGAAGAGCCCGTGGTCGCTGGCGAGCCAGGCGGCGCGGCCGGTGGGGTTGCCGTTGCTGTCGTTCCAGGTCGCGATGGTCCGGCTGTTGAGGGTGCCGTCGGGGGTTGCGAACCGGATGTTCCAGGAATCCTGGCCGACGCGGTCGGGCAGACCGGCGATTGCGGTGTCGTTGAAGTTCCATGTGGCGAAGTCCCCGGCCGCCCAGCCGGTCTCGCGGATGCCCAGGAGGGTCTCAAGTCGCGGAGGCAGGAGGTAGTAGGCCACCACCTTGCCTCCGGCCACAACGAAGGCCTCGAGCTGAGCCCATGCGGCGTCGGAGATGTTTTCGTTGTAGGGCAGGATGGCGAGCTGGCAGCCGGCGAGGCGGCCTGCTGCGACGCTGGCCGTGTTGATCACACCGCAATCGACGCGGTAGCTGCCGAGCCAGGTGCGATGCCGGTCGATGGTCTGTTCGACGAGGTCGGGGTTGCTGCTCTGTTCGTCGCGCACGATCAGCACCGGCGGCGTGAAGGCGCGCAGACTACGTACGGCGAGCGTGGTGTCTCGAGAGGCCGCCTTCCAAGGGGACAGCCGGATTCCGTCGATCTGGTTCCAGCCGGCGGGAGTGCCTTCGGTGCTGAAGTCGGCGATGGAGAAGCGGAGAGTCTGCCAGCTAGGCTGAGTGAGGGAGGTCCTCGCGCTGTACCAGCCGGCGCCGGACCGGAAGTACAGGGTGAAGGCAGAGATGGCCGCTGGGTCGGGTGCGAAGATCTCAAGCCCGATGTCCGTCGCCGTCGCCAGTTGGAGGGCGACACTGCGGGTCCAGTAACAACGGCTTGGGCGGGTGGCGAAGTCGCATGGGAGAATCATGACGTACTCGGATCCCCATTCGCCGGAGTCCGCCATGGTCACCGGTGGAGTGCCGTTGCCGGATACCCAGGCCTGGGCGGCGGCAGTGGACGTTGCGTAGTCGAACCCGTCGATGAGCAGCGCTTGGCCCGAGGCGGGGTGAGTCCGAGGAGGACTGTGGCAATCAAGCCGAGGAAACGGCAGGTGCGGCGGAGGGGGGGTATTGATGGCATGGCTCGATGGCCGGAGACCGTCCGCGGGCAGGGTGAGGATCCGTTGCGATCACGCCTGAGTTGTTGGGAGCTGCGATCTCGCCGCTCGCGGATTGCCGGGAACGGACCACTGATGCGCTGCGCCAGCCGGTGCGGCAAGGGCCACATTCCGGGCGCGGTACGTTTTACGGGAAACTGCTCTAGGGGCGCCAATCAGTGCAGTGGCGAAAGGCGGACCGCCCCGGAGTTTGGCTGGGTGGAGGGCCGCCGCGAACCAAGGCAGAGGGGAAGAGGGCACATGGGGGAGGAGAGCTGAGAGCGCCGGTGGATTGGCAGAGCGGGGGATCGGACCATGGGCCGAAAGAGAGGCGCCGCTGGGACCGGGGCGAGCAGGAGCAGGAGTAGGAGCAGGAGCAAGCGTAGGAGTAGGACCAAGGAGAAGCGAAGGACGGTGCCCGCTCCCCGCTACTCACTTCTCGCTACTTCCGCTCAGCTATACACCCCGCCGCCGAGGAGGCGCTCGCCGTCGTGCAGGGCGAGGATCTGGCCGGAGGCGAGGCCGCGCTGGGGCTCGCGGAAATGGACCAGCGCGGTGCCGTCGGGCTGCGGCTCGAAGCGGAGTGCGACGCGCGGGTCGCGGTAGCGTACCCGGCCTTCGAGGTCGGAGGCGGTGGTGAGCGGCTCACCGATCCAGCTTAACGCCTGGATGTGTGCACTGGTGGTGTGCAGGCCGAGGGCCGTCGGGCCGTCAAAGTCGACAAGCAGGGCGTGGTCGGAGGCGCGCTTGGCGACGACGACGTAGGCCTTATTGTCGGTGTTGGAGGGGATGCCGATGCCCTTGCGCTGGCCGAGGGTGAAGAGGTGGAGCCCGCGGTGCTCGCCGAGTATCCGACCATCGGTGGCGCGGACGATCGGGCCGGGGGCATCGGGCACGTAGGCGCGCAGGAAGTCCTGCATACGTACTTGGCCGATGAAGCAGATGCCCTGGCTGTCCTTCTTGCGCGCGTTGGGCAGGCCGGCGGAAGCAGCGAGGGCGCGGACCTCGGGCTTGGTCAGCTCGCCCAGCGGGAAGCGGGCGGCCGCGAGCTGTTCCTGCGCGAGCAGCGCGAGGAAGTAGGACTGGTCCTTGTTCTTGTCGGCGCCCTCGAGGAGGGCGAAGGATTGCGAAGCGCGGTTTGCGGAGTGCGGATGGCGGGCGGAAGGCGCGAGCGTGGAGGAGCGGATGCAGGTCCGACCCTCCGGAGGCGTGGCGGAGACAACGAGTTTCGGGCATCCATTCGGGCCTGCGCGGAAGCGAAAGCGTTTCCGCTACGGGGAGACTAGCGACCGCACGCTCGATTCGGCGGGCGTAATGGCCGGTGGCGACGGCGTCGAAGCCGTGGTCGCGGGCCCACTGCAGGAACACGCCGAACTTGATCTCACGGTTGCACATCACGTCGGGGTTGGGCGTGAGGCCGCGGCGGTAGCCGTCGAGCAGGTAGTCGACGATGCGCGAGCGGTACTCGTGCATGAGGTTGACGACGCGGAACTCGATGCCGAGGCGCTCGGCGGAGGCGCGGGCGTCGTCGATGTCCTGCTGCCACGGGCACTCGCCCACGACGTTGTCCTCGTTGATCCAGTTCTTCATGTACGCGCCGACCAGCTCGTGGCCTTCGCGCTGCAGGAGCAGGGCGGCCACGGAGCTGTCGACTCCTCCGGACATGGCGACGAGGATGCGCATGGTGTGGGGCCCACGCTGGAAACGACTCGCCGCGAGTCCAGCGGAGAAGCGAGGGCGGGATCGGTGGACGGCGGGCGGTCGAACGCGGGGGCCCGGCTGGCTCGGGGGCGGCGCGGGAAGGCGAACGCGCTGCGCTACTCGAGCGCGGCGCGCAACGCGCGGGTTTCGGTCAGGATTTCGCGGGCGGCTGCCAGCGCGGCGGTGCTGGTTGGGGGTTCAACGGAGCAGGGCGAGGGGGCGGCGCGGGGCTCGTCGGAGTCGCCGAGGCCGGTCTCGCGGAAGAGCCGGAGGCGCTCAAGGATGAGGTCGCGGATCTCGGTGGCGTTGGCGACGCCGCGGAAAATGCCGGTGTGCAGCGACTCGCCGTGCTTCTTGCCGTCGTGTTGCTCGCCAGCACCGCCCGCGGACTGGACCCGCACGTCGGCGATACCGAGGAGGCGCTGGAGCGGGCCCTGGTGCACCACCACCTGCTGCACGTTGGCGAAGCTCATCGTGGACTCGATCATCGAGATCAGGCCGTGGCGGATGCGCAGGCTGCGGTCGGTGACGATGTACCAGTGCTGTTCATATTCCAGGCGCACGACGGTGTAGCTGAAGGGAATCTGTCCGAGGAAGAATAGCACGCCGGCGATTTTGAGGATGTCGGCGACGAGGAGCACCCAGGGCGGGAGGCCGGCGGCGACAGCGACGGCCTGCCGGAAAGGCGAAAGCGCGCGTTCTGAGCGCGATGCCGGGTGGGTGGCAGCAGGCGGCGGGTTGGTGCCGAACGCTGGGGCGGGCGCAGGCGTGTTCGCGCGGTGCGCTGGCTGGGCGCGGGCGTGCTCGATCTCGTTCTGTACAGCGAGCAGGAACACGACCGAGAAGGCGATGCCGAAGGCCGCGCCGAGTTGTGCGAGGGTCCACTCGGCGAGGCGGAGCCGGTAGAAATTGGCCCCGGCGCGGAAGACGCGCACCGACCCAGGGGCCCCGAGGGGCGGGGTGGGCTCCGGCGGCACGCGCAGGATGCGCAGTACGAACGAGCGGATACGCTCAACCATGGTCGGAGGCCGACGGCCGGCGTTGGGCAAGCGCGAGGCGCGTTTCGCGGAGTTCGTGGGCGACCTCGTGGAGGACGGCGGCGAGGTCGGAGCCGGCGACCTCGGACGGGAGGGCCGTTGCGCTCGCCTGTGAGGGGTCTTTGACGCCGCGCATGCGGTGGTAGAGGAAGTCGCGCACGGCCTCGAATTCCTTGAGCCCCTCTAGCGTCATCTCGGCGCCGGAGCTGCCGCTGGCGGTCTGGACGAGGACGCGGGCGAGCCCGAGCCAGCGTTCGACGAAGTTGGCGCGCAGGTGGATGTCCTGGATGCGTGCGTAGCTGATGATGGTCTCGCGCCGGAAGAGGATACCCCAGCGCATGGAGATGCCCTCGTCGGTGAAGGTGTAGCGCATGGTGTGGTACCGGAAGTACAGCACGAGGGCCATGACGGGGAAGGCCGGCGGCACGACGAGCGCGGCGAGCAGGTAGTAGGTGAGCAGGTCGCGATGGGGGCGTTCGATCGCGAGGATGGCGGCGTCGGACGGAGGTGGGTGCACGGCGCGGAGTAAAGCGGACCCACCGCCGACTTCAACGCCGCAGGAGAGGCGGCGATGCCCGGAGGACGCGGGAAAAACGCCCGCGGCAAGCGCGGGCGTTCCGAGAGGAGAGGTGGCTGGTTGGTACGTTCAGGGCGTGGTGACCCGGAGGCGGACGAAGCGGCGTTGGGTGGCGGCATCGATCGCAGGCTGGAGGCGGAAGGTGACCGTCTCGGTGAGTCCGTCGGAGTTGGCAATGGCTGAGATCTCCGCGGCGCGGGGGGCTTCCGTCCAGCTATTGAGGTCGGAGGTAGTCTCGACGTGGTAGGTGAGATTGTCGCGGACCAGGCGGCGGCGGTAGGTAAATGTAAGGTAGGAGAGGCCGTCGGTCGGATTGATCTGGAGGGCCGCTGTGGGGACGCCGGTGGCATTTGCCGCGAGAGGGTCGAGCCCGAGCGCGTATTCGAGATAATCGGGAAGGCCGTCGCCGTCGGAGTCGTCAGGGAGGGGCTGCAGGCTGACGGTCACGACATGGGTGCAGGTCTGGCCCGGCGTGGCAAGGTCGGTGGCCGCCACGGTGAAGGTGTTTTGTCCTGGATGTAGCGTTACGATGTGCGACCAGTGGCCGAAACTGTCGGTTGTGGTGGCCGCGATGCCGTCGACGGTGAGTGAACTGATGCCGGAGCGGTCGTTCGCCGTGCCGGCGATGGTGTGGGCGGCAGTGGTCGAGGTGGGCAGCGACGTGATGACAATTTCGGGTGCCTTGGAGTCTTGAGTCGAGGAGACGGTAGTGCTCCACGGGCTGATGACCGGGCCGCTGTCGCTGGGGACCGAGGCGCGGACGCGATAGAAGTAGGTAGTCCCGTCGAGGAGGCTGACAAAGCTCAGGCGGGTGGATGACGCCCAGCCGCTGGAAAACGGGACGGTGAAGGCGTCGTCAGTGGCGAGTTCGGCCTGATAGACGGTGGCTCCGGAGACGGCGCTCCAGGCGATGCCGTTGGTGGTCCCAGCTGTCCAGACGGGTTCGGGCGCGAGAACTGGTATCCCGGTGGCGCTCACGACGGTGAAGACGTTGGAGGTCCCTATTAGGGACCCATCGCTGGCCGTGATCTCGACGGAAGGATCCACGACGCCGAGAGTGATGGGGCCGGTCCAAGTGCCGGCAATGAAAGGTCCGGCGCTGGCCGGTACGATCGGCGTCAAATCACCGAAGTTGAAACGGATATTGGGACGGTAGTAGGGGGTACTGGGCGTTGGGGTGGCTCCGGTCCAGGTCAATGGGTTGCTAAACGCGGTGTCGCTGCTGGTCGCCAGAATCACGCGGTAGGGGTTGGTGCTCCACGTCGCCCGCACGAAAACGCCCGAATCGTATTCTACTGTCGGTTTGCTGAAACTGATATCGACCAGCAGGTTCGACAGCCCGTCGTAGGCGAAGGGCGCGGAGAACGGGAAGGCGTGCCAGCCGGCGGCGGATATCGTGACGGCGCCACTGAATACGACAGTCCAGCCTTCGGACTCCCAGGCGGCATCGCTATTGTAGGAGGCTCGGGCAGTCGATTTGAGACGGATGGTGAGATTCGGAGTGGGCTTGGTGCTAGCTTGAGCCACATCCAAGGCGAGCGACTGGATCGATCCGCCTTCGCCCAATTCGGCGGAGGTGATGATCGCAGACATCCGGGAACGGCTGAGGTAGTTGGTCCCGAGCGGGTAGTTGCAGGTATCTGTTCCGGTTCCGACGGTTCGAGCCCTGGCCTGCTTGTGAGCGGTCAGGTTGGCGGTGCCGGTATAGTCGGTGGTCGGATTGCCGAAGGCATCGGAGGCGTGAACCGTGGCCTGGAACGGCGCGCCGACCTGCTGGGGTGAGGGGATTGGGTCCCAATGCAACTGGGTGGTCGCAGCGGCACGAACGGTGAAGGCCTCGGACTCGCCAGCAATCCCGCTATAGAGGCGAGCGACCAACCGGGTCTGCGCTCCGGCGGTCTGCACAATCATGTTGTTGTCGGACACTCCGCTGTAGATATAGGACGATGACGTAGGGCTGCTGACGGCAGCCCCACGCTCGTTGAGCGCGCGAAGCGGGACCGAATTGTAGTAGTAGGGGACGACGGAGCCGTCCAAGGTCTTCAGGACGAACCTAGCCTTGAATGCTTCGCCGGCGATTGCAGGACCGGAGATAGTATCCCAGGTGATCGAGGCGGGATCGTCGTCGGTGATGGTGATGCTTTGACTGGTCGCGGAGAAGCCGATGGCCGAGGCGGTGATTGTGGCGCTACGCGGAGGACTCGGCAGATCATCGTTCACGGGGGAGAGCGAGACGGACGCGTGGTCTTGCCCTGCATCGATGGTTGTCGAGGAAGAGACGGACAGCGCCGAGGTGTCGCTGCTGCTGAAGTTTACCCGCAGGGGCACGAGGGTCTTCGCGCTCAAGCTGATGGTGCCGGAGGTGTAATTGGACTCGAGGATCGAGGCAGGCAGCGCGAGCGTCAGGGTGCGGGGATCGCTGTCGTTCACGTCGATGGCAGCCGAGGCGGAGAGCCAGTTGGCCATCGAGGCGGTGACGACGACGGTTTGGGTTCCGTCGAGCAGGTCGTCGTCGGGGGCGGAGAGGTTGAAGACGGCGCTCGTTTGGCCGGCGGGAATGACGACGGATTTTGGGACGAGCAGCTCGGTGGTATCACTGGAGGAGAGGTTGACTGCGACCGGCTCGCCGGCCGGGGCGGAGAGCGTCACCCTGGCCTGACCGATCATGTCGTCGGTCCCCTCGGTGGCGGTAGCCGGCAAGTCCAGGGCGAGCGCACCGACCTCGTCGTCGTGCACGGCGATGGTGGCCGGGCGCAGGGTGAGCGGGCCGGCGGCGTTAGGGCTGATGGTGACGTTGCGGGTACCGTTGAGGTAGTTGTTGTTGGAGACGGTGAGATCGAAGGTCACTGACTTGGCGCCCTGCGGAATGACGACGGAATCGGGCACCGTGAGCACGCCCGGGGCCGAGGAAGTAAGCTCCACTGTGAGGGCCGAGTCGGCGGGATAGATCAGCTCGACGCGCCCGGAGGCCGGCAGGGTGTCGTCGCCCTCGGTGGCGGCGGCCGGGAGGACAACGCGTAACGGAGGATTAGGAACGAGATCGAAGGATTCGAGCGAGGTGAGCGTCCCTGCACTGGTGAGGAAGGCCAGCCCGTGGCGGCCCCAGCGAACTAGGGTGCTCGGATTCGCGTTGAGATATCCCACCGACACACTGCCGACCGCGGCCCAGGTGCTGGTGTCGAAAGCCGTAATCTTGGCGCCATAGGAATTGGTGAGACAATAGACACGCTGGTTGTCGGCATCGGTGGCGTAGGCCCCTCCACCGAGCTTGGCGAGCACCTTGCGGGCGCGGGCATCCACGACGTCTCCATTGCCGGCGATGAGGATGTCGCCCATGGCGACCAAGCCAGGGCTGGTCCAGAAGTTGGTCAGCAGGTCTGGGGTGGTCTGAAGCAGCGCGAGCCCGCTCGGGCGGATGGTGTAGGTGGACAGGTCGCTGGAGTAGTCGTCGGTGAGGACGTGTACGCCGACTGGGTTGGTGCTGCGGGCCATCCAGAATCCGGAGTAGCTGCTGTCGATTGCCGCGGAGCGAGCAACGGCTCCGTCGTAAACGGCGATGGAGCACCTGGAGCCCGTGCGTAATCTGTTAACAGCGACGGAGCTGGAGCTCGCAGATAGGGGAACGAGGTCCCGGACAGACTGGGTGCCTTGCTCGGTGCTGACATCGAACGAGACGGTCGCTCCGGCGGAACTCGCTGCGAGGTCGACTGGGCGCATGGCGTAACTGCCGTCCAGACCCACATGGGCGTGGGTGCGATCGTCGGTGAGGACGATCCTATTGGGGTTGCTGCCGACGGCTATCGTACGTTCAAGCGCGAGGGTCGCGGCGTCGACAACCGCCACGCTGTTGGCGCGCGCCGTGGATCCTGAAGAGAGGGTGAGGAAGAGCCGTTGCCCATCGCTGGCGATGCCGTTGGCGCCGAGAGCGATCTGCCGCAAGCCTGGCGCTGAAGGGGCCTGGACCGGAGTCGTGGTGATGACCTGGTTGTTGACGGTGGCCGGATCGGCCGTGGCAGCCAGGACGGTGGCGGAGTTGGCGAGATCGGCCACGGCTTCGGGGGTGACCCGGATGTGGACGAGGGCCTCGCTGCCCGCCGGCAGAGACCCGAGGGTGACGGTGATCTCGTCGCCGCGACGAGCGACGGAGCCCTGCGAGGCGCTGGCATTCACGAACTGGGTGCCGGCTGGAATCAGGTCGGTCAACACGACGCCGTCGGCGGCGAGGCCGCCGTAGTTGGTCGTCCGGATCGTATAGGTGAGCGGTTGGCCGACGATGGCCGGCGAGGGCGAGGCGACGACACTCAGGCCGAGATCGGCGGAAGTGGGCGAGGGTACCCAGTCGCCGCGAAGGAGGACGACCTGGGTTTCGGTGCGGAAGGCCAGTCCGCTCGCGCCCCAGCGCAGAAGGCGTGTTGGATTACCCGTTACTCCGGGGATCTCAAGGCGACCGATCTCCTCGAGCGAGGCGGAGTCGTAACAATGGAGTACGTACCCCCACGGACTGTACTCGTAGCTCAAGACGAAGAGGCGTCGGCCCGGGCCGTCGGCGCAGATGAGCCCGGTGCGCGGCAGCGTGCCGAGGCAGCGGTTGGCTTCGGCGTCGACCACGCGCCCGTAGTTGTCGGCGATGAGCGATCCGCCTGCGAACACCTGGCCCGTGCGGAGTGCGCAGGCGCGTTGGTCAACAAGGGCGATGCCAGAGGCATCGACAATGGTACGGCAGAGTTGCGAGGAGTAGTAGGCCTCGCTCGCCGCATAGAGGCGCCCCGATTGGGCTCCGGCCGAGAGCCAGCGCAGCGATTGCTGGGAGACAAAGGAATTGGTGGCAGGTACCCCCTGTCTGTAGATGGTGACCCGATCGAAGGAGCTGTAGTAGTAGTTGGGAGCTACTGCCACCGCCACGGTCAGCGGTTGGCCGGGAACCGGGACAAGGCTGAAAATCGATTGTTCGTTGACGGTGGGGGTAAAACTCTCCGCCGCAATGAGGGAGTCCGCCGGAATGCGTACAACTTGTTTGTTGTCGGCGTGGGTCGCGAAGAGTTGGGTGCCGTCGGTCGAGACGGCGAGGCGAGCGAGACCGGTCGAGGCCACGCTGACCGGCGCGCCGACCGTGGAGGTGGTCGGATCGACCGGCACCAAGGTGCCGCTGGCGGTGGCGGCGTAGAGACAGTTGGTGAGGGAGGAGTACGCCAGGTCGGTGTTCTCCACGGCGAAGGACTGGATCGGTGGCGTCCGTACGCGGAAGGGGTTGGAGACACCGCTGGCCCCGTCGCCGGAGCAGCGGAGCGTGAGCGAAGTCCCGACGCTCCTGAGGTCGACAAGATCGTCCCTGAGGCCGCGGCCGAAGACCCCGGTGGCGGTGGGGACGACGGGCACGGCGACCCCAGCGTTGTCGGCGGTGAGAGTCACGCTGCCACGGAAGCCGGAGGCGATGTTGTTGCCCGCGTCGCGGGCGACGATCCGTACGGGGAAGGCGGTCCCGGCGTATTGAGGAGATGGAACCAAGTCGAAGGTGAAATGATGCGGGGTGGCATCGGCGACCGTGGTGGAGGCATACCCCGGGGTGAAGGCGATGGCGGCTGCCGCGACGGTGACATTCTGGGCCCCGTCGGCGGTGCCGTCGTTGAGCACCTGCAGATCGAAGGTGGCGGAGGTGGCGCCGGCGGGAATGGTGACGGTCGCCGGGACGGTGAGTTCGCTGGGGTCGTTGCAGGTGAGTGTCACCGCAAGGGCGGTTGGCAGGGTTCCGGCGATATGCACGGCGCCGGCAGCGGCGAGGGTGCCGTCGCCTTCCGCGACCTCGCTTGGCAGGGTTACCCTCAACGCGGTGGCTTCGTTGTCATGGACGGTGATGACCCCAGTTGCCGTGTTCCAGTTTGTGACCGAAGCGGTCAGTCCGACCGTGACCGAACGATCAATGCGCGCGTTGTCGGGGAACGTGATCGGGAAGTCGGCCGAAGTGGTCCCGGCCGGCAGAATCACGGTTGAGGGGAGGCGGAGGGCACCGGCCGGGGTGGCGGTGAGCTGAACCGTGACGTCGGCTGCGGGCGCGCGCGAACAGTTGATCGTGCCGGTGGCGGCAGGCCCGCCCTCGCTGCCTTCGCCGGGAATCGTGAGGGCGAGGGTGGCCGACTCGTTGTCGTGGATGAGCAGCTTGCCGGTACGGCCGACATAGGAGGCGGCGTGAACGCTGAGGGTGACCTCGCGGGTGCCGTTGAGCAGGGTATCATCGAGGATGGTGAGGGTGAGGGGGATCGAGGTAGCGCCGGCCGGCGCCTCAAGCGTGGCTGGGAGCGAGAGGGTGTTGGGCAAGCTGGACGCAAGCGTGATCGTGGTTGGCTTGTCTGGTGCCGGGTCGAACTGGAGGGTGGTGGCGACGGTGCCGACCGATTCGTTGACTGGGGACAGGGAGGAGAACTTGAGGGTGCGCGGTGGCTGGCCCAGGATTTCGATGTCGTCGAGATTCCATCCCGACAGGCTCCACGCTCCGAAGAACGTTTGGTGTCCCCAACGGAGATATACCGTGGCTTGGTTGTCGGCATAGGCCGAGAGGTCGAGGTATTGTCGGGTCCAGCCAGTGTCGATGACGGCGCCGGGGTTCGCCCAGAGGGTGTTCCAGTTGGTGCCGTCGACAGAGATGTCGATGGTGGCGGTTGCCCAGGGCAGGCCTTCTTGGTTGAGCCAGCGGCGGAAGCGCAGGCGGGTGTTGGCGTAGCCTGCGAGGTTGATCGGGCCGGTGGTCACGAAATCGGGCCCGACCGGCGCAGTGGCATAGTCGCCGGCGAGGTTGACGCCGAAAACGTTGGCCCCGGTATAGGCGACTGCCGGGTCGGCGTTGGCGTAATATCCTCCCAGTCCTTGCGGAGGGCCGAATGCCCACTGACCGGTTCGGCTCCAGCCGGGGTCGCTGTCGAGAGGGAAGGAGTAGACGACCGGTGGCACGATCTCGAGAGAGGGGTGCCGGGTGATGGAGTGGCCGCTGCCGATCTCGGTGAGGATCAAGGTTCCGCTGTACTTGCCGGCCGGCAGGGAGGCGGCGGAGGCCTGTAGCGAAACGGTCAACTCAAGCTTTTCTCCGGCCGCGACAGTGCCGTTGGTGATCGAGAGGCGAATCCAGGAATCGCCGCAGCCGATGGTGAACGTGATCGGCGAGGCGCTAAGGTTGCGTAGGGAGTAGGTGACCGAGGGGTGATCGAAGGGGCCGCCCAGGGGCCCGCTTGAGGAGAGTTCGCCGGAGGAAATGACAAGATGGTTGGTGGACTGGATGGCTTGCCCCACGTTGAGGCGGCCCCCGGTGGCTGTCTTGCCGACCAGGGCCGGCAGTGCGTCGACGGAGGCAAGCAGCAGGGTCTTGAGCTCGCCGCCTGGCAATCGCGGGTAGGCCGCCTTCAGCAGTGCGGCCGCCCCGGACACATGCGGCGCGGCCATCGAGGTGCCGCTGTAGGTGGCGTAGCTTGTATTCGGGACGGTGCTGTAGATGGCGACGCCCGGGGCCGCCACATCGACGGAGGTCGCGCCGTAGTTGGAGAAATAGGCGATCTGGTCGGCGGAGTCGGTGGCGGCCACGGCGATGATGGCGGCGCAGTCGAGGCCCGAGGGGAAGTTGGTCCAGTTGTCGGTGTCCATGCCATTGTTGCCGGCAGCGGCGACGAAGAGGCGGCCCTGGGTGCCGGCGGCGTCGATGGCGTCCTTGAGAAGCTGGGAGAACCCACCTCCGCCCCAGGAGTTCGAGGTCAGGGCGACGCCGAGCGTGTTGGCGTAGGCGACGGCTTCGACGGCGTCGGAGGTGTTGCCGGAACCGCTGCTGTTGAGGAATTTGAGGCCGACGAGTGACACACTCCAGTTGACCCCGGCAACGCCGATACCGTTGTTGCCGACCGCGCCGATCGTGCCGGCGCAATGGGTGCCGTGGCTGTTGTCGTCCATCGGGTCGCTGTCGTCGTTGTAGAAGTCCCACCCGTGGACATCATCGATGAAGCCGTTGTTGTCGTCGTCGATGCCGTTGGCGGGGATCTCGCCAGGATTGGTCCAGATGTTGGCGACAAGGTCGGGATGGGTGTAGTCGATACCGGTGTCGATGACGCCGACGAGCACATCGCGGGAGCCGGTGGAAGTGTCCCAAGCCTCGGGTGCGTCGATGTCGGAATCGGCGGTACCGGTGTTGCCGCCGGTGTTGTGCAGGCCCCAAAGCGAGGAGAACGAGGGGTCGTTCGGCGTCGCGAAGGTGTGGACGAGATAGTCGGGCTCGGCGGTGGTGGCGATGCCGGTGGCACGCAGATCGGAGAGATGCTGCGGCAGGGATTCGGGAGTGGTAGCGGGGATTTCGACCAAGTAAGTACCGGAGGAACGGAGGCGGGTGCGGATGCGGCCGCCAATGCGGCTGATCTGCGAGGCCAGTTGCTCGGGCGCAATGCCAGGTACCGGCTTGAGCAAGAGATGATCGCCGACCAGGGCGAGTTGCTGCAGGAGGAACTCCTTCGGGCCGTCCGGGGTTGGTGCGCGATGGAGCACTTCCTCCAGACGCACGAGCGGGTACTTCATTTCAGTCCGAACGAGGCGGATGCGCTGGATGAACTCGTTGTTGGCGCCGCCGACGCGTTCGGTGGTCCAGACGGTCGTCGCCTTGGCGAAGCGGTCGGCGATGGGACGGGAGGCTGGGCCAGGGCGGCCGATGCGCGCTTCGGCCAGGAGGGAGGGGAAGGCGGGTGCGGCCTGCGGCGCAGACGCGGCACCAGTGGAGCCGACTGTCGCCGCGTTGGGGCTCGGCGACGAGGAGACGGGCGCCGGTGCGGTGGCTGGAACTGGGGTCGCGTCACCGGAGGAGCGAGGCAGCTGCCGGAGGGCGAGCAGGCCCAAGCCGCAAAGGGCGGCGAGGGCAAGGGCGGTCAGCTTGGTGCGGGGTTTCATCCGGTGGGAGGGAGGTGAGAGGAATGCTCGGGAAAAGGGCGCAGGCCTGTGGTGACAGCGGCGGAAGGTGAGATTCAGGGCGGACAACACCCCACAGCCCTTTGATCTGAGCCCGGGAGGCCTTCTGCTTCCGTGACCAAGACGAGACGGGTTTGCCGGGGCCATCCAACCGGAATGCGGCCGGAGTCGAGAGTTTGCGGTTACGGAGCGGGAGCAAGTGTATTGTGCGGCGTGGACGGGATCGCTCGAGGGAGAGTTGTTGCGCCGATAATGCCTCGGCCCGCTTCTGTCGTCGCCCAGGGGTGCGAGCTTGCGTGTGCTGGCTACCGGACGTAGTCGGGACAGTCCGCCTCTTTCTGTTCCACCCCTTCGCTGAAGCCTCCGGCCCGCCGGGCCGGTTCTCCCCAATGAAAATTCGATACGCGCTCCTCTCTGCCTCTGTGCTGCTCGCCGGCCTCGTCGCGCGGGCCGAAGACCAGTTCCAGATCCTCGTCTTCGCCCAACCGGAAAAATGGCACAAGGACTGTGTGCCGGTGGCGCGCGCTTCGTTCGCCGAGTTGGCTAAGCACCACCAGTTCGGCCTCACGTGGAGCGAGGACCCGGCGACACTGGCTGACGCCAACCTCGCGCGCTTCGCAGCCACCGTGTTCGTGAACTGCACCGGTGAGGCGCTCGACGAGGCGCAGCGGGCAAACTTCACCGCCTACATCCATGGCGGGGGCAACTTCGTGGCGGTGCATGCCGCGGCGGCGACGCTCAAGGGCTGGCCGTGGTATGACCAGCTCATTGGTCGCGTCTTTCGCATCCATCCCTATGTACAGACCGGGGTGATTCACGTCGTCGACCGCGGCTTCCCGGCAACCTTCCACCTGCCGGATCGCTGGGTGTGGACGGACGAGTGGTACGAATTCGAAACGCCGCTCTCGCCCAACCTGCATACGGTGCTCACCGTCGACGAGGCGACCTACGAGCCGCACAAGATCTGGCCCGGCGGCAAGGCCGAGGGCATGGGCGCCGACCACCCGATTGCCTGGTATCACCACTTTGAAGGAGGGCGGGTGTTCGTGACCACGCTCGGCCATATGCCCTCGCTCTATACCGATGCCCGCTATCTCGATCACCTCTACGGCGGTATCTACTGGGCGGCGACGGGGCGTGGTGCGGAGGCCCCGGACGCCAAGAGCACGGCGAAGTGAGCAGTGGGCGGGGAGCGCGCACTGAATGGGTTGCGCTCTTCTCGTAGCGGAAGCGCTTCGCTTCCGGACGGAACGGGAAGCCGTTCCGCTACGCCGGCGGCGGGAGGGCCAGGTCGTCGCCCTGGCCTCCAGTGAGTGAACGCGGCCTAGCTGAAGGCAGTGACCTGCCCCCGGAAATTACTGTTGAGGGAGGGGCGTTGGGCGGAAAGCATGCGGTCCCACCATGAGCGCGCGCCGCACCCTGATCGCCCAGGCTTGGCTTGATACCCCGGATTCGGGCGTGATCGAGCTGTCGCGTGATTGGTTCGGCAAAACGCCACCGCCGATCTTCCTCGGTGCGCCGCCGCGGCCCTTCCGCGTGCTGCGATCGATCCCGGGCGTGTTTTTCGCGGAGGAGAGCGGTTTTTTTGTGAGCAACCGCCAGGAGCTTTGGTTCCTGCTCGAGCCGGAGCGGTTCCCCTGGCTCGACCCGAAGACGGCGCAGATCTACGTGGCCGGCGACTTTAACGGTTGGAGCCAGGCTGTCGGCCGCGCGGAGTGGCGGTTGAAGCTGGAGGAGTTTGGCGGGCAGCTGGTCTTCATCCTGCGCCAGCCCGCGGCCAGCTTCCTCGCTCAGCCGCACCAACGCTTCAAATTCGTCACCGGCGAGCAGCACTGGCTGGAGGTGCCGCCGACGGCGCCCAACGCGGTGCGCGACGAGCTGGGTAATCTCAACTACGCGATCGATCCCGACCGCACCGGCCAGCACCGGTTCTTCTTTGAGACGGTGGCGCCCCTGGAGCTCTCGGAGAATCTGGTGGTGCTCTGGAGTGATCCGGACGGCGAACAGAAGGTGCCGCTGCGGCCCGACGGGTTCTTCTTCAAAATCCACGCCGATGCCGCCCTGGGCGCGATCGTCGAGGAGGAGGAGACGGTGTTCCGGCTCTTCGCCCCGCGCGCGCGCCGGGTGCGGCTCAAGCTGCAGGAAAAGCTGGAGCCGCCGGAAGAGGCGTCGCTGTTTCCGTTGGAGCGCACTCAGGACGGGGTGTGGGAGGTGCGGCTCAACCGCAACCTGCACGGTTGGTTCTACTGGTTTGTGGTCGAGGGGCCGGCCAATGCCTTCGGGCATTTTGACCGGCAGTTCCCGCTTGTCGACCCTTACGCGAAGGCGGTGGTGGGCCGCCTCGGGCCCGGCATCGTGCTGGCCGATACGGTGTTCCCGCGGCCGCCGGTGGGGGCGTACCGCACCCCCCAATGGCAGGATCTGGTGATCGCCGAGGCGCATGTGCGCGATTTGGTGGCCCAGGCGCCGCTAGCGCTGGGTGCGAAGGAACGGCTGGGTTTCGCCGGCCTCACGCAGTGGGTGAACCGTCCCGATTTCTACCTGAAACGGCTGGGGGTGAACGCCGTCGAGCTGCAGCCGGTACAGGAGTTCGACAATCGCACCACCGAGGAATACCACTGGGGCTACATGCCGGTGAACTGGTTCGCCCCTTCGAGCGCGTACGCCAGCGATCCGACGAAGGCCTCCCAGGTCGCCGAGTTTCGCGAGCTCGTCGCCGCTTTTCACCGGCAGGGCATCGCGGTGATCCTTGACGTGGTCTACAACCATCAGGGCGAGCCCTCGCATCTGATGTTTGTCGACAAACACTACTATTTTGACGACGGCGCCGACGGCTCGCTGACGAACTGGAGTGGCTGCGGCAACGACTACCGCGCCTCCTCGGCGATGGCGTTGCGGCTGATCATCGACAGCTGCGCCCACCTAATCCGCGCCTACGGGGTGGACGGTTTCCGCTTCGACCTGGCCGAGCTGATCGGGCTGGAGCCGCTGAAGCGCATCGAGGCCGGGCTCAAGAAGGTGAAGCCCGACGTGATCCTCATCGCCGAGCCCTGGAGCTTCCGCGGGCATCTCGCCGGCGCGCTGGGCGACACCGGCTGGACGTCGTGGAACGACGGGTATCGCAAGTTCTTGCCGGCCTACGTGCGCGGCGAGGGCGGGCGCGACGGCTTCGAATATTTCTTGAAGGGCTCGCCGTGGTACTTCGCGAAGTGGCCGGCGCAAACCGTCAACTACACCGAATCGCACGACGACCGCACGTGGCTGGACGTGATCACCGAGAACGCCGACGGCAACGGCCACAATCCTACCGCCAACGACCGGCGCCGCACCCACCTGATGTGCGCGGTGCTCATGAGCTCGGTGGGGATCCCGATGCTCGCGGCGGGGCAGGATTTCCTGCGGGCCAAGCAGGGGGTGACCAACACCTATCTGCGCGGCGACCTCAACGCGCTGGAGTACCGGCGTATTTTCCGTTTTCCGACCACGTTCCGCTACTTCGCCGACTGGATCCGCTTCCGCCAGTCGGAGCGCGGGCGCCTGCTGCGCCTGTTCACCCGGCCCAGTGAGGGATTCTTCGTGTTTTCCTTTGCTCACGGCTGCACGGCGGCGGCAGTAGTCTACAACGCGGATCTCTCGCAGGGGCGCTCGCGGCTGATGCTGGCCTTCAACCCGCACCTGCACGAAGTGAGCATTTCGGTCGCGGACTTTCCGAAGGCCCAATGGCGGCAGGTGGCCGACCACGAACATTTTCTCGCCCGGCACGACTACGAACCGACCCTTCCCCTGGGCAGCGAACTCTATCTACCGCCGCTGGGCTGCGGTCTGTGGTACGCGGAGTAGGGGGCGCGGGATTTTCGATCTCGGATTGCCGATTTGCGATTGAAGGAGGGGCGGCGGGCCGATCTGGAGGGCGGCGCATCGTCGTCGCCGGCCTCTGTAGGCCAGGGCGCCGACCTGGCCCTCCCCGGGGAAATTCACTCAAAAAGGCCACGCCGCCGCCGTGGCCTACAGGCAACGTCTGTTTTGACGATTCGCGCCGCCCCCATGCGCGTAAGTCTACGCCCCTTTTGGCCGGGTTTTCCGCTCTCCGCACGCCTTGCCCGGTTCCGTGCATTTTTTGGTCGGACCATCATCCCACTTGCCAAGCGGGCTCTTGTCCGGTGTCCTGCCCGCTCCGGTGCGTGTGTGCAGCGGCAATTTGAGCCGACGCGGACACCTGCCGATTCCCAATTCCATTCAGTAAACTAACCTCCACGGAGAAGAAATATGGCAGTCAAAGTAGCAATCAATGGTTTCGGCCGCATCGGCCGCCTCGTATTCCGCGCCCTCGTTGAGCAGGGCCTCCTCGGCACGACGTTCGACGTCGTCGCGGTGGGCGACATCGTCCCGGCCGACAATCTGGCCTACTTGCTCAAGTACGATTCCTCCCAGGGCAAGTTCAACGGCACCGTCTCGTCCAAGAAGTCGGCCGCCGACAAGGCCGAGGACGACGTCCTCGTGGTCAACGGCAAGGACATCCTCGTGGTGAGCGCCAAGTCCCCGGCCGAATTGCCGTGGGCGAAGCTCGGCGTGCAGGTCGTCATCGAGTCGACCGGCCTCTTCACCGATGCCGAGAAGGCCAAGGGCCACATCACCGCTGGCGCCAAGAAGGTCATCATCTCCGCTCCGGCCAAGGGTGAGGACATTACCGTGGTTCTCGGCGTCAACGACGACAAGATCGACTACGCCAACCACAACATCATCTCGAACGCGTCCTGCACGACCAACTGCTTGGCCCCGATCGTTCACGTGCTCCTCAAGGAAGGTTTCGGCATCGCCGAAGGTCTGATGACCACCGTGCACGCCTACACCGCCACGCAGAAGACCGTGGATGGCCCGTCGAAGAAGGACTGGAAGGGTGGCCGTACCGCCGCCCAGAACATCATCCCGTCCTCGACCGGCGCCGCCAAGGCCGTCGCGCTCGTTTGCCCCGAAGTTAAGGGCAAGCTCACCGGCATGGCCCTGCGCGTTCCGGTCCCGACCGTCTCGGTCGTCGATCTGACCTTCAAGACCACCAAGGATACCTCCCTCGCCGAGATCAAGGCCGCCCTCAAGAAGGCGTCCGAGACCTACCTCAAGGACATCCTCGGCTACACCGAAGACGAAGTCGTCTCGTCGGACTTCATCCACGACAAGCGCTCCTCGATCTTCGACGCCGGTTCCTCCATCGAGCTGAACAAGAACTTCTTCAAGCTCGTCAGCTGGTACGACAACGAGTGGGGCTATTCCAACCGCGTCGTCGAGCTGACCAAGAAGATCGCCGCGAAGCTTTGAGCTGCGCCGCAGCCCACAGCATAGGCTGAAAACTCTGAAGGGCTGAAGGCTGACTCAAATCAGCGTTCAGCCCTTTTTCTTTGGTTTGTTGTTTCTCCTCGTTCCCCGCTTCTCACCACTTTCCTCGTCATGGCCAAATTCAAATCCATCCGCGACCTCGACCTCGCCGGCAAACGCGTCCTCATGCGCGTGGACTTCAACGTCCCGCAGGACAAGGCCACCGGCGCCATCACCAACAACCAGCGCATCGCCGCCGCGCTCCCCACGATCAGGTTCGCCCTCGAAAAGGGCGCATCCGTCGTGCTCGCCAGCCACCTCGGCCGCCCGGACGGCAAGGTCATCGCCAAGTTCTCCCTCCAGCCGATCGCCGACGAGCTCGCCAAGCTGCTCGAGAAACCGGTGACGTTCTTGCCCGACTGCGTCGGTGCCGCCACCGAGGCCGCCTGCGCCGCGCTCAAGCCCGGTCAGGTCGTCCTCCTCGAAAACCTCCGCTTCCACATCGAGGAAGAGGGCAAGGTGAAGCTCGAGGACGGCACCTCGCTCAAGGCCGACAAGGCCGCCGTCGATGCTTTCCGCGCCTCGCTCACGAAGCTCGCCGACGTCTACGTCAACGACGCCTTCGGCACCGCGCACCGCGCCCACTCCTCGATGGTCGGCCTCTCGCTCGCCCAGAAGGGCGCTGGTTTCCTCATGGAGGCCGAGCTTGTTGCCTTCGCCAAGGTCATCGACGCCCCGGCCCGCCCGTTGCTCGCCATCCTCGGCGGCGCCAAGATCGCCGACAAGATTCCGCTGATCAAGAACCTCATTGAGAAGGCGGATACCATCATCATCGGCGGCGGCATGAGCTACACCTTCAAGAAGGTCATGCTCGGCATGGAGATCGGTAACAGCCTCTTTGATGCCGAAGGCGCGAAGCTCGTTCTCGAACTCGTCGAGAAGGCCAAGGCCCGCGGCGTGAAGCTGCTCCTGCCGGTCGATCATATCTGTGGCGACGCCTTCCCGAAGAGCCCCGAGACCCCGGTGAACGTCCAGCTCCGCACCGATGCCCAGGGCATCCCTGCCGGCTGGCTGGGTCTCGATGTCGGACCGGAGACGCAGAAGCTCTTCACCGAGGCGATTCTCGCTTCCAAGACCATCATCTGGAACGGCCCCGCTGGTGTGTTCGAAGATGATCGCTTCGCCACCGGCACCAAGCTCATGGCCGACGCCATCGCCCAGGCCACCAAGGCCGGTGCGGTCACCGTCGTCGGCGGCGGCGACACCGCCACCGCGGCCAAGAAGTTCAAGGTCGCCAAGATTGTGACCCACTGCTCGACCGGTGGCGGCGCCAGCCTCGAGCTCCTGGAAGGCAAGATCCTCCCCGGCGTCGCTGCGTTGGAGGTTTGAAACCGCCAACGCAGTAGCGAGTAGCGGGTAGTGAGTAGCGAGCATCGCAACCCACCGCCCGTTCCTCGCTCTTCCTGCTCGCCGCTCGAAAGAAACTGCTCGCTACGCGCTACTCACTACTCGCTACTTCTTCCTCTTTATGGCCCGCAAAATCCTCATCGCTGGTAACTGGAAAATGAACAAGACGGCCTCCGAAGGCGCCGACCTGGCCAAGGCCATCGTCGTTGCCGCCGGCAAGTCCACCGCCGTCGAGATCGTTGTCTGCCCGCCCTTCACCGCCCTCGAGTCGGTCTCCAAGATCGTCGAAGGCTCCGACATCAAGCTCGGCGCGCAGAACATGCACGCCGCCGCCTCCGGCGCCTTCACCGGCGAGATCTCCGCGGGAATGCTCCGCTCGCTCTTCTGCTCGTACGTGATCCTCGGTCACAGCGAGCGCCGCAGCTACTTCGGCGAGACCGACGCGATCGTGAACGGCAAGGTGCTCGCGGCCCTCAAGGCCCAGCTCAAGCCCATCCTCTGCGTGGGCGAGACCCTCGCCGAGCGCGAAGGCAACAAGGCCTTTGACGTGGTGCGCACCCAGACCGTCGCCGGCCTGGAAGGTGTCACCAAGGAGCAGATCGCCGATCTCGTCATCGCCTACGAGCCCGTCTGGGCCATCGGCACCGGCAAGGTCGCCACGACCGCGCAGGCGCAGGAGATCCACGCCTTCATCCGCAAGCTGCTCATCGAGAAGTACGGCGAGGCGGCCCAGCGCGTGCGTATCCTCTACGGTGGTTCGATGAAGCCCGATAACGCCCCCGAGCTGCTCGCGCAGCCCGACATCGACGGTGGCTTGATCGGTGGCGCGGCCCTGCAGGCCCCGTCGTTCCTCGACCTCGTGAAGGCCGGCAGCACCGCCAAGGCCTGAGTCGAAGTTCCGTCAGTATTTGAGCCGCGGCGCCGAGCGATCGGCCCGCGGCTTTTTCATTCAAGTGGCACGGGGCTTCAGCCCGTGCGGCTTGGCTCCGCTCACCAATCCCCACCTTTCGCAGTCCCTGGCGTTACTCGGAGCGAATCATGGACCGCGTTGGCCGGCCTGCGCTGAAGCAGCAGGCCACGTCGGAGCGGCCGGCCCACGTGGCACGTGGCTTTAGCCCATGCCTTGGGCTCGGCCGGAGGGGGCAGGGGTGGCGTTTGGCGGACGAGACTACTCTCGTCCGCGGCCAACTAGGCGCCGGCGATGTATCGTCCAACCCAACGCGGCGAGCCCGCAAACCGCCGCCCAAGTCGCCGGTTCAGGGATGGCCGCAACCTGCACACTCGTCGGAGTCCACTGCGCTTCCCAATTCATGACGCTCCCTATCGTCCCGGGCATGCCGGTCCAGGAGGAGTAGTTCTCCGTGGCCGGTAGGTCGAAGTCTGCGAGGGTTAGGCCAAGAGGAAGCGAAGTCTGGGAAGGGAACACGTCGGCGGAACTCGCCAGTCCGAAGAAGTACGACCCTCCGAGGAAATTGGACTGGCCAGCCATGATCTGCTTGGCCGAGAGGCCGAAGTTGTAACCGTAGGACGGTAACGCCATGGTGACCCCGGCGAAGGTGAGCGTCGCCGGACGGTCATACCACGTCGAGCCGGCCATGAAGCCCGTATCGCCTTCGGTCATGGGAAACTGGCCTAGATCGACATGGAATTCGACGGTGGCGCCGGTCTGCGCGTAGGCCGGGATCGCGCCATTCGTGTTGGTGATCTGACCGGTGACGGTCAGCGCATAATTCTGGGCCGCCGTGGTGGCAGCCGCCGACGACCACACGAGGCAGGCGAGGGTGAAGCCGAGACGAAGACGGGTGTGCATGACGGGCGGGGCGACGGGAAGCCGGAGAAAAGCCGTTCGGGCCGCAATACCGAAATTCTATTACGAACGGTTGGCCCGGCTGTCAAGAGCCCACAATTTGGACTCATTGAAACTTTGTGACAAGCGCGGTGGCGGGATGTCTCCGTGTCGGGCGGGCCGCTGGATGAGGCAGGGGAATCGACGGGTATCCGCCGGCCTGTGTTGAAGCACCAGGCCATGTGGCACGTGGCTTCAGCCCGTGCCCGGGCTCGACCGAACGAGACTTCGGTTGCGGCGGAGCGGAGGGGGGGGGCGACGCGGGCGACAAATCGTCGGCTCCGCTGACTCCAAATGCGGCTGGCCTGCGTATATGAAGTTGAACACTCCTCACCACCGCACCTTGCCATGGCACCCTCTCGCACTTGTAGCCCCTTCCCCACCTCCTTCGCCACGCGCGCGCTCGCGAAGGGGCCTTGGCTGGCCGCGCGGCTCCGGGTCGCCGTCGGGGTGATGCTGTGTGCTCTCGCCTTCGTCCCTGCGGCTAAGGCCGAGACGGATGGCGATTTCACCTACACGGTCGTCGGCGATACCGCGACAATCACGGACTATTCCGGCTATACGTTCCCGATTGGGAAGATTCCGGCGACGCTTTGGAGGCAGGGCGGTCGTTGCGATCGGACCGGCGGTTTTCAAGAATAGGAGCAGTTATCTCGCTGCGCAGACGATGATCCCCGCGGGCGTGACCGCGATCGGGGATGAGGCGTTTTCCGGCTGTGACGGGCTGGTGGTCGTAAGCTTCCCTGCCAGCATCGTGACAATCGGGAACTCTGCGTTTGCGGATTGCCCGACGCTAAAGGTCGCCCTGTTCGAGGGGGCTGCTCCCACGATCGGGGATGCGGTCTTCGCCGGTGCCGCCGAAGCTTTCGCGATCCGCCATAAGAGCGGAGCGAGCGGCTTCACGGCGCCGCATTGGTTTGAGTACAAGTGCAGAGACCAGCTTGCGCCGACGATTGTCACCCAATGGAGTACCGGCCGAACCGGTGAAGGCGGTAGTGCGGAGTTCCGAGTAACGGCCCTGGGATTCCCAGCGCCCTCTTTCCAGTGGCAGAAAGAAGGGGTTGATCTTCCGGGGGAGACCGGCCCGACGCTGACGTTGACCAATGTGCGGGCGGAACAGACCGGGCATTACCGTGTAGTAGTATCGAACTCGCTCGGAACCGTTGCCGGTGACACGGCGACCCTCTCCTTGTTCAGCGACGGACTTTTCACCTACATCGTCAACGGCGATTCGGCGACCATTACCGGTTGTACGCTCAACCCATTCAGTTTTCCTTACGAGTTGGGACTGGCTATTCCGGCGAACATCGGGGGGCGGCCGGTCAAGGCCATCGGGCCGCATTCCTTTACCTATCCCTTGGAGACGGGGCCCCTTTCGATTCCGGCCGGCGTGACCACCATCGGAGAATACGCCTTCGGCGGCCTCGGGGTGTCGGGAGAGCTGACCCTTCCATCAAGTGTGACCACCATCGGTCGAGGGGCTTTTGGCTACTGTCGCGGATTCAGTGGGCCTCTCATGATTCCCGGCGGTGTTTCCATTATCGAGGACAACACCTTCCAATGCTGCGCCGGACTGACGGGTGATCTGATGATTCCCGGCGGCGTGACCTCCATCGGCGACTCGGCGTTCGCGGGCTGCAGTGGGCTGACCATCGCGACCTTTCCTGCCGGTATTCGGGCAATCAGGGATCGAGCCTTCGAAAACTGTACAGCGACGCGATCCGCCCACTTTCTTGGGGACGCCCCGGAGACGTTCGGGGATGCCGTCTTCGCCGGGACCGCCGCTGATTTCGCGGTCTATTATCGGAGGGGGGCGGCCGGTTTCACTACGCCGCTGTGGCATGGATACCCGTGCGTCGAGGAATCTGCGCCCTCCATCCGCACGCAGCCGGTCGACCAGGAGGTCGTAGAATGCGGAGCTGCCAGATTCACGGTCGCAGTGGCCGGGGGCCCGGCACCGACGATCCAGTGGCAACGAAACGGGGCCGATCTTCCGGGAGAAACCCGCCCGACGCTGAGCCTGCCCTATGTGCAGGCGACACAGGCCGGGAGCTACCGAGCCGTGGTATCCAATTCGCTCGGGACCGCCGTCAGCACCAGCGTGCTGCTGGCCGTGAATCCGACTCCGGTCCCGATCATCGAAGAAGTGACGGAGGACGGCTGGCGCTTCGAAGGGTATCCGGCTTCCCTATCGGTGCGGGCGGTAGGGGCCAAGGGGTACCAATGGTGCCGGAATGGTCGCCCCATTTCCGGCGCAACCGGATCGACCCTGACCTGGGCCGCGCTGAGTCCGAGCGATGCGGGTTTCTACGACTGCGTCCTCACCGGGCTAAGTGGCAACACGATCTCGGCTCCGATCCTGGTTGGTCTTTGGCCGAACGGGCGCGTTTCCGTGTGCTCGATGATGTTCCCACCCCTACAGCCAGGGGACGCGATTCCTCCGGAGCCCCCGTATACGGCCGGCAGTGTCACAACCAAGCCGGAGTGGCAGAACATGGCGGGTCCTGAGGGGAAGGTCTACGACCAGTTCTTGCTGACCGGTTTGGCGGGGACGTTCTCCGCCGATTATGGCCAGATTGCCCGTCTATCGTTTCTCGATTTGAACGGTAGCATTGTCCAAGTCGAGCTGTCCGGCCAAGGGGCCATTACGGTGGTTCTGGAAGAGGGCTCGGCCACCGGCCCGACGGCCCCGGTGCTCTACGCTCAAGCCGGGGTCCAATACATGAAGGGCAAGGCGACCATTGTGTTGGCCGGTGCTGACGAGACGACTCACTTCACGATCTACTCGGTGGGCACGGCGAACAATCCCGGCGTCACCCTTCCGGGAGTCGTTTACGACGGCTGGGTGGATGTCTCGGCCGCCGGCATCGTATCCTGGGACCGCAAGCTTGGCGGAATCCACCTCGGCAATGCCGACTTCAATTCCTCGCTCGGTTACACCGGAATCTACGCGCCCACCGTGGCGAGCGTGGGCGGGGTGGTCGTGGTCCATGGCATCAATTCTAGTGGTTCCGCGTTGCCGTATCTGCATTTCGCGCCCGGCGGTGCGGTGCAGGTCAAGATCGCCGGTAGTTCGCTCTATCAAGCCAGTGGCGACTCGATCAGCACCGCCGGCTTGGCCGGGGTGCAGATGGGCGCCGGACAGGATTCCTGCGGCCGGCCGGCCCCGGCCGCGTGGATCCGGACTCGCCTGATTGACCCGGACGGCACCGATGTGACCGCCGCTGTAGTGACTGGCCCGTAGACGGTTTCTAGGAGGAGAGGGCATGCGGACGGGGTGCCGGCGGGTATCCGCCGGCCTGTGCTGAAGCAGCAGGCCACGTGGCACGTGGCTTCAGCCCCCGCCGAGAGGCTCCGCCAACTGGCCAACACAGTCCGCAGCCTCTGGCGTATCTGCGGCGCGAAGCGCTACGGATCAAGTCTGCCGGCCCGGGCTGAAGCACCGGGCCACGTCGGAGGGCCACGTGGCGGGGAGCTTCAGCCCCCGCCGAAAGCTCGGCCAATCTGCGACCGCGCTCTTCGAGCGCTCTTCATTCCTATCGCACCCACGGATACTCTTCCCACGACCTCACGAGTCCCGCCTTCACCGGGTTCTGTCGAATGTACCCGGTAATGTGTTCGGTCTCGGCGTCATTGCGTGACCAGTGGTCAAACCACTCGCTTTGCCAGAAGTCGCCCGTGCGCTGGAGAAGCAGGTTGGCAGTGCGCGCGAACCGGCCCTTCAATTGGGAGAGCGTTTGGCGCAGGGGCTGCGAGTCCGTGCCGATCGGCTTCAACCGCAGATGGACGTGATTCGGCATGGCGACGAAATGGGGAACGGTCCAACGGCTGCCTCCCTCCAGTTGCTGCAACGTCGCCACCAACGCGGCGGCGACCTTCGGGTTGGTAAAGGGAGCGAAGCCGTTGCCAGCGTCGAGATACTTCTCGCAGGCGAGGAAGTAACGGCGTTGGAGCTGGGCGAACTCAGGGGAGCTGGGGGCGATCACCCGCAAGGAGCGACGAATCTCGTCGAGCCGTTGGCAGACGTGTGGTGGCAGTGAGCCGGCGCACCGGATCGTGACGAAGTGTGGCCGGTCGGTGACCTCCCAATGGGGAAGCTGCATGCGCCAACGTTCGCGGGTGTCGGGCATGGCACGAACGTTGGCGTGTATCCGCCGTTCCCGCAAGTACCTGCCGGCCCGGGCTGAAGCACCGGGCCACGTGGCGGGGAGCTTCAGCCCCCGCCGACAAGTTCGGCCAAGCGGCCAACACAATTCGAAGCAATCGGCGCATCAGAGTCGCGAAGCGTTACAGATCGAGTCGCTCGGCCCGGGCTGAAGCACCGGGCCACGTCCTGCCTTCCTCTCCTCTCAGTTCCCCCGATGCAGGAGCGACTCGACCAAGGCGCGGAGGAAGGCGGTGTCGCCGGGGAGTTTCGACACCTCGGCGAGCGCGGAGGCGGTGTGGGCGCGGGCGCGCTCGCGGGCGCCGTCCAGCCCGAGCACGCGCACCATCGTGGCCTTCTGCGCGGTGGCGTCCTTGCCGGCGGTCTTGCCCAGCTCGGCGGAGGTCGCGGTGGCATCGAGCACGTCGTCGATGACTTGGAAAGCGAGGCCGAGTTCGCGGCCGAGGCGACGCAGGGTCTCGAGCTCGGCCGGACTCGCGCCGCCGATCAGCCCGCCGCAGGCGAGACTGACGGCGATCATTGCGGCTGTCTTGCCGTTGTGGATGAACTCGACCTGATCGCGGGTGGCGGGGATGCGCTCGGCCTCGATGTCCTCCATCTGGCCGCCGATGAGTTCGGTGCTGCCGGCGGCCTGTCCTAGTCCGCGCACGAGTGCGACGGCGAGTGTGGGGCGATCGGCGTAGTGGGTGGCGAGCAGGGCAAAAGCGTGGGTGAGCAGCGCGTCGCCGGCGAGGATGGCGGTGGGCTCGTCGAAGGCCTTGTGGCAGGTGGGGCGGCCGCGGCGTAGGTCGTCGTTGTCGAGCGCGGGCAGGTCGTCGTGGATGAGTGAGTAGGTGTGCACGCACTCGATGGCGGCGGCGGCTGCGGCCGCGTCGCTGCGACGGCCGAACAGCTCGGCGGCAGCAAGGACGAGGATCGGTCGGATACGCTTGCCGCCGGCCTCCAGGCTGTAGCGCATGGCCGAGTGCAAGCGGGCCGGACGCGTCCGGCCCGCCGGCACGAAGCGGTCGAGGGCTGCTTCGGCTTCGGCGCGGTAGTGCTGCAGTTGGGTAGGGAAATCCATGGCGAGGGGGAGCCTGGCGAATGATTCCCGGCTCGGGCGGCGCGGCGACGAAATTCCTTCGGCGATCGCGGCAGGAGGCGCGATCGCCGCGACGGAACCTTTCGCGAATCGGCGAGGACCGTGCCGTTGAAGGTTGGCGGCCGTGGCCGGGGGCCTACTCGGCGCCGTCGAGCATTTCGGGGTTGAGGGTGCCTTCACCGACACGGGTGACGGAACCGGTCATGCGGATGGCGAAGGCCTCGCCGATCGCGATGCCGATGGTGCCACCGGGCATGTGCACCGTGACCTTCTTGTCGACCAGGCCGAGGCGGTGGGCTACCGCCGCGGAGGCCGAGCTGCTGCTGCCGGAGGCGAGGGTGTAGCCGGCGCCGCGCTCCCAGATTTCGATACGGATGTTGGCGCGGTCGAGCACCTGGAGGAACTGGACGTTGGTGCGGCGCGGGAAATTGACGTGCGTCTCGAGGTGCGGGCCGTAGGTGTGTGCGAGCTCCGGAGACACAGAGGGCAGGGGGATCACGCAGTGCGGGTTGCCGATGGTGGCGGCGCAGAAGGTGAAGCTGCGGTCCTTCACGGTGATGGTCTCGTTGATTACTTCGCGCTCCGGACCGGCGACGGGGATCTTGGTGCTCTCGAAGCTCACGTGGCCCATGTCGACGGTGATCATCCGGCCTCCCTGCATCACATGCACCTCGACGAGGCCGCCGGCGGTGTCGAGCAGGAAGGGCTCCTCCTTCACCAGGCCGCAGTCGTAGAGGTAGCGCGAGAAGATGCGGATACCGTTGCCGCTCTTCTCGGCCTCGGAGGCGTCGGGGTTGAAGATGCGCAGGGCGAAGGGCGCGCGGGTCGAGGAAAGTCGGCCCCAGAGGATGCCGTCGGAGCCGATGCCGAAGTTGCGGTGGCAGATGCGGCGGATTTGCGCGGGCGACGGCACGTGGCCGACGTGGCACGGGTCCATCACGAGGTAGTCGTTGCCGAGGGCGTGGTATTTGGAGAAGCGCATGACGAAAGGGGGAAAGGGAGAACGGGACTAGGAGAGCGGTGGGGCGAATGGACTTGGGCCACTGTCATTCGGCCAAGCTTGGAAAACGCCAGGCATTGGGATCTGGCGGGCATAAAGCCCGCCCCACCAAGCGGAAGGGGAAACACTATTAGGGCTTTGGCTCCACGGCGGCCAACGCGGCCTTGACGCGGTCCGGCGTCATCGGGAGCTCAAGCAGTCGCGCACCGGTGGCGTCGTGGACGGCGTTGGCGAGGACGGCGCCCATCACGATGATGGCAGGCTCGCCCCCTCCCTGCGGTGGGGTGTCGTCGGCGTTCAGTATCACCGTTTCGATCTTCGGCAGCCATGAGAAGAGCGGCAGCCGATAGGTGTCGAAGTTGGTGTCGAGCAGGGCCCCGGCCTTGAAGTGGATCTCCTCGGCGAGCGCGTAGCCCAGGCCCATGGTGATGCAACCCTCCATCTGGATGGTCGCGCCGGCCGGGTTGACCACCATCCCCATCTCCTGGACACAAAGAACCCGTTTCACCACGACTCGGCCGGTCTTCGGGTCGACCGCGACCTCGGCGATCGTGGCCACGTAGGTGCCCGCGTCGAACCCGCAGGCCACGCCGAGCCCGCGGCCGGTCACGCCCGCGGCCGGCGTCCAGCCCCATTGTTCGGCGGCCGCCTTGAGCACGCGGATGGCGCGTGCATCGGTGAGTTGGCGCAGGCGGAACTCGATCGGGTCGGCGCCCGCCAGCTCGGCCAGGCGGTCGAGGTGGGATTCGCGGGCGAAGGCGTTGGTGTTGCAACCGGGCGCCCGCCAGGCGCCAACGAGGAACGGGTGCACCCCAGGCGGTCCCCAAAAATCTCCCACAGCGGTGATCCGGTGGTTCGGCACGGCGTAGATCAGGTCCGAACCGCGGTCGCCGGCGAACTTCACGTCGTAGTCCCAGAAGGCGATCCTGTCTGCGGCATCAAGGCCCGACTGCACCTTGACCACGGCGGCCGGCCGGAAGCTGTCGTTGAAGAACTCCTCCTCGCGCGTCCAGGCAACTTGGACCGGGCGGCCGGTGGCTTTGGCCAGGCGCGCGGCCTCGACGGCCTGGGTATTCACCGCCTTGCCCCCGAAACCGCCACCAACGGAGGGCGTGATCACCCGGACGTTGTCCGTTGGCAGACCGAGCGCCTTGGCAATCTCTTCGCGCGCGCCGAAGGGGTTCTGGGTCGAGGCCCAGACGGTGGCCTTGTCGCCCTCGACGCGGGCCAGCGCCGTGTGGGTCTCCATCGGGGCATGGGCGACGTAGGCGTTGCGATAGGTTGCCTCGAGCAACCGGGTGGCTTGGGCGCGCCCTTGCGGGAGATCTCCGTGCTGTACGACGACGCGGGTGGGCGGGGTGGTGCGCTCCAGGTGGTCGTAGATGTTGCGGTCGTCGAGAACAGATGCCGACGGCGAGTATTCGGGGCGGAGTTGGCCGAGCGCCGCCTGAGCTAGGTCAGGGATCTCATGCAGCACCGCGATGAGGTCGGGCTGCTGCACGAGCACGAGGCCCGCGATCTCCCGTACCGCCGTGGTGTCGATCCGCAGCAGAGTCGCCCCGTGCGCCGGCGGGCGCAGGATGGCGGCGTAGAGCATGCCGGGCAGGCGCAAATCGCCCGTGTACTTTGTTGCCCCTGTAACCTTGTCGCGCGCATCCCGGCGGAGCAGCGGCTTGCCCACGAGTTTGAATTGCGACGGCTTTTTGAGGTTCGGTGTGACGGTCAGGCGGCGCTCGATCTTCTGACCCTTGGTCAGCTGCCCGTAGGTGATCTTGCGGGAAGGATCCTGCGAGTCCACAACCGCACCGTCTTCGGTGCGAAGCCGGGCCACGGGCAGTTGCAGGTGCTCGGCGGCGAGCTCGATCAGCACCGCGCGCGCTTCGGCGGCGGCGGCGCGCCAGATAGGCCCGAATACCCGTGTGGTCAACGAACCCCAAGTCCCCTGGTCGTACGGGCAAAGTTCGGTGTCGCCCATGACGATCTCCACGGAGTCCAGCGGGACGTCGAGCTCGTCGGCGAGCATCTGCGGCAGGGAGGTGACCGGGCCCTGGCCCATCTCGATTTTGCCGGTGAAGCAGGTCACGTGTCCGTCAGCGCCGATACTGAGGAAGGCGTTGAAACTGGAGTCGGCTTTTGCGGGGGCCTTGGTCTCGGTGGCGCCCTCGGATTCCCGGTCGGCGCGCAGCGTTGGCCCGAGGGTGACCCAGACCATCAGGCCGGCGGCACACCGTTGCAGAAACTCGCGCCGGGTCGGGGGCCGCAGGTCGGCGGCCGGGGTTCTGGTGGGCGAGGGGAGGGGCGGGTGCGGGTTCATGACGTGGTGCCTTTCCGCATGACGGCGGCCGCGGAGAGGATCGCCTCGACGATCCGCACGTGCGCCCCGCAACGACAGAGGTTCTGGTCCATGCCCGCGATGATTTCGTCCCTCGTCGGGTTGGGGTGGGTACGGAGAAAGGCGTAGGCGGTGAGGATCATGCCCGGAGTGCAGAAGCCGCACTGCAGGGCGTCGTGCTGCATGAATGCCTCTTGGAGGGGATGCAGCACGCCGCCCTTGGCCAGGCCTTCGATGGTGACGACCTCGCGGCCGGCGACGGATTGGATTGTCTCGTTGCAGGAACGCACGGCGCGTTGGTCCACTAGCACCGTGCAGGCCCCGCACTCGCTGACGCCGCATCCAAATTTTGGACCGGTGATCCCGAGTTCGGTGCGCAGGACCCACAGCAGGGTGCGGTCGGGTGCGACCTGGAGGCTCACCGGCTGGTCGTTGAGTCGGAAGGAGATGACGTCGGGCATGGGACGAGGGGAGGGGGAGGGGGCTGGCTCGTGCGGGTCCACGATGAGGGAAACTCGAAACAAGGCGACAAGATCGTTTCGCGGTGGCCATGGTCGAGGCTAGGCGCCTACCGTCCGGAGTTCCCCTCTGCCCCCTTGCGCCATGTCTGAACTCGCCGCCATTGTCGAAGCCCTCTCGCGTGCTCGTGAAACACCGGCGGTGTTGGCGACATTGATTTCGGTCGAGGGATCCTCCTACCGACGGCCCGGAGCGCGCCTGTTGCTGCTGCCCGACGGTACCCACCTGGGCTCCATCAGTGGCGGCTGCTTGGAAGAGGATCTCAAAGCGCACGGGCGGCGGGTGCTGGCCACCGGGCGGGCGATGGTTGTCGAGTACGACACCACTGCGGAGAACGACCTGGTGTGGGGCGTAGGGCTGGGATGCCAAGGGGTGGTACGGGTTTTTCTCGAGCGTATTCCTGCCCTCTCGCCGCCATGGGTGGGAACGCTGCGTTCCAATCGGGCCGAGCGGCGGGCGACGGTCCTAGTCGTGGACCACGGCGGAGCCGATCCGACCGGCACGCAACTGGCGACGGAAGGGGCTGCGGTGCCGAGTGAGTGTGGCCGGTTTGTGGAAACAATCCCAGCGCCGCCGGCCTTGGTGGTGTTTGGGGCCGGTGACGACGCGCGGCCGCTCGCCGTGTTCGCCAAAGCGCTTGGTTGGCACCTCACGGTGGCCGACGCCCGGGGCGCCTACGCCACGCCCGGGCGTTTTCCGGAGGCCGACCGCCTCATCGTCGCCCCGGCGGCTGCACTTGCCGAAGGGCTCGTGCTCGATGGGCGCAGTTACGCTGTGGTGATGACGCACCGTTATGCCGACGACCTGGCGTTGCTGCGCACGCTGCTGCCCGGGGATGCGGCCTACCTGGGCCTGCTCGGCCCGCGCAAACGCACCGCCCGCCTGCTCGCGCAGCTGCAGGCCGAGGGCTTTGTGCCGGATGCCGCGATGCTGGCGAAGCTGCACGCCCCGGTGGGACTCGACCTTGGTGGTGACACGCCGGAGACGGTGGCACTGGCCATCGTCTCCGAGGTCCAGGCCCGGTTGGCCGGGAAGAATCCGGGGTTCTTGAGGGAACGCCCTGGCCCCATCCATGGCTGAGCCTTCGCCTTTTTCCTACGGGTTGGTGGTGCTGGCTGCCGGCGCCTCGCGGCGCATGGGACGCCCAAAACCGCTGCTGCCGATCGGCGGGGTGCCGCTTCTGCGCTACGTCGTGGCCAACCTGCTGGAGGGGCCGGTGGCGCCGGTGGTTGTCGTGCTCGGCGCGCAGGTGGAGGTGATCGCGCCGGTGCTCGATGGACTGCCGGTGCACCGCGTCGTGAATGCGGGTTGGGCGGAGGGCATGGGCTCGTCGCTGCGGGCCGGGGTCGCAGCGGCTCTGGAGCTGGCACCGCAGTTGTCGGGCCTGATGGTCGTGCTGGGCGATCAGCCCGGCCTGACGGCGGCTCATCTGCGGCGGTTGGAGGAGGCGCGTCGGCGGACGGGACGAGCGGTGATCGCCTCGCAAAGCGGAGGGGTGGCGATGCCCCCGGTGCTGTTCGCGGCCGAGTATTTCCCAAGGCTGCTGACGTTGCGGGGCGAGACCGGGGCGCGGGCGCTGCTGCAAGCCGCCGGCGAGGAACTGGTTGTGGTTCCGGCGAGCGAGCTGGTAGATTTAGATACGATCGACGACTATGCGGATTTCACCCGCCGCGTCGCTCTGGTGGGCGGGAACCCGTGCGGCACCTAGATCGCACGTGTGCCGCTGCTGGGCCGGTGGAAACGCTGGGCGATGGGCGAGAGCTCGTAGACCGAGACCGGCTTTTCTTTGGGCATGCGGTCGGCATGGTCGGCGATCTGCTTGATCAAATGATCGGTGAGGGCGGCTCCGCGCTCGCCGATATGGGGCACTCCGACCTGTGACGAAGGGTAGGGGCAGGCGAGAATCTCGTGGTGGCGCAGATCCCACGGAGAGCGCGGGCGCGGCGCACAGGGATAGCAGACGACGGCGAGGGCGAGCGGGACGCCGTCGAGGGCGAAGCGGAAGGATTCGCTCTCGGCGGGGATGCGTAAGGCCGGCTCCCAGAGGTCGCGCTGCTGAGCGCGGGAGAGCAGCGGGGCGATGAGCGTACCGCCCTTGCTTTGCAGGGCGGCCTTGAGCCCGGCCCCGACGACAGTCTGGATTTCCGCCAAGAAGCCGCAGATTTCCTGGGGCGAGCGGGGTTTGCGGCGTAACGCGCGTTCGTAGACGATGGCCGCCGCTTGCGAGTCGATCTCGATGACGAGGTCGATCCAGCGGTCGTGGTCGAGGTCGACGAAGCCCGCCCAGGTGGTGAATGAGGCCACCCCGGTGGCGCGTTCGCCGCGGTCGGCGACGGCCGGGTTTGCGGAGAGGCCAAGTTCGGTGAGGGCGCGGGGGACCAGTGTCTCGATTTCCCCGGGGCTGAACCAGGTGGGAGGGGGCGGAGCCGGAGCGAGCGGGGGAGGGGCGTTCTCCGCCTCGAGAATGGGATCGATGTCCGTCTCCAGGGCTTCGGGCGGAGGCTGGAGCTGTTGGCCGACAATTTCGCCGAGCAGGCTGTAGCGGCGGCCCAGCGAGTCGAACTGCTCAAGTTGGCGCTGCAGCGCAAGCTGGTAGCCGACCGTGCGTTCCGCCACCCGGACACGGGCGAGCAGTTCCTCGTTGTCGATGGGCTTGGTGAGAAAGTCGTCGGCTCCGGCGTCGAGTCCGGTGGCGATCTCCCCTTTGCGACTCTTGGCGCTGACGATGATGATGTAGGGCTGGATCTGCGGGGACAAGGCGCGCACCCGCCGGCAGACCTCGGGACCGTCGAGCCCGGGCATGACCCAGTCGAGCAGGGCAATGAGCGGCCCCTCGGACTCTACCAGCGCGGCCAGGGCGGCAGAGCCGTCGGTCACAATCTGGATGTTGTGGTGAGCTGTCTCGAGTGCCCGGACCAGGATCTCGCGGGAAACCCGGTCGTCTTCGGCGATCAGGATCTTCATGACGGGAGTTGTCGGGGCGCGCGGTGGTTGGGTTGCCGTATCGGCAGGAATCTATCGGCCGGTCGCGCCGGAACTCAACGGCGGATTTGGGGTGTTTTCCCGAGGGAGGCGGCCGGGGTGTCCAAAATCATGGATTGGGAGACGCGGCGTACCAACGCGCTAGGTGGCGAACTGCGGGTTCGGTGACTCGTGCCACAACAGGGTCCGGACCCGGAAACACCGGTCTGGAGACTCATGTGGCGAGGGAGCCCGCACGCTCCTGAGGGAGGAGGCGAGCCGGGACCCTAGTACTCGTCTTCGTGGTTGAAAAACGCCGCCAGCGGCGTGGCGGAGAAGACCGGGATGGGGTGCTGCTCGGAAGTGGCCTCGGCAAAGGCGGAGATCTTCTCGATGTAGCGCTCATTGAGAATGGCGCCGCGGTTGAGCAGCGGAACCTCATGGACCCGGGGCGGCGGATAGGCCTCGGCCAGCACGTCGTTGAGCCGGAGCTGGGGAGAAGTCTTGAGTTTGAAGGGGGCCGGCTGCTCGACGACGGTCAGCCGCACGGCATGCCCGGCTAGATCGAGGTGGAGCTGGAGGGTGTCCTCGGCCAAGGGCAGACGCTGGCGAACATGATCGAGACGCATCCCTCGGGAAAGGTAGGGCATGAGCGTCTCGCAGGCGCGCTGGCGCAGTTCGGAGCGCAGGGCTGAGCTGACGATGGTGAGGGCCTCGGCGAGGAAGGCCTTCTTGGAAGTCGAGCCTGCGGCACTGCGATTCAGCGTCTTTTCAAGCAGGCTGGCGACCACGTCGGGCTCGGCTTCGAGCACGAGATCAAACCAGCGTTTCTGGTCGGTGGCGATGAGGGACACCCAAGCGCTATAGGTTTCGCGCGGGGGGGTATAGCCTGGGGCGGGCTCGACGGCGTGGACTTCCCCGAGCCCGAGTTGCTCGAGTGCGGCCGAGGCCAACGAGGCAATTTGGTCGGCCGGCAGCAGCGGCTGCGGCGGCACCGGCTCGGCGGGGGGAGGCGGGGGCGGCTCGGCGGCGGCGTTGTTCTCCGCGTGGCCGCCGCCAACCGGGGTGTGCGCGATGAGTTCCCCCAGCAGATGGTGACGCTGCTCGAGGGCTTCGAGCTCGGCGATCTTCTTGTGCAGATCGAGTTCGTACTCGACCATCCGCTGGGCCACGCGCAGGCGCGCCAGCAGCTCGGCCAGATTAAAGGGCTTTGAGAGAAAGTCGTCGGCCCCTGCATCGAGCCCGGCCACCACCTCGTTCTTGTCGTTTTTGGCGCTGAGCATCAGCACGTACGGTCGAAACCGCAGCCGGGCGACGCGCAACTTGGCGCACACTTCCGGGCCGGACATGCCAGGCATTACCCAGTCGAGGATGACGATGGGCGGGGCGTCGGCGGCCATGAGCAGCTCGACCGCCTGCTTGCCGTCTTCGGCGAGCACCACCTGGTAGCTGGCGTCCTCAAGGAAGGCCCGCAGCACTTTGCGCGCGATGCGATCGTCGTCGGCGACCAGGATTTTCATGCTGCGGAACGGGAGGGGGTGGACACAGGATTTCTGGGCCTCCCCATCGGTCGAATGGCGGCCGGCTTAACCGGGAAGTGTCGGCCGGTGGTGGCCGGGGGCGATCCCTACGAAGCAGCGGGGAGGGGAGTTTTCCGGCCAGTGCCGGGAATCCGGGTTGAAAAGGCCCCGCGGCGAAACGTAACCTCTCGGCTCATCCGCTTTGCCGGCCATGGACACACCCAACATCGACATCGACTACGTCGCCAACCTCGCCCGCCTCGCGCTTACGCCCGAGGAGAAGGTCACCTACGCGCGCCAGCTCGGCGACGTGCTCGCTTATATCGACAAGCTCAAGGAGGCCGACGTGTCCGGAGTGGAGCCCACCGCCCACGCCTTCGACGTCTCCAACGTCTGGGCTGCCGATGTGCCCCGTCCCGGGCTTTCGGTGGAGGACGCCCTGCGCAACGCCCCCGCCGCCCGCGACAGCATGATCGTGGTGCCCAAGGTCGTGGAATAATCCGCCAACCCTAACGCGCCCCTGCCGACTGCGCTTCGTTCCCCGCCTTCGCCGCCCGCCCCGCGAGCACTCAACTTTTTCCCGACATGTCGTCCGCCCTTGTTTTTCAAACCGCCGCTGCCCTGAGCGATCAGCTTGGCGCGCGTAAGGTTTCCGCCGTCGAACTTGCCCAGGCCTGTCTTGCGCAGGTGCGCGCCACCGACGACCGCATCCATGCCTTCCTCTCGGTCGACGAGGCCGATATTCTTGCCCAGGCCGGCGCCGCCGATGCCCGCCGGGCCGCCGGCCAGGCTCGCGGCCCGCTCGACGGCGTGCCCGTCGGCCTCAAGGACGTGATTGCGGTGCGCGGCCAGCCGCTCACCTGCGGCAGCCGGATGCTGGAGAAGTTTGTTTCACCCTACGATGCGACTGCGGCGATCGGTCTGAAGAACGCCGGCGCTGTGCTTTTCGGCCGGGCCAACATGGACGAGTTCGCTATGGGCAGCTCGACGGAGAACTCCGCCTTCCAGACGACTTCGAATCCTTGGGACGTCACGCGCATCCCGGGAGGCAGCTCCGGGGGCAGCGCGGCCGCGGTGGCGGCCGGGCAGGTGCCGGTCTCGCTCGGCAGCGACACCGGTGGCTCGATCCGCCAGCCGGCGGCGCTGTGCGGCATCGTGGGGTTGAAACCCACCTACGGCCTGATCTCGCGCTACGGGCTGGTCGCCTACGCCTCGTCGCTCGACCAGATCGGACCCTTCGCCCACACCGTCGAGGATGCCGCGCTGGTTCTGCAGGCCATTGCGGGGCATGACGTCAACGACTCCACCTCCTTCCGCACCGAGATCCCCGACTATCGCGCCGAGCTCGCGAAGCGCCGCGGCCCGTGGAGGCTCGGCGTGCCCAAGGAATACTTCGGCGCCGGTCTCGCCCCCGAGGTACGCGCCTCCGTAGAGAAGGCGATCGCGTGGTACCGGGCGCAGGGCTGTGAGATCCGCGAGGTGTCGCTGCCGCACACCGAGTATGCGGTGGCCGCCTACTACATCATCGCTACCGCCGAGGCCTCCTCGAATCTCGCCCGCTTCGACGGCATCCGCTACACGCACCGCTCGCCCAAAGCGACCGACGCCGTCGACATCTACCACCACTCGCGTGCCGAGGGCTTCGGCTCCGAGGTGAAGCGCCGCATCATCCTGGGTACCTACGTGCTCAGCAGCGGCTACTACGATGCCTACTACGGCCGTGCGCAGAAGGTGCGCACACTGATCCGGCAGGACTTCCTCAACGCCTTTCGCGAGGTTGATGCGCTGCTCACGCCCACCTCGCCCACGGTGGCCTTCAAGAAGGGCGAGAAGACGGCCAACCCGCTCGAGATGTATCTGGCGGACATCTTCACCATCTCCCTCAACCTGGCCGGCCTGCCCGGCGTGTCGGTGCCCTGCGGATTTTCGCCGGAGGGCCTGCCCATCGGCCTGCAGATTGTCGGCCGCCCCTTCCAGGAAGCCGACCTGCTCGCCATCGCCCACGCCTACGAGCAAGCCCACGATTTTCATACGAAGCACCCGGTACTGTGAGGCGGACATGAAGAGACGGACAGGACACAGAGAACACAGAGGCAGCCCGACGTGACCTCGGAATCGGATTTTCTTTAACCGCAAAGAACGCATAGGAGGGATCTATGAGCAACGACATCGGCAAGTTGTGTGACCGGGTCCGCGAGACGGCCTATGCGATCCATGTTTTCCACGGTAACGGGCACCTTGAGAAGGTCTACGAAAACGCGCTCGCGCATCGGCTTCGCAAGGCTGGGCTCGACGTGAAGCAGCAGCAGCCAATTCAGGTCTTTGACGAGGACGGCACGCTCATCGGGGATTATGCGGCCGACCTGTTGGTCGAGGGAAGGCTGATTGTTGAGCTGAAGGCCGCCAAGGCGTTGGCCCCTGAGCACGAGGCCCAGCTTCTCGGTTACTTGAAGTCCGCCCGTCTGGAGCATGGACTCCTGATCAACTTCGGCTCCTTCAAGTTTCAGATTCGCAAGTTTGCTAAGTCAGATAGCTCGTCTCGCCGCATGTTTGGCGGCATCGCCCTTCTGTTCTCTGCGCTCTTTGCGTTCTTTGCGGTTAACCCTATCCGGCTTTTCTGAGCCAATACCTCCGTGTCCTCTGTGGTGAATAATCCTTCTCCTTCCTCCTACGAAGCCGTCATTGGGCTCGAGGTCCATGTGCAGCTCAAGACGCGCTCCAAGATGTTCACGCGCGTGGCCACCGGCTTTGGCGCGCCGCCCAACACCCTCACCGACCCCGTCGTGCTCGCCCTGCCCGGCACCCTGCCGGTGATGAACAAGGAGGCCCTCGACAAGATCATCCAGACTGGCCTGCTCCTCGGCTGCGAGATCGCTCCCGTCTGCAAATGGGACCGGAAGAACTATTTCTATCCCGATAGCCCGAAGAACTATCAGATCTCCCAGTACGACCAGCCCATCTGCCTGCGCGGCAGCGTCGAGATCGAGCTGCCCGGCGCCGCCCGCAACATCATGGGCGAGCACGTCACCATCCCGCTGACGCGCATCCATCTCGAGGAGGATGTCGGCAAGCTCAACCACGGCGTCGCCGAGAGTCTCATCGACTACAACCGCGCCGGCACGCCGCTCATGGAGCTTGTCACCGATCCGGCGCTGAAGTCGGCCGACGAGGCCTTCGCCTTCCTCACCGCGCTGCGCATGATCTTGGTCGCCGCCGGCATCTCGGATTGCGATATGGAGAAGGGCCAGATGCGCTGCGACGCCAATATCTCCATCCGCCCGGTCGGGGCCGAGAAACTGGGCACGAAGGTCGAGCTCAAGAACCTCAACTCCATCTCCTTCGTGCGCGACGGGATCGCCCACGAGATCCAACGCCAGACCGCTGTTGTGCTCGGCGGCGGTACCATTCGCCAGGAGACGCGAGACTTCGACGGGCAGACGGGCACCTCGCAGTCGCTCCGCTCCAAGGAGATGGCCCACGACTACCGCTATTTCCCGGACCCCGACCTCATGCCGGTGAAGGTCGACGAGGTGTGGAAGACCCAGCTGCGCGCCGGCCTGCCCGAGTTGCCGTTTGCGAAGCAGCGTCGGTTCTACGCCGAGTACCAGCTTCCCTACACGATCACCTCGGTGCTCGTGCCCGACCGCGCGCTCAGTGACTACTTTGAGGAGACGGCGAAACTCGCCGGCGCCGGCCGTGCCCAGGCCGTCGGCAACTGGATCGCCAATGACTTGCTGCGTGAGCTCGGTGCTGCCGGACTTGAGATTGCCGCCGCGAAAGTTCGCCCCGCGCATATCGCCGCGCTCGTCGCGTTGGTCGACGCCGGCACGATCTCATCGAGCAGTGCGAAGGAGGTTTTTGCCGAGATGGCCCAGAGCGGCGAGCTGCCCGAGGCGATCGTCGAGCGCCGCGGGCTCCGGCAGAGCACCGACACCGGTGAATTGGAAGTCTGGTGCCGCGAGGCGATCGCCGGCAATGCGAAGGCCGTCGCGGAGTTCAAGGCTGGCAACGAGAAGGCGATCAACTCCTTCAAGGGCGCCGTGATGAAGGCCGGCAAGGGCAAGGCCAATCCCAAGCTCGTCGACGAAGTCCTGCGCAAGCTGCTCGCCGAAGGGTGAGGGACGGCACGGGGAATGAAGATTGGTTGCTTTGTAGGCCACCGCGTCGAGGTGGCTCGTAGGGAGTTTGTTAGGTTGGGGCATTGCGCTACAGCGACCGCAGGCACGGAGGCCTGCGCCACGGCTTTGGGGGGGGGCGGGCGGCCACGCGGCTCATCGGGAAGTTCGACCTGGTGATGCGGTCTTTTGGTTGGAGGGCGAGGCTCCGCCCGAGCCGCAGGCATCCGCTCGGGCCGCTGTCGCCCGCCGCGCCGCGGGAACCACCGGGTAACTTAGGAGTCTGTAGGGCGTCTTCCCGTGCAGCCGGGGGGCTTGTGTCGCCGCCCCGGGGGTTGTTCACTTGGATCGTTCCGATCATTCGCCTCCGCGAAGTTGCCCCTCCCATGAAAACTCTCTTTCCCGCGTCCGGGTTCGCCCTGCTCGCCGGGTTCGCTGTCTTCTCCACAGGTTGCGTGGCTCAATACGAGTCCCCCGCTCCGGTTGTCTCCTATTCGGACACCACGCTGCCCGCCGCCGGCTCGGTCGCTCTTGTCATGGAGTTTCGTGGTGGCGAGCCCACCCCGGAAGAGCGCGCCGATGTGCGCGCCATCCTCGCCGACTACTTCGCCCAGCAGGGCACGGTCATCGTCGAAGATGCTTCCGCAGCCGACTACATCGTCCACGCCGTGATGGAGCGCCGCAATCCGGAGAACCCGGCAGAGTGGACGGTGGTGGAGACCTACTCCGCCAATAGCCTGCGCTCCGCCGGCTCGGACGAGTTCCGCTGGCCCGGTGGCTTGGTGGAGGATGACTACTACGAGCCAACGACCTACAGCTACGTTGGTTTCGGGCTCTTCTATCCGGTGTTCTTCGATCTGTGGAGCAACCCGTGGCATCGCGGCCACGTGATTCTCCGCCCGCCGCCACGCCACCACAACAACTGGAACAACGATCGTTGGCGCGCCGATCATCGCTGGCATCGGCCTACCCGGTGGCAACCGGACCGGCACCCGGAGTGGAAGAACCGCGACCGCCATCGGGACCGCGACCGCCGGCCGGACCCGAATCGGCGCGATCACGACCGCCGCCCGGACGCCAATCGGCGGGACAACGACAGCCGCCCCGGTGATGATCGGCGTGGCTCACCGGACCGCCGCCCGCGGCCGGATCACGGGCGTGCTCCCTCTGTTGACACGCCGCGGCACCTTTCCCCCGGCGCTGGGAATGTCCAGCGCCCTGACCATGGGCCCCGGCCAGTGACCGGCCAGCGACCGCCGAGTGGTGGAGGCGTCCATCAGGGGCCGGCGCCGACGGTCGGGCATCGTCCCTCCGGTGGCGGTGACCACCGGCCAGACCATGTGCGTCCGCCCAATTCCCACCAACCGCGGCCCGTTGCCCCCGGAGGCCAGCCGGCGCATCACGAATCATTTGTCGGTCCCCAGCCTCAGCCTGCCGGTTCGACCCCTGCGGTCCGCCAGGACCGACCCCGGCGCGGGGGCACCGTCGTGCCCGGTCACGGAGTGATCGTCACGCCGCCCCAAACGCATCAGCAGCCGGCCAATCGGCCAGAGCCTGCGCGGGTGCAACCCGCCGATCGGCGAGCTGGCTCTCCCGCTCCGGTGCAGCCCGGCAACCGGGACCATCGTCAGCCGTCCATGCGTGATGGGCGTGAACGGGTGCGCGAAACCCCTCCGCCCTCGCCGGCGCCGCAGTCCCAGCAGGTGAGCCCGCAACGCCGCGAGGCCCCGCGCGGCGAGCAGCCGAGAACAGAACCGCGCCGGGGGCCGGACAACAGGCAGGTCACTCCGGCGCCCAATCGCAGCGAAGGCGGCCGCGACCGTCGCTCGCAACCGAGGGATCCCGACAAGGAGGAGGCCGACAAGGATCGGCAGCGGAAGTGAGCGCGCGGGGGGCTGTTTTCATCGGGTGTGCGGACTGCCGTCAACCTGTCGACGACCGAGGCGGCCGGGCGCGGAGGCCCCCGCGGCTGGCGCCGCCGCTCCGGTTGTGTACTATCCGCCCATGCTTTCGGCCTCCCACCCCTGTATCTTCTGCTGGGACGAGCATCGCGCCTTCCGGCATGAGCGCGGGCTCAAGCTGCCCTTCGTCGACGAAACCTGCGGGGCGCACCAGCTCCGTATGCATGTCTCGGTGATCAATTCCGGCGAGTCGCCGCATCCGCCGCATTCGCACGCCGGCGAGGAGATCCTGTTTCTGCTCGAGGGCCAGGCCGAGGTGCTCATCGGCGAGGAGACTCGGTTGGTGGGCCCGATGACGGCGGTCTTCTGCCCCGAGCACGTCACCCACGGCGTGCGCAACTGTGGCCCGGAGCCGATGAAGTTCATGGTCATCCGCGTGCCCTGAGCGGGTGAGTGCCGGTCCTCGTGAGGGGCGCGCTAGCACGCTGGCCCGCAAGACAGTCCAAACAATGCCCGCTTCTACTCCGATTGATTCGCTACCTGCGGCCGCCTTTGCCGCGATGAAACTCGGCGAGGCACGCCGGCATGTCCTGCTCTGTGTGGGGCCCGACTGTTGCGGGGCCGCCACCGGGCTGGCGACGTGGGAACATCTCAAGCGGCGGCTGAAGGAGGTGGGGGTGCCCGCGCTGCGGACCAAGGCGGCGTGTTTGCGGATTTGTCGCGGGGGGCCGTGGCTGGTGGTTTATCCGGAGGGAGTCTGGTACGGGGCCGTCACGCCCGAGCGCTGTGAGCGCATCGTCGTTGAGCATCTGCAGGGCGGTAACCCTGTCGCCGAATGGATCGCCGCCGAGCATCCGCTCCCCCGGGCCGGGTAGGGGAGCCTGGGTGGATGGACGGTGCCAGGACCTTGCTCTGCTCGCTGGCGAGGTGGCCGCATCCGAGGGCCCTCCTGGCGGCCGACGCCCTAGCCGGCGTGGCGTTCCGGGTCGTGGAGGCGGGGCAAAAACGGGCTCCGTCATGCCGGTTGCGCGCCGCCGGCGACTGTGCTACCCACTGCGCTCCGAATCCACCGGCATGCAAGACCTCGAGTTCAACGAGATCATCGATCTCATCCACAAAGAAGACAGCCGCTTCGACAAGCGCGCTTATCACTTCGTCCGCGCGGGCCTCGACTTCACCGTCAAGGAACTCAAGAAACGCGACCCCGAGCGCGCCAAGAAGAGCCAGCATGTGGCCGGACCTGAGCTGCTCCACGGTTTCCGCGCCTACGCGATCGATCAGTTCGGCCCGCTGGCCCATACCGTCCTCACCGACTGGGGGCTCACGCGCTGCCGCGATTTCGGGGAAATCGTGTTCAAACTCATCGAGTACAATGTGCTCAGCAAGACCGAGAACGACTGCCTCGAGGACTTCGCCGATGTGTTCGATTTCAACGAGGCCTTTCTCCTGCCCTATGAGCCTGAAGTTCGCCGCCTACCCCTGCCCAACCTCGCCGAGGGCGAGGAAGACGTGAAGGAGTGAGGGGGAACCCGGGAGTCGTTCTCCTTCTCGTACTCGTTCGCTGGTCCGCAATTCTGTCGTCCGCCTTTCCTCCTTTTGCCTTCTCACTTCCGCCTTCCTCTCCGCATGCCCGCCGCCCGTACCCGCCGTCCCAGCACCCGCTCCCGCGATTTCGATCTGCTCCGCCCGCTCTGGGCCGACCCCGTGCATCGCCACGTGTTGCCCAACGGCCTCACGGTGCTGCTCAAGCCCGACCACTCCTCGGCGCTCTGCTCGGTGCAGGTCTGGGTGAAGACCGGCAGTATCCACGAGGGGGCGCTGCTCGGCGGCGGCCTCTCGCACTACCTCGAGCACATGCTCTTCAAGGGCACCGAGCGCCGGGCCGGCCGCGAGATCTCCGCCACCGTCCAGGCCCACGGCGGCTACATCAACGCTTACACCACCTTCGATCGCACCGTCTACTACATCGAGATTCCCAGCGAGCACGCGGCCGTCGCCCTCGATCTGCTCGCCGATGCCGTGCTGCACTCCACCTTCCCGGCCGACGAGGTCGAGCGCGAGCGGCAGGTCATCCTGCGCGAGATCGACATGACCCTCGACGAGCCCGACCAGCGCCTCGGGCAGACGCTCTTCGAGACCGCCTTCCGCCAGCACCCCTACCAGCATCCGATCATCGGACACAAGACCGTCTTCGAGGGCGTGACCCGCGACGATCTTGTCGCCTACTACCGCGCCCGGTACGTGCCCAACAACCTGGTGCTCGTGGTCGCCGGCCATTTCGAACCGGCCGTGCTGCTGGCCGACGTGGAGAAGCACTTCGGCAGCGCCCCCCGCGCCCGCCTCGCCCCGGTGTATCTGCCGGATGAAGCCGTGCCGCTGGCCCCGCGCGAAGCCCACCTCTTCGAGGACGTACAGATCTCCCGCTCCGGCCTGGGCTGGCAGATCCCCGGCCTCGCCCATGCCGACACCCCCGTGCTCGATCTTCTCGGCACCGTGCTCGGCTACGGCAACAGCTCCATCCTGTGGGAGGAATTGCGCGAGAAGCGCCGCCTGGTCCATTCGATCGAGGCCTGCGCCTGGAATCCCGGTTCGGTGGGGCTCTTCTACATCTCGATGCTCTGCGACCCGGACAAGCGTATCGAGGCGTCCGAGGCGGTGCAGGCCGAGCTCGCGAAGATCGGCCGCCGCGGCATCGCCCCGGCGCTGTTGCGCAAGGCCGTGCGCCAGCTCGTCGTGGGCGAGATCAACTCGCGCAAGACCATGAGCGGCCAGGCCTCGCGCATCGGTCTCGCGGAGGTCGTCGTGGGAGATCTCCACTACAGCCGCCACTATTTCGACCGTCTGGCCACCGTGACCCCGGCCGACATCAAGCGGGTGGCGACGAAGTACTTCGTGCCGGAGCGCTTCACCTCCGTGTCGATGAATCCCAAGGTCGCCGCCGCGGCGGCCACCGCCGCAGTGCCCGCCTCGGAGCTGGCCGATTTCACCGAGGTGCGCGTGGCCGGCGGGGCCCGCCTGCTGCTCCTGCCCGACAAGCGCCTGCCCAATCTCCACCTGCGCCTCATCTGCCATGGCGGCGTGGCCCATGATCTCCCGGAGGCGCGCGGCACGCTCTCGCTGCTCGCCACTCTCCTCACAAAGGATACCAAGAAGCGCACTGCCGACGAGGTCGCCGAGTTGATCGAGGAGGTTGGCGGCTCGTTCAGCGAGTTTTCCGGCAACAACACCTTCGGCCTCAGCCTCGAAGTGCTGCCCGGCGACGTGGACCGCGCGCTCGATGTGCTCGGCCAGGCCGTGCTAGCGCCTTCGTTCACCCCGGCCACGCTGGAGATCGAACGCGAGTCGCACCTCGCCTCGCTGGCCGAACAGGCCGACGACGTCGTCACCGTCGCGCGCAAGCTCGTGCGTCGGAAGTTTTTCGGCACGCATCCGCTCGCCATCGACACGCACGGCACGGAGGAGGGGCTCAAGGCCGTCACCCCCGCGCGGCTGCGCACGCTGCACAAACGGCTTATGGTCTCGGGCAACTGCGTGCTCGCGGTCACTGGCGACTTCGAGCCGAAGCAGCTCACGCCCAAGCTGAAGGCCTTTCTCGCCAAGCTGCCCAAGGGCGCCGCGCCCGAAGCCGGGCCGGCGTTTGCCGGCCCCCAGGCGGCCAACTACGAGGAGATCCAGCCCCGCCAACAGGCGGTCGTGTTCCAGGCGTATCCTGGTCCCGGCATCCGCGGGGCCGACCACTATGTCTCCGAGGTGGCCGACGAAGTGTTTAGCGGCATGGCCTCGAATCTTTTCGAGCGCGTGCGCGAGCAGAAGGGCCTGGCGTATTTTGTCCGCTCGACCCGGGTGCTCGCGCTCGATGCCGGGATGTTCGGCTTCTATGCCGGCACCTCACCGGACAAGGCCCGTGAGGTGCTCGACGAGATCGAGCTGGAGATTCGTCGCGTGCAGGACGGCGGGATCACACCCGAGGAGTTGCTGCGTTGCCAGACGCGCCTGAAGGCCGCGCGGCGCATGAGCCTGCAGACTAACGGCGCCCGGGCCATGCAGGCCGCGCTCAACGCCGTCTATGGGCTGCCCGTCAACGACTGGAAGAACTACGATGCGCACATCGAGGGCGTCACCGTGGAGGCGTTGCGCGACTTCGCCCGCCGGCATTTCACGCCGGCCCAGCGCGTGCAGCTCATCGTCCGGCCGTAGGGACGGGGCGCCTCCCTCTAGGGTGGTGCCGACCTCCGTGCCGGCGGGGCCTGCGTTCGTAACCACGCAACGTGGCTCTGGAGACCCATGCCACGGCGGAGGGCCGGGCGCGGCCTCGCGTCACCAACGACTTGAGGCGGGTGAGAAAATTGGCGCAACATTACACTCGGGCGTCTTCTGATTAGTCTTGGCTCGTGCGGCACCAGCACCTACGCACTACACCGCCGAGTGAGCCCCGCGCATACCCCTAACGTTCGTTTTTCTTCCCCACCGTGATCGTCAACATCCTCCTCGTCCTTCTCGTCGTTCTCGCTCTCGCGGGCGCCCTGCTTTCGCTCTTCTGTGTCCGAAGGATCCAACCCGGCCGCGCCGGGGTGAAAACCGGCTGGGGCGGCATCCGGATCGCCTTCGACTGGATGGTGCGCCTGCCGATCGTGCAGGGCATTCACATCGTCGATATCTCGGTGAAAAAGCTGGAGATCACCCGGAAGGGCAAAGACGGCCTCGTTTGCCGCGACAATATCCGAGCCGACATCACGGTCGCCTTCTACATCCGCGTCGAGGCCACGACGGAGAGCGTGCGCAAGGTCGCCCAAATGCTCACCCCGAGCGGTTGTCCGATGTCGAACAGTTGCGGGAGCTGTTCGAGGCCAAGTTCTCCGAGGCCCTCAAGACCGCCGGCAAGCAGATGGAGTTCCACGAACTCTTCACCGAACGCACGAAGTTTCGCGATCAGATCCAAAGCACCATCGGCAAGGACCTCGACGGGTTTCTTCTGCAGGATGTGGCCATCGACTATCTCGAGCAGACTCCGCTTGAGCAGCACGATCCCAACAACGTGCTCGACGCCGAGGGTATCAAGAAGATCACCGAGATCACGCAACGCGAACGCGTGCTCGCCAACGAGTTTTCCCAGCGCACTCAGGTGCAGATCGAGAAGGAGAATGCCGATGCCGATATCGCCAAACGTGAGCAGCGGCGCCGCAACGAGGAAGACACCGCGCGGCAGACGCGCGCCGTCACCGAGGTGAAAGCCAACGAGGAGGCCGAGACCGCCAAGGTCGTCGAAGGCCGGCGCCTCGACGTCGAGAACAAGCGGCTCGAAACCGACGAGGCGATCCGTCTGCGCAGGGAGGACATGAATCGCGCCGTGCAGGAACGGGAGTTCACCGTGCTCAAGGAAAAGCAACGTCTGGAGCAAGAATCGCTGCAGGAAGGCGAGGAGGCGCGCGTGCGTCGTGAGCGTTCGGTGTCGCTCGCCGAGATGGAGAAGGAAGTCCAGGTCGCCGATGCCGCCGTCGAGGTGGAGCGCAAGCGCGCCATCGTCGTCGCCGAGCAGAAAACCGTCGTCCAACAGCAGGAGGAGAAGACGAATATCGAGGCGCGCATGACGGCGGAGCGCGTGAGTGAAGTGACCCTCATTGAAGCGCAGATGAATGCGCGCAAGGATCAGGTCGAAAAGGTCGTCGCCTCCGAAGCGCAGAAGGAATCCGAGCGCAACCTCGCCGAGGCCGAGAAGATCAGAGCCATCACGGCGGCCGAGGGCGCGCGTGAAGTCGCCATCCGCGACGCCGAACGCCTCCAGACCACAGCCGAAGCCGAGTCCAAGGTATCCGAGAAGCGCCGCTACGCCATGGAGCAGGAAGCCGAAGGCACCACCGCGCGCGAAGCCGCCGTTGGGATGGCCGAAGCCCGCGTCACGATCGCCAAAGCCAACGCCCGCAAAATCGATGCCAGCGCCATTCAGGAGGTCGGCCTCGCCGAGGCACACGTCACCAAAGCCAAGGGCGATGTGCACGCCGAGGTCACCGAGAGCCAGGCCGAGGCCGAGGCTTCTGGTATCAAAGATCGCGAACTTGCGGCCGCCGCCGGCATCGAGGCCCGCGGCAACGCCGAGGCGAAGGCCATCGAGCTGAAGGCCGCCGCGATGAAGCTCTTTCATGTCGCTGGCAAGGAGCACGAGGAGTTCAAACTCCGCCTCGCCAAAGACCGTGACGTCGAGCTCGCGCAAATCAACGTGCAGAAGGACATCGCGCAGGCCCACTCCCAACTCGTCGGCGAGGCACTCAAGCACTCCAACATCGACATCGTCGGCGGCGAAAACGACTTCTTCGAGAAGATCGTCCGCGCCGTGGGCAACGGAAAATCCGTGGACCGCCTCGTCGACAACAGCGAGACGCTCACCGACATCAAGACCACTTTCTTCAACGGCGATCCGGAGCATTTCAAGACGCAGGTGCGCGGGTGGATCGACGCCTTCGGTATCCGCACGGAAGACATCAAGAACCTCTCCATCGCCGCGCTGCTGGGCAAACTAGTCGCCGCGAGCGCGGGGGACGAGCGCAACAGCGCCATCGCCGCCGCACTCACGATGGCGAAGTCGCTCGGCCTCGCCGATACGCCGGCCGCCGCGATCATCGCCCCGCATTCGGTCGCACAGGCCTGAGACTCGGGCGTTGCCCCACGCTTGATCGTCCGTCCTTTTGACCATGGCTGAGCCGATTGTGCCCGCCTCCCCTACGCCGGTAGCCGCGGCGACCGCGCTGGGCAGTGCCACGTACGAGATCATCCGCCAGCGCCTGCAAGCGAACGGTGCCGCCCTGCGCGAACGGATGGGGCGGCTCGATGCGCGGCGTCAGGAAGTTTTCGGCACGATCGAATTCAAACTGCTTCAGTCCGATCGCATCACGACCGCGCACAATTGCATGCCGCGCGACATGGTGCAGCTCGGCCAGGGCCGCTTCCTCTTTGGTTTCAACGTCCTCTTCGGTCTGAAAAAGGAGATCGAGCTCGCCGACGTCTTCGCCGCCTATCAGCGCGACGCCGCGGAGGGCTCGTTCAAGGAAACCGACCTTACCTCCCTTGACGACAAGGTGTTCCTCACCGATTTCAAACGGTTGTATCAGGTTTATGCGAAGGCGGCGTTCAGCAAGTTCTCCCTCATCGGCGCCCACCTCTATTTTGTTTTCCAGGTGGGCGCGGGCGGGAACGATATTGCCGTCTTCAAGTGGGCCTTCAACGGCGGGCAGTTGCGTTACGTCGACGGCCGCGCCGAAGCCGAGTTCCGCCGTGAGGGCTTCCCCCCGCAGTTCGAGTTCCGTTGGCAAACGCCGCCGCGCGAGTCGTTTCGCTATGGCAGCCACTCGCACGTCTCGATCGAGGACCGCATCTTCGTCGACTGTATCGGAGGCGACCTCACGCTGAAGGTCGAGGACAACACCGCCACCGGCGAGGGCATCTACGCCGAGCCGGTCGAAGACCGAAACCAGAAGGTCGACGACGCCGACATCTCCTACACCACTCCACTGCCGCACGTGATCGTGCTCAAGGTGCGTCCCTACAAGGAAACCGCGGCGCGCTACTATATGTTCAACGAGAAGCAGCAAACGGCCGTGCGCGTCGATTCGATTGGCCAGTCGTGCGCGCTCCTGCCGGAGGACCACGGCCTGATCTTTCCCGACGGCTACTATCTCGCCACCGGCGATCTGAAACGGTTCGACAGCCGCGAGCGCGACCTCGTGCTCGAGCGCATCGTCCATGCGCCCAACGGCGAGGACTCGCTCTACGTATTCTACAATCGAAGCACCGGCGAATACGTGCTGCTCCCGTACCGGCTCATTGCGCAGAAAATCGAGGAGCGCATCACCTGCCACGGGTTTTCCCTCTTCGCCGATGGCTACCTCGTGCTTTTCCGCAACGGCGACGAGGCGCAGAAGCACCACACCATTCAGCTCCGGCAGACTCCGTTCCACCAACCCGGCTACGAGCCCCCCGGCCAGCGCGACGCGTTCCTCTACCAAGTGGGGAACAAGGATGTCGTGCGCTGCCTGGCCGAGTGCAACGAGGTGCTCACCCTCGTCGGTCGCGAGAGTCCCTACGCTGAACTCTATTCCGACCTGGTGAAGCGCTGCGGCGCGATCCTGGACGCTTATCCATGGCTCAAGTCGGACGAGGGTTTCCAGCTCGACGACGCCTTGCGCCAGCTCGCCGCCGCCGCCGACAAAGCCGTCGAGGAGTTCGACAAGGTTCGCCGGCTGCAACGCGAGGCCGCCCAGCGCGTGAGGGACGCGCGGGCGCGCTGCGAAGAACGCTTCAACCTCGTGCGCCGCGCGAGTTTTCGCACGCTGCCGGATTTCGTGCAAAACCTCGCGGCGCTGCGCCAGCTCCGCGGTGAGTTGATCACGCTGAAGGAGGTCCGCTACGTCGACCTCGCCGCCATCGGGGAAACCGAGACGTCCGTCGCCGCCCAATCCGCCGAGCTCGCGAAGCGTTGCGTGAGCTTCCTGCTGCAGCCGGCGGCGTTGGAGCCCTATCGAGTGCGCGCCACCGAATATCAGGTTGCCGCCGAGAAGGTCGCCAAGGGCGCCGAGGGGCGGAAAATCGCCGAAGCCGTCGCGGCCGAGGGGGGCGAGTTGGAGCTGCTGATCGAAATCGTGAACAGCCTGCGCATCGATGATGCCACCGAGGCCACGCGTATCATAGATTGTATCACAGCGATCTATGCGACGCTCAATCAGGTGAAGGCGGCGCTCAAGAACCGCCTGCAAAGTCTCGCCGCCGCCGAGGGCACCGCGCAGTTCGCCGCGCAGATGAAGCTTCTCGGGCAGGCCGTCGCCAGCTACCTCGATCTCTGTCAGACCCCGGCCAAGTGCGACGAATACCTCAACCGCCTCAGTGTGCAGATCGAGGAGCTGGAGGGCACCTTTGCCGACTACGAGGACTTCACGGTACAACTCGCGGAGAAGCGCACCGCGGTCTTCGAGGCCTTCGAGCAGCGCAAGGTCACCCTCGTCGAACAACGCAATCGCAAGACCGCCGCCCTGCTCACCGCCGCCGAACGCGTCCTCAAATCCATCCAGAACCGCCTCGCCGCGCTCAAGTCCGTCGACGAGATCAACGCGCTCATGGCTGCCGATCTCATGGTCGGCAAAGTGCGCGACCTCATCGCCCAGCTCCTCGACCTCGGCGACTCGGTGAAAGCCGACGATCTGCAGGGCCGCCTCAAGAGCCTGCAGCAGGAGGCCGTGCGCCAGCTCCGCGACAAACAGGAGCTGTTTGTCGGCGGCAGCGAGGTGATCCAGCTTGGCAAACACCGCTTCAATTTCAACACGCAGCCGCTGGAGCTCGCCGTGGTGAATCGCGACGGCGTCCCGCACCTCCACCTCACCAGTACGAAGTACTTCGCACCGATCACCGATGAGGCGTTTCTGGCGGCGCGCGATGTGTGGGATCAGGAGCTCGTCTCGGAGAACGCGCAGGTCTATCGCGCCGAGTATCTCGCCGCCCGCCTGCTCGCCGCCGTCGAGGCGCGCGGCGAGACCGCCGCCATCGCCGCCCGCAGCGCCGAAGAGCGACTCGCGCTGGTGCGAGATTTCGCGGCCTCCCGCTACGACGAAGGTTACACCAAGGGCGTCCACGACCTCGACGGGGCGCGAATCTTCGACGCACTCGTGGTCACCCACGAGCTGCTGCAACTGGCCCGCTATGAGCCCACCGCGCGGGCCTGCGCCGTAGTGTTCTGGCACCGGTTCTGCCCCGCGGAGACGCGGAGACTCTGGACCGCCAAACTCAAGGGCTTGGGCGAGCGCAACCGGCTTTTCCCCGGCGATGCCGGGCAACATGACTACATAACGGCCCTGCGCGCGCTCCTGGCGGCTTTCATCGCGGATACGAGACTCTACCCGGCGGAGATCTCGACGGCGGCGGGTGAATACCTGTTTCACGAGTTGAGCGGCGGCGACGCGTTCGTCGTGAGCCGCGAGGCCAACGAAGCCGTCGCCGCGTTTCAGCAACAGCTCATCAGCAATGGCGGTGCTGCCGCCCTGGCGGGCACGCGCGCCTCGCTTGCCGCGCACCCGGGGGGCGAACTCGACAGCGTGCGCGATTTTGTGCGCGGCTTCGTGCGCGGGCGCCCAGAAGCGGCGCACTACGTCGAGGAGATCGCGGCGCTCGTGTTCTGTGGCGGAGATTTCTCCCCGCGCGTGGTGTCGGCCAAGACCACGCAGACGCTCGAAGGCATGAAGGGTGCGCACGCCGTCGTGCGCGAGGGCCGCTACGTCTTCGACTACGCCGCGTTTCGCCAGAAACTCGCCCACTACGACGCCTCCGTCGCACCGCGCTTCACCCAGTTGCAGCAGTGCAAGCGCGCGCTCCTCGAGCGCGAACGCACCCAGTTGCGGCTGGAGGAATTTAAACCTCGGGTACTGACTTCCTTTGTTCGCAACCAGCTCATCGACCAGATCTACCTGCCGCTGGTCGGCGACAACCTCGCGAAACAGATCGGCGCGGCGGGCGCGGCCAAGCGCACGGATCTGATGGGCCTGTTGCTGCTCATCTCTCCTCCCGGATACGGCAAAACGACGCTGTTGGAGTATGTCGCGAGCCGGCTCGGGATCGTCTTCGTGAAGATCAACGGCCCGGCGCTGGGTGCGGACGTCACGTCGCTCGATCCTGCCGGGGCGCCGAATGCGGCGGCGCGCGAAGAGTTGCAGCGGCTGAACCTCGCCCTGGAGATGGGCGACAACGTGATGCTGTGCATCGACGATATCCAGCATTGCAGCGCGGAGTTTCTGCAGAAGTTCATCTCGCTCTGCGACGGCCAGCGCAAGATCGAGGGCGTCTGGCGCGGGCAGGCCCGCACCCACGATCTGCGCGGCCGCAAAGTCGTCGTCGTGATGGCGGGCAATCCCTACACGGAGAGCGGCCAGAAGTTCCGCATCCCCGACATGCTCGCGAACCGCGCCGACACCTACAACCTCGGCGACATCATCGGCGGCAGCCGGGAGAGTTTCGAGGCGAGCTATCTGGAAAACGCCGTGACGTCGAACGCCGTGCTCGCGCCCCTCACCCAACGCAGCCAGCGGGATATCCGGGCGTTTATTCGCGTGGCGGAGGGCGGCGCGGCCGAAAGCTTCGAAGGCAGCTACTCGGCGCAGGAGGCGGACGAGATCGTAGCGGTGATGAAGAAGCTGATCGCGATCGGCGACGTCATCTTGAAGGTAAAACCTCGAGTACATCCACTCGGCCGCGCAGGCGGACGAGTTTCGCACGGAGCCGCCGTTTCGGCTCCAGGGCTCGTATCGCAACATGAACCGGCTCGCGGAAAAGATCGTACCGCTGATGAACGACGTCGAGGTGCGGGCGTTGATCGTCGACCACTACCGCGGCGAGTCGCAGACCCTCACGACGGGTGCGGAGGCGAACTACCTCAAGTTCAAGGAACTGATCGGGGCGCAGACGCCCGAGGAGGCGGCCCGCTGGGAGGAGATTAAGCGGACGTTCCGGCGCAACCAGCTCTCCCACGGCGCCGACAAGAACGACCCGCTCGCGCGGGTGGTCGGCCAGCTCGCGGGCTTTCAGACGGGGCTCCAGGGCATTCAGGATGCGATTGAAAAGCAGCTCGGGCGCGAGCCAGCTGGATCGGCGGCCGTGGCCGAGTTCAGCGAAGGCCTGAAGTCACTCGGGGCCGACCTCACGCGCGCGATTGCCGCAGTGCACGAGGGGACGATGGCGCAGAAAGTGGACAGCCTCTCTCGCGAGTTGGAGCAGATTCACAGCACGCTGGCGTCGCTGGAACACGTCGCCACACTGCGCCTCGAGCATCTGCGCGGCGCGCAGGCCCGCTTCGCCGAGGGGGTGCAGCAAGGTGCCGAAACCAATGATCCTATACAGGAGGAGCTCACCAAAGAGAGCGCGTTTCTCGAACAGCTCGACACCGCCGTCGATACACTCCGCACACCACCCAACCCGCAGCTATGAAAAGAATCGCCAAGAAGATCGATCAGCTGGGCCAGCGGGCCGCCGCCGTCCGGCAGGCCGTGGAAACCATGCCGGCCAAGGCGGCCGAACTCCGCGAAGCCGTCACTGCGACCGCGGGACAGATGCAGCAATTGCGCGCGGATCTCACGGCTGGAGTAGCGGCCCTGCGTCCGAGCACGGAAGCCGATACGTTGGCGACGCTGCGTGAGATCGACTTGACTGCGGACGTCCTCGGCCAGGCCGGTTTCTTGTTGGGTGGTGTGGATTACGAACTCGGAGCGGGGCGGCGGGTGCGGGTCCGCCTGGTGCAGGCCGAAGCGGTCGAACTCGCGACGCTGCGCTCCCTGGTTGCCGCCCATGCGCATCGCGCGGTTTTGAAAACGCTGCTCATCGGCATCGTGCAGGCCACGGAACTCGCCGAGAAGGTCGAATTCAGCGAACTCGATTTCGCCGAAGTCGAAGTCGAACTCGGCACCGGCCAAATGGTGCGGATCGGCTGGCGCGCGGAAGCTATCGCCGCGCCCGTCGCCTCAAATCCGCCGGCGACCAGTGAAGCGCGACCGCCAACGTTCAGCCAAAGCTCCTTTTTCGCGCGGCCCGCAGTGGCGCCCGTGGTAGCGGTCGCTGCGACTGCGCCGGTGGCCCCGGCGACTCCGGAAGTGGTGAAGCCGACGGACCTGCGCCCCGCTGGTCAGTCTGCGCCCACGGCCACGCCGGATTGGCGAGCGTCGGCGCTGGATCGTTTCAAGAAGATGCCAGACTTGTCGAAGCGACCCGCGCGGTGAGGCTTCGCGTCCCAACTTTCCCGGTGGCGTCGCCCGTGCCCACTCACTCCGAACTCACGTCCGTATCTGCTCCACCGGCTTCGAGGCGGAGCAGAAGCTGGTCGCCGCCAATCGCGAGCTCATCGCGCGCTTCGAAAAGAAGATCCAAGCCACCCTTGCCCGCATCTGGGGTGAGGAGAAACGGGAAGTCGAATGATGGCGGATGGACCCAAGACGGCGGCACCGACGGAGAGGCAAGGGCAATTCCTCGCCTATATCCATCAATACAGCTTGGTAAACGGCTGCGCCCCGGCGGAGGCCGACATGCAGCGCTTCTTTCAGATCACCGCACCGAGCGTGCACTCAATGGTGCTCACTCTGGAGCGGCGGGGCTTCGTCTGGCGCGTGCCGGGTCAGGTGCGCAGCATCGCCTTGTTGGTTCTGTCGGATTCGTTTCCCGCCTTGAAACGCGTTCAGCGATAGTCGCCTTTCGTCATCCGTCACCGGCTCCGTAGCGCGAACCTCCTGGGGCGGGAACCGGGGCGAGGGTCGACCGGGCTCAAGGTTTGCTTCGGGAAGCCGAAGAAGGAAGGGCCCGACAACCTCCAACCCCTCCCGCCCATGTTGCAATGGAGCAGTCAGTATGAAACCGGTGTTCCGCTAGTGGACACGCAGCACAAGGTCCTCTTCGAGCATATCAACAAGCTCGAGGCGATGACTCACAGCTCCCACATTCCCGCCGGCGACGTCGATCGGCTCGTCCATTTTCTCGAAGGCTACGTGGTCAACCACTTCAAGTTCGAGGAGCAGTGCATGAATCGCTACCATTGCCCCAGCCACGAGGAAAATATTCAGGCCCATGCGGCATTCCTCGCCGCTTTCGGCAAACTCAAGGTCGAGTACCAGGTTCAGGGGCCGACCGCGGCGTTTCTTCAGAAGCTTCACACCGCGGCGAGCAGTTGGATCCATCAGCACATCCTGAAGGTGGATATTCGCCTGAAGACGGTGGTGCCGAAGACCTGATCCTGCCGGCGCCGGGCATGGATGGAGTGATCGTGCTCCGCCAGGCGCTGGAGTGAGAATCCTCCCGCTGCGCTTGCCGGGGCGCGCCCCGGCAATCTGCGATCCGGTGGACGCTCTGCGTCCGGCAGCAACCTCGATCGCCGGGCAGACCGCGTTGAGGTCCACGCGGTCCAGCCCAGGGACCCCGTCAGTCGAAGCTCGAGTGTATCCGAAGCGTTCGACCTATTTGCCCGCCGTGAGGTTCTTGGCGAGGAAGGACTCGATGCGGGTGTAGAGTTCGACGCGCTTGTCGAAATGCGCCATACCGTGCCCCTCCTCGCTGACGATATAGGTCTCGTGGGGCACTTTGAACCGATTGAGGGCGGAGATCAGCGTCTTTGACTGCTCGATCTCTACGGTCTGGTCATCTTTGCCGCCGGATACGAAGACCGGCACCCGGATCTGGTCGGCATGGCGGCCGGGCGAAATGGAGTCGAATTTCTCAGGTTGTTGTTTCGGGTCTCCCAGCTTGCGTAGCATCCGGCCATACGTCGGTGATTCGTATTTGTTGTATTTCTTGTCCTTGATCAGTTGCTCCCAGTCGAAGACGCCGGCCATGGTCACCGCACACCGGTAGAGCGCCGGTTCGTTAACTATGCCGGAGACCGCCAAATACCCGCCGAACGAGCCTCCCATGATGGCGATACGCCCGCTGTCGATCAGCCCCGAGGCGATCATCGTCTTGGTGGCGTCGGTCACATCGTCATGCATTTTGCGGAAATCCCATTCGTCCTCTTCGGGGAACATCCAGTTGTAGCCCGGGGAGCCGCGATAGTTCGGCTGGAGCACCGCGTAGCCGCGATTGGCGAGGAACTGGACCTCACCATCGTAGCCCCAAGTATCGCGTACCCAAGGGCCGCCGTGGGCCAGGACGACGAGTGGCGCGGGGTTCTCTTTGGAGGCGCCGGCGGGCAGGGTGAGATAGGCGTCGAGCCGGCGGCCATCGCGGGTCTTGTATTTGATGATGTTCATCGGCCGCATGCGCTGCGGGTCGATCCAGGGGGCCGAGTTCTTGAAGAGGCCGGCGCTGCGCTTCTCCAAGTCGACCCAGCTGTAGGTCACCGGTTGGCGGTCAGAGGAGGTCGCGATCAGGAACAGCTTCTGTGCCTCGTCGCTGCCAATGATGCGGACGACCAACCCCGGGAAATAACCCTCGAGGAGCTTCTGGAGGTTGCGGTAGTCCTCATTGAACCAGGATACTTTGGGCCCGTTGCGCTGAATGTTGGCGCCCATGATCTGATGGGTGGCCGGACTGCGATAGAGCCAGCCGTGGAAGTCATACTCCGGATCCTGCAGCAGCACAGCGCCGAGCTGGCCGGTTGCCGCATCCATTAGTTGCAGGGCGCGCGGTTGCCCTTCCTGCCGCGGACCGAGTACCACCACTTGCCCGGCCTCATCTGCCGCATCGATGACGTCGATGTGTTCCAGGTCCACCGGGCATTTCTCCCAGCGCTTATTGGCCAATCGGAACATCGCCATGCGGCCCTCATCGGAGGTGAAACTATAGGCGAGCTGCCCCTCCTTGTCCGTGAGGTAGCGGAAGGTGATCCCGGGGTGAGGCACGGGATAGCGTGATTCGATGTGTCGCAGATTGTTGTCGCGTGCATCCATGGCATCCGAATGGGACGCGTTGGATTTGCCCAGATCGATCAGGACCCCCGTTTTGATGTCGGTTTGGACAACCGCCACGCCCAGGTCGACCGGGTTGGGGGAAAGGGCGTCGTAGCGGTTCCACACCAGGGGATGAAGCCGATCCTTTACGGGGACGGAGACGAGGTTCGAGCCGCAATACTGCAGCAGCGGGTAGCCCCGGCTGATGGAGCCCACGTCCGCCGCTAGGAAGCCAAGGCCATACATCTTGCGGCTGGAGAGACTGAACACCAACCGCGCGTCGTTGAGCCAATTGACCTGGTAGATGTCCTTGTCGCCTGAGCCGCCGGCCATTTCGATCTTCTGGGTTTTCAGATCGTAGACCAACAATTGGTGCTTGTCCTCCCCGGCGGTGACGATCGCCGCGATATGCGTGCCGGAGGGATTGAGCTTCGGCTCCTGCAAGATCGCTGGGCGGAAAAAGTCCATTACCGGGATCTGCTCGGTGGCAGGCACCGGAGCGATCCGGCTTAGGTCGAACTTTTCGGCGGCGGGCGCGGCGCAAGCAAGGGTGCAGAAGGAAACGAGGCCGAGTGTCGTTCGGGTACGGTGCAGCAGGTTCATGTTTTAGGGGTTGAGTTCATGCAAGTGGGTCATTGGGAAATGGACAACTGGTATTCAATGAGGCCGGGCCCGACCGCTCGCCGAGCAGCGCAGGCCTCCGCGCCAGCGGTGCCGGAGTGCGGACGCACGCAACAGGGGTCGGAAGACCCGTACTACGGAGGGGGCCTGCGTCATTCAGGAGACGGATGCGGGCTGTTGGGCGGTCGGGAGGGCGGCGGTGCGTGGGAGAGTGGGCGGCTCGGCCTCCGGGTGGGCGGCCGGTTGTCGGCGCAGGAGGCGGTAGAGCACCAGGCCAAGGACGCTGATCAGGGCCGCGGCAATGAGAGCGTCGCGCACGGCATCGGGGTGCCCACGTTGGAAGAGCTCGACGCCGGCTTTGCCAAGAAACCGGGCCATGGCGACGGCCACGAGCACGGAGGGGTGGGTGCGCAGGACGAGGCGGTCGATCAGCACAAAGCCGACGGCGCAGACCAAACCGGAGAGCACGATGGGCAGCCACTGGTTCGCGTTGAAGGAGGCCCCGTAACAGAGTCCCAGTGTCGCTACGGCCGCCGTACGGCCGAGGCCGGTCCCAAGGCGAGCGGGCAGGGCGGTCTGCACGCGGATCCAGCATAGCGCCATGGGTACCAGCGCCATCACCATCCAGAGGTCGCTCAGGAACGGGATGCCGGTAGTAGCTCCGTTGATGCCGCAGTGCCACGGGCTGATCTGGGGCGTGACGTGGAGCACGAGACGCTCCCCAAGGAGCAGGATCAATCCGGCGCCGAGCCCGGCTAGAAACTCCGCGTTGGTGCGAGCCGGGTTGGCGCGTTGGCCGGTACCGAGCCCTGCCAGAGCACCCAGAAAGCTGGCGCTGAAGATGGCGCCCACGGCGCCGCCGACGGCAAAACGAATTGTTTGCACCTTGAAGGACTCGTCGGTGGCCCACCACGCGAGCAGCGAGGGGTATTTCACGAAGCCCTGGGCGCAGAAGACCACCAGAATGATTCCGGCGACCGCAAGGGCCGTACGCCAGGCGAAAGGGAATGCCTTCCGGGCGCGGGCGGCGGCGATAAGCGCGGCGATCAGGGCGATCACGGTGGTGAAGTTGAGGAGCCCGGTGGTCAGATTGCGCGCACTGTCACCCGAAGCCTGTGCGCGAGTCCACTCCTCGGGGATGAAGACATGGCGCTCGTAGCCGCAGAGGGCGTCGCCGGCCAACTTGATCCAGAGGCGGGATTCGCCCTGGTTGAGGTCGACCTTGGGGTCCTTCCAGACAAAGCGCCAATCGCTGCGGGCGGGTTGCTTGGTCTCGTTGGCAGTGACGAGGACGAGGTCGGCTGCCTCCATCTGGTAGATGCGCTTGAGCTCGCGCTCAGCGATGGCCTGCGCCTCCGCTTTTTGGAGCTGCGCGCCGGTGCGGGTCTCCGGGAGAACGTGCTCGTAACGTTGCACCTGGCCGGCGCCGGTCAGGAAGACCCGATACTCTTCGGCGCGGTCGGGCAGCGGGAGCGTACTGCGCAGGAAGCGCACGCGCCATCCGGGCAGCGCAAGCGCGTTGCCGGAGAGCTTGCGGAAGGCGGCGGCCCCCGAGGTTTGCCAGACGAAGGTGCGCTCGTTGCCGGAGTCGGAGTGGGCGAGCGGGATGACTTCCCAGTCGGCGCCAAGCGGGACGCCTTCCACCACGAGCGCGGCGCGGGCCTGGGCGATCGCCTCATCCTTGCGCTGGGCCAGACCGGGCATGTCGGGAACGGAGCGCGACAGAGAGACGCCCCAGGCGATCAGCGCGAGCAGGCCGGCCGCGAATACGAGGCGCAAGGTTGCCGGGCTGGCGGCGTTTGCGGCGGGCGCGGGCAGGGGGGGCGGCGCGGCTGAAGTCATTAAGGGGCGCGTCCAGCCCGCGTTGCGCAACTCGGCGGGCAGGTCGATCCATGCACCGGCGCGCAGGCCGCAGATCAGTACCCAGACCAAAGGGGCCAGGGCGAAGCCCGCGAGGATGAAGAAATTCAGTCGGGCCCCGGGTGCTTGGTCGGCGGCGACGGGCAGACCCAACCAGATCACGTCATAGAGAAAATGGGTCATGATCCCGGGCAGCAGTCCGAAGCGCAGATAGAGGGCCGCGAACATGAAGGAGGGGAGCAGCAGCTCCACCATGCGCGCCCAGCCGGGCATCGTCGGATAGTTGGAGTGGGCGGCGCCAAAGACGATGGCCTGTAGAACTGCGAAGGCCCCGATCCAGAGCCAGGAGCGCCCGAAGCGCCGGCCCAGCAATACCGCGCCGGCCAGCGGCAGAGCCCGAAACATACATTCCTCCGTCAGGCCGGCCATGAAGGAGATGAACACCGGGGAGACCCAGGGGAAGGTGGCACCCAGTTGGCTGGGGTCGAAGAGGGCGCTGGACGGCGACCACCAGCCGAGGTGTTCGACGCCGAAACGCGCCATGAATACCGCATACCCGAACATGAGCACGGAAAGACCGTAACTGGCCGCGACGGCCCCGAAGACCTCGCGGCTACCAGCGGCCCGCCGGGAGAAGACTTTCCAGAGGCTGGGGTGGCCGGGGAAGGCGGCGCGGCCCAGCCCTTCGGCGGCGGCGAGTATCGGTATGAAAACGACCAACGCGAGGCCGCCGATCACCCCTGTGACGAGGGTCTTGGTTTGGAACTCGCCCGGAGAGAGCGCGGTGTCGTAGTCGAACCAGGAGAGGGGGAGCAGGTTGAGCGCGGAAGCGATTGCGCCCAGCGCCAGCGTGCCGGCGGGGAGGAACGCGCCTCGCCAGTCGATTGCTCCCTTGCGGGCCAGATAGATCAGGCCGCCGACGCAGCCACCGAGGCCGAGCAGCAGGAAGAAGGCAACGTTGGCGGCGAGCTGAAGGTTGGTGTTGCTCGCCCGCATGGCGGTGTAGCGGCGGGCGAAGTCCTCCGGGAGTTTCACGTGGGGCTCGATGCCGCAGAGACGATCGCCGCGGACGGTGAGCATGATCTGGTCACGTCCGGCACCGAGGAGCGGCTCTTCGCGTTCGTAGGTGAAGGACTGGTCGAGGCGGCCGGAGCTGGTGCGGTTGTTCTTGCTCTCGGCGAGATGATACGCGCCCAGGTCGACCCCGAGGGCCGTCGCCTTGGCTTCCGCCAAGCTGCGGGCTGCCGGCTCGGTGAGCTCCGGGCCAGGTTGGGCTTCGGGGAGTTTTTCCCGAAAACCGAGGAAGCGGCCGTCGGGGCGGAAGAGCACAAGCGTCTCCGCCGCGTCCTTCTCGCGGAACAGGCGCACCTGCCAGCGGTAGGGCGTGATCTTTCCCTCGCGGAGCAATGTCCCCAGGTTCTCCTTCCCGCCGGACTCCAACTCGATGAAGGTCGTAAGTTCGGAATCCTGCCGGAGGCGGGTGGCCGTACGGGCGGAGGCGCCGGGACTCCATTCCTGTTCGTGGGCGAGGCGTTCGGCCGCCTCGGTGGCGGCTTGTCGCCCCATGGTGAGCGGCTGGTCGAGGAGCGGGAAGGCGCGGGCGAACTGCGTCTTAGCGAACAGCGCGGCGCCGCCGGCGGCCAGCGCGAACAGGACCCAGAACAGGGGCGAGCGGAACGGTTTCATCAGGCAGGGGTGTGCGGGGTGGACACAGGGGTGTCGGTTGTAGTCCTCATCCTTAGGGGCTCTAAGGAAGGTGGGCTTTCCCCTAGGCCGTCAATGGGAAACTGTCACTGCTCGTCGCTTACTCGGCTTTCAGCAGCGCGGCCGGATTCGCGCGGCCGGCGCGCAGGGCGGCGCGTAGGCTCGCGAGCAACGTGGCGGCAGCGAGAAGCACGGCGATTACCAGGCTGACGACCGGCTCGAAGCCGCTGGTTTGGAAGAGGAGCTCGCGCATGAGCCAGGTCAGCCCTCCGGCGAGCACCGTGCCGAGGCCGAGGCCGTACAGCGCGCAGGCCATCCCTTGCCCCAAAACATGGAGACGCAAGGCCCGGGGTGTCGACCCCAGTGCCAGTCGGATGCCGTACTCGTGCATGCGGCTTTCCACCGTGTAGGCGGTAGTGGCGAAGAGGGCCACCAGCGCCAGGACGTAGCCGATGCCGGCGAACCCGCAGAGCGCGCGCAGGACGTAGAGCTCGCGGCTGATGGCGGGCTGGAGCAGCTCCTGGATGGGGGAGACAAAGGCGGGAATTACCTCGGGGTCGAAGCCCCTGATCGCCTCGAAAATCTCGTAATCGAACTTTGGGCGCATGGGGCCCGCCAGCCGCAGGATCATCGTCTCGATACGCGAAGGGTCCATCCACAAGGGCAGGAAGAGGCGGAAGCCGGTGGGCTCGCGCAGGGTGTCGCGCACATCCTGCACGACGCCCACTACTGTGAGTGCGGTCTCTCCGTGCGCGCCGCTGTGGACTTCGCGGCCGAGGGGATCCGAGGCCGGGAAGAGCCGGGCGGCGAGATTCTCGGTGAGCACGGTCTCCTTCGTGCCGGGGAGGTTGGAGAGCCAGCGTCCGGAATGGAGACGCAGCCCCAGATTGTCGCCGAGGTTCGCATCCGCGCTGCAACCGGCGACCATGATCACGGAGCCATCGGGTGCGATCACAGGGGTGGTGTTGCGATGGCTACCGGGAAGCATCGCATCTTGCCCGATGCTGTGGCCGGCGATCTCGGGGCGTGACGCGAGCTGCGCCCACAGCTTCTCGAAATAGGGTCGGCGGTCGGCTGCGTCGGAGGGGTGCCCCCGAGGGAAGGCCAGCCACACTTTCAGCCGCTGGGAGGAGTCGAATCCGAAGTCGGCATGCATGATGCGCGCGAGACTCAGGGCCATGAGCCCGGTGGCCGTCATCAGCACCACGGCCAAGGTGGCCTGCGCGATCATGAGCGCGTTACGCCGCCGCTTCATGCGCCGGCTTTCGCCGCCGGAACTATCGCCCTCTTTGAGCGCAGCGCCGAGGTGGACCCGGCGTAACCGGAGCGCGGAAACGACGATGGCCGTAAGTATGGCGAGCGCGGTGCCACCGAAAATGCAGCACAGGTGGAAGGGCTCTAAGAAGAAAGCGTTGCGAAGGTTGGGGTCCCCGGTGATGGCGGCGAAGACGAGGTTGGCGCCATGACGGAAGAACAGCAGCAACAGGGCGACCGCGACGGAGGCCAGGATCCCGTGCTCAAGCAGCAGCAGACGCATAACCTGCCGGCGAGAACCGCCCAAGCTCAGGCGAATGGCGAACTCGCGCCAGCGTGCCAGCAGTCGCACCAGGCCCAGGTTCACGACGTTGAGACAGGCGATCAGGTAGAGCAGTACGCCGCCGACCAGAATCGCGTTGTTGACGTCGTGGTTGAGAACCCGATCGATCGGAACCAGCACCGGTGGATGCGCGGCGAAGAAGGGTCGGGCATCGTCGCCGAGACCTACGGGTGGCGCCAGCGCGAGGCGGGCGTTCGCCTGCAGCGGGGTGACCCCCGGGTGTAGCCGCGCGGCGATGATCATCCGTTGTTCGAAGGGCTTCCCCGGGTCGGGCTGCCCGACATAGGGCACGTAGAAGTGGCCGGTCATCACGGAGGGGAACGGCGAGCCTGAGTCGAGCACTCCGACGAGGCGGCAGTCTTGGCCGTCGATCCGCAGTGTGCGGCCGAGCGCCTGTTCGTCGCCATTGAAGATGCGAAGCCAGGGGACGTATCCGATCACTACGACGGGTTTGGCGCCCGGTAGGTAGTCGGCCGCCCGGAGGCCGCGACCCAGCCGGGGCGTGATGCCGAAGAACTCGAAACAACCGGGGGTGAGTTGGGTGATCCGTGCAAAGGGCGGGCCGCGCTCCACCTCGACCTTGGCAAGGAACTCCCCGGCGGCGACGAAATCGGCAATCGCGGTGTGTCGAGCTTGGAGTTCGGCGAAGTCCACGCCCCACCGGACCCATTGGCCCGGGGTTTTGCTTTGGCTGCTGCCAACAAGGAACAGGCGTTCCGCGCCCCAGGGTCGCTTCGTAGCGAAAGCCCACAGCGTGAAGGTGGCCGCCACGGCTGCGACCCCGGCACCGAAGACTAGGGAGAGCACCACCGCGAGTGCGTAGAGCTTGGCCTGGCGCAGCGAGCGCAGGGTGAACCGGAGGTCCTTCCACGTCTGCCCGACCCAGGCGAATCCGTGCTCGTCGCGGCACCGTTCCTCCAGCTGGGCCAGGCCTCCGAAGCGTTTCAGGGCGGCGCAGCGGGCCTCCTCCGGCGTCATGCCATCGCTGATAAAATCGTCGCGCAACGCCTCCAGGTGCAGGCGCATCTCCTCAAGCATCTCCCGCTCCAGGCGGTGGCGGTGGAAGAGTGCGCGGAGGCGGGACAGGACGGAGGTGAGGACTGTCTTCAACGCGAAACCACCTGGTGGCCGGCCGGGCTCAGCTGGCGCCGGCCATCACGTCGCGGATGGCGAGGCAGAGGCGGTTCCAGTCCTTGGTTTCGGCAGTAAGCTGTTTCCGGCCTTCGGCGGTGAGCTGGTAGAACTTGGCCTTGCGGTTGTTCTCCGAAACGCCCCATTCGGCCGTGATCCAGCCCTTGTGTTCCATGCGGTACATTGCCGGATACATAGAGCCTTCCTCGACCTGGAGGGTGTTCTTGGAGAGAAGCTGGAGGCGTTGGGCGATGCCCCAGCCGTGCATCGGGCCGCCGGATAGCACCTGCAGCACCAGCATGTCGAGGGTTCCCTGCAAGAGGTCGAGTTTGGGCATGGTGGCTCCTTAGTCGCCCTAGGGATGGAGGGCGGCGGAGACCCGTCAATGCGGAACGGGTTGGTGGCCTGCCGGGCGCTCTGCGGCGGCGTCGGCACGGAACCTGTCGTTCCCTGGAGCCGGTCGCCGGGTTCCCCGTCCGCGTGGCGGCGGCGGGCTGACGGTGGCTGCCTGCTTGGCCTAGGGGAGGAACCGGGAAGGGCAGGGGGACGGATCGCTGGCGGGGAAGGGCGGTTTCTCCCAAAGAAGAGGTGACAGTGATTTCCCGTGTTGGTCTGTTACCGGCCATCCACGATCTGATGCGCCCCTTCCTCCTCTCCTTCGTGTTGCCGCCCGATTTGCGGCGCAGCCTCTATCGGGTCTCCCGGGCCGCGCCCCGTGCTGCCATCCTCGGGGTGGGACTGTGGGTGTCAGCCGGTTTGTCTGCGGCGGTGGCCGAAGGGACCAAGCCGGCGCCCTCGCCGCGGGTCTATCGGACGATGCGGCTCACTGGCGAGGCCCCGATGATCGACGGCCGGCTCGATGAGGCGTGTTGGCGGGAACAGGGCGACTGGGCGGGCGACTACGTGCAGCGCGAGCCGCGGCAGGGCGCCGCGCCCACCCAGCCCACCGAGATCAAGATTCTCTACGACAACCGCGCCCTCTACGTGGCTATCCGGGCCAAGGACCCGGGAGTGGGCGGGCGGACGCGCATCATGGGGGCGCGCGACGAGTTCACAGGCGACATGGTCGGGATCAATTTCGACAGCTACCGCGACCGGCAGAGCGGGTTCGAGTTCAACGTCACCGCCGGCGGGTCCAAGATCGATCTGCTGCTCCACAATGACGGCAGTGTGGACACCAGCTGGAACTCCGTCTGGGAGGTGAAGACCGCGGCATCGGCGGATGAGTGGACAGCCGAATACCGGATTCCCCTCAGCCAGCTCCGCTATCAGCGGGGGAGCGATCTGGTCTGGGGCCTGCATTGCTGGCGCTGGATGGCCGCCCAGCAGGAGGAGAGCAATTGGAACCTCATCCCGATGGATCACCACGGCATCCTGCACTCGTTTGGGGAATTGCAGGGGCTGCGCGACCTGCCGGCCTCGCGGCGCTGGGAGATCACGCCGTATGTGATCGCCAAGGCCAAGCGCTATCCCGCCGAGGCCGGCAACCCCTGGCGGGATGGCGGCGATGCCCTGGTGGAGGGCGGGCTGGATGCCAAACTCGGTATCGGACCCAACCTCACGCTGGATCTCACGCTCAATCCCGACTTCTCCCAGGTCGACGCGGATCCCGCCGAGATCAACCTCTCGACGGTGGAGACCTTCCGCACGGAGCGGCGCCCCTTCTTTCTCGAAGGCAAGGAGCTCTTCGCCTTCAAGCTCGACGAGGACCTCGTGTTCTATAGCCGGCGCATCGGCGATTCGCCCAGTCTGGCGGCGCCCGCCAGCGGAGTGCACGACGCCCCTGAGTTCAATCGGATCCTGGGTGCTGCCAAATTGACCGGGCACACGCCCTCCGGACTCACCCTCGGTCTGCTCCAGGCCGCGGTCGATCGCACCCGTATGCGGGTACTGGAAGGAGAAGACTCCAGCCGGATCACCGTGGAACCCCGGACCGACGATACGGTGGTGCGGCTCCAACAGGACTTCGCCGGAGGCGATTCCCGGGTCGGGGTGATCGCCTCTTCCAGCCTGCGCCAGGGCAGCGCGGCGGAACTGCAGACGCTACCGCGGCAGGCCTTCACCTATGGCGCCGACGCCCTGCGGTACTTCGGCGGTCGCACCTACCTTGTGGAAGGAAAGCTTCTCGGCACCACGGTGAAGGGTTCCACCGAGGCGCTGACGGCGTTGAAGGAGAGCCCGGTCCACAATTTCCAACGGCCCGATGCCGATCACCTCGATCTCGACCCGACCGCCGATGAGCTGGACGGGCACGCCGGTTTCGTTCGGGCCGGACGAGTGTCCGGGCCTGGAGGTACAACGGCTTTCTCTCCTGGCGGTCGCCGGGCGTCGAGTTCAACGACCTCGGCTATTTGCAGACCGCCGACTTCGTCGCGCCCGGCGCGCAGGTCCAGTATTACGATGCGAGCGCGGGCTCGCTCCTGCGGCGTCGCGATCTTCGGTTGAGATACACGGAGCCGAAGGACTTCGGAGGGCAGCGGCTGGGCCGGAAGCTTCGACTCGAGAGCGAGTTCTCGACGCTCTCTGGCGCCTACCTGTGGACGCGCATTGGCGCCGAGACGGGCCTGCTGGATCCGCGCGTCCTGCGCGGAGGTCCGGCGCTTCGAGTGGCCGACCAATTCCCGCTGCTCGCCTATTTCGAGACCGATGGCGGCCGCGCGCTCCAGTACCAAGTTGATACGGGCGTCACGATTGGCAGCGAGGGAGGGGCGCACGAGTTCTACTTCAAGCCTGGGCTGGTCTGGAAGCTGGGTAGCCGGATTCGGGCGGCCATTACTGTGGGCTATGAGAGCAACCAACAGCCGACCCAGTACGCCGGCACCGACACCGGGCGAGCCTCCCCGGTCTATGTCATGGGCCACCTCGACCAGCGAGTCCTGTCGAGCACGCTGCGGCTTACCGTGAACTTCAGTCCCACGTTGTCGCTGTCCTACTACGGAGGACCGTTTGCCACCACCGGGCGCTATGCGGACTTCAAGGCGGTGTGTGCACCTCGTGCGTCGGGTCAGGCCGAGCGTTTCGCCGCTGTGAACCTGCAGCGCGACGGGGCGGGCGGGCTGCTGGGCGAGTACGAAGGGAGTGCGCTGCGGCTGGAGGATCCGGACTTTGATTGGCGGGAGCTCAAGTCGAACTTGGTCCTGCGCTGGGAGTTCCGGGCGGGCTCTTTCCTGTACTGTGTGTGGTCGCAATACCGCAGCGACGCGGCCGATGCCGGGGGATTTGCCCCGGTTGCGCAATACGACCGGCTTCTTTCCGCCAAGCCGGACGACACCATTCTGGTGAAGTTCAGCCACTGGTTCTCGCTGTAAGTCCGGGGGAGTGGCGGTGCGCTGGGTGGGGCGCGCGGGGCGAGGAGGCACGATTGGGAGGGCGAACCTCCCGGTGAGCCGTGGCGAACAGGCGTCGCAAGCGGCGCCCCTACGAGGAAGGGCGCGGCCGGCCGCAGTATCGGCTCGGGCGGAGCCTCGCCCTCCGCTGCTGTGGGACTTGCTCGCGACGGGCTCTCGCCGGGAGTCGGGTGCAAGCACCCTCCCACAAAGAAGGGAGCGCTAAGGAGTTGATTTAGCGCTATCCTGCCTTTCAGCTCCTTACCGCATGATCTTCTTACCCCGTTGGTTCCGTACGTTGCTTTTGCTGGTCTGCTCGGCTGGCGCGGTTGCTTGGGGTGCTGCTCCTGCAGAATCGGGCCGGGAGCGCACCTCGCTCGACGCTGGTTGGCGCTTCGCTTTGGGCCATGCCTCCGACGCGACCCGCGATTTCGGCCATGCCACCGGCTATTTCTCCTACCTCGCCAAGACCGGCTTCGGCGACGGCCCGGCGAGCGTCGCCTTCGATGACCGCGCCTGGCGCCAGCTCGATGTCCCGCACGACTGGGCGGTGGAGGCTCCTTTCGAAGCCAAGGCCAGCTACAGCCACGGTTTCAAGGCGGTCGGCCCCGGGTTCCCCGAGCGCAGCGTCGGCTGGTACCGTCAACACTTTGTGGTGGCGGCGGCCGACCTGGGGCGCCGCATCCGCATCGACTTCGACGGGGTTTTCCGCAATGCCCGCGTGTTTGTGAACGGCTTCTTCGTGGGCGAGGAGCCCAGCGGCTACCTGCCCGCCAGCTACGACATCACCGACTATCTCAACTATGGTGGTGACAACCTCGTCGCCGTGCGCGTCGACGCCTCGATGGAGGAGGGGTGGTTCTACGAGGGCGCCGGCATCTACCGCCACGTGTGGCTGACCAAGACCGCCCCCGTGCATATCCCGCGCTACGGCACCTGGGTGCGCACGGAGGTCGTCGGCGACACGGCCAACGTCCTAGTCGAGACTACGCTCGCCAACGAAGGTCGCACGCCCGCGGCCGGCACCGTGTCGTATGAAATCGCCGACGCCGCCGGTCAGGTCGTGGCCCGCGCCGAGTCGCCGGCTTCTACGCTGGCGCCGGGCACCACCGCCCTTCGCACCGTCGTGCTCCCTGTCGCCCAGCCCCGGCTGTGGGGCCTGGCCTCACCGCATCTCTACAAGCTGGTGACGACGGTCGTGCAGGACGGGCGCGCCGTGGATCGCACCGAGACGTCGTTTGGCATCCGCACCATCCGCTTCGATCCCGACGCCGGCTTCTTCCTCAATGGCGAGCGCGTCACGATCAAGGGCACCAACAACCATCAGGACCATGCCGGCGTGGGCGTGGCGCTGCCGGATGCGCTGCAGGACTTCCGTATCCGCCAGTTGCTGGCGATGGGCAGCAACACCTACCGCGCCTCCCACAATCCGCCCACGCCCGAGCTGCTCGAGGCCTGCGACCGCCTCGGCATGTTCGTCATCGACGAGAACCGCCTCATGGGCAGCAACCCGTATCACCTCGGCCAGCTCGAGCATCTGATTCGCCGCGATCGCAACCACCCCAGCGTCATCCTCTGGTCGGTGGGCAACGAGGAGTGGGGCATCGAGGGCAACATCAAGGGCGCCCGCATTGCGCGGACCATGCAGGATTTCGTGCACCGCCTTGATCCGACGCGCCTGGCCACCGCGGCGATCAGCGGTGGCTGGGGCGGCATCTCCTCCACCATCGAAGTGGCCGGCGCCAACTACATCAAGCAGGCCAAGCTCGATCAGCAGCACCTCCAGTATCCGAAGCAGATTATCCTCGGCACGGAGGAGACGACCACGCAGGCCACCCGCGGCATCTATTTCGACGACCGGCCGCGCGCGCACATGGCTCCGCTCGAGGACGGCACCTCCGGTGGCAACGCCGAGATTGGCTGGAAATACTACGCCGCCCGTCCGCACTTCGCCGGTGTGGTGTACTGGACCGGCTTCGACTATCGCGGCGAGCCCACGCCGTTCGGCTTCCCGGCGATCGGCTCGCAGTTCGGCATCCTCGACACCTGCGGCTTCCCCAAGGACGGCTTCTACTATCTCAAATCATGGTGGACGGACGAAGTGGTCCTGCATGTGTTCCCGCACTGGAACTGGGCGGGACGCGAAGGCCAGCCCATCGAGGTGCGCGCCAACTCCAATTGCGACGAGGTCGAGCTCTTCCTCAACGGGACCTCGCTCGGTCGCCAGAAGCTGGAGCGCAACGGCCATCTCGCCTGGCAGGTGACGTACGCGCCCGGCACCCTGCTGGCCCGCGGCTATCGCGGCGGCCGCGAGATCGCCCTCGCCAAGGTCGAGACCACCGGTGCGGCCGCGGCAGTGGCGCTGGCCGCCGACCGCACCACGATCACCGCCGACGGCCGCGATGTCGCTGTGCTCGCCGTCTCGGTGAAGGACGCTGCCGGGCGCCTGGTGCCCACGGCCGCCAACCGGATTCATTTCTCCGTGCGCGGTCCGGGCCGGATCATTGGCGTGGGCAATGGCGATCCGTCCTCGCAAGAACCCGATTGTTTTGTTGGCAGCGTCGTTGCGCAGAAGCTGGGTACGTGGAAGGCGCCGGAGGCTGCCGTGCTCACTGGACCGATCCTCTTCGAGGCGACGTTCGATGCGCCCGAAGTCCCGGCCGAAGGCACCGCCACTCTGCTGCTCAATGCACTGGGCACCGGCCAATCGGTCACGCTCAACGGGCAGGTGCTCTGCACCAACGCTACCCCGGAGCAGGCGCGCACTGAGATCGCGCTGGCACAGCTGAACCTGCAGCCGAAGGGCAACGTACTACGGATCGAGGCCACCCGTTATGCCGATTGGGGGGCGCGCGAGGCACTCCAGCAGATCCATCCCGCGGCGTGGCGTATCGGCATGCCGGCTCCGGCGTGGTCGCGCTCGGTCTTCAACGGTTTGGCGCAGGTGATCGTGCAGTCCACCGGCGAGCCCGGCGAGATCGTCTTGGAGGCGGCCGCCGATGGATTGGGCGGGACTAAGGCGATCATCGCCGCCGTCCCGGCGCGCTAGGAGGTGAGTGGCCACGTGGCCTGGCCCGGCTGCGGCCCAGTTACTCTGCGTCGACTGTGGCGGTGCGCGCCGGCATCACGCGCGTGAGCTTGGCGCGCGGCGAAAAGGGCGACCCGGGAAGCAGCCTTGGGGCGTATGCCTCCGTCTTACGCGTGCTTGGGCTTCAGGACAGCTTCGAGGGCGTTGCGAGTGATGACCAACTCGGGCGCAAGCTCCAGGATTTGCAGCTGCCGGTACGCAAAATCTCGCCCCGCCGGAGCGTTCAGCGGAACGGGCAGGAGGGGGCGGCGTCATGAGCAAGGCCGGCGCCAAGTTGAGCCGCGAGCAGGTGGAAGTGGTGCTGAATGCCGATTTCCTGCCGCAGTCCTGCGTAGTGGGGACGTTGTTTCATGCGGCCGGGCACGGCGCCGGGGTGTTCTCCTTTGCCTACGGAAAAGGCCGGTCGCGGGACCGGCCTCTTTCATTCTGGTGGAGCCGATCAGGTTCGAACTGACGACCTCCTCGTTGCGAACGAGGCGCTCTTCCAACTGAGCTACGACCCCGGCACCAGAAAGGGCGGCATTGAGGGCAGTTTCCCGGCCCGAGTAAATAGGAAACTTTTCCCGCGGGAATCTTCTCGCCCCGCGCCCGTCCCGGCTGAAATGCGGGCCGGCCCTCGGTCCCGCTCTCCGGCGTGGGCGGCGGGCAACGGTGGAGGTGGGGGCCGCCGGCCGGACGGCGGGGTTGCCTCGCTTCTTTGCGGTCGCCGCCGGGCGCGGATTCCCCACACTGACGCCCGTTCGCTACCCCGTTACCCCCATGTCCCAGAACAACCATCAGCCCTCCGTGCGCGATCTCGCCCAGATGATCGACCACTCGCTCCTGCATCCAACCTTCACCGATGCGCAGCTGCACGAGGGGCTCTCGGTGGCCCGGCGCTGCCAGTGTGCCACGGCGTGTGTGAAGCCCTACGCCGTGCCGATGGCGATGGTCGCGCTGCTCGGTTCGGGGGTCGGCGTGTGCGCGGTTGTGGGCTTTCCCCATGGCAATAGCCACATCGCGATCAAGGTCACCGAGGCCGACCGCGCCACCGGTGAGGGCGCGAGCGAGATCGATGTGGTGGTCAATCTGGGCAAGGTGCTCGGCGGCGACTGGGACTATGTGCGCGAGGAGCTGCACGAGGTGAACGAGATCTGCCGCGCCCGCCGTGCGGTCCTGAAGGTCATCTTCGAAAACGACTACTTGCAGGAGTCGCACATCGTACGGCTGTGCGAGATCTGCACCGAGCTGGGGGTGGCTTTCGTGAAAACCTCCACCGGCTATGGTTTCGTGAAGCAGCCGGATGGCAGCTTCAACTACCGCGGGGCCACCGACGATCATCTGCGCCTCATGCGCCGCCACAGCGGCCCGAAGGTGCAGATCAAGGCCGCCGGCGGAGTTCGCACCCTTGACGATCTGCTGCGGGTGCGGGTGCTGGGCGTCACGCGCATCGGCGCCACGGCGACGGAGGCGATTCTGGCCGAGGCGATCCGCCGTGGTCTGCCCGGCCCGGTGCCCGCTGGTCTGGATGGCTCGACCTAGGCGGGCCGCGGAGAGCTCGCCCGGAGGCGGGCTCTCCCGATTGCGGGAAGCCGGAGTAGCGCAACTGGAATAGTGCGCCCGCGGAGGGGCGGGGGCCGCATGCATTAGCAACTGCGGGACAGCTGGTTGTGGGTAGGTATTTCCTTGGCACGATTGGTGATAGCACGGGCGCCGAAACGCCCTCCATCCCCTTCCGGAGCGTGCCCGTGCCGGCGTTGCTCCTTTCTGTGTTCTTCGTCCTGCATGTCTTCATGCTGGTGGTACTCCAGTGGGCGTTGTTGCCCTGCGATTGGCCGGGCGCGGCGAAATTCGGCGTCGTGGTCGCGGCCGGCACGACCTGGACGTTCGGTACTGCGGCCTCGCTGCGCCGCGTGCCCGGCCTGCGGTCGGTGTTCGAGCAGCTCGCCGACGAAGTCCGACAGTCTGCTCGCATGGCGAAGCGCCCCTCACTTCCCCCTCCTGCATCAACCGCCCAAAACGCCCGTGTGCCGCCTTCGGCCGGCGGAAACGCGGCTTGCCCGGCGTCGCCTGCTGCGCCTTGGTGGAGACTGCTGTCCGCCCGGCTACGCCCCCGCCCCCCCGCGAGGGTGCCGCCCCGGCTTCCCCTTCACGCCTCGAGTCCTCTTTCCCTATGCAATACGGCCACTTCGACGACGCTGCCCGCGAATACGTGATCACCCGCCCGGACACCCCGCGCGCCTGGTCCAATTACCTCGGCTCGCGCCGCTACGGCGCGATCATCACCAACAACGCCGGCGGGTACAGCTTCACCCGCTCGCCCGCGGCCGGCCGTTTCCTGCGCCACCGCTACAATGCGATCCCCATGGACATGCCCGGCCGGCAGTTCTATCTGCGCGACCGCGACAGCGCCGACTTCTGGTCGGCCGCCTGGCAGCCGGTGGGCAAGCCGCTCGACCAGTACAAGACCAGCACCCGCTTCGGCCCCGGCTACGCGGTGATCGAGAGTGAGTACTCCGGTATCACCAGCCAGTCCACGTACTTCGTGCCGCTGGACCAGGACTTCGAGTACTGGCACCTCAAGCTCACCAACACCGGTACCAAGCCCCGCAAGCTCAGCGCCATCTCCTACTGCGAGTTCACCACGGAGTGGAACCTCGTACAGGATACACTCAACCTCCAGTACACCCAGTACATCTCCGACGCCCTCTGGCGCGACGGCGTCATCGTCGCCTCCTCCTGCAAGCGCCTCCCGGAGGACCCCGCCAACTTCGCCAACAACGACCAGTCCCGCTGGTGGTGGATGACGCAGGTGGGTGGCGACGTCTCCGGTTTCGACTGCGAGCGCGAGAAGTTCCTGGGCGTCTACCGCAACTACGACCGCCCCGAGGCCGTCGAGCGCGGCCAGCTGGGCAACCACGAACAGACCTCCGACAACGGCTGCGGCGCCATCCAAAGCGACCTCGAGCTGGCCCCGGGCGAGTCGGCCGACGTGATCGTGCTGCTGGGCATCGGCAAGGGCGCCGTCGCCAAGAAGACGCGCACCAAGTTCGCCAACGTCGCCGCCGTCGCCCGCGAGCTGGCTAAGGTGAAGGCGCACTGGCACGGCCTGCTTGATACGATGCAGGTACAGACGCCCGACGCGGACTTCGACCACATGACCAATGTCTGGGGCGCCTACAACGCGCTCATGACCTTCGAGTGGTCGCGCTCCTGCTCGCTGGTGTACACCGGCGACCAGCGCGACGGCTTCG
>JADJTK010000011.1 GCA_016711225.1 Opitutaceae bacterium
GCGCAACCTCGCCCTGCAACGTGCGATGCTCAAACGAGCTCTCGGCAAACACGCCTACACCAACGTCGCCCGGCTTTATCACTCCGCAGGATACGGAGAACGTGTGACCGCGTGGGGACTCTGCTCGATGGCTATCTTCCGTGAGGAGCACGAGGTCGCGCTCGCGCACCTCGCTGCCGCGTGTCCGACTGGGGCCGATCTCGCTGAGACACTCGAGCTCGACGGCCCGCTTCCCGTACCCGAAGGATGGCGCGCGGGTTTCACGCGTGGCACGCTGCTTTGCCAGCTCGGTCGCGCGCCCGAGGCCATTCCATGCTTCGACCAAGCCTCTGCTTTCGATGGTGGGGCCTGCGGGCCGGCGTCAGCCGGCCTACAGATCCGGCGCTCGGCGCCGGATCTGCTCAACAACTGGGGCGTCGCGCTCGCTCAAACAGGCCAGCTCGATGCGGGACGGGCGAAGTTTGCCGCCGCACTGGAGCTCTCTCCCGGCTATCTCGACGCTCGGCTGAATTTGGAGGCCGCCGCCCCGTCGTATCTCACCAGCCACCCCCTCCGCCGCCAGCCCAGCCGGAGTGAGTACTAATGGAATGAAGGCGGAGCCGGCGGTCGCAATACTCTGGCCAGATTGGCCGCCAGCGCTTCGACCAAATCAACGTCAGGAATGGCCGATACTGGAGTGACTGCGCCCCAGCCAGCCCCCCAGGAAACGCTCGCCCCACGCCGCCCACCATGGGTTCTCGCTTCAGCCAAAACCTCAGCGATTACAGATCCCCAGTCGGTGCCGATCGTCCCAAGCGTCACTCCGGTGGAATTCAGCCGTGCCAGCCGTGCCATGGTCCAAATCACCCGCTTGCCGGTGCTCGCTTGGGTCCAAAGTATGTCGGGAGATCCGTTACGATCGAAATCGCCGATCCCGCTAACGGCCCAGTCGACCGGCACGATGCCCAGCTCCGCTCCCTGGCTATTGAGGCGAGTGGTTCCGCTCATCAACCACAGCAGACGGCGGCCGGTACTTGCCTGCGTGAACAAGATATCCGGGCTGCCATTTCCATCGAAGTCGCCCGCGCCATTGATCTGCCAGTCAACCGCCACTGTACCCAGCTCGACCCCGGGCACGTTCATCTTGGTCGTGCCATTCATCCGCCAGATCATCCGGCGGCCCGTGCTCCGCTGGGTCCACAGGATATCGGGTGTCCCATTGCCATCGAAGTCTGCGAAAGCGCTCATCTGCCAGTCGGTGGTGATCGTGCCGAGCTCGACACCTTGGGCATTGAGTCGCGCGGCACCGTTCATCGTCCAGAGCAATCGCCGCCCGGTGCTTCTCTGGGTCCAAACGAGATCAGGACTCCCATTACTGTCGAAATCCGCCGTGCCTTCAATCTGCCAGTCCGTGGTGACTGTGCCGAGTTCGACGCCCTGTGCATTCAACCGGGCGGTGCCGTTCATCGTCCAGATCAGCCGTCGACCCGTGCTGGCCTGCGTCCACAGAATGTCAGGGCTGCTATTGCCGTCGAAATCCGGGCCGGCTAGCAAAGAGATTGTCCCTCGGGCCGTCGCCACAGTCCCCGTCGCATTGGTGACTAGGCAATCGTACGACCCCTCATTGCCCGTCTGCAGGCTCCCGACCGAGTAGACGGCAGTCGTGGCACCGTTGATATTCACCCCTGCCTTGCGCCATTGATAGGACAAGGAACCGCCGAGCGGATCCGTCGCCGTGGTCGATAACGCGACCGCGGCGCCGCGACGTCCGGTCACCGCACTACTGACCAGCGCGGTTTGGGGAAGGTTCTCGGAGATCGCCCGATAGGCATCGGAGCAGCCGCCGGCCGCCACTAGTCCATTCCACGCCCCCATAACATCAGTCTTCGCAAAGAGGCGGCTGACAATCTCCGCATAAGTCAGCGTCGGCATCTGCGCCCGCATGAGGGCCACAATGCCGGAGATGTGCGGCGCCGCCATCGAGGTGCCCGACATCGTCGTAGCTCGTGTCGCTGGCGGCGCTGCAGGAGTAGATCGAGGATCCCGGCGCCGCCACGTCGACCGTCGTCGCGCCATAGCAGCTGAACGAGGAACGGGCGCCATCACCCTGCATCGAAGCCACCGACACGACGTTCTCCACATTGTATCCGCAGGGGTAATTTGCCTGCACATCGTTGTTCGCGCCGCTGTTTCCGGCCGCGGCGATGAACAGCACGTCGGCATCACGCGCCTGCTGGATCGCCGTCAACGTCGCTGCGCTGAACCCACCGCCGCCCCAGCTGTTCGAGGTGACCTTGGCGCCCTTGGCCCGCGCGTATGCCAGGCACTGGATCGCATCGGAATCGTACCCGCTGCCCGTCGCGCTCAAGAACTTGCAGGCCATCAGTTGCACTTTCCAGCAAACCCCCGCCACGCCCACCCCATTGTCGCCGCGCCCCCCGATCGTCCCGGAGCAGTGGGTGCCATGGCCGTGATCATCGTTGGCAGTGAGGGGACTCAGCCCGGTGTTGGTGATCGAGTTGATGCCGAAGACATCGTCGACATAGCCATTACCATCGTCGTCGACCCCGTTGATGGCCCTGTTCCGCCCCTGGGCGTCGATGCCGATCTCGCCCGGATTGGACCAGATGTTCGCGACCAGATCCTGGTGCGAAGTGCGAATACCTGTGTCGATGACTGCCACGATCACGCTCGAGGCGTCGGTGCGCACGTTCCATGCATTCGTCGCATTGATATCCATTCCCGCAACATAGCCGGCGGCTCCTCCGGTATTGCGCATGCCCCACAAACTGGAGAACCCCGCATCATTCGGGATTCCTTGCGCCTGTTCCGCCGTCCCCACGAGAGCCGGTTCGTCTGCTGACACCGCCCCAACCGCGGGAAAAGTCACCACCGGAGAGTCGACCGGCAGGTCCATGGTGTAGTTGACATAGTCAGCGTCGGCCGAAGCCATGAGCCCACCGCCGACACGCAGCGCCCCAAGAATCAGGGGCAGAGCCTCCACGTCCGAAGCCGGAAAGCTCACCAGATAGAAGTTCGTGCCCAACAGTCGTTCCCGCAGAACCAAGCCAGTCCCGGCGAGCGCCGCCGGGGTAACGCCTTCAGGAAAGGTCGCGATCACATGGTCAGCCACCATGGAAACCCGCTGGGCCACCTCTTCGGCCCCGCCAACCCCACGCTGGACCGTGTCCACAATTCGAACGAGCGGATGATGCATATCCGTGCGGACCAACCAGTGACGCTGCCACCGCCCGTCAGCCCCGGGGGCACCTTCACGGACATCGAGAATCGATTCCACCTGCGCGGTACCCGAACGATCGTTGGTCAGATTGAAACAAACCTTCGAAAGACTCTCGCGGCCCGAGCCAAAACATCCCAGCGCTCCGGTTCGATCTCGATCAGGGCGGCTGGCGCCACCACGGGCGCCGCCCCCTCCGCCACCACGGCGGCCGCCGGCAGCGCGCGAGAAGCCGTCGGCACAAAGAAGCCCGAACTGTCACTACGATGGAGCAGCGAAACACCAGACAAACCGGCGAGCGCAAGAAAGGGAAGGCTGAGCTTAAGGTGGCGCATAGGCAGGGGGTGGCGCCACGAGACATCGGCCGAAATCCGCCAGAACCCGCGTAACAGGCAACGGACCGTCGGCATTTGGGCTACGAGATCCCGGTCTCCGGGGGGATACCCCCAAGCCAGACCTCGGTTCCACTCCCACCCCGGAAAACGGGGGGATTCTCCCAGAACTGCGACCATGAGCCCCCTAGGAACAAGCCGCATCCCCCACTTTGGACCACCACCTACAACGAACCGGCGCGCGAAAGATAGGAATGCACGATGAATTTGTGGCAGCCCATACCATACTCCCCGCAGTCGCTCGCCATGATCTTGAAATCGGCCACCGCTTCCATCCACGCACGACGCTCACCCAAGTCGGGGCGCGCCGTATTGCAATTCCAGTCATCAAAGAAGACCGCTGCACCCGGCGTCACCAAACCCTGCGAGAAACAATAGTCGAGGACGTCCTTGGTGGACTGGTAGAGGTCGCAGTCGATGTGCAGCATCGCGAATCGTGTGCCGGTTGGAACCTTGGGCAAAGTCTCCGCAAACCATCCGGAATAGGTGCGGATGCGTTCCGGCGCGAGATGCCGGGAGCAGATCTCCCTCAGTTGCTCCTCCGAAATTCCGAGGCAGGTACCCGCGCCCCAGACTCCGGCCTGGACATGGGGCGACGCCCGGTCGACCTCTGACGACGCCGCAGGCAGGCCCTGGAAGCTATCGAAAAGATGGAGCGACTGGCGATTGCTCGGGCAAAACCGATCGTATTGCGGCATGGCCGCGGCGATGACGGCCGCGGTCCGGCCGGCCATCGTGCCGAACTCCGCAATGTCACCGGGCACCGCGCACCCCATCGCATAGCGCACGCCGAGCTGCAAATGCAGCGCGACATCCAGGAAATGGACATCCTGGGGCTCCGCCGGCTTGGCCCAGTGCCGGTTGAGTGCGGCCACGGTCAACTGCAAGTCGGTCAACTGCGACTGCGCCTGCTCCAGTTTGCGTTCAAGACACGAAATGCGTTCCGCTTCGATCATATCGGTACCTCGGATTTGGCCTTAGTTATTTGTGGCAAACAAGCCCACGGTTATCCCAACAGAAACCCGGCATGGTGCCAATACACGCGAATGGACTGAATGGTCACCGATCCAAACCCCGGCCGAGGAGAGGCACTGAATGGAACTGGCCGGGCATCCCGTTCTGTCGGGGGAACGATAACAGCGCTGGATCGGAAACACACCGGTGGTTGAGTCTTCCCGTCGTTCCGCGATCACAAAGGTGTGCAGGTTGATCGGGATGCCCCATGGCTCCTGCCCGCAGGCATGTACCGGGGACGGAATGGAATCTCCAGGGAAATACCGGAACAACTCCCAGGACTCGTTGTTCGACGTCATCGCGCCCGCGCCCGGGCGCAGAACGTAGTAGGCATGACAGTCCGCGAAATTGTTCGCCGCGTAGTAGTCGTAGAACCATTCCGGCGAGTACGACAGGTACACCGCCGGAAAATAGGAACAACGCTCGAAATGCACAATGCGCCCGGTCGGGCTGAGCATTTCATTCATACGCCGCAGTGCGTTCGCCCCGTCGAATATGTTGTCGAGGCAGGAACCGTTGTAGATGAAATCATATCGCCCACGCAACGGATCCGGAATCTCGCTGTTCAGATTGGCCAAAACCGTCGCCCCCTCGTAGTCGCTGACATCGACCGAGTCGCACGTCACGTCGGCAAACGACTGGAAGAAGGCGACGTCGGTAACAAAACCGCGACCTTTTCCGTGGACGGTCTGCGTATCCAGCGTCAATGGAGAATCCGGCCGAGGAGCAATTCCCTCCTCATCGAGCAGTTTCAGCAACTCCTCCGGCGTCAGATAGATCGTCTGCCGACCGATCGTGAGAACCCGTCCGGTGATCGGCTGGAAACGGTGTTCCCGGAGCATGGCTCGGGCGATTTGGCGTGTTAGTCCCATGGGAGTGACGATTGTGAGTTAGGGTAGCGGTACGCGGGCTGGGCAAAATTGATATCGAGACCTACGGAGTAGTTCACGTCACCAGCAATCAGTACATCATAGCCAAGGGGATTTGCGCGAACCACGATCCGCTCCGCCCGGGCGGGCACTCCACGACGCCAATAGCGGGCCGAGGAGCAAGAGCGCCGTCCCGCCCATCATCCGCCCCCGCAACAGCGAGACGAGGCCAAGCCACCAGAAACGGCCCAGCGCCTGGACATACCGGCGGGCGATTCCCACTTGCTTCTCCGGAGTCATCGGAAGCCCTCCACGGGCACCGGTGCCGTTGCTGTCTCCGTATGGTGCCGGAGGATAAACTGGGCGTAAACCTCGGCGATGACCCGCTCTCCCTCGGGCGCGGTGTGCACACGATCATAAATCAGATCGGCGCCAACGCCGTAACGCGAGAACTCCCGTGAAAAATCGATATGGGGAAAGTCGAAACGGCGGCTCATCGCTTCGCTGGTCTTGGAGAAAACCGTCGGCAAATGGCGGTCAAAGATTTCCGCAAACGCCGGATGATTGCGATGCCGGCCGGTTTCGAGCGCCAGTGCCTCGTTCGCACTGCGGGCCTCCTTGCTGAAAAGCGCCGGCTGAAACCCAGCGACGAACGCACCACCGTTGCCCTCGACCACGCGCTTGAGCATCAACTTCCTACTCAAATACGCTTCGATGACGGGACCGGGGAGATTGACCGCCCGAGCCGGATTCCGAGTCGAATTGAGCGGAACCGTCTCCCTGTGGTGAAGCAACTGCGCCCAATCCTCAAGATTGACGCGATAGCACATTTCGTGACGGGTCAGCAGGAACGGATCGCACACCATCCCGTGCACCAGATCGTTCCATCCATCATGGCCGATCACGATCTCAGGGCGGAGTCGATGGCAGAACAATACGTACCGGATCGTCTGCTCGAGTACGACGAGACCTGGCTGGGCGAAGGTTACACACCGGAACCGCAGGGCCGAACCGCGCTCGGCACACGCCGAATTAAGCAGCACTTCCAGCCGTTGCGGAAACGTATCTTCCTGGATGCAGTCGACCCCATACGCCGCCGAACCGCCCAGAATTGCAATGACACGAAGGTTCGGGTCCCGTTGCTCCAGTTCGCGATAGTCAAATGCATTGCGATGGCCGAAGGCATCAAGCGGACCAGCACCCGTAAAGAGGGTCTGTGTGCCGTAGGGAGTGAAATAGAAGGTCTCCGATTTTTGCGGCGAAAGCTGATTGAAGATATGCGCGTCGAGAAATGGGTACTCTTCGGCATCAAGACGATCGGCTTTATGCCGGAACACGCCTTTGGCATTGATCGTGTAAACCCGCCGGGCCCGTGCCCAGCGAGTCAGCACAGCCTCCTCCGCCGCAACGACGATATCGAACTCCCGCCCGTCCGTCGGCCACAGCTCAGCCACAGGCACCTTGAGCAGCACCTGATGGCGCTCCGCCGTTTGGGCGAAGCGCACAATCTCGTGGCTGTCTCCAAATCGGGTAAGGACGTGCCGGTCAGCCCGGGTTATCTCCCGCTCAGTCCACAACTCAGCCGGCAATACCCACGCGAGTTTGGGCTTCATACCAAATCCTCCTTATCAATCAGATACGACCCCATCACCAGGGTATCAATTCCGCTGTAGCCGAAGGTCTCGATCGCATCGGCGGGGGCACCCACCACTGGCTGCCCCCGCAGGTTGAACGACGTGTTAAGCAGTGCGGGAATGCCAGTGCGGCGGTGGAACTGCGCGATCAGGTCGTAGAAAAGCGGATTGGAATCACGGCGCACGGTGTGCACCCGGCTCGAACCGTCGGCATGCACCACCGCCGGCATCCGCGCCCGTGCCGCCGCTGTCGCCGCTCGCACTGCAAGCATAAAGCATTCGGGCGCATGCGGCGACAGCTCGGCCGGGCAGGCGAAACACTCTGCCGCATGTTCCATCAGGATCGAGGGAGCGAACGGGCGGAAGGGCTCGCGAAACTTGATCTTCTCATTGACCAGCGCTTGCATCGCGGCCGTCGCCGGACTGGCGAGAATGCTGCGGTTGCCCAGCGCCCGAGGGCCCCACTCCTCCCGCCCCTGCATCCAGCCGATGACGCGGTGGCGGGCAAGCCGCTCGGCCACAGTGTCAACGAGTGCGGCCGAATCATCATAGGTCCGGTACCGCCGGATCCCCGCCACCTCCAGCGCGGCCCTCACCTCTGCGGGACTGAACTCCGGCCCGAGGTAGGCGTGATCGAGAGGCGTGCGGGGGCTGTGCGCGCGGTCCGTGCCCGCAAATGCGGCACCCAGCGCCGCCCCCACCGCGCAGCCGGAGTCGCCAGCGGCCGGATGTACGTAGATCTCGACTCCGAGTTCGCTCTGAATCCGGGCATTGGCAACCGAGTTGAGCGCCACGCCGCCGGCCAGGCACACCCGCCGAGCGCCGGTTCGCTCCACCGCTTGCCGCACCAAACCGAGCATCACCTCCTCGGTTGCCCGCTGCACGCTGGCAGCGAGATCGGCGAACCGCCGGTTCTCCGGGGAAAGAACCGAGCCCGCCGCGCAGCCGAGGGCAAACGGGGTCTCCGGCACCCGTGCCGGGCCAAACCGATCGACCATGGCTCCAGAGTACATATGATCCTCCGGATCGTAGAAATTGAACCATTCTTGGCGCAGGCGAAAGTCCAGCGGACGGGAGAGATCGAAGAGTGCAAACAACTCCTTCCAACACACTGGTTCGCCAAAGCCGGCCATCCCCATGACCTTGTACTCACCCTCGTTGACCTCAAACCCGAGATACGAGGTGAATGCTGAATAGAACAGGCCGAGCGAATGGGGGAAGCGCACCGCCGCGATCTTCGTCAAACGCGTGCCTTCCCCAATCGAAACGGTGAACGTTTCCTCTTCCCCGATGCCATCGATGGTGAGGACCACCGCCCGATCAAACGGGGAACAGAAGAAGGCCGATGCCGCGTGCGCGGCGTGATGTCGGGTCGAGCTGATCCGACGCCGCGGCAACCCCAGACGCTCGCTGATCAACGCTTTCGGAAAGAACTTTCCATCGCTCACCCAATGCTGACACGCCTTGCTCAGAAACGCGATGCCGCCCCTGCCTCGGCTTAGCGCAGAGCGCGCGAGCCGATCAAATTTCAATCCGGTATCCTCATGGAACACTACCCGGTCTATCTCCGAAATCTTAACACCGCCCTGCCTCAAACAGAACTCCACCGCCTTGGCCGGAAATCCCGCATCGTGTTTGCGGCGCGTGAAGCGCTCCTCCTGCCCAGCTGCCACCACGCGACCATCTACCACCAAGGCGGCGGCGGCATCGTGAAACCCAAATGAAAGGCCAAGAACATTCATCGCGCCATCATGCTGCCGGCTTGGTTGCGGCAACGCCGGCCGAGACCCTTTTCTTCGGTCGTCGGGCCGCCAGGCGCACCGCCGCGGGCTTGGAACGCGTCACCCCCGGGCCGTTCTCCACCTCGGGCACTTCAACCTCGGGGCTCTGCTTGGGCGATTCCTCGCTCGCTGATTCGTCCTCCCCAACAAAAACGGTTTCCCCCGCGCGCAACGAGGCGACGATCTGGTCCGAAATTGCCTTGCGCATAAACCACTCCGGCGGCCGCTGGCCGGCCCTCAACATCGCCCGCGCCTGCGTGCCGCTGATCTCCTGCCTATCCTGCCGGTCGACCACCGTGGCCTGAGTCTCATGCACATAGTGCCCTAGCCGCTTGGAGTAGGTCACATTGCCGAACTTGACGACCTTGATCCCCAAGTCCGGGAATCGATCGAAGATGCGTTGACTCGCCTCCGGCTCGTACCAGCCGGCCACGCCGGTATGATCACGGCCGACAATAAAGTGGCTGCAGCCATAGTTCTTCCGGCAAATGGCCGTGAACACCGCTTCCCGTGGTCCCGCATATCGCGACCAAGTCGCCAATACCGCGAAAAAGGTCTGATCCGGAGGGTAGAAACCCTTCATCATCGTCTCGTAACTCCGGATGATCTGTTGCGGCTGGAAATCGCCCGGCTTCTTGCTGCCGACAATCGGTTGCACAAACAACCCGTCGCAGGACTCCGCGGCCAACGCCTGCAACTGGATGAACTCGTGGCTCCGGTGGATCACGTTCCGGGTGTGGAAACCAACAACCTTCTGCCATCCCCGCTCTTCGAACAGTCGCCGCACCTGCCGCGGAGTAAGCTCATATTCGGCCGTCTCGGAAGCCCGCCGGGCCAATCGGGTGATCTTGCCGGCCAAAAACACCGGATGCAGCGCCCGGCCACGGTTCACACCGGGGTGCCGGTTGTCGAGAGTGCCGTAGACGGCCTTCAGGTACTGGTCGCGATCGAACTCATACTTTTCCTCCAGCTCGAGAAGGGCGAGAGCTCGTCCGGTCCGGTCGACCAGGCAAATCGTTGCGCCGACGGCATGCCTCGCGGCCTCGCCACGGGAAACATCGAGCACGACGGGGATCGGCCAGATGCAGCCGTTGGCCAAGCGCATCTCCCTCAGCACCGAGCGAAGGTCTCGCTGGTTCATGAAGCCTTCCAGCGGGCTAAAGGTCCCAATCGCAATCTGCTCGACGTCCATCTGCAAGTCATCGGCGAGCTCGATCCGGGGCAAGACACTCACCGCCGCCGGATCGATGTCCTTCGCCATGCGCGAGATCAACGTTCCTCCATGGGCTGGCCCCAAGGCGGACCCGACTTCGCGGTCAAGCAGGTATCCGGCTTCACACAACCGGCCGACAAAGGCATCCTCCTTCGTCTCAACTTTCGGGAAATCCACCACCGAAACCGTGTGCCGGATCAGCCGCTGCATCATGTTTACACAGAGGAATGGATAGCGACCGATCGCCGTCTCCGCCGAGAGCGCCAGCCCGTAGGCGCCGTCGAGAATCGTGTTCACCACGTCATGCACTTCCGCCCGGGTCGGCTTCCGTTTCTCCACCATCGTCTCCAAGAGGTTGGTGGCGACGAAGACCGCCACCCCTTTCTTCGCCGCCTTGTTCAAAATGATCTTCTGTGTGAAAGGGATCTTCTCGACCGGAATCTCCTTGCTCAGGTCCCTCGGTCGATGAGCACAAAGTCCGTGCCGGCCAGGATCTCGTCGAGATTCTTCAGCGCGTCGAGGCACTCGATCTTGGAAATGATCTCCATCGTACCTACGGTTACACGTCGAACTTCATCCAGACATGCCGCGGATCGGACAAACGAAACAGCCACATGTCGCACGCCCGCCTGGCGACCAAGCGCGATGGCCTTGTGGTCCTTTTCCGTCAAAACGGGCATCGTGATCTTCCGGTCGAACACCTGATCGATGATCACCGCCTTGTTCTGCCCCACGGCCCCGCCCGACACCGCCTTCGCCAGTACGTACCCTTTGTTCAGCGTCGACAGGTCGCAAACCCGCAGGATGGCCGTATCAAAATCAATATGGAGCAGATCGCCCTCCTGGAGCAACCCGGTCACGTATCCCGGAGTCAGGCAAAACTGCTTCCCATCGCCGATGATTCGATCGGCATAGATCCGCACCGTATCCTGTTCCTCCAGCGCTATCGTCTTCCGCCGAAGAAACCCGGTCCGGACCTGTGAGCCCTCCGTATCGATCACGAAGGGCAGATCAATCGCGCGCGCCTTCTCCAAACACTCGGCCAAATCCTCCAACGAGGAATGGGACATGTTTAGACGCACAAACGACACCCCTCGGTCCTTGAGCCGCTTCAGATCGTCCAGCGTCCGCGTCGCCGGCCCAAGGGTGACAATCAGTTTCACGTCTTTCATACGCTGGATGTCTCCAATAAGGTCGTCGTTCCCCTGCTCTGCCAAGCGCCAAGCCATGAGAAGCCAAGACTTCGCCCCGGATGCAGGCGCATCAAAACGCCAAACGAGGGCAACGGAGCTCGCGGCAAAGAATGGGGAACAAGGCGCAGTTGCCCCGCAGATGGGGAAATATCTGCCGGGCGGAAGGGGTATTTCATGTGTCGGACACCCTAACCGCAGGAAGCATGCCGTCCGACCCGGCTGCCGAAATCAAGAACCGCGGGCCACCCTCGCGACAATCAAGTACCGCCAGCCCTCCCTTGTTGCGCTCCCAACACACCATGCCGTGAACCTCGACGCCGACGACCCGCTCCTGCCCGGACGCGTCGCCCGGCTGGTTTCCACGATGGCCTCAACCGACACCGACCTCGCCACTGACAGCTCTGGAGCTCTTCCCCGGCTACCTCGACGCCCGCCTCAACCTGGCGGAGGCCGCTCCGACCCATCTGACCAGCCACCCTCTCCGCCGCCAGCCCGGTCGGAGCGAGTACTGACGGCGCAGCGCCACGCCGTGCGCCAGGAGTGCGTAGCGAGTCCATTCCACGATGTAGGGGCGCCGCTTGCGACGCCCTTCTTAGAGCCGGAAGTAGCGAAGTTGATTGCGACGCCCTTCCTCGCCGGCCGACCCCAAGGGTGACGTTGAGAAGCAGCAGGCGTCGCGATGCGAACGCCCCTACGCCCCCGGAAACAACGACCGGGCCAAGGTAGACCGTCTATTGACCTCAAACACAGTCAGCCGCGATTCGTTCTGTGCCCTCCGATTGATCGGTTCCGCCTCTGATACTCCGAGGGCCTCGTCCCCCTCCGTGCCCTCCGTGACCTTTCCCTCGAGCCGCTCCGTTCTCTCGCCTTCCTCGACCGCGACGGCACCATCATCGAAGACCGCCATTTCCTCGCCGACCCGGCGGGCGTCGCGCTCTGCCCCGGAGCCGCCGAGGGCCTGCTCCGCCTGCAACGGGCCGGTCGCCGCCTCGTCGTCATCTCCAACCAAAGCGGCGTCGGCCGCGGACTCTTCACGGAGGAAGCCGTGCGCGCCGTGAACGACCGAATGGTCGAGCTCTTGCGCGAAGCCGGAGTCACCCTCGCGGGCGTGTACTGGTGTCCACACGCACCCGACGCCGAGTGCGATTGCCGCAAACCCAAGCCCGGCCAGATCCACCGTGCCCTGCGCGAACTCGGCGGCGACCTATGCGGCGCCTGCGTCATCGGCGACCGCGCCGCCGATATCGACCTGGCCCATAACCTCGGCCTGACCGCCGTGCTCGTTCGCACTGGCTACGGCCGGGCGACCGAGGCGGCTTTGACCACGCCCCCGAACTTCATCGCCGACGATCTCACTGCCGCCGCCGATTTCTTCCTACTAGACCGCGCGTGATTCACGGCGCGCCGGTACGCAGAAAGTGGAGAGAATTGCCACAAGAAGGCACGAGAAGACACAAAAAGGCGGAGAGCGGTAGGACCAGCCCGCGAGGACATTGCCGGCGGTGGACCGAAGGAACGCCGGTTGATAGCCGGCACTCCGCGTGGGGCGGCATCCATGGGGCCAACGCCACACGTCCTCCGCATCGAGGCATACTGGTGCTGCGCACCGCTGCACCTGGTCACAGCAAGAAACGGAAACTGGCCGTCTGCGGGGGCCAATCCTCCACCACTACATCTCCGGAAGAATCGACGCCATTAATGGCATAAGGAAGCGCTGAACCCGGTCGACACTATCAGCGGCTACCCATTTGACTCGCACCACAATACGACCAGTCTGCCGACCAGTCCCAACCACCATGTCCACTGCAACTGCCAAGCCCTTCAAGACCGTCGGAGCCTACGAGGCAAAGACGTCACTCGCCGCATTGTTGGACCAAGTTGAACGGGGGCGGGAAATCACCATCACCCGCCATGCGCGCAACGTCGCACGACTCGTGCCGGCCGATCAGCCCCGAATCGATCGTTCGGTCTTCACCCGTCTGCGCAGCCTCCGAGCCCGGCTCGCGCTCGGGAGCGGTGAAACCGCCCGTGAGCTCATCGACGCCGGCCGACGTATTTGAAGCGCATGAAAGCGCTGGTGATCGACGGTTCGACCACCCTCGGCTTCGTGCTGGCGGATGAACAAACCCCGAACTCGCTCGCGGCACTTGAAGCGATCGAGAACGGGACGCCAACTTGTGTCCCTGCGCATTGGTGCGTCGAAGTGGCCAACGGGCTCATCATGGCCGAGCGGCGCAAACGAGCGTCCCAAGCCGATATCACCGAGGCCTTGAATCTCGTGGCAGCTTTGCCGGTCGCCGCCGACGATGAGACGGCCCGACGGGCCGGCAGCGATACGGCCGCACTCGCACGCCAATACGGTCTCACCATCTACGATGCCGCTTATCTCGAACTCGCGATGCGCCGTGGCGCTTCGCTGGCCACTACCGATAACGCCCTCGCCAAAGCCGCGAAGGCTGCTGGCGTCACACTCTTTCCTTGACGACACCCGAAGGCCGGGCGAAGAGGCCGTTTTCAGCGGTGGGCCAAGGAAAGCCCGTTAGTAACCTGCGTCCCGCGAGGCTTCCCCGTTTGTCAGAGCGGGTTTTCACCAATACCGGCAGCCCATACCTTCTTGCTGAGACCACCGTCCAAGGTCGCGAGTCTGAGGCCATGGCTGACTGCAGAGATCAAGACACCCGAAGAGCAACGGGATCGGCTGGCTGTACCCTGGCAGCGACAGGCATCACTCGCCGATTGTTCGCGAGCGGGCCATCGCCCAGGCGTCCGGCCTCAAGGTGCTCCCGTGAAATCCGGATCCGCGACCATCCCATTCATTCACCGCTCGATCTGCGCCGCGATATGCTCTCCAATCGCCAAACTGGCGGTGGCCGCCGGGCTGGGGGCATTGAGCACATGCAGGGCATCGCGCGAAGGCAGCAGGTGAAAATCCTGCACCAGTTCGCCGGTACTCGTCATGGCCTGGGCCCGCACTCCTGCCCCACCGGGAGCGAGGTCGCCGGGCCGAATCTCCGGCACGAGCTTCTGCAGCGCCGCACAAAAATGCGCCCGGCTCAGCGACTGCGCGAGCTCGCCAAACGCCATCGAGGGGTAACGGCGCAGAAACTTCCACAGCCCCGGATAGCTGAGCGTGCCGGCCAGATCGCGAAGGTTCACCTGCGTCAGCGAGTATCCCTCCCGCGCAAACGCCAGCACCGCATTTGGCCCGCACTCGATCCCCCCGTGAATGAGCCGGGTGAAATGCACACCGAGGAACGGAAAAACCGGGTCCGGCACCGGGTAGATCAGGTGGCGAACCAACTCCTGCCGCTCGGCTCGGATTTTGAAGTACTCTCCGCGGAACGGGATGATGCGCACCGTCGGTTCCTCCCCGGCCATCCGGCAGATGCGGTCGCAGTGCAGGCCGGCGCAATTGACCAGGAACCCCGCCGCAAAATCACCGACCCGGCTGCACACCGCCCAGCCCGGATTCGTACGTTTCAGACCCAGGACCTGTGCGCCGGTGTGCACCTGCCCTCCCCCGGCCACGATCAACCGCACCAACGCCTCGCAGACCGCCTGATAGTCCACGATGCCCTCCTGCGGCACGTGCAGTCCGGCGACGCCCGCCACATGCGGCTCCCGCTCCCGCAGCTCGTCGCCGGTAAGTCGATGTAGACCCGTGAGACCATTCTGGATGCCGCGCCGCTCCAGCTCCTCCAGCCGCGCCACCCCGGCCGCATCGGCGGCGACCACCACCTTGCCGCAGATTTCGTGTGCGATGCCTTGTTCGCGGCAGAACTCCGTCATCTCCCGGATTCCAGCCACGGCCAGACGGGCCTTGAGCGACCCCGGCTTGTAGTAGAGACCGCAGTGCAGCACGCCGCTGTTGTGCGTGCTCTGGTGCTGCCCCACCGCGGCCTCCTTCTCCAGCACCGTGACGACCGCCCGAGGAAAGCGCCGTTGCAGTTTGAGCGCGGTCGCCAGGCCAACAAGGCCGCCGCCGATCACGAGGTAGTCCGAACGCAAAGAAGACATTATGTTGATTGGGCGTCGATGGCCGTGATACTCGCCCCGTATCACTTCTCCACCATCCCCCACTCCAACGGCGTGCCGGCGGGGATGTCGCGGGTGGCCCTCTTGCCCAGGACCTCGGACTGGTGCTTTGGGGGCAGCCCAGCCCCGGGGCGCACCGAGCGGACGTTGTCGGCGCTGAAGAGCTCGCCTGCCTTCATCGCTCGGGTCACAAAGAGGGAGCGACGGAAGCGTCGGCTCTCCGCCTCGGCCGGCGTCGCCTCATAGCTGACATTGCCGAGCGCGGCCTCCGTCGTACGAATCGCTGCGATCATCGCCTTGAACTCCGCCGGCTCCATCGAGAATGCGCTGTCCAGCCCCGGATCGCCCCGGTCGAGAGTGAAATGCTTCTCGATGACGCAAGCGCCCAAGGCCACCGCGGCCACGGCGACCGTGTGCCCCATCGAGTGGTCGGAGAGCCCGGCGGGCACAGCGAAGCGGGTGTGCAGGTCGCGCAACGTCCGCAGATTCATCGCCTCCGGTGGCGATGGATACGCACTGGTGCACTTGAGCAAGGCGAGCTGCGTGCCGCCCGCGCTGCGGAAGGCGGCCACCGCCTCCGCGATCTCCTCGAGCGTGCCCATGCCAGTGGAGAGAATGAGCGGCTGGCCTGTGCGCGCCACCTTCTGGATGAGCGGAATATCCACCAGTTCGAAGGAGGCGATCTTGTACGCGGGGACGCCGAGCTTCTCCAGAAAGTCGACGGCGGTCGGATCGAACGGGGTCGAGAACAACGTGAGTTTGAGCTCATCGGCCAAGGCCTTGAGCGGCGCGTGCCACTCCCACGGCGTATAGGCCTCCTGATAGAGCGAGTACAAGTCACGGTGGGCCCACAAGCCCCCGCCGCCATGACGGAAGAGCGGCGAGTCGCTCTTGAGGGTGATCGTGTCAGCGGTGTAGGTCTGCAGCTTTACCGCGTCGGCGCCGGCGGCTTTGGCCGCGCGCACGATCGCCAGAGCGCGCTCCAGCTTGCCGTTGTGGTTGGCCGACACCTCGGCGATGACATACGCCGGTTGCCCGGGCCCGATCCGTCGGCCGTTGATGACAATTTCGTTCATGTCAGAAACTCCTTCGCCTCGCGCAGATCCTCGACCACGAGGTCCGCCTCAGTCGTCTCGCCGGCAGTGAACCAGCCAAAGCCTGTCTCGATCGTCCGCGCCACCCGCACCGTGCGCATGCCCAGCGCCCGCGGTCCGCTGAAATCCTTCGCGGCATCGTCTCCGACATAGGCGGCCTGTTCGGGGTCAACCCCCAGCCGCTCCAGGCAGACCCGAAACCCGGTCGCCGCCGGCTTGGCGGCATGTACGCCCAAATCTCCGGTACACACGATGGCGGCAAAACGCGATTCCAGTCCCAGCGCCGCGATCTTGCGGTGTTGGGTGGTGGGATGTCCGTCGGTGACCAGCCCCAGCGGCACGCGCAGATGCCCGAGCAGGTCGGCCGCGTCGGCGTGCAACCGAAGCTCAGGCACATGGGTGCGATAGAGATGGAGCAAGGTCTCCGGCGCCACCCGCGCGCCCCAGCCATGCCGGGAGTAGAGCAGGTCAAAGACGCTCCCGCGCCCTTCCTGCCAGAGGATCGATTCCATCTCCTCGGCCAACGCGGACGCCTGCCCTCCGCAACGCTCGGCCAGGTGCGCGGCGACCGCCCGGAAACCGCTCCGCACAAAGTCGGCCTCGGGATAGAGTGTCTGGTCCAGATCGAAAATGACGGCGTGCATAGATGGCGCGTTCGCAAAGAAAGGGAGTGAACAAAACCGGTGGGGCGCGGCAACAAGGGGGCCTCGGATCTCCAATGCTTCCCTTAGCTCCGGATCCTTTCGCTATTCGGATCGATCGGCCACGGGTCAAAGCCAGGCGCGCCTGCGGCCTCGTTCGCCGTCACTTCGCGCCGGAACAGATCCGTTGTGTGGCGGAACATCCACAGTCCCGTCGTGTATTGACCCACCCGCGGCTCCAGCACCTCTCCTCGCGCTAGGCGCACCAGCCACTCGGGCGTCGGGCAGCCGGCGGCGAAGCCGAGCGCGGCGCCACCTCCAAACCGCGGATTCACCTCGATAAACCGGATGCGCCCAGGCCCGCGAAAGGCCTGAACAGTCGCATGGGCGCGCAATCCCAGGGCCAGCGCCAGCCGCCCGGCCGCTTCGGCCAGCTCGTCGTCGCGCACCGTGCGACCCACGACCGATTCCCCGTCCACGACCCGCACCCGTTCCCGCGGCACCGCGGAGATCAGTCGCCCTTCCCAGTCGACAAATACGTCGATCGTAAACTCGGGATCCGCCACAAACTCCTGGAGAATCTCGCGCTCCGGATCGAAACCGCGCCCGCGCAGCTCCTCCTCCGATCCGATACGCTGGGTCCCCAGTCCGGCTTGTCCGCAGCGCGGCTTCACGAACACCGGAAACGCGGTCACGGCCTCAGCCGTCAATTCCGCCGGCGTGGCAAAACCCCGCGCGCGGCAGAACTCCCCGAACCGCCGTTTGTCGCGGCACAGCGCGATCCCCCCCGCCGGGCTGACCACCACCCGCACTCCCGCCCGCAGGAACCGCTCCGCCGCCCCGGCCAACAGCGCCAACTCCGCATCGCGGGTCGGCACAACCAGACTGATCCCTTCGCGCCCGCACCAGTCCAGGAGCCAGTCGAGATACTCCGGTGCATCACTGCGCGGCGAGAACTCCGCCGCATCGGCCGTGTGCAGGGCCACCGCGTATCGGTCACAATCGAGTGCCCACACCCGCCCGCCGTCAATCGCCACCAGAGCGCGCTGAAACGCCTGCACCAGCCAGACCTTCCGCGAGGCGCTGAGGATCGCGACGTTCATAAGCCTCCCTCCGCGATCATCGCCTCGACCACCCGTGCGGCGCCGTGGCCGTCCACAAACTGACTGGCGAGCTCGGCCAGGATCGCCCGCTTGCGGGCATCGGCCACCAGACCGGCCACCATCGCCGCCAGCTCCGCCGGCGCGATATCCGCGTGCCAGCCGGCGTACTGCACCGCCCCGACCGCCGCAAATCGCTCGCACGTGCGCCGCTGGTTCTCGGCCGTGCATAGGACCAGCATCGGGGTGCACAACAGCGCCAGTTCGTAGAGCGTGGTTCCGCCGGCTGTCACCGCCAATTGAGCACCGGCAAAACGTTCGGCCAATTCCCCTGGCGCCACCACGGGCTGCAACCGAGGGGCCAATGCCGTGATCGCAGCGACCAGTTCGATGCGCCGCGGATTCGCCGCCCCTACGATCAGATCCGCCGCGAGCTCCCTCGCCGCCGGACACTGCAACGCCTCCAATACCCGCTCCGTGGCGCAGGCTGGATCAGTACCCCCGAGTGTCACCACAATGCGTGCGCTACGGACCGGCCGCGCCCGGGCCGCGCGCAGAAACTCCGGACGCAGCAGCGCAAACTCCGGGCCAAGCAACAACTGGCACGCTCCGGCCTTCGCCGGGTAGTCGGCCCCACCGGCCCCAAGATTCTGATTCAGGAGAAGGTCCGCGCGGAAGGGCCGCGCCAATCCGTTGTCGTCGATGCGCAACACCCTCACCACCCCCGACCAGGCCGCCTCCCAGGCAGGACCAAACAGCGGGCCGTCCACCACCAGCCAGCCGGCGCCGAGCCGCTGAGCCAATGCCGCGGTCTCGAATGCGTCTGCGGCCGAACCCGACGCCGTGCGCAGACCGACCACCCGCCCACCACCGGCCTCAAGACGCGCCACAATCACCGGCTCCGGCTCCGCCATCGCAAACACCACACGCCCGCCGCGCCGCATCCATTCCTGCGCCAGGGCCAGGCAACGCAACACATGCCCGGTGCCGAGCGCGGCCGTGGCTTCGCAGCGGATGAGCAGAGATTTCATCGTCCGCTCTTCCTTACTATGGGAGGGGCTTTACGCCCCGACTCTCGGGCAAACTGGGGAGAACAATCGGGGCATAAAGCCCCTCCCACAGTCGCATCCGGTAGTTGCCGCCGCGCCAAAGTTCGTCCCACACTGCCGCCATGCACGTCGTCGGCTCGATCATCGCGCGTTTGGGCAGCAAGAGACTGCCGTATAAGAACCTGCTCCCTTTCGCCGGCAAACCCCTGGTCGGCCTCGGGATCGAGATACTCCGGCGCACCAAACTGGTGACCGAGATCGTCGTCTCCACCGAGAGCGAACTGATCGCCCGCGTAGCCCGCGACTACGGAGCCACTGTGATCCGTCGTCCTGACGAGCTCGCTGCCGACAACATTCCCTCGGTGCCCGTGTTCCAGCACATCCTCACCCATTTCCCGTGCGACGTGCATGTGAATTTCAACATCAACCTTCCCTGCTGCGCCCCCGAGGTGATCGACCGCGCCATCACGCTCGCGGAGGAAAAAGGCGAGGCGCTCTCCGTGCCCTTTGCCGCTTGGGCCCAGACCTCCGAACGGCTTCGCAACTACGGCGATCCGTGGAAGGTACTGGAGTACGCACACAAGTTCGATGATCCGCGTGCCGGCACCACCGACGTGCACACCCTCGAAGACCTGCTCACCGTCTACCGCGAAGCCCAGGGGCCGATCGCGGGCTGGTAGCGGCACGCCTTGCACGCCGTCGGGAAGGCAAGGCCTTCCGCCAGGGAGGAAAGCCAAAGGCCGCGCGCTGGAAGCTGAAGGCTGAAGGCTGAAAGCTGAAACCAAATTCAGCCGCAGTGCCGCCCCCACGACCATCGGCCGCCGCTCCCTCTGAATGGTGGGGCGGGCTTCACGCCCGCCATCCCTGCACAGAAGTCCCCTGTGGGGAGAGCCTGCTTGCACGCGATTCCGATTATAGATCGCGGGCCAGCATGCTCCTCCAACCGTTTGACTGCGCCTAGGGTTCGTACTCCTCCCTGCCCGCCGCGTAGCTGAACGACAAAGTCGTTCAGCCGATCGCACGATCGCCGGCTTCATGCCCCGTTCTCCTTTCCCAGCGCCATTCGCAGCGCGGCGACCACTTCGTCCTGCTGCGCATCGGTGAGTCCACAATAAAGCGGCAACGTCAACGTTGCGGCGTAGCGCCCCTCGGCCGCCGGGAAATCCCCGGGCTTGAAACCGAACTGGCGGTAGTAGGGCTGAAGATGGACCGGAATGTAGTGAACATTCACGCCGATACCGGCGGCACACAGCGCGGCGAAAGCCTCGGCTCGGCTGATCGCACAGCGGGTGCCATCGATCAGGATCGGGTAGAGGTGCCAGCTCGACTCCCGGTCGGGCCGGCGCGCCGGCAACTGCACGGGCAGGTCGGCGAGCAGCCGGTCGTAGCGGGCGGCCAATTCGCGGCGGCGGCGCAGGAACTCCGGCAGGCGCTCCAGTTGCGACCACCCCAATGCAGCCTGAATGTCGGTGAGCCGGTAGTGGTATCCAAGCTCCACTTGTTCATAGCTCCACACGCCCTCGGGCAGGGCGGTCAGTTCGGAGGGGTCGCGGGTGATTCCGTGGGAGCGCAGCCGGCGCAGTCGCGCGGCCAGATCGTCGCGATTGGTGAGAATCACCCCGCCCTCGCCGGTAGTGGCGATCTTCACCGCATGAAAGCTGAGCACGGTGCACTCCGAAAAGCGGCCATCGCCCACCGGCCCGGCGCCGTAGGTGGCGCCGAGCGCATGGGCGGCGTCCTCGACCAACGCCACGCCATACGCGCGAGCGAGCGCCGCGATCTCAGCCAGGTCGCAGGGCAGCCCGGCAAAGTGTACCGGCACCAAGACCGCCGGCAGGCGGTTCGCCTGGGCGGCCTGCTCCAGTTTCCGCGCCAGTGCATCCACGGAGAGGTTGCCGCTGTCGGGTTCGACATCGACGAAATCCACCTCGGCCCCGCAGTAGCGCGCGCAGTTGGCCGAGGCGACAAACGTGTTGGGCGAAGTCCACAGTGCGCGACCCGGCCCCAGCCCCAGGGCAAGTCCGGCCAGATGCAGCCCAGCGGTGGCACTACTCACGGCCACAGCGTGGCGCGCCCCGCAGCACTCGGCCACCCGTTGTTCGAAACGGGGAATGGCGGGGCCCTGGGTGAGAAAATCGGATCGCAACACCGCGGCGACAGCGGCGATCTCCTCTTCGCTGACGTTCTGTCGGGCGTAGGGAATCATCTCGGAATTACAGAGTGCAGATGGCGGAATACGGACTTTCTGACGACCGGGAAGGGAATGGCAGGCACTGAGAACTGCCCTAGAGTGGCGCAGGCGTCCCTGCCTGCGAGGATTTTCAACTCTTCAGGAGTTCCCTGAGCTGCACCGCATCAATCCACTGGGTGTTCCTGTCGGAGCTGTATTCGAAACCATCAGATACAGGCGTGCCCCGCTCATTGAGGACGTTGCGCTCAAACTTGGGCAAGGTGGTGAACAGGATCGAGGGCTTGATCACATAATGGTCACCGAACTCAAGAGTGAGATGGGAGGAGTCGGCCGGGCACATCACTTCGTGCAGCTTCTCCCCGGGGCGGATACCAATGACTTTCTGCGGGAGCTTCGGGGCGAGCGCGGCGGCCAGGTCGGTCAGGCGCATCGATGGAATCTTCGGCACGAAGATTTCGCCACCATACATGCGAGCGAAGCTGCTCACCACAAACTCCACCCCCTGATCGAGCGTGATCCAGAAACGCGTCATGCGCGGGTCGGTGATCGGGATCTCCTTGGCCTTCTCGCGCACAAGCTTCTGAAAAAACGGCACCACGGAGCCGCGAGAGCCCACGACGTTGCCGTAGCGCACAACGGCGAAACGAGTCGGAAGGTTACCGGCCAAATTATTGGCCGCGGTGAACAGCTTGTCGGAGACCAGCTTGGTCGCACCGTAGAGGTTGATCGGATTCGCCGCCTTGTCCGTCGACAGTGCAATGACCTTCTTCACCCGATTCGCTAGGGCGGCCTGAACGACGTTGTTGGCCCCGTCGATGTTGGTCTTCACGCACTCCATCGGATTGTACTCGGCAATCGGTACATGCTTCATCGCCGCCGCGTGGACCACATAATCGACATCGCGCATGGCCAGCGTAAGTCGCGACAGGTCACGCACGTCACCGATGAAAAAGCGCATGGCAGGATGGTCGAACTCCTGCTGCATGTCGTAGTGCTTCTGCTCGTCGCGGGAGTAGACGATGAGCTTACGCGGCTTGTACTTCTCGAGGATGTGACGCACGAAGCGCCGGCCGAAGGAGCCGGTCCCGCCGGTGACAAAGAGGGTGGCGTTGTCGAACATGGTGTTCAGGGGCAGTTGAGCCGAGGCTCGCCTAGCAACAGAGCAGATACGGGGTAAATCTTGCCGAGCCATCCGGCGGAGTAAGGGAGCATTTCTCCTTGCCGCGCAAGAAGCGTGCCGCGGAAGACGTTGCGGTAAGCTGAATCACTGCCAATCCCAGACCGGAAACCGCCTATGCCACCTCAAGTCTGCCTTGATGCGGGCATCCATCTGGACGTTCGACCCTTGGCCACGAAGAGGCGCAAGAGGCCACGAAAACGATCCGGGGCTATCCCGCTTAACAATGTGGACGAGAGCGGCCGAGCCGTGGCGCAGGCGTCCCTGCCTGCGTTCCCCTCAGTACCCCAGACCACCGAAACACGAACCGGCGCCATGACGACCGGAAGAGACTTGGGCGAGCTCTGATGCCTCAGGCCGAAAAGATTCGTGAAGTGTTCGGGCTAGGGTGTATTTCCTATGCTCTCCTACGGGCGACGCCTCGCCGCAGAAAAAATCCATGCCCACCCATTAAACTTTCTCCAAGCCGATCCGATCAGCCCCTCGTCCGGCAAGAAATGCCGGAATTCAACAACTCAAACCATCCAGAAAGGATACTCACATGGCTGACATCTCACTTAGCGCCGGCATTCGATCCAACCTGCTTTCGCTGCAAAGCACCGCTTCCCTGCTCTCCCAGACGCAATCGCGCTTGGGTTCGGGCAAGAAAGTAAACAGTCCGATCGATAATCCGACCAACTACTTCACGGCAGAAGCCCTGAAAAACCGCTCGAGCGATCTGACGGCTCGGTTGGACGGTATCGCTAAAGGCATTAACACGCTGAAGGCGGCCGACGCCGGCATCAAGGGAATCAAGAGTTTGATCTCCCAGGCAAAAGGTATCGCGAACGACGCCCGCGCGTTGTCCACGGATACTGCAGATACCCAAGCTCAGGCTGATCGTTCCGCTCTGTCCGTTCGGTTCGACACCATCCGCACTCAGATCGACGAACTCTCCGCCGATTCGAACTACGATGGCGTTAACCTGCTCGCAGGAGACGACCTTACAGTTGAATTCGGCGAGAAGATCGGCAGTTCGACGATCGACCTGGAAGGTTTCGACGCCACCTCAGGAGGCGACCTCGGCATCGCTGCAGCGGCCAACGCGTTCGGTGCCAACACCGATGTGGATGCCGCAATCGCCGACCTCCAAAACGCCGAAGGCACGCTCCGCACGGAAGCGAAGACCCTGTCGGCCAACCTCGGCGTCCTGTCGACCCGCCAGGAGTTCACCAAGACTTTGGCGAACACCTTGACGTCCGGTGCGGACGATCTGACCAACGCCGACCTGAACACGGAAGCGGCGAACCTGCTGGCCCTCAACACGCAGCAATCACTGGGCGTCAATTCCCTGTCGCTGGCGTCGCAGGCCTCCCAGTCGGTTCTCCGGTTGCTCCAGTAATCGCGTTTCAGGCGAACTAAAGTTTTCAAGGAGCGGGCTTCGGCCCGCTCTTTTTTTGCGCTCGTTGCCCCGCCCTCGCCTGCGTTCCGTATGGAGGGCGAGGCTCCGCCCGAGCCGGGAACCCACATCAACTCCGCCGCCGTGGCCCACCGCTTCAACCCGGGCCTCCGCGCACCGCCATCGATGTGGCCCGCCGTTTCAGCCCTCGTCGGCGTTCCGACTGAGCGAAGCTCCGCCCGAGCCGCTCCGATTCTTAGGGCTATCGAACCCGGCTGGCCGGGCGGCTCCTCATGCAGCGATCGCCTGGCGCCGCACAACCAGGTCCCTTCGAGCCGCCCGCCGGCACAGACCGCCGCTCCGGCAAGGCCCCTTGGCGCCAGAAAGCCTCTCCGATCCGCACGCAACGGCCTCGGCGCACATCCCCGGGCCCCTTTTTCCTACAGAAACCACGTGGGACTCCGTTATTGAGCGAAATGAAACCGTTCTACCGTCGCGTGGGAGGACACTTGTTAACCGGACTCGTCGGCTTAATCACCACGAGCGCTGCCGCACTCACCGTAGTGCCACCGACATTCTCCGAGCTGGTTGCCTGCGCCGAGTCCATTGTGCGAACCGAGGTTGTCGATACCAGTGCGGAGTGGCGGCGGACTAGCGATGGACGCCCCTTCATCGTGACCCTGGTCACCCTGAAGATCGAGGCCACGCTCAAAGGCGCCGCCTCCGAAGAGTTGGTGCTAACTCAACTCGGCGGGCGCATTGGCGAGACATGGCTGGCCATCCCCGGCCTTCCGAAATGGCGAAAAGGGGACCGGGACTTCCTGTTCGTCGCCGAAAACGGCCGGGTCATCTGCCCCCTCGTCGGGCTGCCTCACGGACGTTACTGGATCGTGCGCGATCCCGCCAATCAGGCCGAATACGTCGCCCGCAACAACGGGGCGGCGCTCGCTGCGGTCGCCGACGTGGTGAATCCACTTACAGGAGTTGGCGCGACTCCAGCCCGACTCCTCGCCAGCGCCAACCCGCTTCATCCCCCGCTCTCCGCTCCGCAATTTGAGACGGCGGTGCGCGACGAGGTCGCCCGCCAAGCCGCCGCGATGGCCCACTGACCCCCGGGAATCATTGTCATGTCCATTCTTCGAAGGTTTCTCGCCCTACTGGTCGCCGCTACCGTCGCTGGCAACGCATCGGCATGGGTCACCGAGGGCGCCGGTTGGGTCTGGCCCCACGGCACCACTCTATCGATGCAGAAAGACTTCGGCGCCAAGGCCAATCTGCCCGGCGCTACCTGGAACGCCCTCGCCGACAATGCGATCGCAGAGTGGAACGCCAACATGGCCCAACTCCAACTGACCTCGACTGTCGGTGGCGTCACCGTGGGCCAGGAGCAGGATGACATCAATCAGATGTTCTTTTCCAATACTGTCTACGGGGACGCCTTCGGCGCCGGGACGGTCGGGGTGGCCATATTCTGGGGCAACGGGACCTACATCGTCGAGGGCGACATCGTCTTCAACAGCGGCACCACCTGGACCACCGGCCTCTTCCAGACCGTGGCCCTCCACGAACTCGGGCATGTGCTCGGGCTCGGGCACCCCGACGAGGACGGACAGACCGTGTCCGCAGTGATGAACTCGCATGTGTCAATCGACCATCTTTCGGCCGACGACATCGCAGGGATCCAGTCGCTCTACAACGCCCCGGCAGTGGTTCCCGCCGCGGCCGCGATTACCACGCAACCCGTCGCGGTCAGCGTGGCGGTCGGGGGGACCGCGACCTTCACCGTCGCTGCCACCGGCGAGCCGAGCCCGACCTACCAATGGCGAAAGAACACCGTGGCGATCGAGGGGGCCACCGCCACCAGCCTCACCCTCAGCCCCGTCCGGGCCTCCGATGCCGCCAACTACTCGGTCAGCGTGAGCAACACCGGCGGTTCGGTCACGAGCGTGGCGGTAGCCCTCACCGTGACCGGCGTGGTGACCATCGTTACTCCGCCCGCCCCCCAAACGGTGACTGTCGGCGCCACAGCGACCTTCAGTGTTTCGGCCAGCGGCTCGCCCGCCCCCAACTCCTGGCAATGGAAGAGGAACGGCACTGCCATTGGTGGGGCAACCGCCTCGACCCTCACCCTCCCCAACGTGCAAATCAGCGCCGCCGGCGACTACTCGGTCACGGTGAGCAATGGTATTGATACCGTCACCAGCGCCTCCGCGGCCCTCACCGTCAACCTCGCGGACAGCGCCCCCACCATCACCGCCCCCCCCACTGCGCAGAGTGTCGACGAGGGAAGGGCAGCGACCTTTTCCGTCACCGCCACCGGCAAACCCGCCCCCTCCTATCAGTGGCTAAAGAACGGCAATGCCATCACCGGCGCGACGACGGCCACACTCACCTTCGCCACCGCCCGGACCAGCGACGCCGGCAACTACTCGGTCAGAGTCGCCAATTACCTCGGAAACGTCACGAGCCCTCCGGTGGCCCTCACGGTCAACACCTTTGCCCCGACCATCACCACCCAACCCGCCCCCCAGCGTGGGGAGATCGGCGGGACTGTAGCCTTCTCGGTGACCGCAACCGGGGCTCCATTTCCATCCTACCAGTGGCAAAAGGACGGAAACACCATCGTGGGTGCGACTCTGTCGACACTTACGCTCACCTCCATCCAGACGAGCTCAGCCGGCAACTACCGTGTGGTCGTCACCAATTCTGCTGGTTCGGTCACCAGCAATGCGGCCGCTCTCACGGTCAACACCTATGCTCCGACAATCACCGCCCAGCCGGCCTCCCGGAACGTAAATGCCGGCGCGAGCGCGACCTTCTCCGTCACGGCTACCGGCTCTCCGGTTCCCACCTACCAGTGGCAAAAGGACGGGACCGACATCGCCGGGGCCACGAACGCGTCCCGCGCCCTCGCCAACGTCCAACTTTCGTCCGCCGGCAATTACCGGGTCCACGTCACCAACTCCGCCGGCTCCCTTTTTAGCGAGGTGGCGGTCCTCACCGTCAACAGCATCCCCGTCATCACCACTCAGCCAGTATCGCAGACAGCCACTGCCGGAACGACCGTCACCTTCACGGTCGCGGCCACCCAGTCGCCCGTGCCCACCTATCAATGGCAGAAAGATTTGACGGACCTCGCCGGAGCCACTCAGGCGACTCTCACCCTCGCCAGCGTCCAGACGGGCGACGCCGGCAGCTATCGTGTCATGGTCACCAACACACTCGGCACGACCACCAGTGTGCTGGCCCTGCTCACGGTCACCGCCGCCCCAACCCCGCCGGTCATCACCGCCCAGCCGGAGTCGCAGATTGTCAACGCTGGCTCGACGGCAACCCTCTACGTCTTGGCGACCGGCACCGACCTCACCTACCAATGGCGGAAGGCTGGCGTGGCCATTGCGGGGGCGACCCAATTCTCGCTTTCGCTTCGCACCATCCAGCCCGAGGCTGCGGGCAGCTACTCGGTCGTGGTGACCAACACGGCCGGCTCGGCCACCAGCCGGGAGGCGACGATCACAGTCCATACCGTACCCGCGATCACGCAGGCGCCCATCGCCCAGAGTGTGGAAATTGGCGATACGGCCACCTTCACGGTCGCAGCGACCGGTTCCCCGGTCCCAACCTATCAGTGGCAAAAGAACCGGGTCGCCATCGCAGGAGCGACCCAGGCAACCCTCACGCTCACCAACGTTCAATCGACTGCCGCTGGCAACTATCGCGTTGTCGTCACCAATGCAGCCGGATCGGCCACCAGTGCCGAAGTCGCCCTGACCGTCAGCAACCCGCCGAAGGTCACCACCCAGCCCCAACCGCTCGGGGGCGTGGCCAGCACCACCGGCTCGCTCGCCGTCGCGGCCACGGGAGCCACCGGATACCAGTGGTTCAAGGGCGGCGTCGCCGTCCCCGGCGCCACCGGCCCGACCTTGGCCTTTCCGGCCCTCGGCAGTGCCGATACCGGCATCTACGATTGTGCGGTGACCGGCTTGAGCGGCGAAACACTCTCGGCCCCGGGGGTCGTCGGCATCGTCCCCGCTGCTGGAGAGCGCACGGCCGGTTCGGTCTCCACCCGGCCTGAGTGGCAGGACATCCATCACCCCAACGGCGCCACCTACGACCAGTTCCTGCTCTCGGGCGCAGCCGGCACCTTCACCGCCGGCCAGGGGAAGATCGCCCGCCTCTCCTACCTCGATGAAAACGACAGCATCGTGCAGGTGGAAATGTCCGGCGCTGGCGCCATCACGGTCGTGCTCGCCAACCCCGCCGGGCCCATGGCCCCGACCCTCTACAACCAAAGCGGAGTCCAGTACATGAAGGGCAAGGCAACGGTCATCCTGGCCGGGGCCGACGCCACCACCCACTTCACCATCTACTCGGTGGGCACTGCCACCAACCCTGGCGTCACCCGCCCCGATGTGACCTACGCTGGGTGGGCCAACGTGGCCGCCGCGGGCATCCTCAGCACCACGGGCGGCCTCGGCGGCATCCACCAAGGCAACGTCGGCTACAACGCCAGCACGGGCCTCACCGGTATCTATGCCCCCACCGTCACATCGGTTGGAGGCTTGGTGGTCATCCACGGGGTCGCCGCCAGCGAATCGGCCCAACCGTATCTCTATTTTGGACCCGGAGGAACGGCGACCGTCAAGATCGCCGGCACCTCGCTGGCCCAATCCAATGGTCACAGCGTCACCGTCGGCGGGCTCGCCCAGGTTCAAATGGGCGCCGGCCAGGACTCCTGCGGCCGCCCTGCCCCAGCATCGGCCATCGGTACCCGGCTCCTCGACGACGCGGGCGTGGACCGCACCGCCGCGCTCGTGGTTGGACCGTAAACAACCCGCGAACGGGCGCCAGTTGAGTTCCCCATCGCGAGTGTCGTAACCCAGACTGCTCGCGGAGCGACCACCTCACGGGCCAGGAGATCACACGGGAACTCAGGCTTCGATTCTGGGTCCCTCGTTCCCGACAAAGCTTCTACCCGTGCGCTCTACCACCGTCCCCCACCGCACGCCCGACCGCGGCGTCACCACAACCGTCACCAGCGCCCCCCCGGCCCCTGCGGGTAAGGACGGCTTGCGCCGGCATTCATTCGCCGCGTTGGGCACTGAATGCCTGATTCTCTTCGTCTGTCCCGAGCCCACGCGCGCCGCCGTTTTTACCGCCGCCGCACAGCGCTGGACGCTGGCCTTCGAGGCGAAATACTCCCGGTTCCGTCCGGACTCGCTCGTCGGACGCATCAATGCCGCCGCCGGCAAAACGGCGGTCGAGCTGGACGAAGAAGCCGCGCAACTCTTCGATCTGGCCGGCCAGCTCACCCAGCTCACCGGCGGTATCCTTGACGCCACCGCACTTCCCCTGCTCCGCCTGTGGAACTACCGCAGCGCGAGCCCTCGCCTCCCCAGCGACACTGAGATCGAAGCGGCGCGCCGTCTGGTGGGGTGGAACAAGGTGCACCGCTCCCCCGGCCGCCTCTTCCTGCCCGAGCCCGGAATGGGACTGGACCTCGGCGGCTTCGGCAAGGAGTACGCCGTCGATGCAGTCATCGAGATCGCCCGGGCCCATGGCATCGAGCGCGCCCTGGTTGACTTCGGTCACGATGTCCGCGTCCTCGGTCACCCCGACGACGGTCCGTGGTGGCGGATTGGAGTCGAAGACCCCGACGCACCCGGTCAAAGCTGGGCCACGCTTGGGCTGACCAACCGCGCCATCGCCACGTCCGGGGACTATATTCGTGGTTTCACCATCAATGGCCGCCGCTACGGACACATTCTCGACCTGCGGACCGGCCTCCCGGTCGCCAACGGCTGCCGCAGCGTCACGGTCGTGGCCGGTTCGTGTTTGGAGGCCGGAACGCTCTCGACCACCGCTTTTGTGCAGGGCCCCGGCGAGGGCCTTCGCTTGATCGAATCCTCCTTCGGCGCCGAGGGCTGCCTCCGCACCGTCAACGCGACCCTCCAGTCGCGCGGCTTCTTCGCGCTGCGTTGCGACCAAGCCTGACCCCCGCGTCACCCTATCCCCAAAACCCCTTCCCTAGCCTCGGCTTCTTTCCACCTCCGCCCCCCACTCCCATGACCCTATTGCTATTCCGTCTCCACTCGCTCCGGCTGCACACGTCCATCGCGATGCTGATCCTGCTTCTGCAACGCAGTCCAGCAGTGCAATGGCTGCTCGCCGCCGAGGGGCCGACCCCGTCCATCATCAGCAATCTGCTGCGCTCGGCCTTGGTCGTCACCACCGCCGCGACGGCGGCCCACACGCTCACCGGGGCCACCACCTTTGCCACCGCCCCGGATAGCCCAGCAGCCCTCACGGTCGGCCAGGACTTTTCCATGACATTCGCGATGACCGGGGCGCCTACTCCCGCCAAGTCCTACTCCATCCTCGGCACCTTGCCCCCCGGGCTGTCCATCCCCGGCCTCACCGGTGGCATCCTCAATGCCACCACCGGGACCGTCAGCGGCACCCCGAGCACCGCAGGGAACTACCGCATCACCATCCAAGGGTGGGACCGGGTAAACGCCAAAGGCCATACCGACGACGCGCAGTATCCGGTTGATTTCGTCGTTGCCGCTGCGCCCGCCATAGCCCCCGCCATCACGGCCCAACCCCAGCCGCTCGGGGGCATTGCCGGGCAACCCGGCTCCACCGCCGTTGTCGCCACCGGAGCCTCCACCTACCAATGGTATAAGGGAGGAGCCGTCGTCAGCGGAGCGACCGGCGCAACGCTGCCCTTCGCCAGCCTCAACTCGGCCGAGGCGGGCCTCTACGACGTCGTCGTGACCGGGCCGGGAGGGGCAACCCTGTCGCGTCCCGTTGTCGTCGGGATGGTACCGGCGGCTGGCGCACGGACCACCGGAGCAGTCACCACCCGCGCCGAGTGGCAGGACATCCACCATCCCAACGGATCCACCTACGACCAGTTTCTGCTCTCGGGTGCGGCCGGCACCTTCACGGCCGATCCCGGCCAGATTGCCCGTTGCTCGTACCTTGATTCCAACGCCAGCATCGTCCAGGTCGAGATGTCCGGCGCCGGCGCCATCACCGTCGTGCTCGCCAACCCCTCCGGCCCGATGGCCCCGGCCCTCTACAACCAGAGCGGCATCCAATACATGCAGGGCAAGGCGACGATCATCCTGGCCGGGGCCGACGCCACCACCCACTTCACCATCTACTCGGTGGGCACTGCCACCAATCCCGGCGTCAACCGCGCCGATGCGGCGTACAACGGCTGGGCCGACGTGGCGGCTGCGGGCATCCTCAGTACCACCGGAGGGCTCGGTGGTATCCACCAAGGCAACGTCGCCTACAACGCCGCGCTCGGCATCACCGGTCTCTACGCCCCCACGGTTACCTCGGTGGGCGGGCTGGTGGTCGTCCATGGGATCACGGCCAGCGGCCCGGCTCAGCCCTACCTCTACTTCGGCAATGGCGGCACCGTGAACGTGAAGATCGCCGGCAGCTCCCTGACCCAGCCCAACACCGACAGCCTCACCGTCGGCGGTCTCGCCCAGGTACAAATGGGCGCCGGCCAGGATTCCTGCGGCCGGGCCGCCCCGGCATCGGCCATCGGTACCCGGCTCCTCGACGACACCGGTGCGGACCGCACCGCCGCATTGGTCACCGGTCCCTGAGCCGCTCGTCTGGATCAGTTCCTTCGATACTAGCGGTGAGCTCCCTCCGTTCGCGCTGAGGGAGTGTGGCACGGCGCCGCGTCCGCATGGACAGACACATTCCTCTTGTGTCCAGCAACTGGGTTATCCCACTCTGTGCACACCGGCGGAATTCATCGCCCGTGTGGCTACGCGGGCCGCCTGCCCGATCCCCGCCCCTCCAGCACTTTCTTCACGCTACGGAGGACGGCGACCGACGGTGAGTCCATTGCCAACACCCTTCCATGAAGACAGTACTGCGTCGGTTTCCTGTGCTCCTCGCCCTGCTCTTGTCTGCCGCTGCGCATGCGTTGACGGCGATCACCCCCTCGCTCCACGAGGTGGGAGCCGGCACGGTGTGTTACCGGATCTTGGTACAATCGGAAGGCGATTGGACAGCAAGTACGGCGGCGAGCTGGGTGTCGCTGTCGCGCGACTGCGGTTCGCTGGCGGGCACGATTCTGGTGACAGCAGCCCCCAACGCCACGGGGGCCGACCGCAGCGCAACGATCCTGGTGAATGGGACAACACACACCCTCACCCAACGATCAGCCGACACAGCGCTCCAAGAATTGTGGGCGTTTGGCGGCGACGCGGTCGGACAGCTGGGCGACAACAGCTCGCTCGAGTTCTCACGCCTGCGCCCGGAGCGCATTCTCTCCCGTGCTGTGCGGTCCGTCGCGACGGGGTTCTACCACAGTCTCATTGTAAAGACCGACGGGAGTCTCTGGGCCGCGGGCCAAAACGGCTCCGGTCAGCTCGGGGATGGGACATCCACCGATCGGGCCAGCCCGGTACAAATCCTCGCCAGCGGCGTCGAATCGGCTGCAGCGGGAGCGGAGCATAGCCTGATCGTGAAAACCGACGGGAGCCTCTGGGCCGTGGGGCACAATTCCTACGGACAGCTCGGCGACGGCACCTCGACCAGTCGTTTTTATCCGGTGCAAGTGCTCTCCCATGGGGTTCGCTCCGTCGCAGCAGGCGCAGAACACGACTTGATTGTAAAAACTGACGGAAGCCTGTGGGCCATGGGCAACAATTCCTACGGCCAGCTCGGGGATGGAACGACCAATGCGCGTCCAGCCCCGGTACAGATTCTCTCTGGAGGAGTCCAGTCCGTCGCCGCCGGTTATCAGTACAGCCTATTCGTGAAGACAGATGGCAGCCTCTGGGCAATGGGCCACAATTCCTACGGCCAGCTCGGGGATGGGACCACGAAAGACCGAGCAGACCCCGTCATGATTCTTCCGAGTGGGGTCCAGTCCGTCGCCGCCGGCGCGGATCACACTCTGATTGTGAAGATCGACGGGAGCCTGTGGGCGATGGGCGGCAACTGGGCTGGCCAGCTCGGGGATGGGACCACGACGGACCGGGCAAGCCCGACGCGCATCCTCACTACCGGAGCCCAGCTGGGCGCGGTTGGTGGCTATCACAGCCTGATCGTGAAAACCGACGGGAGTCTCTGGGCCATGGGCAGCAATTGGGACGGCCAGCTCGGTGATGGCAGCACGACCGATCGGGCGAACCCGGTCCTGATCCTTCCCAACGGAGTCCAGCGGGTCGCACTGGGTGGAGACCACAGTCTGGTCGTGAATACCGACGGAAGCCTGTGCGCCATGGGCAGCAATTCTTTCGGCCAGCTCGGCGACGGGGCGGCAACTATTCAATACGCCCCAGTACAGGTTTCCGCCGGCGGAGTTCAATCGATCGCCGCAGGTGATTACCATAGTCTGGCTGTCAGCACCGACGGGAGCCTGTGGGTCATGGGCTCCTATGAGGGCGGCCAGCTCGGAGACAGGACGATGACCGATCACCCAAGCCCGGTCCTACTCATGGCCGGCGCCGTCCGATCGGTAGTCGCGGGCGGCTCTCACAGCCTGATCGTAAAAACCGACGGAAGCCTCTGGGGAGTGGGCCGAAACTGGTCCGGCCAGCTCGGCGACGGCACAATCATCAATCGCACAAGTCCGGTGCAGATCATCACCGAGGGAGTCCAAGCCGCCGCGGCCGGAAGAACTCACAGCTTGGTCCTAAAAACCGATGGAAGCCTTTGGGCCATGGGCGCCAACTTCTGGGGCCAACTGGGTGACGGGACGACGACGGATCGCTCGCGCCCGGTGCAAATTTTAGCCCACGGAGTCCGCGCCATTGCGGCAGGGAGTATGCACAGCCTGATCGTAAAGACTGACGGAAGTTTGTGGGTCTTCGGCAACGATTGGGATGGTCAGCTCGGCGATGGTGTGGCGATGACAAATCCCTCGAGCCCGGTGCAGATCCTCGCTGCCGGAGTGCAGGCGGTTGCCGCAGGAGGGAATCACAGCCTGTTCTTGAAGACGGACGGAAGCCTGTGGGCCATGGGCTTGAACTCGAACGGGCACCTCGGCGACGGGACGACCACCAATCAGTTTAGCCCCGTGCAGATTCTCGCGAGCGGAGTCCGATCGATCGCTGCAGGGGATTCACACAGCCTGATTTTGAAGGTGGATGGAAGTTTTTGGTTTTTTGGTAATAATTGGGATGGTCAGCTCGGCGATGGGACCACCGTCCGACGCCTTGTCCCGACGCTTGTCGCACGCAACGTGCAACGAATCGCGGCGGGAGGGGACCATTCGCTCTTCGTCGGTGCTGGGGAAATCAGGCCCATCGCACCAATAATCAGAACCCAGCCGGCGAGCTGGGCGGGAAGCGCGGGCACCACCGCGACCTTGACCGTTGCGGCCTACGGCACTCCGGAAATCCAGTGGTACCGCGGAGGACACGCCGTCACCGGCGGCAACGACGCCACGCTCACCCTGCGCACGATTACACCTGGGGACGCAGGCATCTACGACGCGAGTTTGTCCGCGGAAGGAATTAGCACTCTCTCCGCTCCGGCAGTTGTCGGCATCGTCCCGCCGCAGGGCCAACGAACCGCTGGCAGCGTCACCACCCGCGTCGAGTGGCAGGATATCCAGCACCCCAACGGATCCACCTACGACCAGTTCCTGCTCTCGGGTGCGGCCGGCACCTTCACGGCCGATCCCGGACAAATCGCCCGTTGCTCGTACCTTGATTCCAACGCCAGCATCGTCCAGGTCGAGATGTCCGGCGCCGGCGCCATCACCATCGTGCTGGACGGCCCGACCGGTCCGATGGCGCCCGCCCTCTACAACCAGAGCGGCATCGATTATATGAAGGGCAAAGCGACGATCATCCTGGCCGGAGCCGACGCCACCACCCACTTCACCATCTACTCGGTGGGCACCGCCACCAACCCCGGCGTCACCCGCGCCGACGCGGCGTACAACGGCTGGGCCGACGTGGCAGCAACGGGCATCCTCAGCACCACCGGCGGACTCGGTGGTATTCACCAGGGCAACGTCAGCTACAACTCCAGCACCGGCCTCACCGGTATCTATGCACCTACAGTCACCTCGGTGGGCGGGCTGGTGGTAGTCCATGGGATCGCGGCCAGCGGCCCGGCTCAGCCCTACCTCTACTTCGGCACCGGTGGCACCGTGAGCGTGAAGATCGCCGGCACCGCGCTGGCCCAGCCCAACGGCGACAGCGTCACCGTCTCCGGCCTCGCCCAGGTCCAGATGGGCGCCGGCCAGGATTCCTGCGGGCGCCCGGCCGCAGCCCAGGCGATCCAAACCCGCCTGGTCGAAGACAACGGCACCGATGTGACTACCACCGTCGTCACCGCCCCTTGAACTGGTGCCCAGTTGTGGGAGCGCGCTTGCGCGCGACAACCGACCTATAGGTGGCCCGTGTTGGCCTCAACGCGGGCAAACGCGATTGAGGTCAATCGCGTCCACCAGTCAGGTTGGTCCATTGGGTCCGGCTGCGGGAGGCTGTGCTGCAGTTGTTCGGCTGGCGGGCTCCACCCGAGCGATGCACGACAAGGTCCCTCGCCCCTGCGTTTCAGCGCCGCACGCGAGTGAACAGCATCAGAGCTCCCTCAGCGCGGGCCACCAGGAGCGCCGAGCTCTCGGCCCCGGGCAGCCGAATCAGCGCCGCCGCCCGGGTTTCGCCCACAACGCTGATACCGGCCTGCGCGGGCGATAGCGGTGTGAATCCGCCATGACCGTCGCCCCTCAGCAGGACGCCGAGGCCGCCATCGAAACGACCGGTGGAGGGCTCGGGGCCGAAGTTGTTGCCGGCGCACCAGAGATCGAGCACCCCATCACCATCCAAGTCCCCCGCGACGATGGCGTTGATCGGGGCGATCTGCGCGGTGTTTGGCAGCGCCCGAAACCGGAACGTGCCGTCGGGTTGCTGGAAGAATACACCGCTCGCCAATTGGTTCGCCGTCAGCCGGCGGGCGGCGGCGAGCCGCTCGGGGGCGAAGATCTCGTCCACCGTGGCCTGCGCGTAGGCCTTGTAGCTGGGAAACTTCTTCGTCAGCCACGGGAAGACATAGGCCAGCTTGCTGCGACCGCGTACCGGATAGAGCCGGCCGTCTTCATAGTGGGCTTCGACCAAGTGGGTGCCGCCGCGGCCATCAAGATCGCCGGCGTAGAGCACCGCGGGCTCGGCGGCGGTGGCGTGGTACTTGGTATTGAGCCCGACATTCCCGGCGAGGAGGTCGGGGCGGCCGTCGCCATCGATATCGGCCACCGCCAGCGCGCTCCACCAACCGGTGACGGCGGCGAGGCCGCTCGACTCGGTGCGCTCCTCGAACCCGTGGCCGGTGTTGTGGAAATACGCGATCGGCCCCCACTCCAGCGCCAACAGCAGGTCGGGCCGGCCGTCGCCGTCGACATCGCTCCACGTCGCCGCGGTCACCATCCCGCGATGGCGCAGCCCCGGGGCGAGCTCGGCGGTCACATCCACGAACTTCCCACCGGCATTCCGGTAGAGAAAGCTGCGGGGAACCTCCGGATACTTGCCAGGCACCACCCGACCGCCCACAAAGACGTCGGTGCGGCCGTCGCCGTCGAAATCCGCCACTGCGACCGCTGCGGTGCTTTCGCCGTCCTCCGGCAGTGTGCCGGCGGGGGCCGCGGTGAATACCCCGCCGCCGTCGTTGAGATAGAGCCGGTCGTCGAGCCGGCGGTCGCCGGCCGGTGCTTCGACTCCGCCTGCGACGATCAGCAGATCCGAGGAGCCGTTGCCATCCACATCCAGAAAGATCGCCCCGCTGCCGTCCGCCTCGGCCGAGCTCGCCCACGGTTGATGCGGGGCGGAGAGGAAAGAACCATCGGCGCGCCCCAGAAATAGCTCTCCGGCCTGGCCCACGGTGCCACTGACAAAGACATCTTCGAGCGCGTCGCCATTCACATCGGCGACGGCGAGCGCGGGGCCCTGGCCCCCAAGGCGGCGGGGCAGCAGCCGCTGGCGGGCGAACTCGTCGCACGGCCGCAGCTTGTTCGTGTGGATCAACCCGCGCTCGGCGGCGGAGTTCGTGTAGAGCCGATCCGCGCGCGGCTGCTGCTGGAACACCGCCGGTGCCGGCTTCGAGCCGGCCGGGAGCTCGGGTTCAGCGATGGTGAACAACTGGTCGGCCGCCACATTCTCCAATACCTGCACCTGCCCACGGGGCCAGCGCACGGTGAGGGTCCGAACTGTCGTATCCGCGCCGAGCCCGAAGTGCACGATCGCCGGGTCGCTGGTCACCACGCCGCGCTCGGTGAAAAGCTGCCGTACCTGCACCCCGGACGCCGACTCGAGACGCAATTCCGCGCCGATCCCGTCGCGATTCGGAGCCCGGCCGGCGAGCTTGACGAGCACACTGTGGCCGACGGCGCCGCGATTGCGGATCACGGTGGGCGGCGCATTGTAGTTGGTAAACACCACATCGAGGGCGCCATCGCCGTCGAGATCGACCAAGGAGCCGCCGAAACTGACGCCCTCGTGGGCCAGCCCCCACTCCGCGGAGACGTCGGTGAAGCTCAGCTCGCCGCGATTGCGGTAGGCCAGCGTGGTCTCCGCCCGCGGCGGGGAGTTTTTAAACACGGCGGCGCGGGCGGCAAGAGTCGGGGCCAGGTTCTGGCGGTCCACCAGATCCGGATCGATGAAGTTGCGGATCATGCCCGCGGTGAAGAACACGTCGAGGCGCCCGTCGTTGTCGAGATCCCCAAACCGCGGAGACCAAGACCAGCCCGTGGCGGCCATGCCGGTGAGATGGGCGACCTCGTTGAAGCGGTCGGTGCCGCTGTTCAGATAGACCGCGTTCCACATGTACTGCGGGATGAGCGTGGCCACGCGCTCCGATTCCCACAGACCGCGGCCGATCTCCTCCATCCCAGCCATGAACTGCGCGTGGTTGCGGTCGCGCATGTCGCTGATGAGGAAGTCCACCAGCCCGTCGTTGTTCAGGTCACCGCCATCGGTACCCATCGAGAAATAGGTGACGTGCGGGAGCCGCTCGTCGATCACATCGACAAAGGTGCCATCACCCCGGTTGAGATAGAGCCGGTCGGGCGTCTCAAAGTCGTTGGCCACATAGAGGTCGGGCCAGCCGTCGTGGTTGAGGTCCAGCCAGAGCGCGGAGTGGCCCTGCGTCAGCCCCCAGATCCCGGCCTTCACGGAGACGTCGACAAACCGGCCTTCCCCGTCGTTGCGCAGCAGGTAATCGCGCCGCCCCTGCGGACTCTTGGAGAAGTCGAGAATATTGGTGACAAGGTAGCAGTCGAGGTGGCCATCGCGGTCGTAGTCGGCGAAGAGCGCATGGACGGAGGCGTCGGTGAGATCGAGGCCGTACTCGTGGGCGCGCTCCGTGAAAGTGCCGTCGCGATTGTTCACGAAGAGCAGATTGGGTTGGTTATAGCGGCACACATACAGGTCCGGCCAGCCGTCCTGATCGAGGTCCACCACCGTTGCGCCGTTGTTGCTCGCCGCCTCGGCGACGCAGGCCACGCCCGCGGCCACCGCGATATCGGCGAATTCCAAGGCTCCACCTGCCGATAGAGCGCGCACGGGCCGTTTTTGGAGACCACGAAAAGATCCAGCAGCCCGTCGTGATCGAAATCGGCGACGGCGATCCCTGTCTCGACGGCGCCCAAGGTGAGTTCGCGGAAACGCTCGCCCCACATCCGCGGGTCATTGAAGACATTTGCCACGGTCAACCCGGTCTCGACCGCCGACAGAATCTCGAACGGTTTCGCTCCGCCGACCTCCGGAGCGCGGGGGCGCAGCGGAGTCGCCGTGAAAGGGGGCTCGACCGCGAAGGCGATGAACGGGGCGAGCGCCAGCACAGCGGCGAGATGGAGGCAATTGAGCATAGCGGGGGGACACGGATCCAGGAGGCTTCAACCAAGCGGCAGCGGAGGGCGGGGGACACGCCGCCGTCACGGCGCCGCGGGCAGGGCGTTCTCAAATACCCAGTCGGCCACCTTAAACCCGACCTTTTGGCCTTCGACGTTGTCGACCATGACGTGGATGCCGCCAAAGATCCGGCTCATACCGATCTCGTCCCGGCAGGCCGAGAGCGACTGGTAGGTGCGTACCGCCCCGGGCAGGCCGTCGGAGGTCGCGGTGAACTCGATGGCATCGGTCCCGAAGAAGCGTTCCAGAATCCGCGAGCCGGCGGCCGAGAAGGTGCTGTGCCCGGACACGTAGGACGGAAAGGCGGGCGAGCCCATATTGGGGATGAAATCGGGCTGCGGGTTGGCGTGGGGGTTGCGGGTGCGGTCGAGCTCGCGGATGGCGGTCTCGGGCCGCCAGGTCCGATAGAAGAACTTCGTATCCCAGCAGGCAATGCCGGCATCGGCACCAGCGAGGTTAAGCAGGGCGAAGAGCCGCGCCGTATCCGCGGTGGAGAGGTGGTTTCGGCGGGCCAGATCCTGGGCGATGACATTCCAATGACCCGGCGGCGTGCACGACCCGAGATCGTCGGCCCAGAACGGCGTACTGAGGGTCTGGTACTCGGTGCGCTCGGCGTGGTCGCGGGCGCCGAGGCGCACCACCTCGGCGAGCTCGTCGGCAACCTGCTTCGAGTCCAAGGCTGGGGGCGGGGGCGCCCGGAACTGGTCCGGCGAGCGCAGCGTGAACGGCACCACCTTGGAGACCTGGGGCAGCACGGGCGGGCGAAACCCCGAGGGGGTCTCGCGCCACAGGCCGGGGTCGTTGCTGGCGAACGGGCCCGGGATCGGTTTGTCGTAGCCGCTCTTTGCCCGCACCGCGAGCACGGCCGCGGCCACCCGTTGGCCCCACTCAATGCCGTCGGTCTTGGCCGGCCCATCCGGAATCGCCGCGAGCGCCTTTTCGTAGGCGAGCTGGAGATTGCGCGGATTGGTCGACTGTCCCCAAAGCGCCACCAGTACCGTGTGCGCCGCCCCGGCCACCGCCGCATCGAGATCCGCCCCGGCGGGGGCGGAGTCCGTGACCAGCCAACCACGATGGGTATGGGTGATGCCATTGACGGCATCGAAGATGGCGACGTGGAAAGAAGCCAAGTGCAGGGCAGCCAGTGGTGGCGGGTTACGCGAGAGCCGCGTGGCATTCAGTACTTCGTCGTTCCATTCGAGAACGGCGTTGCCGCCAAAGAGCGGCAGTTGCAGCAGGGCGAGGAGGCCGAGAACGGCAGTGAGGGAGCGAAGGGTTTTCAAGGGGGAAGCAGTGAACTGGCGCTGGAGGGAAAACAGAAACGCGATCCAACGGCCCGCAGTATGACTAATAGATACTATTAGATGTCAATACCGTCCCCGCATCGCGCCCCTTCCGCCGGCACAAATTCTTGTTCCTAACTTGGGTATTGAGCGTTGGCCGATCCAGGTTCGTTGTTCCCTGCCTCACGATGACGCCCCGCGAACGCCTCCTTGCCGCCTGCGCCGGCCAACCGCTCGACCGCCCACCGCTCTGGATCATGCGCCAGGCCGGCCGCTACCTGCCGGAGTATCGCGCGCTTAAGGCCAAGCATCCCTTCCTCGAAATGGTGCGCACCCCCGAGCTCGCCGCGGAGGTCACGATGCAGCCGCTGCGCCGCTTCCCCTTCGACGCCGCGATCACCTTCTCCGATATCCTCGTGATCCCGGAGGCCCTCGGCCAGGGATACCGCTTCAAAGAGGAAGGAGGCATCGCCATGGACTGGCGCGTCGAACGCTGGGAACAGGTCGAACGGCTCACCCCCGAGCTCGTGCCCGAGCGCCTGCGCTACGTCGCCGACACCCAACGACTGGTGCGCCGCCTGCTCGGCCCCGACCGTGCCCTGCTCGGGTTCTGCGGCTCCCCCTGGACCCTGGCCGCCTACATGATAGAGGGCGAAGGCTCCGACGATTTTGCCCGCGCCAAAGCGTTGTTCTACACCGACCGCCCGCTTTTTGAGAAACTCATGGACCGGTTGGTACGGGCCCTCATCGCCTATGTGCGCCTGCAGATCGAGGCCGGCGTCGATGCCGTGCAGATCTTCGACTCGTGGGCAGGCATACTTCCGGCCTGCGAATACGAGGCTGCCTCGCTGCGCTGGACCCGCCAGCTCATCGCCGGCCTGCCAGCCGGCTTCCCCATTATCCTCTATGCCAAAGGCGCCGCGCCCAGCTTGGCCGCCTTGGGCGCCAGCGGCGCTGCCGTGCTCGGGCTGGACTGGACTGTCGATCTGGCCGCCGCCCGCCGCGCCCTCCCGGCGGCCGTCGCGGTGCAGGGCAATCTCGACCCGGTCCTGCTCAACACCACTCCGGCCGCCGTCGCTGCCTCTGCCACCCGCCTGCTCGAATCGATGCGCGGCCTGCCTGGCCACATCTTCAATCTCGGCCACGGCATCCTGCCCGAGGCCAAGATCGAGTGCGTGGATGCGCTGTGCAAGACCGTCACCGCCTGGCGCTGATGCGGGCCGGCGCCCCCCGGCAAAGCGCTCCGCCCCGGGCGCGGCACTCCCCCGCCTCCCCCGCCCATCGTTCCTGAATGGCGCGCCCGCCGGCCTCGCTCCCCGTCCGTCGGATTCAGATTCGGAGCGCACCCGGTGCCCCTCCGGGCGGCGGCGGGGCGTTGCGCCCAGTAATCCACGACGTGCGCGGTCGGCCCGCGTAAAGGCCGCCCCATCAGCCAGAAACACCCCGGACCCCGTCGCCAGACAATGCCTCGGACGGCAGGGTTCTCTTCCCTTGACTCAAGGGGGGGGGCCCCTACCCTCTGCCGCCTTTTGTTTGGCATGGCCCAGGACATGAAAGACACCCTAAACCTTCCCAAGACCGATTTTCCGATGAGGGCAAACCTCGTCGGGAGAGAGCCGCAACGCGTGGCGCACTGGGAGAAGCTCGGGCTCTACTCGCGCCTCCAAGCGCGCAATGCCCAGGGTCCCGCCTTCGTGTTGCACGACGGCCCCCCGTTCACCAACGGCGATGTCCATATCGGCACCGCGCTGAACAAAACCCTCAAGGACATCGTCCTGCGCTACCGCACCATGCGCGGCTACCGCACGCCGTACGTCCCCGGCTGGGACTGCCACGGCCTGCCGATCGAGCAGAAGGTTTCCCGTGAGATCCAGGCCAAGAAGGAAACCCTGACCACGGCCGAGCTACGCCAGCGCTGCGACGCCTTTGCGGAGACGTGGATCGCCACCCAGACCGCGCAATTCAAGCGCTTGGGCGTCCTTGCGGACTGGAAAAACGAGTACAAGACCAAAGCCCCCGCCTTCGAAGCCGACATCCTGCGCACCTTCGCCGGATTCGTCGAACAGGGTCTGGTCTACCGCAGCAAGAAGCCGGTGTACTGGTCCATCCCGTTCGAGACCGCCCTCGCCGAGGCCGAAATCGAATACCGCGACCACCGCAGCCTCTCCATCTGGGTGCGCTTCGCGCTCCCGGCCGCCGAAGCGGCCAAGTTCGGCCTGCCCTCCGACGTCCCGGCCAGCGTCGTCATCTGGACGACCACGCCGTGGACCCTGCCCGCCAATCTCGCCATCGCCGTCCATCCCGAGCTCAATTACGTCTTCGCCCGCCATGGTGCGGAGATCTTCGTCGTCGCCGAGGCGTTGCTGGAAAAGTTCGCCGCCGACTGTGGTCTGGAAGGGGAAATGACGATCGTGCGCACAGTGCGCGGCGCCGAGCTCGAACAGCTCCAGCCCCGCCATCCGTTCATCGACCGCGCCTCTCCGGTGGTGCTGGCCGACTACGTGACAACCGAGAGTGGCACCGGCTGCGTGCATACCGCCCCCGGCCACGGCCAGGACGACTATCTCACCGGCCTACGCTACAAGCTGGACATCTACTGCCCGGTGGCCGACGACGGCACCTACCGCGACGACGGCCGCGTGCCCCCCGATCTCGTCGGCCTCTCCACCTTGGAGACGGTCGAGCTGCTGGCCAAAAAGCGCACCTCGCCGGCCAACTTCGCCGTCCTCAAGAAGCTTGAGACTCTCGGCGCGCTGGTGAAGTCGAAGACCATCGAGCACAGCTACCCGCATTGCTGGCGCTCGAAGACGCCGATCATCTTCCGCGCCGTCGACCAGTGGTTTGTCGCCCTCGACCAGCCCATGACCCGCGGCTCGACCGCCCGCACCAACGCCCTCGCCGCCATCGGCCCGGTGCAATGGGTGCCCGAGTCAGGCGAGAAGCGTATCCGCAGCGCCGTCGAGTCCCGGCCCGACTGGTGCATCAGCCGCCAGCGCACCTGGGGCGTGCCCATCCCGGCCTTCTACGACGAGAAGAAGACCGCCTACCTCGACGCCGGCGTGATCCGCGCCGTCGCCGCCAAGATCGCCCAGCACGGCTCCAATTTCTGGTACGACGCCACCGCCACCCAGCTGCTCGACGGGGTCGCGCTGCCCGCCGGCTGGCCCGCGCCCGCCACCCTCACCTGCGGCCGCGACACCCTCGACGTTTGGATCGACTCCGGTTCCTCGCACGCCGCGGTGCTCAAGCACCAGCAGGGCGGCACCCAGTGGCCGGCCGACCTCTACCTCGAGGGCAGCGACCAGCACCGCGGTTGGTTCCAGTCGTCGTTGTGGACCGGTGTCATCGCCCACGGCGGTGCGCCCTACAAGGCGGTGCTCACCCACGGCTTCATCGTCGGCAAGGACGGCAAGAAGATCTCCAAGTCCGGCCAGTACGAAAAGCCTCCGACCTCCGACAATTACATCGCGCAGTACGGTGCCGACGTGATCCGCCTCTGGATCGCGTCGCAGGACTTCACCGAGGACATCCGCGTCTCCGATCTCGGGCCGGATCTCAAGAACCCGTCGAGCATCCTCAATGTCGTCTCCGAGGCGTACCGGCTCTTCCGCAACACCCTGCGTTACCAGCTCTCCAGCCTCTACGACTTCGAGCCCGCACGCGACACCGTGCCGGTGGCGCAGCTCGACCGGTTCGACCGCTGGGCGTTGCACAAGACCGCCGAGCTCGTCGCAGCCACCACCGCCGCCTACGAGGCCTACGAATTCCACCGTGTCTACCAGTTGGTGAACCAGTTCTGCTCGGTCACACTCTCGGCGACCTACCACGACATCATCAAAGACCGCATGTACACACTGGCGCCGGCCGACCCGCTGCGCCGCAGCTCGCAGACGGCGATCCAGGCGATGTTCGAGGCGTTGGCCAAGATCGCCGCTCCGCTGATGTCGTTCACCACCGACGAGGCGTGGTCCTTCGCCGCCCACCGCATCGAATACGCGGACGACTCGATTCACCTCCAAAGCTGGCCGCAGGTGCCCGGCGACTGGAGTGCGCCCGAGCTTGCCGCCGAAATCGACCGGCTCATCGCCTTCCGCGCCCGCGTCAACGAAAAGCTCGAAGCCCTCCGCCAGTCCGGCGAGATCGGCAAGAGTCTCGATGCAGCGGTGCAACTCACCGGCGGGTCCGAAGACCCCTTCTTCGCCCTGCTCTCCACCCACCACGACAGCCTCCCCGAGCTCTTCATCGTCTCCCGCGTCGACTTGGTCGCCGGCAGCGGCGAAGTCTCGATCGTGGCCACCGTGGCTGGCGGCGAGCGTTGCCCTCGTTGCTGGCGCTGGGTCCCCACCCTTTCGTCCACTCCTGCCCACGGCGCCGCGTGCCCCCGCTGCGCTGAGGCGCTCACCCGTTGATACGCCAACTGCTTTCTGCGTATGCCCAACTCCAAAAAGACCAAGCCCGCCCCGGCTGCGAAGTCCCACGCCGCGAAGTCCTCCAAACCCGCGCCCGTGAAGAAACCGGCGACGCAGCCCAAGCCTGTTTCCCATCCTAAGCCCGCCGCAGCCAAGCCCAAGGCCGCGGCTGCCAAACCCGCACCTGCCAAGCCCGCCCCAGCGAAGCACCACCAGCCAGTCAAAGCGCACGTGCCCTCCTCCCACAAGCCCGCCCACAAACCCGTTCCGGAAAAGAAGGCCCCCGCCGCGAAAGCGCCGGAGCCGTTGAAACCCGTCGCGAAAGTTCCCGCCAAGCCGCTGCCGCCCGCCAAGCCCGCGCCCGCCGCCAAAACGATCCCCGTCGCCAAGCCCGTGCCTGTGCCCACGACCAAGCCCAGTGCCGGAGCCGCCAAAGCCGCCGGCAAGGCCGCCGCCAAGGCCGACGCCCTGCGCGCCCGTATCCTTGAGCGCCGCACCGCCAAACCCATCGCCTTCACCCTCGACGAGGTCCGCGAGATCGCCAAGGTCAACGTCCCCCGCTCCGACGAAAAGAACGGCCTCGCCGCCAACGGCGCCGCCAGCAAGGCCAAGGCCATGGCCGACGAGATCGAGGCCCGGCTCAAGAAGGCCGCCCAACCCCATTTTGTGAAGGCCGCCAGCTTGGCCGACATCCTCGGTTACAACCCGGCCAAACAGGCCGCCCCCACCGTGCTTTCCGCTGCGGAGATCGATCCCAAGTTCCAGCGCTACTACAAGCTGCTGATCGAACTGCGCGAGCACGTCGCCAGTGGTCTCGACACCCACACCGAGCAGACCCTCAAGCGCTCCGCCAAGGACGACTCCGGCGACCTCTCCGGCTACGCCCAGCATATGGCCGACGCCGGCACCGACACCTTCGACCGCGACTTCGCCCTCAGCCTCGTCTCCAACGAGCAGGAGGCCCTAGCCGAGGTCGAGGCCGCGATCCAGCGTATCAAGCTCGGCACCTACGGCGTCTGCGAACTCACCGGCAAGCCGATCAACAAGGATCGCCTGCTGGCCGTGCCGTTCGCCCGTTTCTCCGTGGAAAGCCAGACGGAGGTAGAGCGCACCAAGCGGCGCTCCGCCCACCGCGCCGGACTCTTCGGCGAGGGCGAAGAAGGCGGCAAGATGGAAGACGACGGTGGCGGCGGCGACGAGTGATCGCCGTGCCTGCCCGCCTCCACCGTTACCGCTGGCTGCTGGGCCTGGCCTTGGGCGTATTCGCCCTCGACCAGGCCACCAAGCTCTGGATCGCCGCGGCGCTGCCGTTCAACACCTACGGCGCGCCCGGACACATCGAGCTGGTGCCAGGGTTCTTCAACCTCGTGCATGTGGGTAACACCGGCGCGGCCTGGAGCCTGCTCTCCGGCCAGAGCACGCTGCTGGCCCTGCTCGCCCTGGTCACGCTTGCGGTGATTTTCTTCTGCCGCCGCCATCTCGCGCTCGAACAACTCCCGGTGCAGATCTGCTTCGGGCTGCTCTGTGGCGGCATCGCCGGCCATCTGCTGGACCGGTTGGTCTACGGCCATGTCGTCGACTTCCTCGATTTCCATTTCGGCCGGTTCGGGGCGTACCCCACTTTCAACGTCGCCGACTCCGGCATCGTCTGCGGGGTGATCCTCTACATCCTCTTCACCCTGCGCTCGCCGGCGCCGGCGGAGACGGCCTGAGCGAGGCCGTGATGCGGTGGTGCAGGCCCATGATCTGGGTAGGCACTGCGCGTGCCCATGCGGTCAACGCCACCGGACAACGGCCAGGTGCAGGTGCACGTAGGGGCGCCGTTTGCAGCGCCCTTGTCTCGTCGCGCGCCAGAAGGCGGCGCTAGCGCTGTCCCTACGGTCGCACGCACCCGGCAAGCATTACCCCGCCGAGCACAAAGGCGTGGTCCTGCCGGCCCGGCTCGCCCCTCCCTCAGGCCAGCAGGTCCTTGGCTAACGCGCTTGAGTACTCGGCCCATGCACACATCACCGCTGCTGGCCGGTTCTATAGCTCGACCATCGGTGTCAGCTCGCGCTCCGCCACAGGCTCAGCGATACCCATGCTCTTCCATTTCCCGCTGCGCCAGCGCCACAGGTTGACGCCGGCGCGAACGATTTCGTCGGCGGCGAAAAAGAGCCAGAAGCCGGTGATCGACAGGCCCCAGAAGCGATTGGCGAAATAGACCACCGGCAGAATGCCCCATATGAAGGCGTTGCCGACGAGCATCGGAAAGCGGGCATCCCCAACCGACTTGAGCGCCGTGCCTCCGAGGATGTTCACCGCCCGCGCCGGCTCATAGAACACGGCGATGCCCAACAGCGTCGCGCCCAGGTGTTTGATCTCCGAATTTGCGGTGAAGAACCCGAGGACCGGCTCGGCAAACAACCAGATCGAGCCGGAGTAGACGAATGCCACCAGGGTCGCCCGCCGCACCACCGTCCAGTAGAGGCGGTCGACGTCGACGAACCGCCGCGCGCCCATCCAGTGGCCCATGAGGATCTGCGCCCCCAGCGCGAGCGAGAAGGCAAAGGTAATCTGGAACATCTGCGCCCGCGCCGCATAGGCGTTGGCCGCCATCGAGCCGACGCCGAGCGTGATGATCATCGTCGAGAGCAGGACCTGCTGGGCGCTGTAACTGAAAGGCTCGAACGCATTCGAGACGCCGATGCGCCACATCGGACCGACCACCGTCCGCATCTCCCGCCACGCACCGCGGAGGTGGAAGCGAATCTTCAGGCCGCGGTGGACCCAGAACATCGACAACAGCATCGCCATCGCGGAGCTGATCACCGATGCGGCAACAACTCCGCGGATCCCCCAATGGAAAACGAGGACGAAGAGCGAAGCCAGCGCCAGGTTCAGGGTCGCGACCACCACCGAGTTGTAGAGCAGCCAATTGGTCATGCCGCGTGAGGAAAGCACCGAGTTGTAGGCGACAAGAACGCCGAGAACCGCGAAGTAGAAGCTGACCGCCCCGAGATAGGTGGTGGCGATGGCGCTGAGCGATGCGTCGAGGCCCATCCACCGGCCGATGTCGGGTGAAAACCACCACAACAGCGCGCCGTACCCGATCCCCATCCCGGCGGTCAGCCCCAGGTTCATCATGTAGACCGGCACGACCTTCTCGAAGCGTTTCGCGCCCATGTATTGCGATGCTACCGCCACCCCGGTGCCGGCAAAGGTCGAGATCACTCCGGCGCCCATCCAGATAAGAGGTAGCAACTGGCCCACCGTGGCGGCGATCTCATCGGACAAATGGGCAAGAAACCAGAAGTCCACCAGCCAGACGACGCCCTGCGTCGTATTCTGAAGGAAGATGGGCCAAGTGAGGGTGAAAAGGCTCTCGGTGCGGAGGATTGGCTGAGTCATCGGAGGTAGGCGGGGCCCATTGGAGAGCCACTCGCCTAGAACCGACGACACCAATGCCGCTCGACTCAAGAACCAAGCGGAAATTGCGCCCGCCGGCGCCCCGACGCCACCGCCACCGGAGTGCGGGGCGCCGACCGTTTAAGTAGACGGCCGTCAACTTAAGCGGTCGGCGGCCCCGGATCCCAGCGCGCATGGGGGACCGCGCAGGGCGAAGCGATCGGGAAACCCGATTGCTCCACCCCTCGACCCAGCCGGCGCGGCCTTTCCCTCTTGCCGCGCGCCGCCGCGGGCCGTGCGATGATCCCCGTGTCCGGCGCCGCCTCCGATTTCGTCCATCTCCACCTCCACACCGACTACAGCCTGCTCGACGGCGCCTGCCGCATCGACCGGCTGATGAAGCGCGCCGCCGAGCTCGGCCAAAAGGCCGTAGCGATGACCGACCACGGCAATCTCTTCGGCGCGATCGAGTTCTACAACGCCGCCAAAGCCAGCAACCTCAAGGCCATCATCGGTTGCGAGATCTACCTCGCCGGCGGCTCCCGTCTGGAGAAAGCCGGCCGCGACGCCGACGGCAAAGCCTACTTCCACCACGGCCTGCTCGCCCGCGACCTCACCGGCTACCAGAACCTGCTCAAACTCGTCTCCGACGCCCACCTCAAGGGCTTCTACTACAAGCCGCGCGCCGACTGGGAGACGCTCGCCCAGTATTCGAAAGGCCTGATCGCCTTCACCGGCTGCTTGGCCGCCATCATCCCCCAGCGCCTGCTGGCCGACGACTACGAGGGCGCGCGCAAAGCCTGTGCCCGTTTCGTGGACATCTACGGCCGCGAGAACTACTTCGTCGAGATCCAGGACCACGGCATCCCCGAGCAGCGCAAGGTCATCCCCGGCCTGCTCAAGCTCGCCGAGGAGTTCGGCCTGCAGGTCGTCTGCACCAACGACGTCCACTACGTCAACTCCACCGATGCCAAGCCGCACGACACGATGCTGTGCATCCAGACCGGCGCGAAGATCGAGGATACCGACCGGATGCGCTTCGACGGCACCCAGTTCTACCTCAAGTCGCGCGATGAGATGCACGCCCTCTTCGGCGAGGTCCCCGGGGCGCTCACCAACACCGTGGCCATCGCCGAGATGTGCCAGCTCGCCATCCCCTTCCCGAAGGGCTCCGAGCGCTACCCGCGTTACCCGCTCACCGTCGAGATCAAGGAGAAGTACAACGCTTCCCAATACCTGCACCAGCTCTGCGTCGAGGGCCTCAAGGCCCGCTACAACTGCGACTACGAGTCGGTCGCCGCCCGCCCCAACGTCGTCGAAATCCTCGCCAAGTTCACCGACCTGCCCGCCGGCCAGAAGCCCAAGGCGCCCGACTACTCTGTCCTGCCCGCCGACGAGGAGCTGGTCGTGCGTATGGCCTACGAGCTGACGATCATCAACGTCACCGGCTTCGCCGACTACTTCCTCATCGTCTGGGACTTCATCAACTGGGCCAAACAGCACGGCATTCCCGTCGGCCCCGGTCGTGGCTCCGGCGCCGGCAGCATCGTCGCCTACGTGCTGGCGATCACCAACCTCGACCCGATCCGCTTCAAGCTGCTCTTCGAGCGCTTCCTCAACCCCGAGCGCGTGTCCCCGCCGGACTTCGACATCGACTTCTGCATGCGCCGCCGCGGCGAGGTCATCGACTACGTCCGGCAGAAGTACGGCAAGGACTGCGTCGCCAACATCATCACCTACGGCACCCTCGGCGCGAAAATGGTCATTCGCGACGTCGCCCGGGTCAACGATCTGCCGTTCGCCGAGGCCGACCGCCTCGCCAAGATGATCCCCGACGAGATCAACATCTCGCTCGAGGATTCGATCACCAAGTCCGCCGAGCTGCGCGCCGAGATCGAGCGCAACCCGACGGCGCGCAACATCATCGAGCAGGGCCGCGTGCTCGAAGGAATGGTACGCAACACCGGCAAGCACGCCGCCGGCATCATCATCACCGACAAGCCGCTGGAGGAGTTCGTCCCCCTCACCTCGCAGGAAGGCGACGTCACCGTCCAGTACGACATGGGCGCAGTGACCAAGCTCGGCCTGCTAAAGATGGACTTTCTCGGCCTCAAGACGCTCACGGTCATCTCCGATGCCGTCGAGAACGTCCGGCGTACCGCCGACCCGAAATTCGACATCGACACCGTCTCTCTCGAGGACCCGAAGACCTACGAACTGCTCAATTCCGCCAAGACCGTGGGCGTGTTCCAGCTCGAATCCGGCGGCATGCAGAACGCCTGCAAAACAGTCGGCATCTCCAACATCGACGACATCAACGCCATCTGCGCCCTCTACCGCCCCGGCCCGATGGCCTTCATCCCCGACTACGCGCGCGGCAAGAAGGACCCCGGCAGCGTCGCCTACCCCCACCCGCTCCTCGAGAAGTCGTTGCGAGAGACCTACGGCATCATCGTCTATCAGGAGCAGGTCATGGAGTGCGCGCAGATCATCGCCGGCTACACGCTGGGCGGCGCCGACATGCTGCGCCGCGCCATGGGCAAGAAGGACGCCGAGGCGATGGCCAAGGAGCGCATCAAGTTCGTGGCCGGCGCCAAGGAGAAGCACGCCATCGGGGAGAAGCAGGCCAACGAAATCTTCGACTTGCTCAACAAGTTCGCCAGCTACGGCTTCAACAAGTCGCACTCGGCCTGTTACGCATTGGTTAGCTATCAGACCGCCTATCTCAAGGCCAACTACCCGGTGCAGTTCATGGCCGCTGTGCTCACCGCCGAGCTGGGCAACGCCGAGAAGGTCTCCCACTTCATCGCCGAGGCCGAGAGCATGGGCCTCACCGTGCTCGGCCCCGACATCAACGAGTCGCGCGAGAACTTCACACCCGTGGTGCCGAAGGGAAGTGGCAAGGATCAAGTACCAAGTACCAAGGAGAAGTCCGGCTCCGCCGCTTCCGCACTTGGCACTTCCAACTTGTCACTTGGAACTTCTTCCGGCTCCGGCGCCTGGATTCGCTTCGGCCTGGGCGGCATCAAGGGCGTGGGCGAAGGCGCCGCCCAGAAGATCATCGCCGAGCGCGACGCCAACGGCCCCTTCAAGAACTTCGAGGACTTCATCCATCGAGTGGAGAACAAAGCCATCAACAAACGCGTACTCGAATGCCTCGTGAAGACGGGCGCCTTCGACTACGGCACGGAAAGCCGCGGCGCCCTCTTCGCCGCCACCGACGCCGCCCTCGCCGCCGCCTCATCCAGCCAGCGCGATGCCGCCAGCGGCCAGTCCTCGATGTTCGACATGCTCCAGACCGGCGACGGCAACGGCGGCAGCCGCTCCGCCGCCAGCGTCATCCCGCAAAACGTCCCCGACTTCACCCCCGCCGAGAAACTGCTCTTCGAAAAGGAGCTGCTCGGTTTCTACGTCTCCGGCCATCCCCTCGCCGCCTACTCGGGACTGGCCGAGGCGCTCAACAGCCACCGTGAAGACGAGCTGCTCAATCTCGGCGACAAGACCGAATTCCGTCTCTGCGGCATCGCCACCGGCATCCAAAAAAAGCTGTCGAAGAAGGACAACCGTCCGTGGTCGCCCTTCGTCGTGGCCACCCGCGCGGCCAACGTGCCGGTCAATATGTATTCGGACGCCTACGAGCTCTACGCCAAGAATCTCGAGGCGGAGAAACCGGTGGCGGTGCTGGGAACCATCCTGCGCAGCGAGGACGGGGCGCGCCTGAACGTGAAAGAGTGCTACCCGCTCGAGCCGCACCTGATGCAGAACATCAAGAAGATCACCTGGATCATCCGGCCCGACGACCCGCGCAACGCCGACTTCCTCAGCGAGCTGCGCGAGACGCTGCTGATGCTCTCCGGCGATGTCCGCAGCGAGGTGGCCGTGCTTTTCGACAACGACACCTTGGCCGTCGCCGAGACGGCCGGCGCGCTCAACTGGAAGCTCAGCGCCCCGGCATTCCAGAAGATCCGCAAACACCCCGCCCTGGTCGGTGTCCTGATCGAGACCCGCCCCATCGAGCTGAAAGAGACCGCTCGCTGGAAACGCAAGGGGTGAGCGCAGGGCATGGGGCCACCGACCCGTGACGACCACCAGGCTCCCACACCGGCCGCCCTGTATGAGAAACCCGAATTGACCGCTGTGCCGCCTTTGGCGGCGCGTTGGCTCCGCCCCTCGCTCCCGCTCGCCCGGCACTGCGTGCGAAAGCCGCAACGCCGCATTGCCTCTGCCAAAGGCGTCGGGCACGCTGCCGCCCCAACTCCGCGCCATGCCGACCCATTCGATCTTCAACTACGCCGTCGAACCCATCAACCAATGGAAGGAAGGCATGAACGCCGACGCCGCCCTGCGCGAGTTCATGAAGCGGCATCCCCGTTTCCCGCAGGAGGGCCGCGAGAAGCTCATCCGCGCCGTCTTCGCCTACTTCCGCTGGATGCGCTGGCTGGAGCGCGACCAACTCGCCGACCAGGTCGAGTCCGCTTCCGTGATCCAAGAGCGCTTCGCCCGCGACCCGCACAGCATCAAAGACCAAACCCTCGCCGCCTGGGCCGTGCCGGAGTGGGTCTGGCCCGAACTCGATTTTGGACCCGAACCTGCGGGCGACGCCCTCAAATACGCCTGGTTGCGCTCACTTCAGAAAACCCCGCCCCTCTGGCTGCGCGCCCGCCCCGGCACCGCCACGGCGCTCGGCCGCCGGCTCGGTCATTGCGGCCCGGCCGACACCCCGCTCGCCCCCGATGCGCTTCGCTACAACGGACACGACGACCTCTACCGCTCCGCTCCCTTCGAGGACGGCGCCTTCGAGATCCAGGATCTCGCCTCCCAGGTGGTCGGCACCCTCTGCGCCCCCCAGCCCGGTGAAACGTGGTGGGATGCGTGCGCCGGAGAGGGCGGCAAATCGCTGCATCTCGCCGACCAGATGCAGAACAAGGGCACGCTCTGGTGCAGCGACCGCTCCATCCGCCGGCTCGACAATCTCAAGCGCCGGTTCAGCCGTGCCAAGCTCTACAACTACCGTGTCGCCCCTTGGGAAACGCCGGACCACCTGCCCACCCGCACCAAATTCGACGGCATCCTCGTCGACGCCCCCTGCTCCGGCGTGGGCACCTGGGCCCGCAATCCCGACGCCCGCTGGACCACCGCGTTGAAGGACGTCCAGGAGCTCGCCGCCGTGCAGCTCCAACTGCTCAACAAAGTAGCCGGTTCGCTCAAGCCCGGCGGCCGGCTCATCTACGCCGTCTGCACGCTCACCCGCAGCGAGACGACCGCCGTATCCACCGCCTTCGGCGCCGCCCACCCGGAACTGGAGCCGGTGGCACTGTCCACCGCCCACGGCCTACCGTCCACCGCGACCACCCTCTGGCCGCCGGAGCACAACGCCAACGGCATGTTCATTGCCGCCTGGCGACGCCGTTGACGGTCTGCGGCCTCCGCTCATCCTTCCGCCATGCTCTCGACCAACGCCAAGCCGGTCACGCGTTACGAGTATGCGCTCATTCCCACCGGGGCGCCGAACTACCAATTGATCGAAGGCGATCTCATCATGGCCCCGTCCCTGAGTTCGTTTCACCAGGACATCCTCCTGAACCTCGCCGTCCTCTTCCGGACCTACCTGCGCACCCATCCTATCGGCAAGGTCTACGTCGCCCCGCTGGACACCTACCTCTCCGACATCAACGTCTACCAGCCCGACCTGCTCTTCGTGCGGAAGGAGAACCGCAGCATCGTCAAGGAGCATGGGGTGGAGGGCGCCCCCGATCTCGTGATCGAGATTCTCTCGAAGAGCAGCGCCAAGTACGATCTCGGCCCCAAACGCGCGATCTACGCCCGCACCGGCGTCGAGGAGTTGTGGGTGATCGATCCGCCCAAACGCTCGCTCGCCCTCTATCGTTTCGACACCGACGCCGAGAATCCGGCCGCCACCTACCGGCGCAACCAACGTTTCACTTCGGCGCTCCTTCCCGGTCTGGAGATCGTGCTGGCCGACGTATTCGCGCGCTGAGCGGTGGAAGCTTCACTTGCAGATCGGCCTTCGGGCGCCAAACGCATCTCGGGGCCCGTCGTCCGCGCGGATTTCAACGCGATCGAGTCGGTGCTCCTCTACACCCGCGCCGCCCACCGGCTCGGGTTGTGGAAATCCGAACGCCTCCTGATCGAGCGCTTTTTCCCTGACCTCGCCGCCCCCCTGCTGGAGGCCGGCTGCGGCGCCGGAAGGGCGACCTTCGGGCTCCGTGAGCTCGGATACAGCGACCTCACCGCCTTCGACTTCGCCGAGGAGCTACTCACCCAGGCCCGCGACCGCGCCGCCGAACTCGGCCACACCGACATCCGCTTCCACCACGCCGACGCCACCAAACCGAGCCAGCTGCGCGCACTGCTCCCGCAGGCGCAAACTCCGATCATAGGTCCCTCGGGTCCTATGCGTCCCATTTCCACAGGAACCGCCGACCGTACCCCGTCCCCCGTCGACCGTCCACTGTTCTCCGGCGCCCTCTTCCTCTTCAACGGCCTCATGCAGATCCCGGGGCGGCGCAACCGCCGCCGCGCCCTGCGCGCCCTCGCCGCCGTGGTACAGCCCGGCGCCCCGTTGCTCTTCACCACCCACGACCGCGACGAGCCCGACGAACTTCACCTCTGGCGCGCCGAGGCCAAGCGCTGGGCGGCCGGCACTCAGGACCCCCGCCTGCACGAATACGGCGACCGCTACTTCGACCACGAACACGGCCGCACCTTCATGCACCTGCCCGACCGCCCCGAGACCCTCGCCGACCTCGCTGCCACCGGTTGGAGCCCCGAATACGACGCGATGCGCAACGACCTCGCTCGCGAATCCGCCGCAGTCCGGGACTTCTCCGATAACTGTCGCTTCTGGCTGGTGCGCCGCAGTCCCTGAGCGCTTCAGCCCCGCCGCCGTTCCCGGATCGGCCGGGCCGATGCTCCGTCCCTGCTCCGGCGGCCGACGGATACCGGCCCCGAGGCGGAGTCTCCGCCGGAACGGCCCGGTCCGCCCGACTCTCCCACCGTTCCCGCCCTATCCCGTCGGAATCGCGCTCCCTTATTTGATTGGCGGAGCCGCACGAATACCCCGTTATCCTCCCTTTAAGCGATGATCCGAGGAATTCTCAAAGACGCCCGTAAACGGCTGGTGTTCACAGCCGACATGCCTATCGCTCAGCGCTTGGTCGCAGCGAAAGCGTTCCTCAAGCATGTAGACGAGGAAATCCTGCGTCGCCATCGCGGTGGCGAGGGCGGCGTGAAGATCGCCCAGGCGCGCGCCACCGAAATCGACGCCCTCATCGAGAATCTTTTCGACTACGCCCTCGACACCTGGCGTCGCGGCCACACCGGCGAATTGCCCGTAGCCGTCAGCATCCTGGCCCTCGGCGGCTATGGCCGCCGCGAGCTCTGCCCCAAGAGCGACGTCGACCTGATGTTCCTCTACCCGGCCGGCGTGAAACCGGAGGTGCTCAAGCCGTTCCAGGAGTTCCTTACCCAGGAGCTGCTCTACCTACTCTGGGACTGTGGCCTCAAAGTTGGGCACTCCACGCGCACCGTCGACGAGGCCTTCGAGGAAGCGCGCCGCGACATGCAGACCAAGACCGCCCTGCTCGAGTCGCGCCTGCTCGCCGGCTCGCCCCAGGTCTACGAGAATTTCCGCACCGCCTACCGCGCCTATTACCTCAAGGACGACCCGCGCGGCTACCTCGCCGCCCGCCTCAAGGACCAGGCCGAGCGCCGCGAGAAGAACGGCGGCACCGTCTTCCTCCAGGAGCCCAACATCAAGAACGGCGTTGGCGGCCTGCGCGACTACCAGAACACCCTCTGGATGGCCCGCGTGAAACTCGGTATCGACAAGATGGAAGAGCTGCAGGGCCAGAACTTCCTGCGCGAGGAGGAGCTGCGGGATTTCCAGCGCGGCTACGACTTCCTGCTCCGCGCCCGCCACGAGCTGCACTACGTGACCCAGCACGCCAACGACCTGCTCAACCTCGACAACCAGCCCCGTGTCGCCCTCGGGCTCGGCTACCTGGCCGCCGATTTCGTCGAACGCGTCGAAGCCTTCATGCAGGACTACTACCGCCACGCCCAGGCGGTCTACCGCGTCTCCAAGATCGTCGAAGACCGCCTCGCCCTCGCACTGGAGGAACCCGCTCCGAGCCGTTTCTCGCTGCGAGCCCTGCTCAGTTCGCGGCGCACCGAACGCACCAAGAGCCTCGACGGCTTCATCCTGCGCGGCAACCGCCTCTCCGCCGAGAAACCCGGCGTCTTCAGCGACGACCCGGAGCGGCTCATCCGCGTCTTCCGCCATTGCCAACAACTGGAATGCACCCCCGACCCCGAGCTCCAGTCGCTCATCCGCGCCTCCGCCCCGCTGTGCACCGCTGCAGTCCTACGCGCCTCCGGCGCCATCGACAGCTTCAAGACCATCCTGCAAGATGCTGGCCGGGTGTATCCCACCCTACTGCTCATGCACGAACTCGGAATCCTCGGCCGCTTCGTGCCCGAATTCGAGCAGCTCAACTGCTTGGTACAGCACGAATTCTACCATCGCTACACCGCTGACATCCACACGCTTAGCACCATCCGCGAGCTCGACGCCATCTACGCGGCCGAAAGCGACATGCAGCGGCGTTACCGCGACGTGCTCCACGAATGCGAGGACCACACCGTCCTTTATCTCATTCTGCTCCTGCACGATATCGGCAAGGGCAGCGGTATCCAGGGGCACGCCGAGTCCGGCGCCCACCTCGCCCGCCCCATCCTGGAGCGCCTCGGCATCGACGCAAAAAACAGCGAGATCGTCACTTTCGTCATTCGCCACCATCTCGCGATGGCACGATTCTGGCAGAAGCATGATCTCGATGATCCCGCGACAATCGCGCAATTCGCCGACCTGATGGGCGACTTGGAGAAGCTCCGCTTCCTCTACGTCCACACCTTCTGCGATGCCCGCGGCACCTCTGCCGAACTCTGGAATAGCTACAAGAACTCCCTTCACTCTACCCTTTACAGCCGCACCGCCGAGCGCCTTACCCTCGGCCAGGCCGCCGCCGACCAACGCAACGCCGAACGCAAAGCCATGCTCCACCGCGACCTCATCGCCCAGAAAGTCCCCGGCGTCAGCGCCGACGAGATCTCCGCGCACTTCAACCTGCTGCCCGAGCGTTACTTCGTCCAAACTGCCCCCGAGGAGATCGTGCTGCACCTCGGCATGGTCAACCGCCTGCTCACCACCATCACGGCGGCCGACTCCGTGGGCAGCCTGCGCCCCATCGTCGAATGGAAGGACGACATCAATCGCTCCTTCACCGTGGTCAACGTCGTCACCTGGGACCGAGCTGGCCTCTTCTATCGTCTCGCCGGTGCCTTCAGCGTGGCCGGCCTGAACATTCTCAGCGCCAAAGTCATCTCGCGCACCGACCATATCGCCATCGACACCTTCCACGTCGTCGAACCCGGCCGTGGTCTGGTGCAGAACCGCGGTGCCCTCGATGTATTCAGCAACTCCGTCGAAGAGGCCCTGGTGCACAACAAGGACCTGATGCCGGAGATCCAGGCCCAATCCCGCAAGGTGCGCGCCAGCCGCCTCGCCGTGGAGGAGCGCGCCCTGCACGGCAACGTTCCCCCGGTGGTCGAGGTGTATCACGAGCTCGACCTCAAGCGCACCATCATCGAGATCCAGGCCCAGGACCAGATCGGCCTGCTCTACCGCATGGCGCGCGTCATCTTCGAGCACGGCTTCGACATCACCTTCGCGCGCATCGGCACCGAGCGTGGCATCGCCATCGACACCTTCTACGTCGAGAGCACCAACCAGGAACCCGTCGAGGATACCGAACGCCTGCGCTCCCTGCGCGAAGCCCTGGCCACGGTGATCCTCCCGGCCAACGAGGACGCCCCGGCCGCCAAGGCGTAGGCCCGGCCAAGCCACTGTGGGCCACGGCGGGCAGCGTGGCCTGTTTCCCGAACCGTTGAGGCCGCCCGGCCTTTGCCCCTCACTCCCGCTCAGCGCCGCGGGCGCAGCTCGGGCGGTTCCGGCATCAAAGCCCAGTCCTCCGGCGCCTCGCCGAAAGCCGCCCCAGCCTCCGCCTCCTCACCGGGGTGCACCCACAAATTCGGCTCGTCGACCAGCAGGGTGAAGCAGCCATCCTCGGCCTCGTCCTCACCGTCCTCGGCCCCGTCAAATTTCAAAGGCTCGGTGGGCTCCTCCGGCTGCGGCTCCGGCGGCAGGCCCTGCTGCGAACGCAGCCGCATCCGGTGCTCCAGTTCAAGGTACTGCTGCCGTTCCTCCCGAAGCTGGCGCATCTCCGACCATTCCTCGGGCGCGCGCGCCCCCGCCCCGCCCTCACCTTCCGCAGCCGCCTCCCCACCGTGCAGCCGTACCGGCTCGTAACACACCACGCACTCCCAGGGGAAGCGCGCCCAGGCCCGGACCTCCCGCAATGCCTGCACCACCTCGCGCACCAGCCCCAAATCCTGGGCCCGCTGGAGGGCCAGAAACGCAAATCCGCGGGTCACATCCATGCGGCCCCAACCCGGAGTCAGGAACCGGGCCACGCGGGCCTGCAACTCCCGAGCAAACCAGCGGTCCTCGGCCTTGGAGGGCACCGGATCGTCGCCGTACGCCCCGGCCCTCGGATCAGCGGAGACCTGCGCGCGCGGCGGCAACGCCCGGTACTCCTCGCTGCGGAAATCACAGGCAATGAGCCGGGGCGCGGCCAACGGTCGCGGCGCCGCCAGCACGAACTCCGCCTCGTCCACCCACCCCAGCGCGGCGTTGAGCGTGGACAGCTCAGTCTCCAACACCGCACAACGCGGGGCGCGCACCTCGCGCAGCCGCGGCGCCTCCGTCAGCGGGTCGATGTCCAGCCCGTGCGAACGGTGCAGCTCGAGGGTGCGCAGGCCCGCCATCTGCGCCACCGGCCCCAGGTCGAAGAAGCGTTCCCCAGCCAGGGAGAGTTTGCGCACCTGCGCCAGCCCGGCCAGCGGAGCCAGATCCGTAAACGGCCCCGCCAACTCCAGCTCGACTAGATTCGGATACCGTTCGAGTCCGCGCAGCGACGCCGTCGCCGTCACCTTCAGCCGGATCAACTGGGGCATGGTCGGCAAGTCGTTGAGGTCGCGCAGCGGGGTGTTGCCGTGCAGCCCTCCATCGAACACGGCCGTCTCCAGCGTGGGCAGCACCGTCGCCTCGCGCCAGACCAGCAGATTGCCCGCGTAGTTGAGCTCCCGTAGCGCCGGCAGAACCGCCAACGCCCCCACCCCCGACGGCCAGGGATCCTCCAGGCGTAGGTCGACGCGAGCCAACGCCGGCATCGCTTCCAGCATCCACAAATCCGCGAGTACATCGTCGTTGAGGATGAGCTTGCGCAGCCCGCGCAGCCGCCGCAGTGCCGTGAGATCGGTCAGCTCGCAACGCAGGGCGACCTCCTCGAGTTGAGGAAAAAAACGTACTGCCGAAAGATCACGCACCGGCCGGTCCTCGAACGGCCCGTTCTCGAGCTTCTTCACCCCCGCCCACAACTCCACCGCGCGATCAAGGGCCGCCGGGTCGATCGACACCTGATACGCCGGATTGGCCAGGCGCCGTTTCTGGTGGCGCTGGTGGGCATCCCAGTCGAAACGCGGAGCGAAACGATTGGTCGCCCTCCAGAGCTGGTCGACCGCCACAAGTAGCAGCTCCACGGTGTAGAGTTCCTCGTTGGTGCGAGCAGGATCCCGGGCCCAGCTGCGGAATTGTTCGGCAAGAGTCATAGCATCAGCCTGCAACAGCAATGGCCGCACCTCAGCCGGCTGTCAAAGCCGGCGAGAGCATGATCGTGTCCCACCCAGCGCCGATTCATGAAGGGAAGTGGCGAGCAGGAATGGTGCGTTGATCGAGACTATTGGCGAAGCGCATCCCTGCAGTCCAACCGCTCCTCTGGCTCGAACTGCTGGCAGAAGTCACGTATCGCCCGGGCTCGTCCGAGCGTTGCCTCCGCTGCGCTCCCCGCCAATCCTCCGCCCATGTCCCTGCTTCCCCGCCGATCCTTTCTGCGCGACGCCGGCACCCTCGGCCTCGGCGTTGCCATCGCCGGTCCGGTTTTCGCCGGCGCAAACTCTCCGGCCTCGCCTGCCTCGTCGTCTGCACCGACCTCAAACCCCTCGCGCCGCCGCCTACTGCGCGCCGCCCATCTCACCGACATCCACGTTCGCTCCGACCTGGGCGCGCCCGCCGGGATGGCCGCCGCCATCCGGCACGCCCAAGCCCAGCCCGACAAGCCCAACGTGCTCCTGTTCGGCGGCGACATGATCATGGATTCACTCTATTGCGACAAGGCCACGGCCGTTGCCCACTGGGAACTGTGGGAACGCATCTTCGCCGCCGAGGTGAAACTCCCCTACCGCCTCTGCCTCGGCAACCACGACATCTGGGGGTGGTCCAAGCACGACACGCCCGAGATCGAGGCCGATCCCGTCTACGGCAAACGACTGGCCATGGATCGGCTTGGGATGAAGGACCGCCACTACTCCTTCGACCTCGCCGGCTGGCACTTCGTCGTGCTCGACAGCATGGAGCGCCACACCGCCAGCGCCTACGGCTACACCGCCCGGATCGACGACGCCCAGCTCTGGTGGCTCGCCCGCGACCTTGCCAAGACTCCCGCCACCACCCCCGTCTGCCTCCTCTCGCACATCCCGATCCTCAGCTCCTGCGTGTTCTTCGACGACGACCTCGTTGCCAGCGGCTCCTGGCTCGTTCCCGGCTCCTGGATGCACACCGACGCCCGGCGCCTGAAAGACCTCTTCAAACGCCACCCCAACGTGAAAGTATGCCTCAGCGGCCACGTTCACCTCGCCGACGACGTGCGCTATCTCGGTGTGCGCTATCTCTGCAACGGCGCAGTCTGTGGGGGCTGGTGGAAGGGGCCGTACCAAGAATTTGCCCCCGCCTACGCCCTGGTTGATTTCTACGACGACGGCTCGGTCGAGAACCAACTTGTCGCCTACGGCTCGTGAACCGGCTTGGTTTGCGTTGGCATTCTTACATGCCCCCATCCCATCCTTTCACTCCCACCTTCCCACTTCCCTCATTTCCCCCTTCCCCATGGGCAACGTCCTCATCCTCTTCCACTCCAAGAGCGGCAATACCGCGAAAATGGCCACCGAGGTCGCCGAAGGCGCCCGCCGCATTCCCGGCACCGAAGTGCGCCTGCGATCGGTGCAAGAGGCCACAGCCGAAGACGTGCGTTGGTGCCACGGCATCGCCGTCGGTTCACCCGTCAACATGGGTATCCTCGCCTGGGAGATGAAACAGTTTTGGGATACCAAGATGCCCGACGACTGGAGCAAGATCGACGGGCGCTTGGGCTGCGCCTTCAGCTCGCAGGGCGGCTGGGGCGGCGGCGGCGAGCTCACCTGCCAGTCGATCCATACAATCCTGATCAACTTCGGTTTCCTCGTCTTCGGCCTGCCCGATTACGTCGCGCACCAGTTCAATGTGCACTACGGCGCCACGATTTCCGGGGAGCCCCGCGAACCCCGCGAGATCGAGTCCTGCCGCCGCCTGGGCCAACGCCTCGCCGAGTGGGTCGCCGTTTACGCCGACGGGCGCAAGGAGGAGCACCCGCTCACCTCTGGCCGCGTGCGTTTCCCCTGGTAGGCGCTCAACCACGACCCTCATCGTGGCGAAGTGCCCAAGAGCTTCGGCTCCCTCTCCGCTCGGTCGCTCACGCACCAACCCGACGTTCTCGGCGAACGTCGCTACGCCGCCAGTTCGGTTCCCGTAGCGAAGCTCGCAAGAGCTTCGTTTTCATCGTCACCCCCGCTCCGCGTCTCTCCCGTAGCGGAATTCACCAAGAATTCCGCTTTCAGCCGCAATCCGCAGTCCTCACCCGGCACTCGCTTCCGCCCTTTCCCTCCCTCGCGCGTTCCCCCAACTGCGTCATTGCCAGCCCCCCGAGGGTCTTTGCATTCTCCGCCTTTATGTCCGAGCCGACGCCCAACGCCGCCGCCACTCCCGCGCCCACCGATTTCATCCGCGACATCGTCGCCACGCACGTCGCGGAGCACCGCTACCCGCAGATCGTCACGCGCTTCCCGCCGGAGCCCAACGGCTACCTGCACATCGGCCACGCAAAATCGATCTGCCTCAACTTCGGCATCGCCCGCGAAAACGGCGGCCGCTGCAACCTGCGCATGGACGACACCAACCCCGCGAAGGAGGAAGTCGAGTACGTCGAATCCATCATCGAGGACGTCCAGTGGCTCATTGCCGGTTGGGCCGACCACTGCCTCGGTTTCAAGGTCAAGGGCGCCATGCCCACCACCCAAAGTGTCGGCGGCAAGCCCGACTTCTTCATGCCCGCCGCCATTGGCCACCATGAGACTCCGGCCGAGCTCGCCGCCCGCGCCGCCGCCCTTTCCGCCACCGGCGCCGCTTCCGCCCAATCGCAAATCGGCAATCCGCAACCGAAAATCGACCTCGAGCCCTTCTTCGCCTCCGACTACTTCGACCAGCTCTTCGAATACGCACTCCAGCTCATTCGTGCCGGCAAGGCCTACATCTGCGACCTCTCCCCGAAGGAGACCGAAGAATACCGCGGCGCGCCCGACAAACCCGGCCGCGAGTCCCCCTTCCGCACCCGCTCCATCGCCGAGAATCTCGACCTCTTCGAACGCATGCGCGCCGGCGAGTTCCCCGATGGCACGCGCACCCTCCGCGCGAAGATCGACATGGCCGCGCCCAACGTCTGGCTGCGCGACCCGCTGCTCTACCGCATCCGCCACACCGCCCACCACCAAACCGGTGCCAAGTGGTGCGTTTACCCGCTCTACGATTACGCCCACTGCCTGAGCGACTACATCGAGGGCATCACGCACTCGATCTGCACCCTCGAGTTCGAGGTGCACCGCCCCCTCTACGACTGGCTCCTGGAAGCGCTCTCGCTCCCGCGCCCGCTGCCCCACCAGTACGAGTTCGCGAAGCTGATTCCCGGTTACACGCTGGTCTCCAAGCGCCGGCTCATCCAGCTCGTCAACGAGAAGGTGGTCACCGGCTGGGACGACCCGCGCATGCCCACCATCAGCGGCATCCGCCGCCGCGGCATCCCCGCCAGCGCGCTGCGTGCCTTCGTCACCGGCGTGGGCGTGACCAAGTTCAACAGCGTCACCGACTACGCGCTCTTCGAGCACGCCGTCCGCAACGATCTCAATACGAAGGCGCTGCGCCGCCTCGCCGTGCTCGATCCGATCAAGGTCGTGCTCACCAACATCCCCGCCGGCGAAGTCGTCGAGGTCGAGGCCGTGGACAACCCGCAGGACGAGACCCCCACCACGCGCAAAGTGCCCTTCACCCGCGAGGTCTTCATCGAACGCGAGGATTTCGCCGAGGTGCCGCCGCCGAAGTATTTCCGCCTCAAGCCGGGCGGCGAGGTCCGCCTCAAGTACGCCTGCATCATCAAGTGCGACGAGGTGATCAAGGACGCCGCCGGCAACCTCGTCGAGCTGCGCTGCACCGCCGACCTCGATACGCGTGCTGGAGGTACCAACACAGCCAAGAAGGTCAAGGGCACCATCCACTGGGCGAGCGCCACGCACGCCGTCGACGCCGAGGTGCGCCTCTACGACCGGCTCTTCGCCGTCCCCGAGCCCGCGGCCGAGGAGGACTACAAGAAGGCGCTCAATCCGAACTCGCTGAAGGTGATCACCGCGAAGCTCGAACCCTCGCTCGCCACCGCGACAAAGAACGACCGCTTCCAGTTCGAGCGCCTCGGCTACTTCGCGATCGACCCGGAAGAGTCGGCCCCCGGTGCGAAGTTGATCTTCAACCGCACGATCACCCTCAAGGATACCTGGGCGAAGTGATCGCCGAATGGTGGGGCGGGCTTCACGCCCGCCACCCGCCACGACGTCCCGTAACTGGACGACAAAGTCGTTCAACGCTTCGAACCGTCCAGGAATTGAATTCCTTGGTCCACACCGCCGGTGGATGCCCATCTCCGGCGTCTCCGTGACATTTGAGGCTCCGCCCGCCGGTGACCCAGTTACACCATGCCTCTGAGCATTGCCATCAAAGAGCTCCATGCTACCACCGATGAGCACGTGCGCCGCCCCGGCGGAGCTCATACACAGATCCTCATCACGGATCGCGGCGAGCCGGTCGCGGTGCTCTCGAATCCTGCCCTGCTGAAAATCCGCCGGCGCAAGCGTACCCTGCTCCCGGAATTCGCCGCGTTGATGGCCCGCGCGCCGGGCGACGATGTTATGCAGGACCTGGGCGCGATCCGCGGCGACCGATGATCTTCTGTGATCACTCGCACGCGACCTCTTCTGCCTTCTTCGTTCTTCCTTCTTCATTCTGCCTTCAGCCTTCCCGCTCCCCCAATCCCTTCCTGCTCGTCACCGCTACTCCCGGTCTCCACGCTTCAGCCACGTGAAAGCCTCCGACTTCTTCCGCCTCCCCGACTCGCTTGCTTCCTTTGCTGCGTATTTCCCAGCCGATGTCGCGCCCTGGGAATGGTTGAAGCAGATCGGTGCCGCCCTCGCCGCCCAGGACTTCTCCGGCGGGCAGGCGCTCCCTCCCGGTATCCATGCCGAGGGACCGGTCTTCGTCCACCCCACCGCGCAATTGCCCCGCTATGCCACGCTGCTCGGGCCAATCTGGATCGGGCCCGGATCCAAGCTGCTCCCGGGCTGTTTCCTGCGCGGCAATGTCATCGTTGGTGCCCGCTGCACCGTCGGCCATAACGCCGAGCTCAAGAACTCGCTGCTGATGGACGCCGTACAAGTACCGCATCGTCCCTACGTCGGCGATTCGATCCTCGGCAATGCCGCCCACCTCGGTGCTGGTGCGGTGCTCTCCAATCTTCGCCTCGATCAGAAAGCCATCACGGTGCGCCTGCCCACCGGCACCTTCGACACGGGCCTGCGCAAGTTTGGTGCGGTCCTGGGCGACGCCGCCGAGGTTGGCTGCAACGCCGTCCTCCAGCCTGGCACTCTCCTTGGGCCCCGTGCCTTGGTGATGCCCACCATGGCCTTCGGCGGCTACCTGCCCGCCGCCACCATCGCCCGCGTCCGCGACCAAATCTCCACGTTTCCCCGCCGCGACTGAACTGGTTCGGAGCAGCTGACAAGGGGAGCATAACGGTACGGTATCCATCGGATCGGCGGTTTAAGAGGCTTTGCTCACGCGCCCTTCGAAACGGCAAGCGGCTGGCATCTTCCTTCCCCTGACTCGTCTTTCTCCGGTCACAGCGACGTTCGCCAGAACGTCGTTATTCCGTGAGCACCGCACATCGCCGCTGGTGCGTATCGTGTCCCCTTCCGTCCGCCTGGCTGCGGCAGCCGGCCCCACATCCCCATTCAGCTCTCGCTCGCACTCCTGCGCCTCCGGATCCCCTCGCCTCGCCATTTGCCCGCACTCCGAATCGCCGCAGTACGAACGAGGCGAAATTCAAGTCTTTCCCGAGTTGCCAAGGCGGCCCCGGCACGCTGAGTATTTTCACCCCCTTCCCCTCCGACCGCGCTTTCGCCCCACCGCCATGCCCCATCGTACCCTTTCCCTAGATGAAGTTGCCGACTACCTGCACCTCGGCCGCGAAGACATCGAGCGCCTCCTGAAGACGGCCGACATGCCGCACACGCTGCGCGGCGGCCGGCCGGTGTTCCAGCACGGCGAAATCGATGCCTGGGCCTCGCGCCGCATCCTCGGCATGCCCGACCGCCGCCTCACCGCCTTCCACGAAAAGACGCGATCGGTCGTGCGCCGCATCCGGGACGAGGATGCCCTCATGCCTGAGCTGGTGCGCACCGACCTCATCGACCTCTCCCTCTCCTCCCGCACCAAGGCCTCCGTCCTGCGCGACATGGTCGACTTCGCCGCCCGCACCGGCCGGGTGAACGACCCGAAGGCGCTGCTCGAGAGCATCTTGGCCCGCGAGGAACTTTGCTCGACGGCCCTGCCCGGTGGCGTGGCCCTGCTCCACGCCCGCCACCAGGAGGAATTCCAATACGAAGGCTCCTTCCTGCTGTTGGGCCGCACTGTCCAGACCATTCCCTTCGGCGCCCCGGACGGCAGCTACACCCGCCTCTTCTTCCTGCTCTGCTGCCAGGACGACCGGTTGCACCTGCACACTCTTGCCCGGCTTTGCTTGATGGTCCAACGGACCGACCTGCTCCCGCAGCTCTGGCACGCCTCCGATGCCGAGTCGGCCCATTCCATCCTCAGCGAATGCGAACAGACCGCGCTGTTGGGCAAGAAGCCGGCTGATGCCGAGGTCGAGGCCGGCTGACCCGGAGCCGCTCGTCCGCCCGCAGCCCGGATGCTCTCCATCCGCAGGCTGCGCCGTTTAGGCTTCTGGCTGTTGGCCACCAAACCCCGGCGGGCTGATTGCGCGTGCGTCACTTCCATCCCGCCCCCCGCTCCGATGCCGCACGCGACCTTCGTGCGGCGCCGCCGGGCACGGCGGCCACGCAGGAGCACCTCAGCCCCGGAAGGTGCTGGGTTCGCGCTCCGACCGCTTAAGTGGACGGCCGTCCACTTAAGCGGTCGGAGCGCAAACCTCCCATGACGCCGGCACGGTTCCCGCTACACGCTCAGCAATGGCTGCCCCACGCAACAAAACCGAGCTTCTGGCCTCGCTCCCTGGAGACACTCCTCCCTTCGTCTTCTTTCTCGATCCACGCGCTGCCCCCGACCGCCAACCCGGACCCGCCGTGCTCAGCCAGTGGTGGCCCTGCCGGTTCACCTTCGACCATCGCCGGTTCCACACCGCCGAGCACGCGATGATGTACGCCAAAGCTCAACTCTTTGGAGACCACGCCACCGCTGCCCGCATCGCCTCCACCTGGCATCCCTTCGAGGCCAAGGCGCTGGGCCGGAGCGTGCGTGGCTTTTACGAAACTCGCTGGCAGGCCGAACGGGTGCCCATCGTCATAGCCATCAACCGGGAGAAATTCTTCCAGAACCCGGTCCTCAACGCCTACCTGCAGTCGACCGGTCGGGCCGTCTTGGCCGAAGCAAGCCCGACCGACCTGATCTGGGGCACCGGTATTGCCGCCACCGATTCCCGAGCCACCACCCCCGCCGCGTGGCCGGGTGAGAGCCGGCTCGGCTTTGCCCTAATGCAAGTACGCGAACTATTGGCGCCCTCGCCCGCCATTCCCGCTGCGACCGCTTAAGCTCACGGCCGCGAGCTTAAGCGGTCGGCACCGCCCGCACCAGCCCCTCCTCCTTGCCGCGACCAGCCGGCAACTTCGCTCTTCCCTCCCCGCCGGCCCCGCCCCACCCTGCGCGTCCTCTCCTTCGCGCCGCCATGCTTCCTACAAGATCAGCGTCCTTGTCTTCGTCGAAAACCGCGTCGGCGAGCTCCTGCTCATCGAACGCACCAAGGCCCCCAACGCCGGCCGCTGGAGCCCTATCGGCGGCAAGCTGGAGATGCCCACCGGCGAGTCCCCCTTCGAGTGCGCCGCCCGCGAGGTGGGCGAGGAGATCGGCCTCAAGATCATCGCTGAGCGCGACCTGCACCTCTTCGCCATGATCGCGGAGAAGGCCTACGAAGGGCACAGCCACTGGCTGATGTTCCTATTCCGCTGCCAGGTGCCCATCAATGCCCTGCCGCCCACCATCGACGAGGGCCGCTTCGGCTTTTACTCGCGCGCCGCCATCGAACGCCTGCCCCTGCCCGAGACCGACCGCCAGGCTCTCTGGCCGATCTGGGACCGCCACCGCCACGGCTTCGTGGCCCTGCGCGCCGACTGCCACCCGTCTCAGAAGCTCGACGTCGTCGTCGAGCAGCTGATTCCGGGCCTGCCCCCGAGCTGAGCCACCCCCTTCTGGTGGTGCCAACTCATGGCCGGGCCAGCCTTCACAGGCGCCCGGCCGGTCCCTCCGCCTTGTCGACATCCCCACGCAAGCCTCGCCCGTCGGCCTGACGGGGCCGCGACGGCCCCGGCATTTCGCGTCGCGGCAAAACGCCCTCACCTCCGTCCGTTCGCGCCGCAAATCCACCGGCGAGCGTTTGCGGCCTCGCGCCTGCTCTTCGTGCGGGTGCGGCTATGACGCTGTTTTAACGAAAGCCGCCCCGGGGCGGATCGCTTCCTTTATACAGCGTGTGAAAATCGCCGTGTTCGCCCTTCGGCGACTCTTCGGGTGATGCCTTCCTCCCTTTCGCCCTCTATCTCTCCCTCCGTTCTTTTCGAACCTGGGCACGCGCCCGCGCAAGGCTCTTTGCGGCACTCCTAGCCGGTGCCGCGCCAGCCGACGTCCCCTGATCACCCCCGTCATGCTCATTCGTCGCATCCTCCCCCTCCTCTCGTTGCTGGCGCTTCTCCCCGCCGTCCCTCTCGCTGCCGCACCGAATACACCCGCGCGTGTCGCGATCGGTCTCACCCAGACCGCCGCCGCCAATCCGCCGCTGGGCGCCAACGAATTCGGCGACCCGGGCGGCACCGCCTTCTCCGCCGGCAACCTCATCTCCGATTCCGGCTTCGAGCCGATCTCCCTACGCCGCCGGGTGCGCATCGTGCGTTGCGGCACCGAAAACGGATATCCATGGTTCGAATTCACCGAAGGCGGCGGCATCACCAACTGGGAGCTCACCACCACCGGCCTCTACAACGGCGCCAACGTCCGCCTCTACCGCCTCGTCGACGCCCAGGGCCAACCGCTCCCGACCAACTCGGCCGGTGACAACCTCGAGCTGACCAACGCCACCGCCTACCTCCCGGTCGGCACCGCCTCGATCCCGGTGGCCGGCATGCCCAACCTCCCGCTCGGGGGCTGGGTCGACACCGCCTACGCGATGCCCAACTCCGTCTTCGGCACCCGCGCCAACCTCGACTACACCGACGCCCGCTGGGTCGAGAATGGGAAAACCTATTACTACATCGTCACCGCGATCGGTTCGAACAACACCGAGACCGGCGGCACCAACGAGAGCGATCCCTCCCTCGCCCCCGAGCTCGTCGCCACCCCGCAGGCAAGTCTCCCGACCACGCCGCGCCTCTACGCAGCCTCCGGCGACGGTTTCAACGAGATCGGCAGTGTGCAGGCCGGCGGCTGGTTCGGCTTCCAGCCTGCCCTCGCCGGCGCCACCGGCACCGTGACCTGGGCGTTGCTCAACGCCGACAACACCCCCTACGCCATCCCGGCCGGCCTCGGCTTCAATACGGCCACCGGCGAGCTCTCCGGCAGTCCGACCGTGACGCCGCCGACCACCCGCCTGCGTTTCCGCGCCACCGCCAGCAACGGCACCGCCACCCGCGACTTCATCCTCAACAATCCCGCGTGGACCACCGCCGGCGGCACCACCCGCCCGCTACCGCCCACGAACGTCACCGCCACCGCGGCCAATGGCTACGTGCACCTCACCTGGTCCCCCAGCCCGACCGCCGGAGTCGTCGGCTACCGCGTCTACCGGGCCGAGTTGCCACGCGCACAGCAGCGCCAGCGGGTCTACCTCAACGCCGGCGCGCCCGCTCTCCAGCCCTACGACTACGTCCACATCGAGAAGCGCATTCTCACCGCCGACCCCATGTGGGCGCACCCGCGCGTGCGGACCGGCCATGTGGAGGAAACGTGGCGCGGCAATGGTGACACCGAGCTGCAGCGCGTGCCACACCCCGGGGCCATCCCCGCCGAGTTCCGCTTCCCGGGCGAGACCTGCCTGCGCGTCACCGCCACCACCGCCGGCCAGACCGACATCGGCGGACCGTACATCTTCTACCCGCTCAATTCCGGTGGTGAATCGGAATGGTACAGCCAGCTCGAACCCGGCCGCACCTACCGTTACGAGGCGTGGATGCGCCAGGAAGGGCTCGCCGCCTCCGGCCAGGTGTCGCTCACCTTCGGCGGCCAGTACTCGAGCCTCGCGCACAGCTTTGCCGTCGACGGCCAGTGGCGCCTCTACGGCTTCGAGTTTACCGCCCCGACGCCGCCCACCGACGGCATGCACGGTTGCCCGGTCGTCCGTTTCACCGGGCCCGGTCGGCTCTGGTTCGATAACATCCGCCTCTTCCGCGCCGATACGCCGGCCGACATTACCGCGACCTTCGCACCTCCGAGTCCCGCCGCCCTCGGGCAGATGATGGCCAGCCAGCCCCTCACCGGGGCGAAGGGCATGCTCCGCTCGATGAACGTGCTGCTCAACCAGTCCACCATGGCCGCCGCGCTCCGCCTGCACCGGGACGCGAGCCTCACCATGAACTGGTACCAGTCCGCCGGCGGCGCGAGCAACATGACCGCGCCGGTGTTTCTCAACTACGCCCTGCTCACCGGCGACTCCGCGGCGAACCGCATGACTCCTTGGCTCAACGTCTCCTCGCACATGAGCGAGCAGGAGTGGCTCATGCTCGTCGAGTACCTCTCGGCCCCGATCGACCCGAGCAGCCCTGCCGACGTCGCCGCCAAGCCCTGGGCGTATCTGCGCTACCAGCAGCGTGGTGTCGCCACCCCGTGGACCGACGAGTTCACCCGCATCTACCTCGAATTCGCCAACGAGACCTGGCACAACGGCGTGGTCTCCGACGAGTGGTTCGGCTGGTCGACCAGCGGCTCTGTCCATGCCGGCAGCAAGGAGTTCGGTCTCGCCGCGAACTTCATCACCACCTTCACCCGCGACCACTCGCCCTACTTCGCCGCCGCCAACGCCGCCGGCAAGCTGCGCTTCGTGATGGGGAGCAACTACGTCGACTACGCCGAACAGGCGGCCACGGGCGCCCCGCTCGGCCACGCCATCGGGCATACCACCTACGTCGGCCCCAAGTGGGAGGTCGGCGAGACTCCGCTGGCCACCTACGACGACCACGGCATCCAAGCGACCCTCCTCGGCTCCGTCGCCGACACCGAACAGCTCTTCACGAACTACCGGCGCTGGCGCGAACAACTCGCCGCCGCGGGGCACGTCATGGACTTGCTCGGCTACGAAGGCGGGCCCAGCGGCTATTCGCTTCCCGGCCAGGATGCGAGCGACCAGGCCCACGAGTTCTCTGAACGCTATGGCAAGTCGCTGGCGATGGGTGTCGCCGCCCTGGACGCCTGGCTGGCCGCCTACCGCTACGGCTTCTCCGACCAGGCCTATCTCGGCTTCGGTTCCGGTGACTATTGGTCCTCCCACACCGCGCCCAACCACGGCAACCGCCCCCACCCCGGCTGGCTCGCGCTCGTGCTGCGCAACCGCTACGCCTCCGGCCGCCTGATCGACGCCGTCGTCACCCAGGCCCCGACCGTCGCCTGGGACGGCACCGAGTATCCGCTCGTCTCCTCCTACGCTTTCCGCGACGGCCATCGCCTCGGCATCTTCCTACTCTCGCGCAAACTCGCCGGCACCCACGACGGGGCCGACTTCGGCGACGGCTCCACTCCGGTCACCCTCGTGCTGCCCGGCAATCCCACCGGGCCAGCCACCCTCTATCACCTCAGCGGCGATCCGCGGGCCACCAATCGCGCGGCGCTGGATGTCACGATCCAGCAGACCACCGCCACGCTCGGCCGCGAAACCACGGTCTCCCTGCCGCAGGGCTCGATCTACCTCTACGTTGTTGATACCGACCTGCCTGACCGCGACGACCCGCTGCCGCCGCCGGCCACCTCCCCGGCGATCACCTACACCCCGGCCGGCGCCGCGCTCTCCTGGCCAGCCATCCCCGGGGCCACCGGCTACACGATCTTTCGCAGTGCCAAACCCTACTTCGATCGCGCGGATGTCACGGAGACCTACACCTCGGCCACCAACGCGTTCACCGACCCCAGCGCCGTCGGCGGCACCGCTTACTACTACCGCGTCGCCGCCACCAACGCTTGGGGCACCGGCTTCTGGACCCTCGTCGCCTCCGGCGGCCACAACCCCTCCGCGCCGGTGCTGCCCGCTCCCGACCTCCAAGGTCTGCTCGAAACCACGGGCGCACTCGTGGCCAACTGGTCCGAGGTCGCCGGTGCCACCGGTTACCGGGTCGGCATCGCCACCAAGTCGGGCGGGCCCTACGTCTGGACCGACGCCGGTATCGCCACCGGTTGGACCTTCTCCGGTTTGGAGAACAACACCACCTACTTCGTCACCGTTCACGCCTCCAGCCCGGCCGGCCGCGGGCCCGACGCCACCGAGCGCCACGGTACGCCGCTCGCCGCCGGCCAGACCGCCGTGCTCGCCGCCTGGGAGGCCGCAGAACTCAACTACTCGGCCCATCTCGCCAATCCGCCGACGCTGCTTCCCGTCGCCCGGCATCTGCTCGCGGTCGGCGCCAGCGCCGTCACCCGCAGCCCCACCATGATCCTCAATACCGACAACTACGGTTTCCCCCCGGGGCAAAGCAGCCAGGACGACGGCGGCCACTACGACGGTAAGTTCCCGTTCCAGCCCCAGGACAACGGCGCCAATTTTGGTGCTGCCGGCGGAGGTTCGTTCGCAAATGCCCTCGCCCGCGATCTCTACATCGGCTGCACCGTCACTCCCGCCGTCGGCCAGTCGGTCTCGATCAGCGGCCTCGATGCCGGCTTCCAGTATTCCTTCGGAAATCGCGATCCGATGAACTACCTCCAGCTCGTCCTGCGCTACCGCATCGGGACCGGTTCATGGCACGACGTGCCCGCGCCGCCCAACTGCATCACCCCCGGTTTCTGGCTCTACAACGATCTCTCGCTCGCACTGGCCGGCGAGGCGGCCCTGCAAAACGTCCAGGAGCCCGTCGAGCTGCGTTTCTACTTCTACTGCACCGGCACCAACGCCGGTTACCATCCGGCCTCGCTCATCCGCACGAGCGGCGAAGATCTGATCATTCGCGGCACCTACGAGACCGTCGCCCCTCCCGGTCGGGTCGGCGGGCTGCGCTCGTCGGCCGGCCGTCACCAGGTCTCGCTGGCGTGGACTCCGGTTGCCGGCGCCTCTAGCTACACCCTACGCTGGGGCACGGTGCCGGGCATCTATACTGGAGTGCTCACCGGCCTCACTCAGTCCATCGCCACCGTCGACAGCCTCCCCGGTGGCACGCCGCACCACTTCGTCGTCGAGGCGGTCAACAGTTTCGGCAGCGCCGCGGCCTCCCTCCCGGTCACCGCCGTCCCGCTCACGTCGTTCCAGAGTTGGCAGGCGACTCGGTTCACCGCCGAGCAGCGCACCGCCGGCCTAGCCGACGCCACGGCCGACCCGGATGCAGACGGGCAGTCCAACCTCGTCGAGTACGCCTTCGGCTCCGCCCCGCTCTCCTCCGACGCTCCGCGCTGGAGCACCGGCCTGGGCGGCACTCCGTCGCGCCTCACCGCGACGGTGCCGGTCTGGTCCGACAACGACGACCTCACCATCACCGTGGAAGCCTCCAATGACCTTGCGGCGTGGACACCGCTGGCCCGCAGTGTCTCCGGCGGCGCTCTGCTTCCGCTTCCCGGGAGCGGGGTCCGTGTGATCGGCACCAGCGGCTCTCCCGGCACCTTCGTCGTGCAGGATGCGCCCTCCGGCGCCACCGTCCCCCGCCGCTTCTTCCGGGTGAGTGTTAGCACTCCCTAAACCCGGCGTCCCATGACAGAACGTCAACCAGCGGTTGACGCCGTCCCGCCGCCACGGTCTCCAAGCCGTGGCGGCGCTGCGTGGGCCCTCGTTCACCGGGTGCCCGCTGATCGTATCGGCGACGGGGCGGCCCGTTTACATGCGGAGTCGTAAAACCAGACTCCAGACGTGCGGACTCCCTCGCTGAAAAATGGGCCGACCGCTTAAGGCCGCGGCCGTGAACTTAAGCGGTCCCGTACCTCCGGCCGCTCTGAAGCACGGAGACGGCGATATTGCCCCGGGCCCTGCGCGGGGAACAGAAACGGCCAAACGAGGGGCTCTCGTCCAACGGCGGCATTTACGACCGGCGTTGATCCTGCAACTGGGGCCGTCGGGAAGACGTCCGATCAGAGCTCCCGCGTATCGGCTCAGCGGTGAGCGGCGAAACCGCCACCAGCGGAGCCCCCGCCCCCTCGTCCCCGCCACCAAGCACCACCAACTTGAGCGCCACCATCTCGCTGTGCACGCGCCCTGCCTGCGCGCGCAACTCCTGCGACGAGCTGGAGGCCTCCTCGGCGGTGGCCGCCCCGGCCTGCACGCCATGCTCCAATTCGGAGAGCGCCCGGCTCACCTGCTCGAGCGCGGTCGCCTGCTCGCGGCACGCCCCGGCGATGCTGCCCACCAGCTTCTCGATTTGCTGAGCGTCCGCGCGCACCAGCGTGAACTCCTCGCTGGCGCTGAGCGCAAGATCGCGGCTGCGTGTCACCAGATCGCCCGCCTTGGCCAAAGTATCGGAAGAATCCCGTGCCGCTGTCGCCGCTCGCCCGGCAAGATTGCGCACTTCGTCGGCCACCACTGCGAAGCCGGCTCCCGACTCACCAGCACGGGCTGCCTCCACTGCTGCGTTGAGAGCCAAGATGTTCGTCTGGAAGGCGATCTCGTCGATGGTCTTGATGACCTTAACGGTCTGCGCACTGGCCACGGCCACGGCCTGCACCGACTCAACCAACTCCTGCATCCGGGTGCTGGCAGCCACCACCCGCCCCCCGGCCCCAGACGCCACCTTGGCCGCCTCCATTGCTTCATTGGCGTTGGATTGGGTAGAGGCCGCAAGCTCGGTCACCGACGCGGCAGTCTCTTCGATGCCAGCGGCCTGCCGGGACGTGGACTCGGCCAGCGCTTGAGAACCCGAAGCAATTTCGGCCGCGTTGCTGTCCATCGTGCTCGAGGCCTCGGCGAGCACGATCGCCGTATGCTTGAGCGGTGCCGCCAAGCGGTGGGCGAAGTACAGCGCCGCCGCGGAGGCAGCAAGCAGGCAGAGCCCGGTGAGCCCGAGCACCAGCCAACGCACCTGCGCCGCTGCTTCCTGGAACTCGGCCTCATCGATACCCGCCGCAACGCTCCAACCACAAGCCGGCACCGGCGCGAAGGCGGCCACCTTCGGCACGCCCTTGCTGTTGACGTATCCCATGACCCCCGTCTCCCCCGCGAGCATCCGGCGCGCCACCGTCTCAGCGCCGACCACCTTGGAGAAATCCAGACTCAGCACCCGCTCCGGGTCGGGATGGGCCACCATCAGGCCTCGCCGGTCGATCATGAACGGATACCCGGTCCTTCCCAGTTTCTGCTTCGCGATGGTCGCGATCAAATAGTCGATCTCAAGTGACAGACCACACAGACCGGCAAACGCCCCCTGTGAGTCCTTCAGCGGCACGCAGATGACCACGATCGGCACATTGCCGACCTTGGAACGCGCCGGCTCGCCGACCACCGGCAGCAGCGTCTCCCGCCCCTGCTTGAGGTAAGCGCGGTCGCGCACATCGAGATTGGCATAGGCCGCTGTGGTGCCGTCCTTAAGACAGCCCGCGAAGATGAAACCGGAAGCATCGCAGAGCCACATCCCCTGGTAATGGTCGCCCAACCCCTTGAGCATCGCGCCGATTTGACGGTTGGTCGCCGCCAGTGTCTCAGGCGCGAGTTGCTGCGCATTACGCTCACCGACCGTGCGAGCGAAGACCTCGGCGGCTGCAAGCCCGCGCACCGTCTCCACATGTTGGGTGATGAGGTGATCGGCCGAGGTGGCTACCGCCCGGGCGGTCTGCGCAAGATTCGCCCGTCCACTCTCACCAAAGGCCCTTGCGACGCGCGCGGGCACGATCAGCGCAGCAATTAACAGCGGCGCCAGGGCCAGCCCCAGAGCGCCGAGCAACAACTTCAGCCGTAGACTCATTGTTCCCATATCTTCCCACTATCGGGCTGCAGGTCGCTGGCTTGAGGTGAACACCTTCCCCGGCCCAGCCGAGCCTCGGGTGCTTTACCCCGCACAGCGGATGCCCTTGTAACGCTTGTGGCCGCGCCGCCGACCGCCCCAACACCCGATCCCAGAAGGAAGGAGGGCAAACCTAGCGCCATCCCAGGTGCGTCCCGCTTCCGGGACGAGGCTTTCCCAACCCCGGCGATTCACCTCGGAATACCTTCGTCTAGATCCGCTCCTATCATACTTTAAATCAGAGAGTTAAGACCGGGAAATACAGCTGGCACAGCGATTGCGTTTGCTGGGCAACCTCCACGCCCACCGGCACCGCCCCGTTACACCATTTCGCCATCCGAACTCCGCATTCCGCATTCAAATGTTCTCCGACCTCCGCTTTGCGCTCCGCACCCTCGCCAAGTCGCCCGGCTTCACCGCCATCGCCATCCTCACCCTCGCGTTGGGCATCGGCCTGAGCACCTCGGCTTTCAGCCTAACCAACGTCCTGCTCTTCCGCACCCTCCCTTACCCCGGCAGTGAGCGCCTCGTGCGCATCTTCCGCACCTCACCCCAATCACAGACCTGGAATTTTGCCCCGGCCAACGCACTCGACCTCCGCTCCTCGGCAAAGTCGTTTTCCGCCCTCTCGCTCTACGCCGTCGACAACCTTTCCTACGCCGAGCCCGGCCAGCCCGCCCTCCAGATCACCGCCGTCAGCGCCACCGCCGAGTTCTTCAAAGTCCTCGGTTCCGTCCCGGCCCAGGGGCGCCTCTTTGCCCCCGACGAAGACCAACCCGGCAAGGGCAATGTCGCCATCATCACCGACCGGATGTGGAAACGCCGCTTCGCCGGGGACCCCCAGATTCTCGGTCGGGTCATCCGCCTCAACAGTGAAAACCACACCATCGTCGGCGTCCTGCCCGCCTCCTTCGAGGCACCGCTGGTCTGGGGCCCTACCGAACTGATCCGCCCGTTCACCATCCAGCCCGCCTTTCCCACCCTGCGCACCGGCGCTTGGGTCTCCCTCGTGGGCCAACTCAAGCCCGGCCTTCCCCGCGAGCAGGCCAACAGTGAGATCGGCACCCTGGCCGCCCGCCTGGCCCAAGACTATCCGAAGGAAAACGGCACCGACAACGCCCGCGTCGTCGACCTGCACTCCTCCAACATGGACCCGGTCAGCACGGCCATTCTCTGGATGATGCCGGTGCTCTCCACCCTCGTTCTCGTCATCGCCTGCGCCAACCTCGCCAGCCTCCTGTTGGCTCGAGCCCTTGGCCGCAGCCGCGAATTCGCCATCCGCTCGGCCCTCGGCGCCTCCCGCTCGCACCTGATGCGCCCGCTCCTCTCCGAGAGTCTCCTGCTCGCCGTCGCCGGCGGCGTGCTCGGCCTTTCGTCGCCTCCTGGTGCGCCAACCTCCTGGGGCGGAACATCCAAATCAACAACGAGTACGGCCTCTCCATCCCGATCGACGGCCCCGTGCTCGCCTTCGCCGCCATCAGCGCGCTGCTCAGCGGCTTCGCCTTCGGCCTTGCCCCGGCCTGGCTGGCCTCCCGTGCCCCGGCTGCCGACAGCCTCAAGGAGAGCTCCCGCGGCAGCACCGCCGGCCGCGCGCACCACCGCCTCAAATACGCGCTGATCGCCGGCGAGCTCGCCTTCGCCCTCGTGCTGGTGGGCGTGGCCGGCTCCTTCGCCCTCGGCTCCCGTGGCTTCCTCGATCGCGACCTCGGCTGGAACCCCGACGGCATCTTCAACGGCTACCTCGTGACTCCGTACAATCGCTATGGTGACGACGAGAAATGCCGCACCTTCCACCGCGATCTGCTCGAGCGCCTCACCGCCATCCCGGGCGTCCAGCACGCCTCCATCACCACCGGCCTGCCGATGTTCAGCTTCTTTGGCAGCGCCAATCTCGTGGCCGAGGGCCAGACGGTGAGCCCGGGGCAGGAGCCGCTCGCCATGGAGGCCTCCGTCTCCTCCGACTACTTCGCCGTCGCCCAAGTCCCGTTACGCCGCGGCGCCTTCTTCCCCGCCGATCTCCGCGCCGACTCCCGCCCGATGGTCATCGTGAACGAGTCGCTCGCCCGGCGTTTTTGGCCCGGTGAAGATGCCGTGGGCAAGCGGGTGCGCTTCAAGGACCGCGACGCCCTCGCCGAAGTCGTCGGCGTCGTGGGCGACGTCCGCATGGCCGCCAACCTCGGCCGGCCCGAGACCACCCTGCAGATCTACCGGCCGCTCGTGCAGAATCCGCCGCGCTACCAGTTGATCGCGCTGCGCTCCGGCCTGCCGCCCGAGACGCTCACCTCCGCCGTGCGCCAGGCCGTCGCCGCCCTCGACCCCGATTTGCCGGTGGCCAATCCCGGCTCTGTCCGCGAAGCGCTCCGCCAGGGGCTCTCCAACATCAACGTGGTCATCGTCAACCTCGCCGTCTTTGCCGGCATGGGCCTGCTCATCGCGGTGGTCGGCCTCTATGGCGTAATCGCGCACCTCACCGCCCAGCGCACCCGCGACATCGGCGTGCGCATCGCCTTAGGCGCGGACTACCGCCACATCGTCACCATGGTTCTTCGACAAGGGTTGCTGCTCTTCGCCCTCGGCATGGCGGTTGGGTTGCCGCTCTTCGGTTTCGCCCGCTACTTCCTTGGTCGCACGATGCAGGAGATGCCGTTCCCCGGAATCTGGCTCCCCGCGGCCATCCTACTCGCCCTCGGCATGGCCACACTGCTGGCGAGCTGGCTGCCCGCCCGCCGTGCCGCCCGGGTCAATCCGCTCGTCGCGCTGCACAACGACTAGGCGCGGAAGGTGGGCATCACCCGGGGGCCAGACTCCGCCTCCGCAGCCCAGGGCTAGTGCGTACCACGAAATCGTCTACACAGGGAAGTGCGCCCAGGGCCATTTCCGCCTGCGATCGCGAGAGTTGTCCGCTCCGACCGCTTAAGTGGACGGCCGTCCACTTAAGCGGTCCGACCAAACCGGCAGGCCCGCGGCTTGGAGAATCGTGGCACGGCTTGCCGCCCAGCCTGAATCCCCGTGCCTTCACGACTCGGTGGCGGGAACGCCCGCCTCCGGCGATCGACTCCGGACACCACGAGTCCAAACCCACTCGGCCACCAGATAAACCAGCCAATAGGCGCTCACCACAAGGCCGAGCAGCATCGAAATGGGTACAGCGGAGACCACCTCCCCGCCCAGACGCCAGAAAACCGGAGCCAGCACGCAAAAGATCCCAGGCCCAGTGAAGGGCAAAATCAACCACCGAAACCCCGGATGCCAACCCGTGCGCACGAACCCCCAGTCGAACAACACGGCTGCAGGAACGCCCGCCACCAGCAACAAACCGAAGCTTCCGACAGCTGCAATCAGTGGCGCTTGCACAATTCCCCAAGGGCCCCGATCGGTTCCCCGTGCAGCATCCCCCCAAGGAGCAACAGCCCGCCCATTGAAACCATTCCAAACGCGGTGAGAACCACTCCGGCGACGAGGTAGGAGCAAAGATGAAGGCGACGTTTCATGTGGCGGCCGTGCCCTATTTAACCGGCATCATTACGCAAAGCGGCAGAAACGGTAGCAGCAAGGCCAACAGCGGAACACAAAGCGTCAGCACACAAGCAAGCAGCGAATACGCTCCAACCAAATGAAGTCGCACCACCAGCAACCGCTCATCGGCCGGTACACGCAGAGCAAAGCACAACGAGGGCAGTGGGACAGCATAGAGCACCGGCGAATGGTCCAGCACGAGCTGAGTCGGCGCCGGGAAGTGCGCCCCAGGAAAGCAATGGTGCATGATCTGTCCGACCCACGGGATAGCGATCGCCATCGCCATGCCCACCAGACTCACCGCGAGGAAATAGATCCAAAATACAGTCTTCATAGAACAACGCCGCTACGCTGGCGTCGCCTCTCCTCCCGGCAAGCCCCGGATCCGGCCTGCTGTGCCCGCAGCGCCAAGACCCATCGGCGCGTTCCCCCTGTTGCCACCTGGCGGGCGATCGAGGAAAGGAGAGTCGCGACCTATCCGAGGAACGGATTGAAGCGCCGCTCGTTGGCGATCGTCGTGAGCGGGCCATGGCCCGGGGCCACGATCGTCTGCTCGGGCAAAGCCGCCACCACCCGCCGGGCCTCCCGATGGAGCGTCTGGCAGCAATAAAACGCACCGCCCAACGAACCGGCAAAAATGAGATCACCCGAGAAAAGCACGCCGGGATTGACCGAATCCTCAGCGGTCACGTGATAGGCGTTGTGCTCCGCGATATGTCCGGGCGTGCGAAAGGCTCGGACACAGAAGCCACCGATCCGGCGCACCTCGCCCTCCCCCATCACCTCCACCGCGAGCCCCTGCCGAGCGGCCGGGGCCAGAACACTAACGCCTGGCTGCCGCAACGTCACCGCCGGCAGCCCGCCGGCATGATCGCGGTCCCAATGGGTGAGCAGCACCGCCGCCGGCTGCGGCACCCCGGCCGGCCAGGCAGCGGCCAGCCGCTCCGGGCAGTCGACCGTGTCGACCAGCAGAGTCGTCTGCGTAGCACAATTCTGGAGCACGAAGGCATTGACCCGACCGATCCCGTAGGGCAGCGCGATCACCCGCAGGGCAAAGGGCAGCGCCGGCAGCGCCGGCAGCGGGTACTTGCCCTCGCCCATGGCGCACACACCCACCTCGTTGAGCCCGAGGGCCACAGCAAGCTTCTGCAGTTCGGCACAAGTGAAGTCGTAGCGGTAGTCCTCGGCGTCCTTGATGCGGTTGGCCTCGATCCCGGTGGTCGCGGCCAGCTGGTCCTCGGTGAGTCCCGCGTGTTGCAGGGCCTTTGTCGAGGACGTCGCCCAGCTCATCTTCCAGGAAAGGTGCGATCGTCATGCGCCGCGACAGTAGGCCGGCGACGCCCGCCCGCAAAATGGATTTTCAATCGGCCGCGAACTCTTCACCGTCGGCCCCATGCCCGATACGCAAACCGAGGTCCTCGAGATTTTCACCCGCACCCGCGCCCTGCTGCGTGGCCACTTTGTGCTCCGTTCCGGCCTGCACAGCGGCCACTTCTTTCAGTGCGCCCAAGTGTGCCAGTACATGCCCGAGGTCGAGCGCCTCGCCGAGCTGTTGGTGGCCAAGCTGGCGGCGGCCGGCGTGGAATTCACCACCGTGTTCTCGCCGGCGATGGGCGGCCTGGTCATCGGCCAGGAGGTCGCCCGCCGCACGAAATCGCGGTTCATCTTCGCCGAGAAGGAAAACGACAAACTAGTGCTCCGCCGCGGCTTCAAGATCGCGGCCGGGGAGCGCCTCCTTGTGGTCGAGGACGTCGTCACCCGGGGCGGGCGCGTGCAGGAGTGTCTCGACATCATCCAGGGGCGCAGTGGCGTGGTCGCCGGCGTGGCGATGTTGGTCGATCGAAGCGAGGGAAAGACCAAGTTCACCGTGCCGGTCTATCCGTTGCTGCAACTGAGTTTCCCCACTTACCCGGCCGACCAACTGCCGCCGGAACTGGCCGCAACTCCCGCCGAGAAGCCCGGCAGCTGAACATCCCGACCTGTCCCGCCTGCGGCGTGAGGTGTGGATTGGAGGCGGCAATCTACGCGCCGGCGCACCGGATCGCTTTCGTCGTGAACGGCCTAGCACGCGCGGGGCCGCCCCGGCGCCCCCGAGGCGGGTTAGGCCCCTACCGAGAGGGACTACAGCTCGGCGCAGCGCAGCGGCTTCATTCGCAGGTTGCCGTCACTGCCCGCCCTGCGCTTGGTTGCTGACCGCACCATGCCTCAACTGCTCGTCGTCTCCCTGCTCTGGGCCTTCTCCTTCGGCCTCATCAAGACGCACCTAGCGGGAGTCGACAGCGCCTTTGTCGCCGCCGTACGCGTGACGCTCGCCCTCGCAGTGTTCCTACCCTTCCTGCGCCCCTCCGCGGTGGGCCGCGGCACGGCGCTGCGGCTGGTCGGCATCGGCGCCCTGCAGTTCGGGCTCATGTATCTGGCCTACTTGGCCGCCTTCCGCTCGCTCGCCGCCTACCAGATCGCGCTGCTGACCATCGTCACCCCGATCTTCGTGTGCTTCGCCGACGACCTCTTCGCGCGCCGTTTCCGCTGGGCGCCGTGGCTTGCGGCCGCCGTGGCCGTCTCCGGTGCCGGGGTGATCGTGGCCCGACAACCGCTGGGCCGTGCCGAATGGACCGGGGTCTTTCTTATCCAGCTTTCCAATATCTGCTTCGCCTTCGGGCAAGTGCTCTATCGGCGCTGGCGCCTGGGACAACCCGCCGTGCGCGACCGCGACGTGTTTGCCTGGCTCTATCTCGGCGCGGTGCTTGTCACTGTGCCGGCAGCATGGTTACTGAGCGACATTGGCACGCTCGCACGCACCCTCCGCCCGGAGCAGGTCGGGGTGCTGGTCTATCTCGGCGTGTTCGCCTCGGGCGCGGCCTTCTTTCTCTGGAATCAGGGCGCCACCCGCGTGTCCACCGCCACCCTAGCGGTGATGAACAACGCCAAGACGCCCCTCGGGGTCGCGGTGTCGCTGGTCGTCTTCGGGGAGAAGACCGACCTCACCCGCCTGCTGCTTGGCGGCGGTCTCATCGTGATCGCCGCACTCTACGCCCAGCAGATCGAGGCGCGAGAGAAGTAGACTCGGAGCAGTCCGTCCAGCGCCAGGAGTGAGACGTGCTGGCCTGCAGACATGGACACCCGAGAGACCTCCGTCGTAGGGGTGGTGCTTGCGCCGCCCTCCTCGGCGTTGCGGCCGCTGGACTTCGCGGTCACGAACCCCTACGAAGTGGCCCGGGTCTTCGGACCGGGCCGAGGGATCCATTCGATTGGACGACGCGGGCCCTAACCAAGCAGCCAGCCTCAAAGCCGCCACCGCACACTAGCGTTGCCCTACAACGTTGCGGCAAACTCCAGAACCGCGCGCCAGTACGGATCACCCGCGGTCGAGATCACGTTGTTGTGTCCGGCGTCAGGCACCCAGAGCGAGCGTTTCGGCTCCGGGGCAGTCTCAAACAACCGACGCCCATGCTCCCAGCCAATCAACCCATCGTCGCAGCCATGAATGACCAACACGGGACACCGCACCTCTCTCATTCGCGCTAGATTCGGCATCCGATCACCGAGCACGAGGGGGTAGCCGGTCATAACTCGGTAAGCGCTCATGAAGGAGCTCTCCATAATGAGCCCTCCGACTTTGTGCCGCGTAGCGACCCACATCGAAGCCGCTCCACCGAGGGAAACTCCGTGGGAAATCACTCTCTCCGGCGCCCAGCCGAGGGTCCCGATCGCATAGGCGTAGGCGGCATCCGCTGCAGCGTAGAGACCACCCTCGGAAGGCTTGCCGTCCGACAATCCGTAGCCGGCGTAATCGACGGCCAGCACCGCAAAGCCACGGCTATTGAGCGCCTCAATCCGACTCATCGTCGCGCCGAGGTCGTCGCCGTTGCCGTGGAAAAGGAGGATGATCTGCTTCGCCGTAGAATTGGGCAGATACACCGCCGCAAATTTTCGCTCTTCGGCTCCGGGAAGCATCACCAATCCCCGCAGCCTCTCTCCGTAGGTCACTTCCGGCGCCGGGAACAGCATCCAAGTCGAAACAAACCGCGCCCCGATGCAGATCAGCAGGTAGAGCACGGCCAGCACCAGCGCGATCCTCAGGAACGATCTGCAGAACCCGCGGATCCCGACGCGCTTGGGCTCCGCGGCGCGGGGCAATCGGATCGATTCAATAGAGCCCATAAGTCGTATCGGCCCTATGCTCGCGCCGCGTGCCTCCTACTCCGCTCAAGTGTTCCCCAAAAACTCAGACACGGCCTGCAACAAATGGTCGTGGCGGATCTCCCGCTCGGTGGCATCGGCCAGCAGTTTCATCTTCACCGCGCCGCGAGCCAGTTCGTCGCCGCCGTAGATGATGGCCAACCGCGCCTTGTGCTGATCGGCCTGCTTGAACTGTTTGCCAAACCCGGCGTCCTTGAGCGGGTACTCCACCCGGTATCCCGCCGCGCGCAGCGCCCGAATGTCGGCCAGCGCGGTCTTGCGCTCAACGGGGCCGCCGATGATGCAGAAAATATCCGGCGCCTGGACGAGAGTCGGCAGCAGATCCTTCGACTTCAGCATCTCGCTGATCACGACATCGCCGATGGCAAAACCTGCCGCGGGCAGATCCGGGCCACCGAGCTTCTTGACCAAGTTGTTGTAGCGTCCGCCGCCGGCGATGGCGCGGAATTCCCCGCTGCGATCGAAGGCCTCGAACACGAACCCGGTGTAGTAGGCGAGTCCGCGCACCACTCCGAGATCGACCTGGATGTACTCACCCAGCCCCATCGCCTCGAGCCCACCCAACAGCGTACGCCAATCGGTGAGACGCCCGGCTAACGCCTCGGCCGACGGGCCGCCGGCAGCGGTCACCGGCGCCAGGCGTTCCTCGAGCGCGGCGAGCGAATTGATCTTGGTGAACGATACGATTTCGGCGCGTTTCTCGGCGGCGAGCGGCCCATGTTTCTCCTCGAAGAACTTGAAGGCGTCGTCGCCCTGTTTCTCGAGCCGGTCGATCGTGCCGAGCACATCGGGCACCTGAGCCTCGGTGTATCCGATAGCCTGCAAGTAGAAGAACCACAGGTTACGATCGCTCAGGCGGATGAAGTAGTCCCGCTCGGTCAGCCCGGTGGAGGAAATGCAGGCGATGAGCAGCGCGATCAGCTCGACCTCGGCCTCGGGGCCAGCCTCTCCGAGCAGATCGGCGTTGAATTGGAAGAAGGCGCGCAACCGGCCCTTCTGGGCGCGCTCGTAGCGGTAATGCTCGCCGATGTTGAACCACTTGATCGGGCGCCGCAGGGCCCCGGCGCGTTCGCCGACCATACGGCACAGCGTCGGGGTCATCTCGGGGCGCAGCGAAACCTCGCGCCCGCCCTTGTCGGTGAAGCTGAAGAGCTGTTGCTCGATCTCCTCGCCGGACTTCGCCTTGTAGAGTTCGAGCGGCTCGAGCACGGGGCCATCGAACTCCTGGAAGTTCGACGCGACAGCGGCTTGGCGCCAGAGGCGGAAAAGGTGATTACGCCGGGCGGTCTCCTCGGGATAGAACTCCCGGAAACCCGGCAGGGTCTGGAACTGGGCCATGTCGGAGCGGAGCAGGGCTCAGGCGGTGGGCGAAGTCGTCGGAGGCACGATACCGCGTTTGTCGACCTTGCTCAGCTCGATCTTCTTAAGCTTGGCCTTCAAAATCTTGCCCGACTTGAACTTCACCACGGCGCGGGTCGGGATCACGACCTCGGTCTCGGGCTTGTTCGGATTGCGGCCAATGCGGGCCTTGCGCACCTGCACCTCCAAGACGCCGAAATTGCGCAGCTCCACGTTGCGGCCCGAGGCGAGCGCGTCCTGGATGATATCCAGCGCCATCTGCACGGACTGCTGCACTTCTTTCTGCGGGAAGCCGGTCTTCTGGTAGATCTCCAGAACGATCTCGCGCTTGGTGAGGTTGTTGGACATGGTGTGTGTCTCCTGTAGCGGAAAAGTGGTCGGTGAATAACCTGAGGTAAGCTATTGCTGGACGTCATTTTGCGTCAACCCGAAAGCCGGAACTATCCTGCCATGAGCGAGCAAGGCCCCAAAAACCCGATCGAGGAACTCGAACGTAAGGTCCAAGAGCTCCTCAAAGACCCGCAGGTCCAGGCCTCGATGCGCTCCATGGTGGCGGGTGCCAATCCCTCACCCCAGGCTGCAGCGGGAGGCCCCGCCCACAACGCCCCCGCGCCCGGCGAAGAATCCGCCGAGACGCTGCGCCGCATCCGCTCCTTCAATCTGCGCCCGCGCGAGATCCGCGATTACCTCAACCGCTTCGTCATCAAACAGGACGAGGCCAAGAAGATCCTCTCGGTGGCCATCTGCGACCACTACAATCACGTGCGCCAGTGCCTCGACACCCCGGAGCTACGCGAGCGCGACTACGCCAAGCAGAACATCGTCCTGCTCGGCCCCACCGGCGTCGGCAAAACCTACCTCATGCGCTGCATCGCCAAGCTCATCGGCGTGCCGTTCGTGAAGGCCGATGCCACCAAGTTCTCCGAGACCGGCTATGTCGGCGGCGACGTGGACGACCTCGTACGCGACCTCGTCAAAACGGCCGGCGGCGACGTCGAGCTTGCTCAATACGGCATCATTTACCTCGACGAGATCGACAAGATCGCCGCCGCCCAGAACCTCCTCGGCGGCCGCGACGTCTCGGGGCGTGGCGTGCAGGTCAACCTCCTCAAGCTCATGGAGGAAACCGACGTCAATCTTCACAGCCAGACCGACCTCCTAGGCCAGATGCAGGCGATGATGGACATGCAACGCGGCGGCAAACCACGCCCCGCCAAGATCAACACCCGCCACATCCTCTTCATCGTCAGTGGCGCCTTCGACAAGCTCGCCGACCAGGTCAAACACCGCCTGCAGAGCACTTCCATCGGCTTCGGCGCCGCGCAACCGACAGCCAGCTCCGAGCGCGATTTCCTGGCTCAGGCCACCAGCCAGGATCTCATCGCCTACGGCTTCGAACCCGAGTTTGTCGGCCGCCTGCCGGTGCGCATCGCCTGCCAGCCGCTCAGCGCCGCCGACCTCAAACAAATCCTCCTCACCTCCGAAGGGAGTATCCTCCAGCAATACCGCGCCGACTTCGCCGGTTACGGCATCAACTTCGACATCGGCCACGACGCCCTCCACGAAGTGGCTGTCCGCGCCCAGACGGAAAATACCGGCGCCCGCGGGCTCATGACCGTGCTTGAACGCGTCTTCCGGGATTTTAAGTTCGAGCTGCCGTCCACCGCGATCAAGACCTTCGTCGTCGGCCCCTCCACGGTGGCCCACCCCACCGCCGCCCTCCAACACCTCCTGCGGGAGAACGCGGACCGCCAGCACGATGTCCTGCGCGCCGAGGTCACCGCCTTCGCCACCCGTTTTCGCCAGAACCCTGGCTTCGACCTGCTCTTCGCCGACGACGCCGTCGGTGCGCTGATCGACGCCAGCCTGGCTGCCGACAAGACCATCCGCGCCCTTTGCGAGGAGAAGTTCCGGGATTTCCACCACGGGCTGAAACTCGTCGCCCGCAACACGGGGCGCACCCAATTTCCCATCACACAGGAGGTCGTTGAGGCGCCCGACAAGATCCTCAGTATCTGGGTGGTAGAGAGTTTTCGTGTCGCCCGCGCCACCGAGGGCCTGGCGTAGGTCCGCTCCTGCGCCCCGAAGGTTCTGCCGCACGGCAGAATGCTCCTGTTCGCGAAGAAATGGCGGGTATCGAGCGGCGAGCCGACTGTGGGAGCGAGCTTGCTCGCGACGCTCGCGCAGGCAGTCGGGTGCCCCCCTCCAAAAGCGGAAGGGCTCCATCCCCGCCCGGGCGGAGCCTCTCCTCGCCAGTCCGAACGGGTTCCAACTCACGGCGCCGCGACCAACACCGCCTGCTCCGCCAGAAACCCCACCACCCCGCGCGTCACCTTCGTGGCGAAGGCATAGTTGATGTAGCCCGGTGTATCCACGCTGTCGCCAGCGCCGTGGATGTACGGGTCGCCGTGGTCCCACCAATCATTGTTGTAGACCTCACACGCGGTGAACCCGCCGCTCTCGAAACTGAGATGGTCGCTCATATCGCCGGTCTGCCGAACCACCGTCACAATTCCCTGCCCGTAGCGGCCCATCGCTGCGGCCACCTGATTCTCCATCGCCAGATGATTGGATGAATCGATGCTCAGCTTATGATCGCCGCCATCCTGCGCGATAGTGTCGACGTTTAGCATACAACGCACTGAATCATTGGGGTGCGCGTCGACATACGCCGCGCTGCCGACCAAGCCCCCCTCCTCGTTGTCGAAAGCAATAATCCGCAAGGTCGCCTCGAATGCTCGCGCCCCGAGCACCTGCGCGGCCTCCATGATCGCCGCCGTCCCGCTGCCGTTGTCGTTGGCGCCCGGATTGCCGACCGAGTCGTAGTGGGCTCCGACGATGACCAATTCACCCGGCCGCACGTTGCCCAGTTTGGTCGCAACGACATTGGTTCGCGTCCCACCGGTGCTGAGAAACGCTTCGGTGGTGACCGCAAAACCGCACGCTGTGAAATGCGCGATGAGCAGGTCGCGCCGCCACGAGCTGCGGGCTCGGAGTGCCGTTGAGCAGGCCTCGATTGTCGCCGAGACGGGTGAAAAGCCGGTCGCGGAGATTCACGGTGTATCGATCAAGACTCACCTGATCCACGAGTGCGGCAACAGAGGCCCCCTCGGTCACCACCACGACCGCCTCGGCTGACGCCACCGTGCCGGCCTCCCCCGTCACCAAAACGGTGAAACGTGCGCCATTGTCGGCCTGGGTCAGCGGAGGGGGCGAATAGGTCGCGGCGGTGGCCCCGGCAATGAGCGCACCATTCTTGCGCCACTGGTAAGCCAACGGTCCGGTCCCGGTGGCCGCGACGCTAAGTGTCGGCGACTGGCCGGCCCCCACGGTCGCGCCCAACGGCTGCGTGCCGATCGTCGGCACGGCGTTGGCCTTGGTCGACACACCCAGCCGATAGAACCTACGCTCGCCCGTGGCGGTCACAGGAGCCTCCCACCGCTCCCGCACCCCGTCATCGGCCACTTTCGTAGCGGGCACATTGGCCCAGGAGCCGGCCGCAAGCGTCGCCGAGCGCTCCACAACCACGGAGATCCCGGTCGCGCTCCGGTCACGTTCATACCTAAAAACCCATCCCCATCCCTCCGATACGAGCACGGGGAGGTCCCCGAAGGTCACCACGGAGCCTGGCTCGATGCCGAGCGCATACTTGGTCAGGTTTGCCACCCCGTCGCCCTGAGGCATAGCGCTCGGCCCCCGCTGGGCGGGATCGGCGATGGCCACCGCCCACGTGGAGAACGGGAGGGCGCTCGCCGGATTGACGGTGAGAAACGCATCTCCGCTCTGGGTGCTGCCCGTGGCATCCGAAACCGACACCGAAAACACCGCGCCGCTATCGCTCAACGCTGTTGCGGCCGTCGCGTAGTTGGCGCTGTCCGGCGCGCCGATGCTGGTGCCCCCGCGCCGCCAATCAAAATGCAGGGACCCTGTTCCGGTGGCGCTCACGCTGAAGCTAGCCGAGGTCCCGGCGATGACAGTGGCCGGCTGCGGCCCAACCTGAATCAACGGGGCCGCCTGCAGCCCCGCGCCGAGCAGCAGCCACCCCGCCGCCAGCAAAGGACCACCAGATCGAAAACAAGAAATCTTCATGACAAAGGAGACCGGCCCCGACCGAAAGCCGCCGCTCCGGGGCGACACAGATCTCACCGACACGGAGCGCACAACTCGGGACCCAGCAGGGAGCAATGAGACCCGGCCGATCCAATACCTGCTCCGGAACCACTTCAAGACGCACCCTTCATCGCCTCGGGATTTGATCCGTTCTTCACCAGTCCACGCCGCACTCTCTGGCTCTCGCTCGCCACGACCGGTCACAGACCGGTCCTACTTGCCGGTATTCCCAGTTCCGGCTCGCGCGTCCAGCACCTCGGGGCATCATCTCGGCCGCGCGTGGCCACCAAACCTCGGAAACTTCCTCCGCAGCCCCTTCAGCCCGCCGATTGGCCAACCTTGGTCCGACCGGGAAGCCGCTTGTTTATTGGTTCCTATGCGGCCGCACCGCTTGCCCTCATCGAATCACTGCTCACGCAGGCCGCCCAGCTGTGCGATGTCGAGCTCGTCCATCACTACACTCTCGGCCGCACCCCGTGGATCGAGCAACCGCTCGACGGCCGCCTCAACGCCAACTCCCTCTATCTCGGCCCCGGCCTACGCGAAGCCGCCGCCGCCGGACGTGCCGACTACACCCCGACCTTCGGTTTCGAGATCCCCTCGCTCTTTCGTCACCGCGTACTGGGGATCGACGTGGCGCTCCTTCAGGTGACCCCACCCGACAAAGCCGGGATGTGCTCGCTTGGTGTCACCTGCGACATCACCCGCGCCGCCGTCGACACCGCCGGCCTCGTCCTCGCCCAGGTCAACCCGCGCCTGCCCCGCACCTCCGGCGAGACGCTGGTCGAATGGAGTCGGCTGGCCGCCCACCTCACCGCCGAGGCGCCGCTGCCGGAGTTCATCGCCCCGCCGCCCACCGCCACCGAACAACGCATTGCCGAATACGTGGCCCTGCTCGTTGACGACGAGAGCACCCTGCGCATCGGCTCCACCGCTCCCGCGGCGGCCATCGCGGCAGCGCTGCGCGAGCACCAGAACCTCGGTATTCACAGTGATCGTTTCGACGACGCCCTGCTCGGTCTGATCGAGTGCGGGGCCGTGACCAACAAGCGCAAGGGCCAGCACAAGGGCGAGACCATCGTCGCCTATGCTGTCGGCAGCGCGCGCCTCTACACTTGGCTGGACGGCAACCGCAAGGTGCTCTTCCACCCAAGCGACTACGTGAACCATCCCGCCACCATCGCGCTCAACCAACGCATGGTCGCCATCTCCGGCGCCCAGCAGGTCGACCTCACCGGCCAGGTGGCCAACGACGGCGGAGGCCCGCACCTCGACGGCGGCTTCGGCGGGCAGACCGATTTCCTGCGCGGCGCGGCGCTCTGCCCCGAGGGGCGCCCCATCATCGCCCTGCCCAGCACCCATCCCGACGGTTCCTCGCGCCTCGTCGCCGACTTCGCCCCGGGCTCGGGCATCGTGGCGACGCGCGGCGATGTCCACTACGTGGTGACGGAGTACGGCATCGCCACCCTGCGCGGCCGCAGCATCCGCGAGCGGGCGCTCGCTCTCGTCCAGGTCGCCCACCCCGACCATCGGGCCGACCTGTTGGCTGTGGCCAACGCCCGCCGGTGGGTGCCGGTCTACGAGAAGCTGCCTGCGACGGTCACGACCAGCCTGGACGGCATTTGCCCCCAACGGGTCACGCTGCAAAAGGAGCCCTATATGCTCCGCCCGCTCCAGCCCTCCGACGAGCGCCGGCTGCAGGAGTTCTTCTATTCGCATACGCAAGAAACCATCCAATCGCGCTACGGCTACATGCTCAGCCGCATGAGCCGCGAACGCGCCTTCGAGCTGGTAAATGTCGACCAGTCGAGGGATCTCGCCCTCGCCCTCCTCGAGGTGCAGGGCCCACGCGAGGTGATCCACGCCATCGGTCGCTACTATCTCGATAGCGACGGTCGGCGCGCCGAGGTGGCCTTCGTCACCCGCGAAACCAGGAGGCACCGTGGGCTGGCGCGTACCCTCTTCGAGCGGATGCGGGCGATTGCCCGGGAGCGCGGACTCAGCGCGTTGCACGCCCAGGTGCTGCCGGAGAACGAGGCGATGCTCGGCCTGTTCTGCAGCTACAAGCACACACTCGCCCGCGTGGCCGGATCCAGCGCCGTCGCCGTCGAGCTGCCGCTGTAGCGATATCCCGAGCACGAGCCTCGCGCGGCGGGTTCGGCGGCGCGGGGCGCCCCGGCTTATCCCATTCCCTGCTACAGCTGCTCCATTGCCCAACCACAGCAAACAGTCCCTGTTTTGATTTAACGCTTACAGGCCCGACTCTAACGCCAGAGCAACGCGCTCAAACGACAGAGTCCGCGCCTGCATTGCGGGCCTCGGGACGCGGCCCAGACCTACTCACGGGCGAAAGGTGTAAACCCCACCAACCGTCCAGTTCTACCTAAACATAGATCGCACCCCTGCCTGCGAGGCGGGATCGGTTGAGCGGCCCGCGCCGCCCACCGCCGGCTCCCTCCTCAAATCCTAAAAACCATGACTAGCCCTGCTTCTCAAATCGCCTCCGGACGCACCCTGCCCACCGTGGCAGCCGTGCTGGCCTCGATCCTGGCCGTGGCCTCGTTGCCCGCGCAAACCGCCGACTCCCCCGCGGCCGAACCCACCAAGACCGACGAGGTGATCATCCTCTCGCCGTTCAACGTCTCCGGCACCAAGGAAAACGGCTATCAGGCCGCCAACTCCATCGGCGCCACCCGCTCCAGCACCCCGATCAAGGACGTGCCGCTCAACATTCAGGTCTTCACCAAAGACCTCGCCGACGACATCGCGGCCAATTCCCAGATCGACCTCGAGCGCTACAACGCCGCCCTCGTCAACGGCAACGCCGACAGCCACTCCTCCAACGCAATCCAGCAGGCCTACAACGCGCGTTCCTCTTCCGCGGCTTCGTCCAGAACTGGGGCCTGCGCGACGGTATCCGCGAATACGACCCGGTCGACATGCAGGGCGTAGCCCGCGTCGAAATCGTCAAGGGCCCCGCGGCCCCGCTTTATGGTCTCGCCTACCCCGGCGGCATCATGAACACCATCACCAAGCAGGTCGATTTCACGCACAGCTTCGGCGATATCCGCCTCAGCGCCCAGAGCTATGGCGAATACCGCGCCGCGGTTGACGCCAACTACGTCGGCAATGTCGGCGACGGCGGCAAGTTCGGCGTGCGCGTCAATGCGGCCCGCGCCAACACCGAGGACGATCGTAAGAACTCCGGCGGCGTTGTGCGCTACACCCAGCTCAACCTGGCGTGGATGCCCACCCCGCAGACCGAGATCAAATTCCTCGGCGAAAACGGCTACCGCGCCAAACCCGCGTTGGTCACCGGCAACTTCTTCACGCGTTCCGGGACCAACGGCGCCGAGACCCCGCTCCAGATCGCCCACCCCACCATTCCGTGGACCTGGAATACCGCCGACAAGCACAACGTGCGCGACGACGATACCTTCAAGTATCGCGGCACGGTTACCCAGACGATCAGCGAAGACTTCAGCGTGACGGCCTACGTCGAGACCAACGGCCACAAACAAAGCGACACCAACGGCTTTGACGCCGCCGGCGGCGGCGGCAGCAACGCCAGCTGGGACATGGGCTGGGCCGCCTCGGCCCTCGGCGCGCTCAACACCGGCTGGATCAAGAACGAGGCCGGCCAGGACGTCATCCGCGAGGCCTACCACACCCGCTCGTGGAACAACACGGTGCATGCCTACGGCGCCACCGCCGTCTACAAGCTGGATCTCGGTGAGACCAAGAACACCATCACCGCCGGCGGCAACGCTTGGGCCGAGCACTTCTACTCGATCAGGAACCACCCGCAACGGGTCGAACCAATACATCGACCTGCCGATCTCCAATAACCTCAGCACCAATAGCGTCCCGCAGTTCCCGGGCTCCGACTACTACGTGGACATCGGTGCCACCCCGGACGAGAACAACGCCAACGACTACCTGTTCGCCAGCTGGCAACTCTCGGCTCTCGACAACCGCCTCAAGGTCAACGCGGCCATCAACCGCACCAACATCAAGATGGTGCAGCACTCGGCCACCCCGAAAATCACCAAGGACTCGAAGAACTCGCCCATGATCGGCGCGATGTACGACGTCACCAAGGAGATCTCGGTCTTCGCGGTGCACTCGACTTCGCTCTTCCCGACCACGGACAAGAACGACTTCGACAAGCAGATGCCGGCGGTCACCGGCGATAGCTACGAAGGCGGCCTCAAGGTCGAGCTCATGGGCGGTAAGATCAGCGGCACCATCAGCTACTACGAAATCACCCAAAAGGGCGGTTCGCAGCGCGATCCTTCTGCGACCAATCGTAACCAGACCATCTGGGATTCGCTCACGCCCACTGAACGGGGCGTGCGTTTCCCGAACAACTCCACCCGCGAAAGCCTCAACGACCGTGGCGGCTCGCCCGGCGATCTCGTCGCCGGTGGCACTGCCGAGTCCAAGGGTTTTGAAGCCGACCTGATCTTCCAGCCCACTCCCGAGTGGCAGGTGATGGTGAGCTACGCGCACAACGACCAGGAAGTCACCAAGGCGGTCAATGCCGCCACCATCGGCCAGTCCACCTCCGGCCACATCAAGGACCAGTTCGCGCTGCTCACGAAGTACACCTTCACGCAGGGCCCGGTAGACGGTCTCTCGATCGGCATGGGTATGCAGGCGGCCGGCAAGGCCCTGCAGGACTACTCGGCTCCGGGCGCCACCGCCCGCTACAACCCGAGCACCTTCTACGCGGAGGTCTTTGCCGGTTACAAGTTCAAGGCCTTCGGTTACGACCACAAGATCCAGCTCAACCTCAAGAATCTGACCACGCAGGACAATTACGTCGGCTGGTACGCCAAGTCCGGTTCCGGGTACGCGGTGGATCGCTACAAGGTGCCGAGCAAGATGATCTGGAACCTCAGCTACGACCTCCAGTTCTGATCCGGCTCGTTTCAATTGCCTAGCAAAGGAGGGCGCCCAGGCGCCCTCCTTTTTTGTGCCCATGTTCTAGCGCCAGCGGCGAAGCACTCAGAGACATGACTCCCGCCGGTCGCCGCTTCTGGCTCGCGATCAATAAAGGGAATCACTCCGCAATAACCTCGCTCGCCCTCGGCGCAAAACCCACCAACCCTTCTCACCGCCGGTCACGCCTCCGGCATTCTCCTCGGTTCTCAGTTGTCGGCCTTCGCCCGCTCCCCCTCCGTTCTGCCTTCTTCCTTCCGCGCGCTGGCTTCACCTTCAGCCTTCGCCCTTCCGCATTCCCTCTGGCCGGTTCCAGTCTGCCCCGTTCTGCCCTCTTCCATCTGCGTTCTGCATTCTCCGTTCGGCCTTCCCTCCTGATGACCTCCTCCCGTCCCCTGCGCTCGCTCCTCGGTACCGGCTTTGCTGCCACGCTCACCGGCTGCCTCTGGCTGCGCCTTCACACCGGCTGGAGCTTGGGATTCTTTGCCTTCGCCCTCGTCCTGTTCGCGCTCGCCGTTGGAGCCCCGCGCCTCTTTGCGCCGGTCCAAGCCGCCCTCGACCGCTTCGGCCGCGCCGTCGCCGCCGCGCTCACCGTGCTCCTGCTCGGACTTGTGTTCGTCCTGGTCTTCGTCCCAGGCCGGCTCGTGTTGGCCCTGCTCCGGCGCGATCCGCTCCATCGTCGTCCCGATCCCGCCCGCGCGAGCTACTGGGAGCCCCTGTCGCCCGCCGGCCCCGTCGACCGCTTCCGCCGCCAATACTGACAAGTAGGTCCGGTCTCCGACCGGACAGCACCGCTCCGCCCCCGGCAATCCGCCCTCCGCATTCCGCAATCCGCAACTCCCCGATGCGTATCCTCGGCCTCAGCGCCTTCTACCACGATTCCGCCGCCGCCCTGCTGGAGGACGGCGTCATCGTCGCTGCGGCGCAGGAGGAGCGTTTCACCCGCATCAAGCACGACTCCACCTTCCCCCGCCACGCCGTCGAGTTCTGCCTTTCCCGCGCCGGCGGCCCGCCGGACGCCATCGTCTACTACGAGAAGCCGCTCCAGAAGTTCGAGCGTATCCTGCGCACCGCCTTCGCCGTGGCGCCGGGGGGCTTCCGCGCCTTCACCGCCGCCATGCCGGTTTGGATGCGCCAGAAGCTCTGGATCCCGCTGGAAATCGAGGACGCCTTGCGCGCCTGCGGCCACGACGCCACCGGCAAGATCCACTTTGCCTCCCACCACGAGGCCCACGCCGCCAGCGCCTTCTTCCCCTCGCCCTTCCCGCGCGCCGCCGTGCTCACCCTCGACGGCGTGGGCGAGTGGTCCACCGCCACGCTGGGCCGCGGCGACGGTTCACGCCTCGAACTCCTTCACGAGCTGCGCTTCCCGCACTCGCTCGGGCTGCTCTACTCCGCCTTCACCCATTTCTGCGGCTTCCGCGTCAATTCCGGCGAATACAAGCTCATGGGCCTCGCCCCCTACGGCGAGCCGCGCTACCGCGACCTCATCCTGCGCGAGCTCCTCGACCTGCGCGCCGACGGCTCCTTCCGCCTCCGGCTTGACCACTTCGGATTCCTCCACGGCGAGCGCATGACCAACGCCCGCTTCGCCCGTCTCTTCGGCGGGCCACCGCGCTTGCCCACCGCCGAGCTCACACAACGCGAGTGCGACCTCGCCCACTCGATCCAGGCCGTCACCGAGGAGATCGTCCTGCGCATCGCCCGACACCTCCACGCGCTCACCGGCGAAGAGAACCTCTGCCTGGCCGGCGGGGTGGCCCTCAACTGCGTGGCCAATGGCCGCCTCCTGCGCGAGGGTCCCTTCCGCCGCCTTTGGGTACAACCAGCCGCCGGCGACGCCGGGGGCGCCCTCGGCGCCGCCCTCGCCTTCCACCACGCCCAGCCCGGCGCCACCCGCTTCGCCGACGGCATCCACGACGCCATGCGGGGATCCTTCCTCGGGCCCGAGTACGACGAAGCCACCATCGCCGCCGCGCTGGCCGCCCGCGGCCTACCCGCCGAACGCCTACCCGATGCCCCCGCCCTTGCCCGTCGTATCGCTAGAAGCGTGGCGGCCGGGGCCGTCGTCGGCGTGCTGCAGGGCCGCGCCGAGTTCGGCCCGCGCGCGCTCGGGGCCCGCTCCATCCTGGGCGATGCCCGCTCGGCCAAGATGCAGAGCGTGCTCAACCTGAAGATCAAGTTCCGCGAGTCCTTCCGCCCCTTCGCCCCCATCGTGCTCGCCGAGCGCGCCGCGGAGTACTTCGAACTCGCCGCCCCCTCGCCCTACATGCTGCTCACCGCCCCGGTGCGCGGCGCCCAGCTCGGCGCCTCCGCCGCCGCCCTACCCATTGCCGAGCGCCTGCACGAGCTCCGCTCCGCCATCCCCGCCGTCACACACGTCGACGGCTCCGCACGGGTCCAAACGGTGGATGCAACCGAGAATCCGTTTCTCCACTCCGTGCTGCGCGCCTTCGACGCGCTCACCGGCTGCCCGGTGATGATCAACCCCTCCTTCAACGTCCGCGGCGAGCCCCCCGTCTGCCACCCGCGCGAGGCCATCGAGGGCTTCCTGCACACCGGCATGGATGCGCTCGCCCTTGGCCCGTTCTTCGTCGAGAAATCCACCCTCGACCCGAGCCTGCTTCCCGCCGAGCAACCGCGCACCTTCACCCCGGACTAGAACAGACCAAAACCAGAAGAATCTCACCGCAAAGAACGCATAGATCACAAAAACTTGGAGGCAGCTCGCCATCGCCTGCGCACTCCTTTCTCGTTCCCCATTTTCTCTGCGCTCTTTGCGTTCTTTGCGGTTACCCACTCTCCGTTCCCTCCTCATGCGCTTCCTCCGCCATCTCCGCGCCCTCCTTGCCGACCTCTTCGGCTTCGCCCGCCAGAACAAGATCTGGTGGATCGTGCCGCTCGTCCTGCTCCTGCTCGTCGTGGGCGCGCTGATCGTCGGGGTGTCCACGATTTCACCGTTCATCTATTCGCTCTTCTGAGCCCTGCGTAGGTCCGGTCTCCGACCGGACCGGGCCATTCAAAGACTGGCCCTACCGATCCGCCCATGCCCGACGCCTACCCCTCCTCTCGTCGCCCGCTCCCCTGGCCGCTCAAGCTCGGCCTCGGCTGCGGCTTCGCGCTCGGCGTCTTCGCCTTGTTGCTCGGCGGCCTCGAGCTCGGCCTGCGCCTCTGCGACTACGGGTATTCCTCGAGTTTCTACCGCCGCGAGACCGCCCCGGACGGCTCGGCCTGGTGGCGGGAGAACCGCTGGGTGACCGCACCGTTCTTCGCGCCTGAACTCATCCGCCGTCCCCAAGTCTTCCGCCTGCCCGCCCGCAAGGCCCCCGGCACGTACCGCGTCTTCGTGCTCGGTAGCTCGGCCGCGATGGGCGACCCCGAGGCCTCCTTCTCGATCGCCCGTACCCTCGATGTGCTGCTGCGCGCCGCGCATCCGGAACTCCGTTTCGAGATCGTCAACGCCGGCATCACCGCGATCAACTCCACCGTGGTACGCGGCGTCGCCGCCGACTGCGCCGAATTGGAGCCCGACCTCTTTGTAGTGTATGAGGGCAACAACGAGGTCATCGGCCCCTTCGGTCCCGGCACCGTCTTCACGCCCTTCCTCGGCTCGCCCGCCGCGGTCCGGCTGGCCGTCCTCCTCAAACGCACCCGCACCGGCCAGCTCCTCGCCGCCACCGCCCGCCGCCTCGGTCGGGACAAATCAGCGACCGCCGACTGGGGTGGCATGGGCATGTTTCTACAACACGGCATCGCCGCCGACGACCCACGCCTCGCCTCCACCCGCGAGCTCTTCCACGACAATCTCGCCTCGATCGCCCAATCCGGCCGTGCCGCCGGGGCCTCGGTCTTCCTCTGCACCGTCGTCACCAACCTTCGCGACTGCGCGCCCTTCCTCTCCCGACACCGGCCCGGCCTCAACGCCGCCGCCCTCGCCCGCTGGCAGGCCGCCTTCGACGCCGGGTTGGCCGCCCGCAGCGAAGGCACCCACCCGGTCGCCGCCGCTCACTTCGCCGAGGCCGCCGTCATCGACGACCGCCACGCCGAGACTCACTACCTGCTCGGTCAGTCCCAACTCGCCAGCGGAGCCAACGAGCCGGGCCGCGCCTCCCTCCAGCGCGCCCTCGACCTCGACGCGCTTCGCTTCCGTACCGATTCCCAGCTCAACGCCACCATCCGCTCCTTCAGCAGGGCGCCGCAGGCCGGCGTGCGCGTGATCGACCTGGCCGCCAGCGCCGGCGAGGGCGCCACCGGGGGAGTGGCCGGCGACGAATCCCTCTACGAGCACGTCCACCTCAACCTGCGCGGCACCTACCGCGTCGCCCGCGACCTCTGCGGCCCGATCGAGGAGGACCTGCGCCGCCGCGGCCTGGTACCCGCCACTAAACCCCAGCCGGCATGGGCCGACCTCCCCTTCGTGCGCCACCAACTCGCCTACACCGTCTACGAGCAGGCGATGGTCTTCCGCGAGATGCTCGCGCGCTTCGCCCGCCCCCCCTTCCTCGGCCAACGCGACAACGAGCGCCGCCTGGCCAGCTACCGCACGATGGACACCACCGCCTCGCTGCTGCTCCAACGGCCGGAGACACCAACTCGCCTGGTGGAGCTCTACGAGGCGGCCTTGGCCGCGCGCCCCGACGACTGGATGCTGCGCCGCAACGCCGGCATGGCCTACGTCGCCCTAGCCCTGCCCGAAAAGGGACTCCCCCTGCTCAACGAGGCCGCCACCCTGATCCCCGACGATCCCGATACCCTCGGAGCCCTCGCCCGGGCCCACCGCGACCTTAGCCATGCGGAAGAATCCGCTCGCACCTTCGCTCGTCTCCGCGCCCTCGAGCCACGCTATCCCGGCCTGCCAGCGGGAACGCCGGGCCAATAGGTGCCATCCGACCTATTGGTCCTATCCGACTTATCGGCCCCCGCCCTCACAGCCCCTTCGGCGGCACGGTGTCGCCATCGCGCCAGTAACCGGGCACGCAGGTGAGCGACGGATACTCCGGCGCCCCGCGCTTGAACGTGCGCACCAACACCGCCAGGTGCTCCATCGCCCGCATGCCCACCAGCCGGTGGTTCTGCACGACCCCGCCAAGCTGTGGCCGGTCGGCCGGCACATCCAGCGAGGCGAAAGCCACATCGTGCGGCACCCGCAGTTTGGTACCGGTAAGGCGCGTGCCCCTGTCGCTCCAGGCGTCCATCTCGATCAGCTCGTGCCAGTTGGTCATGAGCACATCGATCTTGTAGGTCTTGATCCAGTCCACCACCCGCGCGGCCACGGACGCCACGTCGGTGCGGTCGAAGAACAGGGGCGGCACCCGCTCGCTCGCCGGCATGTCCTCCTGCTCCACCAGGCAGCCGGAGCCGAAGGTGTACTCGAGGCGCGATTCGTCGTCGGTCGCCGTCGCCAAGCCGATACGACGGTAGCCCAATTGCCGGAGCCGGCGCATGCACAGGCGCGAGGCCTGGCACTGATCATTGGAGATGACGTCCAGATGGGGCTGGAGGTGATGCGACTCGATCTTCACCGCGCTGAACTGGTCCCAGTCCAGCTCGATGCTGCGCGTGGACGGAGTGAACGTCGAAAGCAGCACCCCGTTGATGCCGCGCGAGGAGATGATGGTGTTAAGACGCGCGGCGCTCATCTCCTTGCCGCCGATGGGGAACACCTCGACGGAGAGGCGCTGCGCCTCGGCCACCGCGCGCACCCCCTGGTACACCAGCGGGTGGTAGCCGGCGCCGAAGAAATAGGCCGAGGAACCGGCATCGGTGATGAACGCGATCGAGGGCGTCTGCTTCACCGAGAGCTTCTGCATCCGGTGGTGGTTGAAGGCGTCGAGCAGCGGATCGCGCACGTAGCCGAGCTGCTTGGCGATGGCGATGATGCGGCTGCGCGTCGTCGCCGGGATACTGGGATGCGAGCGCAGCGCCATCGACACCGTCGTCGGGTGCACGCCGGCCAGCAGCGCCACGTCGTCCATCGTGGCGTAGGGCTTCTCTCCCAACGGGGCGGCGGCGGGCATGGGTCAGGCCTTCACCGGGGCGGACTCCCCGTCGTGCCATTGACTGCGCACATAGGTGCGGGAGGCGAACTCCGGCACCCCGCGTTCGCCCGACTTGAGCAGCGTGTTCACCAGGGCCACGGCCTTCGCCCCGATCACCCGAGGATTACGATACACGCCGGCCATCCGGCCGTCCTGCTTGAGCAGGCACAGCGAGACGCACGCGACGTCCCGGGGCACCCGCAGCCCGGCGGAGGCCAGCATCTCGCCGATGACCGGCCAGTTGCACATCACGGCATCGACCCGATGGCGACGGATCCACTTGCCCACCAGGGCTCCGGCCTGCGCCACAGTGCATTCGTAGGGCAACATCAACTCCGGCACCTTGTCCTCCTCGGGAATTGTGCGCTGTTCCAGCAAGTAACCGGCGCTGTAGAGCCGCTCGGTGGCGTCCTCGTCGGCCCGGCCCACCGCCAGTCCGATCCGCCGGTAACCGAGTTGCTGCAGGCGCTTGAGGGCTAGCCGCACATCGCCCCGGTGGTCGCTACCGACCACCGGCGCCTGCGGTTCCATGTGCAGCGAGTCAATCTTCACCACGCTATAGCGCGTCCAATCCAAGGCGATGGAGTCCAACCGCGGGTCGAACCCCGCCAACACGATGCCGGTGATGTGCCGCGACTCCAGGAAGGCCGCCAACCGCTCCGGATCGAAACCGTGCTCCTGCACCCCCACCACCTCAAAGTCGAAACCAAGCAGGCGCGCCTGCTCGAGGGCCCCGAGCAGGGTCTGGCGCTGGAGCTGGTAGAGCGCCGCCCCGCGGTCGAGCGTGTGGTTGACGAGATAGCCGATACGCGGGGCCACCGCCCGCACCCGCCCCCGCAGGTGGAAATGGGTCAGGGCCGCAAACACCGGGTTGCGGACATAGCCCATCTTCTCGGCAACTTCGCGGATGCGCTGCCGGGTGCTCGCGGGCAGGCTCGGGTGGTCGCGCAGGGCGAGCGAGACGGTGGTGAAATGCACGCCCGCGACCTTGCCCACGTCCTTGATGGTCACCGCACTCTTGCGGGACTCGAGGACGGGCGCGGCCGGGGCCGGCAGATCGGGCAAAACCACTACTGAACCGCTTGACGGCATCGGACGAACGAAAGCGAGGACGGGTGAAGGTTGCTCTCACCGGCCCCGGTGTAGTGGGGAGTTGAGGCCGGAGGAGGATTCGCAAAACAGGAGGTCTGAAGTTCTGGCACTACCGAATAGGCGGTGCTGGCAGGATGAAAACACCGCATGCACTCAGACGTTAGAGTAATCTCGCCGAAGGCGACCCCAAAAGCGCGAGATGGCCGCCGCGCGGCCGTCCCGCCTCCCTTCCCACCCGCACCGTTCACTCCTTCACCGCGGCGAGCCGCTTGATCCCCTCGAGCGCTGCCGGCAGCTCCGGCGACAGGAGCAGCGCTGCCTCGTAGGCCTGCCGCGCCTCCGGGTTCTGCCCGGCGCCTCGCAGTGCGTCGCCCAGTTTCACCTGCAGCCACCCATGGGCCGGCTGGAACCCTAAGGCGGTTCGATAGTGCCGCGCCGCCTCGGCCCATTCCTCGCGGCGGGCGCTGATGTCGCCCTGCAGCAGGGCGCCGTTGAATGGCTCCACTGCTGCCACCCGCGCGGCGTATTCAATGGCCTTCTGATTGCTGCCGCCGGCAATCGCGGGGGCGTTGAGATGGTAGTAGGCCAGGCCAATCAGGCCGGTGAGATTGTTCGGTTCAAGCTCGAGGGCACGGGCAAATGCGCGACGCAACTTGCCGGACATAAGACCCTGCTGGATGAACGTAACCTCGCCGATGCGCTGTCCCAGCGCCTGCCCGAGCAGGGCGTGGAGAGCCGCACGATTGGGCTGGGCCTCGGTGGCGCGCTCCAGCAACCGCACGGCCTCCTTGCTCTCCTTGGCGTCGAGCTTGTGTTGCGCCAGGACGGTGCAGGCCTCGACATCGGCCGGTTCGGCGGCGGCCAACGCGGCCAGCGCCGGTTCGGCCTGCGCCCAGTTGCCGGCCTGCGCGGCGGCCAGGGCGGCGGCCCGATCGACCGAGGGCGAGGTTTCAGCGCCCAGCGGCGCGATGATGAGCAGGAGGGCAGCCGCCGCCCCGGACATAAACAGATGACGTGTGTGGTTCATGGGAAATTGGATCAGCTGTGGCGCAAGGCGGTGGCCGGGGGCACCAACGCCGCCCGCCAGGCCGGCCAGGCCGCCGCGGCCAACGAGGCCAGCGCGAGGGCCGCCCCCACCGCAGCGAGCACCAGCGGTTCATGCGTCCCCACGCCGTGGAGCTGGCTGCGCAGGGCGCCGCCCAGCACCGCCGCCCCCACCCCGCCGAGCGCCAGCCCGACCGCCAGCAGCCGCAGCACCTCGAGGGTCATCTGCCCGACCACGCCGGCCGGGGTGGCGCCAAGCGCCAACCGCAGGCCGAACTCGCGGGTCCGCTGGGCCACGGCGAAGGCCAGGCTCGCATACACCCCGAAAAGTGTGAGCAGGAACGCGAGACCGCCGAGCACCCCGAAGAGCCGCGTCGTCAACCGCGCCTGCAGCGCGGTACCGGCGATCGAGTCCTCCAGCGAGCGGAAGTCCACCGGCAGCCCGGGGTCCACCCGGCCCAGCGCGGTGCGCAGCGCCGCCAACGGCAGCCCCTGCCCGTCCCGCACCCGGACCAACAGGGTGGAGAAAAACCACGTTGCCTGGCGCTGCGGCACGTAGTACTGGGGCGGAGGCGAATCGGTCAGGTTCTCCTGGCGCACATCGCGCACCACCCCCACCACCTCGTGCTCACTAGCGGAGAGCCATGGCACCAGCCGCAGCTTCTTGCCCAACGCACTGCCGCCCTGGGCCAGCCGCCGGGCCAGGGCCTCATTCACGACCACCACTGGCCGGCCACGCTCGTCGTCGCTGGGAACGAACAGCCGCCCGGCGACCGCCCGCAGGCCGAGCGCAGGGAAGAAGCCTTCCGTCACCGGATTATGAACCGCCTCGTTGCCGCCACCGCTCTCCCCCGCCTCCCCGACCACCGAATACGGGAAACGCAGGGTGATGCCCGCCAGCGGCGCACTGGCGTCGACCGCGGCCTCCTCGATCCCCGGCACCTCGCGCACCGCCTCCACCAGACGCTCAAAATAGCGCGCCAGCTCGAGATTGGTCTCGAACTGCGACGGCGTGGGCGCGGCGTAGAGCACAAAGACGTTCTGCGGCCGGAAGCCCGGATCGACCTGCTGGAGCCGCATCAAGCTGCGGCCCAGCAACGCCGCCCCGGTGAGCACCACAAAGGTCAACGCCACCTGGACCACGACCAACCCTCGCTGCACCCGCCGCGTGCCCGCGCCGGGCCCCGTGCGCGAGCCGTTCTCCTTGAGCACCGCGCCGATCTCGCTGCGGGCCGCCTGCCACGCCGGTAGTACTCCAGCCAACACTCCGGCCAACAACGACACGGCGATCGCCACCAGCAGCACACCGCCGTCGACGCTCACCTCGTGGGCGCGCGGCACCAGGAAGGGCGGCAGCCGGTTCACCACCAGTTTCACCACCGCCAACGCGCCGCCCACCCCGAGGGCGCCGCCGGCCAGTCCAAGCACCGCGTTTTCCAGCAGCACCTGCCGCAGCAACCGCCGGGCACTCGCCCCGAGCGCTTGGCGCAGCGCCATTTCGTCGAGGCGCCGCAGGCCTCGGGCCAGCAGCAGGTTCGCCAGATTGCTGCAAGCCACCAGCAGCAGCAGCGCCGTCGCCGCCAACAGCAGGAACAGCCCCGTGCGCAGGCCGGCCACTCGCAGTTCGTGCAGCGGCCGCACCTGCAACGTCCAATTCCGATTTGTATCAGGATACTCCCGCGACAGATCAGCGGCAATAGCCGTGGCCTCGGCCTGCACCTGGCCTGCGCTCGCGTCCCGGCCCAACCGGCCGATGGCCACCCAATAGCGCGAGTCGCGGGCGAAATACTCGGGGGCCTCCTCCGGGAAGGGCAACCACACGTCGACGAACGCGGGCTCGCGCACCGACTCCGGCATGACGCCCAGGATGGTACAGGGCTGGTCGTTGACCGTGATCGTGCTCCCCACCACCGCCGGATCGCCGGCAAAGCGCCGCCGCCACGCCGCGTGGCTGAGGACCAGCCCACGCGGTGCCCCCGCGCTGAACTCCGCAGCGCCGAACACCCGCCCGAGTGTCGGAGCCACCCCGAGCGCGGCAAAGAACTGCTCGGTGACCAACGCCGCGGTAAGCTGGATCGGTTGCTCGCCAGGGCGGCGCCAGGTCGCAAAATCCGGCCGGTACGCACCCAGCGCGGCGAACGAACGGCTGCGCTCGTGCAGATCGCGGAAGTCGGCCACCGACATCGCCGGCTGCACGATCGACTTGTTCAAGTTCACCGCCTGAAAACCGACCAGCCGCGCCGGCTCGGCGTAGGGCAACGGACGCAACAAGATGCCGTTGACCACAGAATACACCAGCGTCACCGCGCCCACCCCGGTGGCCAGCAGCCCGACCGCCAACGCGGCAAAGCCTGGAGTGCGACGCAGGTGGCTCAGTGCGGAGCGAAGATCGGCCAGGAAGGCGGAGGTCATGCCCACAGTCTCGCACATATCGACCCATGACGGATGCGGCGGAAGTCATACCCAAAGGTCACGGTCGAAGGACAAACCGGGGTGTTTGCCCGGGTGGACGCGGAGCGGCCGCCAGAGTATCCTCCGGGCGTGCCGATGATCTCCACCTCCTCCCTCTCCCGTCCCGCCATGGGCGCCGCCCGGGCCGGGCTGCAGCAAGGCCTGAGTCAAGTGGCCCGGGCCGCGCAATCCATCGCCAAGGGCGAAAACAATCCGCGCAACGCGACCGACCTGATCGAAGGCCAGCGTACGATGGAGGTGAACGCGCGGGTCCTGCAGAAGGCCGACGAGAAGCTGGGCACCCTGCTCAACGTCTCCGTCTGAACCGGCGAGTCTCGTACGACGGACGACGGAGAGCTCTCAGGCGGATTTCAGGATCAGCGGGTGCAACCCTTTGAATTGGGAGAAGGCTTTGTCGGTGGTGACCAGCTGAAACCCCGATTGAATCGCAAAGGCGGCCAGCCAGGCATCCATCCAGAGCTTCGGTGACGGCGTGCCCCGAAGCGCCAGCTTCCTCCAAGTCTCCTCCACTCCTTCCGGTTCGTGCGCCATGACGATGCGTGCATCCGCCATGAACTGCTCGTACACCGCCCACGACTCCCGGTTGCTGAGCGGCGGATTTCCGTAGCCGGCCAGTATCCGTTCGGTCGAGAGAAGGCGCACCAACCCTTGCTGAGTCGCTCGGCAAAAATAAAAGCCGGCACTTTCCGGCTCGGATTCAAACCAAGTCCGCGCAACGCCGTGGTGCGAGTGCGCAGAAAGGGCCAGCGCCAGCCAGACGTTAACGTCGAGCAGCTTCATCGATCCAATCCACTTCCTGTGCCAGCAGTACTTGCGCGACCTTCTCTGCCGTGAGTTCCATCGCGGGAGAGGCCGGGTGACGACATTGAATCAGCGGCAACTCACCCGATGACCGGCGGTGGGCTCGCGGTAGTGGCGGGTGCTTGCATGGCGTTGCGGAACGTTTCGGGCCACGCCTCGATCCCCTTCCCCGGCGTGCGGCGGTGATCTTGAGGCGGAGGGCCAGACGGTCGGGCAAATCAATCGTGGCCTTCATCGCTTGCTCCTCTTCTTGGCAACGGCGACCGGTGACGCTTTCGCGGCCTCTGCGGCGTCCATGCGGTCCAGTCCGAGCGTGAACAGTTCGGCCATCTTGTCCTTGAACGTCTTGCCTTCCTGGATAGCGAGGACCTTGGCCTCGCGCAGCAGATCCTCAGGTAGATCGAACGTCATCTTCATGCACCCAGCTTCCCAGCTTACCAGCTCTCCGTCAAGGTGGGCGGCGGGGTTTGGCCGGGATCGCCACGTGGTAAGTGGTGGCTGGATGAAGTCGGCTAAGCCCGGGAGGCCGACTGCACGCCTTTCGCCGTCCCCTCCGCGGTCGCCATAGAAGATCAAACACAAGAGGTTCCTCCCGCGCTCGGGGCTTGAAGCGGGCCGGCGGCTGTGGCAACACTCTGCCCGGTTGTCGTCCCCGTAGCTCAAATGGATAGAGCTGGCGTTTCCTAAACGTCAGATCCCAGTTCGATTCTGGGCGGGGGCACCAAACCGGAGGAAATCTGAACGCAGAGGGAAGAAGGCAGAACGGGGATCCCCTTTCCGCCCCAGCCCAGGGCCTGCAGGGTGCAAGCGGAGCCCCCCTCCCCCGCGAGCGCACGGTTCGCGCCGCCTCAGAGCAGCTTGAGAAGGGCGGAAAAGTCTTCATCGGCCCAACCGCGCTCTTCGGCCAGACGCAGGCGTTCGCGCACCAGATCGGTCTGCGGCAGCGACCCCGCACCGGCGGTGGCCAGGGCAAGGCGCAGGTCTTTATGCATGTGCTTCACAGAAAACTGGGGAGCGAAATCGGCGGCGCGCACCTTTGGCTCCTTCAGCTTCACCAGGCCGGAATTGGCCACATTGCAGCCCAGCACCTCGAAGAAAGTATCGTCGGTAATGCCGGCGCGCCGCGCGAAAGTCACTCCTTCGGCCAGCGCCTCCATCAGGCCGGCGATCTGCAGATTCATCGCCAACTTGAGCGCAGAGGCCTGCGCGCCGGTGCCGATACGGAAACGAAACTCCGAGAGATGAGCCAGCACCGGTTCGACCAAGGCCAGGTCGGCGGCGTCGCCGCCCAGATAGAACACGGTCTTGCGCGCCTCGGCGGCCGGCTTGCTACCGGTGAACGGCGCCTCCACGTATCCGGCCCCCCGCGCCACCACCTGCGCGCGGAAACGCTCACTGCTGGCCGGATCGATGGTGCTCGACTGCACCACGATCTTCCCCGGCCCGAGGGCGGGCAGGATGGACTCGAGCACCCCGGCGACCGCCGGCGGGTCGGCCACGACAATTTGCAGCACCTCGCCCGCGCGGGCGGCGGCGGCGATGTCGGGCTGCCAGCCGGCGGCGGCCGGTTTGGGCGAGCGGTTCCAGGTGGCGGCGAGCAGGCCGTCGGCCGCGTAGTTGCGTGACCAGATGTCACCGATGATGCCGAGGCCAAAGAGGGAGACTTTCATGGAAGCAGCGGAAGTTGCAGCGGAGAGGAAGGGTTGTCGGTACTCAGCGGCCCACAGCGCGCCCACTTCAAGCCCGCCGGCGTTTCGACGGGAGCGAGGCTGGCGGCGGCGAGCGCGGGGCGAACAGCCGCGCGAAGCCGCTGTAGGGCCGCAGCTCGTCCAAGGTGAACTCGATCAACTGGGCGCACACCAGCGGCAGCGTCGCGAGCACCCGCCGGGCCGCGGCCACGCTCGGGCACTCCAGCACGAGCACCGCCTCGCCGGCCGCCGTGAAATAGGCCTCCCGGATACATCCGGCCTGCTGCAGCTCCCAGACCTTGGCGGCCTCGGCTCCCAGCAGCTCGGTGGTAAAGGCCGCTTCGTCGGCGGCGAGAGTGCGGGACTGGGCGAGGATCTTCATGCGAACAGCGCCAGCAAGCGCCGGAAGAGGTCGTTGACCTTCTCCTGGTTGGCCCGCACCAGCGCGGCGAACGACTCGGGCGAGAGCACCGTGCCCAGGATACCGTTGGCATAGTTGTCCACGATGCACAGCGAGTTGTAGTTCAGTCCGATCTCCCGGCACAAGTCGGCCTCGGAGGCGGCGGTCATGCCCACCACATCGCCCCACTCGCGCAGGATGCGCACCTCCGCGCGCGTCTCGAAGCGCGGGCCGGGAGTCTGGATGTAGATCTTGCCCTCGGGCAGAGGATACGGAAGGGCGGCGGCGATCTGGCGAATGAGGTTGTTGGCGATCTCCGGCCCTTGGGCGTGCAGTTCGGTGTCGGAGAAAGTGGCGGGCCGGAAACTCACATAATCGCCGCAGGAAAGGATGGTCCCCGGCGGCAGATCGAGCTGGAAGGAACCCACGGAGTTGAGCGCCACCACATCGCGAAAGCCCAGATCGGCCAGGGCCTGAATGTTGGCACGGTGGTTGATGGCGTGAGGGGGCAGATAATGCGGGCCATGACGATTGAGCAGCAAATGCTCACCACGGGTGCGCACGATGGCCTTGCCGTGGCGGGTTTCGATCTCCCGCGCCGGCCAATCGTCGAAAAGCGACGAGTTTGCGATGCTGGTCCCACTGAGAAAGGCGATTTTCACGGGCCCGACGATGCCTCCGGCCAGCCTCTGGGCAACGCCGGAGATGCCCCTTCCCCACCCCCTCCCCCAAAAGCAGTCCATCGCGCCTCTTGCCAAACGCGGGCGAATCATGAAAGTCAGCCCTCTTATGGCGATGAGTCTCGCTCGGGCAGTCCACTCTCCTTCCGTCGCATCTCGTCCGCACCGCCCGGCCGCGCGCCTTGTCGCGCCCCCCGTTGTCGTGCCCCTGCCGCCTCCGGCGGCCGCCGCCACCCCGGCCGAGATCGAATTCTGGGATTTCCGCTATCGCACCAACCGCACCCCTTGGGATGCCGGTCGGGCCCCAACGGCGTGCTCCAGTGGATCGAGCGCAACCCGCCGCGCCGTCGCCACATCCTCATTCCCGGCTGCGGCCGCGGCCACGAAATCTTCTCGTTCTCCGGGGCTGGTTGGAACACCACGGCCATCGACGTAAGCCCCGCGGCGATCGAAAAGGTCAAGCGCCGCGCCAACCGCGCCCTGGCCAAGCAGATCTACTGCGCTGACTTCTTCACCCACGCCTTCAACCCGGGCCAGTTCGACGTGATCTACGAGCGCGCGTTCCTCAACGCCCTAGCCCCGGCCCGCTGGCCCGAGTTCGTCCAACGGGTGGCCACCCTGCTCAAGCCCGGTGGCCTGCTGCTGGGCTCCATCATGTTTGGCGATTGCGGCGCCGAACCGCCCCACGGCCTGGCCGAGGGCGAAGACCGCCGCCTCTTCGAACCCGGCTTCATGCTGCTGGAAGAGGCCCCGGTGGCCGATTCCGTACCGATTTTTGAGGGACGCGAACGCTGGCAGGTCTGGCAGAAACGCTGACCTCCACCGCTCCCCTCGCCCAAGCCAAAACGCGCTCGCCAACCTCCGCCCGCACGCCACTTTACCGCCATGCACTTCGAGCAACTCCAGCCCGGCCTCAACGTCCCCCCTTCCCGCCTCGACGACGATGATGATGACGACGAGTGCGAGTGTGAGGACAAGGCCTCCAAGCAGACCGGCACGATCGCCGCGCTCATTCAGCGCAAGTTCCTCAGCCAACGGAAGATCTTCCTCTGGGGCGCTGTCACCGACGAGACCGCCAAGGACCTCTGTGAAAAGCTGCTCTTCCTCGAGCTCTCCGCCCCCGGCAAGGAAATCATCTTCTACATGAACACACCGGGTGGCTCGATCACCGCCGGCATGGCCGTTTATGATACGATGCAGCTGATCACCTCCCCGATCACTGTCGTGGTCACTGGCATGGCCGCCTCGATGGGCTCGATCCTGCTGAGCGCCGTCAAGAAAGGGCGCCGCCTGATCTACCCGCACGCCCGCGTGCTTATCCACCAGCCGTTGATCACCGGGCGCATGATCGGCCCGGCGGTGGACATCAACATCCAGGCGCGCGAGATGGAAAAGATCCGCGAGGAGCTCAACCAGATCCTCGCCACCGCCTCCGGTCAGCCCCTGGAAAAAATCACGCGCGACACCGACCGCGACTTCTACCTCAACGCGCAGGAGGCGATCGACTACGGCCTGGCCGATCGCATCGTCGACAAAGTCTGAGGTCCGGTACCAGTCACCATTTCCCAAGGCCGGCGCAAGCGCCGGCCTTTTTGTTGCCCAACGGGCGGGCGGACCCGGCCGGAGTCCGGAGCTGCCCCAGAATTCCGCAGACGACAGAAGGGAACGAAGGAAACAACGGCATTCCGGATGCAGGGGAATCGGTGCCCTCGAGCCCGGGAGATTTCCATTCACCAGCCAGGTGAGGAACGTGCCCCAGGCTCTCGTTATCCAACTCGTTCACGCTTCGTTCTCTTGGTTACCTCTCAAGAAACACGAAGTGTTTCTTGCCGGGCATTTCCCGGCCTGCGGGTTCCCCGCTTCTGTCGGTTCCTACAGGCTTTTCAGGTCTACTCGCCCTCACCCGCCCTCCGCGGCCCTCCTATCACCTTCAGCCGCACCAGCACCGGCCGGTGGTCACTGGCCACCCGCACGGCCGGCGAATCGTGAATCCAGGCCTTGTCGACAGCGGGGCGCAACCCCGGCGAGACCAGCATATAGTCCACCCGGCTGAACACCTCCTCCTGGCGATAGTAGTGCGTCCAGCTGTCACCGTCCGCATCCGTCGGGCGCAGGACGGAGGCGATCAGCGTCTCGCCCCGGCGGGCCAGCGCACGCACGGGCCGGCTCTGGGGCGAATCGTTGCAGTCCCCAAGGAGAAGAAACGCCGCGCGGGCCGGCTCCGGGAAACGCCGCAGCACCAGATCGCGCACCGCCTCGGCTTCCCCCGCCCGCTGGGCCGCCGCGAAAGGGTCAGCGGGGGCGTCCGTGTGCCTGCTCTTCAAGTGCACAACAAAGAGCGTCACCTCCCGCGCCCCCAGCGCCACAGACACCTCCAGCACCCCGCGGCGCACCAACCCATGACGACGCGTCGGCACCTGTGCATGCTCCACCACCCGCACCAGCGGCACCCTTGCGAGCACGGCGAGGTGCCGCTCCGGGTCGGGCCCGTCGAGCCACGCCCGCTGCTCATAGGCCAGGCCCTCCGCTGCAAGATCGCGCTGCAGTTCCTCCAGATAAGGCGCCGGTCCCATCTCCTGGAGCGCCAGAACCTCGGGCCGCGCCTCCCGGATGGCGGCCCGCAGACCCGCCTTCGCCTTCTCGGGCTTCGGATACGCCGTACGGTACTCGCCCTCCACCAGTCGGTCCTCGGCCACATAGTTCTCCACGTTCCAGGTCATCACCGTGAGCGTATCCGCCACCGCTGAGGCCGACGAAACGGCGCAAACCGTCAACAAAACCAGAGCAAACCACCAGGCTGCTCTGTATAGGCAACGTGCTCGCACGCGCTGTCCGCGCAATCGCCCCTGTCGGCGCGTGCCAGCACGCTGCCTACGATCGGCGGGATGTTCCGCCCAACTCACCCGTCTCCTGCTCAGCCCTGCGCCCCGACCAACGCCCGCTCCCGCTCGGGCAGCGTGGGGTGCGAGTAATGGAAGGTGCTGTACCACGGATGAGGAGTGAGATTGGTGAGGTTTTTCTCGGCGAGCTTGCGCAGCGCGCCAACCAGCGGGGCCGGCCCGCCCACCGCCGCGCGGGCGAAGGCGTCGGCCTCATACTCGTGGCGCCGCGAAAGGCCGTTGAGCAACGGAGACAACCAGAAAGTCGCCAAACCGCCCAACAGGGCAAACAGCAGCAGCGCAGGCGCGACCCCGGAGGCGGGCGCAAAACCAAAGCCCTCCAGGAACGACGGGCTGAGCGCCAACCAGGCGATCACCCCGAAGCCGGCGGCGGTGAAGCCCGCCGACACCGCGAGCATCTTCGGCACATGGCCGCACTTGTAGTGGCCTATTTCATGCGCGAGCACGGCGGCCAGCTCGTCGCGGTCGAGTTGCGCAATCAGCGTATCAAAGAGCACGATCCGGCGGAAGCGGCCGAACCCGGTGAAGAAGGCATTCGAGTGCCCGGAGCGTTTCGAGCCATCCATCACCTCGATGGTGCGGGCGCGGAAGCCAGAGCGCTCGGCCAAGGCCAGAAGCCCGGCCTTGAGCTCGCCCTCGGGCAACGGCGTGAGCGTATTGAAGAGCGGCAGGATCAGCTTCGGATAGAGCACCAGCATCAGCAGTTGAAACACCAGCACGGTGGCGCCGCCCCACACCCACCACCACGGGCCCGTCCATCCGACCAGCGCCAACACCAGCCAGAGCAAAGGCAGGCCAAGCACGACTGCGACCAGCCCGCCCTTGAGCTTGTCGGCCACCCACAGCCCCGGCGTGCTCTTGTTGAAGCCGAAGCGCGCCTCCAGTCGGAACGTGCTCCACCAGTCCAGCGGCAATCCGGGCAACGCCAGCACCACCCCGACCAGGATCAACCAGGCCGCCTCGCTCCAGCGAGCGGTACCGACCAGTCCGGTCCAGGCGGCGTGCGACCAAGGCAAGAGCCCGCTGAAGACCACCAACGCCAACAGCCCCAGGCCAAAGCCGTCCTCCCAGCGGGCGAAGGCGTTGCGCGCCAGGCTGTAGTCCACGGCTTTCGCGTAGGTCGCAGCATCCATCACCCCGGCCAGCGCCGGCGGCAGCGCTCCGGCATGCCGCCGAATCTCGCGCCGATTGAGCGCGGAGAGCACGGCTTCGCCGGCCCATTTGGCCACCATCAAACCAGCTGCGAGAAGCTCAACCGGATGCAGGATCACGCCGACGAGTTTTCCGGCCTGGCCCGGGCACTGGCCAGAGAAAAACCCTCCCGCCCTGCGTTTGTGAGGAACCTCTGAAAATGCTCCGGAGGCCCACTCCCCTGTCGCCAAGCAGCGGAGTCGAGCCATCGTGGCGTCCCCTCCACGTCAGGCTGGCTCCCCACAAGCCCCCGGTTTACGCCATGCACGCCTCCGCCTTCCTCGCCAACGTCCCCACGGCCTCTCTGCCCGTGGACACTCTGCTGCGCCCCTCCGACCTTGAGGCCTACGCTCACGAGATGCCCATCGCCGCCATGGTGTTGCCGCGTCTGCAGGCGATGCTCTTTTCGGCCGAAACCAGCATCCACGATATTGTGGATTTGGTGATGATCGACCCCTCCTTGGCGGCGCGCGTGATCCAAGCGGCTTCCAGCCCGGTATATGGTAGCGGCCAACCGGTGGACAGCCTCGCGGAGGCCCTCACCCGCCTGGGCTCCGACGAGGTCTACCGCATCACGGCGGCGTTCGCGTTGAGCAAGTTCCTCAACCGCCCGTTGCGCTGCTACAACCTCGGGCCGAACGAATACTGGCGCCGCTCCATCGCCTGCGCCCTGGCGATGGTCGACTTGGCCCCCGCCAGTGGGCTGGACGAGCGCCTCGCCTATACGGTCGGACTGCTGCACGCCCTGGGCATGATCTTCATCGACCGGCATCTGCGTTGCGTCGGCGCGCCCAACCTGCGCTTCGAGGCGATGCCGGCCACTTCACTGCCCAAGGCCGAGGTGATGCTCACCGGCATGCACCACGCCCGAGCCGCGGCCTTCGTCCTACGCACGTGGTACTTCTCCGAGGCGATCGTCGAACCGATCGAGCACCAGTTCAATCCCAGCGCGGCGATCCGCCACCGGTCGATGTGTTCGCTGCTGGCCGAGGCGCGCACCGTCGCCGCCGAACTCGCCGCCAAGCTTCCCCCACCCGGGCAGGAGCTGCCGATCCCACTGGAGAAGCTCCTCGGCGACGACTGGAGGGTCTCGATCGCCCGACAGATCCTCGTAATCGAGGGTCACAAGTTCTGAACGCCGCCAAGCCCTCGGTCGGGTCTAGGACCGACCGCTGAAGTCTGGCCTATTCAGAACGGAGGTCCGGCCTGCGAGCGGACTCCTTCCGCTCGGCGCACCCCGACTACGTCAGCAGGCCGGCATACAGGAACCAGCCGTAGGCGGCGATCATCGCCGCGCCCATGAAACGCGGCAGCCTCCCGATGGCAGCCACGAAGATGAAGTGCACCACCGCGGCGCCCACGATCACCAGGGCGGCTTGTTCGAAAAACTTGGGCACAGGCATCGGCTTCACCAGGGCGAACAGCCCGATGCAAAGCGGAATGCAGATGTGCCCGTCGCCCACCTGCGAACTGAAGACGATGTCGGGCCTCCGCCGCCAGCCGTAATAAAGGGCCAGCAGGGCGTTGGGTATGACCATGAGCCAACCGCTCAGCCACCCGAGATTCTTCGCGCTCAGAAAGCCGCTCGGATTCTTCCCCAACCACGCCACCAGCCAATCGATACTCACATAAAGCAGGCAGGCCCCCACCCCGAGCAACGCCAGGTCGAACATCAGCCGCAGCGGATTGGGCGACTGCTTCTGCTGGAGGTTGTGCTTAAGCACCTCGAAAACGTGGATCGTCTGCCAAAAGACGAACAACCCCACCAGCACCAACCCGTCGCCGAAATCCAGTTTCCCGTCCTGGGCCAGCGCCCAAGTGGCGCCGGTGAAGAACAGCACCGCCAAGATCGTGAGCATCAACGAGAGCCGGTTGAGCGCGTGCTCCTGCGTCTTGGCTTTGGCCTTCGGGGCCGTCGTGCCCTTCTTGTCCTCGTCGCCCGGAGTCACCCGCAGGCCCCAGATCAGCGCGGGCAGTCCGATCAGCAGGGTGAGGTTGGTCGTATTGTTCACCAAGGCGTTGGTAAACACGTCCTGGGCCGGCCCGCCCCGGTCCAGCACGATGTAGACGAAGATCAGATTTCCCAAACCCGAGCAGAACGGCATCACCAGCGTGCCCAACGCCGTCCCCTGGAACCCATACTCGGTCATGGCGTTCAGGCGCCAAATCGTCAGCGCGGAGGCCAAAGCGAAAAGGGCGAGAAAGGCCAGCGGGGCCCATTCGCCCGCCTGCTCGATGAATTGGATGAGTTCGCTCAAGCCCGCACTTTCACGGGCCCCACCCGCCGTTGGCAACGCCACACTGCGCAGGCCGTCGGCCCCGCCGCTGCGGCCACCCCCTTCGTCCCGCTCATGTTGCCCTATCGGTCCAGAGCCGGCGGCCGGGCCCTGCCCACGCCCGGCCAACCGCCCGCCCCGCAAAATCCTCCCCGACGGCCCCAACGCGATTTCATCGGCTTTTCAATCCTTCCCCGCCCTTCCCCCTTTTCCCACGACATTTCCCTCATAGCCTCTGGCCTCCTATGGCGCGCTCTCTTCTTCGCATGGGTGCGGCGGTCCTGGCCTTGGCCGCGACTGCCGGTTGTCAGAAAAACGTGGACGCACCGGCGCCCGCCCCGGACCAGGCCACGGCGGCCCAGGCCCCGCTGGTGGCGGAAGCCGAACGCAGCCGGCACTTCGTCGCCGTCAACCGCCAGCTCGAGCTCGGCGGCACCCTCTACGGCTATGTCGATATCGACGGCGACGCGCTACGCTTGGCCGACGCTCTGCGCGGCGTGGTCGGGCAGTTGACCGAAAACCAGCCCCAGGCAGCGCTGTTCAAGCAGGACTTTCCCCAGCTCTTCACCGACCTCGGGCTGGCCGATGTAAAGGCCATCGGACTCAGCTCGGTGCCCGAGGCCGGCGGCTTCCGCAATCGTTGTTTCTTCTATACGCCCGAGGGCCGCCACGGCCTGCTCGCCGGTCTCGGCGGCCCCGCGGCACCCTTCCAGCACCTCCAACTCGCCCCGGCCGACGCCGACTTCTTCTCCGAAAGTGAACTCGACCTCGCCGCCGTGTACGCTGCAGTGCGCCTCGTCGTGGTGCGGGTGGCTGGTGAGGCCACCGCCAATATGCTCGAGGCCCAGCTCAAGAAGGCCGGCGGCACCAACGGCTTCTCAGCTCTCGATCTCATCCAGCGCTGGAAAGGCCGCACCACGTGTATCCTGCGTTTCAACGAAGGCGGCACCATCGCACTCCCCACACCCAAGCCGGTGACCATGCCCGCCTTTGACCTACTGCTGCGCTTCGACGGCATCGCCCCGGCGCTCAAGAGCCTGCTCGACCAAGCCCTCCCCCATAACGACGAAGGCCCCACATCGATCTACGCCCTGCCCGGTCCCCTGCCCACCGCCGCCTGGAAACCGCTACTCGCCATCGAGGGCAATGCGCCTCGTCTTCGTCACTTCGCGCGACTTCCTCGACTCCTGCCGTTCTACCGGCCCGCGGCTCGCCGAGAATCCGGACTTCGCCGCCCTACTCACTCGGCTCGGGCCGCAGGGCAATGGCCTCAGCTACGTCTCCCCGCGCTTCTTCACCCGCCTGCGGCAACTGCCCGAGCTCAATACCCAGGGCGATGCCGCCCTGCAGCGCGCCCTTGCGCTGGGCGTGCGCAACCTGCCCACAACGACGCAGCCACTGATTGCGCTACGCACCAACCTGCCCGATGGCGTGCTCTTCCGCTCGGTCTGGAACGCCTCTCTCAAGCAGGACCTCGCGATGATCGCCGTGTACAACCCGGTGACCGTCGGGGCGCTCGCCGCGATGGCCATCCCCGCCTTCGAGAAGGTGCGCGCCACCTCCGCGGAGAAGGCAATCCAGAACAACCTGCGCCAGCTCTCGTCCGCGGCTGAACAACACTACCTGGAAACCGGCCGCAGTTCGGCCACCTACGACGACCTCGTGGGCGACGACCGCTATATCCGCGTCCTGAAGCCGGTGGCCGGGGAGAACTACCGCAGCATTATCTTCAAGCAGGGCTATCCGGTGCGCGTGCGCCTGCCCGACGGCCGGACTTTTGAGCAGAAGCCCTGAAAAAGACTGGAGAGGCACCCGGCCGCGACGCTCGCCCCGCCAACCGCACTGGCGCCGCCTCCCCTGCCCCCTCAGCACGCCCATCGGCCCGGCGCGGGCGAAAGCCTCGCAGCCTTCGCCCAGTCCGCAACCGCGTTACGGTGCCAGATCGACGCTCACCCGCAGGAAGCGCCGCAGTGCATTTCCGATGGGGACGGTGTCGCGCACCGTCTGCTCGAGCGGCAAGGCCGCCGCCATTACCTCCACCGGGGACCACTCGACCAGATCCCCGCTGGATTGAACGGTGTAGACGAGATCGTCGGCCGCCGGGCGCCGAGTGAAACCCACCGCCAGATAGCGCGCACCGTCCTCGTCCAGCGTGAGCACCCGCGTGGGCGCCGCCACTCGGCCGCGGGGCCGCAGCCCGAAGGCGTAGCGCGACAAATTGGCGACGCCCACCCCGTAAGGATCGGCCAACACGCCGGCAAACGCCGGATCCGCCAGCTCCCCGGCGCTGAAATGCGCCGCCGCCCAGTCCGCATAACTGAGGGCAGGCGCCACCGTCACCAGGGCCCCGGCACCGGAGGCACCATACTCGTTTCTCACCGCCACCGAGTAGGTGCCCGTATCGGAAGGCAACACATCCGCGAGATCGAGCGCCGCGGCCGTGGCCCCGGGCACAGGAACTCCGTCTCGGCTCCATTGGTAACGCAAGAGGGACGCCCCGGAGGCGCCAACGGCCAGCGCAACGTCCGCGCCCTCAGCGACCTCCTGCGCGACCGGCGCACTACCGATCACCGGCAAGGGGGAGTCCGCGGGCCGCAGCATCACCAAGCCGAACTGCCGCCCGCCCCGAGGCGCCGCGAGCGTCGGCGCGGTGGCAGCCGTGGAGGCCAGAATCAGGAGACGCCCATCCCCTGCCGCAATCACCCCGCGATGACTGCCTACCGAACGATCGAAGGCGGCGAACGCAATGGCTGCGGTACCGTCGGCATTGAGCCGGGCCAACCCCTGGACCGGTTGTCCGTCCAAACCGGTGAATGACCCGGAAGCATAAAGGCGCCCGTCGGGAAGCGCGTGCAGACCCGACACCGCGCCGCCAGTGAAGCCGGTGCCGCTGTTGTAGTCGGCGAGCAGGCTGCCATCGGCCCCGAAACCGACTGCGGCACCGCGCGCGGCACCGTCAACGCTCTGAAAAGCCCCACCGAGCACGAGGGAATCGTCGGCGCGGATCACCGCCGCATCCACATACCAATCGAGACCGAGGCCGGAGTTGAAGCTCGGATCGAGCGCGCCAGAGGCATCAAAACGCGCGGCGTAGCCGCGAAGCACGCCGTTGAATTGAGTGAAGTTGCCGCCAGCCACAATGTGCCCGCCGCGCTCGATCGCCAGGGCCCTGACCGGCCCGCTCTGCCCGGCGCCGGCATCAAAGCTTGGATCGAGTGCGCCACCGGCCAGGAGGCGGGCAAGGTTATTGCGCGCCGGGGTGGGCAAGCCCCCTGCACCGGCACCCACCACAATGCGACCATCAGGTTGAATTGAAACAGCGGATATTGTGCCGACCAAGCCCGGATCCAGCGTGAAGCCGAGATCGCGCTCGCCCGAGGCCTCCAACCGCACCAGCCACGAAGCAGTGACGTCTTGGTATTTCAAAAACGAACCGCCAACCAACAGGCGCCCGGCGCCGTCCGCCACGATCGTCTCGACAGGGCCACTAAACCCGGCACCTGGATTGAAGGAACCGTCCACCTCCCCTTCCTCGGTGATCCGGGCGATGCGATTGCGGGGCTCGCCGTTGAGAAAGGTGAAGGTGCCCCCGACGAACCAACCCCCGCCCGCCGCGGGCACGGCAGCATTAATGGTCGCCGGCTGCCGCAGGGTAACGCCGGGCGCCGCATCGAGCGCGCCGCTATTGAGGTAGCGTACCACACCGCTGGCGCTGCCCGCGGTGAAGCCGATCTGGGTGAACTCACCGCCGGCGGCCACTCGCCCGTCGAAGTTGTTGTACGACGCCACCGCGTAGACGAAGGTGGCCGGCCGAGCGTCCTCGGGCGGCGACCAGGAGGTGTCGATCGCACCATTGCTCGCCAAGCGGACAACACAGCGCCACGCGGAGCCGGTGAAGTCACCACCGATCACCAACCGACCGTCCTGGGCCGGGGCGAGCGCACGCACCGTCCCGTTGATCCCATCGAGCAGGACGGAAGCCGTGTAGGTCGAATCCAGGACGCCGTTGGCCTCCAACCGCATCACACGGCCGGTGTCTTCCCCGGCGTACTTTCCAAACCGCCCGCCCACGTACACTCGGTCGTCGGAAGGCGACGCCACTGCCAAGGCCAGAACATCGGAGTCGCAGCCCCGAGGGCCACCGGGGATTTTGGGAAGCACGAAGCCCGGGTCGAACGCGCCGTCGCGCTCCAGGCGGGCCAGCCGCGGAGCGAGCTGGGAGCCCAACTGCGTGAAGTATCCCCCCACCACCAACCGGTCGTCGGACTGCCGCGCGAGCGCCGCCACGGCCGAGTTGAAGCCGGTGCCGACAGCGGCGTTGAAGTCCAGGTCCAGCGAGCCGTCGGGGTGGAGCCGGGCGATGCGGCCGCAGGCGACGCCGTCGACCTTGGTGAAATTGCCGCCGATGACGATCGCTCCGTCCGACTGCACAACGACGGCGTTGACGTTGCCGTTGCAGCCCGCACCGGGAAAGAAGCTGGGGTCGAGCGAACCGTCGGCATTGAGCCTGGCGATACAGGAGCGCGGCACGCCGTTCACCTGGGTGAACCCGCCCCCGATGAGGATGCGCCCGTCGCCCTGCTCGACGATGGCGAAGACCGCGCCCGCCACCACCGGCTTGAATTCGGGGTCGTAGACAAACGAGGAATCGAGCCGCGCCAGCCCGTCGCGACGCTCGTCCCCGATCGTCGTGAACGAGCCGCCGACGAGCAGGCTGTCGCCCATGCCGCTGACACACAGGGCGGACACTCGGCCACCGGCCATCTCGGCCTCCAAGGTGAACGTCGGGTCGGCCCGAAACGTATCCGCGATAAAAGTCGGCTCGACGAGCAGGCGACCGGGCCGCGAGACCGTGCTCTCCCCGGCTGCCGTCACGACCACATCATAAAAGCCGGCATCGGGCAGGTTCACCGCGGCGAGCTCCAAGGTCGGGGTGTCGGCCCCGGCCAACGGCACGCCCAGATGCCGCCATTGGTAGTTCAGCGGAGCCGTCGCCTCGGCAGCCACGGTGAAAGTGGCCGCAGCGCCCTGGGGCGCGGTGACGACCGCCGGTTGGAGAGTGATGGCGGGAGGCGCGGCGTGGAGGCCTACCGCGGAAACCATCAGGAGGAGCAGCGCGAACACGCTGCCGGAGCGAAACAAACACAGTGATGTTTTCATTGGGACTGACGAGCGGAGCGACCTGGGGGGGCTATACGGATTGATAACAGCAATACCCCCGCCGGCACGAGCCGCCGCCTGTCGGGTTTTCCCCGATTCTCCCGTACGACTAAATGCTAGGCCTGCGGTCCCACCGCACCGCCCTCGGCCACGCGCCCGCCGTCCCGGCGCGGCCGAGCCGAAGCCGACGCCCGGCCGAACTGGCCCACCCGATCCACCAGCCCCGGGCAAGGGGACGCCCCGCCCCCCAGCGCTCAGCCCGCCGCCGGCGTCTCGTTGCGCGGATGCAGGCCGCTCATCACCCAGCCCCGGGCCAACCAGAGCCCGAGCGGCGAGATCATCGCGATGCACCCGTAGATGAACCACATTCCCCCGGTCTCCAGCTCGGCGCGCGGCACGTCGGCCGGGCAGTAGTGCGAAAGCATCCACCCCGAATACAGCCCGGTGGTCCCCTTGGCCAGGAGCCACGGGATGTTCGCCAGCCCCATGTATTGGGCCACCCGGCCGGGCGGAGCCAGTTCGGAGGCATATTCAAGAAACCGGGCGCTCCACAGCGCCTCCCCAATCGAGAAGACCACGAAATACGTGATCAGCAGCTTCAGGTCCGGCCCCGCACACAGCAGAAAGGTCGGCAGCGCACTGACCAGCGTGCCGATCATCATCATGCGGTAGACCTCGACCCGGCGCGTGAAGGCGGTCACCAGCGGCACTGCGAGAAAGATGATTGCCGGATTGATCCAGTTGACCAGCCACTCCATGCGGTCGGCCACCTGCGTATCGTAGGAGCGCAGAATGTAGGACGGAAACGTCAGCCACTGGTGGGCGAACAACGTGCGCACCGGCAGCAGGATGAAGATAAAGAAGACAAAGCGCCGGTTCCCGAACGGCCCGTCGGCAAAAAAGACGCGCCACCGCTCACGCAGCGACCGGGTCTCCGCCTTCCGTTCCGCCTCGGCCGTGTCCGGCCGCAACTTCACCGCCTCCACCCGCTTGGTCATCGTCACCCAAAAGGCCACAAGCGTGAGCGCGGTGATGCCCACACAGGCCCAGTTGACCGCTTGGACTCCGGTGCCGGAGAAGCGCTGGAAAAACACCGCCACCGGATCGGCCGTGCCCCCCGCACGCAGCGTCTCCACCGCTGGCCGCAACCAGGAAGAGATCGCCCCAACGCCGACGATACACAGGTTCATGAGCGCGTAGATCAACGCGTAGCCCATCGAACTCGTCTTCGCATCGGTGTATTGCTTGATCCCCGAGTAGCACACCGGCTGCAGGATGCCCGAGCCGAGGGCCACAATCATCAGTCCTCCCAGCCCGGCTACCACCGCCAGCGCGCCACCGCCGACTCCCGCCGCCAGGCTGTAGGCCACCCGGCCCACCGTGCTGATCGCCAGCGCAAACAGGATCGCGCGCCGCAGCCCGAAGCCCTCGGCCAGACTGCCCACCCCGAGCATAAACAAGGTCACCAGCATGGTGAATACCGAGACGGTCAGCCCGGCCCACACATCGCCCCACCCCAGATCGCTGGAGAGAAACGGCGACATCAGGGTCAAGACCCCGAAGTAGGCCATCGATTCGAAGACAAAGGCCCCGACGACCAGCCAATACCCGCGCGGCAGCCCGGCCACACCGCGAAATGTCTCGAAAAAATCACGCAGGGCCGGCGAAGAGGGAAGGCTCATCGACCCAAAGTGAGTCAGGTGGAACGACCCGCTGCGAACCGGAAACACGCCGCGACGCCGCCATGAAGCGGTTTCATGCGCTGCCCCGGCCGAGGGGAATCCCCCGGGCCCGCACTCGCCCGCCCCGCCCTCTCCCTGCGTTGCCTCACGCCTTTCCCTCAACCGCGGACGATTTGGACCGTTAAACAGAGAGGCTGCCCCCTTCCGTGCCATCCCCCCTCGCCAGTCAGACCATCGCCCGCATCCAACAGGCGCTTCGCTCCCGCGAAGCAGCCAGTCTGCCTGAGGTCATCACCCTCATCGAGGAGCTCTCCAGCCGCGCCTTCTCGATCTCCGTCCCGGAACTCGCCGACCTGATCAGCCGCGACACCATGGTCACCGCCAAGGTGATCCAGTCAGCCAATACTTTCGGCTACAACCCCTTCGGTCACACCGTCACCACGGTTACGCAGGCCATCCAGGTGGTGGGCTTCAACAAGATCCGCAACCTCGCCCTCTCGATGCTGCTGGTGGAGAAAGCGTTGCACGGGGCCCAACCCGAAGTGCTGCGCGAGTCGGCCGCCCTCGCCCTGTGCAGCGGCCTCTTCGCCCAGGCGCTCACCACCATCCACCCCGAGCAGGACTCCGAACAGGCCTTCGTCTTTGCCTGCCTGCGCCACTACGGCCGCCTGCTGCTCACCACCTTCATGCCGGAGCAGTTCCAGCAGGTCCACGAACGACCGGTGCAGGAGACCGAGCCCGAGGCCTGTCGACGCATCTTCGGGATCACGCCCCTGGAGCTCACCCATCATCTTTTCGAGGAATCGCGTCTGCCGCGCGTGATCCTGCGCTGCCTCCAGGATGTTCCCCAAAATCTGATCGACCAGCCGCCTGCCTCAGCCGAGGAACGACTCACCGCCATCACCCACTTCGCCGCCGCGCTGGGCGAACTCGTGGTGTCCCCAAGGGTTGGCGCCGCCACCTTCGCCGACCAGGCCGAGCTGCTGCGGGCGAAATTCAGCACCAAGCTTCTGCTCACCAACGACACCATCGACATCATGGTGAAAGTGGTCGACCAGAACCTGCGCACCTTCAGCCGCAACTACGGCACCAAGGTGATCGCGACCGGCGTCTTCCAACGGATCGCCGAACGCGCCAACCAGACCGAGCCCCTGCCCGTCCTGCCCGAGGGAATGCTGCTGAACGCTTCGCCTGCTCCTGCTTCAGCTCCTGCTCCTGCTCCTGCCTCCTCCCCCGCGGCCGACGCGTCGCCGCCCCCCCCTGACGGGATCTCGGTCCTCACCGAGTGCCTCATCCAGCTCAGCGAATTCACCAGCGCGGCGGCCATTGACGTGCCCGGCATGGACCATGCGGCGCTCTCCGCCATCCGTCGCGCCCTCGATTTGCAGGACTGTGTGCTCTTCCAGCGTGATCCCGGCGCCCAGACCTACACCGCCCAAACCGGGCTTGGCGCCCTTCTCGATCTGGTGCGCGGTCGTCCGGTGATCAGCGCCGAGCGGCGCGATGTCTTCAGCATCTGCCTCAACCGCCGCGAGGACGTGCTGATCCGCGACACTTCCGACCCCAAAATCCGCCCCTTCCTGCCGGAATGGCTACTGGCCGCCGGCGCGATTAACGGTTTCATCCTCCTGCCACTGAGCAACAACACCGGCGTGATCGCCCTGATCGTGGGCACTCGCTCAGGAACACGCACGCTCCAACCCGCGGCGAGGGAGCTCCAACTGCTCAAGGCCATCCGCCAGCATCTGGTTTCTGCGCGCCGCCTGGCGGGCGTGAAAGCATAGGCCTGGACTCCCGGGGAAGGGCGTGTTCCCCGCCCCTCCGCAGACCTGTCGCGCAAGCGTGCTCCCACACCAAGAGTACGGCCTTGCCCCGCTCGCCGCGGAACCGCGGCGCCTCGCCCGAGAGACCTCAATCCGTCTCCCTCGGTAGATGCCGCCAACGACGCGAGCCTGCTCGCAGGCGACCGCCCCTCCCGCGCCTCGCCCCGTTCTTGCACCGGGGTCCCGCCTAGATCGGATTTTCGTCAAATTGGTGCTTGTCAGCCGGGCCACACGACATTCTCTTCACGCCTCCTTAACGCGCCCGTAGCTCAATTGGATAGAGCGTCTGACTACGGATCAGAAGGTTTGGGGTTCGACTCCCTACGGGCGCGCCACTTTTGGCCCCGGAAGCTTCACCGCTTCCGGGGCCTTTTGTTGCCCGGCTCCAGTAAGCCCGCGCGCAGAAACCGCCAGCGACGCCCTGGCACACGCCCCGGCCTTACGGTCGTGGCCGACAATACGCATGAAGATGGAGCACGGCCGCCATTTCGGTGGCCTGCACACCACTGGTATAAGCACCGGCTTCATCTCCGCCCACCGCCTGCCTCGATAGGCTCGACTGACGCTAGCGCCGCGCGCCCTCTATCCGCGGCGCCTCTTGTCAACCATCAGCCCCCTAGATCCGCCCACCGCCTGCGGGCCGCACCATTTCCGGTGAAACCGGCGCCCCTCAGCCGACCAGCCCAGCGCCTTCGTCGAAGCCGAGCATGAGGTTCATGCACTGCACCGCGGCGCCCGACGCGCCCTTGCCGAGGTTGTCCAACCGCGCAATCACGAGGATCTGTTCCTCGTGTCCGAAGACGGTGATGTCGCACCGATTGGTGCCGTTGCTGGAGAGCGTACGGAAGAAGCCCTCATCCAGCTCGCGCTCGTCGTTGCAGGCCGACACCCGCACAAAGCGCTCGCCGGCGTAGGCCTCGGCCAACGCCGCGGCGATCTCCTTCGCGCCGCAGGACTTTGCGAGCAGCCGGCGCTCCAGCGGTATGCAAACCGCCATACCGCGATAGAAGTCGCCGATGATCGGCACAAACACCGGCGCCTGCGCAAGACCGCAGACGGCCTTCATCTCCGGCAGATGCTTGTGCGCCAACCCGAGCGCGTACGGCCGCGGGGCCACGCGCTGATCTTGCGTCGATTCCTTCGCCTGCCGCGCGGTCACGTCGGCCGCGCTCTCCCCGTACGTGGCGATGAGCTTCTTGCCGCCGCCGCTGAAGCCAGTGATCGAAGTGCAGACGATCGGATACGTCGGCGGCACGATGCCGGCCTCGACCAGCGGCGACACGATGAGGTTGAACCCGCTCGCATGGCAGCCGGGCACGGCGACCTTCTTCGCCGCCTTCACGGCCGCGCGTTGTTTGCCGCGATGGAGCTCCGGCAGGCCGTAGACCCAGTCGGGATTCGTGCGGTGCGCCGTCGACGCATCAAGAAACCGCACGTTCGGGTGATCCACCGCAAGCGCCACAGCCTCCTTCGATGCGGCATCGGGCAGGCAGAGGAAGACGATGTCGGCCGCGGCAATCATTGCCTGGCGCGCTGCCGGGTCCTTGCGCTGCGCCGGATCAATGGAGATCACCTCAAGGTCGCTACGGCTCGCGAGCCGCTCGTTGATTTCGAGGCCGGTGGTGCCCTCGCTGCCGTCGACAAAGATCTTGGGTTTCATGCGGTGAAAGGTTGTTGATGAAAGGTCGAACACTGCGGCGGCAACCGCCGCGAGCGTCAACACCACTAACGGCTCATTTCCGAGGGCCGACCACCCAAAGGCGCCGCCGGGCGGCCGGCACCGGCTGCGCCGCTGGGCAAAACCCCGAGTCCCGCCGTCACCGTATGCCGGATTCCACCGAAAGACCGAATCCGCTATCCTCCCGGATGCTATGCACTCGGCCGCGGCATCGCGCGGGGGACGAGGCTCCAGCGCTTTTCGGAGCCTCGGGTGGGCGCGAGCCGCCCCAGCGAGCCAGGCCGCACGCGGCCCCCCCCCCGCTCCGTCTTCTCCCTCCGCTTAACCCGGGGAAGAGAACGCCCTTGCCCCTTCCCTCGCTGGATTCCCCCACCCACGCCAACCAAACCTCCGTCATGAGAACAGCGATCAGCCTGATCCTCGCGGCCGCTTTGACCGGCCTCGTATTTGCCCAGTCAACCCAACAATCCGAGCCATCCGGCATCGAACGACAACCGCTCGAACACTGGCTCGGCGACTGGACCTACCAAAGCACCACCCACAACTCGCCGCTCGGCGCCGGCGGCACCAGCCTAGGCACCTGCTCCGTACGGCCCATCCTGGCCGGGCAGTTCGTCGAGTTCCGCGGCAAGGAAACCGGCCCGGACGGATCCCTGCAGTGGATCGAAACCGACGGCTTCGATCCGGCCCGCGGGTGCTTCTTCTGGAGCTCCTTCGCCAGCGACGGTTCCGTGATCGACGCCACCTACACCTTCGACGGCCCCCGCGTCGCCGTGACCGGCACCCTGCTTGCCGGCGACAAACGCTATCGACTCCGAGGCTTGGTGACGTTCGCCGACGACTTCCAGAGCCTGACCGACAAACGCGAGATTTCCACCGACGGCGTACACTGGACGCTGCTCAGCGAAAATCGCGCCGCCAAGATCATCCCGGTCCTCGCCGCACCCGACTCCGTCGAGCAGGAGTTGGTCGCCCTCGAAAACGCCTGGGCCGCCGCCTACGTCGCCGCCGACGTGAAGATGCTTGATCGCCTCGAGGCCGAGGAGTGGATCTGCACCTCGGCCAAGGGCGAAGTCATCGGCAAGGCCGACGATCTCCGCGACCTCGCCGACGGCTCCTTCAAAGCCACGGTCTTCGAGATGTCCGACCTCAAGGTGCAGATCTACGGCGACACCGCGGTAATCACCGGCCGCCAAACCGAGAAGGCGACCTACAAGGGCGAGGACGCGAGCGCCGTCCATCGCATCACCGACGTTTGGCTGCGCCGCGACGGACGCTGGCAGGCGATCGCCAGCCACCTCTCCCGCGAGGCCGCCGCGCCCTGAAGCCGCTAATGCACCCTATTCATCCATGTCTCCCTCGCTCGGGCAGAGTGTCGGCCTCCGCCTGAGCGAGAAACGACGTGCTAGGCGGGGCCGGAGCCCGCGCCCATCTCCGCCGAGCCGAGCGCTAGAGTCCATACCGAGCCCAAATGGGCTCCATCGCCGCACTGCCCTCATACGGCACAACCAACCGTCCATGAAGCCACACACCATGAAAACCCAATCCCTCGTCCTCGCAGCGGCATGCCTCGCAGCATACGCGCTCCCCTCCACCCTCACCCGCGCCGAGTCTGCCCCGGCGAACGAAGACTCCGCCATCATCGCCGTCATCGAAGAGGAGAAGCAGGCCTTCCTCGCCCTCGACGCCAGTCGCATCTCCGCCACGTGGTTACGGAGTCCTTCGTCCGCCAAAATCTACGTTTTCGACGGCAAGGAGATGCGTTTCGATGGTTCCGCCGTGATCGAAAACCACGACCTCGAAAACCTCGCCAACGAGCGAGCGTTGCCGCCCCAACGACGTTCACAGTTCACATTCACCGACTTCCGCGTCACCCAACAGGGCGAATCGGCCTGGGTGACCTGTCACGCGAAATGGAGCGGCTACTCCGCCGACACGCCCCTCTCCGGCAAACAGGCGCGCATCTACGTGCTCCAGTGGAGCGAGGGTCGCTGGATGATCGCGCTCATGGCAATCGTCGGACTCGCCCCATAACGCCCCGCCGCGCTGGGTTCACCGCAGCGCGCGCGCCCGCGCCCTCCCGTGGCTATCCGCCCGTCCCCCAGCCCGGGAGGCGCGCCGGACAGTTCATTTCTCCCGTCCTAACGCCGCCCCCTCCAACCATGAGAGTGACGATCGCCTATTTCTCCTGCCCGCGCTAATACTCCTCCTCTCACGGTCGTTCCTGCCGAATAGCATGCGGTGAGTAGCGAGCATCCGCCCCGTCCCCGGTCCACGTGCTGGCGTTCTTCTGTCCGGGGCGCAGAGGCCCCGCCACCGATGGTGCACGCGCCAATTCGATCCCGCCCTGAACCGGCCGGCCCTGCCACGCCACGCGATCGTGTTGTCGTTCCACAACCCAGCCCGGTCCCGACTCCGACTTCTAAACGGACTAATCACACATCCGCATTGGGCGATCGCGCCCAACCGACTATCCTCTGCGCCATGCGCAGAAGCGCGGTCACTCACGACTGGATATCTGGGCAGCCCAGCCCGCGAGGCCGGAGCGACGCGCCCGGGCCGCCCCAGGGCTTGGCGACGGTCGTCCCCGCCGGCCATGACCACGCGCCCCCGCTTCCCGCACGGTCCGCCGCCGCGCCCACGCAGAACGCACGCTGAAGCCGCTCTTCCCTCCATGAATGCCTCCCGACTCCTCCTGCTCGCCGCCGGTCTTGCCGTCGCGGCCCTCGCCCAACCCGCCTCCCCTCAGCCCGGGCCGGCGCTGCAACGGCTCAAGATCCGCCATGGCGACTGGGCCTATGTAATGGAGTTCCTCGAGACGCCGGTGTGGACGGCCGGAAAGATCACCGGCACCGCCACCACCCGCCCCACTCTCGACGGATTCGGCGCCGAGACCACCTTTCTCGAACCCACGCCAGGCGGCGCGCGCCAAAGAACCGAGACCAACTGGCTCGACCCCGAGACCAACGACATCAGCTACGTCGTGCTCGGCAACGACGGCCGCGTCGAACAGGGCACCTGCGTGTTCACCGGCAATACCTGGACCTGGCAGGGCGTCCTCCCTGCCGGCGGCCGCTACTGGAAGGTGCGCGGCAAAGGAAGCTTCGCGGACGACCACAACAGCTTCACGCAGGTGGGCGAGATCTCCCCGGACGGAAACATGTGGATACCCGCCTTCACCCGCACCGCCACCCGGGCCCCGGCGCCGGTCGTCCCAAGCTCCGAGGCGGACGAAGCCGCACTGGTCGCCCTCGAGCACGAATGGGCCAACGCCTTCCTCAATCGCGACACCCAAACCCTCGAGCGAATCGCAGCCGACGACTGGACCTGCACCGAGCCGACGGGTGAGGTCGTGTCCAAAGCCCGCGACCTGGCCGCGCTCGGCTCCGCCACCCCGGCCTCCACCCGGATCGCGAAGACCGATCTCAAGGTCCGGGTCTACGGCGACACCGCCATCGTCACCGGTCGCCAACAGGAGCTCGGCCCGGACGCCAGCACGGCCTTTCAAATCACCGATACTTGGCGCCGCCTCGACGGGCACTGGCGCTGCCACGCCACCCATCGCTCCCGGATCGTCCCTCCGCTCGACAACGCCGCCGTCCGTCGCGAGGTGCTCGAGACAGTCCAGGGCATGATCGCCGCAAAGGAACGCCTCGACGCCACGGCCTCCTGGGCCCGCCATGCCGATGTCCCCGACTACCTCTGGACCAACATCGACGGCACGCTCCATTCCTTCACCGAGACCCGGAAGATCTGGACCGACTTCCTCGCCGGCTGTGTTCAACTCAAATACACCACCAAGCGCGAAGAAGTGGAGGTGCTTGGCCCCGACACCGCCCTTTCCCTCTGGCACGGTGCCACCACCATCACCACCACGGACGGCAAAACCACGCAGCACGACTCGTGGACCGCCTGCTACCTCTACCGCCGCATCGCCGGCGAGTGGCGGATCGTCGGCGGCCAGGAATCCTCCGCTCCGCCTCCCACGGCCGCTCCGCCGCCCCCTGCGCCAGAAATTCCGCTACCGACGCCTCCGCCCGCTACTGCCCCTTCCGTCCCGACCGAGCCGCCTCCGGCGCTCCCCGCAGCTGAGGCCCCGGCCGCAGCCATGCCGGAAACGCCCGCCGCTCCCCCAACCACCGTGCCGGCGATTCCACCCAATATCCCTCCAGTGGCGATACTGGCACCGCCTCCGTCAGCACCGGAGGCGCTCACCACGCCGCTCGTCCCCGCGGGGGCCGAAGCGCCCGCAACCCTGCCCTCGGCGCCGGTCGACGCTCCGCGCTTGCCCTGACCGTTCGCCCGCGGCCCCAGCCGCCTGTGCCGCCACGCCCTGATCGGTCCCCCCGAGCTAAGATCGCTGTCGCGGCCGCGACACGCATTTGTGCAGTCGCGCATCGTAGCCACCAGCGGGAGCACGGGAACCTTCTCTCGCCCGAGGCCGGCTAGCCCCCTGCCGACCGCCGCCTGCCCAGAACAGCCGCGCCGACCGGGGCCGCGATCGATTGTTGGCTCCAGCGGCGCCCCCCCGGTGACGCCCACCTGTCTCGCGTCTTTGCTTCGCCGCGCCCGTGTCGCCATGCATTGATGACCCGCGGAGGCTCCGCCTCCACCACTCGCCCGCCTTTCCCTCCCCCATGACCACCCGCCTCCGGTTGCTCCGCTCCTCGCCGTGAGCCTCGCACTCCACGACCTCGCTTGGCGCCCAACCCCCCGCCTCCTCCGGCCGCCCTCCTCCCGCAGGCCCAGCTCACAATCCCTGGCGACAACTCCGTCGCCCGGCCCGACGTAAAGGCCGTGTGGGGTTCCTCCTGCCTAGTCAAAGCCCGCGGGCACACCGTCCTTTTTGATACCGGGGCCGACCCTCCGTGCTCAAGGAGGAACCTGGCTGCGCTGCGGATCGATCCCTCAAGCATCGAAGCCGTCGTTCTCTCGCATTACCACGGCGACCACACCTTCGGTGCTCCCGGCCTCGGCCGGCGGCAAGGCCTCCGCACCTACGTGCCGGAAAGTCTGACCCACCACCCGGAGGAGGCAGCGGCCATGGGCGCCGCCGGTCTCGAACCGGAGACCGTATCGGGGCCGACAACCCTATTCGAGGGGATCACTATCACCAAGCCGCTGCCGTTCACCGAGTCCGACACACCTGAGCTTGCCGCAGAGCAATGCCTCACCCTCGACACTCCCGCTGGTCTCGTGGTGATCGTCGGCTGTTCGCACCCAGGAGTTGTCGCCCAACTCGAGCAGGTGAAACAACAGACCGACCGTCCCCTCTATCTTGTGATCGGAGGCTTCCATCAGTTCGACCGACCCGAGGCCGAGGCGCGAGAAATCGCCACCGCCATGCGGTCGCTTGGGGTCCAAAACGTGGCTGCAACCCACTGCACGGGCGAGGCCGCTGCCGCGGTCTTCCGCACGGTTTTCGGCGGCCACTACATTCCAGCTGGAGTGGGCGCGGTGATCGAGCTGCCGCTGCCCGCCACCACTCCTTAACCCCCGGCCGCCCGCGCCATCGCTGGATCCACGGTTTGGCGATGGTATTGCCGCATGGCGCGGTGAGCGCATTCGGTGGTCGGTTCGGCAAACCGGGGCTTACGCGCACCTCGGGCCGGCGCCGATCGGCGCCTCCGTCCGTTCCACCCCCAAACGCCGCTCAATCCGCGTGGCGCGGGGCAAAATCCACGGCGACCAGACACAGGTCGTCGGCGAAGCCCTTCTCGGTCGCGCTCGCGCCGAACTCGCGCACCGCGGCAAGCAACCCATCCAGCAATGCCGACGTGGCCAGCCCTGCCCGTGCCGCCAGCGCCGAGCGCAGCCGGTCGGGGCCAAACTCCTCCCCGCTCGCATCCGCGGCCTCGTACAGCCCGTCGGTAAAGACAAATACCCTGTCGCCCGGGCTCAGCGGCACCGTCACCGCCTCGTAGACTTCGTCGGGGATCATGCCCAGCGCCGGCCCCGAACCGTCGGTGCCCACCCCCAGCGCCTCGACCGCGCCCTCATGGCGCAGCAGCAGCGGGTGCGGATGCCCGGCATTGGCGAGGCGCAACTCGCCCCGGGCCACATCGACCACCAAGTAGACGGCCGTCACAAACACCAAATCGTCGGTACGCGAAAGCAGGCTCTGCAGCCCGCGATTGATCTCGCTCAAGAATCGATCCGGCGATCCGGCCAACGCGCGGTTCTCGCGGGCGAGACCATGGATGAGCGCCGCCACCAGTGCGGCGCGTACGCCATGGCCCATCACGTCGCACAACAGCACGGCCGCCGAGGTATGCGAAACCGGCAGGACCGAGAAGAAATCCCCCGCCACTGCGCTGCTGGGTATCCACCGGTGGCAAAACCGCAGCAGGCTGCGCTCGGGCAACACCCCGGCGGGAACCGTCGGGTACTGATGGGTGAGCAACGCCTGCTGGACCTGCCTCGCCATGGCCAGATCCGCCTCCACCTGGGCATTCTTCCAGCGCAACTCCTCATTCGAGCGCGCCAACCGGTCTTCCAGCCCCCGGCGATCGAGTGCGCTCAGAATCGCGCGGCGCAACTCCGGCAGATGCATCCCGGCTTTCACCAGATAGTCCTTCGCCCCGCGCTTCATCGCCTCGACGGCCACGTGCTCGTTACCACTGCCGGTGAGCATGATGACGGTGGGCCGGGCGGACTCGGGCAGCTTGTTGAGCTCGTCGAGCACCGTGAGCCCATTTTCATCCGCCAGATGGTAGTCGAGCAGCATCAACGTCCAGCCGCCCAGCCGGACCAACGCCAACGCCTCCCTTCCGGTCGCCACCCATTTCGGAGCGCAGAGCACACCCTCGCCAATATTGCGCAACAAGCCCTGCAACACCGCGCCGACGGTAGCGTCGTCGTCCACGATCAGGACGGGGATGGGGGTATTGGGCATGGGGCGAGCCGGAGGCTTTCCCTTCATCGGCGTAACCCGCTCCCGGTTTACCGCAATCTGCCGCAGCAGAAGTAGCGAGGAGTGGGTAGCGAGTAGCGAGCATCCCGCCCATCCTTCTCGTTCTCGTACTCCTGCTCGGTCTCTTGCTCCTACTCCTGCTCCCGCTCCGATTCTCGCTTCTGCCCCGCGGCCTCCAGTTCCTGTCCTGCTCTCACCGCTCCGAGCCCTGTCCAACCAAACCACGAGAAAACCGTTGCCCGGTCCGGCGGCCTCCGACTGCATTCTCCCCGTGGTCGCGCCCATCCCCGACACCGATTATCGCATCAAGCTCCAGGTCTTCGAAGGACCGCTGGATCTCCTGTTGTTCCTGATCCGCAAGAACGAGCTCGATATCTACGACATCCCGATCGAGCAAGTCACCAAGCAGTACCTCGACGCCCTCTACGCGATGGGCGACCTCAAGCTCGAGCTGGCCGGCGAATTCTTCGTGATGGCCGCCACGCTCATGGAGATCAAGAGCCGCATGCTGCTGCCCAAGAACCAGCAGGCCATCGATCCCAACGCCGGCGAGGAGGAGGAGATCGACCCGCGCTGGGAGCTCGTCCACCAACTCATCCAGTACAAAAAGTTCAAGGACGCAGCCTCCGGCATCGCCGAGATGATCGGCACGCGCCAGGCGATGCTCGAACGCGCTCAGGTCACCCAGAACCTCGCCCAGTCCGACCGCCCGCTGCGCCCCTCCGACCGCATCGAACTCTGGAACGCCTTCAACCAGGTCCTGGACGACCACATGACGGTCGTCGACCAGATGGAGCTCATCCTTAAGCGCATCGTCCACGAGCCGAGCTTCCTCTTCTCCTCCTTGCTCCCGGAGCGCACCTCGTTGCGCAACCTCGTCTCCACCTTCATTGCCGTACTCGAGCTCACCCGCATGCTCAAGATCCGCGTACGGCAGGACGAGCATTTCGCCGACATCACCGTCGAACGCGCCCCCGATCCACTGCAACCCCGCGCCGCCGAAGCGACCGCCGGCGCGACCAGCGGGACCGCCCCCTCTCCCGCGCAAAATACCGCCTCTCTCGCTCCGGACGCCGAGCATCCCCCCTCTCCGGAGCCCCCGCCTGAGCCGCCGGAACTTTCTTCTGCTCCTACTCCTGCTCCCCTCTCCGTATCCGAAGCCCTCGTTCGGCCCCCGGTCGAGTCCTCGCCCGAGGCCATGTCCGTCGCCGACACGCTCGCCGTCCCCGACAGCTCCGACCTTGAGGCCCCGCCGCCCCGCGGCACCCTGGAGACCCTTCCGCCCCCCACCCCCGAAGCCCTTGCCAATCCGGACCAGACCGGCACCGTGCCCGCGTGAAAAAGCCGACACCCGACCACGCCCACCTCCTCGGCCTTGGTCTCGACAATCAGGACGGCCACAAACGCGTCACCAACGGCGAGCAATTCACCCTTGTCGGCGGCTCGCAGGAAACGCACGAACGCATGACCGAAACGGTGGTGAAAACGTTCGAGGATTTGAAGCACCGAGGGAAAGACCTGCGCGAGGTAGAGCCAAAAGAACTCGGCGACCTCATCCGCAAGAATACCCCGGCAGAATAGGCGCGGGACCGGGAGGACCAAGCGGCGCAGGCCACATGCCTGCAACGTCCAGCACTCCCGTCACTCCGTTTGCCAACTCTCGACCGTGAGCCCGGGAACACGGTCGAACTCACGCCTGTTCGCAGTAACAAGCGTTGCGCCGATGCTCAGCGCGTGCCCGGCCAGAAGAACGTCGTAGGGTCCGATCAGCTGCGCATTCGGTCGCAATCTCGCGAGATAGGCGCGGATCCGCCCGGCTTCCCGCGCCGCATTCGCATCGAAGGCGATGGCCCCGCCCAGCATGGCTACGAGTTGGTCAACCCGGGTTCGATGGACGCACAGCCCGCTCTTGGCCGCTCCGTACTCGAGCTCCATCAACGCGACCGACGACAGCACAATGCTCGGGAGAAGCGCATTGAAATGGCCGAACAGCCGCTCGTCCTTCTGCCGGAGGAAAACCGAGTACACATTCGTGTCGGGCAGGTAGATCACGGGCGGACGTCAGGAAAGTCCGGGCACGAGCCCCACAATTTCTTCAATGTGCGCCGCCGCCGGAGGATCTCGTCGGGATCAACCGCCATGAAACCGCCGGGGATCGCCGACAACTCCAACATCTTGCCTCGCACGCGAAACGCTTTGGGCAGGCGCAGCGCCTGGGAATTGCCGGAGGTGAAGACCTTGGCGGTCGCGGTAGGCATGGGCATACGCTGTATGCACAGGCGTGGCCCTGTCAACGACCCGCCCGTCTCCTACGTCCGCTCTCCTCACTCCGGCCCGAGCACCTCGCGCAGCACCCTCCCGAAATCGGCGATCTCGTACGGCTTGGCCACCCGGCCGCTGAAACCGTAGGAGCGGTAGTTGGCCAGCACCGGATCGCTGGAGTAGCCGCTGGATACGATGGCCTGCACGTCCGGGTCGAGCGCCCGCAACCGCTCCAAAGCCTCCAGCCCGCCCATACCCCCGGGCACGGTCAGGTCCATCACCACCGCGTCGAAGGGGCGGCCCGCCTCCCGCGCGCTGCAATAGGCGTCGACCATGGCCTGGCCGTCGGCCGCCAACTCCACCTCGCACCCGAGCCGGCGCAGCATTGCCGTCGCCAGCTTCCGGATCGGAGCCTCGTCGTCCATGAAAAGGATGCGCCCCCGCACCGGGGCCCCTACGGCCACGACCCCGGCGGCGGCGGCCTCCGGCTCCGCCGCGGCCGCCGCCGGCAGGCGCACATGGAAAGTCGTGCCGCGCCCCAACTCCGACTCCACCTGGATCAGCCCCTTGTGCTTGCGCACGATCGAATAGACCGTGGCTAGGCCCAGGCCGCTGCCGGTCTGCTTGGTGGTGAAATACGGCTCGAAGATGCGGTCGAGATGCTCGCCCTTGATGCCCACGCCGGTGTCGCTCACCGCGATGTGTACGTAGTTGCCAGGCAGCAACGGCGGCCGATCCAGCCCGTGGAGCCGCTCGTTGCGAGCCAGCAGCCGCACCACGCCCCCGGCCGGCATCGCCTGCACCGCGTTGATCACCAGATTCTGGACCACCCGGCTGATCTGTCCCTTGTCGGCGTCGGCCGGCCAGAGGTTGGCGGCCAGGTCGAACTCCGCCTTCACCCGGGAACCATGCAGGGCGAAACGGGTGACCTCCTCCATCATCGCCGGCAGGTGCACCGCCGCGCGCACCGGGTCGCCGCCCTTGGCGAAGGTGAGTAGCTGCTGGGTGAGGTCGCGGGCGCGCAACGCCGCCCCCTCCGCCTCGCGCAGGATCCGCCCCATCTCCCCCTGCGGCTCCACGTCGAGCAGCGCCAAGGTAAGGTTGCCCATCACCGCGGTGAGGATGTTGTTGAAATCATGGGCGATGCCGCCGGCCAACAGTCCGACCGATTCGAGCTTGGAGGCGCGCAACAACTCCTGCTCGAGACGCTCGCGCTCAGTGGTGTCGCGCAAGACCAGCACGGTGCCCACCACCCGGCTGGAGGCGGAATGGATCGGGGCACAGCACCCCTCCACCAACGTCTCGCCGCCGGTACGCCCCAGCAGAGCGGTGCGCGGAGGCAACTCCGCCACGCGGTCGCCCACCAGCACCTGGGCCACCGGCACGGCGACCAACGCCCCACTGTCCGCTTGGCGCAAGGGCAGACCTCGTCGACCGCCCGGCCCACCGCGGTCTCCCCATCCCATTCGGTAAGCAGCGCGGCGGCTGGATTGAGAAACTGCACCCGCCCCTCAGTATCAGTGGTTATAACACCCTCGGCCATGGCCCGTAGCGTCACGGCGAGGCGCTCCTTCTCCGCGGCCAGTTCGGCCTCGGCCCGCTTCAGGTCGGTGAGATCCACCAGCACCAACACCGAACGCTGCAGATCGCCGCCCTCGGCCGAGTGCCCGATCCACCAGCGCAGCAGCATCTGCCGGCGCCGGCCGGCGAAATCGCGCACCTGGGTCTCCGTCTCGTAGGTGTTGCGTCCCTGCGCCAGGGCCACGAATACCCCGCGGACGGCCGCCAGAGTCTCCGGCACCGCCAGCCAGCGGCGGCGGCGGCGCAGGTCATCCTTGGACTGGGCCGCCAGCAGGCGCACGGTCATGTCGTTGCAGTCGACCATCTGCACCAGCGAGACCCCCGCCAGCAGTTCGCGCCGATGGTCCGCAAGGTGGCGGTCGAGATCGACCACCCCGGAGTCGCGCAGGCCGTCCAGCCAGCGGCCGACCGCGCTGAAATCCGTCTCCACCATCGCCACCGGCGTATGCTGGAAAAGCGTGCGGTAGCGCAGTTCGGAGCTGCGCACCTCCTGCTCGGCCAGTCGCCGGGCGGTCACATCGACCACCACCCCGACCAGCTCCCACCGGTCGAAGGCCACGCGGGTGATCGAGGTACGTTCAAAGAGCCAGTACATCTGACCTCCGACATAGGCCCGGAACTCCTGCTCGTAGCCTGCCGCGCCCGAGTGGATCGCCGCGGCGCTGCGCCGCACCATTTCCGGGTACTCGGGCACATTGGCCTCATCCCAATTGAGGGCGTTGCGCGGATCAGGAATCTGGGGGCCAAAGAGCCGGTGGAACAACTTCGAGCCGGGCACAAACACCAGCCAAGCCAGCTCCCCGTCGGCGTGCTCGGTCACCTGAGCCCGCCACAGCAAGCAGTCCACCACCTCGAAGATCTTGTCCAATTGCGCTTGATGCGCGCGCGCCGCCCGCTCGGCCTCATGGCGGGGGGTCACATCGGTGATCACCCCGACTAGTTCCCACTGGCCGGGCCCGGTGCGATCGATGGACACCTGCTCCTGCAACCAGCATAGCCGCGCCGAGCGCAGCGCCTGAAACTCCTGCGCATAGCCGCGCTCGCCGCCCTTGATCGCGCGCGAAGCAGCCCGGTCGATCTGCATATCGGTGGCGGCATCCACCACCCGCTCCCACCGGAAAAACGGAGGCACTCCCGGCTCCTCGCCGAAGATCTCGCGATACAACCGGGACGACGGAATGAACAGGACCCAGCGCAGTTCGCCATTACCCACCTCGAACACCCGCGCCTGCCACAACAGGCAGTCCAGGGCTTCCAGCATGTTCGCCAGCTGGGCCTGGTGGGCACGCTGGGCCATCTCGGCCTCGCGGCGCGCCGTAGTATCCACAATCACCCCAGCCAGCCGCCACACACCGGGCTCGAGGGTGGTGATCGTCACCTGCTCGTGCAACCAGAGCACCTCGTGCCCCACTAGGACGCGGAACTGCTGTTCATAGCCGGCATCGCCGCGCAGCACCGCCGATTCGGCACGCTGGTCGATCTCGCGGTTCTCCGGCACCGCGATGCGGTGCCACTCCAGTCGGCAGCCGCCGTCGGCCGCCGGCTCGCCGAAAAGCCGCTTGTACAAGGCCGATGGTGTGCTGAAGGTACGCCACTCCAGCGCCCCGTTCGCCTTGCGCCGCACCTCGCCCTGCCACAGCAGGCAGTTGGCCGCCACCAGGATCTGCTTGAGCTGACTATCGGCGGTGCGCCGCGCCTCCTCCGCCTGTCGCTGCACGGTGGTATCAACCACGACCCCAAAAAGATCCCACCGATCGGCCCCTTCCGAGCGGATTGAGACCTGCTCGCGCAGCCAGATGTCGCCACTGGGCCGCGGCACGTGGAATTCTTGCTCATATCCCGGCAGATGGCGCGTGAGGGCGTCGTGGGCCCGCGCCTCCATTTCCGCTACCTCCGGTACTCCAATTCGCCCCCACAGCAGCAGGGGATTATCGCCCGGATCCTCGGCGAAAAGCGTGCGATGCAGCTCCGAGTGCGGCAAAAACAGTTCCCAGTGCAGTTCCCCGTCGGTCCGCCGCACCACGCGGGCCTGCCACAGCATCGCATGGGTCTGGGCGGTGAGCCGCTCCAGTCGCTGCTCACTGGCGCGCCGGGCCCGGTCGGCCTCATGCCGGGCCGTCTCGTCGTTCACCACGCCCACCAGATGCCACAGGCCCGGCCCGACCGCCTCAATGGCCACGGTCTCGCGCAACCAAAAAGTGGTTCCCTCAGCAAGCAGCGGGAACTCCTGCTCGTAGCCACGCCGCCCCTCCAGCATCGCTCGGCTGCTGCGTTCGTTCAACGCCGGCTGGTCCGGCAGCACCAGCGGTTGCCACAGGCCCAGCTCCGGGGAGGGCACCTCGTCTCCCAACAACCGGCTATACAGCTTGGAGGGCTGCAATAGGGTGAACGTCCAATGCATCTCCGTGCCCACGCGACGCACTTCGGCTTCCCAGACCATCGAATCCACCAAAGTGAGCAGCGAGCGCCAGTGCCGGTCGGCGGTCCGATCACGGCGGTTACGCGGCAGGCGAAGGGCCCACCAGACCACACCCGCAGCCGCCGCCCCCAAACCGATGCCCCCGGCCAGCAGCCACGAACTACTCCCCGGCGGTCCTACAGCACCAGCAGTGGCCGCGCCAAAGCCGGGCACCGGTGCCAACGCACCAACCAGCGCCACCCGCCACGACGAGCTGGAGGAGAAGGGAAACATGAAAACTCCGAGGAGCACCCGAGCGAACGGCCGCCGCCCCGCCCTGTCGAGTGGCAAAACCCCACGGAGCAGACCCCGCGCTCCGCACGCACGCACCGGTTGAGGAAAACTCCCCAAAACCTTCTTTGAATCGAAGTAGCGACAATATTTCCATTGCTATTCCCCGCCCAATCGTCCTTTCTGGCGACTCTTCGTTAGAGATACGTTTAAAGACAGAACATGGTGAATCGTCAGTTGGAGCCTTAAGCTTCAGAGATGATTTGAAACCCGAGGTCCGGGAACAGGCTGCCTGAGCGACGGGGATCGACGAAAATTCAAGATGAGCAACTCCAAGCTGTACGTTGGTAACATGTCCTTTGACTCGACTGAGTCCGATCTGCGCGATGCGTTCGGCCAGTGCGGAACCGTGAGCGATGTGTATGTCGCCATGGACAAATTCACCGGCCGCGCCCGCGGCTTCGCGTTCGTCACGATGAGCACCGCCGAAGAGGCGAAGTTGGCCATCGAGAAGATGAACGGCCAGAGCCTCGGCGGTCGCGCCCTCACGGTTAACGAAGCCCGTCCGAAGGAAGAAGGCGCCGGCCGTTCGTTCGGCGGTGGCGGCGGCGGCGGCGGCCGTGGTGGTTTCGGCGGCGGCGATCGCGGCGAGCGCCGTGGCGGCGGCGGCGGCGGTGGCGGCTTCGGTGGCGGCAATCGCCGTTACTGAGCAACCCCGGTCGTAATAGACCTACTTTCCAAGGCGGACCGCTTCGGCGGCCCGCCTTTTTTGCGCCCGGGAGCCCGAGGTGGCCCGGGTCTCCAGACCCCTGCTTCAGGCTCGCCCGCGCCCCGGCCCGCCCCCCCCAATCCCACGGAGCAGGAGATCCGTGCCACCGTTACGGCGGGCCACCCACCCCGTATCGAGCGAACCAGTCCACCAGCGTCGCCACCGCGCGCTCACGGTGGCTGAACAGCAGGAAATGGTTCGCTCCCGGCACCACCACCAGCGTCGGGATGGCCCCGGCCGCCGCCAACTCCGCCACCCCTCGCTCCACATAGGCCAACGGGATGCGGTCATCCTCCTGCCCTGTCATGACCAGAACCGGCCGGTCCCCACACTGCCGGCCAAAGTCAGGGGAACGGAGCCGCTCCAGGTCGAGAACCGGCGAGATCAGCACCAGTGAACGCAACGCCGCTCCCCGCACGCTGGCCAATTGGCTGACGCCCAGCCCGCCGTTCGAAAGGCCCGCAGCATGAATACTGTCTGGGGCTATGCTCGCCACGCGCCCGGCCGCCCGGAGCGCCGTTTCAAACGCCTCCTCCGTCTCCGGGAGCTGCCAATTGCCCATACCATAACTGGGCGCTGCCACCACTATGCCGAGCCGATCGGCCACCCCCGCCAACACCCGGAGGTAACCCTTGAAATTGCCTCCGCTGCCATGGAAGAACACGAGCAACGGCGCCGGCTTGGCCCGATCCACCCCCGGCGGCACATACACGAAACAATGCCCAATAGAGGGAGACCACCCCAGCAACTCATCGTAGACCAACGGCATCGCCGAGCCCGGCCGCGCGAATTCGGGATCCTGATCCAACTCGGCGTAGAGCTGCGCCGTCCACTCCTTCAACTCGACCGACTGCCGCCAGGTGAACAGCGGGTCGACCAAAGCCATCACGGTGAAACACGCCAGAAGCTGATCGACCTCAGGCACCAGATTGCCCGGCGAATACCGACGGAAATGCACTGAGCCTAGATGGGCCGAGCTCAGCTTCGCCCCCGGCCCCTCGTCGCCCCGAGGGGCCCGTCGCACCAGTTCACCCGTCAGCCCCAGTGATACCACTACGCACACCACCCCACCCTGCAGCCAGCGCCGCCCCCTTTCGACCCATGCCTGCGTCAGCAGCACCGGAGCCGCTCCGGCGGCCAAGACGGCGCAGGCGGCAAGGCGACCGGCCGAGGTCACCGCGACCATCACCAGAAGCAGGAAGCCGAGCCCCGCACCCACTGCCAAACCACAGGCAGCGAGCCAGCACAACAGCGCCAGCGGTGACGGGACATGAGGGGCTCTCTGCCGGTTCTCCGCCTGCGTGATTCGCATACAACAAAGAGATCACCGCCTTCGCGCAGAGCAAGGGCGGGGCCAGCCCAGCCGAAGCACGGACTACGGAGCCAGGTCGCCGATCAGATCATCGGCCGTCGCGAGATCAACGCGCACATTGTCGTAGTCGGTGCGGTCCCACCCGTTGCCCGTGGTCCGGTTGCGGTAGAACCCAACCGCACCTCCCGGGAAGGGCGCCGCTTCCGAGTGCGTCCAACTGTACGTACCGCCGGCCGCGAAAGAGACGTTGAACACGCCAGCCTCGATCGAGAGCACAAGCGTGGCCCGCCCACCGGACGGCGCGGGCATCGTGGCGACCACCGTCTCCACCCCGCCGAGCCTGCGCAGGAACCTCCCGCCGAAATCGAAGAAGTAGTAGTCGTCCGGATTCTGGTAGAGGACGATCAAGCCGCAGTCGCTCAGCGGGCGGGAGAAATCGAACGAGAAGGTGACGTTGGCAAAGCGCTTTGAGGTGACCACGATCGCGGGCTTGTTCTCGTACACGGTGGAAAGCACCAGATCGCCCGATCCGCCGTTCATCGTGCGGAAACGCGCATAGCCCTCGGGCATGTGCCAGCGGATTCCGGTGGTGTCCGCTGTGTTGAGGAATGGGTCCTGCAGGTCGATCCTCGTATCGGTGAAATTGTCCACGAAGTGCAACGGCACCGCAGGCTCGGGCAGGAAGTCATAGACCTCGGCCACAGGATTCCGACCCGGCACCTCGAAAGCGCCGATATCCGCCCGCGCGTCCCGGGTGGTTTCCAGGAAGTCGATCGTGAGCCGCTCCTTGAGCGCGGTGACATAGTCGAGCCCGATCCCCGTGCCAGCGTCGATGGCCTGGTTCTGCGCGGTGAGCTGGCCGATGACCTTGCCCGAGGCATCCATGTAGTCCTGCACATTGCCCGGGATCGCGTCATAGGGCAGCGCGGTGAGGACTGCATCCCCGCGGCTGAGGGCGTTACCCGAAGTGGGCGCGATGCGGTAGAGGTTGTGCCCGCTGAAGGACAGGGGCGACCCGGTATAGACGCGGGCCTGGCTGCCGTCGGCGAAGAGGTTGTTGTACACCGAGCCCTCGCCGTCGCACGACGGCCACATGATCTTGTGGGTCGTGCTGTGGATGACGCGATCCTCGCCCGTCACCATATCTTTGGGATAAAGGCCTGTCCAGCGGTCCTCGGGGGCGTAGACGAAGGTATTGTGCCGGAAAATGAAACGGTCCCGGACCGCGGCGCCGCCGTGGATGGTCTCCTCCGCTCCCGTCGGACCGAAGACGTTGTTCTCAAACACCCAATTAGAGTACTCCTTCCCCGCGAGCGTGCTCGCGTTGACCATCACGCCCATGCACTCGACGTGATAGATGATGTTGCCCCGCACGGTGAGGTTGCGCGTCGCATCGGTGAGCGTCCAAATATGGATGCCGTCCGCATGCCGGCCCCAGGTCCACCGAACCTCGGCCGGATAGTTCGCGGGATCGCCGAAGCCGTCGTCGAGGTCGTGGATCCAGTTGCCCTCGATCAGCCAGGTGTCGCCGCCCAATACCCGGATGCCGTCGTGCGCGATGTTGTGGATACGGTTGGCGATGATGGCAAGGTCGTGCGACGCCCCTCCGATGCCGACCGCCACCTGGGTGATGTCGTTGCCACGGATCGTGATGTAGCGGCCGTTGGAGATGCCAACGCCGCCCTTGTTGTCGATAGAGGAAATGGAGTCGTTGAGCGGGCCCGCGCGGTTGATCGTGCAGTTCGCGATCTCGATGTGCCGTCCGCCCTTCAGATCGACACCGTCTTCGATGATCAAACCGTCGACCCGAATGAAGAGGTCCACGTTGCCCTTCACCGTGAAGGGCAACTGCACGGCGAGATTGTTGCTGGTCCGCTCGGTCGTGTTCTTGGTTCCGAAATCGATGCGGGTCGCGCGCGGAGCGTGGCCCGGAGCCGCCTTGAACGTCACCCAATCGGTGAAGTGAGCGAGCGGGAGAGCCACCTCCGCCCCCCAGTTCCGGTTGTCGTCCTTGGTCCGCCCCGCGATCAACGTGCCATAGTGGCCGGTGCGGAGGAGCACCGTGTCGCCCGACTGCACGGAATAGAGCGCTTTCTTGAACGTCCGCCACGGCCGCGCCGCGCTGCCATCGCCGGTGTCGTCGTCGCCCGCGTCGGCGTCCAAATAATAGGTGTCTCCACTCGCTGGAGCATTCAACGGATCGGTACCGGCCAGGACCTCCGCGGCGTCGCTCTGACCGTCCGCATCGGTGTCGGATTGGGTCGCCGAGGTACCAACCTGAGCCTCCTCCCAGTCGTTCAACCCCTCGCCATCGGTATCGACATCGCCGACGACCACCCGCCAGAACTCCCGCACCTCCGGACCTGAGCCGACCGCCAGGCCGTCCGTCTGGAGCTCGGCTCCGAGTCCGGCGAACACCCCCGGCTGCGCCGCCCACGTCACCAAGTCCGACGAGGACTCAATCTGATAGCGCTTTCCAGATACTCCGTGCCAACGCAGGGCCAATGTGCCGTCGCTCTGGCGGTGCGGCACCGCAGCCAAACGGCTCCCGGCCACCGTGGGATCAGTGCCGGCAAGCGCCTCGGCGCGATCGCTGGCGCCATCGCCGTCCGAATCGCCGTCGAGCGGCCCGATCCCCGGGTGCCGCTCGGCCCACAGATCGGAGACTCTGTCGTGGTTGCGGTCGATCATGCCCGCAAGCGGGGAACCAAACTGGACCATGCCAAGCAGGAACAGAACAAGAATGTGGGGAACGCGCATGAGTGGGAGAGTGCGCTCAAGTCCCTGCATTTCTTCTACCGGTTCAATTACCAACGGTCATTCGTCGGCAGATTTACCGCGCGTTTGCGACCGCCGCCCTACCCCAGTAAAGCCTCACGCAAAGCGCGCATCTTGAGCTCGGTCTCGGCCAGTTCCTCCGCCGGATCGGAACCCTCGACGATCCCCGCTCCGGCGTACAGCCGAGCCGTATCGCCCTGCATCAAAGCCGAACGGATACCGACCAAGAACTCGCCGTCGCCCCGGTGGTTCACCCAGCCGAGCGCACCGGCATACAGCCCGCGGTCAAACGGTTCCAATTCGCGCAGGTGCGCCACCGCGGCCTCCCGCGGGGTGCCGCCCACCGCCGGGGTCGGATGCAGCTCTCCCACGATGCGCAACAGGTCGGCCCCCTCGGGAAGCGCCGCCTCTACCGGAGTGCAGAGGTGTTGCACATTGGGCAACTGCCGCACGCGCGGACGCCCGGGCGTTGCCGCCACCACCCCGACCGCGGCCAGTCGCCGCACGATGGAATCGAGCACCATCGCCTGCTCGCGCCCGTCCTTCTCGCTATGGAGCAGTTGGCGCGCGAGCGCGGCGTCCTCGGCGGCGCTGCGCCCGCGCGGCGCCGAACCGGCGAGCGCCTCGGTGCGCAGCGTCCCGGCGGCGGCCGACACCAGCCGCTCAGGACTGGCCCCGATGAAGCTGGCCCCGGCCCCGTTGCCCACCGAGAACGAATAGCAGTCGGGAAAATGCCCGCGCAGGCCATTGAGGGCGCGCAGGGGATGGAAACGCGCATTGGCCCGCAACTCGCGGGCGCGGGCAAGCACGATCTTGCGATAGCGGCCCGCGCGGATCGCCGCGACCCCGGCGGCGACGTTCGTCGCATAGCGTCCCTCCCCGCCCACTTCCCGTTCCTCGGCAATGCCCCCCTCGGTCGCCCCGGCGAAAACCGGCGCCGCGTAGTCGAAGGCGCCGAATTTTGCGTGCGCGCGCCAGATACGTTCGGCGGCGAAGCGGATGTCGGCCCCGGGCGCGATCATCGTATTGGCCACGGCCACCGAGCCATCGCCGCTGCGCGCCACCTGCCAGCGCGGCACGAACACCCGGCCGGCCGGGAAGGCCGCGCCTTGCGCCGCCTCGTCGGCAAACCCGAACGTGGAGAAGAACAACGGACCGCCAAACGGCATCCGCACCGCCCCGACGGCCACGGTGCGCGCGAGCAGGTCGCGCACAAAAGCTCCGGCCTCGGCGAAGCGCCCAGGCCCACGGCATTCGATCGAGGCCACCGCCTCGGCCCCGGCCACCGCCACATCCGCGGCCGGGCGTTCGGCGTAGAAATGCAGCTCACCTGGTTCGAAGATCGATTCGAGCACGGCCAACGGGTCGAGACGCTCGGCCTCGACGGAGATGCTCACCAACCGTGGCCGGCCGTCGCCCTCGGCCTGCGCCTGCACTCCGCCCAGGAACGCGAGCAGAGCGTCGAGCGAGTGGTTGGCAAGTGGATCGAGGGGCAGGATCGTCATGAATAGCCGGAGGTGGATGACGCCGCGAGTTGGCGGCGCGGCGAAATGGAAGCCGTTTGCTTCCCCCTTGGCCAGCCCTGTTGGGCCCCCTCCGGTGTGGCGTTTGCCCGGTACGGCCAGTGCCGGTAGGCATCCCACCATAACAACGCTCCGCCCCAACCAGGCGAATTCTGCACGGTTGCTCCTACCGGAGTGGATCGACATGCCTACCCAGGACGCGCGCCCCCACCCGACCTCGGGTCTCGTCCGTCGGAAACGCCGTCGCCCCTGCGCGCACCTCCGAACATGCCCCTACGAACCATACTACCGCTCCTCCTAGTCCTCGTCGGCCGCACGTTTGCCGCCCCCAGCCCCACCGTGATCGATGGCGTCGCCTACCAGGTGGTACGCGCGGCCCCGCGCGCGGTCTCGATTCTCTGGGTGGACAAGCGCGGGGTGCCGCTTCGCACGTTTCCCGCGGCGGCTCGGTATCTCCTGGATGAGGGCACCCCCGCCGAAACGTTGATGAACGGCGGCATCTTCGAACCGGGCGGCCTGCCCAGTGGCCTTTTGATTCAGGACGGTACTGAATGGCGGCCGGTGAACCGTAAGATCGGCGACGGGAATTTCTTCCTCCAGCCAAACGGCATCTTCCTGCTTGGAACCGCGGGCGCCGCCATCATCCCGACCGACGACCACCCGATGACCGGGATGGACATCCGCTGCGCCGTGCAGTCCGGGCCCTTGCTCCTTCGGGCGGGATCGATCCATCCCCAACTCTCTAAAGACTCCGGCTCCCGCCTGCACCGCAACGGAGTCGGGGTGGACAAGTCCGGGGCCGTCGTCTTGGTGATCACCGATCCCACTTCTCCCAAGCTGCCGAACCTGCACGAGTTCGCCCAACTCTTCCTCCGCCTCGATTGTACCGACGCTCTCTTTCTGGACGGAATCATCAGTCAGATGCGATCAGGGCCGGACCTCAGCACACCCAGCCCCAGCTTTGGTTCGATCATCGCCGTCACGAAACAATAGTGACAACCCGCCGCAGCGAGTCACCCGGAGCCGGCTCGCCCCCTGACAGGGCGGCCGCCCCGCCTGCCCCCACGGCGTCAACCCCGCCACCGGAGGCGGCTTCGGCTCCGCCTCCCGGTGCCGGCCAGGGCGTCTGCGCTGAACTCACTCTTCAGGCGCGTCGAAGACCCGCCCCAGTTTGGCGCCCAACGCCTGCATCAACGCCTCGGTAACAACACCATCGTAGGCGGCGGGGACCTTGGCCGCCTTCACGTTGGCCACGTTGCTCTGGTGTTCTGCCACCGCCTTTTTGATGGCTGCGATCTTCTGTTCATCGGTCATAGACAATCCCTCAAGTTCCTCCGTCGCTCCCCGCCCGCGCCCGCGGCGCCGGCTGTTCAGAAAGCGACGCCACTGTAGTGCCTCCTCCGAGCCAGGCAAGGCTTCACTGAGGGGGGGGCGGCGCGTACCGGCAGCGGCCACCCTCGGCCGCCGGCCCGGAGGAGGCGGCGCACAGGCCCCGAGTCCAACTGCCCCACCGGGCCCTTGGGCTCCCTCGCCAGCGAGCTCGCTGCTCGCAAGTATCCCCGACCGCCCGCTTCGACTCCGGCGCGATCCAACTCAACCCGCCCTGCCGACCACCCAACCGCAAAAGCGACCGAAGATCCGCATACCGACGACAAGAACGCCCCGGGCCGCTACGCTGCTCCGATCGGCCCACTGCCGTCCCATGGCCTCCCGCCGCGCCCAATCGTACGTCCCTTCGCTTCACCGCCGTCCTCGTCGGCGGCCTTCACTCCCTACGCTTCCCGCTGCCCTCCGAGCGCATCCGCAGCCGGGAGGATTGCCTCGGCCACTCCCGCCGGGTGCACTATCGTCCACGCCCGTGCCCGCCCCCCCCGCCACCTGCAATCTCCCGGCCCCACCGGCTATCTACACTCTCCGACGACGCTGGTTGGGGAGCTGGCAGTACTGGCTGTGCCAAGGCCTCGGATGGGGCGCACTGGCCTCGGCGCTGTTCGCCAGCGAATTGAGCTCCACCACTCATGCGCCGGCGGCCGTCGCCTTCGTCAACCTGGCTTTCGCCACCAGCGGCCTGTTCGTCAGTCACCTGCTTCGCATCATCCTGCTCGCCACGCGCAACCAGACTGTATCCTGGCGCCGATTTCTCGTCATCATGGGGCCCTGGGTCCTCGCCACCGCCTCAGCCGTCATCGGTGCGCTGCTGCTGTTCGCCATGGTCTTCCGCCCCGGAGACTTCGCCGAACCGGACTGCGATGCCGCAGGGTCCCTCAACTACCTATCCTCCGTTGCCCTGATGGTGGTCATCTTCACCGCTTGGATCTGCCTTTATCTGGGCTACCACTACTACCACAACCACCAGGCAGGCGCCCTCGAACGGATGCGGCTGAAGGCGGCCGTGAAAGAGGCCGAACTGCGCACCCTCAAGGCGCAGATCAATCCGCACTTCCTCTTCAACAGTCTCAACACCCTCCGCGCCCTGATTCCGGAGGAACTGGCGAGCCCCCGGGAGGCCGTAACCCTGCTGGCCGATCTGCTGCGGGCCGCTCTCACGATCGACGAGACCAAGACCGTCCCCCTCGCCCAGGAGCTGGAAACGGTCCGATGCTATCTGGCGCTGGAACGGTTGCGCTTCGAGGAGCGGTTGCGCGTGCGCCTCGACATCTCGCCCGCAGCGCGAGACTGGCCCATCCCGCCCTTCCTGCTGCAAACCCTGGTCGAGAACGCCGTGAAATACGGCGTCGGCCCGCGCCCGGAAGGGGCCGACATCGACATCTCGGCCATCGTGGTCGCCGACACTCTGCACCTGCGGGTGACGAACCCCGGCTCGATCACGCCGAACGCAAAATCCACCGGCATGGGACTCACCAATGCCCGGGCGCGACTGGCCCATCTGCTTGGGCCGTCGGCCTGCCTGCGGCTCAGCCAGGAGTCCGCCGAGCGCGTCCACGCCGAGATTACCATCCCCCTCTGCTCGTTTTCCCCGGCCCCCAGCCTTTCCCTCCCCAACCTATGAGAGCGTTGATCATCGAAGACGAACGCCTGGCCCGCAAAGAGCTCCGGCAGCTCCTGGCCCACCACCCCGCCATCGAGGTCTGCGGCGAGGCACCCAACGCCGCGGTCGCCCTGGAGCTTTGCGCCCAGGAGAAGCCCGAGCTCCTCTTTCTCGATATCGAGATGCCCGGCAAGAACGGCTTCACTCTTCTTGAGGAACTCCCCCTGCCGCACCCCCACGTGATCTTCGTCACCGCGTACGACGCCTACGCGGTGGAGGCCTTCGAGGCCAACGCCCTCGACTATCTGCTGAAACCGGTCAACCCCAAGCGCCTCGCCGCCGCCTTGGCGAGGCTGCCGGCCCCAGGCCAAGCCGCCGCCACCTCGGCGGCCACCACGCCGGTGGAGGCGGCGGAGGGCTCCGCCCCCGCCCTCGGCCACGACGACCGGGTTTTTGTGCGCGACGGGGACAAATGCTGGTTTGTCGCCGTGAAAACGATCCGCCTGCTCGAGTCGGTGGGGAACCACACCGAGTTGCATTTCAACGACCGCAAAGCCCTGGTCTGCCGCACGGTCATTTCGCTGGCAGAGCGGCTACCCTCCTCGCTGTTCATGCGGGCCAACCGTTCCCAGATCGTGAACCTCGGCTTCATCGAGGCCGTCAGCCCTTGGTTCAGCGGCTCGATCAAGGTCACACTTCGCGGCGGCGGCGAAGTGGAATTCTCCCGGCGCCAAGCCCAGCTTTTCCGCGAACGCCTCAGCCTCTAGGAGGTCAACCGCTCCAGAAGGCGTAGGTTGGCGAGCGCCTGCTCGCGGTTCTCACCGCACATGCCGGGCTCCGGGCAGAGGGAGCCGCACACCGCCGGCCGCCGCGCATCATTGAAGAGCGCACACCCCCAGTCCGCGGTCAGGTGAGGACAGGTCACGTCCGCCGGCTTGCCCTCTGGCAAGCCCGGCAGCGCCGAAGTGATCGACGGCGCGATGCAACAGGCTCCGCACTGCGGGCGACATTCCATCCGCCGACCATCCGGGCCGGAGCGGCAGGCGCAAGCACCCGTCGGCGGCAGGCAAAAAAAAACCGCCGGCGACGAGCCGGCGGAGTCACGTTCAGGACAAAACCGCAGTTTTGCCCGGGTCGATGATCTCGCCCGGCGCGAAAAACCGCGCGAGCTCAACCTTGGCTGATTCCTCGCCATCGGAGGCATGGACCACGTTGATCGTCACATCAGTGCCGAAATCTCCGCGGATGGTACCCTTGGGTGCCTTGGTCGAATCGGTGGGCCCGAGAACGGCGCGCACGGTTTCAACGACGTAATCGCCGGCAATCGCCATGACCATGACCGGGGCCGAACTCATGAAGGCCTCCAGTCGCGGATAGAACGGCTTGTCGGCCACATGTGCGTAGTGCTCCCGCAGGAGCGCGGGAGTGAGCTGCATCAGCTTGCAGCCAATAATGCGAAAACCTGCCGCTTCGAATCGGCCAATCACCGCACCGACATGCTTCTGCTTCATGCAGTCGGGTTTGAGAATAATGAGCGTCTTATGCATAAAAACCGCCGGAGCATGGGGTAAACGCCCGCAAAAAAAAGCCTAGATTTTGGGCCCCCTCGGGTAAACCCAGCCATGAGAACCCCGAGGTGAGCCCAAAATCCAGGAAGTGAACGCCAAACGGCGGCTCAGAGGGGGGCCGGCACCGGATCCCCTCTTTTGCTCGACCACTGTACCAAAATCCGCCGTACATACGTATCCGTTATAATGCCCACAAAGCCCGGGAGTACACCCTAGCCGCCTGCGGCAAACACCCTAGGCGTGCTCTCGCGCCCGCTCAGCCGCCCGGCCCGCCTCCGCCCTCCGGCTGGAGCTGCGCCTGCAGGACCGCCTCCAGCGCTTCGCGCCGGAAGAGGAAGCCGTTGCCCTCCAGCGCTGCGGGTCGCACCCGTTGGCTCGCGAGCACCGTCGCCTCCCCCATCTCACCAAACCCGAGCCGGATCACCATCGCCGGCATACGCGTCGTCGCCTTCCGCCCCAACGCCCGGCCCAGGGCGACGGCAAACTCGGCCTGCCGCACCGGTTGCAGGCTCACAGCATTGACCGGCCCGGCGAGCACAGGAGTGCCGAGCGTGAAGTCGATCACCCGCAGCAGCTCCTCGAGCGCGATCCAGCTGAGCCAATTGCGGCCGTCGCCCACCGGGCCGCCCACTCCGCGGCGAAACCACGGGAGCATGGCCCGCAGGGCGCCGCCCTCGGGCGTGAGCACCACGCCCAAGCGCAGATGCACCACGCGCACCCCGCTTGCGGCGGCCGGCTCTGTCGCCGCCTCCCAATCACGACAAAGCTCGGCCAGAAAGCCGGCCCCGGCCGCGCTGGTCTCGTCGAGTAGCTCCTCGCCGCGATTGCCGTAGTAGCCGATGGCCGAGGCGTTGATCCAGACGCTCGGTCGCCACAGGCCGCGGGCAATCGTCGCGGCGAGCAGGCGGGTGCTGTCCAACCGGCTCGCGCACAGGGCCTGCTTGCGCGCCTTGGTCCAGCGTCCCTCGGCGATGTTCTCCCCAGCCAGGTTCACCAACACATCGCAGGATGCCACCTTCCCGGTCTCCAGCTGGCCGGCGGCTGGGTCCCATTCCACCTCGTCGAGGGCCGCCGGGGGCCGCCGGACCAGCCGGACCACCTCCGCCCCCTTAGCCCGCGAATGGGCCACCAGCGCCCGTCCCACCAACCCCGAGGAGCCCGCAATCGCGATACGCATGATCAAGTCCTCCCCCCGGCGTCGGTCGCCCGCGTCCGTTTCCACTCGGCCAAGGCCGCCATCGCCCGCGCCCGGCCCTCGCCCGGCGCCACGAGCGGGTGCGGATAATCCCGACCGAGCACCACCCCGGCCGCCGCCAGCTCCAGCGGCGCAGCCTCCCACGGACTGTGGATCGACTCCGTAGGCACGCCGGCCAATTCCGGCACCCAACGCCGTACATAGTCACCGGCCGGATCGAATTTTGCGCCCTGCAGCACCGGGTTGAAGATACGGAAATACGGCGCCGCATCGGCCCCGCACCCCGCGCTCCACTGCCAGCCCAGGGTGTTGGCAGCCAGATCGGCATCAACCAGCGTATCCCAAAACCAAGCAGCGCCCTCGATCCAGGGCTGGAGCAGCTGTTTCACCAGCAACGAGGCCACGATCATCCGCACGCGGTTGTGCATCCAGCCCGTGTGCCAGAGCTGGCGCATCCCGGCGTCGACGATCGGATAGCCGGTGCACCCCCGGCGCCACGCCTGCAGCACGGCCTCGTCGCGTTGCCAGGGGAAATCCCGATACTCCGCCCGCAGCGGCTGCTCCGGCGAAAGGGGAAAGTGCCAGAGCAGGTGATGGGCGAACTCCCGCCAGCCCACCTCGCTCAAGAACACAAAGGCGCCACGGCTGCGCGGCATCACCCCGCTGGCCCGCGACGCCTCCGTCACCGCCGCCCAAATCTGCCGCGGCGACAGCTCCCCGAAATGCAGATGCGGGGACAGTCGCGATGTTCCTTCCACTCCGGGCAGGTCGCGGCTCGCCTGGTAATCGTCCATCGCCTCGGCCACAAACTTCGCCAGCGCGCGTTGCGCGCCGGCCTCCCCGGGGGTGCCGGCCTCGCCAAACCCGGCCGCCCAGCCCAAGCGCGGACGCAGGGCCCACGCCTCCAGCGCGTCGCCACGCGGCCACTGAGCCGGGGACGGCCAGGGCCCGTCCGGCAGGACCAGCGGCTCGGGCACCGGCAACGTCAGGCAATGGCGCCAGAACGGGGTGAATACTTGGAAGGGCTTGCCCGCCTGGTTGCGCACCGCCTCCGGCTCAAAGAGCAGCCCGCCCCCGCTCTCCCGGACCGCGACGCCGCCCGCCTGCATCGCCGCCCGCACCGCCGCCTCGGTGGCCCGCCCTGCCGGTTCGGCGGCCCGGCTCCAGCACACTAGGCCGGCCCCGGTCGAAGCGGCCAGTTCGCGCAATTGTTCTACGGAGTCGCCGCGGCGCAACACCAGCCGCAGCCCGCGTTGCTCCAACGTCACCGCCAAGGCCGCGAGCGAGCCCTGCAGCCACCAGCGGCCGGCCCCTCCCGGCGCCCAGCGCCCCGCTGCGGCCTCGTCGAGAACGAATACCGGAATGACCGGCGCGCCGCTGGTCAGAGCCACCAGGATCGCACCATTGTCCTGCAGGCGGAGATCGTGGCGCAACCACACCAGCGTGGGCCGTTTCGACATGGGCGCAGCCAAGGGGCCCGGCCCGCGCTGTCAAACCCCGCGGCTGCGCCAACCTGGGGTGTATTTCCCCACAGGTGTCTCTTGCGCCGTTGGCACGAACCGTGCAGCTTGACCCCCTCTCCTCTCACCAACGCCCGCCGCCCCACGCGGCGCCCGCTCGAAGTTCCCCCGGCATGCAACACGGATTCTCCCAGCACCTCAGCCAGCGCCAAAGCCAGAACATGGTCCTGGCGCCGCAATTGCGCCAGTCGCTGAAGATCCTCCAGGTTGCCGCCCTGGACCTACGCGCCACCATCGCCGAGGAGCTCGAGAACAATCCCGCCCTCGAGGAGCTGCCGATGGACGGAGTCTCGCTGGACAAGACACAGGACGAGTCCGACCCGGGCAGCACCGACGACCAACGCGAGGAGCTGCGCTTCGACCGCGAGTTCGAGGTGCTCGCCAAGATGGGGGAGGATTTCAACGACTCCTTCGCCCAGCACGGCGACACCGAGAGCTACACCACCGAGGACGCCGAGCGGCGTCAGCATTTCTTCGATTCGCTGGTGGGCGAACGCTCCCTCCAGGAGCACCTCAGCGAGCAGGCTTCGCTGGCCGAGTGCACTTCGGCGGTGCGCGAGGCCATTCACTACCTCATCGGCAGCCTCGACGACCGCGGCTTCCTCACCGCCACCCTGCCCGACCTCGCGCTACTCTCCAAGCTGCCCCTGGATACCGTGCAGGAGGCCAAGAAGCTGCTCAACAGCTTCGATCCCACCGGCATCGGCGCCGCCGACCTGCCCGAATGCCTCCTGCTCCAGCTCCAGGCCAAGGGCCGCGGCGGCTCCATCGCCGCGCGGATCATCCGCGACCATTTCGCCCTGCTCACCCGTCGCCGCCTACCGGATATCGCCCGCAAGATGGGCTTCTCCATCGAGGAGGTACAGAACTCCATTGAGGAGATCGGCGGGCTCGACCCGGCCCCGGGCCGGCGCTTCGCCGAGGACCACAACCGGGTAGTCGTGGCCGACGTCACCGTCGAGAAGGTCGCCGGCGAATGGATCATCACCCTCAACGACGACTACATCCCGCGGGTACGCCTGAGCCGCGCCTACAAGGACATCATCGCCAAGGGTCACCTCAACGACCAGGACCGCGCCTACCTCCGCGAGAAGATGCGCGCCGGAAAGTTCCTGATCAACTCCATCGAACAACGCCAACGCACGATTGAGCGTATCACCCGCGAGATCCTCAAGGTGCAGCTCCCGTTCTTCGAGGAGGGCCTCTCCAAGCTGCGGCCGCTCACCATGACCCAGATCGCCGATGTGGTGGGCGTGCACGAAACCACTGTCAGCCGCGCCCTGGCCAACAACTACATCCGCACGCCCCACGGCATCTATCCGCTCAAGTTCTTCTTCACCTCCGGCTACGAGGCGCAGGACGGCGCCTCGATCTCCAACACCAGCGTCAAGGACATGATCAAGGCGCTCATCGAGGACGAGGATGCGGCCAAGCCCCGCAGCGACCAGGAACTGGTGGGCATGCTCACCGGTCGCGGCATTCCCATCGCGCGGCGTACCGTGGCCAAATATCGCGACGAGCTCGGCATCCTGCCCAGCAACCTGCGCCGCCGCTACGACTAGGACTGCGGCGCGGGCCTCAACCTCAGCCGCTAATCCGTCTCCACCTCACCAAGCTGACGGCCCCGTGGATCGCCCTCCGTTCCGGTTGCCCGCGCAGGTCACCCCATTCGACGGGGAAACATCCCCCATTTTCCGGATCCGAATTCAAGTTTTGGCGGAATCGTCCGAACCCCCACAAACGGACACTCCGCCCGGCCGCCCCGCGGCAAGCCCAATCGCAGATAGTATCGGAACCTTTAGTGCCCGAGCGGGAACCAGGAGAAGCACGGACTCAAGCCGCATGCCGAGGCCCGCATTGCGGTTTGGAACGCAAAAGCATGTCGCGATCGCGACACAGAAATGCGCTCCGGCCCCTCTCTCCGTCCAGCGCCCGCCGCCGCCGCTGGCCGGCCTCCAGCCCCCTTGTCACTTGTCCCTTGTTACTTTCCACGTTCCTCAGCGTTCACTGGTTCACCGTCCACCGGCGCCTGGCACCAATCGCACCGGAACATGACTCCGGTCAAGGCCGCCACCCCGGCGCGCTGCTACGGTAGTGGCGCATGCCACTCACCGTGCACGAACTCGATGTCCGCCCGCTGCTCGCCACCGGCCAGCCTCCCATCGACGCCATCCTCAGTGCCATCGCCGCCCTTCCCTCCGGCGCCGGCCTACGACTGCATGCGCCCTTCGAGCCCCGCCCGCTATACTCCAAACTCGCGAGTCTTGGTTTCGAGCACAGCGCTGAGCCCCAACCCGACGGCACCTTCCTCGTGCAGTTCACGCCGATCTCCATACCCCTCGACCTACGCGAGCTCGAACCACCCGAGCCGATGCAACGCACCCTCGAAGCCGCCGCCACCCTCCCGCCCTACGCACGCATCGTCGCCCGCACCCGTTTCCGTCCAGTGCACCTGCTGGCCATGCTCGCCGAGCGCGGCCTCACCGCCACCTGCCACGAGCAACCCGACCGCTCTTGGGTGAACGTGATCGTCCACACCACCGCCGCGCCCACCGGTTCCGCCTCGCCATGACGCCCGGTCCGAACTTTCGCGCGCAGGCCCTGCTCTCGTTCCCCTTCTTCGGGCTCGGACTGGCCTCGCTGCTCGCCCTGGTCGCCTGGGCCGTGCGCTACCCCGAGTTGCTGGTGACACCCGTGGACGCCTTCACCCCGCTCGCCTTCGTGCACCTTGCCGTGCTCGGTTGGATGGCCCCGTTCGTCTTCGGCGCCGCCTACCAACTCATCCCCGTCATCGCCGAAGTGCCGCTTTGGAGCCGGCGAGGTGCCTGGCTGCACTTCACCCTCCACTTGGTCGCCGCCCCTCTGCTCATCCGCGCGATGGCGCGCGGCGACTTCTCGTCGGCCGGCCTCTGGGGTGGGCTCGTCGCCCTCGGGGTGCTGGTCGGGGTGTCCGACCTCGCCATCACCGCCGACCGCCGCTCCCGCTGGACGCCGGAGAACGTCGGCCTGGTCCTCGCACTCTTCTGGCTCTCGGTAGCCGTGGCCCTCGGTGCCATGCTCGCCCTCATGCGCGCCGGCCGACTCCCCGGTTTCGATTCCGCCCGCCTGCTACCGCTCCATCTCACCTGCGGCCTGGTGGGCTTCTTTCTCGGCACGCTCTTTGCGGTATCTTTCAAACTCGTACCGATGTTCCTCCTCGGCTGCCCCGGCGGGCGCTTTCGCCAGTGGCTCACCCTCGCCCTGCTCAATGCCGGCCTCTTCCTTCTGGCCCCGGGCCTGCTCGGCGACCACCGGCCGCTCCTGCTCCTCGGCGCGGCCTCCCTGGTGGGCGCCGTCGCCGCCTTCCTCGACGAGCTCGTCGCCATGAAGCAGGGATGGCTACGTACACCCGATTGGCCGATGCGCACCTTCTTCACCGGCCTGGCCATGCTCGTGCCCTCCACCGTCGCCGGGATCGCAGCACTGCTCGAGCTCGGGGGCTCGTGGCTGCCGGCCCGCCCGGGCCCGGCGATGTTCACGCTGGTCGCCTTCGGCGTTCTCACCCCCTGCATCCTCGGCATGGCCGGCAAGATCGTGCCCTTCCTCGCCTGGCAATGGCGCTACTCCGCCCACATCGGCCGCGCCCGCGTGCCGCTAGTCACCGATCTCTTCCAAGCGACGTTGCTGCGCGCCCAGTTCTTCCTCACCGTGCCGGCCGCCGCCGCGCTCGTCGCCGGGACCTGGCTCGACTCCACCCCGGTCCTTCGCGCCGCCGCCGCAGGCCTGCTGCTCGCCGCGCTCACCCAGGCCGTCAACATTGCCGGACTGGTCCCGCACCTCGTCCGCCCGCGTGTCCAACCGCTAGCCACGCCAGGAACCGCCGCCGTTCCCACCCGCCCATGAACGACTCCGTCCCCCAGCCCGCGCCCACGCCCGAGCTCATCCGCCGCGCCCTGCATCGACTCATCGACCCGGAGGTGGGCGTCAACGTGGTCGATCTCGGAATGATCGCCGATGTGGACCTCCTCCCCAACGGCGCCGCCGTCATCTGCATTGCGCCCACTTCCCCCGGCTGCCCCATGCAAGAGGTGCTCGCCGACGGCGCCCGGGCCCTCGTGGGCAATCTCCACGGCATCACCGCCGTCGAGGTGTGCTTTGTCTACTCCCCGCCGTGGACGCCCGACCGCATCACCCCCGCCGGCCGCGAGGCCCTCGCTCAACGCCACTGAACTTTCCCACTACCATGCCCGACACCACCACCCTCCCCGAAGAACTCTTCGACGCCCGCCAACTGCCCTGCGAGATCAAGCGACCCGCCGTCATCGCGCGCTGCTGCCAACTCCCGCTTGGCCGCAGCTTCATCTTCCTCAACGGCCACGATCCCGTGCCGTTGCGTCGCCACCTCGACCAGACGTTTCCCGGCTGCTTCCGGTGGGAGCCGCTCGCCTGCGAGGAGGCCGACTCGATCCGGTTGCGTGTGACCAAGACCGCCGAGCCGGTCGGTGGTTTCGGCGAGGCTGCCAGCTTCTCCTGCTCGTAACCATTTCATTGTAGGAGGAGCGTGCGTGCACACGATCCCGGGCTGCCGCATTGGCCCGGGCGCCCGGTGCTTTCCCCATTTTCGCCGGACGCGCTCAAGATTCGGAGCAAACGGCCGTACCCCCACAACCGGGCACTTTGCACCAGCGCAACCCGCTCCGTGCCCCGCGTTGACGATGATGCAGACGTGCCCGCCCACGCTCTCGAGCCGGCTTGAGTACTATCCCCGGCCCGTTCCGGGACCTTTCGCTTAAGCAACGCGCATTCCGGTCGATCAGGAAGCCATGCGGCCCCGCCCCCTTCGGGCCCCTTTTGCACTCCATCCCACCCCCTCACCCGTATGAATGTCGGTTCAAAGATCATGCTCGGCGTCGCTGCCACCACTCTGGCTGCCACCATCGCCGGAGTGGCCACCGTCTACGTGCTCGCCAAACGCAACCGCGTGGCCGAATTGCGCGAGAAGATGAGTACCATCATCGCGCAATCCGAGGACATGGCGGCCAACATGGACCGGATGTATTCGGCCAAGTCCTTCGACTCCGCCGGCCTGCTCGCCCGAGCCAAGCAGCAGATCGGCAGCCGCTCACTGCGCGAAGGCTACGCTGACACCGATCTCTACCGCACCGTGCCCATCGTCGCGTCCTGGCAATCGGCCGCAGCCTCCGCTGAACGCGCCGGCTTCAAGTTCCTCGTCGGCGCGCCCAAAAACTACGAGGCGCGCAACGCCCAGCACCGGCTCGGTCCCGAGTACGAGCCAATGTATGCGGCGTTCGCCGCCGGCCAGAAGGAATGGTTCTCGCGCGACGGCCAGACCAACGAGCTCATCCTCGCCCGGCCGGTACACCAGCGCGAAAGCTGCCTGGGCTGCCACGGCAACCCGGCCAACAGCGCCAGCAACGACGGCAAGGACATCCTCGGTTTCCCCATGGAGAGCCAGAAAGTGGGCGACCTCGCCGGAGCGTTCATCCTCAAGGCCCCAATTACCGGTGACGCCCGCGTCGCCGGCACCGCCGGTACCATGGCCGTCGTCGGCCTGCTCGTGCTCGGCCTCTCGTTGGCCGGCTTCTACATCTTCAATCGTCGCGGCATTGTCGCCCCGCTCGCCTCCGCCATCGACGAACTGGGCATGGTCTCCGAGCAGACCACCTCCGCCGCCTCCGAAGTCGCCAGCTCCGGCCAGCACTTGGCCGACGGCGCCAGTCGCCAGGCCGCCGCACTCGAAGAAACCAGCGCTACGCTCGAGGAGATCTCCAGCATGACCAAGCGCAACTCCGAGCATGCCCAGAGCGCCAAGGAACTCTCCGCCCAGACCCGCACGGCGGCCGAACAGGGCACCGAGCGCATGACCGGCATGCAGGCGGCGATGAACGAGATCAAAGCCTCCAGTGACAACATCGCCAAGATTGTGAAGTCGATCGACGAGATCGCCTTCCAAACCAACATCCTCGCCCTCAACGCCGCCGTCGAGGCCGCCCGGGCCGGCGAGGCCGGCGCCGGTTTCGCCGTCGTTGCCGAGGAGGTCCGCGCCCTGGCGCAACGCTCCGCGCAGGCCGCCCGCGAGACCGCCCAGAAGATTGAGGACTCGATCCACAAGAGCGAGCAGGGCGTGCAGCTCTCCACCGCCGTCGCCGAGAGTTTCCAAAACATCGCGGCCAAGGCCCGCCAGATGGACGATCTGGTCGCCGAGATCGCCACCGCCTCCAACGAACAATCACAAGGCGTCGGCCAGGTTTCCACTGCGATCTCCGACATGGACAAGGTCACCCAGTCGAATGCGGCGACGGCCGAGGAGAGCGCCTCCGCCTCCGAGGAACTTAGCCAGCAGGCCCAGTCCATCCGCCAGCTCATCCTTTCCTTGCACGAGATTGTCGGCGGCGACGGCCACGCCCTCGTCTCCGATGCGGCCCCTCAGGCCTCCCGCCCCTCCGCCTATACCACGCAACCGCGCGCCAAGCAGCCCGTGCATCACTGACACCCGGCCGCTGCGGCCCTCGCTGCTGCACCACCCCTCGACGCCGACCTTCCCCGGGCCGGCGTCTTCGTTTTTCGGTTTCCACCCGCTCCGGTCGCCTCGATCCCCCTGCCTTGGCGATGCCCGCCGGAGCTGCATCCATCGTGCACCAAGGCGAACCATCTTTGGCGTCTATTCCAGCCTCGGGTCCATCAGACTACCACAGGTGAACCGCGGTGCCCTCAACGCGGTGACGGTCCCTGCCGTACGCCAGAGTGCCCACCGGCTTGCGGCGCTCGCCATTCGCCGGCAGGGCTGCCCTCACTCCGCCACCACACGGAAACCGATCGTGCGCGCCCGCTCCAGGCGGCTGCGCTTGACCACCGGCACCTTCGCCAAGTCCGTCGTGGGCTCGGCGTACGAACCGCCCGCCACCGGGGCTTGATCGGCCTCGGCCGAATCGGGCGCCAGCCACTCCGCCACATTGCCCAGCAAGTCGGCGTATCCGGCCGAATTGACCGCGCCCGCCCCCACCGCCCGGGGCTTGTCTTGGCTACGCTCCACCCCCCAGGCCTGCGCCGCCAGCTCGTCACCCTCGGGCACCCGACCCAGCGCCGCGCGAAACTCGCCCTCGCTGGGCAACCGCACCGGCCGCCCAAGCACCCAAGCCAGACGGCGGCAGAATTCCACCGCATCCGGCGCACTCACCGACTCCACCGGCAGCTCGTCGCCGGCCTGCCGACTCGGGTTGGTCTGCATGATTTGGCGGTACAACCGCTGCGAAACTTCGGTGCGTTGCAGGCTCGCACTGGAACCGGGAATGACCCGAAAGGCGCCCGCCAGCGAGGCGAGCAACGGGCTGAGCTCGTCGCGCTGCAGCCACAGGTAGTTGAAGCGTACTCGCTGTTCGGGGTCGATCCGGCGGCTGCGCGGAAGCCGGGTGGCGATGGCATCGCTGAGCACCGCGCCCTCTTTCACCTTCTCCAGCACGCCTGCGAGCTGGTTCACCCGCAACGCCATCGCCACCTCGCGATCAAGCTGGGCCACGCGTCGCGCCGGGCCAGAACTAAGCTCGGTCTGCCGGGCCACCTCCAAGGTGTCGACCCGCTCCGTCGATACATGCCGGCTGCGGGGGAACTCGGTATTGAGTCGTTGCTGCACCGCCGCGGCCTGGGCAAAAAGCGCGGCCACCGTATCGGAGCTCTGCCCGCGCGACTGGGCCTCGGCCGCCTGACCGGAAAGGTCCATTACCTCGGCCAGCAGCGCGGCGGAGTCGAGCGTGGCGATCTCCCCTTCGATGGTCTCCAGCATGGCGAGATTGGAAAACTGGGTGCGGCTGAACTCGCGGTTGAGCCGCAACTGCAGCTCATGGGCATGATGGTAGGCGGCCAGGGCCGCGGGGGCCTGACGAGCGTCGCGAAGCTTTTCGGCCTCCACCAACTGGGAGGCCAGTTCCGCGCTGATTGGCTCGGCCTCAAGTCGCTCGATTTCCTGGGCCAGCATCGTCTCCCGCGGCAGGTCGCGGCCGGTGCCGGATTGGTGCTGGTTGAGCAGCCGTTGCAGATCCACCGCCTCGCGCAACCGCGCCACGCCCTCGGCATGCTGGCCGGCGGCCAAGCGTTCGCGGCCGGCCGCCTCGGCCGCCTGCGAACGGGCGACGACAGTGCGCAGCCAAGCCGAATCGTACATCGCCTGCAGATCCTGCAGCCGCCGTTCCTGCTCGGGATCGGTGCTCGCGGTGGCGCGCATCCACTCGTTCTGAAAATCGATGGCCTTCTGCAACTGCTGCAGGTCGGCATCGGTGGGTTGGCGCGTGCCGGCGATGCGGGCGAACTCCTGTCCCAGCGCCACGCTGTCGGCCATCAGCCGCACCATGGCCGGGTCGCGGGGGTCGGCCGTGGCCGAAGAGCGGGAGGGCCGGCCCAAGCCCCACCAGAAGGCCCCGACCACTACCACCGCCACACCGGCCCCGGCACCCAACCAAGGCAGGCTGCGGCTCCAGGAGGAAGGACGGGGGTAAGCTTTGCGTTGGGCACACATGCGATGCGAGGAAAGGCGCGAGTTGGCCAAAAGGCAACGCGCAGCTGGAAAGGTGAATTCATCCGTGCTCTCCCTCCGCTGCGGAGCAGCTACTACCCGCCCGGCCCCAGCGCGCAGATTTGCCAAACCCCCGCCTTCGAGCCCATTACTGCGCCATGGCCGAACCCTCCGCCCGCAACGTATCCCCCCAACACATTCTCATCGACGGCGTGCTGGTCGCCGCCGCATTTGCCCTCTTCTTCCGACTGGCGACCACCCACGTGCCCTCCGACGACCCCATGCAGATCCGCCTCTGGTCGGCCTATTGCGCCGCCTGCATGAGCGGTGTGTTCTGGATCGCCTGGCAGATGCTCAAAGCCGTCTACCGCCACCAGCGCGAAGCGGCCAAGGCCGACGTCTGAGCGGCCATCAGGCGTCGACCTAAGAAGTAATGGTGGTGGACCGCGTTGCGCCAACGCGGTCTCCTCTTTGGCGAAGCGTGCTGGCACGCGATTCGCCCGGCTTTTTCTTCCGCTGCGTACGGAGGGGCAACGCTCGCCCGCGATGGCAATCGACCACCGCGACCCACAGGCCAGGTTGGGCCCTTTGCGGCCCGGGAGTGCTCCGTTCTCCGTAAACAGAACGACAGGCGAGCCAGCGGTCAACCGGCTCTCCAGCGCGCACGCCGCAGGCCGGTCACAGACCGGCCCTACTTCAAATCACCGCCCAGGGCGGGGACGGTGCGCGAGACCCGCCCCGCCAATCAGCCGGCTCAGCCGCCGTAGGTGTCGCGCCAATCATGCGCTTTGGCCTCGGCCGCTTCTTCGGCGAGTTTGGCCTTCGCCTTCCGCTTCTCCACGATGGCAGCCACGATGAGCGAAAGCTCGAACAGCACCCACAGCGGCGCCGCCACCAACGACTGGGTGATCGGATCGGGCGTGGGCGTGACGATGGCAGCCACAATGAAGCAGATCACGATCACCAACCGGCGCGATTTTCGAAACGTCGCCACCTCGACAATGCCCAGAAACGATAGGGCCAGCACCACTAGCGGAAACTCGAATACCACGCCCATGCCCACCACCAGCCAGGTCATGAGGCTGTAGTAGGATCCCACCGTCCAGATCATTGCGTAGCCCATCCATTTGGTCGCTTCGATGGCGACCTGGATCGAGGCCGGCACCAGCAGCAGGTAGCTGAACGCCGCTCCCAACAAAAACAGCAGCACCGCGACCCCGACGGTAGGCACCACCACCCGCTTTTCCGTGGCCGAGAGCGCCGGGGAGACGAACTGCCCCAGAAAAAACAGCATAAACGGTATCGACACCACCAACGCAGGAGTAACGCAGATTTGCACCATCACGCCGTACACTTCCATCGGAGAATCCGTGCGCAGCGCCAGCACCTCCCCGGCGGCGGCCAGTGCCCGGTGCCAAGGCCACTCAAGAAACTCGCGCACCTGCTGCAGGAACACACCCGAGAGCACCGAGAAAGCCACCAGCACAATGGCGCATTTCACCAGCGTCCAACGCAGTTCCTCGAGGTGGTCGAGAAAACCCATGACCTTCTCGCCCGGCCGGCCGGTGAGCTCGGTGGCGTCGTCGCGATCGTCGGGAGGCGGCTGGGGAGCGAAGGGCACGGGGCAAGATCAGGCGGTGTTGGCCGCCGGCGTCAAGCGCCCGCCTGCCCGCCAGGCCGCGACAGCGCCTGACCCAAGGCCTGCCAGGCCAAGCTCGCACACTTGACCCGTTGCGGATAGCGGGCTGCCCCCTGCAAGGCCTGCAGGTCGCCCAGCGCCTCAAGCTCCGCGGGGGGCAAACCCTCGCCGCACAGCAACCGATGCACCTGGTTGGCGAGGACGAGGGCCGCCGGTTGCGGCTTGCCGCGCACTTTGGTCGTCAGCAGCGAAGCCGAGGCCTGACTGAGCGCGCAGCCCTGGCCGGTGAACGTCACCTCCGCCACCCGTCCCTCCGGCGAAAGCCGCAGGTGCACCTCCACCTCGTCGCCGCAGGTTGGATTCTCGGCACGGGCCCGGTGGGTCTCGCCCGCGCAGGCGCCGTGGTGGCGGGGATGGCGGGAATGGTCGAGGAGGATGTCCTGGTAGAGCTGATCGAGGTCCACGGCATCCAACGTGGGAACAAATCCCCCGCGCGGCAACCCGGCAGGCGCTCGCCCCCGTGACCGAGCCGGCGGCCCCGCCCGCCATCCGGGCGTAGCGGTTTTCGCCAGAACGTCGGATCCCGCGCCCGACGCCGCCCGCCCATTACTCCGGCTTCTTCCCGCCGCCCCATCGCCCTCCCCCGCTGCCGCAACATTGACACTACGCGCCGCGGCGACGATAAACCCGGGCCTTCCCCCGTGCAGCCCCGGTCCCCCCTGAACTCGACCGAGACTGCTCCGTTCCCTCAAACCCTCCTCCTGCGATGCCTGCGAAAACCAAAGCCAAGAAACCGGCCGCGAAGCAGACTCCGGCCCCCAAGCCTTCCGCCACCAAAGCCCCCAAATACGTCTACTCCTGGGGCGCCGGCAAAGCCGACGGCGACGGCAGCATGAAACCCCTCCTCGGCGGCAAGGGTGCCAACCTCCACGAGATGACCCGCATCGGCCTGCCCGTCCCCCCGGGCTTCACCGTCACCACCGAGGTCTGCACCTACTACTACGCCAACAAACGCACCTACCCGGCCGCGCTCCAGGCCCAGATGGAGGCCGGCCTCGCCGGCATGGAGAAGATCATGGGGACGAAGTTCGGCGCCACCTCCGGCATGCCGCTGCTCGTGTCCGTGCGCTCCGGCGCCCGCGACTCCATGCCAGGCATGATGGATACCATCCTCAACCTCGGCCTCAACGACCAGACCGTCGCCGCCCTGGAGAAAGCCACCGACAACCCGCGCTTCGCCTGGGACTGCTACCGCCGCTTCATCCAGATGTACGGCGACGTCGTCATGGGCGTGCAGAAGCGTGAGGGCGAGGACGACGAGCCGTTCGAGACCGTCATCCACAATTTCAAGCACGAGCGCTACGGGAAACTCATCCACGACACTGGCGTGGACATCGAGGACTCCAAGCTCACCGCCGACGACCAGAAAGAGCTCGTCGTCCGCTTCAAATCCCTGGTCAAGGAGCGTACCGGCCAGGCCTTCCCCAACGACCCCTGGGACCAGCTGCGCGGCGCCGCCGGTGCTGTGTTTGGTTCCTGGATGAACGACCGCGCCATCGTCTACCGCCGCAAGTACAACATCCCCTCCGAGTGGGGCACCGCCGTCAACGTGCAGGCCATGGTCTTCGGCAACTCCGGCGACACCTCGGGCTCCGGCGTGGCCTTCACCCGCAACCCGGCCAACGGCACCAACGAGTTCTACGGCGAGTTCCTCATCAACGCCCAGGGCGAGGACGTCGTGGCCGGCGTGCGCACCCCCGAGCCCGTCGCCGAGCTCAAGCGCAAGATGCCCAAGTCCTACGCCGAGCTGCTGCGCGTACGCTCCGTCCTGGAAAACCATTTCAAGGACGTGCAGGACATCGAATTCACCATCCAGGACGGCAAGCTGTTCATGCTCCAGACGCGCAACGGCAAACGCACCGCCGCCGCCGCGCTCAAGTTCTCCATCGATATGGTGAAGGAGAAGCTCATCGACTGGCAGACGGCCATCCTGCGCAACCCGGCCGACCAGCTCGAACAACTGCTCGCGCCGATCTTCGACCTCGCCGAGGTGAAGAAGGCCCCCGTCATCGCCACCGGCCTGCCCGCCGGCCCCGGCGCGGCCACCGGCCGCATCTACTTCAACGCCGACCGCGCCGTCACCGCCCACGACCGCGGCGAAAACGTCCTGCTGGTGCGCGTCGAGACCTCCCCCGAGGATCTGCGTGGCATGATCGCCGCCGAGGGCATCCTCACCGCCCGCGGCGGCGTCTCCTCGCACGCCGCCCTCGTCGCCCGCCAGATGGGCAAGGTCTGCGTCTGCGGCGCGGCCGCCGTGGCCATCGACTACGACAAGAAGGTAGCCACCATCTCCGGACAGACGTTCGCCGAAGGCGACTTCCTCTCCATCGACGGCACCTCCGGCACCGTCTACGCCGGCCAGATCAAGACCGCGCCCTCCGAGATCATCGCCGGCCTCCTCCACGACGACGCCCAGGCCAAAAAGACCGAGAAGTTCAAGAGTTACGCCCAGCTCATGAAGTGGTGCGCCCAGGCCACCAAGCTGGAGGTGCGCACCAATGCCGACACCCCCGAGCAGGCGCAGAACGCCATGGCCTTCGGCGCCACCGGGATCGGCCTCACGCGCACCGAGCACATGTTCTTCGAGGGCGACCGCATCGACGCCATGCGCGAGATGATCCTGGCCGACACCGCCGGTGTGCGCAAAGCCGCGCTCGCCAAGATCCTCCCGTATCAGCGCGACGATTTCCTGGGCATCTTCAAGGCGCTCAAGGGCTTCCCGGCCACCATCCGTTTCCTCGATCCGCCGCTGCACGAGTTCCTTCCGAATTCGAAAGAGCAGCAGATGGACCTCGCCCGCAAACTCAGCATCCCGGTCGAGAAGATCATGGCCCGCGTGCGCGAGCTGCATGAGTTCAACCCGATGCTCGGCTTCCGCGGCTGCCGCCTGGGCATCCGCTATCCGGAGATCACCGCCATGCAAGCTCGCGCCGTCTTCGAAGCCGCCGCCGAGGCCAAGAAGGCCGGCATCAAGGCGCAGGCCGAGATCATGATCCCGCTGGTCGGCTTCAAGCGGGAGCTCGATCTGCAGGTGGCCATCGTCCACGAAGTCGCCGCCGCGGTACAGAAGGAGGCCAAGACCAAGATCGCCTACAAGGTCGGCACCATGATCGAGATCCCGCGCGGGGCCATTACCGCCGACGAGATCGCGGAGACCGCCGAGTTCTTCAGCTTCGGCACCAACGATCTCACCCAGACCTGCCTGGGTATGTCGCGCGACGATTCCGGCTCGTTCCTGCCCGCCTACCAGAACGAGGAGATCGTGAAGAAGAACCCGTTCGCCTCGATCGACCAGACCGGCGTGGGCCAGCTCATGGAGCTCGCCATCGAGAAGGGCCGGCGGACACGCCCCGACATCAAGCTGGGCATCTGCGGCGAGCATGGAGGTGATCCGGATTCGGTGAAGTTCTGTCACAAGCTTGGCCTCACCTACGTCTCGTGTTCGCCCTACCGGGTGCCGGTGGCCCGTCTCGCCGCCGCCCAGGCTGCGGTGGCCGAAGCGAAGGCCGCGAAGAAGTGACGCATCGGTAGCGAGTAGCGGGTAGTGAGTGGCGAGCATCCTCCTGCCCTCCTGCTCCTGCTCGTCCTCCTTCTCGTAATCGTTCTCGTTCTGCTTCTCCCCAGCCCCGCGCCTCCCCGGCGCGGGGCTTTTTCGTCCGATCTCGATTCGTGAACTAGCCTGCCGCCTGCGGGTGGACGCGATTGACCTCAATCGCGTCTGACCGCGTTGAGGTCAACGCGTCCACCTTTGTCAGCCTGTTGGGCGAGACTGGCCTAATAGGTTGCCTCCTGGTGGTGGGGCGGGCTTCACGCCCGCCATCCGAGCTCGCGCCGTTTTGGCGGGGATAAACCCCGCCCCACCGCCGAAGTGTCCGAAACGTGGTGGAGGGCGAGGCTCCGCCCAAACCGATTCCGGATGTAGGGCCCGACCTTGTGTCCGCGCCGCTTTGACGTCGGACAGGAACCATCACCCCGGATTTCGAAGACGACAAAAGGTAACAGAGGAGCTCCAAGCCGGTTCGGGTTCCGTCCCAGCTCGGGCGGAGCCTCGCCCTCCAACGGAACAACCCGCACCTCGGGCTCCGATACTCACCCGCGCCGTCGCCGAAAAACGCGCTCGCCCGCGACCCCGGCCCGCGCCACCTTTCGCCGCAGCCAACCTAACGTTTCGCGTATTCGACCAACGCCCCAAGACCACTTTTCGAGGACCCACCATGGACCTGAGCCACTGCCCCCTCTTCGCCGAATTCACCGCCGCGGAGCTCGCCGAACTCCAAGCCATCGCCTCCAAAACCGTGCTCGACGCTGGCGACTACGCCTTCCATGAGAAGGCCCCGGGGGAGAGCCTCCTCGTCCTCTCCGTTGGCACCCTGCAGATCACCAAAACCGCGCCCTCCGGCGACGAGGAGGAACTGGCCGTGCTGAGCAGCGGCAGCTCCACTGGAGAAATGGCATTCTTTGGCAACGGCCGGCGCTCCGCCTCGGGCCGGGCGCTCGAACGCGTCGAACTCGTCGTCCTCCCCTATCCCGCTCTGCGCGCCCTGCTCGACGCCCAGCCGGTGATCGCCGCCAAATTCTACAAAGCCGTCGCCGCTGGCGTGGTCCGCCGCGTGCATTCCATGAACGACAACGTGGCCTTCCTGAAGGCGTTTCTGAAAGCCCGCGCATAAGCCTACGGCGCACTTCGAGGTAGCGGGTAGCGAGCATCCGACGCTGCTCATTCTCGTAATCGTTCTCCTGCTCGTTCTCCCCAACCCGAGCCACGCCGGCGAGGGGATGTTTCCTGCCGGGCACCAAGTAGTTGTTCTTTATTTACGCCCGCCATCCGAGCTCGCACCGCTTTGGCGGGGAAAACCCCGCCCACCGCCGGAACGACCGAACCGTGATGGCGAGGCTCCCGTTGGAGGGCGAGGCTCCGTCCGAGCGGCCTCGCCCGCCCCCGGGCTGACGGCTCACTTCGCCGTCGGCTCGACAAAGCCGGCCAGCGCGTAGATCAGCGAGGCGTTCCAGTGGATCGCGATCTCGTTGCGGGAGGCGTCCTCCTTAACATCAAAATACATGCGCGCGTCGGGGTGCGGCCCGCCGACGAGATACCCCGGCCAGTCCGGACCGCGGCGGTCGTGCATGTCGGCCGGCGGCTTGGCGCCCAGACCGGACACGTACGAACGACCGTGAAAATTCCGGCCAAACAGATACGCGAGCGACTCCTGCGCGGTCCGCCGATACGCCGGCTCCGGCTTCGGGCTGAGCCGGTCGGCCAGCTGAAGCAAATACGTCTGCCCGGCCACCGAGCCGTTGCAGCCCCAGAAAAAGTCGGCCTTGGAGGCGCCAAAGGGCCGACCGTGCGGGTTGACGCGGCAGTTTTCCACGATGCGGCCTGCCTGGCCGAGTAGGCTGCCGGTAAGGTGGCGAACCAGGCCGACATTACGCGCCTCCTTGCGGCTGGCCGTAAGGTAGGTGCCGAGACCGAGGTCGCGGACATTGCCCCAGTCGGGGCCGGAGAGGGTCAACTCGATGGTCTGCGCGCGGCGCTCGAAATCCTGCAGGAAGGCCGCCTCGCCGGTGGTCTCCCAAAGCTCGGCCACGGCCCAGAGCCGATGAACCGGGTCGGGCGCGCCATAGCCGCCGGTGTGGAAACCGGTGAGATCGGCGTCGTGCTGCTCGGGATGCGCCACCAGGAAGGCCCAGCTCTTGCGTGCCGCCGCGAGGCAACGATCCGCATACGCCGGGTCGAACTCGCGGAAATGCCGGGCGCCGAGCGCCATCATCGCCACGAAGTCGGCCGTGGCCGTGGTGCCCCACTGCGTATAGAAGCGCGGGCTGGGGTCCTTGTCCGGCGGGCCCCAGTAGTTGAAGTTCCGGGCCGTGAGCTTGTGGTACACCCGGCCGTCCTCGGCCTGCATGGTGAACATCCACTCGAACTCATACTTCAGCTCGGCGAGCAGGTCGGGCATGCCCTTGCCGCTCTCGGGCAGGCCGATCGCCACGGGTTCGATGCGGTCGCGGAAGTGTTCCCAGGCCTTGAACATGAGCCCGACGGAGACACCGGCGTTCACGATGTACTTGTTGTAGTCGCCCGCATCATGCCAACCGCCGACGCTGGGACGGATCGCACCTTCGGGGCCGCCAATGGCGTCAAGCAAGCCGTCCTCAAGATGGCAGGCGCCGTGTTCATATACGCGCCCATTGTGCTCACCCTTCACCGCGACGCCGCAGCGCCACAGATACATACCGCGCGTCACCACCCGGAAGGGCTCGTTCCAGACCTGGGTCCCCACGGCAAACGGCTCCGAGCGCCCCACGCCGGCAATATCCAGCACGTAGCGACCCGGGGTCTTGAGCGCGCTGAAATCGACCGTCCGCACCGCCTCGTCAGTATCGGTGGGGGCGGTGCGCACAGGCGCTCCAATCGGTCCGGCCAGCACCACCGCGCCCGTGTTCGCATCAAGCACGCGAAAGGCCGAGGAATCGGCGAGGATGGTGGCGCACTTCACCGCATCGGGCAGGAAGCCGACGGTGTTCACACGGATCACCGCGCCCGGAGGCGGGGGAAGGTCGGGGCGGCGCCAGTTGGGGACCTGGGCAGGCGCCGGCGTTGTCGCCGGGGCGGCCGCCGGAGTCTGGGCGGTGGCAAGAGTGCAACAGGCCAGGGAAAGAGAAGCAGTCAGTAGGCGTAGGCTTGGCATGGGGAAATCGAGCATAGAGGCGGGGTTGACGAGCTATGGGCTGAGCGCCCAAGCGATTCACCGAATTCGCATTCGCCCACAAGGGGCAATCGGGCAATGCGCCTACTTCGGATCCCATTTAACGCATCTGATGAAATTGCTCATTCTCACCGGCACTTGGCTCCTGTCCCTCGGCTCACCCGAACCGCTGATCCCCCAAAACCCCACTCCTCCGCCAGCCGCCGCGTTCACCGGCACCATCGAGCTGCGGGGCACCACCGAGACCCGGGGCAAGGGCGAGCTCAACCCCGACCAGGAAGCCACCAGCCTCACCCGGGTGCGTAAGTTCGAGGGCCCCGCTTGGTATCGCCGCGACATCGACATCCCCACCGACTGGGCCGGCCGGCGCCTCCAGCTCCGCCTCGAGCGCACGAAGTTCACCCAGGTCTGGCACGACCACCCGTTCGGCTCCCAACTGCTCGCCGGCACCCCGCCGGACCGCCAGCCCGCACTGCGCGAGCTCGGCCCGGGCGCAACGCCCATCCCCGGGCACCCGTAGCCGCGCTCGGGGCAGGGGTCCGCTTCCGCTGGCGAGGCACCGGCCGCGCCGACGCCCTCCCCCCGGCACCACCGCGCCTGCGGCACACCCTCCCGGTACGTGCCAGAAATCTTCGGACACGCCCGTGGAGGGCCGCGGGGCGCCAGCAGCGGAGTCCACGCGCATGGAAGAAAACTCGGCGTCGCCCGGCGCCTGCCGCAGGCGCGACGCCACCGGCCCGTCTGCCGTGCGCTCCCGCGCTGGTCTCCCCTTCCGAATTGAACCCCACCCCACCGCACTGTACTACCGCCCCCAACCTCGCCACCCTTGCCCTCCGACTCCCGCCTCGCCCTGCGCGTCCTCATCAAGGACCGAGCCTTCGCCCTGATCGCGGTCTTCGTACTCGCGCTCGGTATCTGCGCCGTCACCACCCAGTTCAGCGTCGTCAACGGCGTGATGCTGCGCGGCTTCTCGTTTCCCAACGCCGCCCGGCTGGTGAGCGTCAACTTCATCGACCCCACGCAGACCACGGCCTTCGGCACCGCCGGCCAGATCGCATCCCTCGACTTCGACGAACTGCAGCCGGCGCAACGCTCGTTCGAGCTGATGGCCAACTACCTCAACGGCTCGACGGTCAACGTCACCATCGACGGCACTCCGCAACGTTTCACCGGCGCCTACGTCGGGGAACACTTCCTTCGCATCCTCGGTGTGGCGCCCGCCTTGGGCCGCGACTTCTCCGCTGCCGACAACCGACCTGGCGCCGAGAAGGTTGCCCTGATCAGCGACCAGATCTGGCGGCGGGAGTTCGGCGGCAACCGCGAGATCGTGGGCAAGGCCATCCGCCTCAACGGCAAGGCCGCCACGATCGTCGGCGTCATGCCACCGGGCTTCAGCTTCCCAACCAACGAACAACTCTGGATCCCCCTCTACAACGAGTATCCGCCGCCTACCCGCAACGATCCGCAGGCGGTTGCGCCAGCCGTGCTCGCACTGCTCAAACCCGGGGTCACCCTCGCCCAGGCCACCGCGGAGATGACCATCCACGCGCAACGCTCCGCCGCCGACTACCCGGAAACAAACAAGGCCTTCAACACCGGCGAGGTCAGCCCGCTCATCGATGCCTTCCTCGGTGGGCCGATCAAGGGCCTGTTGTGGACGATGCTAGGTTTCTGTGTCGGGGTGCTGTTGATCGCCTGCGCCAACGTCATGAACATGCAGTTCGCCCGGGCGACGACCCGCGCGAAGGAGCTCGCCATCCGTTCCTCGCTGGGCGCCACGCGCTGGCGCCTGATCCGGCAGATGGTCACCGAGAGCTTCGTGGTGGCCGCCGTCGGGGCGGTGGTGGGCGTCGCCGGTGCGTTCTGGGCCGTCGACTACCTCTCCGCCATCATCCGCAATCAGGAGAATCCACCGCCGGCCTGGATCACGTTCACGATCGACGGCCCGACGCTAGCCTGCACCGTTGCCGCCGCGCTGCTCGCCGCACTCGCCTCGGGGTTTGTGCCGGCTTGGCTGTCGTCGCGATCCGCGGCGGCCGCCGCGCTCAAGGAGGGCGGCCGAGGCAACACGAACCGCACGGTCAACTTCATCACCCGCAGTCTGGTGGTGTTGCAGATCATCGTCTCCTGCGTGCTGCTGATCGGCTCCCTGCTGCAGGTGCGTTCGATCGTCGCCCAGCAAAACATCGATTTTGGCTACGACACGGGCACCATCATGACGGCCCGCATGGGCCTGATGGGCGGCGACTATCCGAGCCCGGAGGCACGACAGCTGTTCTTCGAACGCCTGCTGCGCTCCCTCCAAGGCAATCCCGAGTTCGCCGCCACCGCGCTCACCAGCCGCTTCCGCATGGTCTTTTCGGGCAATGGCCCGGTCGAGATCGAGGGCAAGGAGTACAAGGAAAACCGCGACCGGACCAACGCCAACTTCGAGCAGATCTCCGCGGGCTTCTTCGAGGTCACCGGTCAGCGGCTGCTGGAAGGCCGCGACTTCCGTAACGACGACAGCGACACGAAGCTGCCTGTGGCGGTGGTCAACGCCGCATTTGCCCGGAAACATTTCGGCAACCAATCGCCCCTTGGCCGCCGCTTCCGCACCACCGCGCCCGACGGCACCCAGGCCGGCCCGTGGCGCTCGATCGCGGGCGTTGTTTCCACCATCCGGATGCTCGGGCCGTTCAACCCGCCAAACGTCGACGAGTCCGGATTCTACGTGCCCTTCTTCGCCACGCCGTTCGGCCCGGTGCCGCCCACGCCCGTCGCCAGCCAATTCGCCACCGTTCTGGTGAAACCCCGGGGAGGGCAGCAGGCCGAGGCGCTCGCCAATGCCCTGCGCCGCGAGGTCCAGAAGGTCGACCCGAACCTGCCGCTGTATTTCGTTGCGACACCGAAGGCCAACATCGAGGGCTTCATCGCACAGAACCGGATCATCGCCACCATGTTCTCACTCTTCGGCCTGGTGGCGGTGGCGCTTTCGGCCGTCGGCCTGTACGGGGTGATGTCCTACTCAGTGCAGCAGCGCACGCAGGAATTCGGCGTACGCATGGCGCTCGGCGCCGACCAGCAACGAATCCTCCGAATGGTCCTCCGGCAGGGCGCGCAGCAGTTGGCTCTCGGCCTTGGGATCGGGCTCGGGTTCTCCCTGCTGGTGGCCGTCGCCGGCAGATCCGCCATTCAGAATGTGCTCTTCCAGGTTAGTCCACTGGATCCACTCACCTACCTGGGGGTGACGACGGTGATCATCCTTGTCTCCATCGTCGCCACGTTGGTGCCGGCGCTGCGCGCCTCCCAGGTCCATCCCAACGAAGCGCTGCGGCAAGAGTGAGTACTGCACCGGGAATACTCCGCCAGTAGTAGAATCTCTTGGGCGGGCTCAGGGCCCGCGCCCCAGGGGGGATGCTCGCCACCCCATTGGGCTCACCGCATCCCCCAAACACGGCGAAAAGACCAGTTCAGATGCTCCGACCCTGAACCGATAGGATCCGTGCACCGTCCTGAGCTGTCGTCATGGTCCTCCGGAATCTCTGCCTCGCCGGCCTGCTCCTCGCCGCCCTCGGCCCGCCCCTGCGCGCCCTCGATCCGCTGCGGACCCCTTCACAATACCACAGTACCGAATGGAACATGACCCACGGCCTGCCGTACACTGCGGTGCGCACCGTGTACCAGTCGGCCGACGGCTACCTGCTGCTCGCCACTCGGGTCGGCCTCACCCGCTTCGACGGCGTCCATTTCGCCACTGTCACAACTCTCGACAACGGCGAACGGCTCGAGGAGCCGACCGATCTCAACGAGGACTCCGCGGGCCGCCTCTGGGTGGGTACCTTCAATGGCATCGTTTGGCGCGTCGCCGGGGGGTGGTCCCGCCTCCCTCTCGGCCCCGAACTCGACCGCACCGCCATCTGCGGCCTGTTGCCCGATGGAGCCGGTATGCTCGTGGCCAGCACACAGAAAGTCTTTCGCTGGGAGCGCGGCACGCTCACCCCGATCGCCGCCGGCAACTTCAGCTACTCCTACAAATCCCTCCGGCGAACCCGCAGCGGCGATATCCTCATTGCCGGCCACAACTCGGTCCTGCGCTTGGCCAAGGATGACCTCTCCCGACACACCATCGTTTCCACCGACATCCCTTCGACCACTGAAATCCGCGACGCCGTCGAGACCGCCGATGGCACCGTCTGGATCGGCACCGCCGACGGCCTCTACGAGGTATCCCAGGGCCGCACCCGGCGCCTACCGGAATTGAACAACCAGCGCATCAGCATCGTGCGCAGCCTCCATCTCGACCACGACGACAACCTCTGGATCGGCACCCCCAACGGCCTGCTGCGCCTGCGCAACGACCGCCTCGAGCCCGTCCTCATCAACGGCGACGAGACCCTCAGCCAGATTCTCGCCATGACCGAGGACCGCGAGGGCAACCTCTGGTGCGGCACCGACGCTGGTCTGCTGCGACTGCGCGACGTCAAGGTGGTCAACCTCACCATCCGCGACGGCCTGCCCGTGAATTCCATCCAGAACATCGAGCGCGACGCGCACGGCGTGAAATGGATCTGCACCCGCGACGGCGGCCTGATCCGGATCGAGGACGACCAGCGTCGCATCCTCGGTACTAGGACAGGCCTGAGCGGCGACGCCCCCATGGCGCACTGCCGCGACAGCGCCGGCAACTTCTGGGTCGCCTACTACGGCAGCGGTGTCGACTGCATCGCCCCCGACGGCACCATCACCCGCCATCCCGAGGTGCACGGCTACCCCAGCGCCATTATGGAAGCCGCCCCCGGCGAAATCTGGGTCACGGCACTCACGCCCAACAGCTTCTACCAGTTGCGCGATGGCGTCTTCACCCCCAGCACGGAATTCAAGGATCTGATGCCACGCTGCGTGTTCCGCGACTCACGCGGCCGCTGCTGGACTGCTTGGAACACCGGCCATGCGGTGTGGGAGAACGGTCGCTGGACCCACCACCCGCTCCTTGCCGGCCAAGAACCGAGCAACCCGGCGGTATTTCGTGAACACACCGACGGCAGCATTTGGCTGCTCCGCAACGGTCCCACCCTCGAACGCTTCACCGACACTGCTCACGTGCTCCTGCGTCTGCCCACCGCCGGCGGAGTGCTCAGCTACGGCATGCTCGTGCGCGGCGACGAGGCCTGGTTCAGTCTGCGCAACTGCATTGTCCGGATCAAACTGGCCGTGCTGGATTCCGCCTGGAACGGCCAAACCGGCGAACTCCCGCACCGCAGCTACAACGAGGCCGACGGTATGCGCAGCCCCGCCCCCAACGGCAACAGCCCCTCCTGCATCACCGACATGGGTGCCGAAGGCATCTGGCAGGCGACCACCCGTGGCATCGCCGTTATCCACACCGATAGGATCCGCCCCAATACCCTGCCCCCTCCCGTTGTCATTGAAGCCGTGATCGCCGACCGCCACGAGATCCCTCTGGCCCCCGAGATTCTGGTGCCCCCCGGTCGCGGCGAGCTCCAGCTGCGCTACACCGCCCTCAGCCTCACCAACTCGGTGCACAACCGCTTCCGATACAAGATGGAAGGTTTCGACCGGGAATGGACGGAGGCCGGCACTCGCCGGGAAGCCAACTACGGAGGACTCCCCCCTGGCGAATACCTCTTTCGCGTCGTCGCCTGCAACAACGACGGCCTCTGGAACGAGCAGGGCACCAGTTGCCGCCTGAGGATCGCCCCGCGGTTCCACCAGCGGTGGTGGTTCTGGCCGGCCACCGCCGCCGCATTGCTTGGCCTCTTCGTCGCCCTCCTTCGCCAGCGCACCCCGCAGCCTGCAGCGCCGCCAGGCCGCCCTCCAGAGCCTCGTGGCCGAACGCACCTCGGAGCTCCACGGCGTCAACGTGCAGCTCCAGTCCACCGTGCGGGAGCTCGAGGCCTTCTCGTACTCGGTGTCTCACGACCTGCGAGCCCCCCTGCGCAACATCTGCGGCTTCGCCGAGCTCCTGCGCAAACACCTCGCTGACCAACTCGCCCCCGATCCCAAGCGCCAGCTCGAGATCGTCGCCGCCGAAGCCCGCCGCCTCGACCAACTCATCGACAGCCTCCTGCAGTTCTCCCGGCTCAGTCGAGCCGAGCTCCAGCACCGGCGCTGCGACCTCGCCGAGGTCGTCGCGGCCGTACGCGCGGAGCTCGCCCCCACGCAGGGCGAGCGCCCGGTCGAATGGCACATCGGGCCGCTACCGATAGTCCAAGGCGATCCCACCCTGCTGCGGCAGGTCTTCGCCAACCTCATGGGTAACGCCCTCAAGTTCACCCGTGGCCGCGTCCCGGCCCTCATTGAGATTGGGGTCGAGCTCACGCCCTCCGGCGCCACCGCCCCACGCGAGCACACCCTCTACGTGCGCGACAACGGTGCCGGCTTCGACCCCCGCTACCGCGATAAGCTCTTCGGCGTGTTCCAACGGCTCCACAGCGCCAAGGACTTTGAAGGCGTCGGCATCGGGCTGGCCAACGTGCAACGCATCGTCGCCCGCCACGGCGGGCGGGTTTGGGCTGAGAGTGTTCCTGGCAAGGGCGCCACCTTCTTTGTGTCGCTCCCCATGGCCTGAAAGCAGGCGCCGAGTTCACCTCGGTCCGCGCCCCGGGGTCTCCTCACGCGTGGCGTCAAACTACGGTCCCCTTCCCGGCTTACCCGCACGAGCACAACCGCTCCGTGGACGACCGCAACAGGCGGGGGGACCAGCAGGCCGGCCTCCGTCACTGGACGAACGACGGAGGCCGATGGCGCGGTATCTTGAGACGCGCATCCGCAACAGTAAGCCGAGGCGCCTGCGGCAACGTGAGCGGTTGGATGACGATGACGTCGGCAGCGAAGACCATGGCCCCGATGGCGAAGCCGGACGTCCCACTCCGCGACAAAGGAGACAGGACTTCCGCGCGGACCGGGTTAGGCGAGCGCTTTGCCTTCCTTGAGGCCGGCGGCGTAGGCTTCGAACACGAGTTGGATCTGGTCGCGCACCCGGCGGAACTGGGCGAGGATCTCCTCCTCCGTGCCCTGGGCATGCGCCGGATCGCCGAAGCCCCAATGGTGGCGGTTCACCTGGCCGGGAAACATCGGGCAGGCTTGGTCGGCATTGCCGCCAACGGTAATCACGGTGGTGATCTTCCCATTGAGGAAGTCGTTCATGTGTTCCGAGGTGTGCGCGGAAATGTCGATACCGATTTCCCTGAGCACCTGGATGGCCTTCGAGTGCACATAGCCGGCGGGCTTGGAACCCGCGCTCTGGACCTCGACGAGGCCGCCCATGGCGGCGCGCAGGATTCCTTCGGCCATGTGGCTGCGGCGGGAGTTACCGGTGCAGAGGATGAGGACCTTCGGTGCTTCGTTCATGGATGGGTTGCGCGTTGAGAGGGAAGAATGGGGGCATGTCAGGAGGCCGCGAGTACTTCGTCGTCAAAAAGGCGCCGCTTGAACCAGCACGCCACGTGCACGAGGTCGATCAGCGCCGGCAGCTCGATCAGCGGGCCAACCACCGCCGCGAAGGCGACGCCGGAGTCAATCCCGAGCACGGGACAGCGGAGACCGAACCGATCTCAGGTGCCGAAGCAGCATCCGTGGCACCGTTCAGCCACATTCCAACCTGTCCCTCTTGGCCTCCTCAGATCGATTTCGCCGCCGGCCAAATCCACATCGTCGCACCGAGTACTTCGAGCCGAAGACAGAGGAGAACCAGCGGGTCGTCGACCTCCCGCCCGCGGTCCTCAACATCCTGCGCGGCTTCAAGGAATGCAGCCAATCGGAGTTCGTGCTGGACGGCCGCGACGCCAACCCGGCCGCAACCTACGACTACTACCGGGCCGACTGCACTTGGCGCGAACTGCACGCATGGCTCAAGGACCACGGCATTCTTCTGCAGAGGGCCATTCATGCCCTGCGTAAGGAAAGTGGATCACTCGTGGCCACCTCGTAGGGCATCGAGGCCGCCCGTCAGCACCTCGAGCACCGCGCCATCCGCACAAAGTCCGCGCACTACGTCGAAAAGCGTCGCCGGATTGAGGTGCAGCTGCCCGCCGCGAGCGCCAATCAACTTCAGGGCACGACGAAAGAGCCGGGACGGATTCCTGACAGTCCCGAGCCCGCGGCTACTCCAGCCGGAACTCGGCGTCGGGGCCAGTCGGGGTGAGCACGGCTGGCGAATCGTTGCGCGGACTGTTCACCTCGATGCGTTAACGGCCACAACAGTGCCAACACCTACGTTGTGTTAACCGGGTGAAAGACGCCAGCACGCCACAACGCGGACAAGCGGTCCATGCCCAGAGATCCGCCGAATTTGTCACCCCCGCCCCCCCGGAAATACCAGGTTGCGTTGTACGGCATTTTGCCGGATGATCCGCCCATGAAGACATTGACCAAGCCAGCTCGGAAAACCGCACCTAAAAACAAGGCGGCTTTCGCCCGGCTGGAGGCAAGGGTTACGCCCCATCTGAAAGCAACACTGGAGAGCGCGGCCTCCATCTCGGGACATCCAACCGTAACTAGCTTTATGATTCAGACGCTCACGGAGCGTGCCGAGCAAATGCTCGAAGACCACAGACAGGCCAAACTGGCCGCCAAGGAGTCTGTTCGGTTTGTCGGCGCTCTGCTCAATCCACCGCCCCCCAATAAGGCGTTACGAGAGGCCGCAGCCAGATACCAGCGCGAGGTCGTCTCCTGATGCCTTACCGCTTCGAGGCATTGAGCCGGGGGCACGACCGCGCCAGTTTCCGCTGCGGAATACCGGTTCTTGATCTCTACCTACAGACGCTGGCGCGCAAGGACGCCGAGCGAAGACTCGCGGCACCATTTGTGATGGTCGAGGCTGCTGCGCCAACCTGCATTGTCGGCTACTACACGCTGTCTGCCTTCACCGTCGAACTCACCGATCTGCCGGCCGCAATGCAAACCAAGCTGCCGCGCTACCCCACGCTCCCGGCCACCTTGATTGGTCGGTTGGCTCGTGATGCCAAATACAGGGGCCAGGGCACAGGCCCGCTACTTCTGATCGATGCCGTGAAGAGGGCCCTGACCCAGACGGCGCAGATCGCCTCCTTGGCGGTTGTGGCCGATGCCAAAGACGCAGCGGCCTTGCGATTCGACCGCAACCATGGCTTCGCCTTGCTGGGAAATTCAACCAAACGGGTCTTCATCCCGATGGCGACCATCGCACAGCTCTATCCCTGAGCTCGGGCCGGTTACTCAAGCTCCAGACCGACGTCGTCGCCCGTGGTCTCAGCCGCCGGCTCGCCAGGCGCGAAGTGCCACTCGGTGGTGTAGGTTTGCCGTCGGCGGCAGTTATCCGAAGAGCTTGGATAAATGCGTTCTCCTCCAGCTCGTGATCCGCGAAGACGTTCTTGAGATAGTAGCTGATCGTCCTGGGAGCCGAAAGCTTTTCGGCATCGCGCCCTCACACGAGGAGTTCCCCAGCCGTCATCGGGCGCGTTTCACGGGACAGCGCCAGAAGGCTTGGGGCCCACCACGGCATAGATTCGGACAACTCCCCCGCCCTCGTTCGCAGTCCGATTCAGCCCGCGAAATGCCTTTGTCACAAGGGGCGGCTTGGCCTCAATTCCGCGGAGGCGCAAATCAATGGCGACCATAACGTGAGAGGACGCGCCTCGCCGCCCGCCCCAGCTCGAACGCCCAACCCCGTCCCGTTCATTCGGCCACTTAGGGCCAGCTCGCCGAGGCCGAAGCTCCCCGAATGGGCATAGAGCCGACTCACTCCCGCAAGAACGCCAGGCGGTGGGCACCGGCAATCTTGTTGGATACAGCTTCAGGCAGGCGCGCTTGAGCCGCAATCTCCGGCCAGCGACGGACCGCCGCCAAGACCTCGTCCAGAATCGCCGTCGCGCGACCACGCTTCATGAGCCCCACCTTCTCTCCGGCGACGAAATCGGACAGCGTGAAGCCGTCCCGCTTTCCATTAAGCGTCATCTGGTGGGTCCCTGCCCAAGCACCCTTAGGGTTGTAGTCGTAGGTCACGTCGAAGGCCGGTGCGAGTGACCATTGGCCCTGCTTGTTCATGAGGAAGGCGATGTTCTCGGCATGGCCATCCTGGTTTCGCGCCACGATATTAAACACCATGCGACGAAACTGCTCCTCGACCGCCGCCATCGGCAGCCCAAGCCGGCGGAGCATCAGCAGTGCCTGCTCATAAGCGTGGGCGCCGGCCTGATTGACATCGAGATGGGCCAGCGCACCCAGCGACTGCCTATGCAGTTTCTCACCACCGGGCAGGCGGTCGAAGCGACGCGTCATGAAATGCCGACGATCGTGTTCCTCCAACAAGCGACATTCGCTCATCGTGATCCCTGCCGCCCGAGCCATCAGATGATAGGCGAACTCGATCGCGCCATAGCCCTTGGGATCCTCAAGCTCTTTGTCCTTGGTATCGGCCACGCCGTCGAACTTGAGCAGCCAGTACTCGAAATCCGCCGGGGCGCCCACCTGGCCTGAGCGCACCTCCTGGGTCTGCCGATTCCAGGCGATTACGGCCTTGGCGCGTGCGCCGCCGGCGGAGGTCCCCACTCGCAGGATATCGCGCAGGGCCTTCTCCTGCTCAGGCGCATGGAAGTGGGTGCGTAGGTCGCCGCGGTGCCGGAGGACCTCCCCGGCCAGCGCAACCAGTGCATCGATGCGGATCTTAGTCGCAGTCCGCGGTCGGGGGCCCAGGGCAGGGGCGTATTCCAAGGCGCCCATGCCACGGTATCCGGTGTAGCAGAGCCGCTCAACCGCGCTGAAACTTTCCGCGGATCGGCCTTGGGTCGCCAGCCATGCGTCGATGAGTGCGTTACCAAACTTGTCCGGAAGCGAGTCGGCCAGCATTCCCGGCAAGCCGTGAAAGGTGTTCTGCGGCAGTGCGGGGAATTCGTACACGCGGTCGCTTAACGGCATGACCTGCGGCGACAGCTCTATCCCGCTTTGCGCGAAATCCGGATCGTACTGAAACGCCGCTACGTCGCGACCTTCGGGAAGGGCGACAGCACCAATGGTCCGACCCCAGAGTTGAACTCGTGCAATGATAACGGTTCACCCCACTTCCAAGCCGACGGCTTGGTAAGTGCCGTTTTCCGCGCTCGCACCCGCTGACGCATGCGTCCTCGCGCCTGCAGCTGCGCCATCGGACCGGGACCGGCCATCGGCAAGAAGGTCTCAAGGCGTTCCAACAGACCGAGCACGCGGCAGACACGCAGGAAGCCCGAAAGCTGCGTCGCAGCGACTCCCAATTCCAGACGCTGAATCGTCCGCAAGCCCAAGCCGGCCTGTTCGGTCAGCTACTCCTGGGTCAGATTGGCGGATACCCGCTGACTAGCGATGCGCGCCCCGATCAGGTGCAAGAGTGCCCCGTCGGTCATCTGGCTATCTATCCTCATATATGCCATCTATGACGCCCCACCTGGATTGGTCGCGTTTTTATGCCATCTATGACGCTTTACCGTAAACAATCAGAAAAACAGCTCCGTGCCGCGTGAGCTGTTCCGTTGCCAATTCTCCAGGTTCGGTGGTCACCAGCGGCACAACACGCCAATTCGAGTCACCCGACGCAACATGCTGACGTTCTTCCCAATGCCCGAGCTAGATCAGCCAAATACACGCCCCCGGGGGCGTTCACAGTCGTCGTCGAACTACCGCACATTACGATCAAGCGGACACGGACACCTGGGGGATTGCGTCAACCTGCCTGTTGCCTCGTTAATAAGCTCCATGCCCTACCCCATCTGCATACCGGCGGCTGCTCACGCTTTCTCGCGTTTTCGATTCTTCCCCCGCCGTCTCCTTCTTCTTGGGGCAGCATCTTTTGTCGCTGCGTGGCTCGTCGCGATCGCGGCCGCCGCTCCGATCGCCGCCAACTCCGATGAGACGCACGACCTCGATGATGGCTGGCGTTTCCATCGCGGCGATCTTGCCGGTGCCGAAGCGCCCGCTTTCGGCGACGCCGGCTGGCGTGCGATCGATCTGCCGCACGACTGGAGCGTGGAGGATTTGCCCGCGGGCGAAAGTGTTTCCGGCCCGCACGACCCCGCGACGCCGGAAGGTCCCTCTGCCGGTTATCTTCGCGGCGGCGTCGGTTGGTATCGACGCCAGTTACCGGACTCCGAACGCCCCGCGGGCAACGAACTCGAACTGATCGTCCACGCCGCGCAGCAGGAGTGTGACATCTGGGTCAACGGCACCCACGTGGCATTTCAGCCGCACGGCTATCTTCCGGCGCGTGTCGAGATCGGCCGTTTTCTGCGCCCGCGTCCGGCGGCCAACACGATCGCGATTCGCGTCTCCAATCCCGAGAGCAACACCCGCTGGTATTCCGGCTCCGGTCTTTATCGCGGCGTGAGCATCCGCGGACATGATGCACTCCACATTCCCATCTGGGGCGGCCGTATCGATCCACTCTGGATCGATGGCACCCGCGCCGGACTTCGCCTGCAAGTCGATGTGCGCAACGACAACGCCATCCCTGACGACGCCGACCTCGCCGTCGAGTTGACTGCACCCGATGGCAAGGTGAGCCGCCACCCGCTCGGCCAGCTTCGCATCGCCCCGGGCACGAGCGAACGCGTGAATGCGTCCATCACCCTCGACGCCGCGCAGCCGTGGTCGCCCGAATCGCCGCGGCTTTATCGCGCACGTTTCCTCGTGCAGCAGGACGGGCGGGTGGTGAACGAGTATCGCACGACATTCGGAGTGCGCACGGTCGCGGTGAGCGCCGAGCGCGGCCTGCTGCTCAATGGCACGACGGTGAAGCTGCGCGGCGCGTGCCTCCACCACGACAACGGGCTGCTCGGCGCCCGCGCGTTTCCCGATGCGGAGCGGCGACGCGTGCGGTTGATGAAGGCCAATGGGTTCAACGCCATTCGCACGAGCCACAATCCCCCGTCGGAAGCGTTTCTCGCCGCGTGCGACGAAGAGGGCATTCTCGTCATCGACGAATTCGTCGACACCTGGCAGCTCCCGAAGAAGCCCAACGGCTACCAGCGCTACTTCGACACACACGCCGAACGCGACCTCACCACGCTGATCGCGCGCGATTTCAATCACCCCTCCGTCATCATCTGGAGCATCGGCAACGAGATCGCGGAGCGCTTCAGCCCGTCCGGCGTCGAGATTGGCCGCCACCTCGCCGGGATCGTTCGCCGCGAGGACCCGCGCCGACCGGTGACCAACGCCATCAATAGTATTTGGGAAGACCCGACGCTGGGCGGACGTTGGGAAGGCAACGACCCGGCCTTTGCCCTGCTTGACATCGGCGGCTACAACTACGCCTGGCGCCACTACGCCACCGACCACGCGCGCCTCCCGCAACGCGTGATGGCAGGCTTGGAATCCTACCCGCGCGAGGCCTGGGAAAACTGGAACACCGTGGAAACGCTGCCCTGCGTTATCGGCGATTTCGTCTGGACCGGCATGGACCACATCGGTGAGTCCGGCATCGGTCACACATACTACATCGAGGAGAACGCCGATCCGCGCCACGCCGCCCCTCCCGATTGGGGTCCGATGCCGTGGCCTTACTGGCTGAACTGGTCGGGCGACATCGACCTGATCGGCGACAAGAAACCGCAGTCCCTTTATCGCGACGTCGTCTGGCGCCGCAGTCCGCTGGAAATTCTCGTGCACGAGCCGATCCCGTCCGGGAAGAAGGAGAAAGTCGGCGCCTGGGGCTGGCCGGCCGAGCTGCCGACGTGGAACTGGCCGGGGCAGGAACACCGCCCGCTGCAGGTATCCGTTTACTCCCGCGCCTCGCGCGTGCGGCTCGCGCTCGACGGCCGCACCATCGGCGAACAGCCCATCGATCCCGCCAACGGCATCACGGCGCGGTTCACGGTTCCGTGGCAACCCGGAGTCCTGACCGCCACCGCGCTCGACGGCGACAGAGTCGTCGCAGTGAAGGAACTGCGCACAACAGGCCCGGCGGCAAAACTTCGCGTCGCACCCGAAACGGAAAAAAACCGCGCTACCCGCGCCGCGCTCGTTTACTTCCCGATCGACGTGTTGGACGCATCCGGGGCGCTCGTGCCCGATGCGGCCGTGTCGCTCACGGTGACCGTCGAAGGCGAAGCCGAATTATGCGCCCTCGGCTCCGCCGATCCGGAGGCCGTCGGCTCGCTCGCCGACGCACGCGCCACGACGTTCCGCGGACGTGCGCTCGCGATCCTGCGCTCCACCGGCCGCGCGGGCACAGCGAAAGTGCAAGTGAGCGCCCCCGGCCTGCCCGCCGCGGTAGTGACTATCGCGTTCGCGCCCTGAGTTCTTCGTATTCCGGCCTCTCCGGAATCCGGCGGCACCTTATCGCGATTACAGTACGTACAATAGCAACACGCGAACGGCACGGTGCATTGACTGCCAGTCGAAATCGCGGGTTCGGCCGGCAAGGAGACCACTTGTTGGGCCGCGGTAATCCATCCCTGGACTTCTTCGTTGCGGGAAAACGCCTCGGTTCTGAGATCGGTCTCCAACAGCAGCCCCCGATAATCCCCGTCCCCCGGATAGGTCCATGAACTATCGATGCAGGCAACCGATACCGAGATCAGGTCAACCCCAGCGCTTCGCGGGATAAAGGTCTGAACGGCAATGTCGTCCCGATGGTAGTCCTTGACCGAGGTCGATGATTTGACCTCCACCATCCGCCAACTACTGGCGCCGGGCGCTGGATCGGGCAGCAACACATCTGCGAACGCGAGAGCCCCATGCGCCGTGAAGCCGGCTTCGAACACCGGTTGGCGGGACGAGGCGAGCAGTTCGCTCGTGCGATCGAACGCTCCCCGGTAGCCCATGGTCTCCACGCTGATTTCGCTCCCCTGCCCCGCCGGATCATAAATGCGTTTAGCGATGTCGCCCACCTGATAGCCCACCTGAAAGCCCGCGCAGGTAGCGGAAGAGTCCTCCCTCAATTCCGAGTGATGAACCTCCAGCCATAACCGTTTAGGGCACTGGCGGAAGGCGATCAGTTTGGATTTCGAGAGAGGTTTGGGCACTGGGGCGATTGGAACGGTCGTGAGGAGGGAAAGCGCGGCGCAAATGCGCAATGCGTTCGGGGATGACCCCACTCAGCTCAGCGCCTCCTCAACAAGGCTCTCCCCTTCCCTGCGGTCGGCCTTGTGGGCGGCCTTCTTCTCGCGGCGGTTGCGGACCCAAAACGGCTCGTCCTGTTCACCGGCCATGATGCAGCCACGGGGCTGAATCTCGCCGACGAGCTTCGCCAAGCCGAACTTCTCGATCTGGGCCTTCACCTTCGTCGCATCCTTGTAGCCGATCGGCGACTCGGAGAGGTCCGGCGCACCGCTGAACCAGCGGATGTCCAAGCCCGGCGTCTCGCGGGTGAGGACATCACGGACCTTCTGCGGGTCGATGTTGCCGTCCTCGTCCTTGAACGGAGCGAGCGTGGCGGTACGGGACTGGTTGCGTCCGGCTCCGTGCGGAGCGAAGGACAGGAACTGGTCGTTGTCCGAACCGAGCACGAGGAGGATTTCGCGGGCCATGTTCAGCGGCACGATACCGAGCAACGGACGGCCTTCGGCGTCGCGCCAGGCCGGCGTCGCACCCTTGCCATGCAAGAAGCGATCACCGCGACGCCACACGAAGTTGTGCTCGTTACCCAGCTGCACCAGGGCGCGCTGGCCGATGCGACGCAGGAAGGCAGCGTGGATCTGCGCGTGGTTCTCACGCGTCCAACGTCCGACATACTGCAGCGCATCCCAGTACGACTTACCCTCGGGCGAATCGTACGGAAGCCAGACCGCGGCATCCGGAATGTCCTTTGCGTTCTCGTCGCACCAGCGCCGGGCGGCAACTTGGCCACGCTTGTAGAGGTCCGCGCCAAGACCACGCGAACCGTGATGGGTCACGAGGACATTGAAGCGGCCTTCACGGCGGACGATCCAGTCGGACAGCTCGGTGAAGCCGGCCGACTCCAGCGCGGCGCGCTGCGTCTCCGTGAATTGGATGCAGCCGGCGTAGGCGAAGTGATTTCCGTCGCCCTGCGTTCCCATGAAGTCGCGGGCGCGGCTGCGCAGGTCGCGCAGGAACGGATTGTCCCAGACCGGTTCATCGAGGACCGGCGACGCCCATTGGTCGCCGCGAGGACGGCCGCCCGGACCGAAATGCGTCGTCTTCTGCAATTGATCCATCAGCTCCTGAACCGGATGATTCTCCGGGAAGAAGGTGGCGAACATCGAGCAGCAGATGTCGGCCGAGTGCGCGCCCGGGATGATGGCGTTCTCGACTTCGATGGCGCCGCCAACCGGGATCGTGGCGCGGCCACCACCCGACGGGCAGGCATCCGGCATGATCGCCCCGCGGCGAATCACCGGGACATGCAGCAGCTCATGCATCTTGGCGCGAGCGGCGGCGATGTTCTTGATCTCCTCGGGAGTTTCACAATCAACCGCCTCGGCCAGCGGCGCCGGCTCGTGGCGCAGCAGGATCACCGGGAGCTGCTTCGGGAATTCGACCTCGAGTTGCGCGAGTACCTGGTCGCGCGGCAAACCGGACGACTCAAGATCGCGGGCACGGCGCAGCGTCGGGCCCAAACGGCGGCCTTCGTGCCAGCCGGCCGTGATCAGGTCACGGGCTTTGATTTCCATGTTCATAATAAAAGGAGAGACAGGCGGGGGTTTGAATGTGTTGGGGAGCCATGGCGGCCGACCTCAATAGCGAATTTCTGCGCTAGACCGCGGAGAGTGGAGCCGACGTGTTGTGTGCCGGAGCAACGCAGCGCCAAACATACGCTCCGGTATGAAATCCTCGTCCATGCGGATCAGCCCAGGTTCGATGCTGCGCTACAACGCCGTGCCCACTCCAACGAAGCTTGCGTTCGAGATCACGAAGATCCTTCTCAAGCGCATTGGGAGTTGAATCGTACGCAACAAGTACTGCAATTTCCGCGACATTCTGGCTCGAGCTGTTCCAAAGGTCCGACACGCGTCGTGAAATCCCGCTTTCGCTCCAGCGAACTTCGTGGCCTGCGTGTCGATCCAGCATGTAACGATTGCCGAACTTTCGCACCTTCACTTTTGAAGCCGTCTCAAGCCAGATGCGCGAGATTCCCTCGCTCGTAGAGAACCGGACATGAGCACCGCGATATCCGGATTCTACGCGAAACCCCAGAGCCTTCAGTTCCGGAACGATCACCTTGGTAAATATGTCCTCCCGATGGGTTGAGTAGAGTCCACCTGCCGCAAGAAGGCAGTCAAGGTGCTCGATACGTTCGAGGACCCGCGCGGGAAATTCCTCTGGAAGTCGTGGTTTCATTGGCGGGGACAGGATTTCGATTGCTCGTCAGATTTGAGCTCGTGGACAGGATATCAGATTCTCCGACGATTGAGTATCGCTCTTCGAGCATCATCCATGACTTCGAAGTCAGGTATGAGCGTCCTCCATCTGCGCATCGTTGTCGGCGCCGCTCCGGAGTTCGGGTCGGGGCGTATCGAAACGCCGCGACCATTGGCGGTGCCCCCGCAGATGGTCATGCAGCGCCCAGCCGTGATGGGTTTCCATGAAAGCCGAAATCTCAGCGATCCGGCTGCGCACTTCAGGAAGATCGACCTGCTGATGGGTGACCATGAACGGTCGAACCTCTTCCTCGAGCCACCAGGTGCGCACCAATCGGAACCCAAGAATGTAGCGACGCATGAACTCGGGGCGCCACGCCTCTTCCTCCAGTTTCCAGTGACCATAGGCAAACAAGCGCTGGTGGCTGTCCGGCCAGCCGAGCTGGAGCCACTTGGCCACCGGGATGACTCTCGGGCGCAGGAGAAGAGGTTGACCGCAACGAGCTTTGAACTCCCGGTTGCGGCAATACAGCCGCCGATTCACGACCTCGAGTACCGCAGGGAAGACGCGGAAGTCCGGGCGACGGCGGATGTCATCCCTCAATACGTAGGTCTTCTCCCACCCTCGTTGAAACGCGTGCTCCAACGGGACAACCGGCGCGTGCCAGCGAGCGTGCATGAGGCGTCGGTGCTCACGCGCCCGTTGGCGGAGCCGTTTCTCAAATGCGGTGTGTTTGTCGAGATAGCGCATGGCGCGGAACGGTTCAGTCGCGGCGTTGCACCAGCGTCTGCCAGAGCGAGAGCACCAGCAGATCGCTGCGCAGCTTCTTCTCCCCTGCTTCGCGCACCTGGCGGGCACGCTCGCGCGAGACCCCGAGCTCGGCGGCAATGTCGTCGAGCGTGGCGTCCTCAAGGTAATAGCGGCGCAGGGCCAGCGCTTGGTTGGCCGGCAGACGATCGAGCGCGACACGCAGGCAGGCGTGAACGTCGGCCACCTCAACAGACTCGGCGGGAGAAGCCGCCTCGCTGTCAGGGATGCAGTCCCACTCGATCTCGTCGGTGGTTTGCGCCGCCGCCAGACGCACCGCCGCGACGTCCGCCGTCGGGATTTGCGTCGCAACGGCGACCTCATGATCCGTCGGCACACGACCGAGACGGGCCTCCAGCGCCAGAAGTGTTCGGGCGACGACGACAGCCAGCGAGCGGTGACGACGAGAAAGCGGATCGATGCGGCGGAGCTCGTCGAGCATCGCCCCGCGGACGCGCACAAAGCAGTAGGCGCGCACCTCATCGGGCGTGCCCGTGCATTGGCCGATCGTGACCACCAGCGCCAGCTTGCCGACGGACTCGAGATCATCGAGGGCGACGGTGGCGGGCAGGCGGCGGGAGATCGTCGCCAGCGCGATGTCCACGATATCGAGGAAATCGGCCAGCTCGTCGGTCTGTGACAGTACGCAAGTCATGGGAAGTCGACCACCGCGGCAGATTCTGAGAATTGGCTGGAACGAATGCCCGGCGCCTTCCTCACGCCGGGCGGTCGTTAGCGCGTGAGGAAGTGTCGCCAGTCAGGGTGCTTGGCCTCGCGAATGGTCGCGGAGACCGGGAGCGGTGCAGGAGCCTTGGGCCGGCGGAGGAGCCGCAGGCCCGCCTCATGCGGGAGTCGGTTGGCTTTGAGGGAGTTGATCTCCTTCTTGGCCCACACGAGGTTGTCGAAGCTGTCGCGGCCACCACGGTCACGGGGAATGACGTGATCGAGGTTGCCGCCGCTGCGGCCGACGAATTCGCCGGTGTACTGGCAGACGCCGCCGTCGCGGGAAAAGACGGCATCGCGACTCAAGCGCGGAGCACAGACCGGCATGCGATCGTACTGCGTGGATACGATGACCGTGGGCACACGGATCGCGAGGCGAGCCGTGTGGACCGTGAAATCGAAGTCGCGGATCGGGAGTCGGACCCACTCTTCCCAGGCAACCGGGTTGAGGTAGACCGGCTCGTCGAAGTTCCAGGAGTCGTCCGCGTTCTTCGCGTAACCGATGTCCAGGCCCACGGCCGGAGCAACGCCGTCGGAGCCGCCGTTCAAGGCGACCAACGCCTGCTTGACCGTGCGGTGGCCAATGGCCTGCCAGGCGCGGTTGAGCGAGAGGACGATGAGTTTGTCGAGGATGTTGCTCATGGGAGGAAAATGGAAACGCCGCGGCTCGCGCCGCTGTGCCATGGACGAGCCATGACGGTGTGTGTTCTCTGTGGAAAATGGGGCCCCGTGCCGGATGTGCGCCGGCCTCCCCGCATTACGAGTGCGATGCGTCGCTCTCTACGCTTACAGGGCGAAAATGGCTGCCGGGGCTGGGTTCGCACCAGCGCTGGCGGATTGACTCGCCGACGCTCGCCCCTGCGGGGTCGACCTGCGGTCGATCCATCTCCGCTGCGCTACGTCAGAGTCCGCTGTCCTACTGCTAGACGACCCGGCAATGGCGGAGGGTTGAGGTCCTGCCCCCCAATCCCGCAGGTGCGGGATCTCACGCGTTAGCACCGCGGCTTCCGTCTCACGGAATTAACCCTCCGATTGAAAATGGCGGAGGGTTGAGGTCACGCTCCCCAGTCCCGAAGGACCGATCTGCTTTCTGCTTTCGAAACAGTCCCCGCCCTCGGCGGGTTAACCCTGCAAAATGGCGGAAGACAGTGGGCATGCTCCACAATCCCGTGACGGGATCCGGCCCGTTTCCAACGGGCGACCGCCCTCGGCGGTTTTGTCTTCCAAGGAATTCGCTGCGCGCATTCCTGATCAGAAATCCGCCAGGCGGATTTCTTGGACCTCGTGGCGGGATTCTCGCCCGCATCACCGCGTTCGAAGCGCGGCATGATATATGTTTCACTACACGAGGATCTGGAAAGTAGGAGGGCGGGCCGGACAGGACACCCGAACATCACCGAGTCGCTTGCAGTTTCGCGCGCCGTTGACAGTGTAGCACTTTGCTACACCGTAGCGGCAATGAGCACGACGATCCCCCTTCGCATCGATTCCAATCTGGTGCATCGAGCCCGTTCGTCGGGCGCGCTGCTCGATCGCTCGCCCACCGCCCAGATTGAGCATTGGGCCAAACTCGGGCTGGTGCTTGAGCCAATCCTTTCCGGGAAAAGTATCACCCGGATCAAACAAACCGCGCCGATCCAGGATCTGGCCAAGGTGGTGGAGTTTTCGCAAACCGAAGAGGGACAAAAACGGGTTGCCGCCCTGATCCATCGTCACGGCAACCCGGTCTACGAAGCGGATCCGAAGAACCCGGAATTGGTGATCGAGCGCAGCCCGGATGGGACGACCCGTCGCGGGCATTTCGTCAACCGGCGTTTTGAGGCAGTCTCGCGACCCAACAAGAAGAAGCCGATTGCTGCGACCGCATGACGACTCCCCGCTTGATCATTCTGGCGGGACCCAATGGAGCCGGGAAATCGACATTCTTCGAGGCCCACCTCCAATCGCTGGGTTTGGATTTTGTGAACGCCGATCGTCTAGCCGCGTTGGGAATTGACGCCCATGAAGCAGCGGCAGCGGCCGACGGTTTGCGGATGGCGTTCGTGGCCGAACGCAAGTCCTTCATCACGGAGACGGTCTTCTCCGACCCAGCCGGAGCCAAGCTTCAGTTCCTGCGGGATGCGATGGCAGCTGGATATCGGGTCACTCTGATTTTCGTTGGCTTGGCGAGTCCGTTACTGTCGGAAGCTCGTGTCGCACAGCGAGTGCGACACGGCGGGCACGATGTGCCCACCGATCGATTGGCGCGACGCTACGCGCAGTCGCTCGCTAACCTTGTCGTGGCGCTCACCTTCGTTTCAGAGGCCTTTGTGTTCGACAACAGCTCAGCAGAGGCACCTTACCGTTTGGTGTTGTCGGCGCGAAGCGGCACGTTGCGCGAGGAAACGACTAGAATTCCACAGTGGCTGAGCGACGCTTTGCCGCAGCTGAAGCCATAGGAATTCATCTGAGAGATACCAATGAAAGGGGAAGCGGAGCCGGCATCGGCCGGCCCCGCGGGTTAACGATTGTCAGTTTGCCGTCTGGTCGAGAGCGATGGCCTCGACTTCACGCACCAGCGCCTCCGGATCGCGGTCGAGCTTCTGCATGATCTCGAGCACACGATCGCTCCAACCGGCCATGCAGTAGACGCGCTCCTGCGGAAACTGGAGCGTGCCCAGACCCTTCAGGTCGAAGCTGTAGACGCGCGGACGCACGCTGTAGCGGCGCTGGTAGTCCGCGAACGGAGCCACCGGAGCACCTCCACCGACCCAGCCCTGCATGTCGGACAGGATCACGATGCGATCGTACGCCTTGTTCGCGCGCTGGAAGATGGCGTTGAAGTTCGTGCCACCCGACGCGAAGCCGATGCGGCGAGCCGAAGTCAGCGTCGTATCGCGGCGGTTGAACGTCAGGTAGCGCGCATCGTCGCTGAAGACCATCAGGTCCGCTCCGACCGCCTTCACGAAGACGGCGGCAAAGAGCGAACCGATCGTCTGCGGACGACCAGCCATCGAACCGGAGCAATCGAGCGCGACCAGCGTCGAACCCTCAAACTTCGGTACATTGGCCAGCGAAAGATCGATGGCGGCGTTGAGCGCCTCCATGACCTTGTCCGTGCCGGCAAGATTGCCCTTCTCGAGGACCTCCACGGCGGAGAGGAACTGGAACGGGAACACGAGCGAGCGGCGGATGGCCTGCTCGTTGGTGAGCTGCGCGCACAGTTCGTCGACCGCGTCCGGAGCGTGGGTAAGCACGTTGCGGACATTGCGCAGGAGCGCGAGGTACCCGAGCTTACGCTCGCGGACGAGTTGAGCCCAGGCCTGAGACTTCGCCTCGGCGGTGTTGTCGGCCGTGCCGGCCTGGGTGAGTTGCGTCTCCCAGGTCTGCGCCGGTGCGAGTTCACCGCGTACCAGCTTCGTCAGTGCCGGCGTAGCCGGCGGGCGGACGAGGTTGACGGCGTCGACCAGTTTGAAGGTCCCGTGATCGCGGCGGTACTTCGCGAGCTGGTGCTCATCGAAGCGCGCGAGCGCCGCACCGAGTCCCTTCTTGAGGGAGTTCGGGAGCGGACGGCCGTAGACCGCGAGATAGTAGCCGAGGATCTCGAGCGCATCATCCGGGCGGCGAACCACCCGGTCGAAGAAGCTCTTGGTCCACGTGCGGGCCTTCACGCCCTTGGCGATTTCGCCGGCGACGAGGTGGCTGACCGAACGCATGCCGTGCTCGTTGCGAGCATAGAGCGCGGCCTTGGCGGAGAACTCCGGCTCGACCTTGCCCATCAGCTCACGGATACGAGCGGTGGTCTGCTTCTCAGTGCGGTAGAACTCATCGCCGAGGAAAGTCGTGATGAGAATCGACACGAGTTCGAGCTTGGCCGTCTGGGTGAAAGAGCGACCGCCTTCGAAGTTAACGGTGTTCGGCTGACCTGCCTTACGCGACAGGGCCGAAAGGATACTGAACTTGGCCATCGTGGCCTCCTTTGCATTTGGGGTCGCGTCCGGGAATGCCGGAGCGACGGGGTTGTACCCGAAGCGTCGGGCGACGGTGGCTAGAAGAATTGCGGGAGAACAAGCCTCACGGGAACCGCCTTGCGGCGTCTGGTGCTCTAACCACTGAGCTATCCCGCACGAGGCGGGAGGCGGATTTGAACCGCCGACCATCAGTTCCGAAGTAGCCGCGAGATCACTGCCCGCAAAGGTCGATCGAGGGAGAACAACGGACGCAGGTTTCTGGGTTTGAACCAGGGCACGGTTGAGGTGCTTATCCGAAGTAACTGCGTTCTCACTACCCTCGAAGAGGAGATCGGAGGAGATTGCTCGGCCCGGTTTGATATTTTCGCCATCGGGCCCGGAGGCCCGAGTGGGATTCGAACCCACAAGCTCTTACGAGCGATCGCTTGTCGCGTTGCGTTTGCCGAAGTAACCGCGCCATCACTGCCTCCGAAATGGAGTCGGAGGAGACGGAGCCCGCGGAGCGGGCGTAGATGGGGCCGCCGCAGGCGGAGTCCGAAGGACCGCGCGCCAGCGCGCCAAAGTCGCGGGCGAGGTTTGATGACTGAGCTATCCTGCTCGCGCAGGAGTCGGATTTGAACCGACGACCGACGGCTTTCGCCGCTGCTCTACCGAAGTAACCGCACGCTCACTGCCTCCGAAAAAGAATCCGGGAGAAACCAGGCGAAGTCCCCCTGGGCCCTTCCTGCTCCTCACTTGCGTGAGACGCAGGCGCTCGTTTTCGCAGCCTTGGCTCGCACCAAGGCACGGGGATTTGTCGTTTGGAGCGAAGTAACTTCACCTTCACTACCCGGAAATGCTCTCCCAAGAGAAAACCGAACAGGGATGAACGTGCTCTACCACTGAGCTACCTCCCGGTAATTGGTCGGGAGGGCCGGACTCGAACCGGCGACCGCGCGCTTATGAGGCGAAGTAACCCTGATCTCACTGCTTGGGAAAATGGAGCCCGCCGCCGGATTCGCACCGGCCTGGAACCGACTTACAAGGTCGGCGTGTCGCTCACTACACCTGACGGGCAATGGTCGGTGGGACAGGACTTGCACCTGCACGGGCGTGATGCCCACGAGCTTCTGAGACTCGCGTGTCTACTGATTGCACCACCCACCGAAATTGGTGCCGACGGGGGGATTGGCTCGGACTCATCGTCCTCGGCCCTTCGGGCTCCGCCTCTGGCAGCCCGGTCGCGCCGCTGCGCTCCCGCACCCTCAAGGCTCATCCGTTCTGAGCGGAGCCGGTGTACTATTTTCCGGTTAACCACATCGGCGAAAACTGGTCGGCGCCCGGGGAATGGCTCGGGCTCTTCGCCCTCGGCCCGTTGGGCTCCGCCTTCAGCGGACCGGTCGCGCTGCTGCGCTCGCGCACCCCGAAGGCTGTCTCGCTTTAAGGGAGTCCCGTCTACTGTTTCCGGGCAAACCAGGCGCCGACAAGGATGGTGCCGGAGGGGAGATTGGCTCGCGCTCTTCGCGCTCAGCCCTTCGGGCTCCCCTCCGGCGGCCCGGTCGCGCTGCTGCGCTCCCGCACTCCCAAGGATCATCGCTTTTGAGGCGAGCCGGTCTACTGGTTTCCGGTTATCCACCCCGGCATAAGGAATTGGTGCGAACGGAGGGTGGAGCGAAGCGGAACGACACGCCGTAGGCGTGGGGCGGAGCCCCGAGCGCAGCGAGTCAATCGCACCCTCATGGGCTTGCGCCCGGCAGCATCTCGGGCTGCTGCGTATACTAGTTCCGCCACGCTCGCAAATAGCTCTCCCGCCTGACGAGCGCGGGCGGCCCGCCTGAACCGTTACCGCTCACCGCGGTCCCGGCGATCTCATGCACACCGGCGTTAAAAAGGCCGGACGGTTAGGATCCACGGGCGTGCAACACGCGGCCCGGGGCCTGAACGGGAAAATGGAGCCAGCACGGGGACATGCACCCCGCTATCGATCTTACCAAGATCGCACATCGCTTTCTATGATTTGCCGGCTTGGTCCAGGCGGAAGGACTTGCACCTCCGTAGCCCTGACGGGCTGCGCGTTTACAGCGCGCCGCAATTGCTGCTCTGCCACACCTGGATGAAAACTGGGCGCTCGGGCGGGACTCGCACCCGCGACCTTCTCCTTATGAGGGAGCTGCGCTTCCTGCTGCGCCACCGAGCGAAATCTTGAACCGATCACAGCGGCGCGCATCGCGACCCGCTCTCGCCACTTCCCACGATGTCACTGGCGGGACGTGCCGCGTTCACATCGCCGACTGCGGCGGAAATGGTGGAGGCGGTGGGACTTGCACCCACAGCCTGCCGGTTAAGAGCCGGCTGCTCTGCTATTGAGCTACGCCTCCATGGCTGCCGGGGCAGGCTTCGCACCTGCATTCACGGATTCAAAGTCCGCTGTCCTACGAATTAGAAGACCCGGCAATGAAACTGGTCCGGACGGCAGGATTTGCACCTGCGACCCCTCGCTTCCGAAGCGAGCACTCTGACTAAGGCTGAGCTACGTCCGGATGGTGCCGCCAGAGCGGAGGAAGCTTCTCGCCGATGAATACATCGGGCCGGCTGATCCCCTCGCCGCGTCTAGATCCTCCGACGCGGCTGAGAGAAAGTAGTCCTCGGCCACGCCGGGTTGCAGGCGCCCTCCCGCATGTCGGGCAGGCGTGGTCACTGGCTCACTCGCCGAGGAAAATGGCTGCCGCGGCAAGACTCGCACTTGCATGCTCCCGATTAACAGTCGGGCGCATTACTGCTATGCTACGCGGCAAGAAAGCTGGTCGGGCGACACGGATTCGCACCGTGAATTCAACTGGGTGTAGGCCAGGCGTGATGACTATTTCACTATCCCCCGAAAGTGGTCCCTCCACCAAGACTCGCACTTGGATTTCAGGCTTCGCGGGCCCGCGTCCTGTCTCTTGGACGATGGAGGGAGAAAATGGCGCGACCGGCGGGTGCTGCCCCCGCTATCTCCTGCTCGACAGGCAGGCGACTCTGCTGGTTTGGCTCGACCGCATTGGGGAATCCGACGGGAATCGCACCCGCGCTCACGCCGTCACGGGGCGCTGTGCTGCTGCTACACCACGGACTCCATCTGAAGTGGTCAGGATGGCGTGACTCGCACACGCGTGATCTCGGTCCCAAGCCGAGTGCCTGACTTCTAGGCTACGCTCCGTTGATAATGGTGGAGGCTCCCGGCGAAGCGCGCCGCGCGCGAAGCGGCGTGCCGCAGGCACGGGGCAACGCCCCGAGTTCCGCGTGGGGAACGAGTCAATTGCACCGGACTCTCGTGGTCTTCAGCCACGCGCCATCACTCGATCGGCCTAACCTCCACAAAATGGTCCTCGCACACGGTAGCGCGCCGTGGTCTGTCGATTATCGGTCGACTGCTCTGCTGTTGAGCTATGCGAGGTCTCCGAGGGAGAAATACCGGACGCAGGTGGGTTTCAGTTTTCCGAGATGAAGTAGCTGCGTCCTCCTGCCTCGAAATTGGCTCGGCGCCAGGGGAGTCGCACCCTGCCGGTCAGGTTTTGGAGACCAACCCGTCC